>CALRTC020000009.1:0-192305 GCA_943371025.1 Hydrogenophaga intermedia
AGACCCAACGGACGCAGACTGGCTCGGCAACTCCGCCCTCGTCATGCAGACCGTCCGGGCGGACATGGACGCGGCGGAGGCCCTCTACAAACGCGCCATCGACGCTAACCCAAAGGACGCAGACTGGCTCGGCGCCTATGCCCTTTTCATGAAGAACGTCCGGGCGGACATGGACGCGGCGGAGGCCCTCTACAAACGCGCCATCGACGCTAACTCAAAGGACGCAGACTGGCTCGGTAACTACGCCTACTTCATGTGGCGGGTGCGAGCAGACATGGACGCGGCGGAGGCCCTCTACAAACGCGTCATCGACGCAGACCCAAAGCATGCAAACAACCTCGGCAACTATGCCGGATGCCTGCTGTCCCTGAACCGCTCCGAGGAGGGGCGGCTGGTGTGGGGACAGGCGATGGCGCATGTCGAGGGTCAGCCCCCTGACCTCCACCTCGAACTCTGGTTCTACGCCTATGCCCATTTCCCCGACCGGCGGGAGGAAGCGGCGGCGGAGATTGAACAGCGGTTGGCGGCGGGGGATCGGTCGAAGGGTTTCGACCTGTCCGCCAATGTCCGCGCCGCCCTGCCCACGCATCCGGAGCCCGATCGGCTGATCCGCTTTGCCGAGGCGATTTCGGGGCTGGCTTATCGCGGATAGGTGTTTTTCTGATCGACGGGCCGTAGAGCACAGACGGTACTGACCGACACACCATTGTCGGTCCCTTCCTGTTGCTTTTGTTTCTGTTGTTCCAACTCTGTGCGTGATTTATGTGAGGGGCGCAGGTAAGCTATGCACCCATGGTGTATTCCTTGGCCTGCCTGCGGCGTCCCTTTCTCTCTCTCTGCCTGACCTTGGCCTGCTTGGCTGGGGCCGATATCGCTTGCGCCCGTGATTTGACGCCGGAGGAAAAAGCACGACCGATCGTCATCGCCTCCGACCCCTGGTGCCCCTATGCCTGCGATCCGGAGGCCGATGGCCGTGAAGGCTATATGGTCGACATGATCCGCGAGATTTTCGAAGGTGCCGGGCTGAAGGTGGAGTATCGGGTCGTCAATTTCGCCATGATGAAGCGCATGGCCCGCGACGGCAGCGCCACGGCCCTGCCCGGCGCCGCCACCACCATGGACGGGGCCATCCGCCTGCCCGAACTGGCGCAGGGCAATTCCGCCAATGCCGTGGCCTTGAACCGGACGCTCGCCTTCAAGTTCCGCAAGCCGCAGGATTTCGAGCCGTTCCGTCTGGGCGTGATCAAGGATTACGATTATGGCGGCGTGTTGCAGGAGTATGTTGACCAGAACAGCCGCAATCCGGATCGTATCCTGGTGCTGAGCGGGTTCGGCTATTCGCATCTGGTGCAGGGGTTGCGCATGTTGAGCGCCGGACGCATGGACATGCTGCTGGACGACCACAACGTCCTGCGCTGGCAGATAAGGCGCATGGGGCTGGAACAGCATGTGACGACGCAGGGCCTGGGCGATGATGCCGACCTGTTCGTCGGCTTTTCGGAGAATGACCCCCGCACGCCCGTCCTGACCCAGATGATGGCCGACGGCACCCGCCGCCTGCGTGCCAGCGGCCGGCTGGCCGCCATCATGCGCAATTACGGTCTGGAAGAACTGGCCATGACGCTGAACAATTGATGCCAAGGGCCCATCGCGTCGGATAGGCTGCACGCCTGACAAATGGCGGCGACGGGCGTCCTATGAAATCCGGCAATTCGATCCTTTCCTCCTACGGCACCACCATTTTCGAGGTGATGTCGCGGCTGGCCGACCAGCACAAGGCGGTCAATCTGGGCCAGGGCTTCCCGGACGGGAACGGTCCCGCCGACGTGGTGGACGCCGCCGCCGATTATCTGATCCAGGGCTGGAACCAATATCCGCCCATGCCGGGGCTGCCGGCCCTGCGCCAGGCGCTGGCGGCGCATAACCGGCGCTTCTATGGGCTGGAGGTGGATTGGGCCACGGAAACGCTGGTCACCAGCGGCGCGACGGAGGCGCTGGCTGCCTGCCTGTTCGGCCTGCTGGAACCCGGCGACGAGGTGGTGCTGTTCCAGCCGCTCTATGACAGCTATGTCCCCATCATCCGCCGCGCCGGGGCCATCCCCCGCTTTGTCAGCCTGAAGGCACCCGACTGGTCCTTTACGGCCGCCGACCTGGACGCCGTGTTCACCGACAAGACCAAGCTGGTCCTGATCAACAACCCACAGAACCCGGCCGGCAAGGTCTGGGGCCGGGCGGAGCTGGAATTGCTGGCGTCCCGCATCATCGCCCATGACGCGCTGGCCCTGTGCGACGAGGTTTATGAACATCTGGTGTTTGACGGGCGTCGGCATATCCCACTGATGACCCTGCCCGGCATGCGTGACCGCACCTTGCGCATCGGGTCGGCGGGCAAGACCTTCTCCCTGACCGGGTGGAAGGTCGGCTATGTCACGGCATCCGCCGCGTTGCTGGGCCCCGTCATCAAGGCGCACCAGTTCCTGACCTTCACCACGCCGCCCAACCTGCAGCATGCCGTGGCCCTGGGCCTGTCGAAGGAGGATGACTATTTCACGGGGCTGGCCGCCGATATGCAGGCGCGGCGCGACCGGCTGTCGGCCGGGCTGGCGGCGGCGGGGCTGGTGGTGCTGCCCTGTGCCGGCACCTATTTCCTGACCGTCGATCTGACGGCCAGCGGGATCACGGAACCGGACGTGGATTTCTGCCGCCGCCTGACCGAACAGGTGGGTGTGGCCGCCATCCCGATCAGCGCCTTTTTCGAACAGGACGCCCCCACCCACCTCGCCCGCTTCTGCTTCTGCAAGCGGGACGAGGTGCTGGACGAGGCGGTGCGCCGGCTGGCGGCCGGGGGGCGCTAGCCCCCCCCTCACTTCGGCGCGATTTCCAGATATTGCGACAGGTTGAAATCCAGCGGGTTGGGCACAAAGCCCTTCACGCGCGGATCGACCAGCCGGCGGCGGGTATTATGGTGCAGGGGGATGATGACATTGGCAGCCAGTGCCAGGCTTTCCGCCTGCTTCAGCTTCTCCACACGCTGGGCCGGGTCCAGCAGGACATTGGCATCATCCAGCAGCCCGTCAAAGGCCGGGTCCTTGTAGCCGGACAGGTTCTGCTGTTCCACATCGCTGCGGAACAGTTGCAGGAAGGAATTGGCGTCGGGGTAATCACCGATCCAGGCATAATACATGATGTCCGGATAGGATTTCTGATTGCCGATATTGGCGACAACGCGGAATTCCTGATTGTTCAGCCGTGTCTTCACACCCAGCTTCTGCCGCCACATGGCAGCCACGGCAACCACGACCTTGCGGGCATTGTCGTTGGTGTAATGCAGCACCTCGATCTCGGGCAGTTCCTTGGCCCCCGGGCCATAGCCGGCTTCGGCGAACAGCTTCTTCGCCATCTCGTCCCGCTGCGCCTGGGTCCAGCCGGCCCAGTCCGGGCGCGGCGGTTCATAGCCGCCGACATTGCCGGGCGGGGTGAAGGTATAGGCCGGCTTCTCACCCCCGCCCACCACCTTCTCGGCCAGCGCCTCCCGGTCGATGGCCATGACCAGGGCGGCGCGCAGCTTGGCATTGGACTTCCACGGCTCGTTCTTCAGGTTGAAGGCCATGTAGTAGGTGGAATAGGTCTGCCCCGCCGTGAAGGCCTGGGGCAGGTTTTCCTTGGCAAAGCTGATCTGGGTGTTGGGCAGCGTATCGGTGACCAGCAACTCGCCGGCCCGGAATCGCTTGAACTCCGTATCCTGGCTTTCGGTCATGTAGGAGATGACGGTGTCAATCTTCACCGACGCCGCGTCATGATAGAACGGGTTCTTCACCGCCTTCACATGCGATTGCGGCAGATATTCCACCAGCTTGTAGGCGCCGTTGGAGACAAGGTTGCCGGGGCTGGTGAAATTCTCCCCGAACTTTTCAACGTTCGCCTTGTTCACCGGCGCCATGGCCACATGCTGAAGCGAGGCCAGGAAATAGCCTGTGGGCTTTTCCAAGGTCACTTTCAGGGTGCGGGCATCCACGGCCACCACCCCCAGCGTGTCCAGCGGGGCCTTGCCCGCCGTCACCGCCTGGCCATTGACCAGCGGCCAGATGAAATAGGCATAGGGGGAGGCATGCCTGGGATCGGCCAGCCGGCGCCAGGAGAAGACGAAATCCGCCGCCGTCACCGCCGTGCCGTCCGACCATTTGGCGTCGGCGCGCAGGGTGAAGGTATAGACCTTGCCATCGGGGCTGACACTATAGGCCTCGGCCACGCCCTTACGCCCCTGCCCCTTAGCGTCCAGCGTGAACAGCCCTTCGAACAGGTCATAGATGATGCGGGCGGCCGGCTGCAATTCCGACTTGGTCGGGTCCAGCGTATCGGGCGTGGCGCCCGTGCCGCGGGTATAGACCATCTCTGCCTGGGCCGGGGCGGCAACCGACAGGGGCGCCAGGGCCAGGGCGGCCAGCAGCGGGATCAGGCGGGTCTTTTTCATTCTGGGTCCGGGGATTGCTGGCAGGGGCATTGGCAAGGAAGACGGCGGGGCGGCCGGAAACCTCATTCCTTTATAGCCAGGAACCGCGAGGGGTTCTGGTCCAATGGCGTCTTCTGCCAGCCGACCACCCGGGTGCTGACCAGCCGGCGGCGGGTATTGTGGAAGATCGGGATCAGGGGAAAATCCGCCTGATACAGCGCTTCCGCCCTGGCCAGCAGCGCGATGCGCTGGCCTGCGTCCAGGCTGGCATTTCCCTGATCCAGCAGCGCGTCATAATCCTTGTTCACATAGGCCGGGTAGTTCTGCTGGGCCACGTCGCTGCGCAGCAGTTTCAGGAAATTGATCGGGTCGGCGAAGTCGCCGATCCAGCCATAATAGAGCGCGTCCTTATAGGCCTTCTGGTTGCCTGTGGACGACACGACCCGGAATTCCTGATTGTTCATCACCGTTTCGACGCCCAGCTTCTGCTTCCACATGGCGGCGACGGCGACCAGGGTGCGCTTGTTGTTCTCATTCCCGGTCAGCAGCACCTCCACCGGCGGCAACGGCTTGCCGCCGGGGCCATAGCCGGCTTCGGCCAGCAGCTTCTTGGCCAGGGCGTCGCGCTCGGCCGGGGCCAGATCGGCCCAGGCGGGACGGGGCGGTTCATACCCCGCCACTTTGCCGGACGGGGTGAAGCTGTAGGCGGGGCGCAGATCGCCCTGCAGAACCTTGGTGACGATGATTTCCCGGTCGATGGCGATCGACAGGGCGGCGCGCAGCTTCGAGTTCGACTTCCACGGCTCATGCGTCAGGTTCAGGGCCATGAAGAAGGTGGAATATGTGGGCGTCGGCATATATTCCGCCCCCGCCTCCTTGCGCGCCCATTCCACCGCCGTCACGGGCAGCGTGTAGGTGACGTCCAGCTCGCCGGCGCGGTACCGCTTCAGCTCCGTATCAACATTCTCCGTCACATAATGGAAGACCGTGTCGATCTTCACATTGGCGGCGTCGCGGTAGAACGAGTTCTTGACCAGCTTGTAATGGGTCTGCGGGATCGATTCGACCAGCTTATAGGCGCCATTGCCCACCACCTGGCCGGCCGGAACCCCTTCCTTGATGGGCGACATGGACTGATGCGAGATCTGACCCAGGAAATAGGCGGCGGGTTCGACCAGCGTCACCTTCAGGGTCAGATCATCCACGGCCTGCACGCCCAGCGCGTCCAGCGGCTTGGTCCCGGCCGTCACTTCCCTTCCATTGAGGATGGGCCAGACATAATAGGCATAGGGGCTGGCCTGGGCCGGGCTGCCCAGACGGCGCCAGGCATAGACAAAATCCCGGGCCGTCACCTTCGACCCGTCCGACCATTTGCCATTGGGCCGCAGATGGAAGGTATAGGTCTTGCCATCGGCGCTGATCTCCCACTTCTCCGCGGCACCGGCCACGGGCTCCCCGTCGGGACCGGGCGTTAGCAGCCCTTCATACAGGTCATAGATGACGATGGATTCGGGCTGAAGATCGGCCTTGCCGGGGTCAATGGTGCCCGGCGCCGACCCGATGCCGCGCCTGAACACCGTTTCCGCCATCGCCGCCTGCGACAACAGGATGGGCGCCAGGGCCAGGGTGGACATAAGCAGCGTGCGGGCAAGACGGCGCATGGGCATGATTTCCCGGATGTGAAAGGACGGGTCACGCTATGCCCGATCCGTGCCCTTCGCAAGCCTGACGCGGGGCTGCCTTGCGCTTGGACCACAGCTGCCAATATGCTGCTGACCAAATCAACAACCCCAACACCGGCAGGTGGTAATCTCATGTTCGAATGGCTGTCCGACCCGCACGCCTGGGCCAGTCTGGCGACGCTGACGGCACTGGAGATCGTGCTTGGCATCGACAACATCATTTTCATCTCGATCATGGCCAGCCGGCTGCCGGAAGCGCAGCGCGCCAAGGCCCGGCAGATGGGTCTGGCGCTGGCGCTGATCACCCGCCTGGGCCTGCTGGCCTCCATTGCCTGGATCGTGTCGCTGACCCAGCCGCTGTTCAGCGCCTTCGGCCTGGATTTTTCGGCGCGCGACCTGATCCTGCTGGGTGGTGGCATCTTCCTGCTCTACAAGGGCACGCAGGAAATCCATCACACGATGGAAGGCGCACATGAGGAGGAGGGGACCAGCCGCAAGGCCGTCACCTTCGCCGGCGTCATCGTGCAGATCATGGTGCTGGACATCGTCTTCTCGCTGGACAGCGTCATCACCGCCGTCGGTATGGCCGACCACCTGCCCGTCATGGTCACGGCCGTGATCATCGCCGTCGGCGTCATGCTGTTCGCGGCCGGCCCGACATCGAAATTCGTGCAGGATCATCCGACCGTTAAGATGCTGGCGCTGGCCTTCCTGATCCTGGTCGGCGTGGCGCTGATCGCCGATGGGCTGCAATTCCACATCCCCAAGGCCTATCTCTACTTCGCCATCGCCTTCTCGGTGGGGGTGGAGATGCTGAACCTGGCCGCGTCGAAGCGGCGCCGGGCCAAAGCGGGACTTCCCCCCAGCCATTGACGCAGGCCAGTGAATTCACCCATGTGATGGGGCGGCCACGGGATCCGTGGCCGCCCCTTTTCATGTCGTGCCGATGGAATGTGCCATGACCCGCCTGACCCTGCGCCTGGATTTCGCCAATGGCACCAAGCTGGGCCCCGGCAAGGTAAGGCTGCTGGAAGCCATTGCCGAAACGGGTTCCATCGCCGCGGCCGGCCGGTCCATGGGCATGTCCTACCGCCGGGCCTGGCTGCTGGTGGATGAGGTGAACCGTGCCTTCACCCAGCCCGCCGTCACCGGCCAGACGGGCGGCAGCGGCGGCGGCGGTACCGCCCTGACCGACTGGGGCCGCGAACTGGTCAGCCTTTACCGCCAGATGGAGGCTGAAAGCCGTAGCACCAACGGGGATGTGCTGGCCCGGCTGGAAGGCATGCTGGCGGCGGCTTGCCCGAAATAGCACCTGGTGCTACCTTTTATCCATGACAGGGACTTTGCCGCGATTGCGCACGTTCAAGACCGCTTGGTTCAATCGCGCGGCCCGCAAGGCCCGGATTGGTGACGCAGACCTGTGTGAGGCGATCCGCGCGGTGATGCGAGGTCAGGGGGATGACCTGGGGGGCGGCGTCTTCAAGAAGCGGCTGAACGAGAACCCGCACCGCAGCATCATCGTCGCAAAAGGCGGGCGCTATTGGGTCTATGCCTATCTGTTCGCCAAGCAGGATCAGGCCAATATTGACGAGGCGGAACTGGCGGCTTTCCGGGCACTGGCCGACCTTTACGCCCGTAATGCCAAAGGGCATGGTCAATGACCTTTGGTATCCGCGCCGACCGGCGCGGCGGCGGCCCATGCCGCCGAAGCCCTTGATCTTGATGAATCAAGATCAAGGGCCGCTGGCATAAGACGGCGGCGGAGATCGACCGCGAGATTGCAATCCGTGAACTGGTGGAGATTTGTCATGGCGACGAAGCCTGAATTCAAAAGCGAGGCGATGGCGGCGATCCACAGCGCGGTCGCCGGCATGCATCGTGCGGGGACCATCGACAAGGCAACGATGCGCCATTTCGATGCGACCTGCCTTATCGCCCCCGAACACATCGACCCATCCGAAATCAAGCGTATCCGTCAGTCCAACAATGTCAGCCAGCCGGTCTTTGCCCGATACCTGAACACCAGCGAAAGCACGGTTGAAAAGTGGGAGAGCGGTGCCAAGAGGCCAAGCGGCATGGCGTTGAAACTCCTGTCGCTGGTCCGCAAGCATGGGTTGGAAATTCTGGCCTGAGTGGAAACCGCTTAAATCGCGCGGACGGGCCCGCGTGAGCGCCTTGCCGCCGCCATCATCGTCCCCCTATAGTCGCCGTCAATCATCTCTTCCTTCGTGGAGTGCATCCGTGAGCGGTTCCGCCTTTTCCCGCCGTCATCTCCTGGCCGCCGGCGCTGCCCTGTCGCTGGCCCCCGCCCTGCCCGCCCTGGCGCAGGATGTGCCCGCCATCGACCTGAAGGCGGCGACGGCCGACATTGTCTATGGCGATCCCAAGGCCAAGGTGACGGTGGTGGAATATGCCTCGCTGGCCTGTTCGCACTGCGCGCATTTCGAGAAGGAAATGTTCCCGACCTTCAAGAAGGAGTTCATCGACACCGGCGAGGTGAAGCTGATCTTCCGCGATTATCCGCTGAACGGGCCGGGCCTGCGCGCACATATGCTGATGCGTTGCGCCGGTGGGACCAAGACCCAGGCGCTGAAATCAGCCATCTTCGGCAGCCAGGCCACCTGGCTGAACCAGAATTTCCTGGTCAACCTGGCCAATATCGGCAAGCTGGCCGGCGTGTCGCAGGCGCAGTTCGATGCCTGCATGGCCAACAAGCAGCTGGAAGATTTCCTGGTGAAGGGCCAGTACGTGGCCAGCCAGGAGAAGCAGATCAACTCCACCCCCACTTTCATCGTCAATGATGAATATGTCATCGCCGGCGCCTATCTGGACCAGCTGACCGACGCCGTGGTCAAGGCCGGCGCCAAGCGCAAGGCATCCTGATCCATGGCGGGGCGGCGTCTGATCCTGGCGGCCTTGCTGTCCGCGCTGGCTTTGCCGGCCGCGGCACAGACGGCCGCCGCCCCGGTGGCGACGGCGACCTTCGCCGATGTGACCTATGGAAGGCCGGACGCGCCCATCACCATCCTGGAATATGCCTCGCTGTCCTGTTCGCACTGCGCGCATTTCCATCAGGATATCCTGCCCAGGCTGAAGTCCCGGTACATCGACAATGGTCAGGTCCGGCTGGTGGTGAAGGACATCCCCAATAACGGTCCCGGCCTGCGCGCCGCCCAGATTGCCCGCTGCACCGGGGATGAGAAGCATGAGAAGCTGGCCGACATCCTGTTCAAGACGCAGGCGCAGTGGCTGAACGCCGATTTCGTCAATGGTCTGACCCGCATCGCCGCCATGGCCGGCATTCCCCCCAGCCAGGTGCAGGCCTGCATGGCCGACAAAAGGCTGGAGGATTTCATGGTCAGCCGCCAGCAGGAGGCGGCGCAGGTCTGGCAGGTGCAGGGCACACCGACCTTCATTATCAATAATGGCGCCGCCCGCGTAGAGGAAGCCAGCGAGACCAAGCTGTTCGCAGCCCTGGACAAGCTGGGCGCCAAGCCGGCCCAGCCGTAAGCGGCGCCTGCTCCCGCCCGCCGGTGATACGGGACTTGACCGGGTGCCGGGTTTATGGTGCCTGCGCGCCTCGTCATCCCCTTCACTGAAACGACACGTCCTTGCAGTTCACCAAGCTTCGTCTTTCCGGCTTCAAGTCCTTCGTCGATCAGACCGAGCTGCTGATCGAGCCGGGGATGACGGGTGTTGTCGGCCCCAATGGCTGCGGCAAGTCCAACCTGCTGGAAGCGCTGCGCTGGGCCATGGGCGAAACCTCGGCCAAGCGCATGCGCGGCGAGGATATGGACGACGTCATCTTCGGCGGCACGGCCACGCGGCCGGCTCGCAATATCTGTGAAGTGACCATGGTGCTGGGCAACAATGCCCGCACCGCCCCTCCGCCCTTCACCGAAGCCGAAGAGCTGGAGATCACCCGCCGGCTGGAACGCGGGTCGGGGTCGGATTACCGCATCAATGGCAAGCTGGTGCGCGCCCGCGACGTTCAGATCCTGTTCGCCGACCATTCATCGGGCGCCAACAGCCCGTCCATGGTCAGCCAGGGCCGCGTCGGCGCCCTGATCAATGCCAAGCCGGGCGACCGGCGGCAATTGCTGGAGGAAGCAGCCGGCATCAGCGGCCTGCATGCCCGCCGGCACGAGGCGGAATTGCGCCTGCGCGCGGCCGAAACCAACCTGACGCGGCTGGAAGATGTGCTGGCCGCCATGGACGGGCAGTTGCAGGGCCTGCGCAAACAGGCCCGTCAGGCCCAGCGTTACCGTCAGGTGCAGGACCATCTGCGCCGGGCCGAAGCACAGTTGCTGCATCAGCGCTGGCAGGAGGCGAACCGCCTGCTGGACCGCGCCCGCGATGGGCACGCGGCGGCCGATCACGCCGTGCAGGACCAGATGCTGGCCGTCACCGCCGCCGCCACGGCGCGCGATCAGGCGGCGGGCGCCCTGCCCCCCCTGCGGCAGGAGGATGCGACGGCCGCCGCCGCCTTGCAGCGCCTGATCGTGGCGCGGGAGCAGTTGGACGCGGAGGAGGCGCGGGTCAAGGAAGCCCATGGCGCCATGCAGCGCCGGCTGGCGCAACTGGCGACCGATCTGGCCCGCGAACGCGCACTGGCCGCCGATGCCGACAGCGCCGCCGCCCGCCTGGCCGAGGAACGCGCCCAGTTGCTGGACGCCCAGGGCGAGGAGGCGATGGAGCTGGAAGCAGCCGAAGAAGCCCTGCTGACAGCCCGCGACGGGGTGGAGGCCGCCGAGCGTGACCTGTCCCGCGCCCTGGAGGCTTCCGCGGCCGAAGAAGCGGCGCGCAGCACGGCCCAGGGTCGGCTGCGCGATTGCCAGGGCCGCCTGACCACGCTGGAACGCCGGCTGGCCGAACAGGCCGCACTACTGGCGGCCCTGGACGCGAAGATCGGCGACGATGCCGCCCTGGAAGCCGCCGCCGAAGCAACATCCCTGGCCGAAGGCCGGCTGGAACTGGCGCGGGAGACGGCAGAGACGGCGGAGGAAGCCAAGCACGCGGCCGACACCGCCCTGGAACAGGCCCGCAGCGATGGGCAGGCCGCGCTTTCCGACAGCCGTGCCGCCCTGTCCCGGGCCGAGGCGCGCGACACGCAATTGCGGGCCGAACGCGACGGGCTGCGCGCCCTGCTGAACCTGGAGGAAGAGGACCTCTTCCCGCCCCTGATCGATGCGGTGACGGTTGCCGCCGGCTATGAACAGGCGCTGGCCGCCGCCCTGGGCGATGATCTGACGGCGCCGCTGGACGAGGCGGCGGCCCGCCACTGGCGCACCCTGCCGCCGTTGCCGGCCCGCCCCCTGCCGGCGGGGGCGGAGCCGTTATCGGCCCAGGTGAAGGCGCCGGCCGAACTGGCGCGCAGCCTGTCCCATATCGGGCTGGTAGCGGATGCGGCCATGGCACGGCGCCTGTCGCCCGATCTGTCGCCGGGGCAGGTTCTGGTCAGCCGCGATGGCGGGGCCTGGCGCTGGGACGGGCTGACCGTCACGCCGGGCGCGCCCACGGCCGCCGCCATCCGCCTGACCCAGCGCAACCGGCTGGCGGAGATCGAGGCCGATCTGGAACAGGCCGACGCCGCCCTGTCCGCCGCCCGCAGCGCCCATGCGGCCGTGGCGGCACAGGGCGATGCCGCCATCCAGGCCGCCCGCCGCGCGCAGGAGGAAGCCACCGCCCGCGACCGCAGCGCGCGGGAGGAGGTGCGCCGCACCTTCGCCGCCCTGGAACAGGCCCGCAGCGCCCAGGCCCGCCTGACCGGCGAGGCGGCGGCCGCCCGATCGCGGCGCGATGCCCTGGCCCAGGCACTGGACGCGCTGCACCAGGATCAGGCCGACGCCGCCCAGGCCGTGACCGACGCCCAGGCGGCATTGGACGCGCTGCCCGACCCGACGCTTGCCCGCATGGCGGTGGCCGATGCGCGCGGCCTGCTGGCCGAACAGCGCGGGCATCTGTCGACGGCACAAGCGGCCGTGGACCGGGTGAAGCGCGACGCCGAACAGCGCCGCCGCCGCCTGTCCACCCTGATCGCCGAGGAAGCCTCCTGGAAGGCGCGGGTGGAAGGGGCGGCCAGCCGCCTGTCGGAACTGACCGAGCGGGCCGAGGAAGGAAGGGCCGAACTGGAAGCCCTGGCCGAACGCCCCATCGAGATCGAGGCGGAGCGAGAGGCCCTGCGCGGCCAGATCACCACGGCCGAACGCCGCCGCCGCCAGACGGGCGACGCCCTGGCCGCCGCCGAAACCGCCCTGTCCCAGGCCGACCAGGCCGTGCGCCGGACAGAGGCAGCATTGGCCGACGCGCGGGAGGCCCGCGCCCATGCCGAGGCCGCCGTGGCCCAATCCCTGTCGGCGCTGGCCGGGCTGGTGGAACGGGTGCGGGAAAAGCTGGATTGCGAACCGGGGGAGGTGCTGGCCACGGCCGGCGTCGACCCGGAGGAGGAGATGCCGCCGCCGTCGCAGTTGGAACAGCGCCTTTCCCGCCTGATGGAGGACCGGGAGCGCATCGGCCCCGTCAATCTGCGGGCAGAGGTTGAACTGGCGGAGATGGAGGCGGAGACGGCCAAGCTGACAGCCGAGCGCGACGACCTGACGGCCGCCATCGCCCGCCTGCGCCAGGGCATCGGCGCCATCAACCGGGAGGCGCGGGAGAAACTGCTGGCCAGCTTCGATCTGGTCGACGGGCATTTCCAGCGCCTGTTCACCAAGCTGTTCGGCGGCGGGGCGGCGCATCTGAAACTGACCGAAAGCGACGATCCGCTGGAAGCGGGGCTGGAAATCTATGCCAGCCCGCCCGGCAAGAAATTGCAGGTCCTGTCGCTGCTGTCGGGCGGGGAACAGGCGTTGACGGCCCTGTCGCTGCTGTTCGCCGTGTTCTTGTGCAACCCGGCGCCCATCTGCGTGCTGGACGAGGTGGACGCCCCCCTGGACGAGGCCAATGTGGGGCGTTTCTGCGACATGGTGGAGGAGATGGCCGCCAGCGGCGCCACCCGCTTCCTGATCGTCACCCACCACCGCCTGACCATGGCCCGCATGCACCGCCTGTTCGGCGTGACCATGATGGAACGCGGCGTCAGCCAGCTCGTCTCCGTCGATCTGGCGCGGGCGGCGGAGATGGTGGAGGCGTGAGGGATATTTGTGGATTGGCTGATATTTGCTGTACAGTGAATATTGAAAACAGGGGCCATATTTGCAAATATGCCCATATTTGCTGAGCAGGAAATATCGATGTCTGCGGAAATAAGCATGGGCCTAGCCAAGCAATTTATCATCGCCCTGCAAGAGGTGACGGGGGAAAATGTCAACTTCCGCAGTCGTGGTTTGCTGGCAACAGCCGTTGACACAAAAATCGGCAACAAACTGGTATATCTAACGCTCTATCAGCGAAATGCCATGTATCCACGGGACGTGCGAGAGTCTATATGGACCATAAATTCCAGATCAAGAAATGAAAGTGGATTAAGTTCTTCAGATATCCCAGTAATAATCTCCGATATTATATCTACATCAGCCCGTCGCATGCTACGAGATGCGGGTATCGGCTACTTCGACACTAGCGGGAATCTTTTCCTTTCCGGTGACGGCATCTATATTTTGATCGACAAGCCAGCCAGTACACGGCAACAACGCAGCATCGACAATCTGTTCAGCGGCAGCCGCGCCCAAACCCTGCATGCGGTGTGGGAGCAAGGACAAAGCTGGTTCGGGGTACAGACCATCGCGGAGCGGGCGCGGGTCGCACCCGCAACCGCCTCACAGACCCTCACTGCACTTGAAAAGCGGGAATGGGTGAGGTCACAGGGCGCCGGCCCTAACAAGCAGCGACAGCTTTCCAACCCGCGCGCACTGCTGGACGACTGGACCACCTATCAGGTGACAGCCAAACCCAAGCCCCTGCGGCACTATTTTGTCAGTACACGCTCTGTCGTCGAACTGGCATGGAAGTTGGAGGAGGTTTGTCACGGGCTGGAAGTGGAATACGCAGTCACAAGCGAAGTGGCCGGGCAGCACTATGCCCCGTTTCTGACGAACCTCTCGCAACTCGTCTGCCGACTGCCCGCCGATAAGGTTGATATTGTTGTCGATCATATCGGCGCCCGTCCCGTCCGCTCCGGATGGAACCTGGGCATCATCGCAACCGAGCGGAACCGCGAACTGGTCTTCCGCGAACATAATGACGGCGTCTGGATGGCCAGCCCGCTGCTGACCTATCTGGATTTGCTGCAATTACCGGGTCGCGCCCGTGATCTGGCACAACATTTACGCCAGGAAAAACTGGAGCCGTGATGAGCAAGCCCAAACTGCTCAGTGGTTACGACGCCGATATCGCAGCAGAATGCGAACGTGTCCTTGTCACTCTTTTCCGCGGATTGGGCCCCTGGAAAGATTCGGTCTTTCTTGTCGGCGGTTTGGCCCCGCGATATCTGGTCAAGGCCCGCCCGCCGAATGTGCCGCCGCATGCCGGCACGGGCGATATCGACGTCGTTATCGATGTCGGCATACTGGCCGATACAAACGCCTATCGGACATTGGAAGCCAACCTGAAGGAGATGGGGTTTACCCGCGCGTCGAACGAAAAGGGCGCTATCGTCAATTGGCGCTGGCGGATGGAGACAGATCGCGGGCTTGGCATCATCCTGGAATTCCTGGCCGATAATCCGAATGTGCAGGGTGGCGCCCTTCAGGAACTGCCGACGGACAGCAATGTCACAGCCATCAATATACCCCATGCTTCCATCGTCTTCGACCTGCATGACCGGGTGGAATTGACGGCGGAACTGCTGGCGGGTTGCGGACGGGCAACAGAGACGATCCCGCATGCCGATATCGTGTCGTTCACCTGCCTGAAGGCCTTTGCCTTCGATCATCGCAATGAACGAAAGGACGCCCACGATCTGATCTATTGCCTGGAATATGCTGAAACAGGCTGGGGCGAGGTGATCGCTAAGTTCAAGGATGCCCTTGCCGGTCAACATGAAGCCGTCGTGCGGAAGGCTTTGACAATCCTGCGTAACCGCTTCTGTGATCGCAATCCCAACGAGGGGTATTTGCGCGAAGGTCCGGTGGCAGTGGCTCGATTTGAATTCGGCGATGAAGAGAATGCTGACATTGCGGAGCAGAGAGCCCTACGCCAACGTCAGGTCAACGACGTCATTGAACATCTGCTGACAGCGCTTGGCGTGTAGCCCCCGCCTGATCCCGCCAATGCTGGTGGAAATCAGCCAGATCCACAGCGGTAAGCTGACCAGCAGGACAAGGAACACAGCCGGCAGGAAGGGATCGCGCTTCAGGTCGGCTGACGACAGGGGCGCATCTGTAGCCATGGCTGTGTCCAGTTGACGGAAGAGAAGGAGGGCTACGCCGCCACGCTCTCCCCCTTGGCCCCGCCCGCGCGCAATTCGACCAGGCATTCATTGCGGCAGATGCGATAGGCGCCGGGCGTCATGCCCACGGCGCGGCCGAAAATGCCGGTCAGGTGGGCCTGGGAGGAAAAACCGGTTTCGGCCGCCACCTCGGCCAGCGGCAGGTCGGTTTCCAGCAGCAGGCGCTTGGCCCCGTTGACACGGCGGGCCAGGACATAGCGGTGGGGCGCCTGGCCCGTCGCCGCCTTGAACCGGCGGGCGAAATGGCTGGGCGACAGGTCGGCGACGGCGGCCAGCACCGTCAAAGGCAGGTCTTCGTCAAGGTGCTGCTCGATGTACAGCACGACGCGGCGCAACTGTGCCGGGGACAAAGCCGTTACCGGCAGCGCATCCGTGCCCGCTTCCTGCCGACGGGACAATATGGATTCCACCGGCTCTGTTTCGGCCGCGATGCAGGCGGTGAACTGCGGCAGCAGGAAATCGGACGGCACGACGGGCATGGCGCTTCCCCTGTCGGAACGGCCCCCACCGGGCACCGTGATCCAGCAAGATGGTTCACCGCACAGCGACGCCAAGCCATCCGTGCCCAGGTTCACGACCATACGGGCACGAGGTGGCGTAGCGGCAAGGCGCGGCGGATGGACATGGAATGGCCGGCGGAACCGGGGCGAAAGCCCCGACCGGCACGATCATTATCCTGCACCAGCCCGGAACTCCGCGCTGTGCGCCCCGTCACTCGCCCGCAAAAAAGGGCGGGAACCCGCCGCTGTTACCGATAGCAGCCGGTACCCGCCCCTGTGGCCTGTCACAGCCGCTCAGGCCTTCATGCTGCCCGTCTTTTCCCGGCGGATATGCCAGGCAAAGGCTTCTTCCAGCACATGCGGGGTGTGGCCGCCACGCGCCTTGGCGCGGGCGTAATAATCGGCCAGTTGGTCGCGATAGGCGGGGTGGACGCAATTGGCGATGACCAGTTCCGCCCGCTCCCGCGGGGCCAGACCACGCAGATCGGCCAGCCCCTGTTCGGTGACCAGGATATCCACATCATGTTCGTTATGGTCGACATGGCTGACCATGGGCACGACCGATGAAATGGCCCCGCCCTTGGCGATGGACTTGGTCACGAACACCGACAGATAGGCATTGCGGGCGAAATCGCCCGACCCGCCAATGCCGTTCATCATATGGGTGCCGTTCACATGGGTGGAATTGACATTGCCATAGATGTCGAATTCCAGGGCCGTGTTGATGCCGATGACACCCAGGCGGCGGATGACTTCGGGATGGTTGCTGATCTCCTGCGGGCGCAGGACCAGCTTGTCCTTGTACTGGTCAAAGCGCGGGAAGACGCGCGCCCCGCAGGCATCCGACAGGGTGACGGAGGAACCGGAGGCGAAATTCAGCTTGCCGGCATCGAACAGGTCAAAGGTGCTGTCCTGCAACACCTCGCTATACATGCGCAGATCGTGGAAGGGGCTGTCGATCAGCCCGTGCAGCACGGCATTGGCGATGGACCCGATGCCGGCCTGCAACGGGTTCAAGGTCATGTCCAACCGGCCCTTGGCCACTTCCGCCTTCAGGAAGTCGATCAGGTGGCCGGCGATGGCGACGGTCTCCCCATCGGGCGGTTCAACATTGGCCGCACTGTCATGCTTCTGCGTGACGACGATGGCCGCAATCTTGTCCGGGTCGATGGGGATATAGGGGGTGCCGACGCGGCTGTCGCAGGCTTCCACCGGGATGGCGTGGCGCGTGGGCCGCTTGGTCGGGATATAGATGTCGTGCAGCCCTTCCAACGCCAGCGGCTGCGACAGGTTGATCTCCACGATCACCTTCTTGGCCAGGATGGCGAAGCTGGCCGTGTTGCCCACCGATGTGGTGGGGACGATGCCGCCATCCTCGGTAATCGCCGTCGCCTCGACGATGGCGATGTCGATCGGGCCCATCTGGTTGGACCGCAGCAGTTCCACCGTTTCCGACAGATGCTGGTCGATGAACATCACCTCGCCGCGGTTGATGGCGGCGCGCAAGGTCGGGTCGGACTGGAACGGCAGACGGCGGGCCAGCACGCCGGCTTCCGTCAGGATCTTGTCGATATTGTTACCCAGCGAGGCGCCGGTCATCAGCGTGATGCGCAACGGATGGGTGGCGGCGCGTTCGGCCAGGGCGACGGGCAGCGCCTTGGCATCGCCGGCGCGGGTAAAGCCGCTCATCCCGATGGTCATGCCATCCTGGATCAGCAAGGCCGCTTCTTCCGGCGTGACAATCCGGTTCAGAAGGGACGGGCGGCGAATCCGGTCTTGATACATGTTTCCTCTACCTTTTATCGCTTCTCAGCGCCTCCATTCCCTCCCATTGGACGATGCTGCGGTCTGTCGCCGCATTTGGACTGGAATATGCGGACGCGCCGACATTTCCCCAACCCCGAAAAAGGTCGCGCATCATGCCGATACTGTCCGCAGACGGACAGAAGTGTCCGGAATCGGGCGCAGTTGCCAAATTGCAAACATCACGTTCCTTTTAATATCAATGACTTGACGGGTTGCATGGAATTTGCCTCCGCCAGCCGGTATCCAACTGAGCGAGACACAGGACCATGCTGCATACTTGCCCCCGCATTTCTGCCCTGCTTGTGGGTGCCGCCCTTTCGCTGCTGCCGCTGTCGACCGCCTGGGCGGGTGACCTGCCTGCCGGGGCCGCTGTTCAGATCGTCGATAAACTGTCGGGCTTCCTTGACCGCTATGTCGACCCCGCCATCGGCGCCAGGGTCCAGGCGAAACTGAAGGAGCAGCGGGCCACCTACGGCGCCATCAATGACCGCGCGGCCCTGGCCGAGGTGTTGTCGCGCGACATGGTTTCCGTCTCTGGCGACCTGCACCTGAAGGTCAATGTCAACAGCAGCCGGACCGACAGCACGGCACAACCGACGGCACAGGAAGAAGCCCTGCTTCAGCAACGCCTGGCCCACGGCTTGATGGCGGTGCGCCGTCTGCCGGCCAATATCGGCTATCTGAAGCTGCGCTATTTCGGGTCGGACAGTGACGCCGTCGCCATGATCGATGCGGCCCTGGGCCTGCTGAAGGACACCGACGCCCTGATCATCGACCTGCGTGAGAATACCGGCGGCGGGGGCAGTGACGCCCGCCTGCTTGGTCACCTGTCCGCACGCCCAATCCCCATGGCGACCATCCATTGGCGTCAGGATGATGGCAGCTTCAGGATCGACCAACGGACGGTGTCGGTGCCGGCCGGGGGACCGCTTTACCCGGAAAAGCCGGTCTTTCTGCTGACGGCCAGGCGCACCTTCTCGGCCGCGGAAGAATTCGCCTATGACCTGAAGGCGGCCCAACGGGCGACGCTGGTGGGGGAGGTGACGCGCGGCGGCGGCAACCCGTCCAACCGCCCGGCTGATCTGGGCTATGGCATGGGTGCCTTCATCCCCAACGGCAAGGTTGTACACCCCACGACCGGCACCGGCTGGGAGGGCAAGGGGGTGGCGCCGGATGTGGCCGTGCCACCGGATCAGGCATTGACCGAAGCCTATGGCCTGGCCCTTGCTGTTTCGCGACCCCTGGTGTCGACCCCGAAATCGGAGAAGGAACGGACCGACGCTATAGCCAACCCCCATGGGGCCCTGCTGGCCGACCAGTTGCTTTGAATCATTGCGCCCGGGTTCCGGCAGCCCCACAATCCCCCGCCTTCCCCGTCGACCCGGACGTCGAGATGCTGCGGCACCTGATCGCCCTTGCCCTGCTGTTCCTGTTCGCTGCCCCGTCGGGACTGGCGGAGACCGTTCTGCATCGCGGCAATCTGCTGGAACCGGAAAGTCTGGATCCACACAAGGCGACAGGTCTGCCGGCGGCCATGATCTTCTACGATCTCTATGAAGGGCTGCTGACGCGGGGTCAGGATGGCCTGCCGCGTCCTGGTCTGGCCGACCATTGGGATGTCGGGCGTGACGGGCTGACCATGACCTTCTATCTGCGGCAGGGGCTGCGCTGGTCCGACGGGTCGCCGATCACGGCCCGTGACGTTGTCTACACCTTCCGCCGTCTGGCCGACCCGGCCCAGGACGGGCGCCAGTCCAACCTGGTCTGGATGCTGAAATATGGCCGCTCCATCACGGGCGGCCGGGTGACCGATCCCCGCCTGCTGGGGGTGGAGGCGGTGGACGACCTGACTGTCCGCTTCACCCTGGAACAGCCCTACCCGTTCTTCCCCGCCCTGCTGGGCTATCCCATGCTGGGCATCCTGCCGGAAGCGCCCCTGACGGCACTGGGCAAGGATTTCTTCAAGCCCGGCAATCTGGTCTCTTCCGGTGCCTACAAACTGGCGGAATGGGTGCCGGGCCGGCATGTGAAGCTGGTCCGGAATCCCTTTTACCGGGAGGATGCGCATACCCGCATCGACAGCGTCTATTTCCACGTTTCCGGTAACGAGGAAGCGGAGCTGCAGCGCTACCGCGCCGGTGAACTTGACGTGACGTTCAATCTGGCGCCGGGGGGCCTGGCCTGGGCCCGGACGGAAGCCGCCGCAGCCGTGCGGGAGACGCCGCTGCTGGGCGCCTATGGCTATTATTTCAACATGACGCGGGAACCATGGCGGTCCAGCCAGCCGCTGCGTCAGGCCCTGTCCATGGTTCTGGACCGACAGGCCCTGATTGACGGGGCCTTGAACGGCCTGTCGGCACCATCCGTCAGCTTCGTGCCAGCCAGCGTCCACGGTCCCTATGTACCCGCACGCCCCCACTGGGCCGACTGGCCGCTGAAACGGCGCATCGCCGCCGCGCAGCACCTGTTGACGCAGGCCGGATATCCCGGCGGACGGGGACTGACGGTGGACATGATGTACAGCGCCGCCGAAAGCAATGCCCGTCTGGCCCGCGCCATGGCGGAGATGTGGAAGACCAGCCTGGGCGTGGATACCCGCCTGACGGAACTGCCCTGGAAGGATTATCTGGCTGCGCGTCAGAGCAAATCCTATCCGGGCCTGATCCGCGGCGGCACGGTCGGCGCCTATGACGATCCCAATGCCTTTCTGGAACTGCTGCGGTCGGAAATGGGGACCGGCAATCCCGCGGGCTATGCCAACCGCGCCTACGACGCGCTGATGGCTGCGGCCAATCGCGAGAATGACCCGATGCGCCGGCTGGCCCTGCTGGCCCGTGCCGACCAGATGATCACGGACGATGCCGTGGCAATCCCGGCGCATATCGGCCGCCGCTACCGGCTGGTCAGCCCGCGCGTCCAGGGCTGGGTGGTCAACAATGTGGAGGCCAACCCCACGCGATTCCTGTCGATGACCGCACAGCTGGCCGAAAAGCGGCCCTGACAGAGGGCCAATTGCCGGGAGGGGCTGGACTTGCGCGCCCATTGACCGCACATAGTCGGCATCCACCCTGTCGGAGCCCCCCGCCTATGCGCATCGCGCGTCGCCTCGCCCCGGCCGCCCTTGCGGCTTTCGCCACCCTGTCGCTGGCCCTGGCCGGCACGGCCCTGCCCGCCCGCGCCGAAATGGTGCTGAACCGTGGCAACCAGGCCGAACCGACCTCAATGGATCCGCAGAAGGGCACCGACATGCAGTCGGCCCGCATCGGCTACGACCTGTTCGAAGGGTTGCTGACCTTCGGCCCGGACGGCAAGGCCATACCGGGCGCCGCGGAAAAGTGGGAGATCAGTGCCGACGGCCTGACCTACACCTTCACCCTGCGCGCCGACGGCAAATGGTCGGACGGCACACCGGTGACGGCCGATGATTTCGTCTTCGCCTGGCGCCGGCTGGTCGATCCGAAGACGGCTTCCGACTATGCCTATTTCCTGTGGCCCGTGAAGAACGGGGAGGCGATCAGCAATGGCAAGGCCGCCCCCGACACGCTGGGCGCCGTCGCCGTCAATCCACGCACGCTGAAGGTCACGCTGGAACGGCCCACGGGTTACTTCCTGGGTTCGCTGCTGCACCGCATGACCTATCCGCTGTCCAAGGCGAATGTGGAGAAGTTCGGCCCCGATTTCGTGAAGCCGGGCAACATGGTGTCCAACGGCGCCTACAAGCTGACGGAGTATGTGCCGCAATCCTATGTGAAGGCGGTGAAGAACCCGTTCTTCCGCGAGGCGGCGACGGTGAAGGTGGATACGGTCGTCTTCCACCATACCGACAGCCCGGAGACGGAGTTGCGCCGCTTTCGCGCGGGCGAGCTGGACATCGTGCAGATGGCGCCCGTCACCCAGATCGACTGGCTGCGCCAGAACATGCCGGAGACGATGAAATTCTATCCGGTGCTGGGCACGCAGTATCTGGCCGTCAACATGACTCGCGAGCCGCTGAAATCCAGCCCGAAGCTGCGTCAGGCCCTGTCGCTGGCCATCGACCGGCAGATCATCGTGGAGAAGATCACCAAATCGGGCGAGGTGCCGGCCTTCACGCTGACGGCGCCGGGCGTGCCCGGATATAGCCTGCCCGATGCCAACATGGCCAAATCCACCCAGGCCGAACGCGACGCCATGGCCAAGAAGCTGGTGGCGGAAGCGGGGTATGGACCCGGCGGCAAGCCGCTGGACGTCGAGATCCTGCACAACACCAATGAAAGCACCCGCAAGATTGCCGTCGGCGTCGCATCGATGTGGCAGTCCAAGCTGGGCGCCAAGGTCAATCTGAACAATCAGGAATGGAAGATCGTCCTGCAGAACGCGGGCGAGAAATCCTACAGCGGGACCGTGGTGCTGGGCTGGATCGCGGACTATGCCGATCCCTACACGTTCCTGAAGCTGTTCCTGTCGGATGTGGGCAAGATGAACCGCGCCGGCTATGCCAGCAAAGCCTATGATGAGGGACTGGCCGCCGCCAACCTGTCCACCGACCCCGCCAGGCGCCTGGCGATGCTGGCCGATGCGGAAGCCACGATGCTGACCGACGCCCCCATCATCCCCCTGTACCACACGGCCTATCGCAACCTGGTCCATCCGCGGGTGAAGGGTTGGTTCGAAAGTCCGATGGGCGTGCAGCCCACCCGGTATCTGGAAGTCACGGGACGCTGAGCGGCCCCATCGGCAGCGCGGGCGGGCCAACGACCCGCAGCGATCCATACGCGACAACGAGAATGTGAAGGACAAGGGGATGGCGCAGTTGTGGAATGCCGTGCGCGGTATGGTGGCGGCCACGGTCCTGGTCGCGGCAACCCTGACCGGTGCGACATCGGCGCAGGCGGAAAAGGTGCTGCATCGGGGCAACGGCTCCGAGCCGGAGACGATCGATCCGCAGAAATCGACCGGTACGCCGGAAAGCTGGCTGGAATTCGACCTGTTCGAAGGGCTGCTGGTGCCCGATGGCCGCGGCAACTTCATCCCCGGCGGCGCGGAGCGCTGGGATGTCAGCGCCGATGGCCGCACCTACACCTTCCATCTGCGCCGCAGCGCCAAATGGTCGGACGGCACGCCCGTCACGGCGCAGGACTGGGTCTATTCCTGGCGCCGTCTGGTCGACCCCAAGACGGCGGCCGACTACGCCTATTACATCTGGCCCGTGAAGAATGCCCAGGACATCACCTTCGGCCGCAAGCCGCCGACGGATCTGGGCGTGCGCGCCGTGGACGATTACACGTTTGAAGTGACGCTGGCGACCCCGACCCCCTATTTCCTGTCCACGCTGCACCACCACGCGACCTATCCGCTGTCGAAAGCCAATGTCGAGAAATTTGGCCCGGATTTCCTGAAGCCCGGCAACCTGGTCTCCAACGGCGCCTACAAGCTGGTAGAGGCGGTGCCGCAGAGCCATATCAAGCTGGTCAGGAACAGCTTTCACTATGACGATGCGAACACCCGCATCGACACCGTCTATTTCTACCCGACAGAAAACCAGGAAGCGGAGCTGAAGCGCTTCCGTGCCGGCGAGCTGCAGGTGACCTACGAGGTGCCGGTGTCGCAGATGCAGTGGCTGCGGCAGAACATGGCCAACCAGCTGCGGCTGGCTCCCTATTACGGCACCTATTACTACGCCCCCAACCTGACGCGCGAACCGTGGAAGTCCAGCAAGGATCTGCGGCTGGCCCTGAACCTGGCCATCGACCGCGACATCATCGTCGACAAGATCAACCAGCGAGGCGAATTCCCGGCCTACAGCTTCGTGCCACCCGATACGAAGAATTACACGGCCCAGGCGCCCGATTACGCCAGATGGACCCAGGCGGAACGCGATGCCAAGGCCAGGGAACTGATCGTCAAGGCCGGCTATGGTCCCGGCGGCAAGCCGCTGGAAGTCGAAATCCTCTACAACACGTCGGAGAACCACAAGAAAATCGCCATCGCCGTGGCCTCCATGTGGCAGCAGAAGCTGGGCGTCAAGGTCACGTTGAACAATCAGGAATGGAAGGTCTTCCTCTCCACCCGCGACCAGAAAGTCTTCAAGGACGTGGTACGCCATGGCTGGGTCGGCGATTACAGCGATGCCAACAATTTCCTGGAGCTGCTGCGGGGTGACATCGGCAAGCAGAACCCGTCTGGCTTCGATGATCCGCAATATGACCGGCTGATCGCGGAGGCCAATGTCACCCCTGACCCCGCCCGCCGGGCCGAACTGATGCAGCAGGCCGAGCGGCTGATGCTGGATGCACAGGCCCTGTTCCCCATCCATTTCTACAGTTCCAAGCACATGGTCAGCCCCAAGCTGATCGGCTGGACCGACAATGTGCAGGACTATCATCCGACGCGCTTCCTGGACCTGGCGCCCTGACCGGCGCGCGGCGCTGACAAAGGGGGCGGCGGCCGGCGGGCTGCCGCCCCTTTTTCTTTGCCGACGTGGCACAGGCCCCCTTATGATTCCCGCCACCGGATAGGCGGCAATGGGGGAATGTCGGCGTGGGGCGCATATTGGGCAATATCCTGTCGGCTTTCCTGATCCTGCTTTGCCTGACCGCGACACCGGCCGGGGCGGCGGGGGTTCTTCACCGCGGCAACGGGGCGGAACCGGAGACGCTGGATCCGCACAAATCCACAGGCGAGAGCGAAAGCTGGATCCAGTACGACCTGTTCGAAGGGCTGGTGACGGCCGACGCCAATGGCCGCGTCGTCCCCGGTGCCGCCGAACGCTGGGAGATCAGCGAGGATCGGCTGGTCTATACCTTTCATCTGCGGCCCAATGGCAAATGGTCGGACGGCACGCGGGTCACGGCCGGGGATTTCGTCTTCTCCTGGCGGCGCCTGCTCTCCCCGGCCCTGGGGTCGCGTTATGCCTTCTTCCTGTGGCCGGTGAAGAATGCCGAGGCATTGTCCAAGGGGACCGCGGCGCCGGACACCCTGGGCGTGGAAGCGGTGGACGACCTGACCCTGCGTGTCACCCTCGCGGCCCCTACCTCCTACTTCCTGGCGGCCCTGCAGCATCCCTGCACCTATGCCCTGTCCCAGGCCAATGTGAAGCGGCAGGGGGAGGATTTCATGCGCCCCGGCAAGCTGGTCTCCAACGGCGCCTATATGCTGGCCGAGGCGGTGCCGCAGGGACATATCAAGCTGGTACGCAACCCGCATTTCCATGCGGCTGCCAGCGTGGCCCTGGACGCGGTCTATTACTATCCCACGGAAAACCGCGATGCGGAGATGAAGCGGTTCCGGGCAGGGGAACTGGACATCACCTATGACCTGCCCGACGGCCAGATCGGCTGGGTCCGTCAGAACATGCCGGGCGACCTGCGGCTGGCGCCGTTCTTCTCCACCTACTGGTTCGCCTACAATCTGCGCAACGAGCCCTGGAAATCCAGCCCCGAGCTGCGCCTGGCCCTGTCCATGGCCATCGACCGGCAGCTGATCGTCGACAAGATCACCCAGGCTGGCGAGATCCCCGCCTATGCCATCACCCCGCCCGGGACGGAGAATTACAACGCCCCCCTGCCCGACTGGGCCCGCCTGACCCAGGCCCAGCGCGACGCCAAGGCGCGGGAGCTGCTGGCCAAGGCCGGTTACGGACCCGGCGGCAAGGTGCTGGAGGTGGAAATCCTCTACAATACGTCGGAGAACCACCGGAAGATCGCCATCGCCATGGACAGCATGTGGCGCCAGAAGCTGGGCGTGCGCACCAAGCTGGTGAACATGGAATGGAAGGTGCTGCTGCAATATCGGGCCGACGGGAAGTTCCGCGACATCGTCCGCGCCGGCTGGATCGGTGACTACAACGACGCCTATGCCTTCCTGTCGCTGTTCATGTCAGACGTGAAGGGCCAGAACCATGCCTTCTATGCCAACCCCGACTATGACCGGCTGATCCGCGCCGCCGCGTCGGAGATCGACCCGGTCGCACGGCGGCAATTGATGGAACGGGCCGAAGCCATGCTGCTGGCCGACGCCCCCGTCATCCCCATCTACACCTATGTCACCACCCATCTGGTGGCCAGTCGCGTCGGCGGCTGGCAGGACAATATCCGCAACCTGCATCTGTCGCGCTATCTGACGGTGACACGGTAAGGCAGGGGCTGGTGTAGAGGTTTTCATGAACAGGCGTCGGTCGTGACGGGTGCAAATGCCAGATTGACCCCGTAAATCCCCGCCCTGACGGCAACAATATTCAATGCCAGGGCCAATGCCTGAAGAGAGGAAACGCCATACATTTTATGATCAATGTTAATTCCATCTGAAATGACCCTGTACCGGCACGTCCAGGTCAGCGGATCATTTTCAAGCTTCTCGGGCTTATAGAGCATGAACTCGAAGTTCTGTCCGCCCGCGTTGACCGCATTGTCCTGTGCGATGACCATCGACATGTGCTCCGTCCCCCCATTCCCGGCGCCAAGACCAAGCGTGAGAAGATTGGCTCACAGCGCCTTCGATTTGGCCAGACCCTAATCACCCCTTCCGGCGTCGCCATGGTCTCCCTTGAAAGCCCGCCCGCGGGAGCGATGTCTCTGGCACCGAAGGAGAGCGCCATGCATTGCCCTGACTGCGAGAAGATCAAGACCCTGATCCATGCCGACAACCGGCTTCTGCTGTCCACGCCGACGGTGCGGACAAGAGAGAAGCTGGCGGGACTGGCGGACCGGCGGGGGCTGGTGCTGACGCAAGTGGATGATCCCGACTGTCTGGACATCCGCCTGCCATCCGACCGGATGGGCAGCTTCGTGACAGAGGCCAATGGCCTCTTGTCGCAGGAGGAGATGGAACATACGCGCGCCCTGCTGCTGGATGCCGGCCGCACGCCCAGCCTGTCGGACTGGATGGGCACGCGCACGCTGCGCTGGCTGGTGGCGGCGGTGAAGGGGCAATGGCTGGTGGGGATGCTGGAGCGCGACCGGCTGTTTTCCATGCTGCAACCCATCTGCCGGCCCGATGGCAGCGTCTTCGGTTACGAGGCGCTGTTGCGCGGGCGGGAGGAGAATGGCGACATTGTCGCCGCCGGTGCGCTGCTGTCGGTGGCGGCGGAGACGCAGTTGCTGTTCACCGTCGATCTGGTGGCGCGGCGGGAGGCGATCCGCGCCATGGCGGCACGGCGCGCACCCCAGGCCCGGCTGTTCGTGAATTTCAACCCGTCCAGCATCTACGACCCGTCCTATTGCCTGCGCACGACCCATTCTTTCGTGCAGGAAATGGGCCTGACCCCGGCCAATATCGTGTTCGAGGTGACGGAGACGTCGGAGGTGAAGGATCAGGCGCATCTGCGCGGCATCCTGGCCTTCTATCGGCAGGCCGGGTTCCGCGTGGCACTGGACGATATCGGCGCGGGCTTTTCCGGGCTGAACATGCTGCAGGAACTGCGCCCGGACTATGTGAAGATCGACATGGCCCTGATCCGCGATGTGGATAGCGACCCCTACAAGCAATCCATCGTCCGCCACCTGATCGGCATCGCCCGCGACACGGGCTGTCAGGTGGTGGCGGAAGGGATCGAAACGCCGGCCGAGCTGGATTGGGTCCGCGCGGCCGGCGCCCATCTGGTACAGGGCTACCTGCTGGGCCGGCCGGCCCTGGCGGCCTGACCCGGATTGAGGGGCATGATACCGGCAGCGATCAGAACATCATTTCCAGCACGCGGTCGCGCGGCTGATGCCCGTCGACGAAGGTCTTGATGTTGACGATCACCTTCTCGCCCATGTCGACACGGCCTTCCAGCGTCGCCGAGCCCATGTGCGGCAGCAGCACGACATTATCCAGCTTCAACAGCTTGGGATCGACATTGGGCTCGTCCTCGTACACGTCCAGGCCGGCGGCCCCGATCTCGCGGCGTTGCAGCATGCGGGCCAGCGTCGCCTCGTCCACCACCTGCCCGCGGCTGATATTGACCAGGATGGCGGTGGGCTTCAGCAAGGCGAGACGGCGCGCGTTCAGCAGATGATATGTCGCCGGCGTGCGCGGGCAGGTGATGGCGACGATGTCCATGCGGGCCAGCATCTGGTCCAGGCTTTCCCAATAGGCCGCATCCAGTTCCGCCTCCACCTCCGGATGGACGGGCTTGCGGTTATGGTAATGGATAGACAGGCCGAAGGCCTTGGCGCGACGGGCCACCGCCTGGCCAATGCGGCCCATGCCGATGATGCCCAGCCGCTTGCCCGCCATGCGCGATCCCAGCATGATCGTCGGCGCCCAGCCCTTCCATTGCCCTGCGCGCACCAGCCGCTCGCCCTCCGACAGGCGGCGTGCGGTCGCCAGGATCAGGGCCATGGTCATGTCGGCCGTGTCTTCAGTCAGCACGCCCGGCGTGTTGGTGACAATGATGCCCTTGGCCCGGGCCACGCGCAGATCGATATGGTCGACGCCATTGCCGAAATTGGCGATCAGCTTCAACTGCGGCCCGGCCTGGTTCAACAGCGCCTCGTCGATCGTGTCGGTGACGGTGGGCACCAGCACGTCGGCATTCTTCACCGCCTCTTCCAGCTCCGCCCGGGTCATCGGGTGGTCGTCCAGGTTGAGGCGCGTCGTGAACAGCTCCATCATCCGGGTCTCGATCACGTCGGGCAGCTTGCGCGTGACGATCACCAGGGGCTTCTTGCGTTCGGCCATTTACCGTTCCTCCCATGGACTGGACGGAATTAGCAGTAATGGCCGGGGCCTGAATTGTCCATGCCAAGCGCGCCCGACAAGCTGTCGCGGCTGAACGCACGGCTGATGCTTGACCCGGCCATCGGCGGTACGGCACAAAGGGTCTGTTAACGATCCGGCGCGCTGTTGCGCCGTTGGGACTCGGGGCTGGGCGTTGCGGTTTTCACGGGCGAACAAGGTGCGCAGGACAGGGATCGCGGCCAGCGGCCGCCTGCTGTTCTGCTGCCTGCTGTCCGCATCCGCCCTGCTGACCCCGGCCACGGGCCTGGGTCAGGAAACGGACCCGCGATCGGACATGATCGTGCGCAGCGGCCTGCCGGTTCCGCGCTTTGTCTCCCTGCGGTCGGCAGAAGTGAATATCCGCACCGGCCCCGGCCGTTCCTACCCCATCGAATGGGTGTTCGTGCGGCCCGGCATGCCGGTGGAGATCACGGCGGAATTCGATACCTGGCGCCGCATCCGCGATGTGGAGGGCACGCAGGGCTGGGTGCACCAATCCATGCTGTCGGGCCGCCGCACCCTGGTCATCACCGGGGAGCTGCGCACCATCCGCGAACGGCCCAGCGCGTCCGCCGCCGCCGTGGCCCAGGCCGAACCCGGCGTCATGGGCCGCCTTGTCTCCTGCAAGGGCGAATGGTGCGAGGTGGAGGTCCAGGGCTATCATGGCTGGCTGGAACGCACCGGCTTCTGGGGCGTCTATCCCAAGGAGGAGGTGGAGGACTGACGTCCCCCACCTGGACTCGCCCGAATTTTTTTGCATGCCACTGTCGGCAGTCGCCCTGTCATCACCGTTCCTTGATCATCGGGTTGCGGCCCAGGACCAAGGCAATGGAGGAAGCGATGCGCGTGATGGTGATCGTCAAGGGCACGGTGGACAGCGAAAAGGGCCTGCTGCCCGACCCACAATTGTTCGAAGCCATGGGCAGGTTCAACGCGGAACTGATGGCGGCCGGCATCATGCAGTCGGGCGACGGGCTGAAACCGTCATCCCTGGGCAAGCGCGTGCATTTCGATGGAACCGCGCGCCGCGTCAGCGACGGCCCCTTCGGCCCGCCCGGCGAACTGGTGGCCGGCTTCTGGATCTGGCAGGTGAAGGACATGGAAGAGGCGGTGGCCTGGGTGAAGCGCTGCCCCAACCCCATGCCCGGCCCCAGCGACATTGAAATCCGCCCCTTCTATGAGGAAGCGGATTTCGCCAGCCTGGTCGACGGGTGACGGAGCGGGGCGCCCGGACCGATCTTATCGCGGCAGGACGACGGTGAAGCGGGCGCCCGTCACGGTCCCGTCCGCCGCCTTCATATTCTCGGCGAAGATGCGGCCCTGATGGGCCTCGATGATCTGCTTGGAGATGGACAGGCCCAGGCCGGAATGTTTGCCGAAGGCTTCCGATTTCGGCCGTTCGCTGTAGAACCGGTCGAAGATGGCGTCCAGCTTGCCTTCCGGGATACCCGGCCCCTGATCCTCGCAGGTGATCTCCACCCGGTCGGCGAAGGATCTGGCCTTGAACCGCACCACCCCGCCCGCGGGGGAAAAGGACAGGGCGTTCGACAGCAGGTTCTGGAACACCTGGGTCAGGCGGCCTTCCAGGCCCGGCACGATCAGGCCGGTCCTGGTCAGGGGCAGTTCCACTTCCACCCGCACGGGCGGCGGCACATCGGCCAGATCCGCACCGGCCGACGCCGCCGCTTCGCGCAAGGCCTCTTCATTGCCCAGGGTGGCGTCATGGATATTGGCCAGCATGGTCAGCATCTGGCCCACATCGGCCGGCTCCGTGCGGGCGCGCGACAGTTCGGCGTCCAGACGGCTGGCATTGGAAATGTCGCTGATCAGCCGGTCCAGCCGCTGCACATCATGGTGGATGATGGACAGCAGCCGCTGGCGCTGCTCGTCCGTCTTTACCCGCTGCACCGTCTCCACGGCGCTGCGCATGCTGGTCAGCGGGTTCTTGATCTCATGCGCCACGTCGGCCGCGAACCGTTCGATGGCGTCCATGCGGTTCCAGATGGCGGCCGTCATTTCCCGCAGACTGTCCGACAGGTCTCCCACCTCGTCCCGGCGGCGGGAGAAATCCGGAATGGTGACCTGTCGCCCATGACCATGACGCACCTCGTCGGCGGCATTGGCCAGCTTGCGGATGGGCCGGGCGATGGTGCCCGCCAGATAGAAGGACAGCAGCACCGTCACGCCCAGGGTGATGGCGAACAGGCGCAATATATCCATGCGGAACTGGCGCACGGCCACATCGACGGCAGTGCCGGAGCGGGAGATATAGACGGCCCCCAGCACCTTCTTGTAGCGCTGCACGGGCACGGCCACGGTCAGCACCATGTCGGTGCGCCCGTCGGCCCGGCCGATCCGCCAGACATTGCGGCCCAGCTCACCCGCCAGGGCCTTCATCACATCGGGATAATTCTCCGCCGTCGGATCTTTTTCGCTGGGATAGGCGGGCAGATGTTCCCGCTCCGGCACGGCATTGACGATATAGTCATAGATGGCGATGCCGATCTCGGTCAGACGGTTGCCGTCGCGCAGCGGCGGCAGTTCCTCGATCTGCACCACGCCCTTGGCCCCGCCCAGCACGCGGCTGTCGGCGATCAGTTCGCCATTGGGGGCGAACAGGCGGGTGCGGGTGTCGGTGGTCTCCACCAGACGCCGCACCATCTGCCGGGCCAGTTCATAGGAAAGCTGGCTGGCCGGCTCGTTGAACTCGTCCGTGGCCGGCTGCATGGCGCCTTCGCCCAGCGCACCGGCGAAAATCCGCGCCTCTGTCGTCAGTGCCGACAGTTCCTTGTCAATCAGCCATTGCTGATAGGTGGACAGGTACAGCAACCCGCCCAGCAGGATGGCCAGCGCCAGCATGTTGACAGCCAGGATGCGCAGCGTCAGCGGCGAGAAATGCCGGACGCGGCGCCGGACAGCGGCGCCCTCGGCCGCAATACCAGCCGGATCGCGAAACGGACGCTTCACCGCACCCTAACTCCCTGTGAAACCGGCTTCCATTGGCCTGGAAGCCGGAGGCCGCCGACCGGCGGCCCGCGCCTCGTGGCGCGTAAGCCCAAGCCACCGGATGGTGGCGCCCGGCGACTGAGGGAACATCACTCTTTGTACTTGTAACCCACACCATACAGCGTTTCGATCTGCTGGAAGTCGTCGTCCACGGCCTTGAACTTCTTGCGCAGGCGCTTGATGTGGCTGTCGATGGTGCGGTCATCGACATAGATATGCTCGCCATAGGCGGCATCCATCAGTTGGTCGCGGTTCTTCACATGGCCAGGGCGGACGGCCAGCGCCTTGACCAGCAGGAATTCCGTGACCGTCAGGTCGATCTCCTGGCCCTTCCAGGTGCAGAGATGGCGGGCACCGTCCAGCACCAGTTCGCCGCGCACCAGGGTCTGGCCCGGATCTGGCGCCGTGCCCTTGCCCTGGGCCAGTTCGGTACGGCGCAACAGGGTCTTGATGCGTTCGATCAGCAGGCGCTGGCTGAACGGCTTCTTGATGTAATCATCGGCCCCCATGCGCAGGCCCTGCAGCTCGTCCGTCTCATCATCCTTGGAGGTCAGGAAGATGATGGGCATCTGCGTGGTCTGGCGCAGGCGCTGCAGCAGTTCCAGCCCGTCCATGCGCGGCATCTTGATATCCAGCACGGCCATGTCGACGGGCCGGGTGCTGATGCCGCGCAGGGCTTCGTCCCCGTCGCCATAGGTGCGGACCTCGTACCCTTCGGCTTCCAGCGCGATGGACACGGACGTCAGGATGTTGCGGTCGTCATCGACCAGGGCGATCACTTGGGCCACGCTGCTTCTCCAACCTGTGCCGGTCCACCGGGGGAGTACCCCCGAAAGACCGGGTTTGCCAAATCCAGCTTAACTTTCAATATGTCATCAATGCGGCGCGGGGAAGAGCCGATAAGATATAGAACCGATGGCAAGGCCGGATCCATGACAGCAATCAGGGAAGATCAAGAGTTGGAGACAGCCGACCTGGGCCGCGAAGCCCGTGCCCTGATGCGGGCGTCGGGTCAGGCGACATTGGCCACGCTGACCCGGCCGGGGGTGGAGGGCGGCCTGGAGGGATGGCCCAGCCCGTCGCTGGTGCTGGTCGGGTTCGACCTGGACGCCACGCCCCTGCTGCTGATCTCCCGTCTGGCCGAACATACCCGCAATCTGGAGGCGGACCCGCGTTGCGGCCTGCTGTTCGACGGGACGGAGGGGCATGCCGACCGGTTGACGGGGCCGCGCCTGTCGGTGCAGGGCCGCGCAGAAAGGGCGGGCGATGCGCGGTTGACGGAACGGTTCATCGCCCGCCACCCGTCGGCCAACGCCTATGCCGGTTTCCGCGATTTCGCCCTGTGGCGGGTGACGCCGCTGCGCGGGCACCTGGTGGCCGGATTCGGCCGCATCCACCATCTGGCGGCCGACGCGCTGACCCTGCCGCCTGTCGACTGGATGGACCTGTCGGCGCGGGAAGCGGATATTGTCGGCCATATGAACCAGGATCATGCCGACGCCGTGGCCCTCTACGCCACGCGCCTGCTGGGTCAGCCAGCCGGAGACTGGCGCCTGACGGGGATCGATCCGGAAGGATGCGACCTGCGTGCCGGCCAGGAAACGGCCCGCCTGCCCTTTGCCACCCTGGTACGCAACGCCAAGGCGGCACGGGCCGAACTTGTACGTCTGGTTGCAAAGGCTCGGGACCCAGACTCCGACAAGTAGACATAAAAGTCATATACCTTTGCCTGTTTCTGCGATAGTTTCCTTTGGCAACACTCTATCGGAGGATGTCATGGGACCCGGTTGCTTCCACGCGCGCGCACCTGAAATCCGCAACAATCTGGCCCCCATCGCCGCCCTGCCGCCCGATATTCTGGAACAGAACGCGCAGCAGGCGATGGGTGCGGCGGCGGCCGGTTCCTTCATCGGCCATCTGGTGGAGGAGGCGGCCGAGGGGCTGGCCAGGCTGTTGGGCTTTGATCCGGCCTATCTGTTCCATGGCGGCACCATCCGCACCCTGGCGGATTTCGGTGCGGTGGCCGACGCGATGCTGGTCAAGGGCCAGCAGATCATCGGCCTGGGCAGTCTGGCGGACATGCGCAAGCTGGCGCCCCATGGCACGAAGGAGATCGACCTGAAGGGCCGCACCCTGCTGCCCGGCTTCGTCGATCCGCACATGCATATCGTGGCCAGTGCTGCGGAGATGGGCTTCATCGATCTGTCGCCCCCGGCCACCGGCACCTATGACATCCACTATGTCGAGCATCTGCTGCACGAAGCGCTGAAGAAGGCGCCGGGCAAGGATACGCTGATCCTGGGCGCCGGTATCGATCCGTCGCAGATGGCGGAATGGGTCAACCCCACCATCGAATGGTTCGACGCGCTGTTCGGCACCGACAAGGCGGAAAAGCAGAACCCCATCGTTCTGGCTGCCGGGTCCGGCCATATCAGCTTCCTGAACCGCCGGGCCATGCAGATGGCCGGCATCGACCTGGCCTATCCACCGCCTGTCTTCGGCGGCAAGGTCGCCACCTTCCTGGACGGCCCGGCAAAGGGCACGGCATCAGGCATCCTGGTGGAAACCCCGGCCCAGCGGTTGACGGGCAATGTGCTGAAAAAATCGCCGGGCACGCTGGTCTGGGAATTCGCGTCCCTGGCCGGCAACCTGAAAAAGCTGTTCCATATGGCGGTCGCCAACGGCAACACCATGCTGAACGATGCCGCCACGGGCATTGCGGTGGGCGTGCAGGCCGAGCGTGTGATCCTGGACGCAGCCATGATGGCCTTCGGCCATCCCGTGCGTCTGGCCAGTGCCGCCTATATCGATGAATGGGCCTTTCCGGGCAGTGCGGAGGTGCTGACCGACGACAGCCCCGATGTCAGCAACCCGATGTTCCTGAAACAGGCGGTGAAGCTGTTCGCCGACGGGTCGAACCAGGGGGTGACCGGCCTGCTGCGCGAACCCTATACGGCCTGGGGTCAGGAACGGACGCGTCAGCAATATATGGGCACCGACACGCGCGGCAACATGGACATCAATCCGCAGACCCTGACCCAGACGCTGGCCGCGGCCCAGCGCCGGGGCTGGCAGGTGATGATCCATGCCAATGGCGACGGGGCCATCGACAATGTCCTGGCCAGCTTCATGGAGGTGGACCAGCAGGGGCTGCTGCGGCGTGACCTGCGCAACCGCATCGAACATTGCTCCATCCTGCATGACCAGCAGATCGCCGACATGGCGGCGCTGAAGCTGGTGCCCTCCTTCCTGATCGAACATGTGACCAAGTGGGGGCCGGTGCTGAAGAAGCTGCTGGGCGAGGACCGGGTACAGCTTCTGGACCGCTGCAAGTCAGCCTATGATGCCGGCCTGCCCTTCTCCCTGCACAGCGATTACGGCGTCAGCCCCCTGACCCCGCTGAAGCGCGTGCAGGATGCGGTGACCCGCCTGACCGAAGGGGCCGAAGGCGGCTGGGTACTGAACCCGGCCGAATGCGTGTCCATCGAACTGGCCCTGATGGCCCAGACCCGGTTCGCCGCCTGGCAATGCCATGCCGACGCCTATGTCGGTACGCTGGAGGTCGGCAAGATGGCGGATCTGGTCATCCTGGATGGCGATCCCGTCGCCTATGCCAACAATGGCAGGGCGGGGCAGATCGCCGGCATCAAGGTGCAGGAGACCTGGGTGAACGGGCGGCAGGTGTACAAAGCCTGATACCGGTTGCTGTCCGCTTTCGGACGCCTGCTGTCCGAATGCGGACAGCAGGGGGGATGTGACGGCCGACGCCAAGGCAGCTTCCCGGGGCTTTCCGGCTGGCATGGCGGATGCTTTGACGGCGGCATCCGTCACCGGCAAAGGTCCACGCCCCCATGCTTGCCCGTCGCCTTCGTCCCGTCGCCCTGCTGTTGCTGGCGACCACCGGTCTGCTGTCCGGCCCCGTGCAGGCCGACCAGGTAGATGATTATGTCCAGGGCTTCATGCAGCGCACCCACATACCGGGCGTGGCGGTGGCCGTGGTGCGCAACGGCAAGCTGGAAAAGCTGGCGACCTATGGCGACGCCGATGCCTTTACCCATACCCGCCTGACCCCTGACCACACGTTCCAGATCGCATCGGCCACCAAGATGCTGACGGGCGTGGCCCTGATGCGCATGGAACGGGCCGGGCTGCTGTCGCTGGACGACAATCTGCGCCTGCATTTTCCGCAAGCCCCGGAAAGCTGGTCGCGCATCACCCTGCGCCAGTTGGCCACCCATTCGTCGGGCCTGCCTGACCGGCTGGGCCTGGGCCCCGATGCCAACACAGCCGACATCGTGGCCGCCGCCCAGAAGGCGCCGCTGGATTATGAACCGGGCAGCCGCTCGCGCTATGGCTTCACCGATTTCGTCGTGCTGCAGGCCGTGATCGAAAACAAGGCGGGCCAGCCCTTCCCGGCCGCCCTGCGCACCTGGGCGCTGGCCCCGCTGGGCATGACGTCCAGCGGCTTTCCGACAGAAAAACCAGCCCCCTGGAAGGATGCGGCCGCCACCACCCATGTCTTCAGGGATGGCCAGCAGATCCGGGATGATTTCGGCTACACGCCCGCCGGCTATTCCGCGGGCGGGCTGTTCACCAGCATCAACGACATGGCCCGCTTCGCCCGGGCCATCGACCAGGGCACAGCCCTGCCGGCCGCGGACTGGGCCGCCCTGTGGGAGGTGCGGCCGTTCAGCGATGGCGCGCCCGGCGATTTCGGCATCGGCTGGACCCGGCATGATTACCGGGGCCATGTCGCTGTGGGGCACAGCGGCGGCCCGGCCCTGGCCGATCTTTTGCGCTTCCCGAAAGAGAAGCTGACCATCGTGGCCCTGACCAATCAGCGCTGGCTGTACCCGCTGCTGGCGGAAGGCATCGCCGATTTCTATGTCACTGACGCCAGCCGTTTCATCCCGGATGACCGGCCGGAGATGACGCAGCGCCTGCGCCACGCGCTGGATAGCGCCGCGGCCGGGGCCTTGGACAAGGACGGCTTCACCGATCAGGCCGGCAGCATGATGCAGGGCTTCTTCCAGGATTTCGGCAGCGCCCTGCTGACCGGGGCCGGTCCCGTGACCGGCCTCCGCCTGATGGAACAGCTGCGCACGCCCGACGGCCGGCATCTGCGCCGCTACCGCGTGGATTTCCAATACCGGTCGATGGTCTGGCTGTTCGGCCTGGATGGGGCCGGCAGGGTCGACCTGATGCGCCCAGCCAGCGACAACACGCCCCTTGAACAACCAAGGTGACGCCGCGACAGTCAGCGTCACCGCGCCGCTGCCCTGTCGGTTCTCTCCTCCTTGGCTTTGGATGGATCTGGGTATATATTCCTTGTGGTTGGCCGCGCCGCGCCGCAACCCCATCTGCAACACACCCCTTCGTCATGTTGCATCATGTTGCAGTTGCGATGGCCAGTTCTCCTGCCCGGACCTCCGAATGCCCTTCCTCCGAATGCTGCTGCTTGCCTTTGGTCTTCTCGCCCTGACGGGGCCGGCCCTGGCGGATCGGCCACCATCATCCTGCCAGTCGCCGGAGGAAATGGAGACGGCTAAGGCCCTGGCGCGGGAGGGCATTGCCGAGCCGACACTGGCCCTGACCGGCGTGGGCCAGTCCGCCGCCGCCAAGGGCGGGGAATGGCTGGTTGTGGGCTGGCGTCCCTGTCTGGCCCCGGAACAGGAGCCGGAAGGCGGGGTTTCCACAATCATCAAGCTGTACCACCGCGCCGACAAGGCCCGGCCCAAGCCCGTTGCCGCCATCACCCTGCCGTCGGAACTGGCTTATGTCAGCCCGTCGGAGGACCCGGTGGTGGAAACCGCCTTCGGTCCCCTGCTGCTGATCGAGGCGGCGACGGGCGGCAATTGCATGGGCTGTGAAAAGCTGCTGCCGCTGCGGCTGGACGGCGACAAACTGTTGCCGGTGGAACCCCAGGACAACCGGATCGCCCTGCGCGAGGTGACGGCATCCGATCCCGACCTGATCATCACCGGCTTTCTGAACACCTTCGAAAGCTATGGCCCGCTCTGCCATGCCTGCTCGCCTTCCACCACCATCCATCTGAAACTGGAAAAGGGCGGACGGCTGACGGAGGCGTGTGACCGGTCGAAGGATGATTACGCCAGCGACGCCCTGGCCGCGAAGGATGAACTGGCAGCCCTGGCCGACAGTTCTGCCAAGGGGGCCAGGCCCGACAGTCAGGCCGCGTCGGACCTGTTCTCCGGCGCCATCGCCCGCACATTGGACCGGCTGAATGCGGGGGAAAGTGCGGCGGCCGTGCTGCCCGATTTTCAATCACTCGTAGCGCAGGCCCGGTCGGTGGCGGATGCACAGCTGGCGCGGGAAATCGACCGCGCGGCGCAGGCCCTGGCAGACGAAATGACCGCCGCCGGCAAGGCCGGACGCCTGAACCGCTCCTGCCCCGCCCTGGGCGTGCAGCGTCCCGCCGGCTTTTGACAAAAGACATCGATACCGTGGAGCGGCATGCCCGGCGGCATTGCGACCCTTGCGGCAGGCAGGGGTTGCCACGCCGAAATCGGAACGGTAAGTGTACAAACGCCGTTACATAAAAAGCCCTGTAGCGCCCTTTGGGCCGGTTACAGGGCGGACAGGCCCGGTCAACGGGCGCGGCCCGTGACAAGTCTAGGGAGATACCGAACGTGGAACATACCGGTCCCGTCATCAGCAGCTTCGGTCTGGATTATCTGGGTCTGGCCAATCTGAAGGCCGCTCATTGGAACCTCAGCGTTGGCGCCCTTTATGAGCAGGCGCTGCGCCGTGGCGAGGCGAAGCTGTCCAAGGACGGCGCGCTGGTTGCCATCACCGGCCAGCATACCGGCCGTTCCCCCAACGACAAGTTCACCGTCAAGGAAGAGACGACGGCCCACGACATCTGGTGGGGGCCGAACAAGCCCTTCACGGAAGAGGCGTTCGACCGTCTGCACCATCGCATGACGGCCTTCCTGCAGAGTCGTGAAGTGTTCGTGCAGGATCTCTATGCCGGGGCCGATCTGGCCTACCGCCTGCCGGTGCGCATCGTCACCCAGCATGCCTGGCACAACCTGTTCGCCCAGAACATGTTCATCCGCCCGCCGCTGGCCGAACGGATCGATTTCGAACCGGCCTTCACGGTTTTGCAGGCGCCGGACTTCCATGCCGTGCCGGAACGCGACGGCACCCGGTCCGACGTGTTCGTCGTCATCAACTTCAAGAAGAAGCTGGTCCTGATCGGCGGCACCTCCTATGCCGGCGAGATCAAGAAGTCGGTCTTCTCCATCCTGAACTTCCTGCTGCCGGGTCAGGGCGTGCTGCCGATGCACTGCTCCGCCAATATCGGCCGCAACGGCGACACGGCCATCTTCTTCGGCCTGTCGGGCACGGGCAAGACCACCCTGTCCGCCGACAGCAGCCGCACCCTGATCGGCGATGACGAACATGGCTGGTCGGACAATGGCGTCTTCAATTTCGAAGGCGGCTGCTATGCCAAGGTCATCCGCCTGTCGGCGGAGGCCGAGCCGGAGATTTATGAGACGACGCGCCGCTTCGGCACTGTGCTGGAAAATGTCGTCATGGACCCGGTGGCCCGCTCGCTGGACCTGGACGATGCCAGCCTGACGGAAAACACCCGTGCCTCCTACCCGATCGACTTCATCCCCAATGCCAGCGAAACGGGCCGCGGCGGTCAGCCGCTGAACATCATCATGCTGACGGCCGATGCCTTCGGCGTGCTGCCGCCCATTTCCAAGCTGACGGCCGACCAGGCCATGTACCATTTCCTGTCGGGCTACACGGCTCGTGTGGCTGGCACGGAAAAGGGCGTGACGGAGCCGCAGGCCACCTTCAGCACCTGCTTCGGCGCCCCCTTCATGCCCCGCCATCCCACCGTCTATGCCAAACTGCTGGGCGAGAAGATCAAGGCGCATGGGGCCAATTGCTGGCTGGTCAACACGGGCTGGACGGGCGGTTCCTATGGCACGGGCAGCCGCATGAAGATCGGCCATACCCGCTCGCTGGTGAATGCGGCGCTGAACGGCCTGCTGGCCACGGTCCCGCACAAGCCGGAACCGAATTTCGGCCTGGCCGTGCCGGAAGGCTGCGACGGCGTGCCCAACGACGTGCTGTTCCCGCGCAATGCCTGGACCGACAAGAAGGCCTTCGACAGCACCGCGCATGAGGTCGCGCGCCGCTTCGAGGCCAATTTCGTGCAATTCGCCGATCAGGTGGACGAGAAGGTCGTGCGCGCCGGTATCCGTACCGCCGCGTAAAGACACGCCACCATCCCTCCAAGACCGGGGAGGGACGAACAAGGCCGGGGGATCGCTCCCCCGGCCTTGTTTGTTTCAGGCCTCGTTTCAGGCCTCGCGCCGGCAGCAGTCGGGAACGGAACCAATCTGCCAAAGGCCGATTGGCGGCTGCTAACCACCAGCCCGCCGCCCGTAGGGACTGGTATGATGTCAGCCCGTCAGGTCTTCCATGGTCTGACGCACGACGCGCACGATCTCCGACCCGCGCGCATGGGCATCTTCGCCCAGGCTGCTGATGATGACCGACAGTTCCACCTCCGTCGTGGGGGCGTAACGGGCAACCTCGCCCAGCAGGTGATTGCTCATCACCTCCTCGCGGTCGACACCCAGATTGCGGCCCACCTCCGACCGCCAGCTGTTCAGCGCCTGCTGGATGGCCGTTTCGATCTGGGCCTGTTCTTCCTTGCGGCGCAGGTCGCGGTAATGGACCAGCAGCCGCCAGCCGCCCTCGGCGTAGGACGTGTCGATGCGTTCCACCTCCACCGTGCGCAGGAAATTGGCCACGCGCAGCTCATCCTCTTCGGCGGCGGCGTCACGGATGGTGAAGGTGCGAAGCTCAAGATTCATGATGTCGACCTGCCCTGTTGCGACGGCCGGCATCCCCACCCTTGGGATGGGGGAAGCCCGTGACCGACACTATACAAGCGACCGGAGACATCGGCATCTATCTTCCGTATGGGTTTTGCCGGATTGACGATTGGAAACCCGCGCAGGAACCTGTCCCGGAAAGAACAAAGGGCCCCGGCGGTTTCCCGCCGGAGCCCTTCTGATCATGCGCCTGTCAGGCCGGATGCTCAGGCGGCGTCCTTCTTGCCCATCCGGTCGATCAGGTTCTGCCAGCGGCCCAGCGACACGAAGTGGGCATAGACCAGGCCGATCCAGTTGCGCTTGCGCCATTCCAGGAACGTCTCGTCCGGCAGCGCATTGAACTTGGCCTCGTCGATGATGCGGAAGCCGGACAGGGCCAGCTGCTTGCCATCGGGCGTCACCACCTCGGCGCGCTGATCGACCAGCAGGCCCAGCTTCTCCACCTCTTCACAGAACAGCTGGGTCTGGCGGGCCGACTCGTTGAAGGCGACGCAGTAGTTCAGGATCTCTTCGCCTTCCTTGGTGCCCTTGCCGTCCTGGAACAGCGGGATGTCACCGTCGCGGCGCAGAATCTCCTCGTCTTCCTCGACGATCAGGACCAGACGCTTGTCCTCCGGGATTTCCACCAGCAGGAAGGGGTAGCGGCCGACATAGGCCGGAATCTGGTTGCGGTCCGCCCAGCTGCCATCGGCATTCACGAACAGATTCTCACCCGCGCGCAGGCCCAGCAGAGCCATCACGCCGGCGCTGGGGCCCGGGCCGAACACCAGCGGATAATAATTCTGCAGCTGCGGCAGTTCCTCGGCCAGCACGGGAATGGCATGGACCTTGGCGGCGTAGTTGAAGGTGCGGTTGCGCTTGACCTTCAGATCGGCATGCCGCTGCGAGCTGACAGCCATCGGGTTCTTGTACAGCAGCGGCATCTGCGGCGGAGCGTCGGCGTTGGCGACGTCGGTCATGTGATCAGTCCCGGCAATAATAGGCATGGGCGGCCGTCCGCCCGGCGCTAGAGGTGCCCTTCAACTGCCGGAAAGCGTCCGGGCTGTCAATGCCGGTGGCAGGCGACAACGGGCGAGAACCGGCAGGAAAGCAGGCTGAACAGCAAGGCAAAAGGCCAAGTGGCGCGATCCATCACAGGGGCCTGGGGTGTCATGGCGAGTACTCCTAACGGGTGTTGTCATCTGCCACCAGCATCGCCCGATCCAGCCTTGACGTCCAATATCAATCAAATACAGTCGCTGTAACATGAAGGCACAGCCACATCACCTTGATCGGGACTTCCATGCGCCGTCTGCCGCCCCTGACCCAACTGCGCGCCTTCGAGGCGGTCGCCCGCCATGAAAGCCTGACGCGCGCGGCCGAGGAGTTGAACGTGGCCCATACCGCCCTGTCGCGGCAGATCCGTGATCTGGAGGCGTGGCTGGGCTGTGCCCTTTTTACCCGCCATAACCGCGGCCTGACGCTGACGGAGGCCGGCAGAGCCTATCGCGATGCGGTCGTGTCGGCCTTTGACATGCTGGAATCATCGACGTCGGCGTTGCGGGCAATCCCGCCCGTGGCGGGAAGGACGCGTCTGATCCTGTCGGTGGAACCGTCCTTCGCCCAGCGTTGGCTGATCCCCCGCCTGGGCGATTTCCGGGCCAGCCATCCGGAAGTGGAGGTGGTGGTGGATGCCACGCGCGTGGCCGCGGATTTCCGCAAGGGCGGCGCCGACCTGGGCATCCGCTACGGCTCCGGTCCCTGGCCGGGATTGGAGGCGCGGCTGCTGTCGGTGGTGGTTAATTTCCCGGTCTGCGCCCCGCAGCAGGTCGCCACCCTGCCTTCCGACCCCGCGCAGCTGCTGGCCGGCGACCTGCTGCTGGAGGAGATGGACATGCCCTGGCACGCCTGGTTCCGCGCGGCGGGCGTTGCGGTGACCGCCCCCCTGCGCGGCACCCGCTTCTATGATGCGGGCAATGCCATCGATGCCGCAGCGGCGGGCCAGGGGTTGGCGCTGGGTGATACGATCCTGGCCGCCGATGACGTGGCGGCAGGCCGGCTGGCCCGCCCCTATCCGCACACGGCCATCTACGACGCCTATCACCTGGTGGCGCCAGCCCCGCATTTCCGCCGCCCGCCCGTGAAGGCCTTCACCGACTGGGTGACCAGGACGATGACGGCCTTCCAGGCGGAGCGGGGGGATGGTGTCCTTAATCCCGCAACAGGTCGTTGATGCTGGTCTTCGACCGGGTCTGCGCGTCCACCCGCTTGACGATGACGGCGCAGGAAAGCGACGGGCCGGGCGTGCCATCGGGCAGCGGCTTGCCGGGCAGGCTGCCGGGGACGACCACCGAATAGGCCGGAACACGGCCGATGAAGACCTCGCCCGTCGTGCGGTCGATGATCTTGGTGGTAGCGCTGATGAAGACGCCCATGGACAGGACCGCGCCCTGTTCCACGATCACGCCTTCCACCACTTCCGACCGGGCGCCGATGAAGCAGTCATCCTCGATGATGACGGGGCCGGCCTGCAGCGGTTCCAGCACACCGCCGATGCCCACGCCGCCCGACAGATGCACATTCTTGCCGATCTGGGCACAGGAGCCGACCGTGGCCCAGGTATCGACCATCGTGCCCTTGTCCACAAAGGCACCGACATTGACGAAGCTGGGCATCAGCACAACGCCTGGGGCGATATAGGCGCTGCGGCGTACAACGCTGCCGGGCACGGCGCGGAAGCCGGCGGTGCGCCACTGCGCCTCGTCCCAACCGTCGAATTTCGACGGCACCTTGTCCCACCAGGAGGCACCGCCCGGCGCGCCGCTGATCATGGCATTGTCGTTCAGGCGGAAGGACAGCAGCACGGCCTTCTTCAGCCACTGGTTCACCACCCAGGCGCCGTCCAGCTTCTCCGCCACGCGGGCATCGCCGGCATCCAGCAGGGACAGGGCGCGGTTGACGGCGTCGCGCACGTCGCCGGTCGTGGAAAAGCCAAGGTCGGCGCGGTCTTCCCAGGCCTGGTCGATGATGCGGGCGAGATCGGCGTGGCTGCTCATGACGGCGTTCCTGTCACAGGGTTGTGAAGATCGGCCGCGAGAGTGGGCAGGTGCCGGCGGCCTGTCAACGCGACAGCCCGCAGAGCGCCCATGTGCTGGAGCAAACTACCGCACGGGTGCTGTCAATCCGGCCAACCAGCTTTCCACCTCATCGATCACATGGTGGACATGGGGGCCGGGATGCTCAGGCTGGGGCTTCACCTCCCCCACCTTCAGGTCGGGACGGGAAAACTCGCTGTCGGTGCGCACCCAGACCGTGGTCATGCCCATGGCGGCCGCCGGCCCCAGATTGCGGTGCAGATCCTCCACCATCACGGCGCGCGATGGTTCCAGCGCAAAGCGCCGCACCATGACGGCATAGGGGGCCGGGTCGGGCTTGGGCACGTAATCGGCGGCAACGATATCGAAGATGCCGTCGAACTGATCGGCCACACCCAGTCGCGCCAGCACATTTTCCGCATGGCGCACGGACCCGTTGGTAAAGACCAGCTTGCGCCCGGGCAGCGCGCGCAGTGATGCCGCCAGCACGGGCGACGGCGGAACCGGCGTCACATCGATATCATGCACATAGTCCAGGAATTCGGCCGGATCCATGCCGTGATGGATCATCATGCCGCGCAGCGATGTGCCATGTTCCAGATAATATTGCTTCTGCTTGGCGCGCGCCAACGCTGGGTCCATATCCAGCGCACGGGCGATGAAGTCCGTGATGCGGACATCCACCTGGGCGAACAGGTTGCAACGCGCCGGGTACAGCGTGTTGTCCAGATCGAACACCCAATGGTCGACATGGTCGAACCGGGTGTCACGCGGGGTGCCGCCCATAGGGGCGGGGCGGTGGTGATTGGCCTTGCTCATGCCCCGTAACATGGTCACGACGCCAACTAACCGCAAGCGCAATGGACCGGAACCCTCGTCTGCGTTACCACTGGTGGCCATTAACCCTGATCCGGGAGCGTCCCCGCCTTGTCCGTTCTTTCCGGTTCCGCCCCGTCCACCTGCGAAGACGACGGCCTGTCCGACCTGCTGGAAGGTTGGCCCGGCCCCGCCCTGGCCTTGGACATCAGCGGACAACCGGTTGCGACCAATGAAGTGGCGCGGGCCCTGGCCAGCCGCCATGGCGGCTGGCTGACGGAACTGACGCGCTGGGCTGGTGTCGGCGGCCCCTTGACAGAGCCTTACCGGTCGGTGCCCGTGGAAACCGGCAGCGGGCCGGGCGTGGTCGAATTCACCACGGTGCTGCGCAATGACGGCGGCATCATCTGTCTGGGGCGCGACGTCACCCTGGAACGGCGCCTGCGACACGCTTTGACCGAGTCGCGGCAGCGCTACAAGGATCTGGTCGACATTTCGTCGGATTTCGCCTGGGAAGTCGGGCCGGATGGACGCTTCGTCTTCGTGTCGGCGGCCGGTGCCATCGGCTATGACCCCGACGATCTGATCGGACGCCACCCCTCGGAATTCGTGCTGAGCGATTTCGCCGACCAGCCCCTGCCCTTCGACACCGGTGTCGCCATCGAACGCACGGAAGTCTGGCTGCGGGCCAAGAACGGGGACTCGGCCTGCCTGATCTCCTCCGCCGTTCCGCTGATCGGTGCCGAGGGTGAATGGATCGGCGCACGCGGTGCCTGCCGTGACATCACCGAAGCGCGGGTGAAGGGCATGGAACTGGCGCAGGTCCGCCTGCGCGAGAAATATCTGGGCTATATCGTCTCCTCCACCCGCGACGACGTAGACCCGGGCAAGACGCTGGAAATTGCGGTGGGCGTAGCCATCAATGCCACCGGGGCCGGCGGGGCCACGCTCTATGCCCGCACGGGCGACGTCTTCTCCGAGGCGGCCCGGCAGGGAATGATGCCGGACGGGCTGCGCCCCTTCATCGCCACCTTCCTGGAACGTGTGGCCGCGCAGCCCGAACCCGCCCTGAATGCCGAGGGGGAATGGCGGCTGCTGGCCAGCCGTACGCTGTTCCGGCACGAGGTGAACGGCGCAGTTCTGGTCTGGCGTGGCGACGGTCAGGAATGGACCGAGGATGACCTGTCCATGGTCCAGGCCATCGCCGATCAGGTGGGCGTGGCCGTGGCGCAGGCACGCTACCAGGAAAGGTTGAAGACCCTGTCGGAGCGCGATGGCCTGACCGGCCTGTACAATCGCCGCACCTTCATGGAGATGTTGGAGCAGCGGCTGGACAAGCAAACGGGCGGCGGGTCCGCCCTGCTTTATTTCGATCTCGACAATTTCAAGGCCGTCAACGACAAGTTGGGACATGGCGCCGGTGACGATGTGCTGCGCGCCGTGGGTGAATTGTTGGGCCGCCTGGCCCGCGCTGCCGATCTGGCGGGGCGCCTGGGCGGCGACGAGTTCGTGCTGTGGGTCGACCGTGTCGATGAACCCCAGGCGCTGGCGGTTGCGGACCGTCTGCTGCGCGAAGCGGCGGAATTCCTGCGGCCGCTGTCCGCCACGCCCGACAAGCCGCTGGGCGTGTCCGTGGGCGTCGCGGTCTATCGCGGCGGGTCGGGAGAAACGGCCCAGGGGCTGGTCGACCGGGGTGACCAGGGTATGTATGCTGCCAAGCGCATGGGCAAGGGGTACCGGTCCCTGGCGCCCGCCTTTGCGCCAGAGCCGCAGCAGGCTACCTGAGATGAAGATGACGGCTGTCCCTGTGGTGGCCGGTGGTGATGGATCGTTGTTGCGGGTCGTGTGCTGATGTCTGGTTCGTCCAACCCCCTGGATTACGATACGGCGAAGAAGCTGGCCGCCAGCCAGGACATGGGTGACCGGCGGCTGGTGGCCAGCCGTGCCGACACCCAGCCGGAAATCCTGTTCTTTCTGGCCAATGATGCCGCCGCGGAGGTGCGTCGCGAGATCGCCCGCAATGACGCCACGCCGCGGCAGGCCGACCTGTTGCTGTGTGGCGACCCGGACGACGAGGTGCGCAGCGGTCTGGCATCCAAGATCGCCCGTCTGGTGCCGACCCTGACCGCAGACCGGGTTGGCCAGCTGGAGCGCATGACGCTGGACATCGTGGAGGCACTGGCCCGCGACCAGGCCACCGCCGTCCGCCGCGCCGTGGCCGAAGTGCTGAAGGACAGCGCCGGTGCGCCGCCGCAATTGATCCAGCAGCTGGCCCGCGACCTGGAATTGTCGGTCAGCGGACCCGTGCTGCGCCACTCGCCGCTGCTGACCGATGATGATCTGCTGTCGATCATCGGCAGCCAGCCCATGGATGGAAAGCTGGTCGCCATTGCCGAGCGTGCCGGCCTGTCCGGTTCCGTTTCCGAGGCTGTGGCCCGTACCCAGAGCGAGGCCGCCGTGGCCGCCCTGCTGGGCAACGGATCGGCACAGATCCGCGAGGAGACGCTGGACCGCATCATCGACATGGCCCCCAGGCATGAGCCGTGGCACGGCCCCCTGGTCCGCCGCCCGTCGCTTCCGCCCAAGGCCGCGGCCCGCATCGCCGGTTTTGTCAGCGACCAGTTGCTGAAGGTGCTGGAAAGCCGGGTCGACCTGCCGGCCGATGTGCGCAATGCCGTGCGCAACGCCATACAGCAGCGGGCGAAAACCCATGGAAACGGGCGCGGTGGGGCCGAACCGCTGGGCCTAGACGATGCCGACGCGGAAGAGGCGCCCAAGGAACGTCCCATGGACCGGGCGCGCAAGGCACATGCCGCCGGCAAGCTGGACGAAGAAATGATCGCCAGCGCGCTGACCCAGGCTGATCGTGGCTTCGTGCTGGCTGCCCTGGCCGTGCGCGCCACCATACCCCTGGACGCGGTGGACAAGATCATTGGCGGACAAAGCGCACGCGGCGTCACCGCCCTGTGCTGGAAGGCCAAGATTTCCATGCGCCTGTGCCGCCAGGTGCAGTTGCGGGTCGCCAATATCCCGCCCAGTTCAGTGCTGAATGCGCGGGAGGGTACGCATTACCCGATGTCGGACAGCGAAATGGCCTGGCAGTTGGAATTTTTCGGACTGAAGGCCTGACGCATGACGGCCATGGGCGACAAGGCTGTCGAAACCTTGCATCCGGGGCCCATCGGCATGATGGCCGGCACCGCCGCCCGCCGTGTCATGCAGTCATTGATGCGCACCGGACAGGAAGCGCGTTTCATTGGCGGCTGCGTACGCGATGCCCTGCTGGGCATTCAGGCCAATGATGTCGATATCGCCACGCCGCTGCTGCCGGACGAGGTCATGCGCCGCCTGCGCCAGGATGGCATCCGCGTGCTGGCCACGGGTATCGACCATGGCACGGTGACCGCCGTGCTGGACGGCACCTCATTCGAGATCACGACATTGCGGCGGGATGTGGAAACGGACGGGCGGCACGCCACGGTTGCCTTCACCGACGATTGGCTGGCCGATGCCAGCCGCCGGGATTTCACCTTCAACGCCATGTCCCTGACCCCGGAAGGTGAATTGTACGACCCGTTCGGTGGCGTGCGCGATCTGAAGGCTGGCCGTGTCCGCTTCATCGGTTCCGCCCGCGAACGCATCGCGGAAGATGTGCTGCGCATCCTGCGCTTCTTCCGCTTCCATTCACGCTTCGGCCAGGGGCGCCCTGATGCCGACGCGCTGGCGGCCTGCGCCACATTGTCGCCATTGCTGCCCACCCTGTCGGGAGAGCGCGTGCAGCAGGAAGTGATGCGCATCCTGGCCCAGGATCGCATGGTGGAGACGTGGCGGCTGATGCTGCAAACCGGCATCGTGGCCCAGATCCTGCCCAAGGCAGTGGATATCGAACGGCTGGCCGCCCTGGACCGGCTGGAATGGCTGGTGGGGGAGGCGCATCCCATGGCGCACCTGGCGGCTTTGCTGCCGCCGGGCCTGACGGCGGCCAGCGACACGGCCGAACGCCTGCGCCTGTCGAACAGCAACCGGGAGCGGCTGATGGCGCTGTGTGCGCCCACGGTGGATGTGCATCCGGACCTGACCATCACCAGCCGTCGACATGCCCTGCAGAAGCTGGGTCCCGATCTTTACCGCGACCAGCTGCTGCTCTCGGCCGCGACACGGCGCACGCCGGCCGTGGAACTGGTGGAAGCGCTGGCCGATGCCGCCACCTGGATCGTCATCCCGTTCCCCCTGAAGGGGCGCGACGTGCTGGATCTGGGCGTGCCACCCGGGCCCAATGTCGGGCTGCTGCTGGCCGGGGTTGAAGGCTGGTGGGCCGCGCGGGATTACCGGCCCACGCGGGAGGACTGCCTGATAGAGCTGAGCCGCCGCATCAATGACCGCAGACAGACCGACGATGCGCCGGCCCTTGACTGACGGCGAGGGCCGTCTGACCCCAGGAAGCACATGCGGCGCTGGACATCCAGCCGCACTGACTGCATCAGTAATCTGTGGTGACCAGACCGGTCGTGCGATCTCCATGATCGCAAAGCACCGGATCGGAACGGAGAGGCCGGATGCGGGCCAGTGACATTGACGGGGTGCTGGAATTCTGGTTCCAGGAAGCTGGACCCGGCCGCTGGTTCGGCGGCGGACCCGAATTCGATGTGCTGGTCACACAGCGCCTGCTGGCCGCACATCTGGCCGCCGCCAATGGCGACCTTGCCGATTGGGCGGAAACGGCGGAAGGGACACTGGCCCTGTGCATCCTGCTGGATCAGGCGCCGCGCAACATGTTCCGCGGCACGCCGCGCGCCTTTGCCACCGATGAACGCGCCCTGTCCATCGCCACCGACGCCATCGCCCGCGAACAGGACCTGATGCTGCCGGAAGACCGGCGGCTTTTCGTCTATCTGCCGTTCGAACATTCCGAACAGATCGAGGATCAGCGGCTGTCGGTGCGACTGTTCGCCAACCGCACCCGTGACCCGACCCTGCTGGACTATGCCTGCCGACATCTGGCCGTCATCGCCCAGTTCGGCCGCTTTCCCCATCGCAACAAGGTGCTGGAACGGGAAAGCACGGCCGAAGAGCTGGCCTATCTGGCTATGCCGGGTTCCGGCTTCTGAACGCTTTTTACGTCTGCTTCAGCCGCCGGTTCAGAACGGCCGGACAATGACCAGGATGACGATGCCGATCATCAGCAGGGTCGGCACCTCGTTCAGGATGCGGAAATATCGCTGCGGCTTGGTGTTGGCGTCCTGGGCAAACAGGCGCACATGCTTGGACAGCACGCCATGCACGCCCGACAGGGCAATGACCAGTGCCAGCTTGGCATGCAGCCAGCCCTGTCCTTTCAGCAGATCCAGGTTCAGCGCGATCATGGCGCCGCCGCATAGCCAGGTCGCAATCATGGCCGGGTTGATGATGGCCTTCAACAGCCTGCGTTCCATGACCTTGAAGGTTTCCGACTGGGTGGAACCGGCGGGCGCGTCGCAATGATAGACGAAAAGGCGCGGCAAATAGAGCATCCCCGCCATCCAGGCGATGACGCTGATGACATGCAAGGCCTTGATCCAAAGATAGAATTCCATGATGTCGCCTTCCCGCTCCCTGCCTGCCGGATATCCTGATGCACCTTTGCCGGCCGGTGCCAGCATGGGCTAAATACCATTCCAAAGGCCGCCAACCAAGCATGACCCGCCTGCACGAAAGGGTTGTGGCTTGCATACCGGTGTACGCCCGTTTAGGTTTCTTCCGCTTTCCAAAGATGGCGCCGCCGGCACAGGACCCAATAATGGCAGATACAGCCCAGACCGAAGCGCCAGAACAGGAGGCAGAAACCGTCGCTTTTGACGATGCCTCCCGCGATGCGCTGCATATTCTGCCGATGTCCATGCTGCCCTTGCAGACACCGGGCCTGCGCCGCGCCAAGCTGATCAAGAATGCCAGATTGGAAACGGTGGTGGAGGTGTTCCAGGATCGTTCGACCGGCAGCGGCCAGATCAGTCCCGACCATCTGGGCAGCCTGTTTCCCAGCCACACCAAGTCGCTGCGCCTGGACATGGTGCAGATCAACAAGCTGACCCGCATCAACAGCTTCGATGTCTACACCTTGCGCAAGGAACTGCGCCGAGTCGGCATCGCCGTGAATGATGCCAAGTCCCTGCAGCTGTCCGACAGCAAGCGGGCCGAGCTGACCGGCTATATGAAAGACTTCACGCGCCCGCTGCTGCAGCAGGTCTATGGCAATGACCAGCGGCAGATCAGCGACGTGGCCGACATCCTGGCCATGCTGGCCAACCCCGACCGGGAAGAGGCGCTGAACAACCTGCGCCTGCTGTCTGAGAAGCTGAAGGTGAAGCTGAACGAGATTCCGGACTTTCTGGAGGATTACGGCGACGTCTTTCTGTCGCTGGCCTATTTCCGTTCCTGCCTGGACGGGATCGTGCCGGAGGTGCAGCGCTTCCTGAAATGGGCGATGGAGCCGAAATCGTCGGAACTGATCGCGCGCGACCGCAATGTGATGAAGATGCTGTCCGACGTGCAGAGCAAGCTGACCTCCATCACCACCTCCATCACCGGCCGTTTCGAGGCGTTCGACCGGCGGTCGAAGGATTTCTGGAACGATATCAGCGCCGAAAGCTTCCGGTCGGTGCGACACCAGATCGAAAGCCATCATGTCACCATCGGCGGCGTGCTGTGCGGTCTGGCCGTGAAGATGGCGCTGTGGCGCGCCCGCTTCCCGCAGGGGGGTGCTGGCCCCAACAAGCGCGTGGAATTCGTGCGGTCGGAAATCCTGCCGGGCCTGGACCACATCATGGCCATCGAAAGTGCTGCCAGCGGCATGCGCTGACATCCCGGTCAGCCGGACAGAGGCAGGGCCAGGGTCTGTTTCAGGGTGCTGAAGACCAGCGAGGTCTTGTATTTGACGACGGCGCGGTTGGCCTCGCCCAGCGCGCCCATCAACATGTTGAACGCATCCACGTCATCGCAGCGGACAAGCAGGACCAGGTCCGCGTCGCCACTGACATACCAGCAGGACTGAACCTCGGGCCGCCCCTGGACCCAGCGGCCCAGGGCGTCCAGTACATCGCGCCGGTCGCTGTCCAGCATCAGTTCCACCAGGGCAGTGAAGCCCACGCCGAAATCGGCCGGATTGGGCACAGCCACGATGCCGGCGATGGCGCCCGCCGCCTTCAGCCTGGCGACACGGCGCTGTACAGCGGACGCAGAGAGATTGACCAGCGCGGCCAGGACCTCATGGGTGCGGTCGGCATCCTGCTGAAGCAGTGCCACTAGCTTGCGGTCGAATTCATCCCATTTGTCGGACATGCCGCGTCCCGCTCCCCCAATTCGCTGGAAAAACCCGCTCCCGGCAACGGGATCGGGCGGTTTCCCCAGGCAACCTTTTTATGATCGGGCATCGCTTGACGACAAGGAGCCCTGTCAATGCTGGACCATCTTTCCATCGCTGTGGATGATCTGTCCGCCGCCGCCCTTTTCTACGACCGGCTGCTGACCCCGCTGGGGTATCGCAGGTTTTCGGAACAGACTGCCATGATCGGTTATGCGGGCAATCCGCCCGGTTCCAGCCTGTGGCTGCAAAAGCCCGCCAACGGGGCCCCCGCGACCAGCATGGCGGGCTTCCACGTGGCCCTGGCCGCCCCGACGCGCGCGGCCGTGCGGGCGGGACATGCGGCGAGCCTGGCCGCGGGTGCGCGTGACCAGCGGCCCCCGGCGCTGCTGCCCGCCATCCATCCCGACTATTACTTTGCCATGATCCAGGACCCGCACGGGCATTGGATCGAGCTGGTCTGCCACAGCCCGGATGACGAGGCAGAAGGTCAGGCAGAAGGGCCAACCATGCCGTCACCTCATCCCTGAAATCGCCGCAATAGGGGCGCATCAGCTTGTGGACATAGGGGGTGGGCCCTATCCTGCCCATGCCCCTCTACCCCCGCCTTGTTCCGGACCCCTGCCTTGAGCACGCTGAGCGCCCCGCCCCGTTTCCGCCCCGCAGGACCGCCGCCGAAGAAGCGGGCGCCGGCCGGCCCGCCGCCGGGTGGCTCTGGCGGTGGCGGTCAGGGCGCCCCCCCTTCCCCGCCGCCGCCGGAAAAGGGCAAGGCCCCGCGCAAGGCGAAGCCGCGGAAATCCTGGGGCGGGCGCATCCTGTCCGGTCTGGTCGTCCTGGGCATCTGGGGGTTGATCGTGGCGGCCGGCATCTTCGCCTATGTCGCCCACGACATGCCCAATATCTCCGAAGTGGCGACGGCCGCCCGCCGTCCGGCCATCACCCTGGTGGCGCTGGACGGGACCGAGTATCAGCGGTTGGGCGATCTGCGCGGGGAAACGCTGGATGTCAGCGAACTGCCGCCACATTTCGTCCAGGCCCTGGTCGCCACGGAAGACCGTCGGTTCTTCAGCCATTTCGGTGTCGATCCCATCGGCATCCTGCGCGCCGCCTATACCAATTACCGCGCAGGCCGGACCGTGCAGGGCGGTTCAACCCTGACCCAGCAGCTGGCCAAGAACCTGTTCCTGACCCCGGACCAGAATTTCAAGCGCAAGGCGCAGGAGGCGCTGCTGGCCATGCGGCTGGAAGCGACCTACAGCAAGGAAGAGATCCTTACCGCCTATCTGAACCGCGTCTATCTGGGGGCCGGCACCTATGGCGTGGATGCCGCTGCCCGCACCTATTTCAACAAATCGGCGCGTGATCTCAGCTTGCGGGAATCGGCCATCATCGTCGGCCTGCTGAAGGCACCGTCGCGCTATGCCCCCACCTCCAGCCTGAACCGGGCCACCCAGCGCATGGGCGTGGTCCTGCGCGCCATGCTGGACGAGGGCTATATCACCCCGGCCCAATATGATGCCGCCATGGCCGTGCCGCAGGTGCCGGCGCGCAAGCCGGGGGCGGACGGTGACGGACGCTATTTCGCCGGCTGGGTGGCCGATCAGGTGGAAGCCTTTGTCGGGGCCGACCATGGTGATCTGGTCGTCTACACCACCTTCGATCCGCACCTGCAGCAGAGGGCGGAGGCCAAGGTGACGGAGATGCTGAACGGACCGGGGGCCGAGGCCCGGGTCAGCCAGGCCGCCGCCCTGGTGATGACGCCCGACGGGGCCGTGCGCGCCATGATCGGGGGCAAGGATTACGCCGCCAGCGAATTCAACCGCGCCACCCAGGCCTTGCGCCAGCCCGGCTCCTCCTTCAAGCCCATGGTCTATCTGGCAGCCCTGGAATCGGGCTGGACGGAGGGCAGCACCATCCTGGACGCGCCCTATCGCAAGGACAAATGGACCCCCGGCAATTACGACGGCAAGTTCCGCGGCGAGGTGACGCTGCGCGACGCGCTGGCCCATTCGCTGAACACGGCCACCATCCGCCTGGCCGAAGCCGTGGGTATCGACAATGTACGCCGGGCGGCCAAGCGGCTGGGCCTGACCACCCCCATGCGCCGTGACCTGTCGCTGGCATTGGGCACGTCGGAAGTGACCCTGCTGGACATCACGGGCGCCTATGCCACGCTGGCCAATGACGGGGAGGCGGTGATCCCCTATGGCATCCTGGAAATCCGCGACACGGACGGCACGATCCTGTACCAGCGGCACGGATCCAGCGCCGGCTTCGCCGTTGCCACCCCGCATGTGGAGGCGATGAACCGCCTGCTGTCCGGCCCTGTCACCTATGGCACCGGCAAGGCGGCTCAACTGGACCGGCCGACCGTGGGCAAGACGGGCACGACCCAGGATTACAAGGACGCCTGGTTCATCGGCTATACGGCCGATCTGGTGGGCGGCGTCTGGCTGGGCAATGACGATGGCGCACCCATGAAGAAGGTCACGGGTGGTGGCCTGCCCGCCAAACTGTGGCACGCCATCATGGTGGAGGCGCACCAGGGCCTGCCGCCACGGGGCCTGCGCGGACTGGGCGGCCCCGCGCTGGAGGAGGACCGCCCGGCCCTGCTGCCGGTGGCCAGTGAAGTGTCGGAACTGCCGGCCGAGGGCATGGCCCAGACGGCGGAAGGCACGCCACCGGCCGATCCGGTCGCCCCGGCGGAAGGCGGCGATCCGATCGGCGACCTGCTGCACCGGCTGACAGGGCGGTAAGCAACGGGCCGGCCGGGGCGGGGGGCGCCCCGGCCAACACCCGTCAGGCCGCGGCGTCCAACGCCGGGTAATCCAGATAGCCCCGTTCGTCCCCGCCATAGAAGGTGGCACGGTCGGCCTGGGCCAGGGGGGCATTGCGGCGGAACCGTTCCACCAGGTCTGGGTTGGCGATGTAGGGCACGCCAAACGCAATGGCGTCCGCCGCCCCGTCCGCGATCAGCCGGTCACCAACCTCCCGCGTGATGCCGCCATTCAGGATGAACGGACCCTTGAAGGTCTTGCGCAGCAGGCTGGCAACGCGCGTGGCGCCGGGTGGCGGGCTCATCTGATGGTTGTCGACCAGCGGTTCGATAATGTGCAGGAAGGCCAGATTGAAGCGGTTCAGCTGTTCAGCGGCATAGCCGAAAGTGGCCGCCGGGTCGCTGTCCGACATGTTGTGATAGGCGCCGTTGGGGCTGAAGCGGATGCCGACGCGGCCACCACCCAGCACATCGGTCACCGCCGCCACCACGTCCAGCATGAAGCGGTTGCGGTTTTCCACCGATCCGCCATAGCGGTCGGTGCGCAGGTTGGAGCCGCTGCGGATGAACTGGTCGACCAGATAGCCGTTGGCACCGTGGATCTCCACCGCGTCGAAGCCGGCACGCTTGGCATTCTCCGCCGCCTTGGCGAAATCGGCGACGATGCCCGCGATCTCGTCCGTTTCCAGGGCACGCGGCGCTTCATAGTCCAGCATGCCCTGCGGCGTGAAGGCCTTGCCGTCCGGCTTGATCGCTGACGGCGCCACCGGCAGCGCCCCGCCCGGCTGCAGGACGCGGTGCGACAGGCGACCGACATGCCACAGCTGGGCGGCGATGCGCCCGCCGGCTGCATGCACGGCGTCGGTCACGCCACGCCAGCCGGCCACCTGGTCGTCGGAGAAAATGCCGGGCGTGAAGGCATAACCCTGGCCCTGCTGGCTGATCTGGGTGCCTTCGGTGATCAGCAGGCCCGCGGTGGCGCGCTGCACGTAATATTTGGCGGTCGCCGGCGTCGCGACATCACCCTTGCCGGCCCGCGACCGGGTCATGGGCGCCATGATGACGCGGTTCGGCAGGTCCAGATCGCCCAGACGCAGGGGCGAGAGAAGATCGGAGTGGCTCATCGGAAAGTCCCGTGAAGCAAAGGGTTGGGGGCGGCCCGGCCATGCGGCACCGCACCATGGGCTCATGCACCCAGAGTTAGGTGCCGGCCGCACAACTGCAAGTGACGCCGATCACCAGCCGCCCCTCCAGTAATGAAACGCAGCTTTAATCGCATGCATGCTCGCATTTCGCGTGCGATGCGATAGGATGGAGGCGCGGGCCGCCTCCGGGCTCGCGTCACATATCGCAGAAGATGGTTTCGCTCGAACTCGCCGCGGTCCTGTTCCTGATCCTGTTGAACGCGTTCTTCGCCATGTCGGAACTGGCCGTGGTCTCCGCCCGGAAGATCCGGCTGCAACAGATGGCCGAGGAAGGGCGCCGGGGGGCCAACACCGCGCTGGCCCTGCAGGAGGACCCATCGCGCTTCCTGTCGACGGTGCAGATCGGCATCACCCTGATCGGCGTCATCAATGGCGCTGTCGGTGGCGCCACCCTGTCGGAACGGCTAGCCCCCGTGCTGGACGCCGTGCCAGCGCTGGAAGGCTATGGCGAGACGCTGGCGATCTCCATCGTCGTCATCTCCATCACCTATCTGTCGCTGATCATCGGCGAGCTGGTGCCCAAGCGCATCGCGCTCAACAATGCGGAAGGCATCGCCGTCTTCGCCGCCCCCATCATGCGCGGCCTGTCACGGTCTACCGCCCCCTTCGTCTGGCTGCTGGGCGCCAGCACGGAAGCCATGCTGAAACTGCTGCACATCCCCGAAAAGGCGGAGCAGACGGTCACCGAAGAAGAAGTGAAAAGCCTGATCGCCGAAGGGACCGCCAGCGGCGTCTTCGATCCCGGCGAAAAGCGCATGATCGAAGGTGTCATGCGCCTGGCCGACCGCACCGTGCGCTCGCTGATGACGCCGCGGCCAGAAGTGATGTGGCTGGACATTGATGACGAGCCGGAGAACATCAAGCGGGAGATCCGGGAGGCAGGCCATTCCCGTTTCCCCGTCTGTCGCGGCGATTTCGACGACGTGATCGGCATTCTGCATACCAAGGACATGCTGCACCGGCTGCTGCAAGGCGGCAATTTCGACATGCGCGCCGTCGTGCGCGACGCCCTGGTCGTCCATGACGGCACGGAAGTCATGCGCCTGCTGGAACTGTTCAAGCAGTCGGGCGAGCAGCTGGCCATCGTCGTTGACGAATATGGCACGGTGGAAGGCATCGCCACCCTGACCGACGTGCTGGAAGGCATCGCCGGCGAACTGCCCGATGATGGCGGGGAGGACAGCGATATCGTCCGCCGCGCCGACGGGTCACTGCTGATCGACGGCATGATGGCCGTGGAAGAGGTGGAAGCCCATCTGGGCCTGAAGAGCCTGCGCGACGAGGACAGCGGCTATCACACGCTGGCGGGCTTCCTGCTGTTCAAACTGGGGCGCATCCCGACGGCTGGCGAATATGCCGACCATGACGGCTACCGGTTTGAAGTGGTGGACATGGATGGTCGCCGCATCGACAAGGTGCTGGTGACGCCGACGCCGGGGGAGTGAGCCCCGGTCATTGACGCAAGCCGGCGCTTACCCCGCCGACTTGCCCTCTGCCCCGCCTTCCGTGCCCCCGGCCGCCGTTGCCGCATCGCGTTCGGCCTGTTCGGCCTTGGCCTGGGCGATCTGGGCCAGACGGTTGCGATAGGCAGTGACGGCGCCGCGCACTTCCGCCTCCACCACCGACAGGTCAGCCCGACGCGATGTCAGGGCGGCAATGCCGATGGCCGCGGCCCGCAGCGGCTGCACGCCCAGCAGCGGTTTGTCCGGCGCATTGCGGAAGACCTCCACGGCCGCCCGGATGGTGGCGGCGTAATTCTCCGCCGGGCCGCGCAGGTCGCTGTCCGGCCGCAGCCGCCGCATCAGTTCTTCCAGCGCCGCGCCCCCGCGCAGCAGGTGGTCGGCCGCCATCCGGTCCGCACCCGCCGCCAGGCCGGGCGTGGCGAAATCGATCAGAAAGGCCACCTGGAAACCGCTGCGCACAATCTTCTGGGCGTTGATGGCGTCCAGGGCGTTGGCGACGCTGTCGGCGGCGCGGTTGCGGTCATACTGGCCCAGCGCCTTCATGCGCAGGGTGTTCGGCACCTCGAACAGGGGGATCTGGATACCCTCGCGCGGCTGGCGCCGACGGTCGGGCCCGATATAGTCCGCTGTGACCACAAAGCTCTTCCGCGCTTCGATCAGGTTGACCAGCCGGTCATGCACCTGCTTGGCGCTGAAAGGCTTGGCCATCATGTCGTCGGCGCCGGTGGCGTTGAATCGCAGAAGCAGCGACGGTGTCGGCTGCCAGGTGGTGGCGATGACGCCGATGAAGGGATTGTGCGGCGCCTGGGCATGGCGCAGCCCCTGCACGAATTTCAGCCCGTCGGGGTCGGGAGCGTCGGCATCGATGAAAATCAGATCGGGCTGCACGGCCACCATGGCCGTCGGCACATCGGCAATGCCGGTGAAATCCAGAATCCGATCCACCCCCATCCGGGCCAGGATGCCGCGCAGCAACCGCCGCGTATTGACCTCCCGATCCACGATGAGGACGGCGAGCGAGCGGAAGTCATAATCAGTCATGATCCGGCCCTCCCAGGCCGGTTACGGGCACCACCGGGGCCGACGTCTCAGTTTCAATCAGTTGATATAGCCAACAGGTACGGCCGGGCAAGGAGACCGGACGGCCGGTGACGGTCAGAACAGCCCCTGGCGTGGCCGTCGGCCATCCTTCCTCGTCACCCGTGTCCAAAAGGCAACGCCAGCCGGTTCCGCCGGCCACCGATGGCAGGATGAATTCGGCCGCCTCTGTCGCGGCGTTGACGATCAGCAGTAGCACCCCGTCCAGGGCGGGCGTGCCATCGACCGCCAGATGCTGGCCGGCCTTGCCGTTCAGCAGCAGGCCCAGGCAGCGCGCCTGTCCGTCGCGCCATTGCTCCGCCGCCTTCTCAACCCCTTGCGGGTTGATCCAGGTGATGTCCTTCAGCCCGTCGGCCGAAACTTCCCTTCCGTGCAGGAAGCGGCCCCGGCGCAGCACGGGATGGGCACGACGCAGCCGGGTCAGGCGCGCCACAAAACGCGTCATGGCGGCGCCGGCCTCTCCCACCCCCGGCCAGTCGGTCCAGGAGACCTCGTTATCCTGGCAATAGGCATTGTTGTTGCCGCGCTGTGTGCGCAGCAGCTCGTCACCCGCCGTCAGCATGGGTGTGCCTTGCGACAGCAGCAGCGTGGCCAGCATGTTGCGGGCCTGACGCCGGCGTACGGCCAGCACCTCAGGGTCATCACTCGGGCCCTCGACCCCGTGGTTGAAGCTGAAATTGGCGTCGTGGCCGTCGCGGTTTCCTTCCTGGTTCGCCTCATTGTGCTTGGTGTTGTAGGAGACGAGGTCGGCCAGGGTGAAGCCATCGTGGCTGGTCACGAAATTGACGCTGGCCCAGGGGCGGCGGCGGGCATTGTCGAAAATATCGGCCGACCCGGTCAGACGCGCCGCCAGTTCCGGCAACATCCCCTCGTCCCCCCGCCAGAAACGGCGGATGGTGTCGCGGTAGCGGTCGTTCCATTCACTCCAGCCGGACGGAAACTGCCCCACGCGGTAGCCGCCGGGACCGATGTCCCACGGCTCCGCGATCATTTTCACACCCGCCAGCACCGGGTCCTGGCGCACCGCGTCCAGGAAGCCGGAGCCATTGTCATAACCATGCGTTTCCCGCGCCAGCGTCGTTGCCAGATCGAAACGGAACCCGTCGACATGCATCTCCGTCACCCAGTGACGCAGACTGTCCATGACCAGTTGCAGCACACGGGGATGCGACAAATTAAGGGTATTTCCGGTTCCGGTATGATCCTGGTAGAAGCGCTTGTCGTGCGGATGCAGCAGATAGTAGCTGGCATTGTCGATGCCGCGGAAGGACAGGGTCGGGCCCAGATGGTTGCCCTCGCCCGTGTGGTTATAGACCACGTCCAGGATGACCTCGATCCCGGCATCATGCAGGCGGGCCACCATGTTCTTGAATTCCCGCGTCGACCGGCCGGTCATATAGCGGGGTTCAGGCGCGAAGAAGCAGATGCTGGCATAGCCCCAGTAATTATGCAGGGAGCGTTCGACCAGATGCCGGTCATCGGTGAAGGCATGGACGGGCAGCAGTTCCACCGCTGTCACCCCCAGCACCTTCAGATGGTCGATCATGGGCTGTGAGGCCAGGCCCGTGAAGGTCCCGCGCAGGCTGGGCGCGATATCGGGATGGCGCAGCGTCTGGCCGCGCACATGCGCCTCATAGATGATGCTGTCGGTCCAGGGCACACGCGGGGCCCGTTCCAGCCCCCAGGTAAAGGCGGGGTCGATGACGCGACATTTCGGCATGCCGCGGGCATTGTCCCGACGGTCGAAGGACAGGTCCTCCTTCACCGCGCCGACACGATAGCCGAAATGCGCATCCGACCAGCGCAAAGGCCCCTCCAGCGCCTTGGCATAGGGGTCCATCAACAGCTTGTTGGGATTGAAGCGGTGCCCGCGCGACGGGTCATAAGGCCCATGCACACGATAGCCGTACAGCAGGCCCGGACGCGCTTCCGGCAGATAGGCATGCCAGACATCATCCGTGCATTCCGGCAGGGTGATGCGTTCGATCTCCCGGTTGCCGTCACTGTCGAACAGGCAAAGCTCCACCTTCTCGGCATGGGCGGAGAACAGGGCGAAATTCACCCCCAGCCCGTCCCAGGTCGCCCCCAGCGGGTCAGGGCGGCCGGGCCAAACGACGGTACGCGCGGCGCCGGTGGATCGCATTGGGCTTGGGTTACCTTCCTGACCGGGTCAACGGGCGATCAGCATGCCAAACTTGCCCACCCCGCGCCAAGGGCTTGCGACGCATTCGCCACCGTCAGCACCGGCCGTCCGTCAATTCCATATCGCCCTTGCCTATTTTCTGCATCAGGTATCCGCAGCCCGCGAAGTGCAGGAAATAGGCGATCCCAAGCTCCTTACGAAGCATCGGCAATAATTCCAGATATTTCTCGGGAGAAATTTCCCTTCCCCATGTTTCAGGAAAATACATGGCCAACATATACATGATCATCCAGTTAAATCTGGGCGAGAATTCTGTTACCTTTCCACTCCTGCATATTTCATAAGAGAGGCCGGGCTGCTCATATAAACGACTGTCGTTATTATAGTTTATATAGGATCTCCTAAACAGATCCCGATGTATCGCTGGGTGCACCACCATCACACCAGTGCAGTACATCTTGATGGTGTCATCGATGTCGATATTCGCGGTATCTTTAAATAGAATTTTATCAGCCATACGCTGCGTCTCAGGCCAATGCTCAGGCCAGATCTCCATGTTTCGGACGCGTTCATTGAAAATATGTACGGATGCTGTCTCCCGCTCCCCACCCACAGCGGGAACCCCGATACATGAGTGATCAGGGACGCTGTTCAATATATTGGGCGCGGTCGAATTGATCAGGATATCAGCGTCTAGCCAGACAATGCGCTCATATTTCTGCGCCCAAGGCTGGTCCAGAATAAGAAGCTTCTGCCATGCCGGCGACCGGGAAGCAGCCAGAGACGAATGGTCCAAGATAGTATTGATAAGTATAATATCGAATCCATGTCTTATTGCATACTTTACCCATTCCTTCTGACACAACTCAACCCAAAGACCAATAAATATATCTCCAATAACCATGGTCACAATGGCATTGCGATGTACGGGAGCGTGGTCATTTGAAATTTTTGATGTTAAAAATAGCATTAGCCACTCCCCTTGACCGAATGGCAGCCAACCGAATTAACTTTGTTTTTTCCATATTCTGGGTAACTTTTTCCAAAAAAGAATTCAACCAGAAATAGGGACTATGTCCAAGGTATAGGGAGTGCAGCCAAATGGCAGGGGCTGCTGTGGCGTGTTTATGAGCAATGGCTAGCGCTTCAGCATGATTCCATACCGTCATTGCCGATTCCTGATCGACAGAAGCGCGGCGTCCGTCTCCCCTGCCAGGCCAGCAGACGCTGGCACCGGCGATTGATACCCCTCCACGATGGGTTGGACTCATCGGGGATGGGTACGGCAGCGACTGTTGCCGCGCCGCACATGCGGCGTAGCCGAGCCGCCGGAAGCCGACCGGAAACGCCACCAAACTGGACGCCGACGTTAACAGAGAACAGCTTTAAAGTGCGAAAATGCGGCGCCAGCGTCGCTTACCGCACCGTCTCCCCGTCTGCGGCGCTGGCCGTAGCGGCCTGGCGGTGCAGAACGGTTTCACGGTGGATGATGTAGAGCCCGCTGGCTGCGACGATGGCGCAACCGGTCCAGATGGCGCGATCAGGGACGTCCCCGAAGATCAGATAGCCGAATCCGGCCGCCCAGATCATGGCAACATATTCGAACGGTGCCAGCAGTGACGGCGGCGCCAGACGGAAGGCCTGGGTAAAGACAATCTGGGCCACGCCGCCGAACAGGCCGACCAGCACCAGCAGGCCCAGGCCGCCGGCGTCAGGTGTCCGCCAGTCCGGCAGCATGGCGGCACCGCTGACCACAGCCATGGTCATGACGAAATAGAAGGTGATGGCGCCGTTCGTCTCCGTCCGGGCCAGGGCCCGCACATACAGCATGGACAGGGCATAGAAGAAGGCGGCGGCCAGCGGCATCACGGCCAGCAGGCTGAACATGCCCTGGCCCGGCCGCAGCATGACCATGACCCCGCCGAATCCGACCAGCACCGCCAGCCAGCGCCGCCAGCCCACCTTTTCCTTCAGCACCGGCACGGACAGAGCCGTCATGAACAAGGGTGCGGCAAAGCCGATGGCATAGACATCGGCCAGCGGCATATGGGCATAGGAATAGAAGAACCCATAGGCGGCGATGACGCCCATCAGCGACCGGGCGGCGTGGGAGGTGACGCTTTTCGTGCGCAGGCTGGCCGCCCCGCCGGTACGCGCAATCAGCAGACCGATGGGCACCAGGGAGAAGACGGCCCGGAAGAACATGATCTGCCAGGTGCCGTAATCCCGCGCCAGCAGCTTGATCAGGGTGTCCATGATCCCGAACAGGAGTGTGGCCAGGATGAAAAAGCCGATGCCGGCAAGGGTCCGCCCGCCCATCCCGTTCACTCCGCCGGGGCGCGGGAGGTGACCTGCCGGCCCAGCACGGTTTCGCGGTACAGAATATAGAGACCGCTGGAAATGACGATGATCAGACCAATGAACAGCGTACGATCCGGCACATCACCGAAAATCAGATAGCCATAGGACACACCCCAGATGATCTGGGTGTACTGGAAGGGTGCGGCCACGGCAGCCGGCACCTTGCGGAAGGCCGTCAGCAGACAGACGAACGCCACCCCGCACAAGGTGCCGCCCAGTGCCGACAGGCCCAGATCATGTGCCGTCGGAACGCGCCCCAGCCAGGGTGTCATGGACCCGAACACCAGCCCGCTGGTCAGGGTGGAGTAGAAGGCGAATGAAACACTGCTTTCAGTGTTGCGGGCGAACCGTGTGATCAGCATGCCGACCGAATAGAAGAAGGCGCCGCCCAGCACGGCCAGGGACCCGACATTGATCAGTCCGCTGCCCGGCCGCAGCATGATCAGCACACCGACGAAACCGACGCCCACCGCTGTCCAGCGCCGCCAGCCGACCGGTTCCTTCAGGATCGGCACGGCCAGCGCCGTGATGAACAAGGGCGCCGTGAAGGCCAGCGCATAGGCATCCGCGATCGGCATGCGCGAATAGGCCCAGAAGCCGAAGAAGCTGCTGAACAGGCCGCAGCCGGCGCGGATGGCATGATAGATCGGTCGCCGTGTGCGCAGATTATTGTAAAGCCCGCCGAAAATGGCGGCATAGGCCAGAATCGGTCCCAGCGCGAACAGGCTGTTCAGCGCAATGACCTGCGGCACCGAATAGGTTTTGGTCAGCAGCTTGATGGTTACGTCCATGCCGCTGTAGAGCGCAAACGCCGCGACAGCGAGCGCGATGCCGACGGGGAAATTCTCCTCCCCCGACCGGCCCGGGGTGGACGCGGTGCTGTTGGATACGGCGGACATGGATGGAAACCAGGATCAGAGGAGAATGTGGGACAAGAGTTAATCACGTCGGCGTCCGGCCGATAGGGCCGCTTCCGCATGGCCCGCCTGCGCCGGGCGGGTGCGATCACGCTATCAATCGTCGAAATCCGGCAGTTTCAGATCCTTTGCGCCCGCGTGGCGGACATCGGTGGTATTGGCCCCGTCCAGGGCCAGATCGGTGCAGATGGCCCCCGACAGATCGGCGCTGATCAGTTCGGCCCCGCCCAGATCGGCGCGGATCAGGTTGGCCCCGGTGAAGACGGCCTGGGTTGCCTTGGCCTTGCGCAGGTGCGCACTGCCCAGATCGGCCTTGTCCAGCCGCGCGCGTTGCAGGTTGGCGGGCCACAGCCGGGCCGTGTTGGACTGGATCTGCACCGGCCCCAGATCGGCGCGCACCAGGATGGCCCCTGTCAATGTGGCGCGTTCCAGCGAGGCACCGCGCAAATCGGTCGCCGTCAGGTCCACCCCGCGCAAATCCGCCAGCGACAGGTCGGCCATGGCCAGCGTCGCCCCCGACAGGTCCGCCCCGCGCAGCATGATCCGGTGCATCAGCGCTGCGGACAGGACACGGCCCGACAGGTCGCGCCCCGACAGGTCCACGCCCGACAGGTCGGCGCGCATCCCCTCCCGCCCCTGGCTGTCCACCCAGATGCGGTGATCGTCCAGAATCTGGTCCAGGCTGCGCCCGTCGGCCCCCAGTTCCCGTGACAGGATGGCGCCGTCCAGGTTGGCGCTGCGGCGGGTATTGTCATCCATGATGACGCCGATCAGATCCGCGCCCAGGAAGGAGGTGGCGTTCAGTTCCGCCCCCGTCAGATTGGCGCCCGACAGCTTGGCGCCTGCCAGATTGGCCTCCCGCAGGTCGGCCCCGGTCATGTCGCAACCGGTCAGGTTGGAATTGGACAGGTTGGCGCGCATGAATTTCGTGCCGCGCAGGATGGCATCGGTCAGGTCGGTCTGCATGACGAAGGCGTTCGACACCTTCGCCCGCGACAGGTCGGCCGCGCGGATGGTGGCCACCGACAGTTCCGTGGTGACGGAAATGGCCTCGAACTCATGCATGGCGATGTCGCCATTCTTGCGCACATGCATGATGGTGCCGTCGCGCAGATCGCAATCGACCATGATGGCCTCTGTCAGCACGGCCCCGCGCAGGCAGGCGCCCCGCAGATCGGCCCGGCGCAGGTCGGCCCCTTCCAGATTGGCCAGGCGCAGATCGGCGGCATAGAAATTGGCCCCCGCCAGGTTCGCCCCTTCCAGCCGTGTGCCGAACAGCTTGGCCCCCGAGAGGTCGGCGTCCGACAGGTCAAAGCCCGACAGATCCATATGGGAAAGGTCGCGCAGCTTCAGGTTGGCGCGCGCGCCGCCGGCCTGCCGTCGCAGAAAAGCCTGATGCCGGCTGTGAACAGCCTGCAACTCCGCCGCCGTGATCCGTGTCCGGTCCGGACCCCGCCCGATCTCGCCGCTCATCCCAACCCCTGACTACATGGGAGCATTTCAGTGTGATCAACGCGACCACTATGATCAATCGAGCAATAGGCCAGGAGAAATGAATATTCCGTATATCACCACAGGATGAGTATTGCTTGGCCGCCACCCTAACCTTCGTCCTGGTCATGCCGATGGCGGGACCCCGTCCCCCGGACCGGACGCATTGACTCCCGCTTCGTCCGCCTGTATCAACCCCCAACCCCGTAATGGGTGTGAATTCGGCGTCGAGGCGCCCCGCCAGTCCGCGAGTGTCGCGCACTGGCGCTTTTGCGTTTGGGCATACCCCATCTGCAAAGGCCGTGCGGGACGGTTTGGAACCGGGATGGAAGGCTTGTGATGTTCGACGGACTGACGGGACGGCTTGGCGATATCTTCGACCGCCTGCGCAAGCGCGGGGCGTTGACGGAGGATGACGTCAACGCGGCCCTGCGCGAAGTGCGCATCGCGCTCTTGGAAGCCGACGTCGCCCTGCCCGCCGTGAAGGCCTTTGTCACCGGCGTCAAGGAAAAGGCCATCGGGACGGAGGTGCTGCGCGGCATCAATCCCGGCCAGATGGTCATCAAGATCGTCCATGATCATCTGGTGGAACTGCTGGGGTCTCAGGTCGAAGACCTGAACCTGACGGCCGTGCCGCCGGTTCCCATCCTGATGCTGGGCCTGCAGGGTTCGGGCAAGACCACCACCTCGGCCAAGATCGCGGTCCGCCTGAAGAACCGCGACAAGAAGAAGGTGCTGCTGGCGTCGCTGGACACCCGTCGCCCCGCCGCACAGGAACAGTTGCGCATCCTGGGCGAACAGACGGGTGTGGCCAGCCTGCCCATCGTCGCCGGTCAGACGCCGGTGGAAATCGCCCGGCGCGCCATGGAAGTGGGCCGCCTGGAAGGCTATGACGTCGTCATCCTGGACACGGCCGGCCGTCTGGCCATCGACGAGGAGTTGATGGACGAGGTCGTGGCCATCCGCGATGCGACCAAGCCGGTGGAAAGCCTGCTGGTCGTGGACGCGATGACGGGCCAGGATGCGGTCACCGTCGCCACCAATTTCAACGAACGTGTCGGCATCACCGGCATCGTCATGACGCGTATCGACGGCGATGCGCGCGGCGGTGCGGCCCTGTCCATGCGCCACGTCACCGGCAAGCCCATCAAGCTGATGGGCATGGGCGAAAAGACGGACGCGCTGGAACCGTTCCACCCTGACCGTATCGCCGGCCGCATCCTGGGCATGGGCGACGTGGTCAGCCTGGTGGAAAAGGCGGCCGAAAGCATTGACAAGGAAGAAGCCGAAAAGCTGGCCAGGAAGCTGGAAAAGGGCGGCTTCGACCTGGAGGACATGCTGTCCCAGATGCGGCAGATCCGCAAACTGGGCGGCATGGGCGGGATGCTGAACCTGCTGCCCGGCGTGGGCAAGATCAAGGAACAGCTGAAAAACGCCAATATCGACGAGAAGATCCTGGATCGTCAGGAAGCCATCATCCTGTCGATGACCAAGAAAGAACGGAAGAAGCCGGAGATTCTGAATGCTTCCCGCCGCCGCCGCATCGCGACAGGGGCCGGCGTCACCGTTGCCGACGTGAACCGCCTGATCAAACAGTATCAGGACATGTCGGAAATGATGAAGAAGATGAAGAAGATGGGCCAGAAGGGCCTGCTGCGGCAGGGTCTGGGCGCCCTGATGCCCAAGGGCATGCGCTGATGGCCGGCACGCTGGACATGGCCCAGTTGGACGCGACGGTACAGCGGCTGTCGCTGGACAGCCTGTGGTTCGACGCCACGCTGGCAGCGTTGCTGCATGCCGTGAACAACAGCCTGTTCGCCGCCTTCCACCATGACGGCCCGCGCGGACGCCGCCTGCTGTCCCTGCTGGGCTTTGTCACCGTCACCATGGCGCTATCGGCCCTGCTTGGCCGCGGCTGGGCCTTGGGCTTCCTGGCCCTGGCCACCGCCCTTGTCTTCTATGTCCATGCCGTCTGGCTGCCCAACCATGGCGTCAATGGCTGGACCGGTGAACCGCGTGACCGCTATTTGGCCCTGCTGCGCCGGAAGGATCGCGCATGAGCAAGCCCGTCCAGACCGTTCCCGCCCCCGATCACGCCACGCTGCTGACGGCGCGCCTGATGCTGCGCCCGCTGTCGATCGCCGACACGGACGCCATGCACGCGATCTTCAGCGATGCGGAAAGCATGCGTTACTGGTCCCACCCGCCGCTGACCCGGATCGAGGAAACGCGCGAGGTCATGGAAAAGGCGCTGGTCGATGATGACACGACCCGGACCTGGGCCGTGACCACCGATGGCCGCACCTGCCTGGGCTGGGTCACCCTGTTCGGCGTCCACGGCCGCATGGGATGGGTCGGCTATATCCTGTCGCCGCAGGCCCGCGGCAAGGGCTATGCCGAGGAAGCGGTGACGGCGGCGCTGAATTACGGGTTTGGCGCCTGGAACCTGCACCGCGTCGCCGCCAATATCGACCCGCGCAACCACCGGTCGGCCGGCCTGCTGCTGCGCCTGGGCTTCACCCAGGAAGGACACCAGCGCCAGGATTTCATCTATGGCGACCAATATATCGATACCGGCATTTTCGGCATCCTGGCGGCAGACTGGCAGAAGCGGCGGGAAAACCCGCCGGCCCCGCTGCCCACGCTGCGCCAGGGTCCGGTTGTGCTGCGCCCGCTGAAATCCAGCGATGCCGATGCGCTGCACGCCGCCTTTGGCGATCCGGACAGCATGGTCTACATGCCGCATCAGGCCTATACCGATATCGAGCAGACGCGCGACAAGGTGCTGTCCATGACCAGCGGCGCCAAGGGCGGCTGGCACTGGGCCGTGACCACCGATGGCGGCGAATGCCTGGGCTGGGCCCTGCTGCTGAAGGAAACGCCGGCGCAGGTGAACCTGGGCTATATCCTGACGCCCGCCGGCCGCGGCAAGGGGTTGGCCCGCGCCGCCACGGCCGCCATGCTGCGCTACGCCTTCACCGTTCTGAAGAAGAACCGGGTGGAGGCCGAAATCGATCCCCGCAACCAAGCGTCGGCCCGTGTGCTGGAAGCCAATGGCTTCACGCGCGAAGGCATCCGCCGGCAGGGCTATGTCCGCCTGCATGGCGAGGTGATCGACAATTGCCTTTACGGAATCCTGGCGTCCGAATGGACGGCAGCGAATGGCGGGGATCAGCAATGACCCGCCGTGAAACCCTCCCGCCTTTCGTACCCGATCTGGACGGGTGCGGGACCATGGCGGTCACGTCCCATCCAGAACTTGTTCAAAATTAAGGAAGACTTCCATGTCCGTTAAGATCCGTCTGGCCCGTGGTGGCTCGAAGAAGCGTCCGTTCTATTCCATCGTCGTCGCCGACAGCCGCGCCCCGCGCGATGGCGCCTTCATCCAGAAGGTCGGCACCTACAACCCGATGCTGGCTTCCGACCACGCCGACCGCGTGACCCTGAACGAAGAAGCCATCAAGGGCTGGCTGTCCAAGGGCGCGCAGCCGACCGACCGCGTTGCCAAGCTGCTGGGCAAGGCCAACCTGATCGAGGCCCCGGCCATCATCGAAAGCCCGAAGAAGTCCGCTCCGAAGGCCAAGGCCCAGGAACGCGCCAAGCTGGCCGCCAAGGCTGCCGAGTAAGTGATGTACCGCCCCTCTCCCGCCGGGAGAGGGGCATGTTTATTGAGAGACCCGCTTTATGACCGATCGCGTTTGCGTGGCCCAGATCATCGGATCGCATGGGGTTCATGGCCGGCTGCGGGTGAAGAGCTTCACCGCCGTTCCCGAAGCCGTGTTCGATTACAATCCCCTGTCCGACGAGACGGGCAAGCGGAGCTTCACCCTGCGCATGACCGGGATGGGCAAGGACCATTTCCTGGTGGAAGCCGTGGGCGTGAAGGGCCGCGATGCCGCCGACGCGCTGAAGGGCGTCACGCTGTTCGTGGACCGTGACCGTCTGCCCGCCCTGGATGATGAGGACGAGTTCTATCATACCGATCTGATCGGCATGGAAACCGTCACCACGGGCGAAGCGGGCGATGCCGTCTTCGGCACCATCAAGGCCATCCATGATTTCGGCGCGGGCGACGTGCTGGAACTGGTGCATGTGTCGGGCAAGACGGTGTTCGTGCCCTTCTCCCGCGCCTGTGTGCCGCTGGTGGATGTAAAGGCGGCCCGCATCGTCATCGACCCGCCCGTCAACCTGTTCACCCCGGCCCGTCCGGACCCGGAAGAGCTGGCGGAAATGGGCGGCAAGCTGTCGCTGGACGACGCGGACGGCGATCAGCCGGCCGAGGAAGGCGACAAGCCGACGGCGGAAGCGGACGAAAGCCGCTGACCCCATGCCGGAGTCCACGCCCCCTTTCCTGCACGTCACCGTGCTGACCCTGTTCCCGGAGATGTTTCCGGGGCCATTGGGGCTCAGCCTTGCGGGAAAAGCGCTGGAAAAGGGCACCTGGACGCTGGAAAAGCTGGACATCCGATCGTTCACGCGCGATAAGCACCGCTCCGTGGATGATACCCCGTTCGGCGGCGGCCCCGGCATGGTCATGCGCCCGGATGTGCTCGATGCAGCCATCCGTGATGCGAAGGCTAGGCAGGAGGCGGCCGGTTTGAAACCGGGCCGGATCGTCTACCTTTCACCGCGTGGACGCGTGTTGGACCAGAACCTGGTGCGGGAGATCGCCCAGGAAGGGGTTCTGACATTGCTGTGCGGGCGGTATGAGGGGATCGACGAACGGGTGATCGAGGAACATCACCTGGAGGAGGTCTCCCTGGGTGATTTTGTGCTGTCCGGTGGTGAACCGGCGGCCCTCTGTCTGATCGACGCCGTGGTCCGGCTGCTGCCGGGTGTCATGGGCAATGTCGAGACGGCGGGGGAAGAGAGTTTTGAACGGGGGTTGCTGGAATACCCCCATTATACGCGGCCACCCGTCTGGAATGGCCGTGCGGTGCCGGAGATCCTTTTGTCCGGTCACCATGAGAAGGTCCGGGCTTGGCGGCTCGAACAGGCGGAAAAGATCACGGCGGACCGACGGCCCGACCTGTGGTCCGACTACCTGGCCAGTCGCCCGGCCCCAAAGGTGAAGAAACGCCGAGCCCGTCGGGCATCGGCCGAGCCAACCAAAACCACCGCGATCCCGGACGGGAACGGTGGCGATAGTGAAGGATGAGTACCATGAACATTCTGCAGAAGCTGGAAGCCGAACAGGTCGCCAAGCTGAGCCAGGGCAAGAAGATCCCGACCTTCTCCCCCGGCGACACCGTCAAGGTGAACGTGAAGGTGACCGAAGGCACGCGTGAGCGTATCCAGGCCTATGAAGGCGTTGTGATCGCCCGCAAGAATGCCGGCATCAATTCCAGCTTCACCGTCCGCAAGATCTCCTACGGCGAAGGCGTGGAGCGCGTGTTCCCGCTGTACAGCCCGCGTCTGGACAGCATCGAACTGGTCCGTAAGGGCCAGGTCCGTCGCGCCAAGCTGTATTACCTGCGTGGCCTGACCGGCAAGTCCGCTCGTATCGCCGAGCGTACGACGGGCCGTGGCATGAAGAACGGCCGCTCGATCGCCGAGTAATCGTTCCGGCCCCCCGGGCTGACAGTAAAGACCCCGCCGGATGCTTGTCCGGCGGGGTTTTTGTTATGCGCAGGCTTTGGCCAAACCTGCCGCTGGCGCATGCGGCGGCCCGTGCGCCCACCCATTCGGGGCATGGACAGGCTGGGTTGATGGGCGCACCATGGCGACCCTTTTCCACGGACCGGACCGGCCCGATGTCGCCTCGCCACAGCATGTCCAACCTCGCATCGGCCTTGCCCGACGCCCGCCAGGATATGCCGATGCTGCTGCAGCCCCTGTTGCCCTGGTGGCGGGCGCTGCCGCGTGACGGGCTGCTGCCCCTGTGGACGGGGGAACTGGTTTTCGATCTGAAGCCCTGGCTGGGCCACATGCTGATGGCCCGGTTCCCGCGCAACGGCGGGGAAGCGCGCTATACGCTCTACGGGTCCGACCTGGTGGCCTTCACGGGCCGCGACCTGACGGGCCAGGGGCTGCGCGATGCCAGCAAGTCGCCGGGCTTTCGCACCACAGCCGAGTCCTATATCACCACGCGCAGTACCGGCCGGCCGCATTGGAGCCGGATTCGCGTCGACCTGCCGGCAGGAACGATGGTGCGGTATGACCGGCTGCTGCTGCCCTTTGCCTGTGCCGATGGCGATGCCCGCGTCCTGGGCGCCATCCGTTTCGACCAGCGCCTGCCCCGGCTGTGGGACGTGGACGAGATGGAATTGACCATCGAGCAGCAGGCGCTGCTGACCTGACCCGGCTTTACATCCGCGCCCGGATGTGTTTCAGTGCCGACCTCTTCTGGAGGAACCCGCCATGGATCTGAACCCGCTGTCCTGACCGCCGCCCTGGGGTCTGCCATTCGTTTCACCGCGAATCGCTTCCTGGACCCACAGGGCTTGTTCTGGATCGACCGGGATTCTCCTCCATGCCGGATTGGCTTGTGGCCGAGGGCCTGTGCTATGCGCACGGCGATGAACGGCCCCTTCTCGACACCATCTCCCTGCGCATCGCCCAGGAACGGGTTGCCCTGATCGGCGGCAATGGCGTGGGCAAGACGACATTGCTGCGCCTGCTGACGGGCGAATTGCGACCGGAGCGCGGCCATGTCGCCCGCCGGGGACACCATTTCTACTGGCCACAGCAATCCCGGGCCGGGGAGCGTGTCGGCACGTTGCTGCCGATGGCCCTGGCGGACCGTGGTGCCGCCCTTGCCCGTTTCAACTTGCCGGCCACCCTGCCCGCCGCTCTGCCCCTGGCCTCTCTGTCCGGCGGGCAGGTGGCGCGGGTACGGCTGGCCGCCATCACCGCCACCCGCCCCGATCTGCTGATCCTGGACGAACCGGGCAACGATCTGGATGAAGAGGGGCGACGGCTGCTGACCGACCTGATGCGCGGGTGGCGGGGCGGGCTGCTGCTGGTCAGCCATGAACGGCACCTGCTGTCACTGGCCGATCGCATCCTGGATCTGGGGCCGAAGGGTCTGCGCAGCCATGGCGGCGGGCTGGAAGGCTGGCTGACGGCCAAGGCGGCAGAGCAGGCTGCCGCCGAACGCGCACTGGCCGATGCCGACAAGCAGGTTCGCCGGGTCACTGCCAGCACGCGCGAGGCCGAAGCAAGGGCCGACCGCCGGGCCCGTGCCGGCAAACGCGACCGGGAGCGCGGCTCCAACGCCCCCGTCCTGATGGGCATGTGGCGCGGTAATGCCGAGAGCGCGGCATCGGCGCGACGCATGCGGGCCGAACGGCAAACGGCCGATGCGAAGGCGGCATTGGAGGAAGCGCGCAGGCGCCTGCCGCCGCCAAGGCCGCCCCTGCATCTAGCCATCCCGCCCACGGGTCTGTCCGCCGGCCAGTTGCTGTTGCGCGCCGACGGCATCAGCCTGACACGCGGGGGCCGATCCCTGTGGCGGGATCTGTCCTTCACCCTGGCGGGGCCGGAACGGGTGGCCATCACCGGCATCAACGGCGCCGGGAAAAGCAGCCTGCTGGACGTGCTGGCGGGCACAGTGCCTGCCGACGGGGGCACGGTGGAACGGGCGCGCGGTCTGCGCCTGGCCCGGCTGGACCAGCGACTGTTGCCGCGCGACCGGGGAACACCCCTGGACCTGATGCGGACATCCCATCCCGATCAACCGGAACAGGAAAGGCGCGCCGCCCTGGCCCGCTTCGGCTTCCGCGCCGAACAGGCGGAAGTTCCGATGGCGGCACTGTCGGGCGGCATGCTGGTGCGTGCCTGCCTCTGTGTGGTCCTGGCCGGGCCCCGGCCGCCCAACCTGCTGCTGCTGGACGAGCCGACCAACCATCTGGACCTGGAGGGGCTGGAGGCGCTGCGCCAAACCCTGCTGGCCTATGATGGCGCCCTGGTCCTGGTCTGCCACGATGCCGAATTCCGACAGACCCTGAACCTGTCGCGCACCGTGGCGCTATAGGTCACGGGGTGCGCAGGCGACGGCTTCCGCCCGCGCAACCTCCATGGCGGCCGTCAGGCGACACAGCCAGGCATCATCGGCAGCCGCCATGGCCGACAATTGCCGCCGGCGCCGCGCAACGGCCAGCAGCGTGCCGGCGCATTGCGTCCGCAATCGGCTTGCCTCGGCCTCCTGATGCAGGCGCGCCAGGACAGAATCCCCACCAGCAAGCGCTGCAAGCCGCATCCGGCGCGGGGGGCGTCCGTCGTAAACCGCATGCAGGCGGTCCAGTTCATCCGGCTGATGGGCAGAAGGGGCAGGATTTTCGGCTCGCATCCGGCGACTCCGGCTATTTCTGGGGGGCAACCCAGCCTAATGCGGCGGCCCCAGACAGATCAAGGATATTTTTCCTAGGATCGTGATGCGATAAAATCCGACTCCCGACCTGACCCTGCGACTCGAGTCGTCAGAACAGGTCGCGAATCGGATGCCCCACCAGGGATAGGGGGTTTGTCCCGTCCCAGCCGCTACTGGCTGGCCCACATGATGCGGGCGATCCATGCCACGTCGGCCATGGGCAGCGAGCGGTCGGGATGGGCACGGTTCAGCGACACCAGCTCCAGCCGGTTGGCCGTCTGCCGCGCCAGCTGCTTGGCCATCACTTCGCCTTCGCGGGTGCGGACCACCACCCGGTCGCCACGCCGGAAGGACGCAGCGGGAGAGACGATGATGATGTCCCCGTCGCGATAGACGGGTTCCATGCTGTCGCCCGACACTTCCAGCGCATAGACATGGTCGTCGGTGACGTGGGGAAATTCCAGCTCATCCCAGCCATTGCCGGCCGGATAGCCGGCATCATCGAAATAGCCGTCATTGCCGGCCTGGGCATAGCCGATGACGGGCACACGCCGGGTCGCCGCGGCCGCCGCGGCCGTATCGGTCCCGGCGGGGGCCGGGCCGTCGCTGGTCATGCTGACGAAATCGGTGAAGCTGCTGCCCGTCGCCTCCAGCACCTTGGCGATGCTCTCCGTCGATGGCCAGCGCAGCTTGCCATCCGGCGTCATGCGCTTGGACTTGTTGAAGGTGGTCGGGTCCAGGCCGCCGCGCTTGGCAAGCCCGGAAGCGGAGAGGCCATGTCGCTGCGCCAGCCGATCAATGGCCCGCCAGATGTCTGAATGCTTGAGCATGGGAGTGTTATCCCAAAATCCTGAGACCGTGTCCTCAGGATACTTTTCACATATGACTTGACATATGACTTTGATCCTTTGTTTAATAGGGAAAATTTCTTATTCCATCTCGTCGAGAGGTCCCGTCATGCGCGAGCGCCTGCATCATCCACCCCAGGACATCCGCGCGGGCGCATCGCCCCTGCCGGGCACCGTCCCGTTCGACAGCGCGGAGGAGGCCTGGTTCTGGTTCATGCAGGCCAACGAGGCGCGTCAGGCGGGGGCGCGCATCCGCGCCGGTGAGGGGCTGGTCAAGCGGCCCTGCGAACCGCTGGACATTCTGCGCTCGGTCGATCGCTTGTACCGGCAGCGGCGATTGCTGCGCGACCATCTGCTGGTCCTGGCCCATTACGGCCGCCGGCAGATGGCGCCGGAGGCAGGCCGACCGCGGGAGATGCGCGACAATGGCCTGTGGCGCGAGGCCTTTCTGGCCCTGGCCCCGGCCCTGACCGCCAAGGGCATCGTGCGATGACCAGCCCCGTCCTGCTGGTCTTCTGCCATGACACGGATCTGCCCTGGCTGCGTTGGCTGCGGCCCGGCTTCCGCCATGTCTTCGCCGCCCTGCCCGTGACGGGCGGCTGGATCACCCTGGACCCGCTGTCCACCCGGCTGGAGCTGGCCTTCCATCCCTTGCCGGCAGACAGCGACCTGGCCGGCTGGTTCCGGCGTCATGGGCATATCGTCCTGTCCACGGCCACCCGGCCGCCGGCCACGGCCATTCCCGTCCCCCTGGCGCTGCTGACCTGTGTCGGCGTGGTCAAGCGTCTGTTGGGACTGCACGCCCCTTTCGTCCTGACCCCCTGGCAGCTCTACCGCCATCTGGGCGGCGAGCCCCCTGTCCCCCAACCGCAGAATAAGGAGTGCCCATCCTTGGCCCGCCTTGTCTCCTCCCCCAAACCTGCCGCGGCGCCGGCCGCCGCGGCCATCATTCCCGCCGCGGCCGGCGGCGCTTCCCCGCCGGGGACCGTCGCAGCCATGATCACCAATACGGTCGAAACGGCCACCCCAGCCGAACAGAACCTGCTGCGCCGGGCCACGGGCCGGGCTGGCACGGTCTTGACCGGCTGGCGCGGCGTGCTGGCCCCGGGGACATTGGCCCCGGCGCGCAAGAAACTGCTGGGGGAATGAGCATGGCCCCCCGCACAACCCTGTCGGCCGACAAAGGCCACGCCGAAGCCGCCGCCCTGCTGGACCGTCATGCCCGGGCCGCCGCCCGCCGCGCCCCCTGGGAGCCGCTCTGGCGCGACTGTTATGAGCATGCGCTACCCCAGCATGCGGCCTTTAACCCTGGTGTCGGGCCGCAGCGCGGCGACCGGCTTTATGATGCCACGGCCGCCGATGCCGTGGACCAACTGGCCGCTGCCCTGCTGGCCCAGTTGACCCCGCCCTGGTCGCGCTGGACGGGACTGGCCCCGGGGCCCGACCTGGATCCCGATCTGGCGGCCCGGTTAGCACCGCTTCTGCTATCGGCATCAGAGGTCCTGCACGCCCAGATCGACCGGTCGAACTTCGCGGTGGAGGCACACCAGGCCTTTCTGGATGTCGTCACCGGCGGCACGGGCTGCCTGCTGGTGGAGGAAGCGGCCCCTGGCGCGGCTTCTGCGCTGCGCTTCACAGCCGTGCCGCTGGCCGATCTGGTGCTGGAGGAGGGAGAGGAGGGGCGGCTGGACCATCTCTATCGGCGCCAGCGCCTGACACTCGCCGAACTGGCCGCCCGCGTCCCGCCCGACCGACTGCCCCTGGCGGTGAAGCACGAGGGGGCCGCCGATCCCACCCGCCGCTTCGCCCTGGTCGAATCGGTGATGGCGGAAGGGGCGGCCTGGCGCTGGCGGCTGGTGCTGGCAGAGGGGGAGCCCGCCCTGCTGGCCGACGGACGCTTTGCTGACATGCCCTTCATCGCTTTCCGCTGGCTGAAGGCCCCGGGCGAAACCTATGGTCGCAGTCCGGTGATGAAGGCTCTGCCTGACATCAAGACGGCCAACAAGGTGGTCGAACTGGTGCTGAAAAACGCCTCCATCGCCGTCACCGGCATCTGGCAGGCGGATGATGACGGGGTGCTGAATCCCGCCGCCATCCGCCTGGTTCCCGGCACCATCATCCCCAAGGCCGTGGGATCGGCGGGGCTGACGCCGCTGGCCAGTCCGGGGCGGTTCGATATCAGCCAGCTGGTGCTGAACGATCTGCGTGCCCGCATCCGCCATGCCCTGCTGGCCGACCGGCTGGCCCCTGTCGACGGGCCGCGCATGACGGCGACGGAGGTGCTGGAACGCAGTGCGGAGGTGGCGCGGCTGCTGGGGGCCACTTTTGGCCGGCTGCAATCGGAACTGCTGGTGCCGCTGGTGCGGCGCTGTCTGTCCATCCTGCGCCGGCGCGGGCTGATCCCGGACATCGCCGCCGACGGACGGCAGGTGCAGGTGCGCATCCTGTCGCCGCTGGCCCGCGCCCAGGCGCAGCGTGATGCGGAAACGACGCTGCGCTGGCTGGAATCGGTCTCGGCCCTGGGGCCGGACGCACTGTCGGTCGTAGATCTGCCGGCCTGCGCCCGGTTCCTGGCCGATGCAGCGGGCGTGCCGCCCGGTCTGGTGCGGGCGCCGGTCCCCGCGATGGAGGCAACCGATGGCTGATCCCGGCTGGCCCTGGCTGGGTGAGACCGGCCCGGAGCCGTCGCCCGAACCCTCCCCGGACCTGCTGGCCGAGGCCTGCGCCCGGCTGTTCGCACGGGGCGACGGACGCCTGCTGCTGGACCATCTCTGCCGCCTGACCCTGCACACCAGCCCCGGCCCGGAGGTCAGTGAGGCGCGGCTGCGTCATCTGGAGGGGCAGCGCGCCCTGGTCCTGCATCTGCGTCAACTGGCTGTTCGCGGCGGCCTGTCCCTCCGCCCCCATTTCCCTGACCTGAAGGAAAAACGCCATGAAGTCGATTTCTTTGGCCCCTGACACTTCCACCCGGCCCGACCATGTCCCGGCCAAGTTCTGGGACGGGGAGAACGGAACCATCCGCATTGAGGCCCTGCTGAAATCCTATCAGGAGCTGGAGCGGAAAATGTCCACCCCGCCCGACCCGGCAGCGGAGAAGGCCCGTGCCCTGACCCTGCTGGGCGTGCCGGAAAAGCCGGACGATTACTGCATCCGCTGCGACCATGGTCTGTTCGAACCGGACGACGCCATCAACCAGCGCCTGTTCGCCGCATCCTACACCCCCGATCAGGCCCAGCTGCTCTACGATCTGGCAGCCGAGCGCCTGCTGCCGCTGCTGCAGGAGATGGCCGAGGGCTTCCAGGCCGAACGGGAGCTTGAAAAGCTGGTCAGCCATTTCGGTGGAGAGGAGAAATGGCGCGACCTGTCGGGCCAGATCCTGGCCTGGGGAGAGCGCAACCTGCCGCCGCCCCTGCTGTCCGCCCTGTCCGGCACGGCCGACGGGGTGCTGGCCCTGCATCGCATGATGGCTGAGGGCGGCGGGGAGCCCAGGGTCCTGCGCGCCGGGCCGGAGACGGACGGCCATGATGGCCAGGACCTGAACCGCATGATCGCCGATCCCCGCTACTGGCGTGACCGCGACCCCGCCTTCATCGCCAAGGTGACGGAAGGGTTCCGGCGAACCTATGGGGGATAGTTGTCGTTTCGATTATTGCGTTTATAGGCGACATACCCCATATGTACCGGATATGGGGTATGGTCCGCCTTATGGAAGCAGGAAGATGAACGCGCTGTTGGATCGTGAGGGAACCGTGATTCCGTCGGCCGAAGATTCTGAACTGGCCACGGAGTCGAGCCGCATCCTGTCCCGTAATGCCGGCCGGCCGTTGCGGGTGCAGATCGACAATGGCCCCATACTGCCCCTACCCGGCGCCGTCAGAGAGCTGCTGTCCCATCTTCTGCTGGAAATGTCGCAAGGCAATGCGGTGACGGTGATCCCCGTCCATGCCGAGATGACGACACAGGAGGCGGCTGATTTCCTGAATGTCAGCCGCCCCCATCTCGTCAAGCTGCTGGAAACAGGCCAGTTGCCCTTCCATAAGGTCGGCACCCATCGTCGCGTGCGCTTCACCGACCTGCAAGCCTTCAAACAACGGAATTCACAGGCGCGGTCAACCGCCCTGGATGCCTTGACGGCGGAGGCCCAGGAACTGGGCCTGGGTTACTGAAATGTCCCGGTTCACAGTCGTCCTGGACGCCTGTGTTCTCTATCCTGCGCCCTTTCGCTGCGTTGATCTGATTGGATTCAGAACTGCCAGGTCACGGCCACGGCGCCATATTCATCGCCTTCATCCTGACCGACAAATTCCCGGCTGCGGAAGACATGGGTGTAGGTGATGCGGGCGTCATAGACATTGACGGCGAAGCCGGCCTGGACATCGCCGACCCAGGTCTTGCGGTCCACCGACCGGCTGTCGCGGAAGCTGTTGCCATCCAGGAAGATGTTGCGGGCCACGGCCCGGCCGGAAAAGCCCAGGAAGGCGTAGAAGCCGACCGGATGGCGGGCGTCGGGTTCGAAGAAGCCGCTGCCGGGAAGCGAGGGCTGGATGCGGGCCGGGCCGAAATCGGCGGGCAGTTGCCAGCCGGCCCGCAGCATGAAACCCGCATCGGCATAGGTGGAGACATTGCCCACGGCGCCGCCGACATGCGGCATGATATCGACGCCAAATCCGGTGCTTTCCAGCAGGTCATGCCGCCAGCTACGCTGATAGGTGATGACCACGCCCGGTTCGTTATGCAGCTGCGTGCCCCAGCCCATCGGCTTTGGCGCATCGGTCAGGCGGTGGACGATCTTCTGCGTCGGTTCAGCCAGCGAGGCCGGACCGACCATGCCCAGGGTCAGCTGCAACTGATCCATGCGCTGGCCATTCTCATTGATCAGGCCGGCCGAACCGTGCAGCCAGCCGGCATAGGGCCGTTCCGTCAAGGGCGGGTCCACCAGCTTGATATCGCTGGGCGTATACATGTTCTGACCCAGGGAGAAGACGGCCCGGACATGGCCGTCCTGGGCGAAGAACGGCACCAGCCGGGCCCAGCGGCGGGTCCAGTCCGGCACCTCGTCCCGTGCCGTCGTCCACACCGCCTCCACCCCGTTGGTGTAATGGCGGTCCAGATTGTAGAACAGGTCATTTTCCAGGATCAGGGTCAGCGTACCCGTCTCCGCCCCTGCCGTGCGGGCAGCCTGCGCCCCCGCCGGCAAGGCGGAGGCCAGGCAGGCCAGCAGGAACGGAACGGATCGAAGGGTGGCTTGCGGCGTCATGGGCATGAGCATTGTTCAACCGGAACTGGTGAGGCTTTGAACTGACCCGGCCTCCGCCGCAGTGACGTCCCTCACACTGGACCCATCACGCGCCCATGAACTGGCGTATCAGGGCGAAGGTGCCCTCAGGATCGTCGCGGAAAGTGCCGTGCCCGCAATGGGGAAACCGGTGCAGGCGGCTGGTGGCCGGTGGCAGCAGGGAGATGATTTCCTCCGAACATTCCCAGGGGGTGATCGGGTCCTGGTCCCCGCACAGCACCAGCACGGGGCTGGCGGCCTTGGGCAGGCTGTCGCGGAAATCCATGCCCCACATTTCGCCACCCTGGCCGGAGAAATGTTCCAGCACCTCCGGCTTCATGATGGAGCGGGCGCGGCCCGGACCGTCCATGGGCGCCTTCACCGTATAGAACGGCATGACCTGGGCGGCATAGGGTGCCACCTTGTCGGCTGTCAGCGCCGACCAGAAATCCTGCGCCGCCTGGCCCACGGCCGGACCGCCGCGGCGGGCGAAGGCGGCGACGATCAGGTCCAGCTGCATGCGTGCCGCCGTGGACGACAGGATGATGCCCGCCGCATGGCCGGGATGGCGGCGCATATATTCCATGGCGACGAAGCCGCCGAAGCTGTTCCCCAGCACGAAGGGCTTTTCGATGCCCAGCGCGTCGCAGAAGCCCTTCACATCATCGGCCCATTGCGGCAGCGTCCAGGTGGCGCGGTCATCCCCGCCGCTGCGTCCCTGGCCGCGATGGTCCAGATAGATCACCTGGGCGACATCGGCCAGCCCGCTGAAGGTGGGCTTGAAACTGGCATGGTCGAAACCGGGACCGCCATGCAGCAGCAGCAGCGTCGGCTTCTTGCGCAACGAGCCGCCATCGGGCACCAGTTCCGCCCCTTCGACATCGAAATACAGCGGCACGCCATTGACCATCACCCGCACGATTACATCTCCGACAGGGCTACGCGAAGGGTGCAGGCTGGCACGGGGGCCGGGGGTGCTGCAAGGGTTGCCGCTGCGCCGGTCCAGACGTACAAGCAAGGATGCTGGGAAACCGGCGGACAAAAGGGACAGGGGCGAAGGCCCATCCATGCACAGGAAGGCAATCGGACAATGCAGAGCAAGACCAGGCGCAGGTTGGCGGCACTTCTGCTGGGGACGCTGGGACTGATGCCGATCATGACGGACATGGCCGTGGCGGCCGATTATGTGGACGGGGCCCAGCCGGGGCGTGGCGACCGTCTGGTCGGCGCCAATTTCGCCGGCCGGTCTGAGATCATCGCCAGAAATGGTGCTGCCGCCACCAGCCAGCCGCTGGCAACCCAGGTCGCCATCTCCATCCTGCAGCAGGGAGGCTCCGCCGTTGACGCCGCCATCGCCGCCAACGCCACGCTGGGTCTGCTGGAACCCACGGGCAGCGGTATGGGCGGCGACCTGTTTGCCCTGATCTGGGACCCCAAGGCCAAGAAGGTGGTGGGTCTGAACGCGTCCGGCCGCGCGCCCAAGGGGCAGAGCCTGGATGATCTGGTCAAGCGTCTGGGCCCGGGCAAGCCCATCCCGTCGCACGGGTCCTTGTCCGTCACCGTGCCCGGTGCTGTGGCCGGCTGGTTCGAGATGCACAAGAAATACGGCAAGCTGCCCATGGAAAAGGTGCTGGCCCCGGCCATCGCCTATGCCAATGACGGCGCCCCCGTTTCCCCCTTCATCGCCAAGGGCTGGGCCGGCAATTTCAAGCGGTTCGAACAAATGACGGGCGTGATCGAGGAACTGGACAATGCCCGCAAAACCTATCTGATCGACGGCAAGCCACCCGTCGCCGGCCAGATCTTCCGCAATCCCGATCTGGCCAAGTCGCTGTCCATCGTCGCCAAGGGCGGCCATGACGCCTATTACAAGGGCCCCATCGCCCGGACCATCGACGCCTATATGAAGCGCATTGGCGGCCCGCTGCGGTACGAGGATTTCGCGGATTTCAAGGCGCAGTGGGTGGATCCGATCTCCACCAATTACCGCGGCTATGATGTCTGGCAGATCCCGCCCAACGGCCAGGGGCTGGCCACCTTGCAGATGCTGAACATCCTGGAGGGCTATGACCTGAAGAAGATGGGGCATAACAGCGCCGACTTCATCCATGTCTCGGTAGAAGCCAAGAAGCTGGCCTTTGCCGACCGCTCGCGCTGGTACGCCGATCAGGAATTCGTGAAGCTGCCCATCAGCACGCTGATTTCCAAGGATTACGCCGCCAAGCGCCGGGCCCTGATCGACATGGGCAAGGCCGGCGCGCCCGAAACCGGCCTGATGCCGGAAAGCCATGACACGATCTTCCTGTCGACCGCCGACAAGGATGGCTTGATGGTGGCCTTCATCCAGTCCAACTATCGTGGCATGGGCTCCGGCCTGGTGCCGGACGGGCTGGGCTTCATGTTGCAGGATCGCGGCGAACAGTTCGCGCTGGATCCCAAGCACCCCAACGTCTATGCGCCCGGCAAGCGCCCTTTCCATACCATCATCCCCGGCTTCGTCACCAAGGATGGCCAGCCCTTTGCCGCCTATGGCGTCATGGGCGGGGCCATGCAGCCGCAGGGCCATGTGCAGGTCCTGGTCAACATGATCGATTTCGGCATGAATGTGCAGGAAGCCGGCGATGCCGCCCGCTGGCAGCATGAAGGCTCGCCCGAACCGACAGGGGAGAAAGGCGACGGCGTCGGCACCCTTTATGTCGAACAGGGCGTATCGCCCGCCGTCATCGAGGAGCTGCGCAAGCGCGGCCACAAGGTGGAAGTGAAGCCCGGCCTGCATTACGGCAGTTACGAGGCCATCCAGCGCGACACTGTGAATGGCGTCTATCGCGCCGGCACGGAAATGCGCGTGGACGGCCACGCGGCCGGCTATTGATCGTCGCGGCAGCGGGGGCGGCAGACGCACCCCCGCTGCCCCTGTCAGGGATCACCCCACGGCCGTGCGGCGTTCCGCCCAGCGGATGCCCTGGGCGATGGCAAAATTCATGACCAGATAGATGGCCCCGGCGATGATGAACATCTCCACGGGCTGGAAGCTGCGCGACGCGATGGCGCGGGCCGCGCCTGTCAGTTCCATCAGGGTGATGGTGCTGGCCAGCGAGGTGGCCTGCACCATCTGGATCATCTCGTTCCCATAGGCGGGCAATATCTGACGCAACGCCTGCGGCAGCACGATGCGCCGGTACAATAGCGGCCGCGACATGCCCAGCGCGCGCGCCGCCTCGATCTGGCCGAAGGGCACGGCCTGAATGCCGCCGCGCAGGATTTCCCCTGTATAGGCCGCTGTGTTCAGCGTCAGCGCGATGATGGCACACCAATAGGGCTCGCGCAGGATCGGCCACAGCAGGCTTTCCCGCACCGCCTGGAATTGGCCCAACCCGTAATAGATCAGGAAAATCTGCACCAGCAGCGGCGTGGACCGGAACAGGAAGACATAAACGCCCGTAACGCCGGAAACGGCCCGGTGGGAGGACAGCCGGCCAAAGGCGACGGCCAGGGCCAGTACGAAGCCCGCCGCCAGCGCGATGACGACCAGTTGCACGGTCACCCAGGTGCCAGCCATCAGTGACGGCAGGGAGGAAAGGATCAGATCCGGTACCATTGGCCGCCCTCCCTCAATTCGCCACGGCGCGGCGCACGCCGCGTTCGGCCCGGCGCGACAGGGCGCGGAAACCGGCTTCCGACAGGGTGGTCATGATCATGTAGAGGATGGCCGCCGTCACGTAGAAGACGAAGGGCTGCCGGGTCGACTGCATGCCCATATAGGCTTGTCGCATCAGCTCCGCCAGCGTGACAACCGACACCAGCGTCGTGTCCTTCAGGGTCATCTGCCAGACATTGCCCAGGCCCGGCAGGGCATAGCGCAGGGCCTGCGGCACCAGGATGCGGCGCAGGATCAGGAAACGGTGCATGCCCAGCGCACGCGCCGCCTCGATCTGTCCTTTGGGCACGGCCTGCAGGGCGCCACGGATCACCTCTGTCGCATAGGCGCCCGACACGATGCCGACGGCCGACACACCAACAGCAAAGGCCGACAGTTCAACCCGTCCGTCATACCCGAACAAAACCGCCAGCCATGTGATCAGGCCCGAACCGCCAAAGAACAGCAGCCAGATGACCAGCAGGGCCGGCACACCGCGCACGACCGTTGTATAAGTGGCCGCCAGCCAGCGCAAAGGGGCGGGCCCGGCCAGCTTGGCCGCCGCCGCCAGCGACCCGGCAGCGATCCCGATCAGATAGGCAAGCACGGCGACGGACAGGGTCATGACCGCGCCGGAGGCGATTTCGTCTCCCCACCCGTCGGCACCGAAACGAAGCAGGTCAAGCATGGGGCGGCCTCGCGGCGCTGCGGGGCGGGGTCTGGATCATTGGGCGCAGGTTTCCACGAATTCGGCGGCGAACTGGTCCCAGCGGCGATTGCCCAGCACCCATTCGGAGCTGGCAATACCCTTGGCACGGGCGTCGTCGCGGTTCTGATAGGCAAATTCCATCGCCTCCAGCAATTCCTCCACGTCGCTCTCCCCCCAGTAATTGCGATTGCCGTCGGGGTTGGTGACGGGGCGCTGCCGGTTCAGCACATAGGTGCGGTCATCCCCGATCAGGTCCATATGGCCGGTATTGGCCGACAGGATGACGGGCATCGCACAGGCCATGGCCTCCATCGCCACTAGGTTGGTGCCGGGTTCGCAGCGATTGGGGAAGACGCCCAGATCACATTCGCGCAAGACCCCCGCGATATGTTCACGCGTCAGGAAGCCCAGGTCCTGGAACGAGCCCTCGGGCAGGCCGTTGGCCCGCAGCCAGCCCGCCACATCGACATAGCCTGTGGCGGCAAAGCCCGGCGGAACGGACAGGATCGTGCTCTCCGCCAGGCTGAGGGCGGTTGCCGGCCAGAAATTGCCCCAGGCCGTGACCAGCAGCGCCTCGGGATGGCGCTGCTGGAAGGCGCGGAAGGCCGCGACGACAATATCCTGTCCCTTACGGAACTCGATCTTCCCGCCGGAAAAGATGACGAAGCGGTCGCCGAAACGGCCCATGCGCGGCCCAGGCGACACCTCCGTCGGGTCGATCCCCTGAAACACGCAGTCCGAGGCAATGCCGTGATCGGCCAGCACCTGCTTGTTGTAGCTCGAATGGATGACGACGCGGCTGTAGCTGAGGCTGTCGGCAATGGCCGTCGGCGACAGGTTGGTGTCGGTGAAGGCGCCGACGCCGATATTCTTGTCGCCATAGAAAGGCTGCGTGGAGAGGTGCGGCTGCATCTGGCCACCCAGCGCGTAGAGGCAGACGCCGTTCTGCAGATAGAGCCGCTGCCCGGCCGCCTGTGACTGATCAATGATCGCCCGCAGGCGGGCCGACGGCTCACACAGGGGCCTGAGGGCTTCTTGCGTGTTCGGCCGCATGGTGCCCATGTCGGGCTGGTCATACAGGAAAACGGCCCCGCCCGTCCGCAGCAGGTGCAGGCAGGTATGCGTGCCGACCAAACCCCAGCCATGCACCTCTGTCAGGCGCCAGTTCAGCACGAAGGGCCGGTATTCCTGTTGCGACAATGGCTGCACTCCTGGCAAGCGGGTCGGAAGGGGGAAGCCGCCCTTCCCCCGGTAAGCGGCTAAATCAGGGCATCGAACTGTCGAAGCCGAACCATTGCACCGACAGGGTCTTCATCGTCCCGTCGGCCTTCATGTCGGCCAGGGCCTTGTTCAGGGCTGCCAGCAGTTCCGACCGGTTCTTGGCGATGGCAATGCCCTGCCCGTTGCCGAACAGGCCCCCGTCGAAGCCGGGACCGAAATAGCTGAAATCCTTGCCTTCCGGACGCTGCAGGAAGGCATTCCAGGTGATGGCGTCGGCCAGACCGATCTCGACGCGGCCCGTCTGCATGTCCAGCGCCAGATTCTCCTGCGTGTCGTAACGACGGATCTCCACCACGTCGGACAGGTACTTGTCGGCGAAATTGGCGTGGATGGTGCTGGTCTGCACGCCCAGCACCTTGCCCTTCAACAGGCTGCGCAGCTTGTCCAGGCTGGCCTGCTCCTCCGCGCTGATCTCCGTCAGGTCGACACGCTCCACCCCGTAATCCACATTTTGCAGCGGGTTGGCATTGGCCGACACCAGATAGGCGGGTGTGGTGGTGTAGCCGGCGGAGAAATCGACGGCCTGCCGGCGTTCATCGGTGATGGACATGCCGGCGACGATGGCGTCGAAGCGGCCGGCCTGCAAGGCGGGGATCATGCCGTCCCAGGCCTGGGCGATGAACTGGCATTCGGTGCCCATGCGCTTGCACACATCCTTCATCATGTCGATTTCGAACCCGACAAGGTTGCCGGATGCATCAACCATGTTGTAGGGCGGATAGGCACCTTCCGTGGCCACGCGCAGCGGGTTGGGAATGCCAGCTGCTGTCGCGGCCGCCGGCTCGGCCTTCTTGGCCTCATCCTTGCCGCAGCCCGTCAGCGCCATCAGGCCCGCCAATGTCAGGGCCGCCATCAACTTCTTCATCGTCCGATACTCCCCCAGAACCTGTCCTGTCCGGATTGCTTATTTATCGTCGCCGATCCAAGCGGCCTTGGCGGCCGGTCAGGGTCGGGTTCAGCGTTGACCCTCGCGGGTCAGGAACTGCCGGCAGCGCTCCGACTTGGGGTTGCCGAACACTTCGGCCGGCGTCCCCTCCTCCTCGATGCGCCCCTGATGCAGAAACACGACCTTGTGCGACACGTCGCGGGCGAACGCCATCTCATGCGTGACGATCAGCATGGTCGCCCCCTCTGTCGCCAAGTCGCGCATGACCTTCAGCACCTCGCCCACCAGTTCGGGGTCCAGCGCGCTAGTCGGCTCGTCGAACAGCATGACCTTGGGTTCCATGGCCAGCATGCGGGCGATGGCCGCGCGCTGCTGCTGCCCGCCCGACATCTGCGACGGGTAGGCGTCGCGCTTTGCCGACAGGCCGACCTTGGCCAGCAGGGCCTCCGCCTTGGCCACAGCCTGATCCTTGGGCTGGCCCAGCACATGTACCGGCGCCTCGATGATGTTTTCCAGCACCGTCATGTGAGTCCAGAGATTGAAGCTCTGGAACACCATGCCGCAGCGCTGGCGGATGCGGTCGACCTGGCGGCCGTCCGCGGGATGGACGCCGCGGGCGGTGCGCTTCATGGCGATTTGTTCACCGCCGATGCGCACAATGCCCTCGTCCGGGATTTCCAGCAGGTTGATACAGCGCAGCAGCGTGCTCTTGCCCGACCCGGAGGAACCGATCAGGGCAACCACCTCGCCCTCTTTGGCCGACAGGGAAACGCCCTTCAGCACCTCATTGTCGCCAAAACGCTTATGCAGCGCCTCCACCTCTACGGCCGGGACTGCGGTGGATGCGATCGGGCTGGGCGGCATCTGTATCCGTGCAAAGCAATTCAAAGGTCCGCCCCCAAGCTACCGCGCCAAGCCCCGGCCGCGAAAGGGGGAAATCCTGCTGAAACCACTCAATTGTTGGCGCACCCGTGACCGGCCACCCCGGCTGGAAGTCCGATCTTCGGACCCTGTTGGGAATTGACGCGGCGGGACGGCGCGTACCGTGCTATGGATGAAAAATCCTCCGTCTTCCATCCGGTCCGTCGTCCAGCATGAGCCAAGGTATCCAGCCCGCCCCGAACCGCAGCACACATTTCGTGTTTGAGCACAAGGTGTTCACGGTCGAGGGCTGCCGATTCGTCTGGTCCAAATCGGCGGAGGAACCGGTGATGCGCTTCATGCTGGGCAAGGTGCAGGCCGAAGTCGCCATCGCCAAACTGTGCAACGAATTCAAGATCGACCCGAAAAGCTTCGACGGCCAGTTGCTGGACATGGCATCGAAGGGTCTGAAATATGTGCGGGAAATCCGCCCCGGCGACACGATTCCCAACGAACTGATTGATGGCACCGCTTCCTGGCGGGTCGATGACAAGCATTTCAACATCGCCAAGGGACGCCTGACCGTGCAGATGGTCACCTGGCTGACGGGTGGCGAAACGGTGATTTCCAGCCCGGAACAGCTGGAGCAGGTGGTGGAGGACCCCGGCACCAAGGCCCGCGTGCGCGAGGCGTTTCAGATGATCGCCAACAAGCTGGCCCTGACCGGCAACGCCGAGGAGCAGGTGGAAACCCGCATCGACCTGCTGGCCAAGGAACTGTCCTACATTGAGGCGCTGCGCGAACGCTGCGCCAAATTGCAGAAGATCCGCGACGGGCTGGAGGATGCACACCGCATCTACAAGAATGAACGCAATCTGCGTGAGGAAATCGTCCGCATGCAGACACTGTCATTACCGCCCCTGACCGACATGGGGCAGCGCTTCGACCAGGTGGATGCGCAGACAGGCGAAATCCTGTCCATGCTGCTGAAGTTCGACAAGAACATCGCCTATATCCGCGAAATGCGGGACGACCTGCACCAGACCCTGCTGCCCTGGGACGAGGTGATGGAGGATTGGGAAGCGGTGACGGTCGAAAAGGGCGGTCCGTTCGAGGCCGTGCTGAAGAAGACCTACCAGTTCCTGGCCCGCAACTATTCCCAGGCCAAGCATTGGCGTCTCGCCTCCCGCCCCGCCCCGCGGTAACGGTGCAGCCCCGGATTTCGGGGACACGGGGGGGTCGGAAAACCAACCCGTGTCAATGCCCGCCGACCGGCTCCGGCGCCACGTAACGGAAGCTGATGCTCTTGGCCTGGCTGCCCTCCTTCTCGGGCATGCGGCTTTCGAACTTGGTCGACTGGTTGGGGAACAGGCGGCGCACGGGCGGGATGATGCGCCAGGCGTAAAGTTCCTTGCCATCCTCTCCCAGCGCCACGGCCTGGATGTCGGGCACGTCGCGCTGCGTGTCGGACTTGTTGGCGATCTCCCCGGTCACGAACAGCAGGTTCACGCCCTCGACGTCGCGCACCTCGACCTTCGTGTTCCTGGGATCGCCCGGATCCGACAGACCCGTGCCCGGCAGTTCGGCCAGCCCCACCATTTCATACAGCAGGAAGGAGGCCGGCCAGGCCTGGATGATCTCGTCCTTGCCCAGCACGATGCCCGTACCGGCCCCGCCAACGACCAGCAGCAGCCCCATCCAGGCGGCGACGGTCGCCTTCCTGAAGCGTCTGGCCTTTCCCGGCATGGCCGGCAGGTTGCTGCCCTTGGGCATGGGGCGCGGCCGGAAGGGCCGGGCCATGCCCATATCCTCGCCGTCGGCATCGAACCGGCTGGATTCGAAGCTGCCCGACAGGGCGTCCTGGGCCAACCCCGACAATTCGTCATCGGCCGGCGGATCGTCGAACAGCGTCGGCCGTTCGTCGAAAATATCCTTGGACGGCGGCGGCGGTGGTGGACTGGCGGGGGCGTTGCGGGCCGCCGGCCGTGCGGCCGGTCGCGATGCCGGCGTCCCCGACCCTGGGCGCTCCACCTTGGCGATGGTCGGGGCGGCATTGGCTGCGGACGCGGCAGTCCGCGCGCCTGACCGCTCGACCGGCACCTCCCGCCGGGGGGGCGGGGGCGGCGGTGAAAGGGCCATGGCAGGTTCGGCGAACCAGATATGGCCGCACTGTCCGCACTTGACCTTGCGGCCCTCACCCAACAGCCGCCCGTCGAGCATGAAGCGTTTGGCGCAGGACGGGCAGGAGAGGATCATCGCGGAGGGGCGCCGGATTGCTGGTGGGAAATCGGGGTCGCCCGTGCAGGCACGGGGGCTCCCTATCCTTATAGGCGGGCCGCCGGGTGCAGCGCAAGGTTGGGGGTTGGGGGCACCGCTACCTCCATCGGATGGGGCGTCGACACGATCCCCTGCTTTACGCGCCGGTTTGCCCGTGCCATTCCTGTGACCTTCATCAAGGGTGGCAGGGCCGCCCGCCGACTTCCGCCGGATCAGGGTAAAGATGGGCCGCCGCGCGCATTTCGACATTCCGTTGAGCCAGGATGCCACCGGGCGCTTCCTGCCCTGGATCATCGCCTTGATGGTCTATCTGGCAGCGCTGGCGCTGGCGGCGTCGCTGATCCTGTCGGGCCTGGCCCGGCGCTGGGACAGCGAACTGTCATCCGGCATGACCGTGCAGGTGGCCCCCACCGGCCCCAACGGCGTCCGCGACCAGGAAGAACGGGTGCGCAAGGTGATGGATGCGCTGTCGGGCAGTGTCTTTGTCGTCGATGCCCGCCGCCTGTCGGACGCCGATGCGCGGGCCCTGGTCGAACCCTGGCTGGGAGACGGGGCGCTGGTCGCCGAACTGCCCCTGCCCGCGCTGATCGATGTCCGTCTGGCCGATGGCGCCAGGATCGACGATCTGACCGAACAGCTGAACCGCGCCGCGCCGGGCGTGACGGTGGAGGACCCGGCCCGATGGCTGGGCGATCTGCGCCGGCTGGCCCGCACGGTCCAGGCCCTGTCCGTGGGCATCATCGCCCTGATCGGCGGGGCCGGCGTCGCCTCCATCATCTTCGCCGCCAGCGCCGGATTCGCGGTCCATCGGGACGAGGTGGAACTGCTGCATGTCATGGGCGCCACCGACGGCTATGTCGCCGGCCAGTTCCAAAGCCACATGATGCGCCAGTCGCTGCTGGGCGGCGGCATCGGTTTCCTGCTGGCGCTGGCCACGCTCTGGGGCCTGCAGCAGGCGGGCCGCGGGCTGGACGCGTCGCTGCTGCCCGACATGGCGCTGAACCTGCGCGATTGGGCCTGGCTGCCGGCCGTGCCCGTGACGGCCGTGATCCTGGCTGCCGCCACAGCGCGATTGACCGTCATGCGCGCACTGGGGCGGCTGCCGTGATTGGGCGGCTGCTTCCCCGGCCCTTGCGCGGGCCGGCCCTGACGGGGGCGGCGCTGGCGGCAACCTGGGCCATCGGCCTGTTCCTGTTCGCGGCATCCTTGCCGCGGCAGGCGCCCGACGACGCCATCACCACCGACGGCATCGTCGTCCTGACCGGTGGCAGCGCGCGGCTGTCGGTCGGCTTCGACCTGCTTCGGGCCGGCAAGGCCCGCAAACTGTTCATCAGCGGCGTTTACCGCGGCGTGGAAGTGCGGGAGCTGCTGGCCCTGTCCTCCAAGTCCGGCAACGATCTGGAATGCTGTGTCGAGCTGGGCTACGACGCCGACGATACCGAGGGCAATGCCGTGGAGACGGCACGCTGGATGGCGGACGAGGGATTCCACAGCCTGCGCGTCGTCACCGCCAATTACCATATGCCGCGCAGCCTGGTGGAATTCCGCCGCGCCCTGCCGGGCGTCACCCTGGTACCACACCCCGTTTCGCCGCCGAAGGTGCGGCTGGATGGCTGGTGGGGCTGGCCCGGCACGGCGGAGCTGATCGTCAGCGAATACAACAAATATCTGCTGGCCCTGGCCCGCGCCGCCCTGACGGGGCCGCGCGCCCCTGCGGGTTGAGAAGGGCACCCCTGCAACGGCGGTGCCCGGCCTGGACAAGCCGGGGCGGCTTGGCCTTAATGGGCGGCCGCCGCACCGCCGGGAGACCATACGCGCATGTTGTTTGTCCGCTCGCTGCTCTTCAACATCCTGTTCTTCGTCTGGACGGCCGTCTATTGCACGGGCATCGTCTGGATCATGGTCATGCCGCGGTCGGTGGCGCTGGTGATGATACGGTTTTACCTGCGCAGCCTATCCTTCCTGGAACGCACCATCATCGGCCTGCGCTACGAGGTGAAGGGCGTGGAGCACCTGCCCAGGGACGGGGCCTATCTGGTGGGCGCCAAGCACCAGTCCATGTGGGAGACGATGAAGCTGCATCTGCTTTTCCACGATCCCTCGATCGTGCTGAAGCATGAGCTGCTCTATATCCCGCTCTGGGGCTGGTACGCCTGGAAGGCCAAGCTGATCCCCGTGAAGCGCGGGAAGCGCGGGGCCGCCATCAATTCGCTGGTCCGCGGGGCCCGCGTGATGCGCGACATGGGGCGCGAGATCGTGATCTTCCCCCAGGGCACCCGCGTTGCGGTGGGCGAATACCGGCCTTACAAGGTCGGCATCGCCCTGCTGTACAGCGATCTGGGTGTGCCGCTGGTGCCGATGGCCGTGAATTCCGGCGTATTCTGGGGCCGCAAGACCTTCATCAAGCGGCCGGGCCTGATCACCATCGAGTTCCTGCCCCCCATTCCGCCCGGCCTGCCCCGGGAACATGCGCTGGCGCTGCTGGAGGAACAGGTGGAAACCGCCAGCAACCGTCTGGCCCTGGCCGTGGGCGGCGTTGCCACCCCCCGCCCCGCCGCGAAGACCGGCGCCACCGATGCGGCCAAGACAGGATAAGGCACACCCGGTCTGCGAAATAGTGGACCCATTTCCCCCCTGCAGGGGCTTTCGCATTGCCGCGCAAAGCCTTATCTGTCGCGCCAGGGGCGTGTGACAGATCAAGCAGGAACAATACCCGTGAAGACCAAACATCTGCTGGCCGCAGCGGCCATGCTTTTGTCCGCCGTCGGCGCCGCCCGCGCCGAGGATGGCCCCTATGTCGCCTCCTCCGTCTCCGCCTTCCTGGGCAGCGACTATTCCCATCACCCCGCCTGGTCCGCCGCCAAGGGCGACAGCCAGAACAAGTTCGCGGGCGGTCTGGCCGCCGGCTATCGGTTGGATGATTACCGCTTCGAGCTGGAAGGCACCTATGGTCGCATCGCCGACATCGACGGCACGCTGACCACAGCCCTGAAGACCAAGTATCCGACCCTGACCAAGCCCACGGGGGATGTCACCCTGTGGACGGCCATGGCCGGCGCCTATGTCGACCTGCCCGTTACCGCCAAGTACCAGCCCTATGTCGGCCTGGGCGGCGGTGTCGCGCACCTGGACAATGATGCCGGACTGCTGGCGATCAACAACGGCACCCACGCCGCCGCCTTCGGCGAAGCGGGCCTGAACATCGCGCTGTTCGATGGCCTGACCATTGCCCCCGGCTACCGTTACCTCTGGATCAACGCCAAGGGCGACGGTGCCGATAATGTCAGCACCCACATCGTCAAGCTGACAGCCCGGGTGAGCTTCTGATACCAATTTCCGGTGAGCCGGACTCATCGGGAATTGGTACGGCGGCGACGGCCACAGCACCGCACATGCGGCGTAGCCGAGCCGGCGGCGCTGGCGATTAAAGCCCGGTGATCGGTTGCGATCACCGGGACACGGTATAAGCTTCCGGCGGGAACGGATCGGGCGGTCCGTTCCCGTCAACCGGGGGGCAGGAATGCGCGAACTGGGCGGGGTGAGTGCCACCTCCGGCGCATTTCCGTCTTTCCTCCCGCGGCGAACGGGTCTATATAACCGTCATCTTTATCCCATACGGACCGGCCAGCGAGCATCGTTGGCAGGCTGGTCTGCTTTGCGGGTGGGCCTTTGGCCCGCCTTTTTGTTTATCTGGGCCTTGCCGATCGGACTGCCGGCGGCCGGGTTGGAGTTGGAACGCGAATGGACGTGCTGGAACGCATCGGCGGCATCATCACCCCCTCGGTCGAGGCCATGGGGTATGAGATCGTGCGCCTGCAGATTTCCGGCGGGCAGCGCCCGACCCTGCAGATCATGGCCGACCGCGCCGATGGCGACGCCATGACCGTGGAGGATTGCGCCGACATTTCCCATGCGGTCTCCGCCCTTCTGGACGTGGAAGACCCGATCGCGTCGGCCTATACGCTGGAAGTGTCCAGCCCCGGCATCGACCGGCCGCTGACCCGCCTGAAGGATTTCGAACGGTTCAAGGGCCTGGAGGCCCGGATCGAAACGGACATTCCCCTGGATGGACGCAAGCGTTTTCGCGGCACCCTTTACGGGGTGGAAGGCGAAAATGTGCTGATCGCGCTGGACGCCAAGACCTCGCAGCCGCCCAAGCGCAAGCCGGGCGCCAAGGTTTCGGCCAAGGCCAAGCCGGTGGAGATTGATCCCGACCTGGTGGAAGTGGCGGAAATCCCCTTCGCCCAGGTGGCCAAGGCCAGGCTGGAACTGACCGACGCGCTGCTGGCCGCAGCCGCCGCCGACCAGGGACTGGCCGCCGGCACCGAAGGCGGGCAGATGGATGTGGACGACACGGCCAAGCCCGTGAAACGTCCCAAGAGTGATCATCAGGGGCCGAAGGCGGATAAAGCGGACAAGGCTTCCAAGAAGAAGGGCCCGGGGCGTTTCGCCCGCAAGGGTCAGGATAGTGACCAGGATAGCGACACCACCGATGACCAGAACGACGCCGAAGCCGGCGCCGGTTCGGTCTGATTCAGCATAGAAGGCAGGGTTCGCCAGGATGGAACTGCTTCAAGTAGCCGACGCGGTCGCCCGCGAGAAGAACATCGACAAGGAGCATGTGCTCGAAGCTATGGAAGAGGCCATCAAGAAGGCTGGCCGTTCCAAGTACGGGCATGAGCACGACATCCGCGCCCGCATCGACCGCAAGACGGGCGATATCCAGCTGACCCGCCACATGGAAGTGGTGGAGACGGTGGAGAATGAGGCCGTCCAGGTCGATCTCGCCAAGGCCCGTCGCAAGAATTCGAAGGCGCAGATCGGTGATTTCATCGTCGATCCGCTGCCGCCCATCGATTTCGGCCGCATCGCCGCCCAGACGGCCAAGCAGGTCATCGTGCAGAAGGTGCGCGAGGCCGAGCGCGAGCGCCAGTACAACGAATATATCGACCGCAAGGGCGAGATCGTGAACGGTCTGGTCAAGCGCGTCGAATATGGCAATGTCACCGTCGACCTGGGCCGCGCCGAAGCGATCCTGCGCCGCGACGAGTGCCTGCCGCGCGAGCATTTCAAGGTCGGTGACCGTGTGCGCGCCTATATCTACGACGTGCGCAAGGAACCGCGCGGGCCGCAGATCTTCCTGTCGCGCACGCATCCGATGTTCATGGCCGGCCTGTTCAAGCAGGAAGTGCCGGAAATCTATGACGGCATCATCGAGATCAAGTCCGTGGCCCGCGATCCCGGGTCGCGCGCCAAGATCGCCGTCATCTCCAAGGACAGCTCGATCGACCCGGTCGGCGCCTGCGTCGGCATGCGCGGTTCCCGCGTCCAGGCCGTCGTCGGCGAGCTGCAGGGCGAGAAGATCGACATCATCCCCTGGAAGCCCGACCCGGCCACCTTCGTCGTCAACGCGTTGGCCCCGGCCGAAGTGGCCAAGGTCGTGCTGGATGACGAAGGCAACAAGATCGAAGTCGTGGTGCCCGACGACCAGCTGTCGCTGGCCATCGGCCGCCGCGGCCAGAATGTCCGTCTGGCCTCGCAGCTGACGGGCTGGACCATCGACATCATGACCGAAGCCGAGGAGCGCGAGCGCCGTCAGGCCGAGTTCTCGTCGCGGTCGGCCCTGTTCATGGAGGCCCTGGACGTCGATGACATGATCGCCCATCTGCTGGTTAACGAAGGCTTCACCTCTGTCGAGGAGATTGCCTATGTCGACCTGGATGAACTGACCCGGATCGAAGCGTTCGACGAGGATGTGGCTGCCGAGCTGCAGAATCGCGCCGCAACGTATCTGGAGCAGCAGAACGAGATCCTGGAAAACAAGCGTCGCGAGATGGGCGTCGAAGATGACGTCGCCAATATCGAGGCGCTGACGCCGGCCATGCTGGTGAAGCTGGGTGACAAGGGCGTGAAGACGCTCGACGATCTGGCCGATCTGGCGGGTGACGAACTGATCGACATCCTTGGCAAGGACGCGATGACGCTGGATAAGGCCAATGAAGTGATCATGGCCGCCCGTGCGCATTGGTTCGCTGACGAGGAGGCCGCCGAGGGCTGACCCACAGGGTCCGTCATCGGTGACCGTAGTTATAGGGAACAGGTTCATGAGCAGCGGCATTGAGGCGACGCCCGGCTATCCGCCGGAATTGGACGCCGAGGCCCAGGCCGATGAACCGGAGGCCGTGGCGGGCCGCAAAAGCCCGCTGCGCCGCTGCATCGCCAGCGGGAAGGTCCAGGACAAGGCGGGCATGGTCCGCTTCGTCATCGGACCCGACCAGACGGTGGTGCCCGATGTGGACGAAACCCTGCCCGGTCGCGGGCTGTGGTTGACGGCCGAGACGGGTTTGGTTGAAAAGGCCCTGGCCAAGGGGCTTTTCGCCAAGGCCGCCCGTCAGGGGGTGAAGCCGGTGCCGGATCTTCTGGCACTGACCCGCCGCCTGATCCGTCGTCGTGCCCTGGGCCTGATCGGCCTGGCCCGCAAGGGTGGGGGCGCGCTGCCGGGGTTTGAGAAGGTACAGGCTGCATTGCGTTCCGGTGTCATCGGCCGGACGGGCGGTGCGGGCCAAAAGAGTGTAGGGTTGTGGTTGGAAGCGTGCGACGGGTCCGACGATGGTCGGAGCAAGTTGCACGCCCTGGCACAGGCGCTGGGTGTGCCGCTGATCGATCTGTTCGATCGGGCGGAACTTGGGGCGGCCCTGGGCCGGGATGAGGCGGTGCATGTGGTGCTGGCGGCGGGTCCGCTGGCGGCACAGGTCCGCCGCGAAGTTGCACGGCTTTCCGCGCTCGGCGGAACGGGTCCCTGAACATTTGGGGACGCGTATTGGGTTTCAACGGCTTACTGTCGGATTAGGGATGAGCGATACCAACGACCAGAACCGCGACAAGAAGGTGCTTACCTTGGGTGGGCGCCCGACGCTTGGACTGGGTGGGGCCAACAAGCCGAAGCCGGCGGCCCCGGCACAGCAGGCGGGCGGGGGCGGCGCGTCCGGCACCGTGCGCCAGAGCTTCTCGCATGGGCGCGGCAAGGAAGTAGCGGTCGAGGTCAAGCGCAAGCGGACCTTCGAGAAGGGCGCCGTCCAGGGCGTGGCCGACGGTGGTGCTGCCGCCCGGCGCGCTGCGGAAGGTTCGGCCGGCGGCCGTGGCCCCCAGCAGCGCGGTAATGCCCCCCGGCAGTTGAGCGATGCCGAACGCGAGGCGCGCATCCGCGCCCTGCGGTCCGCCGCCGAGGCAGAGGATCGCCGCGTCAGCGCCGAAGAGGAACAGGCAGCCCTGGACGCCGCCGAAGCCGAGGCCCGCGCCGAGGCCGAAGCCCGCGCCGAGGCCGAGGCCGCTGCGGCGGCGGAAGCTGCGGTGGCTGCGGCCAATGCGGAGCCGCTGGACGAGGACATCGTCCGCCGTCGTGAGCTGGAAGAGCTGCGCGCCATCCAGGAGGCCGAGAAGGCCGCCGCCGCCGAGGCCGAGCGCAAGCGCAAGGAAGCCGAGGACGCCCGCAAGGCCGAAGCCGCGAACCGTGGCGAGAGCAGCCGCTCCCGTCATGCCGCGGCCCCGGCTGCGGATGATGATCGTTCCGCGGCCCGTCCGGCCGGTGGCAATAATGCCGCCCGGCCCGCCACGACCACGACGACCGATGCGGGCGCTGCCCGCCCGGCGCCGCGTGTCCCCGGTGGCCCGACTGCCGATTTCGACGAGGAAGAGGGTCCGCGCCGCGCCAAGGTCGCCGGTCCCGGCAAGGTGGCCGCCAAGGTCCCCGCCGCCCCGGTCAAGGCCAAGGTCGACGACAAGCGTCGCGGTGGCAAGATGACCATCTCGCAGGCCCTGTCGGATGACGAGGGACGCCGCGGGCGTTCCATGGCCGCCGCCAAGCGTGCCCGCGAACGTGAACGCATGCGGCTGTTCGGCCGTCAGGAGACGCAGAAGGTGACGCGCGACGTGGTGATCCCGGAGGTCATCACGGTCGGCGACCTTGCCAACCGCATGGCCGAGCGTGGCGCCGATGTGGTCAAGGCCCTGATGCGCATGGGTGTGATGGCCACCATCACCCAGACCATCGACGCCGATACCGCCGAACTGGTTGTGCAGGAGCTGGGTCACCGTCCGATGCGCGTCGCCGAAAGCGACGTGGAAATCGGCGTGAAGGGTGATGTCGACCGTAGCGAGGACCTGGTGTCCCGTCCGCCGGTCGTCACCGTCATGGGTCACGTCGACCATGGCAAGACCTCGCTGCTGGATGCGCTGCGCAAGACCGACGTCGCCGCCCGCGAGGCCGGTGGCATCACGCAGCATATCGGCGCCTATCAGGTGCAGCTGAAGTCCGGGTCGAAGATCACCTTCATCGACACGCCGGGTCACGCCGCCTTTACCGAGATGCGCGCCCGTGGCGCCAACGTCACGGACGTGGTGGTGCTGGTCGTGGCTGCCGATGACGGCGTCATGCCGCAGACGATCGAAGCCATCCGCCATGCCAAGGCGGCCGGCGTGCCGATCATCGTCGCCATCAACAAGTGCGACCTGCCCTCGGCCAAGCCGGATCGTGTCCGCCAGGAACTGCTGCAGCATGAACTGGTCGTCGAAGGCATGGGCGGTGACGTCCTGGACGTGGAAGTGTCGGCCAAGGCCGGCCTGAACCTGGACAAGCTGGAAGAAGCCATCCTGCTGCAGGCCGAAATCCTGGAGCTGAAGGCCAACCCGAATCGCACCGCCGAAGGCGTGGTGGTCGAGGCCAAGCTGGACAAGGGTCGTGGCCCGGTCGCCACCGTGCTGGTTAAGCGCGGCACCGTGAAGGTGGGCGACATCGTCGTGGCCGGTTCCGAATGGGGCCGTGTCCGTGCCCTGGTCAACGACCGCAGCGTCAATGTCTCCGACGCCACCCCGGCCACGCCGGTGGAGGTGCTGGGCCTGGGCGGCGTGCCGCTGGCCGGTGAAGAGATGGTCGTGGTCGAGAGCGAAAGCCGCGCCCGCGAAATCACCGAGTACCGTGCCCGCAAGAAGCGCGAGGCCGAGAGCGCCAAGTCCGGCCGCGGCTCCCTGGAGCAGATGTTCAAGCAGATCCAGGCCGGCGAGGCCAAGGAACTGCCCATCGTCATCAAGGGCGACGTGCAGGGTTCGGTGGAAGCCATCTCCGGTGCGCTGGAGAAGCTGACGGCCGAGAACACGGAAGTGAAGGTACGCGTGTTGACGTCCGGTGTGGGCGCCATCACGGAAAGCGACATCACGCTGGCCAATGCGTCCAAGGGTCTGGTCGTGGGCTTCAATGTCCGCGCCAATCCGCAGGCTCGCGACATGGCCAAGCGCGACGGCGTCGAAATCCGCTACTACTCGATCATTTACGACATCATCGATGACGTAAGGCAGATGCTGACCGGCATGCTGGCGCCGACGCTGCGGGAGAAGTTCCTGGGCAACGCGCATATCCTGCAGGTCTTCAACATCACCAAGGTCGGCAAGGTCGCGGGCTGCCGCATCAGCGAAGGCATCGTCAAGCGCGGCGCCAAGGTCCGCCTGCTGCGCGACAACGTTGTGATCCACGAGGGTACGCTGAAGACCCTGAAGCGCATGAAGGACGAAGTCCGCGAAGTGCGCGAAGGGTTCGAATGCGGCATGGCCTTCGAGAATTACGAAGACATCCGCGAAGGCGACATCATCGAAGCCTTCGAAATGGAAGAAATCGCCCGCGTCCTGTAAGTCAGGGAACGGGATCGATCGAGAAGGGGCCGGCGGTGCGAACCGTCGGCCCTTTTTCTTTGCCTTGATCGACCTGACCCGAATCACCCTTGACGGCATCCTGGTTCCGCGGGAACTTTCCCCTATGATGACCAGCCGCACCCCATCCTTCGCGCAACAACAGGCCCGCCCTCCGGCGGTGGCCTGCGCGTGGCCGGGTGACGGAGGGGTGAAGCGGGTCTGCTGAGACCCCCCACCCCGCCACATCCGAACATCACGATCGTCAAGCACCCCGCCGACAGCCCGTCGGCGGGGTTTTTCATTTTGGGAGCATGGATATGATCGAATTCCCCCTTTTCCTGAAAGCCATGGGCATCGGTGCCGCCATCGCGGCCCCCGTTGGCCCCATGTCACTTCTCTGCATGCGCACGACATTGGCCCATGGCTGGCGGCGCGGTCTGGCCATCGGTGGCGGCATCGCCGTGGGCGATGGGCTTTATGGCATCGTGGCCGCCTTGGGCCTGGCCGGCCTGTCGGGCTTTCTGCTGGACCATGCCGCTCCGCTGCATGTTGTGGCAGGGTTGGTCCTGGTCTGGCTGGGGTGGAAGACGCTGCGGGCGCCGATCTCCGCCGACAATGGTGACGGCCGGGTGGTAGCGGATCGCAGCGGTCGGGAATTCCTGACCGCAATCGGCCTGACCCTGACCAATCCCCCCACCATTCTGACCTTCGCCGCCCTGCTGACGGCCCTGGCCCCGCCGGAAGGGCTGGGGATGCCGGCCGCCCTGGCGACGGTCGCCGGGGTGTTCACCGGTTCCCTGCTCTGGTGGATTCTGGTCGTGTCCCTGGTCATGGGCATGCGTCATGTGCTGGGGACGGGTCTGCGGCTGTGGATTGACCGGGTGTCCGGACTGGCGCTGCTGGGCCTGGGGCTGCTGGCGCTTTGGAACGGCGTGACAGGCCCTTGGGCATGAGCGCCTGCGACAGCCCGCCGCACGACCTTGGTCGCCTTTTCAAGCGGCGGGCGGCTTGCGATGCCTGGGTAATTATCCGTGTACTGAACATCGGATGTCGCTGGTTCTTGCTGGCCTTTCCCATTCTCCGGGCGTTTCATGGTTCCGCCAGCAAACGGGTTGAACAATGACCTTGCGGCATCCGGGAGATGATCAATGCCCAAAACTGCCCAAAACCTGATCTGGATCGCCATCGGCGTCTTTGGTGCCGCCTGCCTGGGCGGCATAGCCATCCATCGTGGCGAAACGATCAACGCCTTCTGGTTCATCGCGGCCGCCTTCGGCATCTATGCGGTGGCCTATCGTCTTTATGCCGGCTGGATTTGCGCCAAGGTGCTGTCAGCCGACCCCAGCCGGGCCACCCCGGCGCTGCGCCTGAATGACGGGCGGGACTATGTGCCCACCCACCGCTGGATCACCTTCGGCCATCATTTCGCGGCCATCGCCGGCGCCGGCCCCCTGGTCGGGCCGACCCTGGCTGCACAGTTCGGCTATCTGCCCGGCACACTCTGGCTGCTGACGGGGGCCGTCATCGGTGGCTGCGTTCAGGACATGGTGGTCTTGTGGGCGTCCACCCGCCGCAACGGCCGTACCCTGGGCCAGATCGCCCGGGACGAGTTGGGTCCCGTGGCTGGTGGTGCGGCCCTGATCGGCACGCTGCTGATCATGGTGTTGATCGTGGCCGTCCTGGGTCTGGTCGTGGTCAACGCCATGAAGCACAGCCCCTGGGGCACCTTCACGGTGGCCATGACCATCCCCATCGCCATCCTGGTCGGCATCTATATGCGCCATATCCGCCCCGGCCATGTGCTGGAAGGATCGCTGGTCGGTCTGGTGCTGCTGCTGCTGGCCACGGTCGGCGGACGCTGGGTAGCCGAAAGCCCGGCCCTGGCACCCTTGTTCAATTTCGACGGCCCCGCCCTGGCGCTGCTGGTCATTGGTTACGGCTTCTTCGCCGCCATCATGCCGGTCTGGCTGCTGCTGGCCCCGCGTGACTATATCAGCACCTTCATCAAGATCGGCGCCATCCTGCTGCTGGCGTTTGCCGTCATCATCCTGCGCCCGGAACTGCACATGCCGGCGCTGACCCGGTTCGTGGACGGCACGGGGCCCGTGGTGGCGGGCGGGCTGTACCCGTTCCTGTTCATCACCATCGCCTGTGGCGCCGTGTCGGGCTTCCACGCGCTGATCAGTTCGGGCACGACGCCCAAGCTGATCATGTCGGAACGCGACCTGCGTCTGGTCGGCTATGGCTCCATGGCCATGGAAAGCTTTGTCGGCATGATGGCCCTGATCGCGGCCTGCGTGCTGGACCCCGGCGTCTATTTCGCCATCAACAGCTCCGCCGGCCTGGTCGGCTCCACGCTGGAGACGGCAACGGCGACCATCAGCGGCTGGGGCTTCCCGGTGGAAGCCCAGCATATGAAGGACCTGGCCGACGCCATGGGCGAGACGACGCTGCTGGCCCGCACGGGCGGTGCACCGTCGCTGGCCGTGGGCATGGCCCAGATCTTCGCCGGCGCCTTCGGGCAAAGCATGCTGGCGCTCTGGTACCATTTCGCCATCATGTTCGAGGCCTTGTTCATCCTGACGGCCGTCGATGCCGGCACGCGTGTCGGCCGCTTCATGCTGCAGGACCTGCTGGGCAATATCTGGGCCCCCTTGGGGAACACCAAGGCGCGCGGACCGGCCATCGTTTGTTCAGCCCTGTTCGTCGCCAGCTGGGGCTATTTTCTTTATATCGGCGTCATCGATCCCTATGGCGGCATCAACATCCTGTGGCCGCTGTTCGGCATTTCCAACCAGATGCTGGCCGCCATCGCGCTGGCCATCGTCACCACCATCCTGGTGAAGCAGGACAAGGGGCGTTACGCCTGGGTGCCGGGTGTGCCCATGGCCTTCCTGGCCGTGACCACCACCTATGCCGCGTGGCTGAAACTGTTCGACACGGACCCGCGCGTCGGCTTCCTGGCCGGGGCCAATGCGCTGGAAGCCAAGCTGCAGGCAGGCACCCTGACCGGCAAGGCGCTCGATTCGGCACCGCAGCTGATCTTCAACCAGCGCCTGGATGCCGGCCTGACCGTGTTCTTCATCCTGGTCCTGTGGGTGACGATCATCGAGATGGCGCGCATCTCCCTGCGTCATGTCCAGGGCAAGCCGGTGCCGCCCCTGGCGGAGGCACCCTATGTCGATGCGGCTACCCTGCCGCACCCGACCGGCCTGCAGGGGCATTAAGCCATGATGGCGGGGCCCGCCAGCTTCCTGCGTGCGGCCTGGACCGTGCTGCGGGAAGTGTCCGGCGATGCGGCGTATGAAAACTACCTCGCCCGCCATCAGGATCGCCACCCGGACCAGCCGCCGCTGGACCGGGAAGCGTTCTACATGTCCGAACTGGACCGGCGGTGGAGTGGTGTGAACCGCTGCTGCTGACCATGCCGGCGCGGCAATGCAAGGGCCGGGGAGGGCTTTCCCCGGCCCCTATACCGACGGTCAAAATTATGGCCGTCGGTACGGCGTAGCCAGGCCTACGGATGCAGGCGCCGGCGATTGCGGCCGGTGATCGGTTACGATCACCGGAACGCACTATTATTGCTTGGGCCCGACGAAGCGGAAATCCACGCCCTTCTTCCAGTCCAGCCCGGCCGGATAGATGCCCAGCGTGATCATCTGCCGGGCGAACGCCTCCCAACGGTCGGGCGACATGGTGCCGATGCCGCGGGTCAGCGCCTCGCCGCTTTCCACCAGCCCGTAATCAATCATGCGGGCGCGGGCATAGGCGATCGTCTCGTCGTCCATTTCCGGATTGTCGCGCTTGATCAGGGCGTTGGCGGCGGCCGGATCACCGTGCAGATACTGTTTCCAGCCCTCGATGGATGCTTCCACGAACGCGCGCACCAATTCCGGCTTATGATCCGCCAGACCCTTGCGCACCATGATCGTGGCGGCATAGGACAGGTACCCATCATCGGCCAGCAAGAAGACCTTGGGCTTGACCCCGGCCTTCTGCGCCGTGAACGGTTCGGATGTCGCATAGCCCTGCTGGATCGCCTGCTTGTTCACCAGGAAGGGCGCGATGTTGAAGGTGTATTTACGGATCTGGCTGTCCTCGAACCCATAGCGGAACTTCAGATAGCGCCAGATCGTGGCCACGGTCGGGTCGCCGACAGCGATGGGCTTGCCCTTCATGTCAGCCAGACTGTTCACGTCCGGCCGGTCATGCGACATCAGGATGACGGGATCCTTCTGGAACAGGGCCGCCACGGTGACGACGGGGGCGCCCGCTTCCACCAGATTGAGCGTGAAGAAGCCGCTGGAACCCATGGCGGCGTCGATGGCGCCGGCGGCCAGCATCTGTTGCGGGTCCATGCCGACACCACCCTGGCGCAGCACGACATCCAGCCCCCGCGCCTTATACAGGCCCGCGGCCACGGCCTGGTAGAAGCCGCCATGTTCGGCCTGGGCGCGCCAGTCGGTGACGAAGACCAGCCGTTCTTGCGCGACGGCAGGCCAGGCCAGGGCGGCCAGGGTCGCGGATAAAGCCAGGATCGGGGCGAGCAGGCGGCGCAGCATCACGGGCTCCCAACGGGCGAAGGCGATCGAAGACGGAGTCGTTTCCTTGTACGGGAGGTCCCCTTCCCTGCCAAGCGGCCGAAAGGACGGCCGTCCCGTCAGGAAACGGCCGTCCCGTCCCCCACCACGCGCATCCGCCAATGCGCGGTCGGCGGGGGAAGCTCTGCCCCAAGCGCGGGGCGGGGGGCCATGCGGCGGAACCGCGTGGCCTGCTGATCGGCGGGGCGGGCCACGATCTTCAGTACCGAGGACCCGACCTCCCCACAGCCCGGACAGGGGAAGCGGCGGCTGAACTCGGCCACGGTCCAGTCATGACCGTGCCGACGGACCAGCATGTCCGTGCGCCACCGGCTTTCCTCTCCACAGCAGATGCAATGCATCTCAAAATCCTGGCCCCGGAAATTGGCGCAGCCGATGCTGCCCATCAATGCGCTGTGTCGGATCGCCGGCTTCATTCCCGCCTCCATCATCCCGGCAACCGGGATGTCGTACTCCCGCTGCCTTCTGTTCTCCTTTCTACAATGTTCTTGTTTTGTTCTCAAGCAGAGTCAGCAGCGGTTGATACGGGAATCCGCATTCGGGCGTCCCGGCGCCGGTCAATCCTTCTGACAGGTGGCCTTGTCGGCGCTTAATTGCCGGCAGACCAGGTTCTTGCTGGTCTTGAATGTCCCGTCACTGCTGCGGCGGATGGAGATGTTGTTGGAGAACTGCACCCAGCCGGCACTGCCCCAATGCGAGCTGATGCCGTTGGAAAAAACCAAGGTGCCGTCGGCCATCTTCACGACGGCGACGTTCTTCTTGAAGGTGATCCGGTCCTGGTCCATGTGGGCCACCTGGCCGTTGGAACACAGCACCATCTCCTCCGTCCCCTCCTGACGGGTACAGACCAGGGGGTCGCCCCCCGCCAGAACCATGGCATAGATCGCCACTTCCAAAACATTCAGCGGCATTCCGGACACCCGCGCAGCTAGAGCCCCTGGAAGCAGAGTATCCTAAATCCGTGCGACAATGAAAAGACGCCGAAACGGAAACAGGGTGCACCCGTCCGATTCGGGCCGGTATGCCGCACGCAGACGGGCGCCATAGTCGGCCCGGAAATCGGCCGCCTGATCTGCCGGCAACCGGGAGGTGACGGGCAGCAGCGCCGTCCCCGACACCCATTCCAGCACGGGATCATCGCCTTCCAGCGCATGCAGATAGTCGGTTTCCCAGATATCGACATGGGAAGCGACCGGATGCAGAACGCGCCAGTAATCAGCCGGCGACAGCACCGTGCGATGGTCCAGTGCCCCGGTCAGCGTGGCAGCCCAGGGCCCGGCCGCCGCCGTTTCCAGCAGAAGACGATGGGAAGGCGCATCGAAATTGCGCGGCATCTGCACAGCCAGCACGCCCCCCGGCGCCAGGTAACCGGCCAGCCGCGGGAACAGGGTCGTGTGATCGGGCAGCCAATGCAGGGCCGCGTTGGAAAAGATCAGATCCGGATGCCCATCCGGACGCCATTGCCCGATATCGCCCAGTTCCCAGGTGACGCCGGACGCGTCACGGGCTGCCTTGGCCAGCATGGCAGCGTCGCTGTCCAGCCCCACCGTGGCGGCATCGGGGAATCGGGCTGCCAATTGCCGCGTCAGGTAGCCGGTGCCACAGCCCAGATCGACAATGCGGGCCGGCGGCAGCGGCGGGATACCCGCCAGCAGGTCCTGGCCCGGTCGTTCGCGGGGCCCACGGAACCGTTCATATTGTCCGGGATTCCACTGCATGGCGCGCTCCTTTCTCCAACGGGGTCCAGAAACGACAACGCCGCCCGGTGGGGCGGCGTTGCAAGGGGGATCAACCTTCGAACGGATCCTTCATCAGGATCGTATCATCGCGTTCGGGGCTGGTGGACAGCAGGGTCACCGGCGCCTCGATCAATTCTTCCACCCGGCGCACATATTTGATGGCGGCTGCGGGAAGCTGGGCCCAGGAACGGGCACCCTGGGTGCTGGCGCTCCAGCCTTCAAACGTCTCGTAGATCGGCTCCACTTCGGCCTGCGCCGTCTGGCCGGCGGGCAGATGGTGGATCACCTCGCCCTTGTACTTGTAGCCGGTGCAGACCTTGATCTCATCGAACCCGTCCAGCACGTCCAGCTTGGTAAGCGCAATGCCGGTGATGCCGCCGGTCTTGATGGCCTGACGGACCATGACGGCGTCGAACCAGCCGCAACGGCGCTTGCGCCCCGTCACGGTGCCGAACTCGTGCCCGCGCACGCCGATCTTTTCCCCGATCTCGTCATGCAGTTCGGTTGGGAACGGGCCGGAGCCGACGCGGGTCGTATAGGCCTTGGTGATGCCCAGCACATAGCCGACAGCCCCCGGCCCCATGCCCGACCCGGCGGCGGCATTGCCGGCCACCGTGTTGGAGGAGGTCACGAACGGGTAGGTGCCATGGTCCACATCCAGCATGGCGCCCTGGGCACCTTCGAACAGGATGCGCTTGCCCTGGCGACGGGCCTCGTCCAGGTACTTCCAGACCACGGCGCTGTAGGGCAGCAGCTTGGGCGCCACCTCGTGCAGCTGGGCCAGCACCTCGTCCTTGCTCAGCTCCGCCGCGCCCAGCCCGCGCAGCAGGGCATTGTGGTGGAACAGCAGCTGTTCGACCTTATGCTCCAGCACCGCCTCGTCGGCCAGATCGCAGACGCGGATGGCGCGGCGGGCCACCTTGTCCTCGTAGGCCGGGCCGATGCCGCGACCCGTGGTGCCGATCTTGTTGACGCCACGCGCTTCCTCACGCGCCTTGTCCACCGCGCTGTGCAGCGGCAGGATCAGGGCACAGTTTTCCGCCACCAGCAGGGTCTTGGGCGTAATGTCCACGCCCTTTTCCCGGATGCTGTCGATTTCCTTCAGCAGGGCCCAGGGATCGACGACGACGCCATTGCCGATGACCGACAGCTTGCCGGGGCGCACAACGCCCGACGGCAGCAGAGACAGCTTGTAGACCACGCCGTTGATCACCAGCGTGTGGCCGGCATTATGGCCGCCCTGGAAGCGGACCACGACGTCAGCGCGGCTGGACAGCCAGTCAACGATCTTGCCCTTGCCCTCGTCGCCCCACTGGGACCCGACGACCGCCACGTTGGCCATGATATTCCTCGCTTCTTGGGAAGTTTGGGGCGGCGCCGTCACGCAGGCCCGCCCCCTTGTTCAGGGTTCGATCGGAAATCGGGTCAGACGGGCGTGGGCCCGTCCGCCGTCAGGATATGGGAACAGGACAGGCGCCTAGCCTCTGCCGCGGAATCGGCCAGATCGGCCATGGCGGCAACCGTGTGCCAGCCCAGCGCGCGCAGCGCCTGCGCTTCGGCATAATCGGTGCCCAGCGGCAGCAGAACGCGTTTGGTGGGCTGTGGCCCCGGCAGGGCACGCAGCACGGTGTCGGTATAAAGCGTGAAGCCCGTCGCCGCCTCTCCCACCGGATCGGCGCCGCCCGTGCGGTAACGGCCGCCGCGCCCCAGTTCGCCGCGCACACCGCGGGCGAAGATGGTGAAGCTGACGCCCGTCTGATACTCAAACCCGCGCATTTCCACGGGGTCGATGGTCACCGACAGGGTGGGATCGGCCTGGGCGATCAGGCGGACAACATCGGTCAGTTCACGCCGCGCCGTCTGCGCCACGGGCGGCAGATCGATGGCGGCCAACCGTTCCACAGCAGCCGGGGCCGGGCCCGACGCGTTCAGGATAGACAGGAACAGGGCGCTGTGTGCGCCCGCCGCGTCGGTCAGGGCGGCCGCGTCACGATGGTCCAGCGCCGCGCGCAGGCGGGCGTAATCATCGCCGGACAGGGACAAGGCCTGGGCCACGGCCGGCACCAGGGTCGGCACCGTCAGGTCGATGGAAATGCCCTTGGCCCCCACCGATGACAGGGCGCTTGCCGCCAGCAGAATGATCTCGGCATCCGCCTCGGCCCGGTCGGGGCCGATCAGTTCCACGCCCACCTGCCCGAACTGGCGTTCCTGGCGCAGGCTGCTGCCCTTCACGCGCAGCACCTGACCGGCATAAGACAGACGCAGCGGGCGCGGCGCCTTGCGCAGACGGGTGGTGGCAATGCGGGCGACCTGCGGCGTCATGTCGGACCGCACACCCATCATCCGCTGCGACACGGGATCCATGATGCGGAAGGTCTGGTTGGCCAGCGTCGCGGCAGAGCCGGACAGCAGCCCCTCTTCGAACTCCACCAGGGGTGGCTTCACCCGCTCATACCCATGGCGATGGAATTCCTTCAGCAGCCGTCCGACGACCTGCGCCTCATGCTCCGCGTCCGGCGGCAGCAGGTCGCGCAGTCCGGTGGGCAGCAGGGCCTTGGCCGCCAGGGCCTTGGAGGGCGTATCGGTCATGGGCTGAATACCGATGAAGAGTGTCGCAAAAGCGATGGGAGGGGTCCCCAACACCGGTAACCGGTCTTAGCCCAGGCCCGGCCTTCACGCAAATGCAAAGACCCCGCACCGGCTGGCGGGCTGCCCTGCGCAGAGGGGGCGGGGGGGAGGGACGATTGTTTCGTTTTGGAGAAATTCGGAAATCATCCCGGGCCATTTGACCCAGGTCAACGCAAGCTGAACCCGATCGCCGTATGGAGTCCGTGCTGACTTCGTGGACGGTCATGACCGGTTCCGCACCCGGCCGCCGTCCTGTCGCAACCTTTGCCGAATAGGTGGTGCCATGGACTTCAAGTCATTGATCCCCTTTGGCCGGACGACGGATGTCACCCGCCGCGGGGAGGACCCTTTCACCAGTCTGCGCCGGGAGATGGACCGGCTGTTTGACAGCTTCACGGCTGACTGGTCGCTGCCCAGCTTCACCAGCAGCGGCTTCCTGTCGCCCAAGGTCAATGTCGTGGAAACGGAAGCCGGCCTGGAAGTGACGGCTGATCTGCCGGGCGTCGACGCCAAGGACATTCATCTGGACCTGACCGACAATGTCCTGACGCTTAAGGCCGAGCACACGACCGAAAAGGAAGAGAAGGACGAGAAGAAGCACTTCCATGTGGTCGAACGCGCCCAGGGCACTTTCCTGCGCCGCTTCGCCCTGCCCTTTGATGCCGACGCCGACAAGGTGGAAGCTGCTTTCGACAAGGGCGTGCTGAAGGTGACGATCCCCAAGGCACCGGCATCGGAAAAGCCGGTGAAAAAGATCGAGATCAAGGCGGCCTGAACCCGTTGCCGCCCCTCGGTCTGGCGTTCCACGCCGACCGGGGGGTCACCCCGCCTTGGCCAGCAGCGCCATCTGCCCGGCCAGCCCCTGGGTCAGCAGCGCGATCAGCACTTCCAGCAGGACCAGACCGGCAGCCACCGGGCCGGGGCAGGACAGCGCCAGCCGAACCGTGAACCAGCTATAGTAAAGGCCCCAGAAGAACAGGCCGATGGCGATGCCGTTGGCGATGGGAATGCTGGCCTGGGCCGCCAGCAAGGCACCCGTCAGGTTGACCATAGAGGTGACGGCGCTGCACCAGTTATAGGTGGAGACAAACAGTGGAAACCGGTCGGCGCGGCCCATGCCGTCCAGCACCTGCGCCGTCATCACCAGATATCCCGCCATCTGCAGCAGGAAGCCCAGCGCCGACAGCAGCAGGAAAGGTGCGACATCCACCCCGTCCGGCATGTCGAGCATGTCGATGGCCACATGGATCAGCACCATGGGCACGAACAGGATGCAACTGCGCCAGGCGCCCAGCGGCGTCGGGTCGATGGCCTCGATCCCGCGCCGGTCCAGGGCCGCCAGACGGACAGCGCCCAGCAGCGGGCTCACGCCGCACCCTTGGCGAAGAAATCGGTCAGGACCCGGTCATAGATGGCGGCGAGCGTGCGGATGTCGGCGACATCCACATGTTCATCGACCTTGTGCATGGTCTGGCCGACCAGCCCGAATTCCACCACGGGGCAGAAATTCTTGATGAAGCGGGCGTCCGACGTGCCACCGCTGGTGGACAGTTCCGGCTGCTGGCCGGTCACGGCCGTCACCGCCCCCGCCACCGTCGCCACCAAGGCGCCGGGCGGGGTCAGGAATGCCTCTCCCGACACGGCCATCTTCAGGTCCCAGGCGCCGCCCACTTCCTCCAGCACATCACGGATATGGGCTTCCAGGCTTTTGGGCGTGTGCAGGTCGTTGAAGCGGATATTGAACTTGGCCGTACCCTTGGCCGGGATGACATTGCTGGCCGGGTTGGCGACATCGATGGTGGTCAGGGCCAGAGTGCTGGGCTGGAAATGCGCCGTGCCCTCGTCCAGCGGGCTTTCGGCCAGCATGGACAGCGCCTTGGTCAGGCGCGGCAGGGGATTGTCGGCCAGATGCGGATAGGCGACATGGCCTTGCGCGCCATAGGCGGTCAGCGTGGCCGTGACCGACCCGCGCCGGCCGATCTTCATCATCTCCCCCATCACCCGGGGATTGGTCGGCTCGCCCACCAAACAGGCGTCGATCCGCTCGCCCCTGGCCTGCATCCAGTCCAGCACCTTGCGCGTGCCATTGATGCTGGGCCCTTCCTCATCCCCCGTGATCAGCAGGGAGATGGAGCCGGCGGGAGCACCATTACGATCCAGGAATGACTTCACGGCCGCGACGAAGGCGGCAATCGCACCCTTCATGTCGGACGTGCCGCGACCGTAAAGTTTGCCGTTGATGATTTCGGCACCGAAAGGATCGACGGTCCATGCGGCATTGTCGCCCACGGGCACCACGTCCGTATGACCGGCAAAGCAGAAATTCGGCGCCGCATTGCCCAGCCTTGCATAGAGATTGTCGACCGGATCAGTCCCCGCCTCTTCAAACACCAGCCGGTGGCAGGTGAAGCCCATGGCTTCCAGCACCCGCTGCAACACGCCCAGCGCGCCCGCATCGGCGGGGGTGACGCTGGGGCAACGGATCAGGTCCTGGGTCAGGGCAACGGGATCAATGGTCATGGCATCAGGCTCAGGGGCGTTTGAGATCGGGTGGGTTTTAGCAGATGGGGCTTCCCGCCGTCCCCTGCAAAGCCGGGATTGCCGTTCTTCGCCATCAGCCACAGCCCTCCACCCAGGCCCGCACCTGGTTCAGCGCGCGGTTGTCGGGGCCCAGGCGGCCTTCCTCCGTGCGCAGGATGGCGTGGAAGGCGCGCAGTTTCAGGGCGTTGGACCGGGCTTCCGATATCTGCACCCCACCGGCATCGATAACCAGATCGATGCAGCGTTCGGCCGCATGCAGCCGGCCCAGCAGATAATCATGTTCCCGGTCATGCCGGCTGAAAAAGCCGCCAAAGGCGTTCATGCGCGCGCTGCGCAATTCATTGGGCGCCCCGCCCCGGCGCAGCAGGCGGGCATCGGGTGGGGCAATGCGGTCGACGCGGATGGCGTGGAACTCATCCAGTTCCACCCAGCCAGAAGTGGAAAAGGTCAGCACGTCCCAGAAGGCGAAGCCCAGATAGGCCTCGAATATCTGCCGCCGCGCGGCGGGACCCAGATAGTTCAGCCCCATCAGGGCGAAGATCTCGTCCACCTCCGCCGACTGCGCCTCCAGCTTCCAGGCGCCGGCCAGATGGGCCAGGGCACGGTCCAGCGTCTCAGGCCCCGGCACGGGCCCATCGGCGCGCATCAGGCTGTTGAAGGCACTGCGTTCCCCGGCATTGAACATGCCCAGCCCGTCAGCCCCCATCACCGACCCCGACAGGCCGGGCAGCCGTTCCAGCGCGCTGTACAGGCTGGCCTTCATCTCGTCCAGGTCGGGGGCGTGGGTGTCGGCATGTTCGCCTTCGCCCACCAGCGGATAGATGGCGTTCAGTTCGCGGATCAGGAAGCGCAGGCGGCGGGCGCGGAAGGCGATGTCAAAATCGCGCAGGAACCGCACCCAGGCGGGCCGTTCCTGCCCCTCCACCTGCTCCACCAGCCTGTCGGGCAGCACGTCGCGCGCCCGGGCCCAATCATGCAGCGCCTTGCACAGGGCCGGGCGGGCGGCGGCATCGGTCCGGCCCAGGCAAGGGCACAGAAGATCGGCCAGCAGGTCCAGCGCCCCTTCGATCTTCAGCCGCAGATAGGCCTCGAACGCGAATCCGGCCTGGGAGGCGGCCTGGGCGCTGGCCCGGTCGCGCCAGTGGCGGATCTGTTCGATGCTGGGGGCCGCGGGCAGCGTTCCGCCCACGACCAGCGCCACCTGCTCGGCCACCCGCGGCCGGGCAGCATCCAGCAGGCCGCGCACCCGTTCAATGCGGGTGTTGCGGCCGGCAATGGACAGAAGTTCGTCGCGCACCGGCTCGTTGCGGGGAATATCGGACAGGGCGCCGCGGATGGTGCGGAAGAAGCCCGGCACCTCCTGCCGCACGCCAGCCGGCTGCCGTACCGCGGGTTTGGGGTCGATATAGACGACGCGGCGATCCACCTCGCGATAGGCGGGGCGGCCGGCAATGGCCGACAAGGCTGCGGCAAACGGTTTGTTGTTCAGCACCGAGCCGTCGATGAAGCTGGCCTGCTCCGGGTCTGCGCCCTGACGGCGATATTCGGCGAAGTTGCGCTGGAAGAAATGGGCCCGGCCTTCCCACCCCTCGCCGCGTTCATTCAGCAGCCGGTCCATCTGCCGGACCTGGGCCGGGGGAAAGGCACCGGGATAGCTGGCGGATGCCCGCGCGGCGAAGACCAGGCCCGGCACGTCGCCATCCTTGAAGTCACTGTCCAGTTCCCCCTCCCCACCCCGGCGATAGCGGAAGGTGAAGCGGTGGCGATGTTCCCGCTCCAGGATCTCCGGCGGGTCATGGGCGGGGATGCGCGTCGTGTAGCCATGGAAATCCGTCACCGTCACATGCAGCGACAAGGGCAGACCACGCGGCAGCAGGCTGGCCAGCGGGCGCTTGCCGCTGTCGCCCATGGCATGGGCGGCATCAAGCAGGAATTCCATCAGCCGCTTGCCATCAAACGGTGGCCGGAACCAGCGCGACCGCACGAACAGCGACAGTTTCTCCCGCACCTCCTCGTCCGGGGCCAGCTTTTCCAGATAACGGGTCAGGGCCCAGAGCACGGGACGCATGAACCATTTCGACCATTTGCTGGCCCGGCTGTCCGCCGTCAGCAGACGGGTGACGTCGGCATTTTCCAGCCACAGCACGGTCAGCGGCTCCAGGTCCAGATCATGGGCCAGGGCACGGGCCAGCAGCACACCATTGATGCCGCCGGCACTGGCCCCGGCCACGACGTCGATCAGCACCCGCAGCGACAGGTCGGGCAGCAGGTCGTGCAGCAGTTCGAAATAGATATCCTCGGTATCATGCGGCCGGTCGTCACCTTCCGTGGCGGCAGCATAGCTGGTGGCTTGGCCATGGCCCGTGCCCGGATGGCCAGGGCGTCCGGCATGCAGGGCCTGACTGGCCCTGACCAGCTTCCACAATTCCTTGGTAACGCCATGCATATAGACGGCCAGGCTGACCCCGCCATAGCAGACGAGCGCGATCCGCAGCTCCTTCTCCTTCACCCGCCGGGCCTCCCGCTGGTTAGAGCCCGTGAGAGTGGGGCCGGGCGGCATGGGCGTCAATATTCACAACCGCCGCATTTATAACCGACGCGCCCAGAACGGGTGGTCGGGCCAGCGCCGTTCCAGCCCATACCAGGCCGACAGATGCGCGCGGTAGGTCTGACGGATCAGGCCCAGGCGCTGAACATAGTCCGGAATGCCGTCCTGGCCCGACAGGGTACTGTCTGCCGCCTCCGCCGCCGCCAGCCCGGTATAAAGCGCGTTGAACAGCCCCTGGGAGGATAGCGGATCGAAGGCGGCAGCGGCATCGCCGCAGGCCAGCCAGCCCGGCCCGCCCGGCACCGGCAGAAAGGCGCTGTTGGCGCCCGTGAAGCCGCCCGGTCCGCCGGGATCATCCACGGGCAGCAGCGGGGCCAGCATCGCCACCCCGGCGGCCATCGTCAGCAATCCACCCCGTTCATGCGCCTCCCGCACGGCCGGCAGATCGGCATCGCTGTGAAAGGCAAGGATCCGCCGGCCGGCGGGCAAGGGCGCGCTGTACCACCAGCCATCGGGATCGGCAGCAATCAGGGTCAGGCCCGCTTCCCGTCCATTGTCAGGGATATGGGCCCAGGCACAGGCCAGCCGGTCATCCGCACGCGGCACCATGCCCAGACGCCGCGCCACGGGGCAGAGCCGGCCGCCGGCATCGATCAGCAGCCGGGCCCGCACCTCCCCCCGCGCCTCCCCGGCCAGGGCGACGCGCCAGCCCGCGCCATCGCGGGCCATCCCGCCCAGGTCGGCCGGAATGGTCATCACCGCCCCGCGACGGCGGGCCACCTCCCGCAGCCATCCCTCGAACCGCGACCGGTCCAGATGCCAGCCGGGACCATAGGGATCGCGCAAGCCATCGCGTTCCACCACCGCCGGCCCACCCCATACCGATCGCTGGCCGTGACAGTGCCCATGGCCCTGCGCCTGGAATTCCGCCAGCAGCCCCATGTCGGCCAACAGCCGCCCGGCGGCCGATGGCAGCGATTCGCCGACGCGCGGTGGGGTTACCACGCGCCGGTCGATCAGCATCACCCGCCATGTCGGGGCCAAGTTCAGCGCGGCGACACAACCCGCCGGCCCGGCCCCGACGATCAGGACATCGACTTCAGTCACCTCGGGCGTCGCCTCACTGCCGAACGCGGCGGGTGAGGCGGCGGACCTGATGCAGCCCCTCCATATCGGCCCGCGCGCCAGCCAGCAGGCCACGGACGGCGGGGGCCGCCTCCCGGTCCGCCACCTCCATCACCGGCGGCAGGGCGATGCCATCGCTGGGACCGGGCAGGACATCGACCACAGCCACAATGTCGATATTGTTGGCCATGTTGTTGATCTGGCTGATGTAGGTGCCCGTCCCAAGCGTATCGTCCCAGGATTGGCGGCGAGCGAAGGCAGCCAGCCGATCCGCCGTGGATGCGTCCTTGTCCATGACGATCTGGTAATCGCTGGGCGTCAGCACCTGGTTGGGCACGCGCGCCGGCCAGAAGGTGGGCAAGTAAGGATCATAGTCCGGATCATAGCCTGACCGGCAGCTGGCTGTGTCCGTCTGCCAGGGCACGGCCATCCAGCGGGAAATGCTGCCCGGCCGCTGTCCATAAAGCGGGCCCATGGGCGTCTGGCAGATGGCCGGCGTCAGCACGGGGCCATAATCCGGCTCCGGCCCGTTGGGCGCGTGCAGGAAACGGTAGGGGCCCATGAAGATGCTCTGCGACCGCACGGGCCAGGTCATCTCGCACCCCGGGTGGAAGGCGTCGGCCAGACAGAATTCCAGCGAGGCGCGATCCAGCGTGTCGGGCTGGTCGGCCACGGGCAGATCGTCCAGACTTTGCGGCGGCTTGGCGTCGGGGTCGTAATCCTGGATGAAATTGCCATCGACCCACTGCTTCAGGAAGCCCAGCTGCGTCGCCGTCAGTTCGGTATATTGGCGCGGGGTCTTGGCCGCCGGCACATCCATGGCATCGCCATAGACCCAGGGCCAGGGCACGGGCGACCAGCTGTCGCGGTCGCCCTGGCGGAACTGGTTATAGAGCTGGCGACGGTTTTCCTTGTTCTGGTCCGACGCATCGGCCAGCGTGGCCCGCCATTCGGCCGTGGTGAAATCCAGGGGCGATCCCCAGCCAAAGCCACGGGCAAAACCTTCATTCACCCATTGCAGATGGGTCAGCCGTTCAAAGATGGGCAGGATGTCGCCCGTGAAGGACGGCCGGGCCGGCCGGGTCAGGAAGCCCAGATCATAGGCGATGTCACGCATCAAGTCCCACAGCGTGCGCACGGATTTCTGCTGCGGGGCATAATTGGGCGGACCGACCACGATCCAGGCCGGGGCCACGGTCAGTTCCTTGCCCTGCCAGGTCACGGTCGCCGTCACCGGCCCGTCGGCGATATCGTCATGCCAGCCGTCATTATTGGCAAAGGTCACGGCCGGCGCGCCATTGTAGGAGGCGGACTTGCCATAGCCGCCCAGCACCACCAGCCGTCCGGCCTCGTCGGTGCGCAATTCGCCCAGATAGACGGGCTTGCCCACGAAATGGCCCGTGTCGAAGGCGACGGGACCGGCGGAAGCGCCGGAAATCCAGCGCTGTCCGGGATCGATGACCAGCGAGGCCCGGTCCTTCACCTGGGCATTGCGGCGATAGGAAGGGGGGGCCGTCGCGGCTTCGGGAATGTCCAGCGCCAGCTGGAATTCGTACCAGGCGGCCTTCTGGTTGGCCAGATGCACCTGCCATTCGACCTTGGCCCCGCTGTCGGCGGTCAGTTCCCGCACCGGCACGCCCTTGGCGTTCAGACCATAGACGCGGAAACGCGCAGCCTGCCGCTTCAGCGCACCCGTGGCGTCACGGTAGAAGCCGGGTGGCTTGGGCGCCGGCTCCGGCACCTCCGGTCCCAGGAACCATTCATCGGGGCTGTTGCCCACCCGGGCAATGCCGATGGAAGGATAGATCGCGGCGCTGACGATCACATCGTCTTGCGTGCTGGACACTGTCATTTCCCGTTTCCTCCCCCTGTACCGACGGCCTTCGGTCGGCCGGCTGCCGGAAGATTGCGAGAGAAACCCTTAAAGCACAACTATTAATACGATTAAAAGTTATAGAAACTCTCGCGCGCATCCCGCCGCAATAATCGGGTGGGGCGGGCCGGTGAAAGACGTCAATCTCTGGCATCCAAACCCGAAAGGACCGATGATGCCGACCGTCGCCCCCTTCCCCATCCGTCCGATTCCATCTGCCGCCATGACCGTCCCCCCCGACAGCCCGTTCGATCCGCGCGACCCCGTGCTGGCCGATGGCGGCGCGCGACTGGTGGCCCACGCCCTGCACCGGCTGGCGCGCGACTGGCAGGAACCACCCTCGCTGGAGGAACTGTCGGCAGAGGCCGGGCTGACGCCCTGGCATTTCCAGCGCCTGTTCAAGCGCTGGGCCGGGATCAGCCCGAAACGCTTCGCGCAGTTCGCCACGCTGGGCCATGCCCGTGCCCTGCTACGGGACAGTGGTGGAGGCGGGGCCGACCTGCTGGGCGCCAGCCTGGATCTGGGCCTGTCCGGCCCGTCGCGCCTGCATGACCTGTTCGTTGTCGCCGAAGGCGTGACGCCAGGCGAATATAAGGCGGCGGGCCAGGGCCTGACCATCCGCTGGGCCGTACATCAGACGGCGCTGGGCGCCGCGCTGATTGCAGCCACGGATCGCGGCGTCTGCTGGTTCGGCTTCCTGGGCGCCGATGGCGACCCGGCGGGGCAGTTGGCCGAACTGGCGCGGGACTGGCCCAACGCCATGCTGGTGGAAGACCCCACCCCCACCCTGGCCGCCGCCACCTCTCTAGACCCGGCGGCGCAAGGTGCCGGACCGGTGACGCTGCACCTGAAGGGCACGAATTTCCAGATGCGGGTCTGGCGGGCGCTGCTCGACATCCCCTATGGCGGGGCCACCACCTATGCCGGCATCGCCGAACGCATCGGCCAGCCCAGTGCGGCCCGCGCCGTGGGCAATGCCGTGGGCGCCAACAAGGTCGCCTGGCTGATCCCCTGCCACCGCGTCATCCGCGGCACCGGCGTGCTGGACAATTACCGCTGGGGTCCGGTGCAGAAGCGCACCCTGCTGGCCTGGGAGGCCGCACGGCTGGCGGGGGAGTGAATGCGGTGCCCCCACATGCCGGGCGCCAACATCCGTTGGCTTGGCCTTACCGCAGCATGCCGCTTTCAATGACGCCGTCGATGACGAACTGACAGGCGAGCGCCGTCAGCAGGATGCCCAGCACGCGGTTGATCACGTTGATGCCGGTGACGCCCAGCAGCCGGCTGACCTCGCCCGCGAACAGCAGCACCAGCAAGGTAGCCCCCAGCACGCCCGACAACACGGCCAGCACGATGGCCTGCATCATCAGGTCACCGTCGGCCCGGCCCATCAGCAGCACGACCGAGGTCATGGCGCCGGGACCGGCGATCAGCGGGATGGCCAGCGGGAAGACGGAGATATCGGCCTTGTGCGTCGCCTCCTCCTTCTCCTCCGCCGTGGCGGTGCGCAGGCCGCTTTCGCGGGCGAACACCATGTCGATGGCGACCAGCAGCAGCAGGATGCCGCCGGCAATACGGAAGGCCCCGACGCCGATGCCCAGTGAGGTCAGCAGCAATTCCCCGATGAAGGCAAAGCCGAACAGCAGGCCCGTGCCGATCAGCACACCCTTGACCGCCGTGCGGCGACGATGGCGCCCGTCCATCCCCGCCGTCAGGGCGGCGAACATGGGGCCCAGGCCGATGGGGTCGATGGTGACGAAAAACGCGATAAAGGTCGAAAGGACCAGGTCGGTCATGACGGCCACCAGAAGGGAATAGGGGATGTCGGGGATGGACATCCTCTACCCCAACCAATGGTTACAGTAAAATGCCGGCCCGGCAGGGCTGCTATTTGATGGCATTGCCGGGCGGAATGGCGACGCCCCACCGCCATTCCGGTCGCAGATTACTTCGGCATGACCAGCGTGAAGTAAGGCGCCGTCACCTTCTCCCCCGGACCGAACGGGCCCGGCGCCTTCGCCGATACGGGCTTCAGGCTGCGCAGATAGGCGACGATGGCGATGGCATCTGCGTCCGTCATCTTGGCATAGCCCATATAGGGCATGACCGGGGCCAGTTGCCGGCCATCGGGACGGATGCCCGTGCGTACGGCCGTCACGATCTGGGCATCGCTCCAGGCGCCCAGGCCCGTTTCCTTGTCCGGCGTCAGGTTGGAGCCGACGAAGACACCCATGCCGGGTACTTCCCAGCCGACATCGCTGCCGCCCAGCAGGCGGGCCGTGTCCGGCTTGCCGGCCATGGCGCCGGCCGTGTGACAGTCACCACAACCCAGAATGCCCACCAGGTAGGCACCGCGCGCCTTGTCCTGGGCCAGGGCGGCCGGGGTCGTGGCAAGAAGACCCGTCAGAGCCAGGATAACCGCCGCGCCGCGACGGACCGACCCCGATGGAAATGTGGAATGCATGATCCTTCTCACTTGTTCGTCTGATATCATCGTCCCATCCAGGTCCGATCATGCCTGCGGGCCACAATAATCGCCATAGATGTAACAATTGCAACATTACACCCTATCCAGCGAACCCGCGCCGGTCGCACCCAGCGCAACGGGACTTGAAAACTGAATCATATTTCGGATATGCGGACCGGGGCGCATTGACTCCCATGCTGCACCGCCGTACACCTCAAGGGAAAAGCCCACAAAATGGAGGAGGCCGCGGGCACGCTCATGAGCAAGAAAGTCTATACCGATGCCGTATCGGCCCTGGCAGGGCTGCTGCGCGACGACATGACCGTGATGGCCGGCGGGTTCGGCCTCTGCGGCATTCCCGAAAATCTGATCGCGGCCATCAAGCTGTCGGGCGTGAAGGGCCTGACGGTCATCTCCAACAATGCGGGCGTGGACGGCTTCGGCCTGGGCCAGCTGCTGGAGACCAAGCAGATCAAGAAGATGATCAGCTCCTATGTGGGTGAGAACAAGCTGTTCGCGCAGCAGTTCCTGTCCGGTGAGCTGGAGCTTGAATTCAACCCGCAGGGCACGCTGGCCGAGCGCATCCGCGCCGGCGGGGCGGGTATCCCGGCCTTCTTCACCAAGACGGGCGTGGGCACGCTGGTAGCCGAGGGCAAGGAACTGCGCGAGTTCGACGGCGAGACCTATGTCATGGAGCGCGGCCTGCGCGCCGATCTGGCCATCGTGAAGGCCTGGAAGGGCGACACGGAAGGCAACCTGATCTATCGCAAGACGGCGCGCAACTTCAACCCGATGATGGCCATGGCAGGCAAGGTCACGGTGGCAGAGGTGGAGCAGCTGGTGAATGTCGGCATGATCGACGCCGATCATGTCCATACGCCCGGCATCTTCGTGCAGCGCATCATCATGGGCGAGCACGAGAAGCGCATCGAACAGCGCACCACCCGCAAGCGCGACTGACCCGACGCTCGCCCCTGCGAGTGGCGGGTAGGCCGCCAACCGGCGGCCCGGCACCCCATGGTGCCGCAAGCCAAGCCGCCGGATGGCGGCGCCCGGCGCTTGAGGGGGCATGTAAACTTTTTGGGAGACCAACATCATGGCTTGGACCCGTGAGGAAATGGCCGCCCGCGCCGCCAAGGAGTTGCGCGACGGTTTCTATGTGAATCTGGGCATCGGCATCCCGACCCTGGTGGCGAACTTCATCCCCGACGGGATGCATGTCACCTTGCAGTCGGAAAATGGCATGCTGGGCATGGGCCCCTTCCCGTTCGAAGGGGAAGAGGATGCCGACCTGATCAATGCCGGCAAGCAGACCATCACCGAACTGCCCTACAGCAGCTATTTCAGCAGTGCCGACAGCTTCGCCATGATCCGTGGCGGGCATATCGACCTGTCGGTGCTGGGCGCCATGCAGGTGGCCGCCAATGGCGATCTGGCCAACTGGATGATCCCCGGCAAGATGGTCAAGGGCATGGGCGGCGCCATGGATCTGGTGGCCGGCGTCAAGAAGGTCGTGGTGGTGATGGAACATTGCGCCGTCGACAAGAAGACGGGCGCCATCGAGCCCAAGCTCTTGAAGGCCTGCACCCTGCCGCTGACCGGCACCCGCGTCGTCGACCTGGTGGTCACCGACCTGGGCGTGTTCCAGGTCGACAAGCATGGCCACGGGGCCCTGACCCTGATCGAACTGGCCCCCGGCGTCACGCTGGAGGAGATCAAGTCGAAGACGGAAGCGGAATTCGAGATCGCAGAAGGGGTGCTGGGCTGATACCCGACACCTTGTCAGGCGAACGTTGACGGGAGGGGGTGTTCCCCCTCCCTTTTTCTTTGGCATCCCCCTGCCCTTTTCGTCATCCTTCCCGCCACATCCAGGGGAAGGAACCGGTCATGACCGACGCCGCCGATTATCCGCGCACGGCGCGTGGTACGAATTTCTTCGAAACCGACACCAACCTGATCCGCTTGCTGGAACGTCGCGCGCCGCATGTGCTGGAGGCGCATGAACAGCGCCTGTCGGAATTCGGCGCCTGGGCCGGGGAAACGCTGGACGCGCAGGCCGAATATACCGACCGGTTCGCCCCGCCGCGCCTGGATGGCTATGATCTTGACGGCAACCGCACGGGCCGCGTCGTCTTCAACCGCGACTATCTGAACTGCCATGCCGAAGCCTACCGCCGGGGTGCCGTCGGGCTGGCCTACCTGCCCGAGGGCAAGGGGCCGACGGGGGCGCAGAGCCATGCCGCCTGCTTCACCATGGGCTATATGCTGTCGCAGGCCGACATCTCCATCCATTGCCCCGTCACCATGACGGGCGCGGTGGCGCATGTGCTGGACAGTCTGGCCCCGGCGGCGGTGCGCGACCGCTATCTGCCGGAAATGATCCGCATGGACGGGCTGGCCCTGTCGGGCGGCACCTGGGCGACGGAGCTGCATGGCGGGTCGGATGTGGGGGCCACGACGACGCGGGCCGAACAGCGCAATGACGGCTACCGCCTGCACGGCATCAAATGGTTCACCAGCAATGCCGGCGCCGGGTTGGCCATGGCCACGGCGCGGCCGGACGGGGCGGAACCGGGCGGGCGCGGCCTGGGCTGCTATCTGGTGCCCTCGCATCTGGACGATGGCACACCCAACCATCAGCGCGCCCGCCGCCTGAAGGAAAAGGCCGGGACCAAGGGGCTGGCCACGGCCGAACTGGACCTGAATGGCTGCTGGGCCGTGGAGATGGCGGCCCCGCCGGACGGGCTGAAGATGATGATGGCGGCGCTGGAATACAGCCGCATCCATAATGCCGTCGGGTCGGCCGGGCTGCTGCGCCGGGCCTTTATGGAAAGTGCCGGCTGGGCCACGCACCGCGTCGCCTTCGGCCGGCCCATCCGCCAATACCCGATGGTGCAGGACCAGTTGCTGGACATGCAGATGGAGCTGGAGGCGGCGACGGCGCTGGCCTTTGAATCCGTCCTGGCCTTCGACGCACAACTGGCCGATCCGGAGATGGGGGGCGACTGGCTGCGGCTGATCACGGCGCTGGCCAAGTACCGCACGGCCGAACAGGCCGTCACCGCCTGCCGCCATGCCGTGGAGATGGTGGGCGGCAACGGCTATACCGACGAGATGGCGACCAGCCGCTTCTACCGCGACTGTCTGGTCGTGTCGGTCTGGGAAGGGCCGGCCAATATCCAGGCGCTGGAACTGCTGCGGCTGGTGGCGGGCAAGCGGCCGGGCGACCAGATCTTCCTGGCCCGCGTCGGCACCATCCTGTCCGACCTGCCGCCCGCCGCCAAGGAACCGGCCGTGGAGGATGTGTCGGCCATCCTGGAAGGGGCGATCGAGGAATGCCGCGCCGCCCTGTCGTTTCTGCGCCGCAATCCCGATCAGGGGCCGCGCCATGGTCGGCGGCTGCTGAACCTGATGGCCGACACGGCAGCGGCGGCCCTGCTGTGCGAGGAGGCGGTGGCGGAGCTGAAATGGGGCGACCGGCGCAAATGGCTGGTGGCCTGCCGCTTTGTGCTGAAGGTCCTGGGCAAGGCCGACCCGATCAGCGCCAATATCGATCCGGCCAATGCGGAATTCGACGCTGTCCTGGCCTATGAACCCGTGGGCTGGTGAAGCGCCATGAAAAAACCCCGCCGGTTTGCCGGCGGGGTTTCCTCAACAGGACCCGGGAAAGGGCGGGATCAGCCGATGGTCTCGGCCTCAACAGCCTCTTCGGCGGACGCAACCGCGGGGGCGGGGGCCTCCGCGGCGGCGAGGGCAACCTCCACCGGGACGGTGGGGATGACCGGCTCCTGGCCGATCACCTGGATCGTACCGGCCAGCTGCCCACCATTTTCCACTTCCAGCGTGCCATAGCGGATATTGCCCAGGATGCGGCCCGTGGCGCGGACCTTCAACGTGCCGCGCACGGTGATGTCACCTTCGAACCGGCCACCGATATCGGCCTCGTCGATCTCCACGGAGCCCTTGAACAGGCCCGTATCGGCGATTTCCACGACATGGCCGTCGCGCAGCTTGGCCTCCACCGTGCCTTCCACGACCAGCACGTCACAGGCGGCAATCTCACCCGACAGGCTGATGTCGCGGCCGACGATCAGCTTGCGCATCTCGGTCGACGGGGCCGGGCTGGTGCCTTCCACGCCCGTCGGCGCCACGCGCTTGGGCGGGCTGTTGGGAATGTCCACGACGCGGCGCGGAATGGAACCGGCGCTGGCGCCCGGGGAAGCGGTCGGGGTGGTGAAAGGCGTGTTCATCGTCGTCCTCGGGCTGGTGTCGGTACCTTGGTCGGCGGCAGGTGCGGCGGCAATGGCGTCGGCTGCCGGGTCCGCCTGACGGAACCCGGCAGCGGGTGCAGCCGGTGTGCTGTCAACGGGCGGCGGGGGGGCGGCTGGCGGGGCAGGCGGGGTGGGCGTGCCCGGCGGGAAAGGCGGTCTCTGGCGTCGGAACATTGGTGTCGGCCCCCAAATGCACTGGCTCAGGGTGGGGGTCGGCCCATGGCGCGACCCCGCAAGGCGGTATAGCAGAACCCGCGATCAAGCAGCAGCCTTCGATGGAAGATCGCGGCACATCTCTTCAAAAAGATGCACCATGAAGGCGGCGGCCAGCACGGGCACCAGCAGATTGACGATCGGCAGTGACGAAAGAAAGGCGATAATGATGCCCGCCACAAAAAGTCCCACCCGATGGTCGTCGCGCAGGGCCCGCACGGCGCCGATCGGCAGCCGGCGGACGGCCACCAGCTCAAAATATTCCCGGCCGACCAGATAGCCGTTGACCAGGAACCAGACCACCAGGTTCAGCACGGGCACAAAATAGAAGGGCAGGGCCAGCAGGTTCAGGGCCAGCACCAGCCCCAGGAATTTCAGCCCCTCCCACACGGCGCGCCAGACCGGTATCCGGTTGGGCGGGGGCAGATGGGGATAATGGCGCCGTTCCACGGCATCAATGATGCCGTCCAGCATGGTGGCGGAAACAGCCACCATCACGGCCGGAAACATCAGCCAGGACAAAGCCAGCGTCGCCAGCCCGCCCAGCAGATCAATGCCGGTATCGACCCAGGCGATGTCGAACAGCGCCGTATGGGTCAGCAGCCAGCCGAACCCCGACAGCAGGCCCGCAAACAGCAGCAGCGTGCCCAGCGCCGATCCGATCAGCACGCGCAGGAAGGACGGGTCGGGCATTTGCGCCATGGCGCGCGCCAGATGCCGGATCATGATTTCTACCAGCCTCCCATTCCTGCTGCCGCCAGAGGGCGACGGCGCCGCCGCGACCCATGCGCGGCGATGCATCATATGGGGATATCAGCGCACTTGCCGCAAGGCGCCGCCTGCCTATACTCCCGGCCAATTCCTTTTGCTTGGTGGAGGCCATTCGTGGCGGCTGTTTACGATGTAGTGGGTATGGGCAATGCGATTGTCGATGTGATCGCCAAGGCCAGTGAAGAGTTTCTGACCGCCAACGGCCTGTTGAAGAACGCCATGCGGCTGATCAGCGCCGAAGAGGCGGATGATCTCTACAACAAGATGGCCCCCGGCCTGGAAATGTCCGGCGGATCGGCCGGCAACACCATGGCCGCCCTGGCGTCGCTGGGCGGCAAGGGCGTGTTCGTGGGCAAGGTCGCGCATGATCAGCTGGGCAAGGTCTATCGCCACGACATCCGCGCCGCCGGCGTGCGTTTCGACACGCCCGACCTGACCGACGGCAAGCCGACCGGGTCCTGCCTGATCCTGGTGACGCCGGATGGCCACCGCACCATGAACACCTTCCTGGGCGCCTGCCTGGACCTGACGCCCGGCGATATCGACGCGGAAATCATCCAGTCGTCCAAGGTCGTCTATCTGGAAGGCTATCTGTGGGATCCGCCGGCCGCCAAGGAAGCCTTCCTGAAGGCGGCTTCCCTGGCCCATGCTGCCGGCCGCAAGGTGGCGCTGTCGCTGTCCGACCCGTTCTGCGTCAACCGCCACCTGGACAGCTTCCGCGACCTGGTCAAGAACCATGTCGACATCCTGTTCGCCAATGAAAGCGAGATCATCGCCCTGTTCGGTGGCGATTTCGACAGCGCCGCCGCCGAAGCGGTCAGGAATGTGGAAGTGGCCGTGCTGACCCGCGGCGAACAGGGCGCCACCGTCCTGACCGGCGGACAGGCCTATCACGTCCCGGCGGAGAAGGTCGAAGCCGTGGTCGACACCACGGGGGCGGGCGATCTGTTCGCCGCCGGTTTCCTCTACGGCTACACGCAGGGCCGCGACCCGGCCACCTGTGCCCGTCTGGGCGCCATCTGCGCGGGTGAAATCATCGGCCATTACGGCGCCCGGTCGGAAGTGAACCTGGCCGAGCTGGTGAAGTCCAAGGGGCTGTGAGATGTCCCGGCATCGGGATTGAGGGGGAAAGGGCGGGGGCGACTCCGCCCTTTCTTCTTTCCCGATCTTCAGCCCACGCGGGCGCCGGGGCGGTCGGTCTGGGCGGTCTTGTGAACGACCAGGGCCACCTTGTCGTTCATCATGGTCAACTGCTTGGCCGATTTGGTCGGCAGCGGGATGCGCTGGTTGATGCAGAAGAAGATCAGGCAGGCGGCCAGGGTCGGGTTGTCCACCCAATGCACCTGCCGCGCCCCGTCATCCAGCCCGATATGCAGGGCGCAGCGCACCATGGGTTCGGTGACCAGTTCCAGCCGGATGATGCTGCCCGACGGCAAGGGGCTGCCCGACCGGCGGTGATAATCCACCACGGCCCGGATCACCTCTTCATTGCTGAAGATGATATGACGGATTTCAGTCGGCATGGTTAACCATACCCGTCCGCAGGACACCCGTCACCAGGGTCACAAGTGTACCTGGGGCGATGTTGATCATCGGCCGACCCTGGACCCGACATGTTCGATTGGAAATGGAGGAATGGTGGAGCCGAGGAGGATCGAACTCCCGACCTACGCATTGCGAACGCGTCGCTCTCCCAGCTGAGCTACGGCCCCACACCATCGATATCCACCAGAGCGGCGGACCTCCGAAGTGGCGCGGATAATGCTGATCCGACCCGGCCCTGTCAAGCATGGCATCGCACCCCTGGGTTCGATCCTGTGCATGGACCGGTGCTGCGTCACCATTCCGCCCGATGCCCCTATCGGCGACGCATCGCGGTGATCAGGGTCGGCGGTTGCAACGACCCGGCAGCCCGTCAAGCCAGACACTTGCGCAACTTCTCGCCTTGCCCCATATCCGTCACCGGCTTTCAACAAGCCCGTGACGGACCCCGAATTCATTGAATGGTGAGAGAGATGAGTGAGGAACGGCTCAGTTTCCAGGCCGAGGTCAGCCGCCTGCTGGATATCGTGGCGCATAGCCTCTACTCGGAGAAGGAAGTCTTCCTGCGGGAACTGATCTCCAACGCGTCGGACGCCTGCGACAAGCTGCGCTATGCCGCGCAGACCGATGCGTCGCTGATGGAAGGCGACCCCAATTTCAAGATCAACCTGATCATCGACAAGGATGCCGGCACCCTGACCGTGACCGATAATGGCATCGGCATGAACCGGCAGGATCTGGTCGACAATCTGGGCACCATCGCCCGGTCGGGCACGTCGGCCTTCGTCAAGAACCTGTCGGGCGACAGTAAGAAGGATGTCAGCCTGATCGGCCAGTTCGGCGTCGGCTTCTATTCCGCCTTCATGATCGCCGACAAGGTGGAGGTCTATTCCAGCCGTGCGGGGGAAAAGCATGGCTGGCTGTGGGTCAGCGATGGCAAGGGCAGCTTCACGGTCGCCGAAAGCACCGACGCGCCGGCCCGCGGCACCCGCATCGTCCTGCATGTGAAGGCGGACGAGAAGGATTTCCTGGAGGAACACCGCCTGCGCACGGTCGTGAAGAAATATTCCGACCATATCGCCGTGCCCATCCATCTGGGCGCCGACAGCGCCGAATCGGTGAACGCGGCCAGTGCGCTGTGGACCCGGTCGAAGTCGGAAGTGACCGAGGAGCAGTACAAGGAATTCTATCATCATGTCGGCCACAGCTTTGACGAGCCGTGGCTGACCCTGCATTGGCGCGCCGAGGGCGTGATCGAATATACGGGCCTGCTGTTCGTGCCACAGCAGCGGCCCTTCGACCTGTTCGATCCGCGCCGCGCCCATCATGTGAAGCTGTATGTCCGCCGCGTCTTCATCACCGACGAGGCGGAGGGGCTGGTGCCCCCCTATCTGCGCTTCCTGCGCGGTGTGGTCGACAGCGAGGATCTGCCGCTGAATGTCAGCCGCGAGATGCTGCAGCACAACCCCGTACTGGCCAAGCTGAAGGCCGGCGTGGTCAAGCGCGTGCTGGGCGAGTTGAACAAGAAGGCCGCCGATCCGGAGCAAGCCGCCGATTACGCCCGCTTCTGGGACGCGTTCGGGGCCGTGCTGAAGGAAGGGCTGTACGAGGACTTCACCCACCGCGACGATCTGCTGAAGCTGCTGCGCTTCCGCACGACGGAGAGCAAGGGCGAGCTGGTCAGCCTGGCGACCTATGTCGGCCGCATGAAGGAAGGCCAGGACGCCATCTACTACATCACGGGTGACGAGAAATCGGCCCTGGAGAAAAGCCCGCAGGTCGAAGGTTTCCGCGCCAAGGGCGTGGAGGTCATCCTGCTGACCGACCCGGTGGACGAATTCTGGCTGGGTTCCGTGCGCGAGGCGGAAGGCAAGCCGTTCAAGTCCGTCACCCGTGGCGGGGCCGACCTGTCCAAGATCAAGGGCGAGGAGAAGCCGGAGGAGGCACAGAAGGACAAGGCCGCCGATGGCGACCTGTCGTCCCTGACGGCGCTGCTGAAGCTGACCCTGGGCGACACGGTGAAGGATGTGCGCCGGTCCGAACGCCTGACCGACAGTGCCGTCTGTCTGGTGGCCGACGATGGCGACATGGATATCCACCTGCAGCGCCTGCTGAAGCAGCATGGTCAGCTGGGGGCGGATGACACCGCCAAGCGCGTGCTGGAGATCAATGCCAGCCACCCGCTGATCCGCCGTCTGGCCGAAAAGGCCGGACAGGACGGGGCCGCCACGGCGCTGGAGGATGCGGCCTGGCTGCTGCTGGATCAGGCGCGCATTGTAGAGGGTGAGCCCCTGCCCGATCCCATCGCCTTTGCCCGCCGCATGGCCGCCTTTGTCGAGAAGGGTCTGGGCTGATCACTCCCAGGATGACGCCGGCGGTCGTGGATCGCCGGCGTCAGACCACCAGCCCCATGGCCAGCCCGAACATGGTCACGGCCACGCCGCCATCCAGAACGCGCCAGGACAAGGGCCGCGCGAACAGCGGCCGCAGCAGCCGCGCCCCATAGCCGAGCGCGAAGAAGAAGCTGAAGGAAGCGGCAATCGCGCCCAGCGCGAACAGGAACCGCGCCTCACCGAACCGGCCGGCCACGGACCCGACCAGCAGCACGCTGTCCAGATAGACATGCGGGTTCAGCCAGGTCAGCGCCAGACAGACGCCCAGCGTCGCCACCAGCCCCTTGCCCGCCCCGGCCGCCGGATCCAGCACCCCGCCCCCGCGCCAAGCCGACCACAGACTGCGCAGCCCATAGGCCGCCAGGAACAAGGCCCCGCCATAGCGCAGCCCGTCGGCCAGCCCCGGCAGCCAGCCTTCCAGCCGGGACAGGGCGAACACGCCCGCCAGCATCAGCACGGCATCGGACAGGGCACAGGCCAGACAGACCGCCCAGACATGTTCCCCCCGCAGCCCCTGGCGCAGGACAAAGGCGTTCTGCGCTCCGATAGCGGTGATCAGCCCCAGGCAGAGCAGATAGCCGGAGAGGAAGGCGGTTTGCATGGGCGGGCGGCTCCAAAAATGGCACAAAGGCCCCATCCAGCTATCACCCGGCATCGGATTAGCGTAGTTAAAGAGATGAAGTCTGATTAAGCGATGCTAATCCCATGCTGGACTATTCCCTGCTGGAAGCCCTGGCCGCCGTCATCCGCAGCGGCAGTTTCGAACGGGCAGCGCGGCAGTTGCACGTCACGCCGTCGGCCGTGTCGCAGCGGATCAAACTGCTGGAGGAACGGGTGGGCACGGTGCTGGTGCTGCGCGGGCAGCCCTGCACGGCCACGCCGGCCGGCCAGACCCTGTGCCAGCATGTCGAGCAGGTTGCCCTGCTGGAAAGCGAACTGCCGGCAGCACTACCCGGCCTGGGGCCGGCCGGACCGCGCCCAACCCTGCGAATCGCCGTGAATGCCGACAGTCTGGCCGGCTGGTTCATTCCGGTGATGGCGGCCCATCCCGATCTGTTGTTCGATCTGGTGCTGGATGATCAGGACCACAGCGCCGACTGGCTGCGGCAGGGGGAGGTGCTGGCCGCCGTCACCTCAAGCGACCGGCCCGTGGCCGGCTGTGACTGTTTCGCCCTGGGATCATTGCGCTATGTCGCGGTCGCCAGCCCCGCCTATATGCGCCGGCATTTCCCCGATGGCGTCATGGCCAGTACCCTGGCAGCCGCCCCCTGCCTGACCTTCAACCGCAAGGACGGGCTGCAGGCCGAATGGCTGCGTCGGGTCTTGGGACGCGATCTGGACGTGCCGACCCATTGGCTGCCGTCTTCCCAGGCCTTCCTGGATGCCGCCTTGGCCGGTATCGGCTGGGGCATGAATATCGCCGATGTAGCCGCACCCTTTCTGGCCGACGGACGGCTGCTGCCGCTGGTGCCCGGCACGGAACTGGACGTGCCGCTCTATTGGCAGCGCAGCCGAATCGCCAGTACGGCCCTAGAGGCACTGACGGCAACGGTGCGATGGGTGGCGAGTCAATATTTGGCATGTATATTTCCATCGGAGAATTTTCTAGGCTTGAAAAGATAAATAAATTATTGGGCATTAATTCAGTTTGAAATAATTAATCAAAAAATAATAATTTATCTAACAATAATTTTCTCTAAATTATCAAATAAATCACGCGCCACCATATTAATCTTCATATCTAATTTTTTCTTCATCAAAATCCCAACATTATAGTTAACACCCATCACTAGCTCTATACCTGTCGATGCGCAATTAATCGACAGCTCTATTTCCCGAGCATCATCTGTGTATCCATGTGCGTGCAACATCGTACACAGCTCGCGGGTAGCCAAAATATAGTCATAGTTCTTCATGATATCTCCTGCAATTTCTACATAACCGAACGTGACACTGGGAAAGTGTTTACTTCAAAACCCCGGATCGGGCCGTAGATGCACCACATCCATTCCGTGCGTCGCCACCAGCCTGTCCGCCACGGTCAGCCGGTGGCACTGCGTATGGTCGGCCTCAAAACACAGCAGGCAGACGGGTTTCTCCAGCGCCAGACCACCGGCCAACGCCAGTTCATATTGTGCCTCCGGCCGGGCCAGCCCTTCCTCCACGATCGACCAGAACTCCGCCATCCGGCCGGCGCGGTTGGCCAGCCGCCCTTCCTTGGGCGTGCCCAGCTTCTTCAGGTGCAGATAATCGATCCCTTCGGCCTCCAGGCTGGCGCGCAGGGGCGATTTGGAAAAGCCGGCACGGCGGGAGGATGGCAGTTCGCGCACATCCAGCAGCAGCCGGACCCCCGCCGCCTTCAGGGCCGCGATCACCGCCCCTTGCGACGCGCCCTCATATCCGATGGTGAACAGGGTCATGCAACCTCCTTCGCCGGGCCGCCATGCCGGCCGCGCGGGCCTGCGGCCTTGCCAACCCGTGCCCACTCCACTATACACACCCGCTCTATCGAACGGTGAGGCCGGGCGTGATGCCCGGGGCATGCCCGCCGTTCATATGTTAGAAGGACCGAAAATGCCCAAGTTGAAAAACCATTCTGGCTCGAAGAAGCGGTTCAAGTTCACCGCTTCGGGTAAGGTCAAGGCCCAGGCCGCCGGCAAGCGCCACGGCATGAGCAAGCGTCCTCAGAAGATGAAGCGTACCGCGCGCGGCACGTTTGTCATGTTCAAGGCCGATGGCGAGAAGATCGCCGAGAATTTCCTGCGGGTTAAGTGAGGAGGCTGACCTATGGCACGCGTTAAGCGGGGCGTCACCACCCACGCCCGTCACAAGAAGATCCTGAAGCTCGCCAAGGGCTACCGTGGTCGCGGTTCCAAGTGCTATCGCGTTGCGATTGAAAAGGTCGAGAAGGCGCTTCGTTACGCCTATCGCGACCGTCGCAACAAGAAGCGCGATTTCCGCGGCCTGTGGATCCAGCGTATCAACGCCGGTGCGCGTCTGCACGGGCTGAAGTACAGCACGCTGATCCACGGCCTGAAGCGCGCTGGCGTCGAGCTGGACCGTAAGGTCCTGTCCGACATCGCCGCCCGCGAGCCGGAGAGCTTTAAGAGCCTGTGCGAAACCGCCCAGGCTGCTCTCAAGGCCGCCTGATTTCCGGTAACGGATTTCAGACCGGTTGCAAGTTGAAGGGGGAGCAGGCCCGGCGGGCCCGCTCCCCCTTTTGCTTGTGCGCCTGGCATCTGTGCTATCATCGGAACCCGACCGGGACCGGAGAACGCCATGGGATCGCTGACCATCCGCATCGACGACGAAGCCCTGATCAAGGGTTTGGAAGACCGCGCCCTGCGTTCCGGCCGGACGGTCGAAGAAGAGGCGACGGCTGTCCTGGCGGCGCAGGTGAGTTGCATCGGCCAATCGCCGGAACTGATCGCGCGTCTGGCATCCCTGCGGGCCGCCAGTGCCGGCATGTGCCATACACCATCGGAGGTGCTGTTGCGGGAAGACCGCGACAGCGACCACCGATGAGATATGTGCTGGATGCGTCCGTTGCCATCAAGCTGGCCCTTGCCGAACCGGATTCGCCGCTGGCCGAGCCATTGCTCCACGCCGAACTGCATGCACCCGACCTGATGTTCGCCGAAGTGGCGAATATCCTGTGGAAGAAGCTGGTGCGTGGTGAGGCAACTGAACCCATCGCGGCGCAGGCTCTGGAGGCCATCGGTCAATTGAAACTGGCCGTGACACCCTCAAAGTCGCTGCTGACGGATGCGATGTGGCTGGCGCGGGCGACCGGGCATCCGGCATACGACATGTTCTATGTCGCGTTGGCGCAAAAATTGCCGGCTCCGCTGGTGACGGCAGATCGGCGACTGGCCGAGAAGGTACGACAGATCAAACCCTTGCCGCCCTGGGCCAGCCTTATCATCCCGCTCACCGAATTCGAACCGGGCGCTTGCGCCCCCACCCTTTCCTGATCCGGATCCATCATGGACACGCTCGATACGCTCAAGGCCGAAACCCTGGCCACCATCGCCTCTGCCAATGACAGCGCCGCCCTGGAAGAGGTGCGGGTTGCCGTCATGGGCAAGAAGGGCAAGATCACGGCCCTGATGGGCGACATGCGCAACCTGACCCCGGACGAGCGCAAGGCCCGCGGGGCGGCGCTGAACGCCGTGAAGACCGCCGTGGAAGCTGCGATCGAGGCCCGCCGGGCGGAGCTGAAGAAGATCGAGCTGGAGGCCCGCCTGGCGGCCGAGCGCATCGACGTCACCCTGCCGGCGCGTCCCGAGGTCCAGGGCCGCATCCACCCGATCAGCCAGACGGTGGACGAGATGGTGGCGATCTTCGCCGCCATGGGCTTCACGGTGGCCGAGGGGCCGGATATCGAGACGGACTTCAACAATTTCACGGCACTGAACATCCCGCCGGAACATCCCGCGCGCCAGATGCACGACACCTTCTATCTGCCACCATCGGCAGAGGGGGCGGCGCGGGTACTGCGCACCCATACCAGCCCGGTGCAGATCCGCACCATGCTGAAGCAGAAGCCGCCGATCCGCATCATCGCGCCCGGCCGCACCTATCGGTCCGACTATGACCAGACCCACACGCCCGTCTTCCATCAGATCGAAGGTCTGGTGATTGGCGAGGATATCCATATGGGCCATCTGAAGGGCTGCATCCTGGAATTCTGCCGCGCCTTCTTCCAGATTGATGACCTGCCCATCCGCTTCCGCCCCAGCTTCTTCCCCTTCACCGAGCCGTCGGCCGAGGTGGATATCGGCTGTTCGCGCAAGGGTGGGGAACTGAAGCTGGGCAACCATGGCGATTGGCTAGAAATCATGGGGTCGGGCATGGTCCATCCCAAGGTGCTGGAAAATTGCGGCATCGACAGCAGCAAATACCAGGGCTTTGCCTTCGGCATGGGGATCGAGCGCGTGGCGATGCTGAAATATGGCATCCCCGACCTGCGCTCCTTCTTCGATGCCGACCTGCGCTGGCTGCGCCATTACGGCTTCGTGCCCCTGGACCAGCCGAATCTGGCCCAGGGCCTCACCCGCTGAGATGCCGCTGATCGCGGAATTCGACGGGATCAAGGTTCTGATGTACTATCGGGACCATGATCCTCCCCATTTCCATGTGGAGTATGGGGAGGAGGAGGCATTGCTGCGAATTGCGGATATGCAGGTCATCGCCGGGCAACTGCCCGCCCGTGTGTTGCGCCAGGTGATCGGCTGGGCGCAACCGCGACAGCCGGCCCTGGCACTGAACTGGGTGAAATGCCGCAGCCATGCCGTCCCGGACCGCTTGTGAGGTTTGTCCCATGCCTGGATTGCTGCTGAATCGGATTGTTGATGTGCAGGTTGCGAGCGGGGCGCCTTGCCTGACTCTCACCTGGGAAAATGGACAAACCACCCGCTTCGACATGGCCCCGGTCATTGCGCAGGGGGGCGTGTTTGCGACCTTGTCCAGGCGCGAATCGTTGGCGAGCGTGGCGGTCGGACCGCGCGGTCGCTCCCTGGTCTGGCCCGGGGAGATCGACATGGATGCCGATGCCCTGTGGTTCGATGCCCACCCCGCCGACAATCCCTTCAACCAGCCGGTAGCGGCGGAGTGAGCAGGCTTCTGAAGCGGTGCAAGGAGGCCCGGGCGACATGACCGACGATCAGGGCATGACGGTCGACGGAAGTGAAGGCGGAAAGCCTGACCGTGAGAAGGACTTAAGGCATTCGCTCCTTTCCCGCCTTGAACAGCAGCCGATCGAGATCGGTGCTCCCTGGTCCAGGGAGGAACTATATGACTGATGCCCTCTCTGGCTATTGCTCAATCAGCACGTATAGCTCCCGATAAACAGGACATGGTCGATGTTGGGGGCGGCGGGTGACGTTTGGGAGCCAATATGTCGTCCACATTCGCGACGCTATGGCCACCTACGATATCCTGTCATCCTCGGCATCCTGAGCGTACCACCCGCGCAGGCGCGGGCGTTGATCACCTGCGCCTAAGCCGCTAATCATACAGCCCCTGGCGGGGTACCGCCGGCCCATCATGCTGCTGCGAACGGTTTCCCCATGAAGTTCACCCTTTCCTGGCTGAAGACGCATCTCGACACCGATGCCACGCTGGACCAGATCACCGACGCGCTGACAGCCCTGGGGCTGGAGGTCGAGGGGGTCGAGGATCGGGGCGCCGCCCTGGCCGCCTTCCGCATCGCCCATGTCGTGTCGGCGGAAAAGCACCCCAACGCCGACAAGCTGCGCCTGTGCATGGTTGATACCGGCGCCGGTGAGCCGGTGCAGGTCGTCTGCGGCGCGCCCAATGCCCGGGCCGGCATCAAAGTCGTGTTCGCCGCCCCCGGCACGGTGATCCCCGTATCCGGCGACACCTTGTCCGTGGGCTCCATCCGTGGGGTGGAAAGCCGCGGCATGATGTGTTCGGAACGCGAATTGCTGCTGTCGGACGAACATAACGGCATCATTGAACTGCCCGAAGACGCGCCCGTGGGCGGGTCCTTCGCCGATTGGCGCGGCCTGTCCGATCCCGTGATCGAGATCGCGCTGACGCCGGACCGCGTGGACTGCGCCGGCGTGCGCGGCGTGGCCCGTGATCTGGCGGCAAGCGGCCTGGGCACGTTGAAGCCGCTGCCCGTCACCCCGGTGGCGCCCGCCTTCGACAATCCGTTGAAGGTGACGCTGGATCATCCCGGCTGCCCACAGATCGCCTTCCGCCTGATCCGCGGCGTGAAGAACGGCCCCAGCCCGAAATGGCTGGCCGACCGGTTGCTGGCCGTGGGTCTGCGTCCGATCAGCGCCCTGGTCGACATCACCAATTATTTCAGCCTGGACCTGTGCCGCCCGCTGCATGTGTTCGACGCTGCCAGGCTGACCGGCGGCATCACCCTGCGCCCCACGGCGGAAGGCGACAGGCTGCTAGCCCTGAATGGCAAGGAATATGCCCCGCCCGCCGGCCTGATCGGCATCTATGACGACGCCCACATGATCTCCATGGCCGGTGTCATGGGCGGGGAGACGACGGGGGTGACGGCCGACACGACCGACGTCGTGCTGGAAGTGGCGACGTTCGAGCCGGTGCGCATCGCCGAGGCTGGCCGTGCCCTTCAGCTGGACAGTGATGCCCGTTACCGTTTCGAACGCGGCGTCGACCCGGCCAACATCCTGGAAAAGGTCGAGCTGGCCACCGCCATGATTCTGGATCTGTGCGGCGGCGAGGCCGGGTCCGTCAGCCTGTCCGGCGCGGAGCCGGCTTGGGCGCGCAGCCTGAGCTTGCGTCCGGGCCGCGTCGCCCATCTGGGCGGCGTCGATGTGCCGGTGGAGGAACAGGTTCGTATCCTGACCGCGCTGGGCTTCACCGTTGCGCGCCGTGACGATGGCGTGCTGACGGCCGAGGTGCCGTCCTGGCGCCGCGATGTGGAGGGTGAGGCCGATCTGGTGGAGGAGGTGTTGCGCGTCAACGGCTTCGACAAGATCCCGGCCACGCCGCTGCCGCGCGAGGTGGGTACGACGGCCCCGGCCCTGTCATCGGAACAGCGCCGCCGGTCCAATGCCCGCCGCGCCGCCGCCGGCCGCGGGCTGTTGGAATCGGTGACCTGGTCCTTCGTCGATCCCAAAGTCGCCGCCCTGTTCGATGGCGACAAGGATGAACTGCGCCTGCTGAACCCGATCAGCGCCGATCTGGCCGTCATGCGGCCGTCGATCCTGGGCACCCTGATCCCCGCCGCCGGCCGCAATGCCGCCAAGGGCTTCAAGGATGTCGGCCTGTTCGAGGTCGGCCCCGCCTTCCGCGATGGCAGCGAAAAGGGCCAGGATCTGGTCGTGGCTGGCGTGCGCGCCGGTGCGGCCGTGCCGCGCAACTGGTCCAAGGGCGAACGCCCCGTCGATGCCTTCGACGCCAAGGCCGACGCCCTGGCCATCCTGGAGGCCGCCGGGGCGCCGACGGCCAACCTGCAGGTCACGCGCGACGCGCCGGGCTGGTACCATCCGGGTCGGTCGGGCGTTTTGCGTCTGGGCCCCACGGTCCTGGGCCGTTTCGGCGAAGTGCATCCGGCCCTGCTGGAGGCCCTGGGCGTCACCGGCCCCGTTGTGGCGTTCGAGTTGTTCCTGGATGCCGTGCCGGCACCGAAGAAGAAGGGCGGCACAGCAAAGCCGCTGCTGGCCCTGTCACCGTTCCAGCCCGTGGATCGCGACTTCGCCTTCCTGGTGGCGTCGGCCACCGACAGCGACAAGCTGGTGAAGGCGGCCAAGGGGGCCGACAAGCTGCTGATCAGCGACGTCGCCATCTTCGACGTCTATGAAGGCAAGGGCGTGGATCCGGGCTTCAAGTCGGTCGCCCTGACCGTCACGCTGCAGCCGGTCGACAAGACCCTGGCGGATGTGGAGATCGAGGCGGTGGCGACCAAAGTCGTCGGTGCCGTCGCCAAGGCCACCGGCGCGGCGCTGCGCGGCTGACCGGTCACAGCAGCCGCTTCTTTTCGTTGCCTGCGGGGGCGTCGCCACACGCGACGCCCCCTTTATTTTCAGGGCATACATGCGATTATCGCAGGTCAAAGGCGCCCGATTACGCAGACGTCATCAACACCTTACGTTAACGTCATGCTCTAAATTTCCCGCACCCTTACTGAACTCCTACCTCGATATTCTAAGAATGAATTTAGAAATTCTTTCATATATCTACAAAAATAACGAAAGCTAACTCAGTAACACTCAGAGCAATGTCCATTTGGCTTATCATGAATTAAATTGTCTATGCATTATGCCAAGTTGCATACAAATTGATCACCAGAACAGCGGTGCAACAAACCCGTCACATCCCTTGCACAAAAGCAGGCCATCTCTATATCTCGATCATGAAAGGCTTTGCGTTATTATGGGCGCCCTTTCACAATGCCCGTCCAACAAGGACCCACGCTTAACGATGGGCCATGAAGTGCTTGGGAGGGAAAATGCACGCGCTGAAAAATCTGCCCATCGTGTGGAAACTGGTTCTGCCACTGCTGCTGATGGGCATCTTGACCATCGGCACGTCGCTGTACGCCCTGTCGCAGATGGAAGCGGTCGGCGATGAATATCGTGGCATTCTGGGCCGCTCGGAAAGCAGCAAGGCCATCCTGAAGGCGCGGGAAACCGCGACGGACCTGGGGCGCCTGGGCTACACGATGGTAGCGGAGACGGACAGCTTCATCCTGGAAAGCATGACCGACGAAATCGGCCTGAAGCGCGACCAGCTGTTGGGCTTCCTGGATGAAGTGCAGAAGCTGCTGCCCGAGCGCAAGGCCGATATCGACCAGATCCGCGACGATGCCAAGCGCATGCTGGACATCGTGGAACAGGCCCGCCAGTTGGCGCTGGCTGGCAAGGGCAATCAGGCCGCCCAGGTCCTGGTCGACAGGTTCGATGTGAAACTGTCCGACGTGCTGGACAAGCTGGAGGTCACGACGGGCGATGTGCAGGCCGCCATGGATAGCGGCAAGGCCAAGGCCCAGGCCCGCTTCGATCGTGCGCTGATCGTCACACTGATCGTCGGCCTGTCGGGCACGGCCATTGTGCTGGCCCTGGGCATCGCCTTGGGCATGGCCGGCATTTCGCGCCCCCTGCGCCGCATCGTCACCACCATGACCCGTCTGGCCGATGGCGACCTGTCGGTGCATGTGTCGGGCGGCGACCGCAGAGACGAGATCGGCTCCACCGCCCGCGCCCTGGCCGTCTTCCAGAAGGGCATGCGCGAGGCGGAGCGGATGCGCGATGAGCAGGCGGCACTGGAAGCCCGTGTCGAGGCGGAGAAGCGCCAGGCCCTGGTCCGCCTGGCCGACGATTTCGAAGGCAGCATGAATGAGGTGGTGAACGCGGTGGGCGGGGCGGCCGACCGCATGCGCGGCACGGCGCAGGGCCTGAACAGCGTTGCCGACGAGACCAACCGCCAGTCCGAAGCCGTGGCCAGTGCCGCCGAACAGGCGGCCGAGAATGTAAACACGGTGGCCGCCGCGGCGGAACAGCTGACCGCATCGATCAACGAAATCTCCCGCCGCGTAGCCGAAAGCGCCACCATCGCCCATGATGCCGTGGCAGAGGCTGAACGGTCCAACAGCACCGTCGCCGGTCTGGTCGATGCCGCCCAGCGCATCGGGGAGATCGTGCGCATGATCGGGGATATTGCCAGCCAGACCAACCTGCTGGCGCTGAATGCCACGATCGAGGCCGCAAGGGCTGGGGAGGCCGGCAAGGGCTTCGCCGTCGTCGCGTCGGAAGTGAAGGCGCTGGCCACCCAGACGGCCAAGGCCACGGACGAGATCGGCAGCCAGATCGCCGCCATGCAGTCAGCCGCCGGCAATGCCGCCGGTGCCATCCGCGGCGTCGGCGGCACCATCGACCGCATCAGCTCCATCGTGTCCACCATCGCGGCAGCCGTGGAGGAACAGGGTGCCGCCACGCGGGAGATCGCCAGTTCCGTCGCCCAGGCGGCCAATGGCACCCAGAATGTCAGCACCACCATCGGGGAAGTGACGCGGGCGGCGGCCGAAACCGGCACCATGGCGGGTGACGTGCTGAGCGCCGCCAATGATCTGGTTGATGAAAGCCGGGCCTTGAACCGACAGGTGGCACAATTCGTGGCGAAGGTGCGGGCGGGCTGAAAAAGCCCTGCCCCACCTGCGGGGCCGGCCCTTCCGCGACGTCTTCCATGGTAAACCCATCCAGGGGAACTCTATCCATGGTCCGTCGGACGCTTGCCCTTCTTCTCTGCTTTCTGCTGCCGGCATGGTCGGGGGCCGTTGCCGCCCCTGTCGATTATCGGGTCGGGGCCGAGAATGTCGGCGTGGGCTTTTCCATCCGCTATCTGGCGATGGCCCACGCCACCGGCCGCTTTACCGATCTCGCGGGCACTTACCGGTTCGATGCCGAAACCGGCACGCTTGATGCCATTGATGTCAGCATCGGCACGGCCAGCATCGATACCGGCAGCCCCCGCCGTGATGCCGATCTGCGCAAGCCCGGCTTCTTCTGGGTTGACCAATACCCGACCATGCGCTTCCACAGCCTGCGCGCCGTGCGCACGGGTCCCCATGCCGGCCGGATCGAGGGCGAATTGACCCTGCGCGGGATCACCCGCCCGATCGTGTTGATGCTGGCGCTGGCGGATGGAAATGCCACCGCCACCACCCGCATCCGGCGCAGCGATTTCGGCCTGCGCGACGGCTTGATCGGCTTCTTCATCGCCGACAATGTGGATATTCGCATCGATATAAGGCAACTCCCCGTCCCCTGATCCTTCGCGACCGCATTTCCGCCAGGATTTGCCGCCATGGAACGGCATTTGCGCCAGGACCCGGCATCGGGGTATCAAGGCCATTCAGCAATCAGGGACCGGAAAAATGTGCGGTATCGCAGGCTTTCTTTCCAATCTGGCTTGGCACCGGGACGTTCCGTCCGCCTGGATCGGCGCCTTGTCCGACGCCTTGCGCGCGGTCACGATCGATGATCTGGCCGGGATTGATGAAGCCCTGGACCAGCTGCATGCCCGTTTCGACGATCTGATGGCCTTTGCCACCCATCTGGCCCTGATCCAGCGCCCGGACCTGCGCACCCGCCTGTCGGACGCCGCCACCCGGATCGAAGGACTGGAGGCCGCGGTCAAGGCCAGCGCCTTTGCCCGTGAACCCGCCGCCGAACGTACTGCCGAACGGCTGCGCGATTATGGCTGGCAGTTGCGTAACGAGGTGCTGGCCAATATCGACCGCACCACCGCCCTGATCGGCGGCGTGCCGCAGCCCACCCGTGCCCAGCATTTCACGGCCTGGGCCGTGGAGCAGGTGCTGGAGAATCTGGACCGGCTGGAAGTGCGCGGCCGCGACAGCGCCGGCATCGCCGTGCAGCTGCGTCTGCCGGGGCCATTGTCGGATGCGCAACTGACCGATTGGCGCCGGCAGGTGGCCGCCACCGGGCGCGACGCCTTCGACGCTGATGGCGCCGTCACTTTCCATGCCCTGCCCGATGGCGGGGCCACGGCCCGTTTCATCTATAAGGTGGCGCAGCTGATCGGCAAGCTGGGCGACAATGGCGCCACCTTGCGCGCCAAGGTCCGGGCCGATGCCATGCTGTGGGACATGGCCACCCGCACCGATCAGGTGGGTATCCTGGCCCATACGCGCTGGGCTTCGCACGGGGCCATCAACCTGCCCAACTGCCACCCGCAGAATGGCCATCTGGCCGGTGACAATGCCGCCACCTTGCCGGCCGATGCCGACATCGTCTGCGTGCTGAACGGCGATATCGACAATTATATCGCGCTGCGCGAAGGCCCCGTGCGGGTTGCAGGCCACACCATCGCCCCGCAGGTGACGACGGATGCCAAGATCATCCCCGTGATCTTCCGCCTGACGCCCGGCAAATCGACGCGCGACCGCTTCCTGTCGGCGCTGCGGCAGTTCGATGGGTCGGTGGCCATCGGCCTGCTGCACCCGACCGACCCGCAGCACCTGTATCTGGGCCAGAAGGGCAGCGGGCAGAGCGTGTTCGTGGCCGAGGTCCGCGACGGGCTGATCTTCGCGTCGGAGAATTACGGTCTGGCCCCGCGCGCCCGCGCCTCGGCCGGTATGGCCAAGGTGGAAAAGGGCGGGCTGCAGGTGACCCTGTCCACGGTGGAAGGCGAGCCGGCACTGGACGCCCGCACCATCGATGATGGCGCACCCACCACGATGAAGGCCGACAGTATCGAGATTTTCAGCCGCGACATCTTCCGCGGCGATTTCGAGCATTTCTTTGAAAAGGAAGTGCATGAAAGCGCCTCGTCGGTGCGCAAGACGCTGGTCGGCCGCTATACGCGCGCCGGCCGCGCCGCCAGCTTCGACCTGGGGGCCGACGGCATCTGGGCCGGCCTGCGCCGCCGTCTGGCCGACCCGGCCAAACCCGCCATCCGCCGCATTTTCGTGACGGGCCAGGGCACGGCCGCCATTGCCGGCATGGGGGTGGCCCATCTGCTGCGCCAGGCCCTGGCCGGCACGCCCATCCATGTGGAAGCGGCCAAGGCGTCGGAACTGTCATCCGACCTGGATGGCGTGCGCCTGGATGATGCGCTGGTCATCGCCATCAGCCAGTCGGGCACGACGACCGACACCAACCGCACCGTCGATCTGGCCCGCAGCGCCGGCGCCTGGATCCATGCCATCGTCAACCGCCGCAACAGCCCCCTGGTGCGCAAGTCCGACAGCCACCTGTTCACCAGCGATGGCCGCGACATCGAAATGGCCGTGGCCAGCACCAAGGCCTTCTACAGCCAGGTGGCGGCCGGCAAGCTGACGGCGCTGTGCATCGCCGATGCGCTGGGCACCCTGCCGTCGGTGCAGGTCCATGACGAGCTGGTGGCCCTGGAAGGCCTGCCCGCCCGCATCCAGGAAGTGCTGGATGACGAGGCTTTGATCGCCGCCTGCGCCGAACGCTATGCCCCGCAGAACCGTTATTGGGCCGTGGTCGGCAATGGCCCCAACAAGATCGCGGCCGAAGAGATCCGCATCAAGCTGTCGGAGCTTTGCTACAAGTCGATCCCCGTGGATTTCACGGAGGACAAGAAGCATATCGACCTGTCGACGGAGCCGCTGACCCTGGTCATCGCCAATGACCTGCCGCCGCTGCTGGCCCAGGACACGGCCAAGGAAGTGGCCATCTTCAAGGCCCATGCCGGCAAGCCCATCGTTGTCGCCGCCAAGGGCGAGACCTGCTTCGACAATTATGCCGAAACCGTCATCCGCGTGCCGTCGGCCGGTGCGGGGCTGGATTTCGTGCTGGCGACCGTCGTCGGTCACCTGTGGGGCTTCCACGCCGCCCGCGCCATCGACCGCCGGTCGCAGGGTTTCCGTGCCCTGGGCGTGGCCATCGAACAGGCACTGGTCGAACCGACGCAGCCCCTGACCCCGATCATTGATGCCATCGCCGTGGAAATGCGCCGCATCGCGGAAGGCGAACAGGATGCAGCATTGCCGCCACGCGCCGTGGCCCAGCTGGCGACCCTGTCGGCCAGCCTGGCCGGTGCCGATGCCGGCAACCGGGCATCGCTGCTGACCGACGCGTCGACCCTGATGCGCAAGCTGTTCGAGGAGACCAGCCGCCCCGTCGACACGATCCGCCACCAGGCCAAGACCGTGACCGTGGGCATCTCCCGGCCCGCGCGCGAAGTGGCCCCCGCCATCCTGTCGTCGCTGTCGGCACTGGGCGTGTCGCACGAGGCACTGGCCGAGGCCGACCGCCAGACCCTGATTGCCTTCTCCTCCGTCCTGACGGGCGTGACGGGCGCCATCCTTTACAGCCTGACGGGCGAGGGCAAGGACGGCGCGCCCGTGCTGGCCGCAGGTGCCCGCGTGGGCGTGTCGGAAGGGCGGGTGTCGGGCTATGATGGCGGCCGCATGGCCGAAGGCAGCAAGCGCCGCGCCCTGCGTCTGGGCCGCGTCATCTTCTCGGCCGGCGCCAAGGATGGGGAAAATCTGGTGCTGATCCCGTTCTTCACAGGGGCGGAATGGCGCGTGGCGGGGCTGGCCATGCTGCACACGCAGCTGATGGAACAGGCATCCTTGCAGCAGAAGACCGCCCTGCTGAAGGAACTGCACCTGTACGAGGACCTGTTCGACGCCTATCACGACGCCGTGCATGGGGAGGCGCGCGACTTCGCCGCCTTCATCGCCAATGTCAGCCCGCGCGACCTGCTGTTCCGCACCCCCGCCGATCTGGCCCGGCGGGGGTGAGGTGCCTGCCGCCATCCCGGTCGGGGCCCATAGGCGCCAAGTTAAGCTTTGGGCACTTCGTTTTCCGCCCCTTTTCCCGTCACCCCGGCGAAGGCCGGGGTCCAGCGTAAGGCGCGGTCAGCGCCGATAAGACTCATGTCGTGGCTGACGCCACTCTATCCCTGGACCCCGGCCTTCGCCGGGGTGACGGAAAAGGTGAACGGAACAAGGGGAACGGACCTATTGAGCGCCTACCGGTCACATCCGGGGTGGCGGCAGAGAACAGCCTTCAAAGCTGGCGGCCGGTACCATCGGTGCTGGCAAAGACGCTGTGCAGGAACCAGAAGATGAAGGTGGCCAGGAACAGGAAGCCACCCCACTGGCGGCTGACGGTGGCAACACCACCGGCGGCGGCCAGGGCGACGGCATAGACAATCAGGGACTTTTTCATCGGTAACGGCTTTCCATGGGGGCGGTCGCGCGCGGGCACATCAGGCCGCCGCATCGACATCGCCGGTCGATCGGATCAAGGGGACTGGATCAGATGGAAAGCCGGGTGGGCGGACCCGTGGGCATACGGGTGTCGTGACCCGCGCGCGGGTGCGACAGGACCAGCGGTGCAGTGGGAAATGTAAGGCCGGACGTCGCCGGCGCCGGTGGCACGATGCCAGCCGAGGTCAGCGCACGCGGCACCGGATCGCCACCATCCCCGTGGTCGGGATGGCGATCCTCCGTATGGCCCGCCAGCATCGTGACTGGCAGGTCGGGCAGCGACGCGCGCAGGCCACTGCTGGCATGGCCGATGCCTTCGCGGGCCGTGCCGGTATCACCGGCACCGCCCGTTGTCATGCCCAGCACCCCGCCGGCCACGGCCAGCAGCACCAGCAGGGCCAGGGCCTTCACCCGGTCCGACCATTGGCCGATGCGCCCGCGATGGCGGGTCGGCTTCAGTTGGTCATCAAGGATGGGCAGATCGAACATCGCGCAGAAATGGGAAGTGCCACCCACATGTGCAAGGGGCGGCGTTAACCCGCCCGCGCCATGGCGATGCCCTGCTGCAACGCCTGCGCCATGCGCTCAGCCTTGTCGCGCAGGAAGGCGGCGGCGGGCGGAATGAACAGCCGGTCGGCCGTTTCCGCGAACAGCGCCAGCCAGCGCTGGAAATGCGCGCTATCCAGGCCGGGGATGGCGGCATGCACCTGCATCGGCCGCCCCCCGTAACGGCCCGTGCCGCTGGTCACCGACGACCAGAAATCATGCACGCGGCGCAGATGATCGGCCCAGGCTGCATCATCGTCCCCCACCATGGTGGAAAAGACGGGACCCAGCAGCGGGTCCAGCCGGGCGGCCGCGTAGAACTCCACGATCAGCGCGGCCAGACTGGTATCATCGATGCGGACATAGGGGGGGATCGGATCGCGGCTCATACCGGTCATCCTACCCCATACTGATGGTCTCAGCCTTGCCCGCGCGGACGGTTTGCGTTGCGCGCGATGCTTGCCTACAATCGGTTTAACAACAAACTGGAAGCATCCATGCCCCGTGGTGACCTGTTCTCCCCGCTTGACCCGTATCAGACCGGCCGACTGAAGGTTGATGACCTCCATACGCTTTATTGGGAACAGTGCGGGAACCCGGACGGGGTCCCTGTGATCTTCCTGCATGGCGGGCCGGGGGCGGGGGCGTCGCCGACCCATCGGCGATTCTTCGACCCCACCTTCTATCGCATCATCATCCTGGACCAGCGCGGGGCCGGCCGGTCCACGCCGCTGGGAGAGTTGAAGGACAACGACATCCCGCATCTGGTCGCCGATCTGGAAGCGCTGCGCACCGCACTGGGCATCCAGCGCTGGATGGTATTCGGCGGGTCCTGGGGATCGACCCTGTCCATCGCCTATGCCGAAACCCATCCGGACCGGGTGATCGGTCTGGTGCTGCGCGGCATCTTCCTGATGCGCCGGCAGGAGATTGACTGGTTCCTCTACGACATGCGCCAGATCTTTCCGGAGGCCTGGAACCAGTTCAACAATTACATCCCCGCCGACGAACGCGGCGACCTGCTGGAAGCCTATTGGAAGCGGCTGGTCCATCCCGACCCGGCCGTGCATATGCCGGCCGCCCGGGTATGGAGCATGTATGAAGGGGCCTGTTCCACCCTGATGCCCAGCCCGGAACTGGTTTCGGCATCGGGGGAGGATAACCACGCCCTGGGGCTGGCCCGGATCGAGGCGCATTATTTCCGCAACAACGCCCTGGCCCCGGAAGACAAGCTGTTGCGCGATGTGCGCAATATCCGGCACATCCCGGCCGTGATCGTCCAGGGCCGCTACGACATTGTCTGCCCCATCCGCACCGCCGACGAGTTGCACCGCGCCTGGCCGGAAGCCGACTATATCGTCATTCCCGACGCGGGCCACAGCGCCATGGAACCGGGCGTCCGCACGGCCCTGGTCCAGGCCACCGAACGGTTCAAAAGCCTGCGCTGAAGTCGGTCACGGCCAGGCTGTGGACAGGCTGACCGTTTTCCTGGCACCGGCGGCCGGGCGTGGGAAGATGCACCTTCTTCCCAGGCTGGCCACCGGATAAAGCTGATGATACGTGGAACTGTCGCTCCCGCCCTGCTGGCCGCCCTGGTCCTGCTGACCGGCTGTACCGCCGGGCGTTCCGTGCTGCCCGCCGGGTCGAAATATGTGGCCCTGGGCAGTTCTTATGCCGCCGGTCTCGGCATTCCCCCGTTCGAGCCGGCGGCCCCTGCCCGCTGCACCCGGTCGGTCCATAATTATGCGCACCAGCTGGCGGCCCGCCGGGGATTGGTGCTGACCGACGCTACCTGTTCAGGCGCCACCAGCGCCGCCGTGCTGGAACCCTGGAAGGAGGTGCCGGCCCAGATCGACGCGGTGGACGCCGATACGCGGCTGGTGACCATCACCATCGGCGGCAATGACGTGTCCTATATCGGCAATCTGATGTCCCTGTCCTGTCAGGTAGCGGGCAAGAAGGCCGAACCCTGCTGGCCGGTGAAATGGCCGGAGGATGCGGATTTCGCCCGCATGCAGGAGGGGCTTCGCCGCATCGCCGATGCCGTGCGCGCCCGTGCCCCGTCCGCCCTGCTGGTCATTGTCGATTACCCCACCGTACTGCCGGCCACGGGCGCCTGTGCCGCCACCCCCCTGCCGGACGGGGCCGCCGACCGGTCGCGGGCCACGGCCGACCGGCTGGCGGCGGCCACCGCGCAGGTCGCCAGGGAGAAAGGCGCCCTGCTGATCCGGGCCGGGGACCTGTCGCGCGATCACGGTGTCTGTGCCGCCGATCCCTGGATGGTGGGCTATCCGGCCGGGCCGGGCGGTGCCGCCTATCACCCCAATCGGACCGGGATGAATGCCGTGGCCGTGGCCTTGGACAAGGCCCTGCCGCGCTGACGCTGTCATGTTCCTGTTTTGTTGATGCATGGCGGCGACAGTTCCCTATACTCCGCCGCCATGAGCGAGATCGTTCCCTTCCGCCGGCCCGGCGGTGCCGCACCGGATGCGGCCGCCCCGCTGCGCACGGCGCCGCCGCGCCTGCTGCTGCCCGACGCGCCGGCCATCGTGGTCGGCGCACGCGGTGTCACCTGGGTGACGCCGGATGGGGAGGTGGACTTGCTGCCCCATGATGAGGCGGCGTATCGGCTGCGGCATCAGAATGTGATCCTGGCCCATGCCCGCGCCGTGGGGCGCCGGTTGAAGACGGACCGGATGGCCGATCCGTTCGACCTGTTGGAACTGTTCGCCTTCGTCCGCCCCGCCCGTTTCTGCCTGCCCACGCCCAAGGGGCTGGCCGAAGCCACGGGCCAGCCCATGCCCCGCGACGCAGAGGCCGAAGCCCTGTCCCTGATCGACAGCGCCCGCGCGCTGCTGTCCGAACTGGCGGAGAACAACCAGCCCGAGGAAGTGCTGGAAAAGCGCAAGATCCCGCGGGAAAAGTCGGACCCGGCCGGCATCGCCTGGTTCATGGGGCAGGCCGGCTGGTCCTGGGCCCCGTCGGTGATGGCGGCCCTGGGCCTGCCGCACGGGCCGGGTGACGGGCGGTCGCGACGCGGCCTGATGGTCTGGAACCAGTTGAAGGAATGGCAGGCCGAAGCGCCGGAACCCCCACCCGGCCATGTGCCCGTGGAACCGGCAGAGGCGCGCTGGCGTCTGGCCGAACTGGTGGGCAGCGGGGCGGCGGCCGAACCGCGCCCGCAGCAGGCCGACTATGCCAGTGCCGTCTCCACCGCCTTCACCCCGCGCGACGAACAGGGCGTGCCCAATATCGTCCTGGCCGAAGCGGGCACGGGCGTGGGCAAGACCCTGGGCTATCTGGCGCCCGCCACGCTGTGGGCGGAAAAGAATAACGGCCCCGTCTGGATATCGACATATACCCGCCAGTTGCAGCAGCAGATCGACAAGGAACTGGACCGGCTGCACCCCGACCCGCTGGTCAAGGCCCGGCGCGTGGTCGTGCGCAAGGGGCGGGAAAATTACCTGTGCCTGCTGAACCTGGAGGAGGCGACGAACATCGCCCATACCCAGCCGGCCTATGCCAACGCCATCGGCCTGATGGCGCGCTGGGCTGCGGCCACGCGCGACGGCGACATGGCGGGCGGGGATTTCCCCGGCTGGCTGGTCGATCTGCTGGGCAAGGGGCGCACGCTGGGGCTGGCCGACCGGCGGGGCGAATGCGTCTATAATGCCTGTTCGCACTATTCCCGCTGCTTCATCGAGAAATCGGTGCGCCGTGCGCGCAAGGCCGACATCGTGGTCGCCAACCACGCCCTGGTCATGGTGCAGGCGGCCCTGGGCGGGGGCGACGATGCCTATGTGCCCACCCGCTATGTCTTTGACGAAGGCCATCATGTGTTCGATGCCGCCGACAATGCCTTTGCCGGGCATTTAACGGCGGCGGAAGCCGCCGAGCTGCGCCGCTGGCTGCTGGGCGCCGAAGTGTCAGGGCGCAGCCGGGCGCGCGGTCTACGCCGGCGGGTGGAGGATCTGGTCGGCGGCGACAAGGTGGCGCTGGAGCTGTTGCAGGAGATCACCCAGGCAGCCCAGATCCTGCCCGGCGAGGCCTGGTCGCAGCGCGTGCATGGCGGGGAGACCAAGGGCCCGCTGGAGGCGTTCCTGGCCGGCGTGCGCGGACAGGTCTATGCCCGCGCGCAGGGCGTGGACAATCCCTACAGCCTGGAAACCGACTGCAAGCCGGTGGTCGAGGGGCTGGTCGACCTGGCCGAAGATCTGGACGGCGCCCTGCTGAAACTGGCCACGCCGCTGGAAAAGCTGGCCGAACGGCTGCGGGAGATGCTGGACGAGGAGAGCGACGAGCTGGAGGCGGAGACGCGCCGCCGCCTGGACGCGATCTCCCGCGCGCTGAAGCGCCGCGCGCAGAACGAGGTGAATGGCTGGCGGCTGATGCTGCAAAGCCTGAAGGATGAGACACCGCGCAAGTTCGTCGACTGGTTCGGGATCGAGCGGGTGGAGGGGCGGGATTTCGATCTGGGCATGTATCGCCACTGGATCGACCCGACCATCCCCTTCGCCGATACGGTGGGCACGGCCGCCCACGGGCTGGTGCTGACCAGCGCCACCCTGACCGACGGCACCGGCGATGTGGAACAGGATTGGCAGGCGGCCCATATCCGCACGGGCACGGTCCACATGGCCGGTGCCGCCCTGCGCGCCGCCGTGCCCAGCCCGTTCGATTATGCCAAGCAGACGCGCGTGCTGGTGGTCAATGACGTGCGCAAGGATGATCTGGCGCAGGTGGCGGCCGCCTATCGCGAATTGTTCCTGGCCGCGGGTGGCGGCGGGCTGGGCCTGTTCACGGCCATCCAGCGCTTGCGCGGCGTGCATGAACGCATTGCCGAACCGCTGGAGGAAGCGGGCATTCCGCTGCTGGCCCAGCATCTGGACGGGATGGACGTGCCCACCCTGGTTGATATTTTCCGGGGCGAGGAGGATGCCTGCCTGCTGGGCACCGATGCCGTGCGCGACGGGGTGGATGTGCCGGGCCGATCGCTCCGCCTGATCGTGTTCGACCGCGTGCCCTGGCCCCGGCCCGATATCCTGCACAAGGCGCGGCGGAACTATTTCGACAAGATCGCGGGGCGTCGCGGCTTTGATGACATGATCACCCGCCTGCGCCTGCGTCAGGCCTTCGGCCGGCTGGTCCGCCGCGCCGATGACCAGGGGGTGTTCGTCCTGCTGGACCCGATGATGCCGTCACGCCTGATCGGTGCGTTTCCCGACGGGGTGGAGGTGCGCAAGGTCGGCCTGGCCGAGGCCGTGCGGGCGACGCGGGCGTTTCTGCACCCCACGCCGTAGGTCGCGGGTGAGCGTCAGCGAACCCCGACAGACCACGGCGCCGGCAGGTGTCGGGGTTCGCGACCGCTCACCCCGACCTGCGGGCCTAGCCCTGATCGCTCATTCCCCCTGCTTGCGCGAGAACGCGGCCGCCCCGCGCATCAGCCGTTCCATATCCCGGATACGCTCTGCCTGACGGGCCAGACGACGCTGTTCAGCACTGTCGTCTGCCGCGTCCGCCACCAGGGGCCGCCGCCCCTCCATCTCCGGATCACCCATGTCCATCAACGCCACCCACCACCAGAATACCCGCCACCACATACGATAGTCAGCCAGCTTTCCGGGGGTGGCAATCGGTCACATTCACATGGCAGGTGTCAAATGGTCGCGGGCGGCCTCACACCAACAGATGCACACATAAAGATATCTTTATGCTTGCTCCCGATCGCTCCGCCTGATACATCCTGGCCCAGGAAATACGGGACCATGCCGGCCCCGCCTTCACCTTCATTCGTCACCCCAAGACCCGCGCATCGGCGCGACAGGGAGCCAACATGACCGCTTTCACTGACTACAAGGTCGCCGACATTTCGCTGGCCGGCTGGGGCCGCAAGGAAATCACCATCGCCGAGACGGAGATGCCGGGTCTGATGGCCCTGCGTGCCGAATATGGCGCCGCCAAGCCGCTGGCCGGGGCCCGTATCGTCGGGTGCCTGCACATGACCATCCAGACGGCCGTGCTGATCGAGACGCTGACGGCGCTGGGCGCCACCGTGCGCTGGTCGTCCTGCAACATCTTCTCCACCCAGGATCAGGCCGCCGCCGCCATCGCCGCCGCCGGCATCCCCGTCTTCGCCTGGAAGGGTGAGACGGAGGAAGATTTCTGGTGGTGCATCGAGCAGACGCTGCGCGGTCCGGACGGCTGGACGCCCAACATGATCCTGGACGATGGCGGCGACGTCACCCAGATCATGCACGACAAGTATCCGGAAATGCTGGCCGACATTAAGGGCCTGTCGGAAGAGACCACGACGGGCGTGCATCGCCTGTACGAGATGGTGAAGGCCGGCACCCTGAAGGTCCCCGCCATCAACGTCAATGACAGCGTCACCAAGTCGAAGTTCGACAACCTGTATGGCTGCCGCGAATCGCTGGTGGACGGCATCAAGCGCGCCACCGACGTCATGATCGCCGGCAAGGTCGCCGTCGTCGCCGGCTATGGCGACGTGGGCAAGGGTTCCGCCGCCAGCCTTCGCACCCAGGGTGCCCGCGTCCTGGTGACGGAGATCGACCCGATCAACGCGCTCCAGGCCGCCATGGAAGGCTATCAGGTCGTCACCATGGAAGACGCCGCCCCGCTGGGCGACATCTTCGTGACCTGCACGGGCAACGTGGATGTCATCACGCTGGACCATATGCGCGCCATGAAGGACCGCGCCATCGTCTGCAATATCGGCCATTTCGACAGCGAGATTCAGATCGCCTCGCTCCAGAACTATGTCTGGGACGAAGTGAAGCCGCAGGTGGATGAGGTCGTGTTCCCCGACGGCAAGCGCCTGATCGTTCTGGCCAAGGGCCGTCTGGTCAATCTGGGCTGCGCCACCGGCCACCCCAGCTTTGTGATGTCCGCCAGCTTCACCAACCAGGTGCTGGCCCAGATCGAGCTGTGGCAGAACCATGCCAAGTACGAGAACAAGGTCTATGTGCTGCCCAAGCACCTGGACGAGAAGGTGGCCCGCCTGCACCTGGACAAGATCGGCGCCAAGCTGACCGTTCTGTCGCAGAAGCAGGCCGATTACATCGCCGTGCCGGTGCAGGGCCCGTTCAAGCCCGACCATTACCGTTACTGATATCGACACCTGTCACCGGTGATCATCAGCGATCACCGGGGCGTTGTCACCGCAGTGGCAGATCGGGCCGCGTCCAGCAGGGCGCGGCCCTTTCTTCGTTCACCACGGCTTGCTGCCGGGCATGTGATAGCCAACGCGCCGGGCCGACCGTTCGGCCAGGGCCTGCATGCGATCGGCCGCCAGCAGATTGCCGCGCCGACGGAAGATGCGGGATAGAAGCTCCGTCAGGCTGATGCGGCGCAGGACCAGATCGTTCAGCTTCGCCAGCCGCATGGCACCGGCCGCCATCTCGCCGGCAAGACGCGTTTCGCCCTGGGACAGGAAGACCTCCGCCCGGGTGCGCAGCGCCTCGATCTTCAGCCGGGGCATGTCCATGCGGTCGGCATAGCGTTCCGCCTGATCCACGGTTGGCAGCAGATCAACCAATTGTGCGCTGGTCGCCAGGTTCAGCCGCACTTCCGACAATTGCGAGAAGTGATAGTAATCGTTGAAGCCGCCCGCTTCGGCGATACGCAAGGATTCCTCCAGCGCCTGCTTGGCGTCATCATTCCGGCCGACACGGCGGAACAGATCCGCCTCCGCCCGTCGCAGATAGCTCACGGGCCGCCGATGGTCCAGTTTGCGAAGGTTGCGGATGGCCTCGGCATATTGCTTCTCCGCCAGCACATAGTTGCCGCACAGATGCTCGACCTGCGCCGTATAGCCCTCCGCCAGGGTACGCAGCAGCAATTCCTCGTCATCCTGGTATCGGACTTCATCGAAACAGTGTCTGGCGACCGTCAGACGTCCCAGATCAATGGCACAGAGACCCCGATTGAGCTTCATGCGCCGGGACATGGTGCCTTCAAAACCCTCTGCCACGATGCTGGTGTTCAGGGCCAGTGACACGAACGTGTCGGCTTCACGGCATCGGCCCTGGATCAGCGACAGGACCCCGATCTCGTTCAGCAGCCAGGCCGTCTCATCCTGATAGAAGGGCGGGGCCGGCTTGCCTTCAGGCTTGGTATCTGACGGGTCCGCCGGGTTTTTATCCGGCACTCCCCGGACATCCGGGCAGCGCGTGGCGGCGACCAGCATCCAGCGCAGCAGCAGCCGGTGCCGCTCCAACTGCCCGATTCCGCCCTGCCCCAGGGCCGGCAATGATTGCAGGTTGGCGAAGCGACAGACGGTGCCAAAGGACAGGAGCGTGCGGACCACCCCCATCGCCGCGCGCAGATTGAAAGCCATTACCCCCGCCCGGGAACCGGGACCGTTGGTGTTGGCCGACGGATAGCCGGACAGTTTATGGACCAGATCGTAAAGGAAGATATAGGCGTCCGCATTGAGCTGCGGCATGCTGCGGGCCTGGGATGTGGGCAGGGAAGGCGTGAAGAATATCCCCTCCACCGGCTCCACCACCTGGGCGCCCAGGCGGTTATAGACAAAATGCTGCAACCCCCGATGAACCTGATAGCGGCGCGGCAGGGAATGCTTCCGGCTTCCCACCGAGTCGGTGTCGACCGGGTCGATGCAGAAGACCATCCCCTTCAGCTGCACCATGATATGAAGGGCGAGCGCCACCAGCAGATGCAGCCGCTGTGCATGCCAATGCCGGTCCTGCCCGTTAAATTCGGGGTCCCTTCTCTCGTCGTAAATCTGCTGGATCGCCGGGCAATCGGCCAGGACAATGGCCGGCACCGGAATGGATATCACGGCCAAGTGACGGATCAGCGCTTCATGCAGATGCGCGCTGGCCGCCAGTTCCTTTTCCGGCAGCGTGGGAAAATCCTGGAATACTCTTTCGTCCAATTCGCTTTTTTTGTCAGACACCGTCCTCTCAGCAATTTTTATTTCATCCAGTAGGATTTTGTCAAAATCAGAAACACAATCCGAAAGCCTCTTTTCATCGATCTTGTTGAAATACCAGTAATCCGTTACAGCATCAAACACCTTCATCAAAGAATAACTTTGACCTAACCGCCCCGTCTCCAAGGACGATAATAGCCTGTCTTTATCGTTCGGGGTGTTTCTGTTGTTCAAATCGATCATATGCAGCATATATCGCGAATAAAGCGACATACGCGCAGTGTTATTGGGCGGCTTTGGCATCTCCAGCTTGAAATGGATGTTCGAACGATCGCGTGGCTTCTTCAGCGATATAGTCAGCGCAAGGCTGTCCCCCGTGCCGGCGGCCCCGCCGATCTCCCGCATCGGGACATCATGCCCCCATGGCAATGGCGTGACCTCATCAAAGACAAGCGGCCGAATGCTCTGCTTGTAGCGCTTGACGGGCGATTTCCGCGCCGCGTCTTGCGCCAGCAGGAACTGCGGACAACGGTCCTTGCGAACAAGGATGATGATATCCAGCACGGGGGCTGCGTCTGCCCCGAACAGCACCTGCATGATGCTGTGGATTTCGGCGTTCTTCGCCTCCCCATTGCGATGAAACAGCATGTCGATGGAATTCATCACGATGAGCAGGCGTTGACCCGCGGCCTTGACCCGCTTCAGCGCCTCGGTCAGCCGCGCCGCGCGGGATTGGCTGACGGGTGCGGACACCACCCCGGTTTCCCCGCCGCGTTGGGTTGACAGGGGTGCCGCGGTCGCCCCGTCCCTGCCCTGCGCCTGCACCCTCACGCCCTGTGGCCGCAAGGAGGGGTCGATAAACGTGATAAGCGCGTCCCAGACTGAGGCCACTTCGCAGGAAAAACTGAAACCGGCGAAGAAGAAGCCCGCGTGGGAGCTGGGTCGTGTCTTGTCGATCCAATCCAGCAGGGAGGCGAACAACAGCCCCTTGCCCGCCCCCTTGTCGCCGCTGATCAGCACCACCTGCTGCTCGCGGCACCAGTCAGGTGCCGGTTCGGTATTGGCTGGCGGTCCGGAACCTGCGGGTGGCGTGGACGGAGAGTTCGCCCCCGCGTTGATGGTATTGATGATGAACGCCGATATCGGGTCGTCGATATAAGCCGTGCCGGGCGCGGCCCGCCGCATCGGCCCGACCGAATAATGCCGGACGATCACCGGGGGTACCGAGTTACGATCCGGCTGCTGGTAGGGCAGGTTGGTAAAGGGCAGCGACTTGTGTCGCGCATCGGGGATCTTCTTCCAATGCTCCCACCATTTGTCCCAGGACTTCCTGGTGCCCAGCAGCGCGCCGCACAAGGACTTGGTCAGCACCGCCGAGACAACGCTGAAAGTCCAGTTGCGCAGGGCCTCCAGCATTTCTTCGCGATGCGGGGCTGACTTGTCCAGCAGTTGCCCCATGACGTCCAGGATGCAGCCGATCGCCTCCAGTTCCAGGCGCAGGTCCACCGCATCCTCTTCCAGACTGTCATCCAGGGGCTTGAAGCTGAGCGTGTCCAGCCTGGAAAGTTCCGCCTGTGCCTTCCTCCGCCGCCTTTTCAGGCCAGCCGGCGGGCTGTCGCTCTTGGCGTCCTTCAAGATGCCGCAGATGCTCTTGCACAGGCTGTCGATCTGGTGAAGCCAGTCGGTCGTGCCCCAAAGGCCGTGATGCAGCACGTAAATGCCGTACCGGGCGAAATGCTTGATGGTGGTCGCCCGGCAGTCGCGCTCCGATGACAAGGCGGGCATCAGGGCCAGCACCGGTCGGTTGCTGTCAGGTTCCAGGCTGAGGAACTCGCGCAGGGGCCGCAGCAAATCCTCCTCGTTCAGGCCGACACCGATGAACAGGACCGGATTGCCCCCGAACAGGATGGACAGTCCCTGGCGATAAATGTCTGAAACGTCGCCATTGTGGATATAGCTGTTGCGATAGTCGCGCTCGGTCACGACCAGATCACTGTCGGCGGTCGCACGGCCATGCAGGTGGGCGACCTGAACGGTATATTCATCCTCTGATACCGCGAAATCGATCAGGTCCGCGGCCCGGTCACCATCCAGCGCGATATCGCGGGTGCGCGCGCCCAGCGGACCCGCCCTTTCATAGCTGGCAAAGCCCGCCGCCGGCACCACCGGCTGCACGCCATACCCGGCATCGGCCAGGAACCGTTCCACCTCCAGATCGTAATTCACCGTTGCGATGCGGTCGATCTTCAGATCCTGAATCAGGCAATAGAGCGGGTCGCAAAGTTTGGGAATGACCTGCCCGCGACTCAGGGTTTCTTTGGGCGGCACCCGGACCAGGGCACGAAGCCAGGTTCCAACCGCCTCCTTATCTCCCGTGACTGCATCCTGGTAACGCAACAGGTCCAGCGCCAGCCCAACCATGAAATAGCAGGCCGGCGGCAGCGGCTGGCTGACCGTTTTCTGGCGGAGCGCCGCATATATCCGGCTGGCCTGCGCCAAAGGCCAGTCCCCATCGCGTTTGGCCGCCTCGTCCGCCAGCGCCTGTGCTTGCCGCGCAATGGCATCGCCCTGGAAGAAGGCGGCACTCTGACGGCTGCCCGGCAGGTTGACCCGATCCAGTTCACTGAAATCGCTGAGCTTTGTCGTTGCAAGAGAAGCCCAGTCAGCAGGGGTGCCGATCGTCGGCAGCGAAGCGAAGAGATCATTGGCCGATGGCGTAAATTTCCCCTGAAGAATCGATTGTATATTCCGGCGCTCGTCAAAGGTCTCGTGCTTTATGGAAAGCTGAAAGCAGGCGCGCCCATAATCCTCCGATACAATAGGTTTGGATATTTTACTGAAATTCTTACCTATTCCCAGAATCTCCGCGAGCCTATCGACGCGATCCCGGCCAATAATTCGCATAAACTGTTCACAAATATTAAGACAGAATACCTGATCTATATCAGCTCCTGCATCATATTTTTCCTTCTGATCAATTAATATTTTGACAATCTTGTCAATATTCTCCGCCTGCCTGGAATCTGTGAAATTTTTATCGGTTTTGCATTCCGTATTGTAAAAGCTGATGATGCGCGTTGCCTGCTTATAGGCCAGCTCGCTCCAGGAAATGCGGCCATAGGCCATGGAGGTGCCGGCCCCCAGGAACGCCACGATCTGCCGCAGGTTGAGGGCGCGGTAAAGCAGGAAGCGCCCTTGCTCGGTGATCCGATCGGGGTCGAGCCAGCCTGCCTGCGATTCATGGAGATAGGGCCAGTGATGAGGTTCGGACGACGATTTCACTGTGCCACCGCCATTTCGCACCCCAACGTCAAGATTGAGATATTTAACGCTAACACGGCCATTCTGGGTGTCAATCGCCTGTTCTAATCATCCGTTGGTTGGTGGAACGATGACCGGTTGGTGGGTCTGGGGTGTGGCAACATGACGAGTGCCGAACCGCTTGCCTTGCGACAAGCCAGCCCCCTACACTGCGGCCCGTGAAACCCGCTGTCGTCCATCTTGTCGCGATTGCCGGTGCTGCCCTGCTGGGGCTGGCCGGCCTTGGTTGGATGTTGCTTCCCCTGTGGGAGGCGCAATCGCCCGTGTTCGGCCTTTTGGCGCTGGCCCTGCTGGCCACCGTGGCGGCCTGTCTGCTGCGCCTGCTGGCCTGGGGCCGCGGGCAGGAGCGGGAACTGGCCGTCGCCAGGGCGGAGACGGCACGGATGGCCGCCCTGCTGGACGGGGTGCCGGAACCCTGGTTTGCGCTGGGCCCGGCCGGTGATCTGGCCGTGGCGCCCGGTTTCGCGCGGCTGCTGGGGCTGGAACAGGTGCGGCGGCTGGATGATATCGAGCAGGCGCTGGCGCCCAGCGATGCCGCCGCCCTGCACGGATCCTTCCGCCACCTGACCGACAGCGGTCAGCCCTTCCAGATCCATGTGCGCCTAGCCGACGGGTCGCGCTTCTTCCAGGCCAGCGGCCGGCGTGGTGAAGGGCCGGACGGCACCGTCCTGCATCTGCTGTGGCTGCGCGATGTCACCGTGCAGGGGCTGGACCATGTGCGGCGGGTGGAAATGGCGCAGGCCCAGCAGGCGGAGCTGGACCGGCTGCGCCTGCTGCTGGGCGAACTTCCCGTGCCGCTGTGGCGCCGCAATGCCGATCTGGTCATCGACTGGTGCAACAATGCCTACGCCGCCCTGCTGGACAGCACGCCCGACGAGGTGATGGCGACAGGGCGCGAACTGTCGGCCGGCGGCCTGTTCGGCGCACCGCGTGATCTGGCGCAGCGGGCGCGTGACGCAGGCGCGCCCCAGGGGGAGGACCGGTTCCTGGTCGTCGACGGCGACCGTCGCCTGTACCATCTGACGGAAATGCCCCTGTCCCCGGGGGGACTGGTGGGCATGGCCGTAGACCGCACAACGGAACGGTCGCTGCGTGACGAGCTTTCCCGCCATATCGATGCGCATGGGGAAGTGCTGCACCAGCTGGGTTCCGCCATTGCCATCTATGGCCCCGACACCCGCATCAAGTTCCACAACCACGCCTATGCCAGGCTGTGGGACATGGATACGGCCTGGCTGGCCGAGGAACCGACCTATGGCGAGGTGCTGGAGGATCTGCGCGCCCGGCGCAAGCTGACCGAAGAGGCGGATTTCCCACGCTGGAAGAAACAGCAGCTGGGCCTGTTCACCTCGCTTCTGGAACCGATGGAGGAACTGATCCATCTGCCCGACGGGCGGACCCTGCGGTCGCTGTCGGTGCCGCATCCGTTCGGCGGGCTGATGTTCGTGCTGGAGGATGTGACCCATACGCTGGCGCTGGAAAGCTCCTACAACACCCTGATGGCCGTGCAGCAGGAGACGCTGGACAATCTGGCCGAAGGGGTGGCTGTGCTTGGCGGCGATGGGCGGCTGAAGCTGTGCAACCCTGCCTTCCTGCGCCTGTGGGGCGTGACGGAAGAGGCCGTGCGCGGCGAGCCGCATGCCGCGCGGCTGGTAGAGATGGTGCGCGCCCTGCTGGACGAGGGCGGGGATTGGGAAAAGGAGCGGGAGCGGCTGGTCGGCCGCCTGCTGGAGCGGGAGGGCGATGCCGGGGTCATGCGCCGCGTCGACGGATCGGTCCTGCGCTATGCCCTGGTGCCGCTGCCCGACGGGGCCGTGCTGTTCTCCTGTCTGGATGTCACCGACAGCGACAAGGTGGAGACGGCGCTGCGCGCCAGCAACGAGGCGCTGGAGGCTGCCGACCGGCTGAAGGCGGAGTTCATCGCCAATGTCTCCTACCAGTTGCGCACACCTTTGAACGCCATCATGGGCTTCGCTGAAATCCTGCATAACCAGTATTTCGGGCCCCTGAACAGCCGGCAGCAGGAATATGCCAAGGGCGTGCTGGAGGCGAGCCGGCGGCTGCTGTCGCTGGTCAACGACATCCTGGACCTGGCCACGATCGAGGCCGGGTTCATGGTTCTGGAACATGACCGGTTCGACGTTCCCCAGCTGCTGCATTCGGTGGCCAGCCTGACCCGCGACTGGGCCCGCAAGCAGAGCCTGGACCTGCGGGTGGAAGTGCCGGACCAGATCGGCAGCATGGAAGGCGACGAGAAGCGCCTGAAACAGGCCCTGTTCAATCTGGTCAGCAACGCCATCAAATTCACCCCCGCCGGCGGCCGCATCACCCTGGCCGCCACGCGGGAGGGGGATCAGGTCGTGCTGTCCGTTGCCGATACCGGCGTGGGCATCGGCAGCGACGAGCAGGCACGCGTCTTTGAACGGTTCGAACGCGGGGCCGCCGGGCAGACGGCATCGGCCGGGGCCGGCCTGGGCCTGTCGCTGGTGAAAAGCTTCGTGGAACTGCATGGCGGCAGCGTGGAGATTGTCAGCGACGGTCAGTCGGGTTCCATCATCCGCTGCCGCCTGCCGGCCTTGCAGACCTTGCCGGCCTGATACCCCGTCCCGGTGATCGGAACCGATCACCGGGCTGCAATCACCAGCGCCGCCGGCTCGGTTACGCCGCACGAGCGGCGCGACGGCAGCCGCCGCAGTACCGGTTCCCGATTATACCAAGCTGCGGTGAGTGAAACTCATCGTAGCCTGGTTGGCGCATTGAGCGCCCGCGACCCCATGGTCGCGTGAAGCCAAGCCGCCGGATGGCGGCAAGCGGCGCCTGAGGGCTGCATTGATCCGAACCGCAGGTTCTGATCAATGCAGATCAGTATCAGTCGTTTCAGGCCATCACCAGCGACTGGTGGGCGCCAACACCGGCCATCAGGCCGGATGCCGCCGCCAGCAGGCCATTATGCATGCCCATGACCGCATCGCCGGCCGCGAAGACGCCCGGCACGCTGGTCGCCCGCCGGCCGTCGCTGTGCAGGAAGGCGCCGCTGGGCCCCTCCTCCATCGCACAGCCCAACTGTTGTGCCAGCGGGCTGGACAGTTCCGTCTTCGGGGCAACGAACAGCGCGGCCAGTGGCACGATGCGCCCATCCGCCAGCCGCACGGCCTCCAGCGCCGGGGCCGGCCCCAGCAGTTCGACGATGGGCGTCGTTTCCACCTGCACGGCGCGGGCGGCCAGCCTGTCCAGCATCGGTGCGTCCGGCAAGGGGCCGCCCTGGGTGAACAGGGTTGTGGGCCGCCCCCAATCGGTCAGCAGCAACCCGCGGTGATCCTGCGGCACTGCGGAAGCCAGCACGCCCAGGGGCCGATCCGCCACTTCATAGCCATGGCAATAGGGACAATGCAGGACGGTGACGCCCCAGCGCTCCCGCAGGCCCGGCAGGTCCGGCAGGTCATCCCGCACGCCCAGGGCCAGGATCAGCCGTCGCGCCCCGTGGGTATCCCCTGTTTCCAGGGTCACGACGAATCGGTCCATCTGGCCCTCCACCTGCAGGGCAACGGCGTCGATAACGCTGAAGGTCGGGTAGGCCAGGAGTTCGCGGCGACCGCGCGCCAGGATCTCGGCCGGCGGTACCCCGTCCTGTCCCAGGAAGCCGTGCGAGGCTTCGGCAAAGCGGTTGCGCGGCTGCCCGGCATCCACCAGCAGCACCCGGCGGCGCGCCCGGACCAGCGGCATGGCTGCTGCCAGACCCGCAAAGCCGCCGCCAATAACGATGACATCATGATCCATGATCGCTCTTCTCCGCATTATCGTAACTTCATGAATTACGAATAACCCTCTCCGATGGTTCTCGCAACTCCTCTTGTTACGTAACCTCACATGACGTATGAGAAGGCCATGCGCAGTGACAGCCGCCTTTCCCGTATGCTTCATGCCCTGATCCACATGGATCGGCTGGACCGGGCCGCCACGTCGGATACGCTGGCCCTGATGCTCAACACCAATCCGGTGGTGGTACGGCGGACCATGGCGGGCCTGCGCCAGCATGGCCTGGTGACCTCGGAAAAGGGACCGGGCGGGGGCTGGGCGCTGGGGCGGCCGCTGGATGCGATCACGCTGCTGGACATCTATCAGGCATTGGGGGAGCCACCGCTGTTCGCCATCGGCCTGTCGGTCGACAACCCGGCCTGCCTGATTGAACAGGCCGTCAACGCCGCTCTGGATGCCACGCTGGCGGAGGCGCGATCGGTGCTGCTGCGCCGGTTGGGACAGGTGACGCTGGGCGATCTGGCCCGGCAGTTCGATGCGGGCATGCGCCAGGGATGCCATCCCGCCGCCCCTCCCTGAGGCGGCGGCATCTGCATGGCCGCCCGGCGTTCCGCGGCTTGTCACAAACGTGGATGCGCCCTATGTCCCCGCCGGGACCGGCTTTCATTTGCCTGCCCGGGCCGCGGGTGATACCTGCTGCGCCATCCCCCAAGCCCAGGGCTGTCCCTCACCGTGTCTGCCACGCCCCCCCGTCCCCAGCCCGCCACACCGCGCCGGTCGCGCGGGGTTGGTGCATGGTGAGCGGACGGCGTCCCAAACTGCCCACGGAGGCGGAACTGGACCTGTGGCGGACCGTTGTCCGTGACGCCACGCCCCTGCCCGGCAAGGCACGCGCCGCAGGCAAGGGACGCAAGCCTGTCCCCGCCGCAGCACCGGCCCCAGCACCGGTCATTGCAGCACCCGCGAAGCCCCCTCCCGTGCATGTTCCCACCCCGGCGGTGGAGCGGCTGGCGGAAATGCTGCGGGGAGCGCCCCTGTCGCAGAAGGGCAAGGTGCATGTGCATCTGGCACCATCCGCGCTGGGCCGCGTGGCCGGCGTGGACAAGCGCACGGATGAAAAGCTGCGCCGGGGCAAGATGGCCATCGACGGGCGCATCGACCTGCATGGCATGACCCAGAGCGAGGCGCATGACGCGCTGATCGGCTTCATCCGCCGCAGCCATTCCGCTGGCCGGCGCAATGTCCTGGTCATTACCGGCAAGGGTCAGATGCCGCGTGGAGAGGGCGTGCTGCGCCTGTCGGTGCCGCGCTGGCTGCGCGAGGCGGTGATTGGCCGGCTGGTGCTGTCGGTGCATCAGGCACAGCCGCAGCATGGCGGCGGCGGCGCCTATTACGTGCTGCTGCGTCGACGGCGGGACGATTAGCACTGTTTCCGGTTTACCGGAAAAGCGCGCTAGGCGGCGCGGCCGGTAACCGCGCGTTCCACGCCACCCGCGACCGATTTCCAGCAGACATCGGCCAGCGTCTTGCGGCTGCCGGCGGTTTCCAGCGACAGCGGTGTGTGGAATTCGACCAGGATGCGCAAGCGACCCGCCCGCATCATCCGCCACAGGTGCGGCGGCAGTTCCATGTCGCCGTACCAGGCATAAAGCTGGCGCCAGACATGGCCCAGCGGGATGTCGTCCAGATGTGTGGCCGTGACGCTGACGGGCTGTACAGTCAGCGGCCGGTCACCAATGCGGGTGGAGGCCACGGCGAACAGGGCCGTCTTGAAAGGCAGCGTGCGGTTGCCATCGCTGCTGGTGCCTTCCGGGAACAGCACCAGATTGTCGCCGGCCAACAGCCTTCCCTGGATCGTGTCGCGCTGTTCATCGGTCTTATGCCGGGCCGTACGGTCCACGAACACCGTACGCTGCAGCCGCGCCAGCAGGCCGAAGACCGGCCAGCCGTCGACATCGGCCTTGGCGATGAAGCTGGCCGGCAGGATGGAGCCGAGGACGGGAATGTCCAGATAGGAGGAATGGTTGGCGATGAACAGCACAGGCCGGTCACCCACCGGCGCGCCCTTCACCACCACCTGCATGCCCAGGATGCGGCAGCAGAAGCGATGATAGACGCGGGGGAACCAGACGGCAGCGCCCCGCGGCGAAAAACGCAGCAGCAGCATCTGCACGGGGATGCTCAGCAAGGTCCAGGTCCCGTAGACCGCCAGCCGCACCATTCCCAACAGCGTCGAGCCGATGTCCATGTCTGCCTTGCCCGCCCGCGCCGTTCCGCCGCCGTCAGAGCAGCGAGGTTCCCCGGCGCTCGTAATGGCGCAGGTATTTGTCGGTGATCATGTCGGTCTTCACCACGATGGACACGTCCGTCGTGTTGAACTGATGGTCGACGACGGCCCCTTCGCCCACGAAGCCGCCCAGGCGCAGATAGCCCTTGATCAGGGGCGGCACCTCGTTCAGGCCGCGGCGCGGGTCGATCGCATGTTCTTCCATCATCGCCATGTCGACATAGCGGTGCGGCAGGGCCACCGGGCGCAGGGCCGGCGGGGCCAGATGATGGTAGTAGAGATAGGACAGCGGCAGGGCCAGGGCCTTGGCGTCCGTCCCCGGCAGGCTGGCGCAGCCGAACAGCAGCTTGATGTCGTAATGCGCCACATAGGCGGCGATGCCGCGCCAGAGCAGCTGCATGGTGCCCCGGCTGCGATAAGCCAGATCCACGCAGGACCGGCCCAGTTCCAGCACCTCGCCCGGATATTCCTCGATCCGGGAAATGTCGTATTCATCTGAGGAGTAGAAGGAGCCTGCGCGGGCGGCCGTGGCCCGGCGGATCAACCGGTAGGTGCCAACCACACTGTCGGCCCCGCTGCCGGCGGCGTGGTCGATTACCAGCAGATGGTCGCACAGGCCGTCGAACATGTCGAAATCGCGGCGCTGGGCGGCCATTTCGGCCGACGGCTTGGCCAGCATCTCCTCATAGAAGACGCGATAGCGCAGGCGCTGGGCGGCGGTGACTTCGGCGGCACTTTCGGCAAGCCGGACTTCCAGATTGCCGGAACGCAGTTCGCCGGAAATCAAGGCATCGGTGGCAATGATATCAGCCATGCTCTCACATTTTCTGGGTCGCTGGCGTGGTCGGCCGGCATCCATCCCGGTTCAGGCGGGCATCCCGGCCTTATACGGGCCGGGTGCGGGGCGACTTCCGGGCGGGGCGCCGTTCCTCGTGCATTGGCATAACACGAAGCGCCGCGGGACGGTCAACCCACTGTGTCACAGTCCAAGGGGGGATCACGAAAGTTTCATGCCCCTGTCCCGCAACTTTCAAAGACCTGCGGGGCCCTGCGGGTAGGTCCGCGCCGGTGCCATGCGCAAATCACAGAGGTGCAGAGCACCGTCCCCACGACCAGGGCCGACGAAAAAGGGGCGACCCGATGGCCGCCCCTTCCCCATGCGAACTTTAAGAAGCCGCTTACTCTTCGTCGCCGCGGCGGGCACGGGTGCCCAGACCGATCTGCTTGGCCAGACGCGAGCGCTGCTTGGCATAATTCGGGGCGACCATCGGATAGTCGGGCGGCAGGCCCCAACGATCGCGATATTCTTCCGGCGACATATTGTAGGCCGTCTTCAGATGGCGCTTCAGCATCTTCAGCTTTTTACCATCTTCCAGGCAGACGATATATTCCGGCGTCACCGACTTCTTGATGGCGACCGCAGGCTGCGGCTTTTCGCTCTGCACGACAGGCTCGGTGCCGACGTTCGACAAAGTGCGGTATACCTGCTCGATCAGCGCAGGAAGATCGTTGATGGCGACTATATTGTTGGAAACATGGGCGGCGACGATTTCCGTCGTCAGAGACAAAAGTTCGGGCGAGGACGATGCGCTGGTCATGTATCATTGCTCCGGGCGAGAAACTAGATGGTCATATAAGTCTTATCGGCGACCCATGCAATATCCATTTGGCAAGATATCAAAGGAATCAGCAACTGTGGAAAACATGCCAGACCAGTTCCTCGATATCACGGCACTTGTCTGTCCAATGACCTTTGTCAGGACAAAACTTGCCGTGGAGCGGCTGCAATCCGGGCAAGTGCTTGAAGTTCGTATGAATTCCGGAGAGCCAAGTCGGAATGTCCCTGCCAGTTTGCGCGAGCACGGCTATCAGGTGAACGAACTTCAACCAGAGAACCCCGACAATCCCACGGGTGTTCAGCGTCTTTTGGTCAGAAAACCTTAATCATTTTTTACCATGGACCAAGTCGAGCATCATGATGTTCGCATCGGTCGAGACGCCTGCATGCTGGTAATACCCCTTCCGGCGACCGGTCACGATGAAGCCGACAGAAGCATAGAGTCGGATGGCTGCTGTATTCGTGACGGCGACCTCAAGGAATGCCGTCGCCACACCCAATCCAGACAGGTGTTCCAGTCCCGCCAGAAGAAGGGTGCGGCCCAGGCCGCGGCCACGCGCGTCAGCATCTGTGCCGACGGTCAGCAGTTCCGCCTCGTCCAGAACGGTACGCCACAGGGACAGGGCACGCGGCGCCTCCCCCTCCATCAGGATCCAGCCCTCCACTCCCGGCAAGGCCAGCAGGCTGGCAAAGGAGGCGGCGTCCCAGGCCGGACCGCTGACCGTGGGATCGGCAAAGGCCGAGGCATGCAGGGCCGCCAGCACATCGGCATGGGCGGGACCGGCGGCAATGATGCGCGGGGTTTCAGCCATCGGATCAGCGTGGATTGGGCAGGGTGACGTCGGGCGGGCGCAGGTAGAACGGGTCGGCGATACGCTGTGCGATGCCGGCAGCGTCCTGCGCCGCCGCGATCCGGGCTGCGGCCAGTGCCTCTGCCGCCCCTTCGGTCACCACCAGTTGCACGGGCGCCGGCCAGGTGCCCAGCGTATCCGCCGCCCGCTGCGCCGCGTCGCCGACGATCAGCAGGGGCCCGGCGGGCAGATGCCGCGCCGCCCATGCGGGCAGGTCGGCCGGCAGCACGTCCGCCGGATCGCCCAGCGGGTCCAGCCCGTCGGTGAAGGCCTGCAGGAACAGATCGTCACGCCGGCTTTCGATGGCGGCCAGCAGCGTCCGGCCCGGACGGCGGACTGGGTCCAGCCCGGCCACCGCCGCTTCCAGCGTCGTCACCCCCACCAGCGGGCACCCGGCGGCCAGGGCGAAGCCACGGGCGGCGGCCAGCCCGACACGCAGGCCGGTAAAGGTGCCGGGCCCCACGGTCACGCCGATACGGCCGATATCGCCATAGGTAAGGCCGGCATCGGCCAGCACCTCGTTGACCATGGGGACCAGCTTTTCAGCCAGGCCACGCTGCATCTGTTCGGCGCGCACAGCCAGGGTGCTGCCGGATGCAGCATCCCACAGGGCCACGGCGCAGGCGCTGGTGGCCGTATCCAGGCCAAGCGTGATCATTGGCGCATATCCATGTGCTTCAGGCTTCGCTATCAAGGTCCGATCCAAAACGACAGGGGGCCGCCCGATGCGGTTCGTCACCATCGCTCCGCCGGATTTCGACGTCGATCTCGATCTCCGCTATGCCACGGCCGACAATCTGACGGGAAGACCGATCTTCGCGCGTCCGATCTGCCTGCTGCACCCCGCCGCCGCCGCGGCCCTGCGCCGGGCCATCCGCATCGCCGGCGCCCAGGGGCTGCGGCTGCATGTCTTCGACGGCTATCGCCCGCCCGCCGCGCAATGGGCCCTGTGGAACGTGCTGCCCGACCCGACCTTCATCGCCGATCCGCGCACCGGGTCCAACCATGGGCGCGGTGTGGCCATCGACCTGACGCTGGCCACACCCGACGGCACGATGCTGGATATGGGGACGGATTTCGATGATATGCGGCCCGTCGCCTATCATGCCGACATCACCATCCCCGTGGCGGCCCAGCGCAACCGCGCCATCCTGGCCGGGATCATGGCGGCCGCCGGCTGGCGCCACCATCCGTTCGAATGGTGGCATTACCAGTTGCCGCAGGCGGAGACCTATCCGCTGGTGGAAGATGGGGTGCTGGGCCCGGCCGTCATGTGACGGGATCGGCGAAATCGTCGCCGGGATAGAAGGCGCGGGTGAAATACAGCCCGTCGGCCGGCGCCGTCTGTCCGGCCGCCGACCGGTCGCGGGCGGCCAGGATGGCGGCGACATCATCGGCATCCCAGCGCCCCTCCCCCACCATTTTCAGCGTGCCCACCATGTTACGCACCTGATGATGCAGGAAGGAGCGGGCGCGGGCGATGATGCGGATTTCCTCCCCCTGCCGGCTGACGGCCAGCTCGGCCAGGGTCTTCACGGGGCTGGCCGCCTGACAGAGCGAGGCGCGGAAGCTGGTGAAATCATGCTTGCCGATCAGACGCTGCGCCGCTTCATGCATGGCGTCCGCGTCCAGCGGATGGCTGACCAGCCAGGACCGGCCGGCATCCAGAGCCAGTGGCGCCCGCCGGTTGGTGATGCGGTACAGGTAGGACCGCCCGATACAGGTGAAGCGGGCGTGGAAATCCCCCTCCATCGCCTCGGCTTTCAGCACGGCGATGGGATGGGGCTTCAGGTGGTAATTCAGGGCGTCGCGCACCTTCTCCGCCGTCACGCTTTTTACCAGATCAAAGCTGGCGACCATGCCCGTGGCGTGCACGCCGCTATCGGTGCGACCGGCGGCATGCACCGTCACCTCCTCCTGTGCGAAACGGCGCACGGCCTCCTCCAGACAGCCCTGGACGGAGGCGCCATGGTCCTGGCGCTGCCAGCCCACAAAGGGGCTGCCGTCAAATTCGATCAGGATCTTCCAGCGCTGGGACATGGGGGGATGGCGGTTCGATTGCGGACAAGGGCCCAAGCGATGCCGTCCGGGACAGGGCGGCGTCAATACGTTTCACGATCTATGACGGGTGTCACAGCCGTGCGCCATGATATAGGCTTCATTCTTGAACGATGATCAAAATGCGGGGGACGGAAAATGGCAAGTCCGGGACAGTTTGGTGAAATCATCGGCCGAGGCTTGGCCGAAGCCTTGGTGAACACCATCATTTCCGTCTTCAGCGAACTGGGCCAGGATCTGGTCGACAGCGTGAAGCGGCTGGATTTCAAGCTGATGCCCGGCACATTCCTCCCGGACAAGATCACCGGCACGGATGGCAACGACCTGTTCTATACCGGCGGCGGGGCCGACACGGTGCGGGGCGGGGCCGGATCGGACGTGATCTTCGCCGAGAAGGGCGATGACGTCATCGATGGCGGCACCGGTTCGGATTTCATGTCCGGCGGATCAGGCAAAGACCGTTTCGTCTTCGCCCTGGCCTCCCTGCAGGGCGGTGACCGCGACATCCTCATCGACGCCGCCGCAGGGGACCGCATCGATTTCGACAGCGCGGCGGAAACGGCCCTGCGTATCGGCGGCACCAGCCTGACGGCGCTGACGGGCGATACGGCCATGCCGACGGCCCTGGTGGCCGGCATGACCAACATCGCCATCATCAATGGCAACATCGTCATCGACCTGAACAATGACGGCCGCTTCGATGCCGATCTGGATCAGGAGATCGTCATCCCGGTCGGCATCACCCTGCAGTACGACGCAGGCCGGGACTGGTTCCAGATCAGCGCCGGCTGATCCAGCGGCGCTTCACGGCCCCGCAAAAGTGCGGTCGTGCCCCAGGCTGGGCACCATGCGCCGGGCCTCTTCCACCTTGGACAGGTCCAGGTCGGCCAGGATGATGCCCGGCTCCTCGCCCGCGTCGGCCAGAACCTCGCCCCAGGGACTGATGATGACGGAATGGCCATAGGTGCCGCGCCCGCCATCATGGATGCCGGTCTGGGCCGGGGCCAGGATGAAGGCCCCCGTCTCGATAGCCCGCGCCCGCAGCAGCACATGCCAGTGCGCCCGGCCCGTGGGCACGGTGAAGGCGGCGGGCACGGTGATGATCGACGCCCCGGCCTTGGCCAGCGCGCGGTAGAGATAGGCAAAGCGCACATCGTAACAGATGGTCAGGCCCAGCCCGCCCCACGGCGTCGGCGCCACCACGGCCTGTTCACCCGGCCGGTAGGTGGCGCTTTCGCGATAGCTTTCGCCGCCGGCCAGATCCACATCGAACATGTGGATCTTGTCGTACCGCGCCGTGATCTGCCCTTGCGGGTCGATGACGAAGGCCCGGTTGGCCACACGCCCGTCGGGCAACAGGCAGCCCAGCGTGCCCGTCATGATCCAGGTGCCCGTCTCCTTCGCCAGATCGCGGAAGAAGGGGACGCCGGGATGGCTTTCCTCCGGCTTCACGCGGGCCAGGATCTTCTCCCGCCCCTGCGCCATCAGCGACACGTTCTCCGGCAGGCAGACCAGTTGCGCGCCCTGGGCCGCGGCCTGGCGGACGAAGATGCCCGCCTGTTCCAGATTGGGGCCGATCTCCGGCCCGGCATTGACCTGGACCAGGGCGACGCGCAGCGGGGCAACGGGGGCAATGTCGGTCATGGATCAGGCCCCGATGCCCAGCAGCGGGTCCAGCTTGCCCGCCTTGTCCAGGGCATGGGTATCGTCGCAGCCGCCAACATGCTGCCCGTCGATGAAGACCTGCGGCACACTGGTGCGTCCGCCGGCGCGCTGCGTCATTTCTGCCCGGCGGGCGGGTTCGGCCATCACGTCGAATTCCTCATACGCCACACCCTTGCTGTCCAGCAGGCGCTTGGCACGCGTGCAGTAGCCACACCAGGGGCTGGTATAGATTTCGACCTTGGGCGACGACATCGGGGGTTCCTGCGCTGATGAATGTTCGGTGACAACAATATGGACATAAGGGAAGCGGTGGCAAAGCCGTTCTGACCGCATTGCACCTTTCGACCGGGCGCTTAGCCGGAAATGTCCGCCTGCTCCACCTGATCCAGCATCACCGGCTTCACCACCCGCGACAGGGTGGCGACATCCACGGCCCTGGCGCCAGCCCGGCGCAGCACACGGGCGCATTCCCCCACCGTGGCCCCGGTCGTATAGACATCATCGATCAGCAGCACCCGCGCCCCCTTCGCCCGGTCGCGCCAGCGCGGATGCAGGGTGAAGGCACCGGCAACATTGCGGGCCCGACCCTTGGCCGTCAGTCCGCCCTGGCTTTCCGTGGCCCGACGGCGGACCAGCAGGTCGGGAATGACCGTCCGCCCCGTCAGCCGGCCCAGCGCCAGCGCCATCAGGGCCGACTGGTTGTACCGCCGTTTCAGCAGGCGCCAGCGATGCAGCGGCACCGGGGCGATCAGCGTATCGGGTTCGACCAGCAGCGCCGATGCCGCCCGCGCCAGCCATTGCGCGAAGGCCGGGGCGCAGTCGGTCCGGTCGCCATGCTTGAAGCCCAGCACCAGCGACCGGCTGCCGTCATCATAGGCGAAGACCGACCGGCAGCGGTCGAAGGCCGGGGGACGGGCGATACAGGCGCCGCAGATCAGATCGCCCGCCCCCTCCCCCGTCGGGTCATACTCGAACGGCAGCCCGCAGCGGGCGCAGTGCGGGGCGGCGATGAAACTGATCCCCTGCCAGCAGGTCGGGCACAGGCTGCCATCACCCGCCACTTCCACGCCGCATCCCAGACAGCGCGGCGGCAGGACAAGGTCCATCACCCGGCGCAACAGCGCGCCGGCTGGCAGAACCCACCCACCGATGCGTGTGCAAATATCGGCAATCATATAAGAATGGTAGCGAACACCATTCCCGACCGCAAGCCGGCCTGTTTGGCAGCACTCCCCCGGGCATGCTGCCAATACATTGAAATCAAACAAACATCTTCACATGATGACAGATCGGTGACAGGATTTTCTCTGGGGGCGGCAGGACCGCTCCGGATTGGAGCCTGAGGGACGGCCTGACCGTCCCGCATTGGAGAGGGAGGTCACATGATCATTTCCCGGTCCAACCTGGCGCGGCAGCTCCAGGATTACCGCCTGACGACGGCGGAAATTCTGTACCACATGCCCGATCATCCGGGCCTGTTGCAGACCTATATCTGGCAGGAACTGGATCTGGCCCCCCGCTTCCCTGTCCTGCGGCAATTCCTGGATTTCTGGGGCCGCCACCTGGACGGCAAGCTGCATTCGGTGCGGGTGGCGCATCTGGACATGGTCAGTCCGGGCCGCTTACGGCATGTGGATGCCCTGCTGACCCTGCAATAGGGGCTGGGTCAGGGCTCGTCCTTGCCCGTCGCCATGCGGCGTGTGATGGCGTGGCGCTGCTGGGCGGCGCTGATATCGGCCTTGGTGGCATAAAGCGCCCGCAGCAGCGCCCGGTCCCAATCCGTAAGGCCGGCGGGACGGGCCCCCTCTCCTGCACGGAACAGGTTCAGCACCGTGTCCAGGCCATTGCCGTCAAAATCCGTTTCGAACGGGCCCAGCGCCAGCATGGCGACATGGTCGGCGACGGCATTCAGCGTCAGCCCCTGCACCCGCCGCACATCCAGAATGATGACGGTCCGTCGCAGCGACAGGCGGATCGGGGAACCGATGCGGGTGGCATTGCCCGGATCGGCCCGGACCTGCAGGCTCATCCCGCCCTGGCCGTTGCTTTCCATCTCCAGTTCCTGGCCCTTGGCGGATTGCGCCGCCTTGTCATACCAGACGCGGACCGGGTCCCCGTTTGTGCGGGCCAGGGCACGGCGCACGTCCAGCAGCGGCTGCGGCGCGAAGAGGGCGCCGTATTTTTCCAGCAGCGTGTCGATCAGCAGATCGGGCTGGTCCGTCAGCAGCAGGACGACATTGGGCTGGCAGTCCGGCTTGGCAGCCGGCAACCCGGCCTCGCCCGCCACCGCGTTCATGCGGGCCAGGATGGCCTTTTCCTGTTGGGGGAAGAACCCGCGCGCCGCCGTGCAGATGGGTCCGTGCCAACGGGCCAGTTGCTTGCCATGGGCCGCCGGCAGCGCCTTGTTCACAAACCCTGGCAGCGCTTCCAGCAGGGGCGCCGCCTCGACGATGATTTCCTGCTCAAGCGCAGCGGGCGCCCCGGTGGGGGCCGGGTCGGCCGGGGCCTGCTGCGCCCCGGCCGATGCCGCCGCCAGCGACACCATCGTCAACCCCGCCAGCAGAACAATGGAAAGGCGCCGAACCATGGCGTGGGTCGTCCAACATGTTGGTGCAACCCAAGCCAAACACAATCGTGACGCGCTGTAAACCGCTTAAGTCTCCACCTGGAAACCATGATCTGTCAGCGGCAGGCTGCGCAGCCGCCGGCCCGTGGCAGCGAACACGGCATTGACCAAAGCCGGCGGCAGCGGCGGGGTCATGGGCTCCCCCACCCCACCGACGGGCGCATCGGGACTTTCCAGCAGGATGATGTCGATGGGTGGCACCTGGTCCAGACGGATCAGACCGTAGCGGTCAAAATTGCGGCTGGTGACGGCGCCCTTCGCCAGTTCCACCTTCTCCGCCAGAGACGCCGACAGCGCCATCAGGATGGAGCCTTCGCCCTGGGCCCGGGCGCTGTCGGGATTGACGACCGTGCCGCAATCGAACGCGCACCAGACCTTGACCACACGCAGCCTGTCGCCTGTCACGGACACCTCCACAACCTGGGCAGCGATCGACTGGAAGCTGTTCCAGATGGCGATACCCAGCCCGTGACCCGGCGGCAGGACCCGCCCCCAGCCAGCCGCGGCCGCAACCGTATCCAGGACACGGCGGGCGCGGGGGTTGCTGTCAAGCAGCCGACGGCGATAGGCGACGGGGTCCTGTCCCCGGTGATGGGCCAGTTCGTCGATGAAGCTTTCAAAGAAGAAAGCCCCCTGCGTGCTGCCCGGTGCCCGCCAGGGGCCGTTGGGCACGGGCAGCCCGCTTTCGGCCATGGTGGTCAGCGGGGCGGGCAGGTAATAGCTGGGCTGATGGTCGGGCTGGCCTTCCGTGCCGGTGGCCGCCATGGAAATCCAGACATTGCCCGATGCCGGCACGCAATGCGTATGCATGGCCGTGGGCAGCCCGTCCCTGTCCAGCCCCGCGCTGATCCGGGCCGCCGTGGCGGGACGGTAGCGTCCCTGCGACAGGTCCTCCTCCCGGCTGTAGATCAGTTTCACCGGGGCCACGGCCTGCCTGGACAGAAAGGCCGCATAGGCGACGTAATCATTCAGGTAGCGCCGGCCGAAACCGCCCCCCGAACACAGCACATTCACCGACACCTTGTCCTCTGCCAGACCCGACAGGGCGGACAGGATGCGGGCCACGCCGGTGGGGAACTGGCTGCCCGTCCAGGCCTCCGCCCGACCGGGGCGCAGATCGGCCACGGCGGACAGCGGCTCCATCTGGGCATGGGCCAGGGCCGGGACGCGGTAGTCGCGACTGAACCGGTCCGTAGCCCTGGCAAGCCCGGCCGTGTAGGCGGCCCGGATATCCGCCTCCACCGCCTTCGCCCCCATGCGGATGCTGCCGGGATCGGACAGCTTCGCTTCCAGTATCGCCTGCATCCCTTCCGTATCCAGATCGCCATGACCCGCCAGATCCCAGTCCGGCGACAGGGCCAGAAGCCCCTGCCGGGCGGCCCACCAATGGTCGGCCAGGACGGCGACGGCATCGACCAGGGTCACCGGTTCCTTCTGGCCAGGTACGGCAAAGCTGACACCCTGGATGGGGACAACCCGACGCACGCCGGCCACGCGCAGCGCCGGGGCCGGATCGACCGACCGCAATTTGCCGCCAAAGACCGGGCACTGCATCAGGGTGGCCGACAGCAGACCCGGCAGCCGCACATCGGTGGCGTAAAGGGTGCTGCCATCGGTCTTGGCCGGGATGTCCTTGCGCAGCACGGGGCGGCCAACCAGCGTCCAGTCCGATCGCGGCAAGGGGGTGGGGGCCACCGGCACCGGCAATCGGGCCGCCTGTTCCACAATGGCGCCGAAGGCAACACGCCGGCCGCTGGGCCCATGCTGCACATGGCCATCCACGGCCCGGCATTCCGCCACCGGCACCATCAGGGACGCGGCCCCGGCCGTGACCAGCATCTCCCGCGCGGCGGCCCCGGCGCGGCGCAGCTTATCCCACTGGCTGCGGATGGACGAACTGCCCCCCGTCCAATGCGTCCTGCCGGCCGACATGCCCATGTCCGGGTCCAGGGGTGCTGTTTCCACCCGCACCTTCTCCCAGGACAGGCACAATTCATCGGCCAGCAGCTGCGCCACGCCGCTGAACCCGCCCTGCCCCATCTCCTGGGCGTTGGAGTAGAGCGTGGCCACGCCGTCGGCGTCGAGATGCAGCCAGTGCTGAAGATTGACGCCCTGGCCCGGTTTGGGGGCGGCCAGGGCGCCGCCGGGCAGCAGACCCAGCACCAGACCGGTGCCGACGCCCCCCAGCAAACCGCGACGGGAAAGTGCGATGGTCATCGGCCCCTCCCCCGTCAAACAGGGTTCATCCCGGCCGCCCGCCGGATGGCGCGGCGGACCCGGGGAAACGTGCCACAGCGGCACAGATTGGTCATGGCGGCGGCGATGTCGGCATCGTCGGGCTGCGGCTTTTCCCGCAGCAGCGCGTCGGCCGCCATCAGCATGCCCCCCTGGCAATAGCCGCATTGCGGCACCTGTTCGGCGATCCAGGCCTGTTGCAGGGGGTGCGACCGGTCGGGCGACAGACCCTCCACCGTTGCCACCTTCTGTCCGGCATATTGTTCCATGGGGAACTGGCAGCTGCGCACGGGCTGCCCGTCCAGTTGCACCGTGCAGGCCCCGCACTGGGCAATGCCGCAGCCGAACTTCGTGCCCGTCAGGCCCAGTATATCGCGCAGGACCCACAGCAGGGGCATGTCCGGGGCGACATCCACCTGTCGGGGCGTACCGTTCACCACCATCGCGTACCGCATCCAACCACCCGTTTTCCGACGGCCGGCATCAGGACCGACCTGTGGCGGAAGGGTGCGGCAGGGGCTGGAAAGACGGAAGTGCGACGGGCCGACGGCCTGCCGATGGAACGCCGATATTCTGCCGATGGCCGGTGTGGCGGGGCTCAGTCGCTTTTCAGTTTGCGCTTGATCAGGGCGATGCCTTCCCGTCCCTGGGCCTGGGATTGGGTGATGCCCATGCCGGCCAGGACCATTCTGCCCTCCGGCGTGTGAGCGTTCTGATGCAAGGCCGCCGCGTGGGCACTGCGATCCTGGCTTAAGGTGCCCTTATGGCGCTTCCACAGATAGCGGGCCGCCTTGTAGATACCCAATCCTGCCGCCACAACCCCACCAGCGACCGCCAATCCCAGCCCGACGGGCCCCAGGCCCGCCAGCAGAAGGGCGCCACCGATCCCGCCTGCCAGCGCCCCCACGGTTCCAAGGCCGGCCTTCCAGCGCCGCTGATTGAGCTGCCCCTGATGGAAGGTCGCCGCAGCCTGAACCGCTGGATTGGGGGCGAGATGCGGCAGCGTAGCCTCGACGGCGTTGTGCTGCCCCTGGGCTCGCCAAAGCCGTCGCGCCGTCCTGGCGGCGACAAGACCACCAACGCCGGCTCCAACCGCACCCGCGACGCTTCCAACCACCGGTGCCACGCCATGCGCAAAGGTACTCACCGCAGAAGCTGTACGGCTGCCCAGATCGATACCGGATTGCGCCAGATTGGCACCCGCCGTTTCACGCGTTGCGTTGATGTTGCGCAGTTCGGAATCGTCATGCCTGTGCGGGTCGGGGCTGGGCAAGTTGTAGAGGTCCCGCGCGGCCAGGGCTGCGCTGACCAAGTCGGCACCGCCTGACACGGCGCCCGCGACCCCTGCCGCGGTCGCATGAGGTGTAACGTCCGCCCGCGTCAACCCGTCGGCATTGATTCCGACCTGCGCCATTCCAGACAAACCGGTGAAGGGTGCCGGCGAATCGGCTTCGACAAGATTGCGCCACACCGGCACGGATGATTCCGGATTCTGGACCGGAAGGGCGGGCGCCGGTGCGGCCGCAGCGATCGGCGCCGCAACAGGCCCAATCGGTGCGGGCGGCGGCACAGGTGCTGCGGCAACGGCCCCATCGCCAACTGCCGGCGCCATATTCACAGCTTCTGCATCCTGGACAGGCGGTGCAACTTCGGCTGCCCCCGCCACCGGAAGGGGTTCTTGCACAGCGTCATCAACCACGGCCGGAAATGCGGCCTGCTGAGGCAAGGCGAGTGCCGGCGGAAGAACACCTTCCTCATGGTGTTCAACCGCTCCCGGCAGGGCGGCCGGCCCCACAATCGCGCCCTGCTCGGCCGAGGCCGGGGGATCAGGCACGACCGGCTGAGGCAAGGCAATGACCGGCGGAAGAACACCTTCCCCATGCTGTTCAACCGCTCCCGGCAAGGCGGCCAGCTCACCTCCCTCTTCCTGCACAGCCCCTTCCGGGGCCGGCTGTGGCACCCCGAACGGATGCGGTTGCATCTCTTCGGCCCTGTCGTCGGCTACGGGCGGCGCAGGAGAACCGCTTGCACGCCTCATCCTTTGAAGGATGACGCCCGGATCACCGCCAAAACCCACTTCCCTCAAGGCGGGGCGGACCGTTGGCAGCGCCGCCCGATCCGGCGCTTCCGGGACGGCGGCTGATGACGGCGGCAGGAAATGGGAGCGGGACGATCGGGTGGCAGACGGCAAGCGAAGCATCAACGCACTCCCCTTGGAATTGCGTGCAGCAGCCTTGCAAATTAACCATAAAAATTGAAACAGGGATATGCCATTACGGCGCCGTCGATCGCACCTCCACCAGATCGACCATGGTGCCCCGGTACTGCCCCACCAGCAGCCGGCCCTGGGGGTCCAACGCCAGGGAGGATTTGTAGAGCGGGTCTGACAGGCTGGCGGCCACCTGGACGGGACCACCATCGGCGGGCAGCAGCAGGATGCGGCTGGCCTCCGCCTGCGTCCGGTCGATCACATAGGCGCCCTCTGGCCCGACGACCCAATTCTCCGCGTCATAGGGTGCTGGAAGATCGCCGATCTTTTCCGGTCGCCCGCCATCGGCAGGCTGTCGCCACAGGCCCGGCTGGCTTTCATGCACCAGATAGAGCCAGCGACCGTCGGCACTTTCCTTGGCGGCCCGCCAGCCCATGTCCGTGATCGGCATCGCCTCCTCATAGGGCGGGCGCGTGATCCAGATGCGCCATCCCCCTTCGCGGCTGGAGGCGAAATAGAGCCGTTGCCCATCCCTGGACCAGGACGGGGCCCGATCCTCGCCCCCTGCCTCCGGGGCCACCCGCTTCAGCTTGCCATTGGCCCGGTCCAGGATAAACAGACCCGGCGCCCCGTTGACGACGGAAACCAGGGCGATGCGCCGCCCGTCCGGTGCCCAGCGCGGTGACTGCGTGAAAGGGCCGGCAAAGCGGGTGACAGGAACCGGTGCCGCACCGGGATCGGCCACCCAGATTTCGAACATGCCCGACCGGTCGGATGCGAAGGCCAGGGCGCCACGCGCGCTGACATCAGGGTCCCAGTCCAACCGGTTGGCGGGGGGTATGGCCGGGATGGGCCCCGTCTGCGGGTCCAGCCGCAGCAGCGCGCTGCGGTTGATGCGCACCTCCACCACCACCCGGTCGCCGCCGGCCGCGACCCGCCCCAGCTGGTTCAGGCCCGGTGCCAGACGCAGCGGCGGTTCCACCGCCATCGGGTCCACCCGCCACAGGCCGAAATCGCCGGCCCGGCTGGACACCACATACAGCCAGCGCCCGTCGCCGGACCAGTCCAGCCCGTGCAGCTTGCGCCCGTCATCCGTGACCTGCCGTTCCTGTCCCGTGGCCAGATCGCGGACGCGGATATCAGCCACGCCGACCGCGCGTTGGCGCATATAGGCCAGGCGCTTGCCATCGGATGACAGGGCCGGATCGCCATCCCCCAGAATGCCGGGTGGCGGATCGGTCAGGGCGACGGGCATCCCCGCCTGCGGCCCGGACAGGGGCAAGGACCGGAGACGCGCCCCCTCGCCCGCGGTCACGCGGTCACCATAGACCAGCCGGTCCGCATCCAGCCAGGCCAGCTTGGTGGCACCCTGCGTGGCACAGGCCCCCACCTCTCGTTCCGGTCCTGACGGGACGGGGCGGACCAGGATGCGACAAGGCTGGCCCGGTCGGGCACGGACAAAGGCGATGCGCCCGCCATCGGGCGACCAGGCGGGCGACAGGTCGTCATCCGCATCATCGGTCAGGCGGATGGCCGTCCCTGCGGCCAGCGACTGCACCCAGATATCGAAACCGTGCCCGTCACGATCGGCAGCATAGGCCAGCTGCCCGCCGCCGGGGCTCAGCGCCGGTTCCACCTCCCGCCCGGGATCACTGGTGACGGGCAGAACCTGCATCGACGGCACCTCGTCCCGTCCCGCCGGTCGCCATAGCACTGCGGCGGCCACAGCCATGGCCAGCACCATGCCGGCCACGGGCAGCCAGGGCCTTGACCCGACTGCCGGTGCCGGCTCCGGCGGAGGAGTTTCTTCCGTTTGCGGAATGACATCTTGTTCCGGAAACGAAACCATCAGTCGGTAGCCGATCTTCGGAAGCGTCTCGATTCCCACCACGCCCGCAACGGACAGGACGGCCCGCAGCCGCGCGACACAGCGGCCGATGGCATCGTCACTCACCTCCAGCCCCCAGGCGGTGCGCATCAGTTCGGCCCGCGATACGGTACGGCCATCCGCGCGGGCCAGGACGACCAGGGTCTGCATGACGCGCGGTTCCAGCCGAACTTCCGCGCCATCGCGGGTCACCAGCCCCAGCGACGGGCGGACCTGCCACGGGCCCAGCGCAAAATCGGGTTCGGCCGCCAGATCGATGCTGCCCATCGCCATGCCCATGAAATCCGCGCCCGTCCGTCTGTTCTTCGCCTGTTGCGGTCAGAGAGTGCCCGCAACAGGGTCGATTGGCAAATGGCTGGTCCCCCGCCCCGACACAGGAATGGTCCGTCCGCCGATGCCGCAGGGCTGGCGCAGGACGGTTAACGCATTGTAGCCTTCACCCCAACCATCGCCGGCAATCGGACGGCCGCGTGGAACAGACAACGGGGGTATCAAGGTGAAACTGAAGCGCATTCTGCTGGGCACGGTCGCGGGCATCGTGGGTGTGGCAGCCGTGGCTGTGGGTTGGGGCCTGTGGGGTCCGCTGCCGATCCATCCGACGATCGAGCGTCAGACCATTTCCCAGATCCTGAAAAGCCCGGAAACCCTGACCCAGCTTGGTTTCATCGACGGCACCATCTTCGATTTCCATTCCGGCAAGCTGGACGAGATCCGGCCGGAGGATCTGGCCGAGGGCAAGGAGTTTCTGACCAAGGCCGTGGCCGAGATCGAGGGCTATAAGGGCCTGACGGGCCAGCAGGCGCTGTCGCAGCAGGTGATGCTGGAATTCTACAAGGCCCAGCTGGGCATGATGGATTTCCCCTGGGTGACGGCGGCCGGCAATCTGTACCCCATCGACCAGATTTTCTCCGACCCCGTGCGCTTCCCGCAATTCATGACAGACGCACATGCGGTGAAGGACCGCAAATCGGCCGAGCGCTATGTCAGCCGCCTGCACGAGCTGCGCCGCAAGTACAAGGAACTGGCCCAGGCCGTGCGCGACCAGGCCAAGGCCGGCGTCGTCCCGCCCGACTTCGTCATCGACAAGTCGCTGGTGGTTCTGGACAATTTCACCAGCACGTCCGTGGCTGACAACCCGCTGGTCTCCACCTTCAAGACCCGCCTGGACAAGGCCGAGGGGCTGAGCGCCGATGACAAGGCCAAGCTGCTGGCCGCCGCGACGGAAGCGGTGGAGAAGGACGTCTATCCGGCCTATCAGGATCTGGCCAAGCTGCTGCGCGAGGAGATCCGGCCCAAGGCGACGGCCGACGCCGGCGTCTGGCGCCTGCCCGATGGTGCGCGCTATTACAAGGCGGCCCTGCGCGCCAATACCTCCGTCGACATGGATCCCGAAACGATCCATGAGATCGGCCTGTCGGAAGTGGCCCGCATCACGGCCGAAATGGACACATTGCTGAAAAGCCTGGGCAAGACCGACGGCACGGTGGGCGAGCGTGTGGCCGCCTTGGGCCAGGACCCGGCCCAGAAATACGCACCGGGCAAGGAAAGCTATGCCGAGGAACTGGCCGACCTGAAGAAGATGACCGACACGGTCATGCAGAAGGCGCCCCAATGGTTCAACAAGCTGCCCAAGCAGCCACTGGATATCCAGGCCGTGCCCGATTATGCGGAGGCCACCTCCCCCGGCGGTTATTACACCCCGCCCTCGCTGGACGGCAGCCGTCCCGGCATCTTCTATATCAATCTGGGGGAGAAGTCGCGCTCGCCCAAGTTCAGCCTGCCGACGCTGGTCTATCACGAGGCCGTGCCCGGCCATCATTTCCAGCTGGCGCTGGCCCAGACGATCGAGGATGTGCCCACCTTCCGCAAGGTCTTCCCCTTCACCTCCTATGCCGAGGGCTGGGCGCTCTATGCGGAGCGCCTGGCCGTGGAAATGGGGATGTATGAGAACGACCCCTACGGCAATGTCGGCCGCCTGAGGGACGAGCTGTTCCGCGCCGTGCGTCTGGTGGTGGATACCGGCATCCATGCCAAGCGCTGGACCCGCGACCAGGCCATCACCTATATGCGCGACGTCACGGGCATGAGCGAAGGCGGCGTGACGATCGAGATCGACCGTTACATCGTCACCCCCGGCCAGGCCTGCGCCTATAAGCTGGGCCAGCTGAAGATCCTGGACCTGCGCGACAAGGCCAAGGTGGCCCTGGGTGACAAGTTCGACATCAAGGCCTTCCACGACGTCATCCTGGGCTCCGGCGGCCTGCCGCTGACCGTCCTGGAAAGCCAGGTGGATGGGTGGATCAAGTCGGTGAAGGGGTAACGTGGTGAGAGAGGGGGCGGGGGGTCACCCCTGCCCCCGTCGGCCTCAAATTCCCCGGAACCAGTCCGCGTCCACCGACACTTCCTCCACCATCTTCGTATTCACCCCCAGCTTCAGGTCCTTCAGAAGCTGGCACAGCAATTCGCCGTCGATCAGATCGATGGCGGGGGCGCCGGGGCGGATCGATTCGTCACGGGCCGCCTGGGTGAAGGTGCCCGTCGTCAGGATCAGGCCCTTGTCGGCCCGACCGACCATGGCGCCACGAAAGTCACGGACCACGGGCGCACCGACAGACCCCTGATAGCGTTTGCACTGGAATGCAACCTGGAAGGTGACCAGATTGACGCGCAGCACGCCCTGTCCGTCGATGCCGCCGTCGCCAGTCTTGCCCGTGACCTCCACCTTCACGAAGCCCGCTTCGCGCAGCATCCGCTGTGACAGTCGTTCAAAGGCGTCGGGCGGCATTGATTGCAGGGTGAGCAGCAGGGTTTCGCGCCAGTCCAGCACCTCCGGCTCGGGATCGCGCTCTGGACCCTTGCCATTCCCGTTGCCGTGGCGCGGCTGCGTATTGAACCGCTCGGCCCGGACCTGCGCCGGCACCTGCTCCAACGCGGCATCCGTCACCTGCTCCCCGGCATCGGTCAGGGCCCAGACACCCCGTGCGCTGTTCACCAGCAACCCCGCCTTGCCCAGATAGGTCTTGGCCCAGGCCAGTCGATAGGACAGGCGGGAAATGCGGCCATCCTTGTGCAGGATGGCCTGCACCGGCTCCGCGATCCGTTCGCGGCGGATCAGCGCTTCCAGCAATTCCTCATTCGCCGCCGACCCGCCCAGTTCCCGCAATGCCTCGATGGTGGGGCGCAACAGGCTTTCAAACAGGGGAACGCCGTCGGCGTCGGTGCGAAGGGTCGCGGTCAATTGGCGCCGCCCATGAATTCGCCGATCATGGCCTCCACCCATTCCGGGTCATCCGCCTTGCGGGCGACGGCGGCCAGCAGCACGACCATGGCCGGCACCTCCCCATCTTCCGCATAATCCGGGAACAGCAGGGACAGTTCGCCATCCTTGTCCACCACCAGGGCGGCCTGATCGGGGGCCAGAACCGTGCCCGTATCGCTATGCATCTTCCTGTTCCCCTTCCTGATCCCTGGGCTTGCCACCGGCCCGCTTGCCGGCGGCCGGCGCCGTCCCCTGCTTGGCCGCCCGTTCCTGGTTCAGGGCGAACAGCCGGGCCAGCGCGTCCTCCTCGCTGATATCGGCGGGCCAGCCATAGGCGGCGGCCACGGCCGCATCCAGCCGCTTGTGCAGCATATCCAGCCACGCCGGGCGCTGGTTGTAAAGGTTTGTCAGTGTACGCTTTTTCAGCTCCGCTGCCGCCTTGTCATTCTTCGGCAGGATGCGGTCGGGATAGCCCGGCACCACTTCCGGCACAATGGTGACCAGATCGGGCGGGTTCAACCACGCCTCCCGCTTCTCGTTCAACTCCTTCGCCGCCGCTGCGATGGCCTGCGCCCGCGGATCGTCCGCATAGGCAGACGCCGGAATGTCCGGGGTCAGGCCCTCGGGGAAGGGGAAAGTACGAAAGGTCGTAGATGATGTGTACCGCGGATTATTCAATAATGATGATCCAGTCCGAATGGACCAAACTCTATGAAAAGAAGACTCCAGGATGCCAAAAAAAACTAGATCATCCCTGCAGAAAACAACTAAATTCTTGTCCAATGTCTGGTTTGCATTCTGGTAGCAGAAGAACCTATGTTTACTTACCTCCGGCGTCACAATAACCTCTTTAAAATTTAACAATGCCCTCCTAAGACTTGGAGCAGTTTCATTAAAATGATGCCACCTCTCCCTTCTATTTTTACGAGACGACAACTGTTTACTAGAATATACATTATCTAGAACATACTTAAACGGAGCCTCATAATAAGCGGCTTGCTCAATTTCAAGTCCAGTAAAATCGATAATCCACATGTTTCGACTTCTTCCACAGACGTCATCTCCATTTATCCAACGCCTTACAACATCGCCATTAGATTTACCATTTGGATTAACTGATAAACTCAGAAAATTGTACGCCATATTCTGATCTAATTCAAATTTTCCTCCCTTTGTTATACCCTGCATTGCAATTCCAAGATTTGAAGTCATTTCATACATACGACCATCTAGAGACTTATATTTCCCCAGAGATGAGTTAATTGAAGTGACAACTTCCCCGTTAAGAATCCTTATCGTCTGCCGTACCCGCGCAAAGCAAACCAGTGAAACACGCACACCAACACCATCCTGACTCCATCCCTCATCCGACCAGGCATCGTATATATCGTATGAGCCATAAATTCTCTTCAATATTTCGTTGTTTGCTCCTTTAGTTATTGAATTCGTTGAAACAAATCCAATAAAACTGGCAAAATCCCTATCTAAAACCTCCATTGCCTTAAGAAACCAGTAGCAAACAAAGTCCGCCTGTCCAGAAAGCCTGCCTCTGTAAACATCGCGTAATTCACGCGTATAATTTTCACCAAGAGCCCCTATCATCAACTTATCACCCAAAAACGGCGGGTTCCCCACAATCGCGTCCGCCTTGGGCCATTGCGCCTCCGTGCCATCCTCGTTCAGCAGGGCGTCGCGGTTTTCGATGCCCTTCAGGCTGCCCAGAATCGGCGTGCGGTTCACCGCACCGGCATTCTTCACCTGCCATTGCAACTCGCCGATCCAGACCGTGGTGCGGGCCAGTTCGGCGGCGTAGGGGTTGATTTCGATGCCCAGCACGCATTGCGGCGTGATGCGTTCGCCATCGGCGGGCAGGCCCAGGGTTCGCGCCTCCGCCTCTATGGCGCGGTCCAAATCCTTCAGATGCATCAGGGCCATATAGAGGAAATTGCCCGACCCGCAGGCGGGGTCCAGCACCCGGAACTTGCCCAGCCGGTGGCGGAATTTCTGATAAGTGTCGCGGGCGACGTTTTCATGCCGGGTGCGGACGGCATCATCCTTGGCCGCGTCGCGCTTGGCGCGCAGGGCCGCCACCTTTTCCTTCACCTGATCCCATTCGGCGCGCAAGGGGCGCAGCACCACCGGTTCCACGATCTTCATGATCTTTTCGGGATCGGTGTAATGGATGCCCACGCCTTTGTCGGCCTTGGTCAGGCCCTTGGCCTTGGCCGCCGGCTTGGCCGGTGCGGCATCCGGGGCCAGGTCGAACAGGCCGGCCATGGCCTTGCGCTTTTCCGGGTCCAGGCCGCGTTCGAACAGGGTGCCGAAGATGCTGGGTTCGATATTGCCCCAGTCCAGCTTGGCCGCGTCGAACAGGTCGCGCAACTGCAAGCCGTCAAGGTCGATGACATCATCATCATCGAACAGGCCGCCATTGAACCAGGGAATCTTGTGGCTGCCGAAATAGCCTTGCGGGTCCTTCATGGCCCGGAACAGGTTGCGCAGGCGCGGTGAAAAGCCCGGCTGGTCGCCCAGGCTTTCTTCCAGCAGGTCGGAAAAGACCAGATCGGGCAACAGCCCGATATACTGGGAGAACAGGCAAAAGACGATCCGGTTCAGGAAATGCGCGACGCGGCGCGACTGTTCATCCCCCAGCCGGCGGCGCAACTCGCCCGCGATGGTGCCGACCTTGGCCGCCGCCTTGGCCGTGACCGTCGCCCGCGTTTCCTTGGGCCGCAGGAATTCCGGATCGGTCCAGCAGGCCTTCAGCAGCTTGCGCACCGACCAGTCATTCAGGTCGATGATCTTGATCGTGTGGGTGACGGCCACTTCGTTGGTGAAGTTGGTCAGGATGCGGATTTCCTGCGCATCCGACACGATCAGCAGGGGCGGGTTGTCCAGCGCCCCGGCATATTGCTTGGCCTGTGACTGTGCCGCCGTCAGGTGCTTTTTCGTGCCCTTATATTCCCAGACGAAGTGACCACGCTTCCAGACATCGGCGCGGCCGGGCGCTCCGTCTGACTTCTGCACGGCCTTTTCAAAGCAGTAATCCCTGCCGGACGGATCGGCCTTGATCGGATCGTCCACCTCCAGCAGGCGGCAGAGGTCATAGAAATGGCTTTGATAGAATTTCGTCTCGTTGGCCGTGGCATTGCGCCATTTGGCAATGAATTCTTCAGGCGTCATCGTCACGGGAATCACGCTCCGGCGTTGTACCGGTAGCAGGATAGCGGGGCTGGCGAAGCGGGTGCAAGACCGGCGCGCACCTTCTCCCCCCCCCAAAAGCAAAAGGCCGCCGGGTCACCCCGACGGCCTTCGCTACTCTCAACCCTGACAGAGGGCTGATCCGTTTCCGGATCAGTCGTTCTGCTGCTTGCGCTTCAGGGCCGCACCCAGGATGTCGCCCAGGGAAGCGCCCGAGTCGGACGAGCCGTACTCCTGCATGGCGGTCTTCTCTTCCTCGACTTCCTTGGCCTTGATCGACAGGCCGATCTTGCGGGAACCGCGATCGATCTGGGTGACCTTGGCATCGACCTTCTCGCCCACGGCGAAGCGGTCGGGGCGCTGCTCCGAACGCTCGCGGGACAGGTCGGACTTGCGGATGAAGCCGGTGAAGCCTTCGCCCACTTCCACCTCGATGCCACCTTCGGTGACCTGGGTGACGGTGCAGGTGACGACTTCGCCCTTCTTCACGCCGGCAGCGGCCTGCTCGAACGGATCGCCGGCCAGCTGCTTGATGCCCAGGCTGATGCGTTCCTTCTCAACGTCAACGTCCAGGACCTTGACCTTGACCTGATCGCCCTTCTTGTAGTTCTGGATGGCGGTTTCGCCCGGCGTGGACCAATCCAGATCGGACAGGTGCACCATGCCGTCGATATCGCCCGGCAGACCCACGAACAGACCGAATTCGGTGATGTTCTTGACCTCGCCTTCCAGCTCCGTGCCGCCCGGGAACTTCTCGACGAAGGCTTCCCAGGGGTTCTGCATGGTCTGCTTCAGACCCAGCGAGATGCGGCGCTTCACCGGATCCACGTCCAGCACCATCACTTCCACTTCCTGCGAGGTGGAAACGATCTTGCCCGGATGGACGTTCTTCTTGGTCCAGCTCATCTCGGAGACGTGCACCAGACCTTCGATACCGGGCTCCAGCTCCACAAAGGCGCCGTAGTCGGTGATGTTGGTGACGCGGCCCTTGAACTTGGCCTGCGGCGGGTACTTGGCTTCCACGCCTTCCCACGGATCGGCTTCCAGCTGCTTCATGCCGAGGCTGATGCGCTGGGTCTCCGGGTTGAAGCGGATGACCTGGACCGTGACGGTCTGGCCGATCTGCAGGGCTTCCGACGGGTGGTTGATGCGGCGCCAGGCGATGTCGGTGACGTGCAGCAGGCCGTCAACGCCGCCCAGATCCACGAACGCACCGTAATCGGTGATGTTCTTGACCACGCCCTGTAGAACCTGGCCTTCCTTGAGGGAGGCGACCAGCTCGGAGCGGGCTTCCGCACGGCTTTCTTCCAGCACGGCGCGGCGGGAGACGACGATGTTGCCGCGCGAGCGGTCCATCTTCAGGATCTGGAAGGGCTGCGGCGTGCCCATCAGCGGGGCGATGTCGCGCACCGGACGGATGTCGACCTGGCTGCCCGGCAGGAACGCCACGGCGCCATTCAGATCGACGGTGAAACCACCCTTGACGCGGCCGAAGATGATGCCGGTGACGCGCAGCTGGTCCGTGAAGGACTTTTCCAGCAGGGTCCAGGCTTCCTCGCGCTTGGCCTTTTCACGCGACAGGACGGCTTCGCCGTTCTTGTCTTCCATGCGCTCCAGGTAAACTTCGACGGTGTCGCCGACCTTCAGTTCGACCGGCTGGCCGGGAACCGTGAATTCCTTCAGGGCAACGCGGCCCTCGGACTTCAGGCCAACGTCGATCAGCACCTGATCATTGTCGATGCTGAGGATGCGACCCTTGACGACGGTGCCTTCCAGGCTGTCGGCGGAGCCGAACGATTCTTCGAGCAGAGCGGCGAAGCTTTCCTTCGCGGCGGAAACCTGTGCCATTTGAACTCCAATGGGCAAACTGTTTCGGGTTGAAGACAACGGCAACGCCGCCCCCCGTCACCGGCACGCCCGAGCCGGCCGCAGGGCCTTGTCACCGCCGCACCGGGCACCACGCCCGGCGACTTGGCCACACACATCCCGAAGAGATCGGCCGCGACGCCAGCGGAATGCCGGACAGGCGGGTCGATGAAGGCCATGGTGGCACCGGGGCAGACCCCGGCGAGGACGTTTTTCCCAAGCAAAAACGCGGGCACCGTCCGGCATCGGGTCCCTTGCGGGCTCCCTTTGCGGCCGTGGCTCGCGTCACGATCCTTCATGTCCTTCGGGACAGGCGGCTTATATAGCCGCGATGGGTCTCCCCCGCAACCCAATGAGTCGCTTAAGCGCCGGCATTGTGCGGCGCTTTGCGCATGGGTGTCAGGCGGGAAGCCGGGCCCGGATGATCTCCATGGCCTTGTCGAACGACTGGCGGGCATCCAGACCGGAATTGTCCAGCAGGACGCTGTCGCGCGCCGGGATCAGGGGGGCGATGGCGCGCTGGCTGTCGCGTTCGTCGCGCGCCTGCATGTCGGCCAGCACCTCCTCATAATCCGGAGTCTCCCCGCGCGCGGTCAGTTCGTCGAACCGGCGTCGGGCCCGCACCTCCACGCTGGCGGTGACGAACAGCTTCACCGGCGCGTCGGGGCAGATGACGGTACCGATGTCGCGCCCGTCCAGCACCGCGCCCTTGGCCCCGCCCGGCGGGTTGGCGGCAAAGGAGCGCTGGAATTCCAGCAGGGCCAGACGCACGCCCGTCACGGCCGACACGCGGGACGCCCCGGCGGCCGTTTCATCTGTGCGCAGTTCGGCATCGGCGGTCAGCCGCTCAATATCAGCCGGGGTCAGGGCGCGCGCCGCTTCCGCTGCTGCCACGGGGTCATCCAGGTCCGCACCGGACTGCCGCATCGACAAGGCTACGGCACGGTAAAGCGCCCCCGTATCCAGCAAGGCAAAACCCAGGGCCTCGGCAATGCGGCGGGCGATCGTGCCCTTGCCGGACGCGGCCGGACCGTCGATGGCGATGACAGGAAGGGAGCGGTTCATGGTTTGGTTGTTTCCATTAACGGGATCGGCATCCGGTGCGCGCAGGGATGCGCCACCCCCGGTCGCCCGTCAAGTAGGGCCTTGGTCGGAGATGGAAGCGATTCCACACATGAATATTCAGACGCCATCATCATCCAACCGAACAGTGATTCATCTTTCATTTCTCTTGCCCAAACCGCGCGCTTTTGACACATGCTGAAGGCCAAGCCACAAGTGAGCTGGGGAGGAAACGATGCGCCTGTTGGGCCGGATAGTGATGGTGCTGGTGCTGCTGCTGCTGGTGGGTGGCGGCGGCTTCGCCTGGTGGGCCTACACGCCCGACCTGCCGCGGGAAACGGTGGCGGCGCGCTTCGTCGCCCCCGGCGACCGGTTCGTGGCGGTGGAAGGCGTCAATTTCCATGTGCGCGAAGAAGGACCGGAGGGGGCGCCGACCCTGGTGCTGATCCATGGCAATGCCTCCATGCTGCAAAGCTGGGATGGCTGGGCCGGCGATCTGGCCAAGGATCATCGGGTCATACGCTTTGATCTGGCCGGTCATGGCATGACGGGGCCGGACCCGGCCGATACCTATTCGCCCGAACGCGACGTGGTGCTGCTGTCCGGCCTGCTGGACCGGCTGGGCGTGGCCAAGGCGGTGCTGATCGGCAATTCCCTGGGTGGTCAGATCGCCTGGAACTTCGCGGTGGGCAATCCGGACCGTGTGGAAAAGCTGGTGCTGATCTCTCCCGGCGGCTATCCGCGGCCGGGCTTCGACTATGACCAGAAGCCTGTCCTGTCCAACACGACCAAGGCCCTGCCCTATACGCTGAAGCGGCCGGCCGTGAAGACCATCATCGGCTCGCTTTATGGCGCCCCTGCCAGGTTCAGCGAGACGATGCTGGACAATTACTACCTGTCCTGGCTGGCCCCCGGTGTGCGCAAGGCGCAGGTGGCGCGCCTGTCCAATTACGTGCTGCAGCCGCCCGATGACAGGCTGCGCAGCATTCAGGCGCCGGTTCTGCTGATCTGGGGGGAAAAGGACTGGCTGGTGCCGTTCGCCACCGATCCGGCCAAATTCCTGGCCGCCCTGCCGCATGCGCGGCTGGTCAGCATCCCCGGCGTCGGTCATATGGCGCAGGAGGAAGACCCTGCCGGCACCCTGCCGGCGGTGCGGGCATTCCTGGCGGAGTGATCCCAAGAGCCATGGGACATGGCTCTTGGGATGTCCCATGTTTCCTCATACGCCGGGAGCCGCCATCCGGCGACTTGGCTTACGCGGGCACGAGCCCGCGGGCCAGCGGTCGCTGGCCTCCAAGGGTCATGTTCCATGCCTCTTGGTGCGTCCATGTTCCTCAGGCGCCGGGCGCCGCCGTCCGGCGGACCTCAGGCGCTGCGGCGCTTGGCGGCCAGATCGATCGGGGCGGGCGGGGGCGGCGCCTCCTGCCCGTCGCCGACGGGCAGTGGCGGGGCACAGGCGGGGAAACGGGCCAGAAAACAGGTACCGCGACCGGCCTCGCTGGTGACGCTCAGGCTGCCACCCAGCTTTTGCACCACCTGCGTATAAGCCAGGTAAAGGCCAAGACCGGAACCGCCGCGGTCCCGCTGTGTCGTGAAGAACGGCTCGAACACGCGATCCAGAAGGTCGGCATCAATGCCCCGCCCATTGTCGCGGATGCGCAGTTCCACCCAATCCTGATCATCGCCACGCAAATCTACCTCAACCCGCCCCGGTTCCCCATCGGGAAAGGCGTGGGTGACGGCATTGACCAACAGATTGGTCACCAGTTGCGCCACGGCGTCGGGATAGGTGTCGACGGACAGGCGGGTGGCGCCGGTCAGGGCGATGGCGTGCGGGGTTTTGCGCGTCTGCGGCCGCAGCGAGATCACCACCTCCTCCAGATATCCTGCCAGATCGAAGCGGCGGCGGTCCTGGCGCGTGCGGTCAACGGCCACATGCTTGAAGCTTTCAATCAGGCGGGCCGCGCGTTCCATATTGGATTGCAGGATGCGGGCGGCCAGGGACGTGCTGTCAATATAGTCATTCATCTGTTCGCGCCGCAGTGTCGCCGTCGCCAGCGCCTGTTCGACGCCGCGCGTTTCGCCGGCCAGCCTTGTGGCTGCCGACAACGCCGTGCCCACAGGTGTTGCGATTTCATGTGCGATGCCGGCAACCAGCCGGCCCAGCGACGCCATCTTTTCGGCCTGGACCAGATCATCCTGGGTCTGGCGCAGCCGCGCCAGCGCCTGCTCGGCCTGCCGTCTCGCCTCCCGCTCCGCCTGTACGGACCGGCGCAGGCTGGCCATCACCGTGGCCACGATCAGCCCGGCCACGGCCAGGATGGCCAAGGCGGCCAGCAGCGTGGCGAACCGGGCGTGATAGGGGTTGCCGGCAAGCAGACCCATGTCCAGCGCCGTCATCCAGGTCAGGCCCGCCGCCATCAGCAGGGTGTAGAGGGTGGAGCCGAGCAGGCCCAGCCGCAAGGCGGCAACCAGGATAAGGCAGAACAGCGCCAGCCGCCCGACCTCCCGCAGCCAGACGACCTGGGGCAGCGACAGTCCCAGCAACAGCAGGGCCCCGGCAAGCAGCAGCAGCACCGCCTCCCGCCAGCGGGCACGCAACAGCCGCCGGGCGCCGGCTTCCGTCGCCAGGATCAGGGGCGGCGCCACCAGCAGCACACCCATGGCATCCCCCAGCCACCAGGAGGCCCAGGCGATAAATGTCCCCTGCCCCAGATCGGTCTGCCCGGCGACAGCCGCCAGGATGCCGACAGATGCGCTGATCAGCGGCGTGATCAGAACGGCGATGGCCAGAAAGGCCAGCACGCCCTGCACCCCCTCGAACAACGGCCGGCCACCGCGCCAGCGGCGCAGCGCCAGGCGCGCCACCAGGGCGGGCAGGGCGCTGCCCAGACCCGCCATCAGGGCGAAGGTGACATTGTAGAAATTGAACAGGTTCAGGGTAAAGCCGGCCAGGATGATCCCGGGCAGCAGGGCCGGCCCCCAGAGCCAGATTGCCGCAAAGGCAATGCCACTGGGTGGCCAGACAAGGGTGATGGCTTCACCGGAAAAGGGTGTCAGCAAGCCCAGATGGCCGCTGCCGGCATAGGCCAGCGCCACCACCAGGTTCGCCAGAAACAGCCTTCTGCCGTTCGTCATCCACGCCCCCACGTGGCCATGCGCCTGACGCATGGTTTGTTCACCCACGAATAGGAGTGTATGGATTTACCATCCGAATGAAAGGCTTGTTTGTCCTGTCGCCCGTGTTCATTGCGCCGCACCATGTTGCACAAATGTGACGTGGCGTCCAAATGCTCTCATACCCTTGTCATCGTGGATGGCGGGGCGTCGGGATTGGCGTATTGTCCGGCTTGCCGTGGGGTGATTGGGAAACCAGCGCCACACCGGGATGGAACCCTGGACGTGTCTCGCCGATCCGGGGATGATCATCTACAGCCGGCGTGCTAGGCACAGCCGGCTTTTTCTTTGCCCGATTCCGGGGGCTTGTGCGGCGGGACATTGTGGTATCCTTCCCGCCATGTACAGCGACGTCCTTGATCTTCGCGAATTCTATCGCAGCAGTACGGGCCAGGTGGTTCGGCGGCTGATCCGCCGTCGCATCCGGCTGATGTGGCCGGACATGCGCGGGCAGCGCGTGCTGGGTATCGGCTACGCTACGCCCTATCTGGGCATGTTCGCGGAAGAAGCGGAACGGGTCATGGCTGTGATGCCGGCCAGCCAGGGTGTGGTGTTCTGGCCCCCGGAAGGCCCGGGCCGCGTCGCCTTGGCGGATGAGGCTGAATTGCCCTTCCCCGACATGTCGATCGACCGCATCCTGCTGGTTCACGGGCTGGAATGCACCGAGGAGCTGCGGCCCCTGATGCGGGAGATCTGGCGCGTTATGGCTGGCGGTGGCCGTCTGATCGCCATCACCCCCAACCGCAGCGGCATCTGGGCCCGGTCTGACCGAACGCCCTTTGGCCTGGGCAGTCCGTTCTCCCCGTCACAGCTGCGCCGGACCTTGCAGAACAACATGTTCGTGCCGGAGCGGGAGGATTGCGCCCTGTTCCTGCCCCCGACCCAGCGCCGCTTCCTGCTGGCCAGCGCGCCGGCCGTGGAAGAGGTAGGGCGCCGCTGGTTCCGCGCCTTCGCCGGGGTCAACATGATCGAGGCGTCCAAGCAGATCTATGCCAGCGCCGGCCGCGTCAAGGTACGCGAACGTCAGCGCGCCATGGCACCCCAGGCACAGCCCGTATTCGGCCGCCTGGCGGCTGAACGCAAGCCGGTGGATCAGCCGTAGCAGGTTGCCGGGTTCAAATGCCAGCATTTGAGCCCAGTCCCACAAGACACCCAAACGCCTGGAACCCGCCCGGTGCCTCTTAAGGGCAGCAGCCCCCCGGCCGTCGCTGCATCCGGAGCAGCCATCGCTCATACCAGGTTGCGGTGAGTGGAACTCACCGCAACCTGGTTGGCGCGGTACGAGCGCCCGCGCGCCCATGCGCGCGTAAGCCAAGCCGCCGGATGGCGGCGCCCGGCGCATGAGGGCTGCATGGATCAGGACCGTAGGTTCTGATCCATGCAAATAGGTATAAGTCGCGATCACCCGTAGACAAGGGGAGATCGAGGGCGCAGCCCGAGCCCTGACAAGCGACAGTACCTGCTGAATGTCAGGGCTCGCCTCCGGCTCGACCTGACCTACGGTTGATCCCGCCGATGGTCCAACTTATCGCTGGACGCTCTGGCCCGCCCCCCCTGGACCTGCATTCATGTCGCCCATCCTGTCATCGTCGGTAATGAAAGGTTGCAGCCAGGAGTCGGTGTGGATTGCATTATGCATGGAATTTGAAAAATGCATCACCTTCGGGTGTGTTTTTGCATTCCGCAATATGACGTCGGGATGTGCCGACAACCGGAAACCCGCTGAAATCCTGAATTCCTCCGCCCGGCAGGTGTTGGCACGTTCGCTGCTTCTAAGGTTGGCATGACGGCAACAATGCCGCAAACAAATGAACCGATGGAGACCGACATGACCAAGTTCTTCGCCAAGGCCGCCGCCGCCGCCCTGATCGCCGCCGCTGCCGCCTCCCCCGCTCTGGCCCAGAACGCTTCCGGCAATTTCCAGCTGAAGGGCAATGTCGCCCTGTCCTGCACCATCGCGGTCCAGGATCTGGGCCAGTCCCTGTCGCTGAAGGCCGGTGAGACCAACAAGACCGTCGGCTCCGTCACCGAAACCTGCAATTCCGGCTCCGGCTACCGCATCACGCTCGCCTCGGCCAATGCCGGCAAGCTGAAGAGCGGCAACTTCACCATCGATTACAGCGTCAATTACGACAGCTACACCGGCGCGCTGACCAGCCAGGCCGTTGTCGACCGCGCCAACGCCCAGTTCGGCAAGAAGTCCGACCTGAAGGTCTCGGTCGCCGCTTCGGACCAGTACATTGCCGGCGACTATGCCGACACGGTCACGGTGACCATCGCCGCCAAGTAATCACGTCCTTCATCGGGCAGTACCGCCTGTACCCCCGTTCGGGAAACCGGACGGGGGTCTTTTTGTTCCGGCCACGCGCGACAGACCACGCTGCCCGACGATGGCGGGGGCTCGCCGTCAATCCTGACCGAAAGGTTAGGTTGAGTCCGATGAAGTACGTTTCATTGCATAGTGCAATTTTTGCATAATGCACGATGCATATTCCAACGAATTACATATAAACGTATGTAAACCGTCTATAAACACGGTCAAAAGAGCCGCGGAATCCCTCAACTTCCAGGCATGCCATAACCGTTGGCATGTGGGCTGCAATCCTAGGTTCCCATGACGGCGATAACGCCGCGAACCAACGAACCGATGGAGACCGACATGACCAAGTTCTTCGCCAAGGCCGCCGCCGCCGCCCTGATCGCCGCCGCCGCTGCCTCCCCCGCCCTGGCCCAGAACGCGTCGGGCACCATCCAGCTGAAGGGCAATGTCGCCCTGTCCTGCACCATCGCGGTCCAGGATCTGGGCCAGTCCCTGTCGCTGAAGGCCGGCGAGACCAACAAGACCGTCGGTTCCGTCACCGAAACCTGCAATTCCGGCTCCGGCTACCGCATCACGCTGGCCTCGGCCAATGCCGGCAAGCTGAAGAGCGGCAATTTCACCATCAACTACAATGTCGCCTATGACAGCTTCAGCGGCGCCCTGACCAGCCAGGCCGTCGT
>CALRTC020000010.1:0-188236 GCA_943371025.1 Hydrogenophaga intermedia
GCAGCATCGCCGATGCGGCCAAGAGCGTGGGTCTGGACCCCGCCGCCGTGACGCCGGCACCCAAGCCCCCGGCCAATCCCACCCCCAAGGCGCCGCCTATGGCGGGCGGCGGTGGTGGCGGTGCGGGCGCCCCTGCCCTGTCGCCCGAACAGATGCAGGCAATGGCCGGGATGAGTGCAGAACAGCAGCAGGCCACCATCGCCACCATGGTCGACGGGCTGGAATCCCGGCTGAAGGACAATCCCGGCGACGCGGATGGCTGGATGCGTCTGGCCCGGGCGCGGGAGGTGCAGGGCAACCCGGATGCCGCCCGTGACGCCTTGCGCGGCGCCACCCGCGCCGACCCCAACCGCCTGCAGGCCTGGCTGGAACTGTCGCGCCTGACGGCCCCCGATGATGCCCAGACGACGGGCAGTGCCGAATTCATCGGCGCCATGGCCCGCGTGCTGGACCTGGCGCCCGACAATCCGCAGGCGCTTTATTACCTGGGCCAGCAGGCCGCGAATGAGGGCAAGAAGGACCGGGCGCGGGAGCTGTGGGGCCGGCTGATGCAGCAGCTTCCCGCCGACGCGCCGCAGCGGCCGGAGATGCAGCGGCGGCTGGATGCGTTGAAGTAGGGGCGGCCATGCCGGAAACCCGCGCTGTCCGGCGCGGATTTCCGGCCATATCCTGTCGTCCCTGCCGCGACCCCCGGATCATCATGCGCCGCCACGACCGCCCCTCCGGCTCCCACGACCCCAACCGGAAGCAGGCCAAGCACCTGACTGACGGGCAGGTGCTGCGCCAGCTTGTCCCCTATCTCTGGCCAGCGGGGCAGACGGGGATCAAGGTCCGGGTGGTGGCAGCATTGCTGTTCCTGGCGGCGGCCAAGGGCGCCAATGTCTCCGTCCCCGTCTGGTACAAGGGCGCCATCGACGCGCTGACGGCGGGTGGCAACAGCCTGACCACCAACGCCGCCCTTGCCATTCCCGTCGGTTTCATCCTGGCCTATGGCCTGGCGCGCGTGCTGTCGCTGGCCTTCGGGGAGTTGCGCGACGCCATTTTCGAACGGGTCAGTCAGCGGGCCATGCGCGTGGCGGCGCTGAACGTTTTCCAGCATCTGCATGCCCTGTCGCTGCGCTTCCATCTGGAGCGGCAGACGGGCGGCCTGTCCCGCGTGGTGGAACGCGGGACCAAGGCCATCGACAGCCTGCTGGGCACGTCCCTGTTCAATGTCCTGCCCACCCTGCTGGAAATCCTGCTGGTGACGGGCATTCTCTGGCATCTGTTCGATATCCGCTTCGCCGCCGTCACCTTTGGCACGGTGGCGGGCTATATCTGGTACACGATCACCGTCACCAACTGGCGCACGCGCATCCGCCGCGACATGCTGGACGCCGACAGCCGGGCCAGCGCCAAGGCCATCGACAGCCTGTTGAACTACGAAACGGTCAAGTATTTCGGCAACGAGGCGTTCGAGGCTGGCCGTTACGACAAGGCCCTGCGCGCGTACGAGGACGCGGCGGTCCGCACCCAGTCCTCCCTGTCGCTGCTGAATGTCGGTCAGGGGATCATCATCGCGTCGGGCGTGGTGGCCGTCATGTGGATGGCGGGCGACGGCATCGTCAAGGGCACGCTGACCCTGGGCGATTTCGTGCTGGTGAACACCTATCTTCTGCAGCTTTACCAGCCGCTGAACATTTTCGGCTTCGTCTATCGCGGCATCAAGGAATCGCTGAACGAGATGGAGCGCATGTTCGAACTGCTCTCCGTCAACCGCGAGGTGCAGGATGCGCCCGATGCCCGCCCCTTGGTGACGCGCGGCGGGGAGGTGCGGTTCGAGACGGTGGAATTCGCCTATGATGCCCGCCGCCCCATCCTGAAGGGGCTGGATTTCACGGTCCAGGCCGGGCACACGGTGGCCGTGGTCGGGCCCACAGGTGCGGGCAAATCCACCCTGTCGCGCCTGCTCTACCGGTTCTACGACACGACGGCGGGCCGCGTCCTGATCGATGGGCAGGATCTGCGCACGGTGACGCAGGCATCGCTGCGGGCGGCCATCGGCATCGTTCCGCAGGATACGGTGCTGTTCAACGACAGCATCCGCTACAACATCGCCTATGGCCGCCCGGGTGCCAGCCAGGCGGAGCTGGAGCGCGTGGCGGATGCCGCCCAGATCCTTGATTTCATCAAGGGCCTGCCCGATGGCTGGGACACGATGGTGGGCGAACGCGGCCTGAAACTGTCGGGCGGGGAAAAGCAGCGCGTGGCCATCGCCCGTACCCTGCTGAAGGACCCGCCCATCCTGATCCTGGACGAGGCGACATCGGCGCTGGACACCCATACGGAGCGGGAAATCCAGGCCGCCCTGGGCGACGCGGCGCGCGGCCGCACCACCCTGGTCATCGCCCACCGCCTGTCGACCGTGGTCGACGCAGACGAGATCATCGTGCTGGATGGTGGCCGCATCGTCGAACGCGGCAGCCATCTGGCCCTGCTGGCCAAGGGCGGCGCCTATGCCGCCCTGTGGGCCAAGCAGCAGGAAAGCGCGCTGGTGTAGCCCCCCTTACGCCGACAGCGCGCTGGGTTCCGCCATCATGTGGCGTTCGGACGTCAGCACCTGGCGGACCAGGGGCTGGGCGCGCAGGCAGCGGGCGATATAGTCGCTTTCATCACGGGTCAGGGTGCGGACCTGCACATCCACATGCAGGCAATCCTCCGCCTCGAACAGGCGCGACTGAACAGAAGCGGGGATCAGCCCACGCTTGGCGAAGAATTCCAGCACGCGCGGCAGGCTGGCCGGGTCGGGCTCGGCCAGCACGGCGAAGCAGGCCGTGCGGTTGGGATCGGTGGGACGGGCCTCGGCGGGCGGCGGGGTCAAGGCGACGACTTTCATGGCGATCACTCCGCGGCGACGGCGGGATGCGCCGTTTTGGAGGCGCCGCGCATTTCGGGGCCCACCGACAGCCGGTCCAGATCGGCCCGGACCAGACAGCGCGACAGCACGCCCACGGGGTCGGCCATCGCCTCCTCCCGCTCGCCCGGCACCAGCATGGCGAAGGCCCGGGTGGTACGGGCGGCGCGGAGTGCTGCATCCACCGCCTCCTCCAGCCCGACCCCGGGTAGCCGCTGCCACGGCACGGGCGTAATCACACCGCCGGCCGCCCGGTGAACGGCAAGCGCAATCTGCGCGCCGGTCGCCTGGTCACGATAGACGGTCAGGCTGGCGGGATGGTCAACGGCGGTGGTCATGGCTGGCTCCGGTCTGGGTGAAGCCGCATTTGTGCGGTGCGCAAACCATAGGGCAAAGGCCGGGGCATTTCTTTGCAAGTTTTGTCCAGACGCCGTAAGTTGTGCATGTTTAATGCAAGATGGCGCGCATTGGAGAATTCATCATGCAGAAGCCCCTGGATGCCCTGGATTGGCGCATTCTTGATCAGTTGCAAAAGGACGGCTCGGCGACGGCGGCGGAGGTGGCGGAAAAGGTCGGCCTGAGCCAGAGCCCCTGCTGGCGCCGCATCCAGCGGCTGGAGGAGGATGGTGTCATCAAGCGCCGCGTGGCGCTTCTGGACCGCAAGGCCATCGGCCTGAACGTCCTGATCTTCAGCCATGTGAAGCTGGAGGCGCATAGCGGCGACCTGCTGGACGATTTCCGCCAGAAGATCCGGCAGATCGCGGAAGTGCAGGAATGTTTCGTGCTGATGGGGCAGGTGGATTTCCTGCTGCGCATCGTCACCAAGGATATCGAGGCCTACGAGGCGCTGTTCTTCGAGAAGCTGTCGAAGCTGCCGGGCGTGCGCGAAATCAACAGCATGATCTCGGTCTCCACCGTGAAGGAGACGACGGAGCTGCCGCTGCCCGGGATGGCGTAAACCCTTGTACTGATCTGCATTGATCAGAACCTGCGGTTCTGATCAATGCAGCCCTCAGGCGCCGCTTGCCGCCATCCGGCGGCTTGGCTTCACGCGACCATGGGGTCGCGGGCGCTCAATGCGCCAACCAAGCTACGATGAGTTTCACTCACCGCAGCTTGGTATTAGCCCATGCCCGTCAGCCGGCCGGGGGCGGGTTGCAACCGCATCAGCCGGTCGGGTTCGGACGCGAACCAGACCTGGCTGCCCCAGGCCAGTGACGGCAGGGCCTTTTTCACCTCTGCCCGGTCACGGTCCAGGAAGGCGGTGATGCAGGCCACGCGCGACGGATCGAACCCGCCTTCGGCTGCGATTTCCAGAAAGGCGCGGGCACGCTGTTCGGTGACGGGGCCGTCGGTCGCCACCACCTCCACAAAGACCAGCATCAGGTCGGCGGCGCTGCGCCCGCGGTCCAGCAGGATGATGTCGGGCAGGGTGCGGTCGGGCGTGATGCGCAGGCGCAGCCGCTTGATCCAGCCTTCATCGCGGGCGGCAACCTTGGCCGCACTTTCCGACAGCCACAGCACCACGGGGTCGGTCAGAAAGCGGGGGGCGAAATCCTGCACCACGGCCTGGGCGATGCGGCTGCTGGGGCCGGGGGCCAGCAGGCGGGTCTCCCCATTGGGGAAGCGGACCAGCACGTCGCCCCCGTCCCGGTCGGTGGACCCGCGCAGGGACACAATGCGGGCCAGTGCCATGGGGTTCAGCGTGGCGTCGGCCCAGGCCCGTGCCGCCGCCGTCAAGGCATCGCCCTTCAAGGCCGGGTCGAACAGGGCGGCAAAGCCGGCCGACAGGGCATAGCGCGGCTTGGATGATGTCGTGGGTATGCCCGGCCGCTCGGTGACGGCGCCATTGGGGATCAATCCCTGACGGATCACCTCATCGCGAACCTGCTCGCGGCTATTGTCCTGATACCAGCGTTCGCCCGTGGCCCGCGGGGCCCTGGCGTAATCGGCGCGGGCGGCATCATCGGCCGCGAACAGCATGCGCGTATCGCCCATCCGCACCACATGCACGGGGTTCAGCCAGATATCCGCCCCTTCCACGGCACCAATATAAAGGAAGGCGGTGACGGTGGCGGCGGCGGCGTCGCGCACGCATTTGTCGCGTTCCGGCGTACCTTCGGGGAAGGCCAGCCGCAGGCGGCGCAACACCTCCTTACGGTCCAGCAGCTTGGGCAGGCTGCTCATCCACCGATCCCATACAGCCGGTCCGCCGCCAGATCCAGCCGCTCACGCGATGCACCGGTGGCCACCAGGGACGCCAGTTCCTTCAGCGCGTCCGGATGCGGCAGGGGCAGCGCCTCCAGTTCATAGGCCGACACGGCCACGGAACCGGAAATGCAGCGGAAGGCACGATCGGCCGCCCGGCTGTTCAGGAAGGCGGCCAGCACGGCGGGGCTGACGGCCGGCGGCCGATCGGACAAGGGCAGCAGCATGTTCAGATGGTTTTCCACCGTCACCCCGCGCGGATACCGGGCCAGGAAGCTGTCCGGCATTTCGGCCGCGATCAGGCGGCGGGCCTGCTCCTTGGCCGTCGTCCGCTGCAACAGCACGCAAGGAAGGCGGGTCAGCAGCCATTCATCGCGGCGCGCGGCGGGGTGGAACCAGGGCTTGTGGTTGGTTTTTTCACAGCGATAGGTGAAGCGCCCGTCGGGTGTGACGCTTTCGGCCCAGACCAGGGGCACGGCGCCCTTTCCGGCCTTGTCGGCAATCTGCGGCTTGTAGCGGTTCCAGACCAGGGGGCCCGTGGCCACGCGATAGCCCCAGTCGGCCAGCCGGCTGTCCAAGGTGCGCAACCGCGTGGCCAACCCCGTCTCGCTGGCATGGCGGGGCAATATCCAGGGGGCCGTCGGTTCCGCCGGCAGGGTGAAGGACCCCGACGGCAGGACGTCAAGCCCGCCATCCCCGCCCGCCCGGATCATGTTGACCAGGGCGCGGACCGGCCGCCGCTTGCGCCCGCCCGTCCGGCGATATGTCGCCAGCACCGTCTCCTGCAACACATTGTCGAACACGCCCTTGCGTTCATCGACAAAATCCAGGGACAGGGGCGGCGCCAGATCGGTCAGGGTCCGGCGCAGATGCTTGAAATAATCCCCAGCCAGAAAGGAGGACGGGGTCAGGAAGGCGATCAGCCCGCCCGGTGCGGCGAAACGCACGGCCAGATCCATGAACAATCCATAGAGATTGGCATGGCCATACAGGCTGCGCGCGAAGCGGGCGCGCATGTCGGGCGCCAGGGTCAGGCGCCCATAGGGCGGGTTGCCGATGACCAGATCGGCATCCGCCACCTCCGGCACCAGCAGGGCATCGGCCGCGCGGCAGGGGGACAGGCGCTGGCCCGTGACCCGCAGCAGCGGCAGCAACGCCGCCTCCACCATCACACAGGATATCCAGGCAGCGACGGGGTCCAGTTCCAGCCCGCGCAGCCGCGTGGCGATGGACCGCACGGCCAGTGCCGGCTCCACCCCCTTGGCGGCGGCGGCCATGCGCAGGGCCACAGGCACCAGAAAGGCACCACAGCCCGCGGCCGGGTCCAGCACACGGGCCGTGGCCCAATCGACACCGCCCTGATCCGCCAGTTCGACCAGCCGTTCGGCCAGTGCGGGGGGCGTGTAATAGACGCCGTGGCGCGCCCGCTCCTCCCCCGGCATCAGACCGGCATGCAGGGCACCGATCCGATCGGCCGCAACGGCCACGGGCAGGCCAGCCAGTTCGCATCCATAGGTGCGGGCGGCGGCAGCCACATGCGTGTCCAGCGTCACCGGCCCCCGCGACGGCGGCGGGGGGGCCAGGCCCAGACCCGTGTCCAGCGCCTGCCACCAGGCGCGTACCACGGTCTGCACCAGGGTCACCCGCTGCTGGCGCTGTTGCGCCGACAGGGCGGCCAACAGCAACGCCCCCGAATCGGGGGCGGTGGTGACAGCCGTTCGGACGGCAGACGACGGGCGGACGGGGCGGGCCAAGGCGTTCAGGCAGGGCGGGTGGACAAGGATGTTCTATGATCGTTCAGGGGCCAGGGCGACGCAAGCGCCTTTCACCCCGGCGGCAAAGGCAGATGCCCCTGTGCTTCAGGAGGTGCCGTCGACGGTCAGCCACAAGCCCGGCTCCGCCAGCGGGGTGTCCGGCGGCAATGTCGGGTTGGGCAGGTGGATGACGGTGGCGTCGTGGAACCGTTCCAGCGGGAAGGCACCGCGCGTCGACGGATGGGTCGACAGCATGCGACGCAGCGACCCGTCGGCCAGCATGGCGCGCAAGCCCGTCTCCAGCCGTCTGGCCAGTTCGGGCCGCGCGGGAGAGACGAAGAAATAGACGGGCATGGGATAGGCGATGACCAGCCGGTCGAACACAACCAGCCCTGGCCCACCGTAGACGGTGAACTCCTCCGCCACCTCTGACACGCCGCGGGCGAAGTAGTCGCAGCGGCCGGCCCGCAGCATGGCGTAAAGCTGATCGAAATGCACATGCGCGACCTGGGGCAGACCGGACGCGGCCAGCACATCGGCATCGGGCCATTGCGCGCCCTGACAGGCCGTGAAGTGCCTCAGATCCTCGACATTGCGCACCCGGGCGAAGTCCGCCGCCCGGTCGGCGCGGATGATCGGCACGCGCTGCCCGATCAGGCCCATATCAATGGGAATGCGCACGGCCAGGGCATCCCGCTCCCGCTCCGCATTGGTGCCGATCCAGCTGACATCGATCCGCCCGGCCTTCAGTTCGGCCAGCAACCGCCCCTGGGACAGCTTGTCCGTGACAGGGATTACGGTCACGGGACCGAAGGCGGGTTCCGTCAACGCCAGCAGGCGCCGGAACAGGTCATGGAAATAATCCGGCCGCTGCTGTTCCCCCGCACCGCGCCAGTCGGAGACGCGGATGGTCGTAGGTTCCGGCGTCCCGGCGCTGGCCGGAACCGTCCATGCCCAGACGATGGACAGAAACAGAAATAGGGACCACAGCCCCCGCATCATCTTCCCCCGGCGACCGCGCGCGTCCCGATTCCTCTAGGAAACACATGAAAGGGGGGGATGCAAGCGGAAGGGGATCACCCTTCCAGCATGCGCCGCAGCAGTTCCACATCCTCGGCAAAGGCGGGATCGGTGCCGCACAGTTCATCGACCTTGCGCACGGCGTGCATGACCGTGGTGTGGTCGCGGTCGCCGAACTTGCGGCCGATCTCCGGCAGGGACCGCTGGGTCAGCTGCTTGGCCAGATACATGGCCACCTGGCGCGGGCGGGCCACGGCGCGGGCGCGGCGGGCACTGCTCATGTCGGCCAGGCGGATGTTGAAATGTTCCGCGACCTTCTTCTGGATCTCTTCGATGGTCACGCGCCGGTTGCTGGCGCGCAGCAGATCGTGCAGCACGTCCTGCGCCGATTCCAGGGTGATGGCGCGGCCCACCAGTTCGGCATGGGCGACGATGCGGTTCAGCGCCCCTTCCAGCTCACGCACATTGCTGGTGATCTTATGGGCCAGGAATTCCAGGACCTTGGGCGGCACCTTGGCGCCGATGCGGTCAGCCTTCTGGCCCAGGATGCCCAGGCGCAGCTCATAGGTCGTGGGATGGATGTCGGCCACCAGACCCCAGCCCAGACGCGAGCGCAGCCGTTCTTCCATCCCTTCCAGATCCGACGGGCTCTTGTCGGCGCTGATGATGACCTGGCGGTTCTGATCCACCAGGGCGTTGAAGGTGTGGAAGAATTCTTCCTGCGTGCTGTCCTTGCCGCTGATGAACTGCACATCGTCGATCATCAGCACGTCGACCGACCGGAACTGCTCCTTGAAGGCCATCGTGTCCTTAAAGCGCAGCGCCCGGATGAACTGGTACATGAACTTTTCGGCCGACAGATAGATGACGCGGCGCGACGGGTCCTTTTTGCGGATGGCCCAGGCGATGGCATGCATCAGGTGCGTCTTGCCCAGCCCGACCCCGCCATAAAGGAACAGCGGGTTGAAGGGCACGGCTTGCGCGTCGGCCACACGGCGGGCGGCGGCAAAAGCCAGTTCGTTGGGCTTGCCGACGACGAAATTCTCAAAGGTGAAGCGGGGGTCCAGCGGGGCCGACATCTCGTCGGTGCGATCCTCCGTCACCGTCAGGGACGGGGTCGGCTCGATCACCAGCTCAGCCACGGGCTCGACCCGGGTCGGGGCGGTTGCAGGGACCGTGGGCGCATCATTCGCGGCGGCAGCGGGATCGGGCCGGGAGGCACTGGCCACCACGATCTCCACCGTCTGCACGCCCGGATTCTCGCCGGAGAACAGCGCGCGGATGCGGTCGGCATAATGGGTGCGAATCCAGTCGCGCATGAAGCGCGTGGGCACCAGGATGCGCAGTTGCCCGCCATCCAGGGAGCCGACGGTCAAGGGCTTCAGCCAGGACCGATAGGCGGTCTCGCCCACCTCGTCCTTCAACCGGCCCCGCACCCGCGCCCACTGTTGGTCCAGCGAACCCTGCACCGACATTCGATCGTTGCTCCTGCCCCAAGGCTCAACCGCACTTCTTCCGCAACGCGGAAGAATGGATCATGCAAGAATATATCGCCGCACGGACCGAACGACTGGCCGCAGGTCGAACATCGACCTGTCCCGGCGCGATCACCAACCCGGCAGCACCAACGAACCCGTTCCGGGGTACCAATCGTCCCCTCGATCGGTACCAGACAGATTCTGCTGCACCAGCCGCTCCGTCCTCGTTGTTGCACCCTTATTGTGGGTAATACGGACGGTAGCGGAAACACAAAACCATGACGCTGGGTGTTCCCTGGCGGGATACTCCCTTCGTACAGGTGTGTTTTCAAGAAATGGCAGTATGCCGGCGGAGCCGGAATTAGGACGCTTCTTGGCGTCCATTGCCGCCGACACCCCGTTGGACTGTAATCCAATGGCGTCGTCGCCCCGTCTGCATTGCTTCCATTGTGCCGCCGATCAGCGGCCGGAGGATGCTAGAAGGGTACAGGCAGAGTCGCAACGGGACCGAAAAGGGAACGCACAAAAAAGCAAAGATCGTTCGCGCCGCATCGGCCCATCGAACGACTGGCCTTGCTGCGTTCCTGCCGTGCCCTTGTCGTCCTTGCCCGTGACAAGCGACGACGTGACAAAGAAAACCGCGCGGGCGAAGCGCACCGCGCGGGTTCTTCCACGGCAAGCTCAAGTATCAGGCCAGGGCCTTGATACGGCCGGACAGGCGCGACAGCTTGCGCGAAACGGTGTTGGCGTGCAGCACGCCCTTGCTCACACCGCGCATCAGCTCGGGCTGGGCCTGCTTGAAGGCCTCGGCAGCGACGCCCTTGTCGCCAGAGGCGATGGCGGTCTCAACCTTCTTCAGGAAGGTGCGGATGCGGCTGACGCGGGCGCGATTGACCTCAGTCCGGGTGGCGGTCTGACGGATGCGCTTCTCAGCGGACTTATGATTGGCCATAGGAAACCTTTACGCGGGACATGGATATGCCGTAGGAAGCGGCGCTTATACAGGCGCCCCACCGCCCCGTCAAGCGGGTGCGGGCAAGGCCCCCATACGAAACTTGCTTGTCTGGCCATCAGCCCGGGGGTCGTGCCAGAGTCTTCATCGAGTCGCGGGAGAGTCATTCCCGAACGCGCTGCAGTAAAAGCGTTTATATTGTTGTTGGTTTGATTTGAACACCCCATCCCTTGTTCGGGCTGGGTTGCGTTCCCTCAAGGGCCGCGGGGTGACAGCTGGAAGCGCACCGACAGACGTTTTCCCTGCTGTTCGATACCGATATCCAGCACTTCCTCCCCGCGCGTCCAGTGTCCGTCCGCCCCCTTGCTCCAGCCCAGCTGCGGCAAGGTCTCGGCATAGAAGCGGGTGACGGCATCGGCATCCCCCTGGCCCGTGGCCACGGACTGGACGATGCGGCCTGCCGGATTGTCGAAGACCAGTGCGTCATCGGCGGCAGCCGTCAGGCCAGGGGCCAGCGGCACGTCTTCCGTTCCCGGCACGAAAGCGGCCAGGGCCTGCCCCGGCACCAGGGCCGTGGCCAGTAGGATCAGGGTGGCGGTCAGCAGGGCGCGCAGGCCCGAAAACGGATGCGACAGCATGGTCTTGTCTGCATACCCTAGCGTTGGCGCCGCGCACAGAAGAAAGTGGAACGACCTGACTGTGTGATGCGCGCGACGCCGCCGGTGGCGGCCACGTCGCAATCGCACCGCCCGCATGCCTCGCCCTCGCGCCCATAGACCTGGAAGCGGTGCTGGAAATAGCCCAGCTCGCCATCCGATTGCACAAAGTCGCGCAAGGTGGAACCACCGGCGGCAATCGCCTCGCCCAGCACATCGCGGATGATGGGAACCAGGCGCTCGGCATCCGCGCCGGCCACGCTGTCGCCGCTGCGGGTGGGGTCGATGCCAGCCCGGAACAGCGCCTCGCAGACATAGATATTGCCCAAGCCCGCCACCACCTTCTGGTCCAGCAGCAGCGCCTTGATCGGGGCAGCCCGGCCGCGCAGGCGGGCCGACAGTCCCTCGGCATGGAAGCCGTTGCCCAGCGGCTCGGGCCCCAGTCCGGCCAGCATGGGATGGCTGTCCAGCCCCGCTTCATCGAACAGATCCATGAAGCCGAACCGGCGCACATCATTATAGGTGACGACCCAGCCATCATCGGTATGGAAGACCAGATGGTCGTGAACGGCGGGCACCGGGGCCGGGCCCGGCTTCACCACCATGCTGCCCGACATGCCCAGATGGATCATCCAGACCAGTCCGCCTTCGACCCGGATCAGGATATATTTGGCCCTTCGATCCAGCGACAGCACCTGGCGGCCTGTCAGGCGGCGGGCAAAATCGGCCGGCAGCGGGAAGCGCAGGTCCGGCCGGTGCTGATCCACCCGCACCAGACGCCGCCCTTCCAGCTTCATGGCCAGGCCGCGGCGGACGGTTTCAACCTCGGGCAGTTCGGGCATGGGCTCGGCTCGGCAACAAAGGGGACCCGGCCGTGATAGCACGGCCGGACCCGTCCCGCGACGGCCGGATGCCGGACCGGGCCATCACCGGCATCCGGCGTCGATGCCGCCTCTCAGCGAATGCAGGCATCCAGCCCGTCCCGACGCACGACTTCCATCCGCTGTGACAGGACCCCTGCCCGGCCCGCAACATAGCGGCCGGGCGGGTTGGCCTTCCACTGACGCGGATTGGGCAGGATGGCCGCCAGCAGAGCCGCCTCACGGGTCGACAGGTCTGCGGCACCTTTGCCGAACCAGCTTCTTGCCGCCGATTCGGCTCCGTACACGCCGGGCGCCCATTCGACGATATTCAGATAGACCTCCAGGATGCGGTGCTTGGACCAGAAGGTCTCCACCAGCAGCGTGAACCACAGTTCCACGCCCTTGCGCAGCCAGGACCGGTCGGGCCAGAGGAAGGCGTTCTTGGCCACCTGCTGGCTGATGGTGCTGCCGCCCCGCAGACGCCGGCTTTTCTCGTTCCGCTCCATCGCCTGTTCGATGGCGTCGACATCGATGCCCATATGGCCGCAGAAGCGGCTGTCCTCCGCCGCGATGACGGCGCGGGGCAGGTGCGGCCCCAGCTTTTCCAGCGCCCGCCATTCCCGGTGCCAGCCATCGCCCTGGATGGCGCGGATCACCATCAGCGGCGTGCCCGGCACCGGCAGCACAGCATAGGCCAGCACCCACAGGATGGACAGCAGCACAAAGCCAGCCGTCGCCCAGGCGATGCCCCGCGCCAGCCGCCGCCGCCAGTTCCGCCCGCCTGCAGACGCCACGCCATCCCCCGCCCTTTTGTCGCCATGACATGTAATCCCATGCGAGCCCGGCGCAAATGCGTAAAACAGGGACAAACATCCAATCAGGGAGAGACGCGATGTATCGGCTTTACGGTAACCCCGGTCAGGCCAGTCTGGTCGTGCATATGGCGCTGGAGGCCATCGGCGCACCCTATGAAATGATCCCCGTCGATACCGCGGCCAGGGAACATGAGGGGGAGGCCTATAAGCGCCTGAACCCGACGGGTCGCATCCCCGTGCTGGTCGATGATGACCAGCCCATTTTTGAAACCGCGGCCATCCTGCTGCATCTGGCCGATAAGCATCCGCAAGCCGGGCTGATGCCGGCGCTCGGCACGCTGGACCGGTCGCTGGCCTATCAATGGCTGATCCACCTGACCAATTCCGTGCAGGTGGGCTATATCGCCTATTACTATCCCGACCGCCAGGTGACCGACCCCGCCTTTGCCGACAGCGTCAGGCAGGCGGCCGAAGCCCGCGTGAACGCCCTGTTCGACACGATTGAAAAGGCCCTGGACGGACGGGAATGGCTGGTGGGCGACCGGCCGACCATGGTCGACTTCATGCTGCTGATGATGGTGCGCTGGGGCCGCAATTTCGCGACCCGCCCGCCGCGCACCCTGCCCAACCTGGGCGCGCACGCCGCCCGCACGCTGGCCCTGCCTCCCGTCAAGGCGGCCTTCGAAAAGGAAGGGCTGTCGCAACCCTGCTATTGACGGACAACCGGCGGCGGACCGCTTGACAAGCCCACGCCGCCGGGATTTAACGACAGGACGTGGTGATTTGGTGACCGGATTGCAGACCACGTTAAAGAAACTGCTAAAAGGTCGAAGCCATGGACCAGAAGCCGGCAAGGGCGGGTACGGGCCTCGATCGAACGGTCGGGGCCGTCTTTATGCTTGAACAAAGCGGCCCTAAGACTTCTGGAAGGAACATGGCGATGAGCGATCTGCCCGAAGATGTGAACCCCGCGACCCTGCTGGTGCATGGCGGTACCCGCCGCAGCCAGTTCGAGGAGACGAGCGAGGCCATCTTCCTGACGTCGGGTTTCACCTATACCAGTGCGGAAGCGGCGGAAGCGGCCTTCATCAATGATGGTTCGCGTTTCGTCTATTCCCGCTTCCGCAACCCGACCGTCGCCATGTTCGAGGATCGGCTGGCAAAGTATGAGGGCTTCCCCCGCTGCTTTGCGACCGCGTCGGGCATGGCCGCCGTGCATGCCGCCGTCTTCGGCCTGCTGAAGGCCGGCGACCGGATCGTGGCGTCGCGCGCCCTGTTCGGGTCCTGCCTTTATATCGTCAGCGATCTGGCCAAGCGCTTCGGCATCGAAAGCGTCATCATCGACGGCACCAAGCCGGAGGAATGGGAACAGGCGCTGTCGGTGCCGACCAATCTGGTGTTCCTGGAAACGCCCAGCAATCCCTGTCTGGAAGTGGTCGACCTGGCCCATGTCGTGCCGCTGGCCCACAAGGCCGGGGCCAAGGTGGTGGTGGATAATGTCTTCGCCACGCCCGTCCTGCAAAAGCCGCGCAGCTTCGGCGTCGATGTCGTCGTCTATTCCGCGACCAAGCATATTGACGGTCAGGGCCGCTGTCTGGGCGGCGCCATCCTGTGCGAAGACGATGTGGCGGCCCTGATCGCCCCGTTCCTGCGCCATACCGGTCCGGCGCTGAGCCCCTTCAACGCCTGGAATCTGCTGAAGGGTCTGGAGACACTGGAACTGCGCGTCAATGCGGCGTCCGCCAGCGCCCTGAAGGTCGCCACCTTCCTGGAAGGCCATCCGGCCGTGGAGCGTGTGCTTTATGCCGGGCTGGACAGCCACCCGCAGCGCGCCCTGCTGAAGCGGCAGATGAAGTCCGGCAGCAACCTGATCTGCTTCCACCTGAAGCCGTACAAGGGCGACGCCAAGGCCGCGGCCTTTGCCGTGCTGAACGGGCTGCGCGTGGCCAAGATCTCCAATAATCTGGGCGATTCAAAGTCGCTGGCCACCCACCCGGCCACGACGACGCACCAGCGCCTGACGGACGCCGAACGCGCCATCGTCGGCATCGGCCCCGGCACCATCCGCCTGTCCGTGGGGCTGGAGGATGCCGACGATCTGATCACCGACCTGAAGCGCGGGCTGGACACGCTGGTCTGACGCGACATGTGACATCCCCGGCGGTAGCCTATCGCCGGGGATGGTTCCGGTCAGCCGGAAACGGCTCTACGCCGCCCGATGCCATGCAAGCTTCTTTATCTGCGATGTTGGGAAGTAAAGTGGCGGACCCGAATGGATTCGAACCATCGGCCTCTGCCTTCGGAGGGCAGCGCTCTATCCAGCTGAGCTACGGGTCCATGCCGGCCGGGGTCTTCCCCCGAGCGGCGCGGACCATAGCGCATCATTTCGGTGGGTGCAAATGCTTCCTGACGGAAAGAATGGCGGAAAACGGTGGGCAGGGAAAAGGCCGGCCCTGGCCGCTGATACGGTGTCCCGGTGATCGGGGCCGATCAAAGGCCACAATCGCGCGGCCATACGCCTTCTCGGTCAGCACCCCTTGCCGGGGCAGGATATCAGCCCAGCATGGCCCGCAGGGCCTGACGCGACAAATCCTTCAAGGCATCCCGCATCCGCTGAATTTCGTCGGCGGCGGCCTCGTAATCCTGGATCAGGCCACCGACCAGCGTCGCCGGATCGGATGATTCATCCGGATAGCGGTCCCGGGCACGGGCGGCGCGGCGGCGCAACCGCTCGACGATATCTTCCTCGTTGGACATGGGCCCTTCCCGTTCGGATCACTGCTCCGGCACAGCTTTAAGCATGCCCGTCCGGCCGCGTCATCCCTTTCCTTTGGGCAGTCACGCCCGCCCCGTCCTTTGGGAGTATGGCATTTGCTTTACACATTCGTGGTTGATTTCGTGTCAGCCACTGTCTTATTTCCTGAGCTAGGGGCGGCCTCACTCCTAGATCCCAAAGGGGGTTTCCAACATGTTTTCGATATGGCGCGTCATATTGTGCCGGGCTGTGGCCGCCGGCGCGATGACGCTTACCCTTTCCGGTGCGGCAGTGGCGGCGTCGGCGGAACCGGAGATGTGCTCACCCGCCGCCAATGGACGATGCGACTATACGGTCGGTCGTGAAGGTGCGCATCGGATCGACGTTACCATGCCCGCCACCGCAGCCGCGCAAACCAAGGCCATCAATATCGGCGGGCATGATTGTCCCCTGATCCGGCAGGCGGACACGGCCGCCGATGGTGGCGTGCATTTGGCCTGCTTTGCCTATCTGGCGGGCGGGACGACCTATACGCTGTTCATTCCGCCGGTCGGCAAGGTCACTGTGGTCCGGGCCGAACCGATGCATGGGGAAACGGTGACGCTGATCCCCTGAACAGTCCGCAGCCTTGCTTAGTCAATGCGGTTTGGCGCCCGGCACCGTCTGTTCCAGGCTGTTCAGGGCCTCGGCCAGCCGGTGGGTGGCGCTGCCGCGCTTGGCTGGCTGCTGCTGTACCGACGCATCGGGCGACCAGCCGGCCAGGAAGATCACCTCGAACGTGGCGGGCACTGTGCCATCCGGTTCGCGGAACAGTTCCGCATAGCGTTCGGCCGCCCGGATGATGACCTCCCGACGCGTCGGCTGCTTCAGCCGGCTGAAGGCGGCGTTGGTTTCCCCCATGCCGCGCAGGTCACGCATCAGCCGGAACGGGTCGGGATAGCTGACGGTCAGCGTGTCCATATCGGCCACGGGCAGGGCGAAACCCGCCCGCTGCAACAGGCCGGCGGCATCGCGCAATCCGGCCATGGGACTGATCCGGGCCGACACGCCCCCCGTCACCTCCATCTCCGCCTCCATCAGGGCGCGGCGCAGTTCGAACAGGCTGTCGCCGCCCAGCATGGCGGCGATGAACAGCCCGTCGGGCCGCAGCACCTGGCGCGCCTGGATCAGGGCGCCCGGCAGATCGTTCACCCAATGCAGCGACAGATTGGACACGACCATGTCGAAGCTGCCAGAGGCAAAGGACAGCGCCTCCTCATCCACGGCGAGCGCCGGGCTGCCTGTATTGGCGCCGGCGAGGGCGGCCATGGCCGGTGACAGGTCGGCATGCACCAGATGGGCGATGCCGTTGCGGCCCTTCAAGGCCGCCTCCACTTCGCCGCCATGGCAGCCCAGGTTCAGCACGCGCGGGAAGTCGCGGCGGATCATCTCCAGCCGCTCGCCCAGCCGTTCGGCCACGTCGCGCAGCAGAAAGTCGAACTGCCCGAAACCGGCCGCGGCCCGGTCGCGATGGCGGCGGACCAGGGGGCGGTCGAACAGGAACATGGTGTCGTTGTCGCTCATGATCTCTGCCATACCCCGGTCCGGCCCCCGCCGCAACCGCTGGAACGATCGACCTGCCGACACGTCATGGCACTTTCATGGAAATATGACAGAGCACTTCTTGACAGTCGGGGCTGGGGTGATTAGCTCATTGGCACTCACCGAGCGTGAGTGCTAACAACAGGCTCACGCCAAACCCTTTTGCCTTTTCAGGGAGAGATCCTATGAAGTTCCGTCCGCTGCACGACCGCGTCGTGGTCAAGCGCGTTGAGTCCGAGCAGAAGACCGCCGGCGGCATCATCATCCCCGACACCGCCAAGGAAAAGCCCCAGGAGGGCGAGGTGGTGGCCGTGGGTTCGGGTGCCCGTGACGAGGCCGGCAAGCTGATCGCGCTGGACGTCAAGGCCGGCGATCGCGTCCTGTTCGGCAAGTGGTCGGGCACCGAGGTGAAGATCGACGGTGTCGAATACCTGATCATGAAGGAAAGCGACATCATGGGCGTTCTGAACGCCTGAGTCGGATCACCTGATCCCGCCTGACCCATAGATTTCAAAGGATTAGAGCAATGGCTGCCAAGGAAGTTAAGTTCGGCTCCGACGCCCGCGCCAAGATGCTGCGCGGCGTGGACATTCTGGCCGACGCCGTGAAGGTGACCCTGGGTCCGAAGGGCCGCAACGTCGTGATCGAGAAGAGCTTCGGCGCTCCCCGCATCACCAAGGACGGTGTCTCGGTCGCCAAGGAAATCGAACTGGCTGACAAGTTCGAGAACATGGGCGCCCAGATGGTCAAGGAAGTGGCGCAGAAGACGGCCGATCTGGCCGGCGACGGCACCACCACCGCCACCGTGCTGGCCCAGGCCATCGTCCGTGAGGGCGCCAAGGCCATCGCCGCCGGCATGAACCCGATGGATGTGAAGCGCGGCGTCGATCTGGCCGTCGCAACCGTCGTGGCCGACATCCAGGCCCGTAGCCGCAAGGTCACGACCAACGACGAGATCGCCCAGGTCGGCACCATCTCCGCCAACGGCGAGGCCTTTATCGGCGCCAAGATCGCCGAAGCCATGGCCCGCGTCGGCAATGAAGGCGTCATCACGGTCGAGGAATCCAAGAGCCTGGAGACCGAGCTGGATGTCGTCGAGGGCATGCAGTTCGACCGCGGCTACCTGTCGCCCTACTTCGTGACCAACGCCGACAAGATGGTTGCGGACCTGGAAAGCCCCTACATCCTGCTGTTCGACAAGAAGCTGTCGGGCCTGCAGGCCATGCTGCCGGTGCTGGAAGCCGTCGTTCAGTCGTCGCGTCCGCTGGTCATCGTGGCCGAGGATGTGGAAGGCGAGGCCCTGGCCACGCTGGTCGTCAACAAGCTGCGCGGCGGCCTGAAGATCGCCGCCGTGAAGGCCCCGGGCTTCGGTGACCGTCGCAAGGCGATGCTGGAAGACATGGCCATCCTGACGGGCGGCCAGGTCATCAGCGAAGATCTGGGCATCAAGCTGGAGAACGTGACCCTGGACATGCTGGGCCGCGCCAAGAAGGTGACGATCTCCAAGGACAACACCACCATCGTTGATGGTGAGGGTTCCAAGGAAGACATCACGGCCCGTATCGCCCAGATCAAGGCCCAGATCGAAGAGACCACCAGCGACTATGACCGCGAGAAGCTGCAGGAACGCCTGGCCAAGCTGGCCGGCGGCGTTGCGGTTCTGCGCGTCGGTGGCGCCACCGAGGTCGAGGTGAAGGAGCGCAAGGATCGCGTTGACGACGCGATGCATGCCACCCGCGCCGCGGTCGAGGAAGGCATCGTCGCCGGCGGCGGCGTGGCCCTGCTGTACGCCACCAAGGCCCTGGAAGCCCTGGCGACGACCGATGCCGACCAGAAGTTCGGTGTCGACATCGTCCGCAAGGCCCTGCAGGCCCCGGTCCGTCAGATCGCCCAGAATGCCGGCTTCGACGGCTCGGTGATCGTCGGCAAGCTGCTGGAGCAGGGTGACACCAACCACGGCTTCAACGCCCAGACCGGCGAATATGGCGACATGTTCAAGTTCGGCGTCATCGACCCGACCAAGGTTGTGCGCGCCGCCCTGCAGGACGCCGCCTCGATCGCTGGTCTGCTGATCACGACCGAAGCCATGATCGCCGAAAAGCCCGCGCCGAAGTCCGCTCCGGCCGGTGGCCCGGGCGGCATGGGCGGCATGGGCGACATGGACTTCTAAGTCCCGGTCGTTCGGCCGAACAGGCTTGAATGAAGAAACCCCCGGCGGAGCGATCCGTCGGGGGTTTTCTTTTGGGTGCTGCGTTGACGCCGCTGGCACTCACCCTTGCGCATCGGCCGCCGTCACCAGGGCGCGGATGATGCCCCGCCAGTCGTCGGCCACCTTGGGCAGGCGGGATTTCACCATCAGCAGGATGGACAGATCGCGCGCGCGGTCAATGCGCGGATAGGTGCCAAAGGCGCCGGGGCTGGAGATGATGGGGCAGGTGCCATCTTCATTGATGGCCTCGCACCAGAAACCAATGCCATAGCCCTTCATGGCCTCTGCCGCGTCGGGCAGTTCCCGCCGTTCGGCACCACGCATCTGGTCCTGTTCCATATGCGTGAACAGGCTGTCGGGCAGGATGCGGGCACCGTCGCCAGCCAGCCCGCGCCTGGCGATCAGGCGCAGGATGCGTTCATAATCGTCGGGGCTGGCCCACAGCCCGCCGGCCACGCCCCATTTCTCCCCCCAGCGGCAGGCGGGCGACAGGCCCAGCGGGTCGCCGATCAGGCGGCGGAACAGGCTGTTCCAGTCCGCCCCGCCCGCCTGTTCAGCCAAAAAGGCCGCCACCTGCATGGAGGTGCCGCCATAGGCGAAGACTTTGCCGGGCTGGCCGATCAGGTCCATGGTACGCACGTCGCGGGCTGCCGCTTCGGGCGTGGGATAGCGCCGGTCCTGGCGCCAGGGGCCCAGCACCGGCATGGCCGCGGTGTGGCTCATCAACTGAGCCAGGGTGATGGTTGATGCCAGACCGTCCGGGGCCAGACCGGCCTGCGCCAGGGTCAGATCCAGCCGCAGCCTGCCCTGCATCACCAGGGCCATGATGACCAGCCCCGCCACCCATTTGCTGGCGGACGCCACGGGAATGACCGTGCCCGGCCCGATATCGCCGAAATAGCCGCGATAGAGCACCTGGCCGCGATGATGGGCGATGGCGGCCACCCCATCCAGCCGATGCTTCTTCATCGCCACCTGGATCAGGGCCGTCACCGCCGGCAAGTCAGGGGAGGTGGGATCGACCGGTGCCACCGCCCAGGCGGGAAGGGCAGGCAGCAACAGCCCGGCGGCAAGGCCGGACAGGATCAGGCGGCGGCTGGGCATGAGGACTCCTTCAGGGGTGTTTCCCCTGTTACGCCGGACCGCCTGTTTTCCTTTACCTATTCGAACCGGTGCGGCACGAAGCGGGAGGTGTCGCGGGTGACGGCCGTGCTGTCCTCGCGGATGCCGATGCCGCGGCATTCATCGCCGATCATCCAGGCGCCGATGACGGCATGATGGTCGCGCATGACCCCGCGCGCATCCGGCCCCTTGGCTGACACGACGGGCGACCAGGCCTGGTAGACATAGCCCTCCGCCCCATAGGGGCCGGCGACCTCCATCTCCGCCCGCGCCGGCTTGCCATCCGCCCCCAGCGTGGCGACAGAGATATTGGCCCCTTCCCGGCCCAGCAGCGGCTTGGCCACAACACGGGCGCCGGTGGCGAAGGCCCGGCGGTCGAAATGCGCTTCCACCAGATAGGGGTGATGGGGATACATCTCCCACAGCACGGCCAGCAGCCCCTTGTTGGACAACAGCATCTTCCAGGCCGGCTCGATGGTGCGGATAGCGTTGCGGCGCGTCAGGTCCAGCAGGCTGGTCCCGAAATCATCCGCCACCAGCCATTCCCAGGGCGTTAGCTTGAACAGGCTGGTGATTTCCTGATCTTCCAGATCGGTGAAGAAGCCGCGGCTGGTCCGCCCATCCTCCTCCACCGTCCAGCCGATATCGGAGAGCGCGATGGATTTTGTCGCCAGCCCGGCCTCAATGGCCGTGTCCTGAAGATAGCGCAGGGTGCCCTCATCCTCGGCATGCGGCATGGCGCAGGTCAGGTGCAGGGCGCGGCCCGCCTCCCACACGTCGCGGCGCTGGCTGTCATCGGCCAGCAGCCGGTCGGCGCGCAGCAGGGCCTTCCAGCGATCGACCAGCCCTTCATGGATGGAATTGAACTGGTCCCCGTCGGGAAACACATCTTCCAGCCAGGCCCATTGCGCCACCGACGCCTCGTACAGGCCCGTGGGCGTGTCGGCGTTATATTCCAGCAGCTTGGGCATGCCGTCGCCGTAATCCGCCCCGCCATAGGCCAGATCGAACCTTCCATAGAGGGAGAATTCCTCCCCTTTCAGATGGCGCTGCCACGATGCCTCGATGGCGGGAATGGCGCTGTCGGGGATGTTCAGCAGGGGATAGAGCCGCTCATCGACAATGCGCCGGGCGGCGGCCATGCACATGCTGTGCAACTCGTTGCCGGCCTCTTCCAGCTGGTCGATCTCCGCCTCGCTGAACACCCAGCAGGCGCTTTCGTCCCAGTAAAGGCCGCTCGGGTCCTCTTCGGTCGGGATCGTATGGAAATCAAAGCCCAGCGCTTCCATGCGGGCTTTCCAGTCGGGACGCGGACGGATGGATTGGCGATGCATGGGGAAACCTGCCCGGAGGGTGCGGGGAAAGAACGGCGGCGGACGATCAGGACCCGCCACCGCCGAAGCGGGAGGAGGATTTGCCGAAGCCGCCGCGCGTCGTGCTGCGGCTGGGGGCGGCACCAACCTGGCCCGACTTGCTGACCGTTGTTTTCATCTGATAGCCGGTGCGGCCATTGCGGAAGCCATCGCGGTCGCCATTGGGCAGGCGGCCCAGGTCATTGCGGCCGCTATGCATGAAGCCGTCACGGTCGATGAAGATGGGCCGCGGGTAGTAATAGCCTCCGCCGCCGGTGACGTATCCGCCATACATCTGCGGCGGTGGCGGTTGCAGGGCCCGGGCCATCATGAAGCCCATCAGGGCCGGCACGAAGACATTGCCCAGCGATCCGTTCGGCTGTTGCAGCACCAGGGTCTGACAATTGCCATTGCCCATCTGCGCCTCGCACGATGTCTGATCATCGAAACGCGGGGCCGTCTGCAATTGCAGCTGACGGGCCTGTTCAAAGGCGGCACTGCATTCGGTGGCGGTGAACTCAACCTGACATGCTTCCACACTGGGGAAGATGCGGGCATCGGTCTGGGCCGCGTCGTCATCGCCGCAGCCGGACAGCGCCAGCGCCGCCGCACTGCCGACCAGCAGGGTGGAGATATAGGCGGAACGGCGGCGCTTGCGCGTGGTCTCGGTCATGGCAACCCCGATGGGTTCAGGCGGACTTGTCCGGCGAAGGCAGCGCCACGGGCGACCCGGATGGGCCCTTCAGCCGCGCCAGCCGTTCCTGTACGGACAGTGCGGGCGCACCGCCGGGGCCGACGGCGGCCAGGGCGGCAGCGATATTGGCGTCGCCCATGCTTTCGGTGCTTTTCTGCGACAGGTCGGTCAGCACCTTGGCCTTCAGGCGGGCAGCCTCTGCGCTGCTGCGGGCCTCATTGGCGCGGCGGTTCATGGCGTCGATGGCGACATTCAGCTTGGAACCGCCATCATCACGCAGGCCCGCCACGGCGGCGGCGCGGTCGGCGCGTTCCCGCTCGCGTTCTTCCTGGATGCTGGCGCGTTGCATGTCGCGCTCGGCCTTGGTCAGGGCGGACTTGGCATCGGCCAGGGCCTTGGCCTTCTCGCGATAGGCGTTTTCAGCTTCGGCAACCAGGGCCTCGGCCTCCTCGGCCTCACGCTCCTCCACCACCACCTCGCCTTCCAGCTCCTCCAACTGCGCCAGGAGCTTGGTCAGGCTGGCTTCCAGGGCGGTGCGGCGTTCCGCGTCAGCGACGGCAAGCTGGTTGTTCAGGTGCTCGGCCGCGGCCAGACGGCGGTCATAATCCTGACGCGCCTGGATGGCCTCATTGCGCTCACGCTGTAAATCGACGCGCAGGCTGGACAGCAGCTTGCCGGCCTTGTCCAGGTCGGCTTCCATGACGCGCAGCTGTGCGACCGACGCGCTTTTAGGGTCCATGGCGACCAGCGCATCCACGACCTGACGGCCAACCTTCTCACCCTTCACGCCCAGCAGCGTGCGGAAGAACTGCATCATGCGGATTACTCCTTGAAAGGCACCGAACCCCTAGATGGGGTGCCTGCCATCAAACCGAAAGCGCCCCGGCATTCAGAATGCCCATGGCGATGGACAGGGCGCCCAGCGTGATGCCGTAGCCGATACGCCCTTCCTCAATCCCCTGGCGCAGACCGGGCAGCAGCAGACGGACAATGAAGAACACCATCAGCTGGCAGACAAGCGCCACCCCGCCCCAGACCAGCAGGTCCAGCAGCGAATAGGTGCCCGACGCCACCGAGGACAGAGCGATGGCCATGCCGATGGCGGTCCCGCCCAGGCTGGTGGCGGCGGCGGGATTGCCCTGCCGGATCAGCGTCCATTCGCGATAGGGCGTGATCAGCGTATAGATCAGCAAAGCGGCGGCCAGCAGCGCCACAGAGGCGCCGACAAAGGCCAGATAAAGCGGCAGGGTCTCGAACATGGCTCCAAGGCTCCGTCACCCGCCGGCAAGAGGGCCGGCTTGGAGCGGGAGGCTATGACAGTGCCGGGCGGATTGCAAAAACTGTTTGGGGGACAGGTGGAACGGGTGGGGATCAGGCAGCCTATTCATAATGCCAGCGGCACTGCGAAATCTCCAACTGCTGGTCGGGGGCTTTGCCGGTGACGCGATAGACCATACGGTGTTCGCTGGTGATACGGCGTGACCACCAGCCTTTCAGATTGCCGCCCAGGGGTTCCGGTTTGCCAAGGCCGGTGAAGGGTGTCCGGCGGGTGTCCCGGATCAAGGCATTCAGTTTGGTCAGAACCTCACGGTCCTGCTCCTGCCAATACAGATAGTCATCCCACCCCTTACTGGTCCAGGTCAGACGCATCGGGGGCCAATTCCGGCAGGTCGTGTTCGATCAATTGGCCAGCGTCCGCTTCAGCGATGGAAGCGAGAAGACGGCGCGCATTGGCAGGCGAACTCAACAGATGCAGCGTCTCCTGCAGGCTGCTCCATTCGCTCTCAGCGATCACCACGACGGGCTCTGCATTCTGTCGCGTGACGAACAGGGGCGCGCGGCTGGCCTCCACCTCGTCCAGATAATGGGCCAGGTTCTGCCGGAACTGCGTCGCGCTGACATGGGACATGGGGAACCTCCATCTGTACGGAAAAGCGTACGCTCTTTCGTTCCTGCCCACAATGAAAAAGGCCGCCGGGTTGCCCCGACGGCCTTTCCTTACTCAAAACGCATCCCGAAAGCCGGGACGCCGCGTCGGGCCTCAGCCCTCGGCGGCGCCTTCCCGCTTGGACAGGTCTTCGCCGGTCACCTGATCGACGACCTTCATCGACAGCTTGACCTTGCCGCGATCATCGAAGCCCAGGACCTTCACCTTGACGGCGTCGCCCTGCTTCACGACGTCGGTGACCTTGGCCACGCGCTCGTTCTTCAGTTCGGAGATGTGAACCAGACCATCGCGGCTGCCCAGGAAGTTCACGAAGGCGCCGAAATCCATGACCTTGACGACCTTGCCGTCATAGACTTCGCCCACTTCCGGCTCGGCCACGATGCCCTTGATCCACTTGATGGCGGCGTCGGAGCACTTGCTGTCGACGGCCGACACCTTGACGGTGCCATCATCTTCGATGTCGATCTTGGCGCCGGTCTGTTCCACGATCTCGCGGATGACCTTGCCGCCCGACCCGATGACGTCGCGGATCTTCTCCTTGGGGATGTTGATGACGGTGATGCGCGGGGCATTGCCCGACACTTCGCCGCGCGCGGTGTTCAGCGCCTTGTTCATCTCACCCAGGATGTGGATGCGGCCCTTCTGGGCCTGGGCCAGGGCGACCTTCATGATCTCTTCCGTGATGGAAGTGATCTTGATGTCCATCTGCAGGGCGGTGACGCCCGCTTCGGTGCCGGCCACCTTGAAGTCCATGTCGCCCAGGTGATCTTCGTCACCCAGGATGTCGGACAGGACGGCGAACTTCTCGCCTTCCTTGATCAGGCCCATGGCGATGCCGGCGATGGGGCGGGCCAGCGGGGCGCCGGCATCCATCAGCGACAGGGACGTGCCGCAGACCGTGGCCATGGAGGAGGAACCGTTGGATTCCGTGATCTCCGACACGACGCGCAGCGTGTAGGGGAATTCTTCCTTGGTCGGCAGCAGCGGGTGGATGGCGCGCCAGGCCAGCTTGCCATGGCCGATCTCACGACGGCCCGGGCTGCCCATGCGGCCGGCTTCACCCACGCTGTAGGGGGGGAAGTTGTAATGCAGCATGAAGCTTTCGCGGTATTCGCCTTCCAGCGCGTCGATGATCTGCTCGTCCTGGTTCGTGCCCAGGGTCGCAACAACCAGGGCCTGCGTCTCACCGCGGGTGAACAGGGCCGAGCCATGGGCGCGGGGCAGGATGCCCACTTCGGCCACGATGGGGCGGATATCCACGGTGGTGCGGCCGTCGATGCGCTTGCCGGTCTCCAGCACAGCGCCGCGCAGCACGTCGGCTTCCACTTCCTTGAACATCTCGGAAATGGCTTCCGGCGCGAACTCGTCCTTCAGTTCGGCCTTGGCCTTGTCCTTGGCGGCACCGACGGCGGCATAACGCTCCTGCTTGACCAGGATCGAATAGGCGGCCTTCACGTCCGCGCCGGCCACTTCCAGGATGCGGGCCTTGACGGCTTCCTTGTCGAAGGCCGGCGGGGCGATGTCGCGCGGTTCCTTGGCGGCATCCTCGGCCAGGGCGATGATCAGGTCGATCACCGGCTGGAACTGGGCATGGCCGAACATGACGGCGCCCAGCATGATCTCTTCCGACAGCTCCTTGGCCTCGGATTCGACCATCAGCACGCCTTCCTGCGTACCGGCGACAACCAGATCCAGGGTGGCGTTTTCCACCTGGTCGGCGGTCGGGTTCAGGATGAACTGACCATTTTCGTAACCGACGCGGGCGGCACCGATGGGGCCCAGGAAGGGCAGGCCGGAAATGGTCAGCGCGGCGGACGCACCGATCATGGCGACGATGTCGGGATCATTCTCAAGATCGTGGCTCAGCACCGTGCAGACGACCTGCGTCTCGCAGCGGTAGCCATCGACGAACAGCGGACGGATCGGGCGGTCGATCAGGCGGCTGACCAGCACTTCCTTTTCCGTGGGACGGCCTTCACGCTTGAAGAAGCCGCCGGGGATCTTGCCCGCGGCGAAGGCCTTTTCCTGGTAATTCACCGTCAGCGGGAAGAAATCCACGCCCGGCTTCGGCGACTTGGCGCCGACGGCGGTGCAGAGCACCACCGTGTCGCCATAGCTCACCATGACGGCGCCATCGGCCTGACGGGCGATCTTGCCGGTCTCGATGACCAGCTTGCGACCGCCCCATTCCATTTCCTTGCGGAACACCTTGAACATTGTATCGATCCTTCCATCCGAAACCCGCAGCACCCCGGATTGGGCGGCCGGGCCGGGGCCCGTTCGGACGGCCCCGCCTGTTTCTTGCCCCTTCAGTACCCTATTTTCGCGCGCGAAAGGATAGCGCACATGGGAAAACGGCCAGCCGGAAGGGGTCCCGGCTGGCCGTCCACACCTCAACTCTTTATCCGGCCCGACCGGCGCTTCCCCGTGGTTCCGCCGCCCTTGCCGCCGACACGCCACCCGTACCCGCAGGCGCAGGTCCGATCGGTGGTCGGGGTCACGGGCTTGGCAAAGCTCACGTCGATGGTCACCTTGTCAGCAGTTCGGATGGAACCGGTCCGGCCACCCCACGCCTTAGCGGCGCAGGCCCAAGCGCTGGATCAGGCTGTCGTAGCGAGCCTTGTCCTTGCCCTTGGTGTAATCCAGCAGACGGCGGCGCTGGCCGACCATCACCAGCAGACCACGACGCGAATGGAAATCCTTCGAGTGGGTCTTCAGGTGTTCGGTCAGGTTGTTGATGCGCTCGGTCAGGATGGCGACCTGCACTTCCGGCGAACCGGTATCGCCTTCCTTGGTCTTGTACTCTTCGATCAGCGCAGTCTTGCGCTCAGCCGTGATCGACATCGGATGTCTCCATATTAAGATGATTGAGGACGAACGCACCCGGATGCAAGGCATCCCATCGACGGGGCTCCGGCGGACCGGAACGGGCACGCGCCCGCAACAGCGATCGGGGCCGGGCCGGGATGTCGTCCAGCACGGTCCCGCGCAGGCGGGCGTCGATATGCGTGGGTTGATGCGCCAAAGCCCGGCCCTGGTCAAGCGGATTCCGTGGATTTCCGCGCTTGTCCGGGCATGGCTGTGTCCCTGGGAGGGGGTGGCTCAGTTCTCCACCGGCAGCCAGGGGATGCTGGCCACGGGCACCCCTTCCTCGCGCAGGGCCTCGGCCTGTTCGGGAGAGGTTTCGCCATAGATGGCGCGGCTTTCCACCTCGCCATAATGAATCCGGCGGGCTTCTTCGGCAAAGCGGTCGCCGACATAATCGGCGTTCTTTTCCACCTGCGTGCGCAGTTCGCGCAGATGGCGCAGGATTTCGGCCTGTGCTTCCCGTACTGCATCGGGAACGGGGGCCGCGGGAACCGGTTCTGCCGATGACGTGTCCACTGCCGGGACGGGAGGCGCCTCCCGGTCGCGGGACCGGCCGCCCCGGGCGATGGCCGGCGCCATGGGCGCCTTGATCACCTTGGCATCCCCGCAGATCGGGCAGGTGATGGCGTGCGCGGCGGCCTGCGCCTCATACGCGGCACCGTTTCGGAACCAGCCCTCGAACCGGTGGTCCTGGCTGCATTTCAGGTCGAACAGGATCATGGGACGTCAGATGATGTCTCTATGACAGATAGATGGCCTGTTGCGGCCCTGCGGGCAAGCCTGTTGCGATGCAGGGTGCCATGCCGCGGCGCAACGGGTGTGGAAACCGGTAACAATTCACGAAATAATGTATAATATCCATACAGCCGGTTTTATTAAGGGTTTATCCATTTTCAACTCACCATCATCGGATGGCGCGCGCTGTTCCGATCATTCCCTTCTGTCGGAGGTGCCATGAACCGCCATCCTTTCCCCGTGCTGGCGTTGTCCCTGCTGCTGACCGCCTGCCAGACCACCACGCCGTCGAAACCCACCACCAACGTCACCCTGTCCCCGTCCGGGGCATCGACCAGAACGGAAACGGAGGCCGCAGTCGGGTGGGTCGACCGGGCGGACGCCGCCGGCCTGCGCTATGGGACCGCCCCATTCCTGATCCCGCGACAGGTGGCGGGCATGACCGTCTCCGGCCGGCGGCAAAGCCCGGGACATGATGTGGATGGCATCGTCCAGTATGGCATCTCCGGCCAGGACAGTTGGGCCACCATCTTCATCTACAACGCCAGCGCCTTCGATGCCGATCTGACGGTGCTGACCAGCACCCAGTCCGCCGCCATCCTGTCGGCCCCTGGGCGGCAACTGGCACTGGATAATGCGGGGCCACTGCCCGGCGGGGACGATACGCCCGTGCTGCGCCAACTGCTCTGGCAGGAGGAGGTGGGGCGCGCCAGTACATTGGTCGCGCTCAGCGGCGGCGGATGGGTCGTGAAGCTGCGGGTCAGCGGGCCCGACCGCGCCAGCGTGGAACGGATCACCCAGGCCGCACTGGCTGGCCTGCGCGTCGATCCGGGCACGAAGCTGACCCCTGTGCTGCCCCCCGATCTGCGGCCAAAGGCCTGCGCCGCCCCCCAGCAAGGCCCCGAAGCGGCACAGATGCCGCTGGACATGGGCAGCACGATTGTGGAGGCCGCCACGTTGGGCCCGGAAGGCCATGTCTGGTCCTGGCCGCCGGAAGCCGCGGGCGATGTCTGCATCGAGGCGGAAGGCAGGGCGGAGCGCCGGCCCTTCCTTCTGTTCCGGCGCCAGGATGCGGCGGGCAAGGCCCTGGGCTGGCTGGCCCCGCTGGGCGATGCCGGCGTCGCCCTGGAATGCGCGCCGGGTCTGGCCAATGCCATGGGCATGGAAGGGGCCAACGCGAAATATGTTCTGCGCCTGCATGCGCCGGGCGGCGGACAGGTGGCGGCCGGTTTCGACGCCCTGCCCAACCGCGACCAGATGCTGAAGATCATTCGCGACATGCTGGGCGCACCCATTCCCCTGCCGCCGGGGGCCTGAATTGCGTCCAGGACAGGGCAGGGGGGGGCGTGCGCGGACGGGGTGGGTAGAGCGGTCAAGATTGCAGGACCTCGGTACAAGCCTTTGATTCGGCGTGTCATGCATGCTTCAAATGTTACGCTTTGCATAGCGAACCCCCTTCCGCATCGGCCGCCATGACCCACTGCCTTCCCTTCGCCCCGCCTTCCCCCTGGATTGTCCGGTTCGGCGCCTTGCTGCCGGCCGGTTCGCGTGTGCTGGATGTCGCCTGCGGCGGCGGGCGGCATCTGCGCCATTTCCTGGACCGGGGCAGTCAGGTCACGGGGGTGGATATCGACCTGCGGGGGGTGGAGGATCTGCGTGCCGTTCCCGGCGTCACCCTTGTCCAGGCCGATCTGGAAGGTCCCGATGGCTGGCCGCCGTCCCTTTCCGGGTTCGATGCCGTCATCGTCACCAACTATCTGCACCGACCGCTGCTGCCCGCTCTGGTCGCCGCGCTGAAGCCGGGTGGATTGCTGCTTTATGAAACCTTCGCCAATGGCAACCAGCGCCATGGGCGTCCGTCCAGCCCGGCCTTCCTGCTGCGCAGCGGGGAACTGCTGGCCCTTGCCGCCGGGCACGGGTTGCAGGTTGTGGCCTTCGAACAGGGCGAGGTCTCCAGCCCCAAGGCCGCCATCATCCAGCGCCTGGCTGCCCGTCGCCCATTCGGGCCCGCGCCTGATCTTGATGGTGACCCGGAACCCTGCCCCCTTCCGCCGGCCTGATCCCCCTATCTATCCTTGTACAGGGCGATGCCCAGCGACCGGATGGCGACCATGCTGCGGCAGGCGCCGGCGCGCGCGGGTTCATCCGCCGGTCGCGCCGTTGAATCATAGATCATCAACAGATGTCTGGCCGCATGCGAAGCGCCGGGCGGGCGTCGGGACAAGGGCAGCACCAGCCGGCGGACCAAAAGCATCGTCCCATCCGAATAGGTCACCTGGTCCAGGCTGGACAGGGGCAGGAACAGCCCCGCGCACAGGGCATAGGCCGGAACGACATCGGCCACATAGGACGGGGGCATCACCTGCGACAGGCGCAGCCCCACCGGGTGAATCCCCAGCGCCTTCGCCACGCCCGGGGCCACATCGCGGATCACGGCATCCCGGATCCGTTCGTCGAACAGTTCAAACAGGACATAGCTGTCAGCGGCCACACCGGGCAGATTCAGGGCGGTGAATGCCGCGACCGGCAATCCCCGATCCCGGCGCGCAACATGAAGCCAATATGCCAGCGCATGATGCTGGGCATCATTGGTCAGGTCATCCATATGGAAGACGTCATGCATTCCGTTACCCGGATAAAGCCCGTATCCGGTCATGGTACACCACCGCGGACGGCACGGCGGCGCCCTGGACACATGCAAACGGATAGAAGTCGGCCGGGTGCCCGGCCCCCCGATGATCGAGTGTCGGGAACGCGGGGACACTCGCGGCATCAATACATGCGGCCGCCATTGGGCACGGGCTGGTCCGGGGACAGCAGCACCACTTCTCCCTCGGCGCTGGGCAGGCCCAGCACCAACACCTCCGACATGAATTTGCCGATCTGGCGCGGCGGGAAATTGACCACGGCCACCACCTGCCGCCCGATCAGCGTTTCCGGTTGATAATAGGCGGTAATCTGGGCCGATGATTTGCGGACGCCGATGGGATCGCCGAAATCGACCCATAGTTTGATGGCCGGCCGCCGAGCCTCGGGAAAGGGCTCTGCCTTCACGATGGTCCCGGCACGGATATCGACCTTCTGGAACTCATCATAACTGATGGGGCTGGTGGTGCCGGTCGCTGCCTCTGCCATTTGGGTCGTCTCCTTCGGTCCGTTCAGCGACCAGTATGTTGCATCGCAGCACAGACGGGTAGAGCCGACACCGATCTGAAATGTAAAAAATATTTGACATTGCGACGCCATAATTAGACATAATGTTAAATAAACCTAACATCACAGCGGAGGATGCGCGATGTCGTTTCGGGAAAAACTGGCCTGGGCGCAGATGCTGGCGCTGCTGGCCTTTGGCGGCGCCTATTTCCTGCCTGTCTTCGGTTCCTATCTGGGCGGAAGCCCGGTACCGGGCGGGCAGTTCTTCTGGCTGGTTCTGTGCATCCTGGGTCTGATCGTCGGGCAATCGGTGGTGGCGGCAATCATCGCCGTGTTGACCGCCCTGCGCAGCCCGCGCGACGCCCGCAGCCCCAGGGATGAACGGGACCGGCAGATCGGGTTGCTGGGAACACGCACGGGCTTTTATGTGCTGGTTCTCGGCATCATCGCCACAATGCTGACCCTGCATCTGGGGGCGGGCGCCATTCTGCTGGTGAATTTCATGTTCTTCGCCCTGCTGCTGGCGGAACTGTCCCGCCTGGCCACGCAGGTCTTCATGTATCGCCGGGGCTGGTGATCCATGCTGCCTTTCACCAATCAGGTGCGGCGCCTGCGTTTTGACGCCAATGAAATGACCCAGCAGGATCTGGCCGAGCGCATCGGCATGACGCGTCAGACCGTGGCCGCCATCGAACAGGGCCGATACTCGCCCAGCCTGGAGGCAGCCTTCCGTATCGCACAGGTGTTCCAGGTCCCGCTGGAAGCGGTGTTCCAATGGCGGGGCGACGATCAGGGCGGGCCGGAATGACAAAGGGGGCGGTCCTGGCTGGAACCGCCCCCGTCACGCTCGCGACCGTTCGGCAGCGTCGGGATCAACCCTCGCCGCTGCTGGTCGGATTGCCGATCATGGCCAGGAACTCGCGCCGGGTCTTCTCATCCTCGCGGAAGGCGCCCAGCATGCGGCTGGTCACCATGGTGACGCCGGGCTTGTGGATGCCGCGCGTCGTCATGCACTGGTGCGTCGCCTCGATAACGACGGCCACACCCAGGGGCTCCAGCACCTCGTCGATGGTGTTGGCGATCTGCGCTGTCATCTTTTCCTGGATCTGCAGGCGCTTGGCATACACCTCGGCCACGCGCGCCAGCTTGGAAATGCCGACGACACGGTTGCGCGGCAGATAGGCGATATGCGCCTTGCCGATGATCGGCACCATGTGGTGCTCGCAATAGCTTTCCAGGCGGATATTCTTCAGGACCACCATCTCGTCATAGCCGTCCGTCTCCTCGAAGGTGCGGGCCAGCAGATCGACGGGGTCCACCGCATAGCCGGCGAAGAACTCTTCATAAGAGCGCACGACGCGGTCGGGCGTGCCGACCAGCCCTTCACGATCGGGGTCATCACCGGCCCAGCGGATCAGCGTACGCACGGCGGCTTCCGCCTCCGCCTTGCTGGGGCGGACCAGATTGGGATTGGTGGCGGCAGGGCCGGCGCGGCGGCCATGGACGGGGCCGGGCACCACTTTGTCACCGCTGTTCTTCGGCACGGACATGGGGATCCACTCCTCTGATCGATTCTTGTCTGTGGTCGCATCCCCGGTGGGATGCCAGGGCCGGCTCCCCCGATCCGGCCCAACGGCCCCCCGGAAGAGGTAGCCGCACCAGACAAGCAATTGGCGTGATCGCCAGATGTTTCAAGCGCCCATTTGCAATATCGGCTGCGCGATTGATCCAGGGGCGGATCAGTTCAGCCGCCGATCCTGATGCGGACTGTCCAGGGAGAAGGCGGGAATGGCGATGTCGAACTTCTCTCCGTTCTCCCCCTCCATGCCATAGGAACCGGCCATGATGCCCGACGGTGTCGGCAGCGGCGTGCCGCTGGTATAGGAGAAACTGTCGCCGGGATGCAGCAGCGGCTGTTCCCCCACCACGCCTGGCCCCCGCACCTCCGTCAGCCGGCCCAGGGCGTCGGTGATCTTCCAATGGCGGGTGCGCAGCCGCACCGTCTCCCGCCCCAGATTCTCGATCACGACATGATAGGCCCAGACATAATGGCCTTCGGCCGGCTGCGACTGGTCCGGCAGATAGCGGGGTTCCACCGTCACCCGGATCTGGCGTGTCGTGTCGCTGTACAAGGCCCCTCTCCTTTGCGATCCGATGATCTGTTTGATGATCTGATCCCGGATTTCATCATGGCCGCAGGAAGCAAATCCCCGCATTCCGCCATTATAGGCGCCAGAGGCCGCACGACAATGCCGACGGGGTGGCCTTTGTCACGCGCGGTACTGCGTTTGGTCATGAAAACGCCGCTTGCGTTGGGGGGGCGATGGCCTCATATAGCGATGGTGTTCAACTGCTTATGAGCTGCGCGATGTTGCGCTTCACGCCCTTGCGACGACGAAAGATCTCGGTCCCCACCTTTGGGCGGCCGGTTCTTGTGCACGGGACCTGACGCCATCACGCGTGGGGGTCCCGGCCAGACGCTTCTTCAGTGTCTCCCCCACATTTCATTTTGCCGGGAAACCCCAATCGTATGAACATCACGCTTGAGCAGCCGGTTCACGCCGCCGCCATCGAAAAGCTCCTCGACCGTTCCTTCGGCCCCAAGCGCCACACCAAGACCGTTTATCGCCTGCGCAAGAATGTCGCCCCCGTGGCCGACCTGTGCTTTGTGGCGACCGACACGGATGAAGCCGGCAACGACGTGCTGCTGGGCACCATCCGCTACTGGCCGGTGAAGCTGGGCAACAATGTCCAGGCCCTGATGCTGGGGCCCATCGCCATTGACGAGGCCCATCGCAGCGAAGGCCTGGGCGGCAAGCTGATCCGGCACAGCCTGGAAGCGGCCAAGGCCCTGGGTCATCGCATCGTCATCCTGGTGGGTGACGCCCCCTATTATGTGCGCTTTGGCTTCCAGCAGGACCTGGTGTCCGGCCTGTCCCTGCCCGGCCCGGTCGATCCGACCCGGTTCCAGGGTCTGGAGTTGGTGGAGGGTGCGCTCTCTGGCGTCACCGGCATGGTGGGTCGCGCCACCCCGGCCAAGGTCCGGACCGCCGCCACGCCGAGCAGCCGGCCCGCCGCCAAGATCACGACCCTGCGGCAGCCGGTCCCCACCGGGACGGACACGCCCACCCCCGTTGCCGGAACCGATGCGCCGGTGACACGACGCCGTCTGCGGCGCGCGGCGCGCTGATCCCGATAGCGGTGATGGGGGCGTTTAGCCCCTTGATCCAACACCCGGAACCCCCTATAAGGACGGTCCCGGCGCGGGTGTAGCTCAATGGTAGAGCAGAAGCTTCCCAAGCTTACGACGAGGGTTCGATTCCCTTCACCCGCTCCAAATTTCGACCATCTTGATATGTTTGCGTGCCGGCCATTTCTGATGGGCCGGCTTTTTTGTTTGGTGTTTCGGTACCGGACACCACCCACATTGTTGTGAAAAATCCCCCGGAACGGACATGTGGTGCGGACCCCGGCGTGACGTCGACCGGAGGAGGGGCGCACCGCAGAAGGCGGGCGCGGCCTTCCGGCTGTGCAAAGAGGCATCGACCGGCAATCCATTGCCCGGAGTCCATCAAATGATATCCAGCATCCAGGCTTCCAATGCCGGCAGTACCGCCGCGTTGCGTGCTTCCAGTGCCCCATCGACCGGCGGTGACCGTGACGCCGCCCAGGGCGATCCCGATCATGATGCAGGCAAGAGCGTGGCCAGCGCCCCACCCTTGTCCGGCACCAATGGCAGTGCCGCCGCCGCCAATGTCCTGACGCTGAACAGCGACAGCGACCGCGACAATGACAATGACAATGACCGTGGCGGGGGCGCACAGCCCGCCGCCGTCACCAATGCCTATGCCAAGGCCGCGTCCTCCGGCGCCGTGAAGGGCTGACCGACGGCAGAAGGGGCGGCCTTCGTGTGGCCGCCCCTTCCGACCTGCGGCCCGCACAATCCGCCCCTGTGGCAAATCCCGTTTCCCGCACGATGGGCGGCGCGATAGGGTCGCGCCGGCTTTTACGCGTGCGGGCGAAGGGGGATAGCGATGGCGACGGCAACGGGTCTGACGGCAATCACGGTCATTCCGCCGAAGGGTCCCCTGACGGGCCGCGTCGTGCCGCCTGGATCGAAATCCATTACCAACCGCGCCCTGCTGCTGGCAGCCCTGGCCAACGGGACCAGCCGCCTGACCGGTGCCTTGAAAAGCGATGACACGCGCCACATGGCCAACGCCCTGCGCCAGATGGGCGTGACGGTGGAGGAGCCGGACGCCACCACCTTCATCGTCACTGGCACAGGCACCCTGACCGCCCCCGACGCGCCGCTGTTCCTGGGCAATGCCGGGACCGCCACGCGCTTCCTGACGGCCGCCGTGGCCGCCACGGTGGATGGCACAATCATCGTCGATGGCGACGAGCATATGCGCAAGCGGCCCATCGCCCCCCTGGTCACGGCGCTGACGGCGCTGGGTGTGGATCTGCAGGCGCCCACGGGGTGCCCGCCCGTCACCGTACGCGGCCATGGCGCCCTGGCCGGTGGTCGGGTGGAGATTGATGCCGGCCTGTCCAGCCAGTATGTCAGCGCCATCCAGATGGCCGCCGCCTGCTTCTCCGGCCCTGTCGATATCGCGCTGACGGGCAGCGAGATCGGGGCTCGCGGCTATATCGACCTGACCGTCGCCGCCATGCGCGCCTTCGGGGCCGAGGTGGAACAGAAGGACGCTGCCACCTGGCGCGTCCTGCCCACGGGATACAAGGCCGCCGATTACGTGATCGAGCCGGACGCGTCGGCTGCCACATATCTGTGGGCAGCGGAAGCGCTGACCGGCGGGCGCATCGACCTGGGCGTGCCGTCCGACGCTTTCACCCAGCCCGATGCCTGTGCCCAGGCCGTCATCGCACAATTCCCGGACATGCCGTCCGTCATTGACGGGTCGCAGATGCAGGACGCCGTGCCGACGCTGGCCGTGCTGGCCGCCTTCAACAACAATCCCGTGCGCTTCACCGGCATTGCCAATCTGCGCGTGAAGGAATGCGACCGCACCCGGGCGCTGTCGACCGAACTGTCGAAGATCCGGCCGGGCCTGGCCTGGGAGGAAGGGGACGATCTGATCGTCGCCGCCGACCCCGCCCTGGCCGGCCAGACGCTGCCGACCGACATCCACACCTATGCCGATCACCGCATCGCCATGTCCTTTGCACTGGCCGGACTGAAGATCCACGGCATCACCATCCGGGACCCTGGCTGCGTGGCCAAGACCTATCCGGGCTACTGGGATGCGTTGCGCTCGCTGGGGGTGGAACTGGCGGCACGGGCCTGACCGGGTCTTCCCCGCGCTTTTCCGGCATGCCATCGTCGTCCCTGCGGTGACACGCAGACAGGGGAGGATGGCATGAAGCTCTACTGGTATCGGCACGCCCTGCAACGGGCACTGACGATTGATGCCGGGCCCTGAATTTCTGGCACCTTGCGGGGCCGGCAGCGCCGGGCATGGATGGAAGCTGGAAATGTCCAGGGCGCATCCGCACCTGGGAATAACAACAATGAAACCCCATCTCTGCTATGATGGGTTGTCATTGAAGAGGCCCGCCATGTTGTTCCGTCCATTCATCCTGATCGCCGGCGCCCTGTTGCTGGTGCCCGTGGCGTCGGCACAGCAGACCCCGCCCAAGGCCGAGGTGATGGACGAGGTGATCGTCACCGCCCCCCGCAACGGCGAGCCGGATTTCCAGTCGGCGCAGGAATATCACGATCAGGAATATAAGCGGCTGAACGCCATGTTCGGCAAGCTGCCCCGGGCGGAGCCGCGTGGCGACGCCACCATGCGCTCGGGCGTGCCGGCCACGGGTGCCGATGCGCGCAGCATGATCGACAGCGCCCCGCGCCTGCGCGACACCGTGAACGGCAATTGACCCGCTGCACGTCACAAGAAAGAAAACGGGCGCCCCTCCCGTCGGAAGGGCGCCCGTTCCATTTCCGGCCTGTATCGGCGATCAGCGTTCGATCTGCAGATAAGACACGGGCAGCAGGTCCCACGGGAAATAGATCCAGGTATCCTGGCTCACCTCGGTGACGAACGTGTCAACCAGGGGCCGGCCCGCCGGCTTGGCATAGATGGTGGCGAAATGCGCCTCGGGCAGCAGCTTGCGCACATAGGCGGCCGTCTTGCCCGTATCCACCAGATCGTCGATCAGCAGCCAGTCCTTGCCGCCATCCGTCACGGCGGCGGCGGCCTTCAGCACGCGGATCTCGCCCTGGGTCTGGTCGTCATAGCTCTTGACCGAGATGGTTTCGACCACGCGGATGTTCAGTTCGCGGGCGATGATGGCCGCCGGGACCAGACCGCCACGGGTGATGGCGATGATGCCCTTCCACTGGCAGGTATCGGCCAGACGCCAGGCCAGCGCCTTGGCATTGCGGTGCAGCTCTTCCCAGGTGACGGGGAAGTGCTTTTCGGGATTCTGGATTTTGTTGCTCAAGATGGGCCTGCCTTCATGCGGTATGGTGCAGGAATAGCCGAAGGCGGTCCGTCCTTCAATTGCCGCTGATCCGCATTGCGGACAAGGCAGCACAGAATCCCGTTGCATTCCCCGCAATCATCGGATAAAAGCCGCACCTCACCGGCTGGTGCCTCTCCAAAGGTATCGGAAATCGGAATACAGCGCGCCCGTAGCTCAGCTGGATAGAGCACCAGACTACGAATCTGGGGGTCAGAGGTTCGAATCCTTTCGGGCGCGCCATTCCGAGAAATCCCACCAGCCCGGTCGATCATGGCGATGCGCCCGTAGCTCAGCTGGATAGAGCACCAGACTACGAATCTGGGGGTCAGAGGTTCGAATCCTTTCGGGCGCGCCAGCCAACTTTCCGAGATTGTTGGAATTTTGGACCAGCCAGATGTCTGGTTCCGATGGGCATGTCAAACTGCCCGGACTATCCCCAGATTTCGGCATCAAGCGGCCTTCATCAAGGCCCGGGCGGCTGCCGCGCGTTCCTCAGCTTTCGCGCAAGCGCGCTGCGGACGGTCGCGACATGGACGCGCCCGACGGGGACCTGAGCGCCATTGCTGAGCCGTAGGATCATCCGCTGGCCCTGGCGCTCGACGCTTGCAATAGCCCGCCTCGCGACCCACCAGCTCCGGTGGACGCGCATGCCGAGAGTCTCGTCGAGGAGTTCCACTGCGTCCGACAGGCGCATCAGTACAAGCGCAGAGCCCTTGGACGTGTGGACCCGGACATAATGGTCCTCCGCCTCCAGCGCAACGATTTCCGGCCCAAGCTCGCCGGGCATCCGCGTGAGAAGCACCGCCGGAAAGGCTGGCGTCGCATCGGGCGGCACCTGAAACGCGCGGGCGCCGGTGACGGTCCCGGCGGGGGAGGCCGGGGCGCCTGTCTCCCGCATCTCCGGCTTGTGCTGAATGGCCAACTGCATTGCGGCTTCCGAAGAAGGCCCTTCCGGGGCAGCCTGGACCGGCTGCGATGGCTGGAGGGGCTGAAGCGGTGCCAAGGCCGGCCTGATCAAGGCGGCAACGATGGCGATTTGCACCGCCGCCACGCAGACAAAAAGAACGGGAAGCTGCGTCGGGGGAACCACGCGCCCCGGCTGCACAAGCGAGAGCGTCCAAGCCACCACGAAGGTCATGGGAACCGCGGACACCAGCGCGACAAGGCCGCTCAGCGTCCAACGGCCGGTGCGGGCCAGGCCGGGAAACCGTTCGCAGAGCCGCGTGGCGCCAACGCCAAAGGCAAAGCCGGCCAGAACAAGCCCGATCCAGAAAGCATAACGCACCGGGCGGTCGAGCGCCGGGTAGGTTCCGAACGGGCCGGCCAGACCCATGATGGCGCCAAATAAAAGCACGAGCGCCAGCCGTTGCACCAGGTCGGGAATCTTCCGTTCACGCTTCGCGAGATGCATGGTCCAGCCGTTCACGAAAAACCGGAATCTATTGGCGAATTGCACCCTTGTCGAGGCGACAGCCGATCGGGCCTAGCTGCCTGAAATTACGGTGGAGTACAAGGTCATGGCTTTCCGCCTGCATGTGAATGCGCGCAAACATCTGGTCGATGCGCCCGAGGACATGCCGCTATTGTGGGTGTTAAGGGAAAAATTGGGCATCAAGGGTCCGAAATTCGGGTGCGGCATCGGTTCCTGCGGCGCCTGCACGGTTCTTCTGGATGGCGAGGCTGCCCGGTCTTGCGTGACCCCCGTCGGTGCCGTCGGCGCCGCCAGGATCACCACAATCGAGGGATTGGCGAAGGACGGCAATCTTCATCCGCTTCAGGAAGCCTGGATCGCGGAGGATGTCGCCCAGTGCGGCTATTGCCAGGCCGGCCAGATCATGGCCGCCGCCGCCCTGCTGAAGGCAAACCCCAACCCCTCGGACGCGGATATCGACGCCGGCATCACCAATCTCTGCCGCTGCGGAACCTATACCCGGCTGCGTGCCGCCATCCACCGCGCAGCACAGGATATTCGCGATGCCGGTTAATTCCATGCAGCGCACCATCGCCTCAAGACGGTCCTTCCTGAAGGCGGCCGCTTCGGCGGGAGCACTCGTCGTGTTCGCACGACCGGCGTCCCTGGCCCCCGCTTCCCGGCGCGGAGGCTTCAAGGGCGACATCGGCCCCTTTGTCGTTGTGAACGCCGACAACAGCGTCGTCATCGGCGCCCATGTGCCCGACATGGGCCAGGGAACGTTCACCTCGCTCCCCATGCTGATCGCCGAGGAGCTTGACGTCGCCTTTGCACGCGTCACCGTCGAGCCCATGCCGCTGCTGCTGGCCCGGAACGAGAAGGGTCAGGCACGCTCCTATCTTGGTGCCGGCCAGTCGACGGCCGGTGGATCGAACAGCGTGCGCGTCGGCTATATGCAGTTGCGCAAGGCCGGTGCCCGGGCACGCCGCATGATCCTGGAAGCCGCGGCCGACCGGTGGGCGGTGCCCGTCGATACGCTGACGACCAGGGACGGCATGGTCTTCCACGCCGCTTCCGGCCGGCAATCGACCTATGGCGCGCTGGCATCGGCTGCTTCCCGGCGGCCCGAGCCCCAGGGCGATCTGGCGCTCAAGGACCCGAAGGACTTCACCATCATCGGAAAGCCCCAGCGCCATCGCGACGCCGACCGCATCGTGCGTGGCGAGCCCCTGTTCGGGATCGATGCCGAAATGCCGGGCATGCTCCACGCCGTGATCGCGCGCTCGCCCTATCTTTTCGGAACGGTGGCGACAGTCGATGATACGGCCGCCCGCATGGTGCCCGGCGTGCGGGAGATCGTACCGATCCACGGCCTGCGGCCCGACTTGGCGCTGCCACCGGTCCAGCCCGTGTCGATACCGCTTGCTGACGGCATAGCGGTGGTCGCCGACAGTCTTTGGGCGGCGATCAAAGGCCGGCAGGCGCTTGCCATCGAATGGCACCGCGGACCTGGCGAGGCCGCCACCGAAGACAGCGCCGCCGCCTATCGCCAAACCTGGGCCAAGATGGAGCAGGATGAGGGCACCAAGGTAAAAGAGGATGGTGACTTCGGTCTGGCCCTGGCCAATGCCGACCGCGTCATCGAGGCGCGCTATGAATCCGCGATGGTGGCGCACGCCTGCATGGAACCGCCCAATGCGCTTGTCGCGGTGTCGGCGGATGGCACGCGGGCCAGCGCAATCGTGACCACCCAGGCGCCGGACCTGGCGGCATCCGTCATCTCGCGCATCACGGGGGTCGATCCGCTCCAGATCGACGTGAAGCTTGCCCGTATTGGCGGCGGCTTCGGACGGAAGTTCGATCAGGACATGGTCGCGGAGGCGGCACTGATCGCCAAGGCGCTGCGCCAGCCCATCAGGCTGGTATGGACCCGCGAGGATGATATCCGCCACGATCTCTACCGGCCGGGTGCCTGCCATCTGATGCAGGCCGCAATCGATCGTGACGGAAAGCTTTCAGGCTGGCGGCACAAGCTCGCCACACATTCGCGCACGGCCTTCTCCAAGGGCGTGCCGCCGCATCTTGTCGAATATTATCCCGATGGTTTTCCCGCCCATCATGTCCCCCATTTCAGGGTGGATTATTACCCCCTTCCCTCTGCCGCCCCGCGTGGTTCCTGGCGTGCGCCGGGCCATAATGTGAACTGCTTTGCGATCGAGTGTTTCCTGGACGAGATTGCCCAGGCACTGGGCCGCGATCCGGTCGAATACCGGCTCGACCTCATCGGGCCGGGGCGCAGGCTCGACTATTTCTATCTGCCGAGCCTGCCGCCGCGGGTCTTCGATACCGCCCGCATGGCCAATGTCATCCGGCTGGCAGCGGAGAAAAGCGGCTGGGGCCAGCCATTGCCCAAAGGGCGTGGACGCGGCATCGCCGCCAACTTCACGTTCGAGACCTACGCCGCCGAAATCGTCGAGGTGGCCTGGGCCGACGGCAAGTTTGTTGTCGAACGCGTGACGGCCGTGGTCGATGCGGGGCGGATTATCAATCCCAACGGTGCCCGCGCCCAGATCGAAGGCAGCATCCAGGATGCGCTGTCGGCTTCATTGGGACAGGCCATCACCATCATGGACGGGCAAGTCGAGCAGTCGAATTTCGACACCTACGACATGATGCGGATCGACCGGGCAGCCCGACGCATCGATGTGCATTTCATCGAGAATGACGAGCCGCCAACCGGATTGGGGGAACCAGGCGTGCCGCCCTTGGCACCCGCCCTTGCCAACGCGATCTTCGCCGCCTCCGGTCGCCGGATACGGCGCACCCCGATGCTGAGGAGCCTGCAAGGCTGACCTTGCATATCGACACCCCCGCTTCGGCTGCCATTTGATACCAGTGGCGGTAGTCGCCGCCGTACCAAGGGTCATAAATTATGGCCCTTGGTACGGCGGCCGTTGCCGGATATTGCTGCGCCAATCCTAAATCACCCGCGCCGACAGTTCCGCCTGCCAATGCGTCAGCCTGTCCGACAGGATACTGGTGCGGGTGGTGGCGGGTTCCTCGCTGTCCAGCACCTCCAGAATGTCCAGTTGGAAGCCATCGGCGCCGTGATTGTTCCAGGCCGCCTGCAGCCCCCGGTCCAGACAGCCACCCTGACGCAGCGTGAACCACAGCCGATTGGCGATGGCGTCAAGATCGCCGGCCTGGCCGACCCAGTTCTCCCCCGTCACCAGACAGCGCACGGCATAGATCCCCGCCCGCACCTTGCGTTCACGCCACGCGGCCAGTACCGCCTTGCGGCTTTCACCCTTCATTTTGTCAGCATCCTCTGTTGCTGATGTCTAAATATCATCCGGGTAATATTGACACAATGATTTTCATCCGGGTAAATATCCTGGCAACCAGGAGGACGAGATGACGCGGCAGGACCATTTTACGGCCTTTATCGGGCCCCGGCGGCTGGCGGCGGGCGCGCTGCCTGATGTGGCCCTGGCCGTGAAGGCGGCCATGGAGCGGGACCCGCTGGCCGACGCCCTGGCCTTTCGCGACCCGCATGCCCCCGTGCTGGTCTTCGACGATGTCACGGGCAAGGTGGTGGACCTGGATCTGCGCGGCAGCGAGGCGGAGGTGCGAGCCCGGCTGACACCCGCCGCACCCGCCGACGAATCGGCACAGGGGCGGGGGCGGCCCAAGCTGGGCGTGGTGGCGCGGGAGGTGACCCTGCTGCCCCGGCATTGGGAATGGCTGGCCGCCCGGCCCGGCGGGGCGTCCAACGCCCTGCGCCGGCTGGTGGAGGACGCGATGCGCGCCGATGGCAGCAAGGAACGGGCAAGGTCTGCGCGCGATGCCGCCTATCGCTTCATGTCAGCCATGGCCGGCGACCTGCCGGGATTCGAGGAGGCGTCGCGCGCCCTGTTCGCCGATGACCGCGACGGTTTCGGGCAGCACAGCGCGCCCTGGCCGCACGATATCGCCAGCCATGCGCGCCACATGGCATGGGGGGAGAGCGCATAAGGGGTAGCTTGACCTGAATCATGGCGGGTTTCCAATTGTTGCCGCACCGTCCGCCGGCAAGCAGAGGCGGAGATCTGTCCGCCGCAACGGAAGGAACCCCATCCCATGCTGCCGCAGAAGATGAAAGCCGCTGTCGTCCATGCCTATGGCGCGCCCCTGCGCCTGGAGGAGGTGGCGGTACCCCGCCCCGGCCCCGGCCAGATCCTGGTGAAGATCGCGGCCTCGGGCGTCTGCCATACCGATCTGCACGCCGCCGATGGCGACTGGCCCGTGAAGCCGCCTTTGCCCTTCATTCCGGGACATGAGGGCGTGGGCACCGTCGTGGCCGCCGGCGCCGGCGTCACTGCCGTGCGCGAGGGCGACCGCGTGGGCGTGCCCTGGCTCTATACCGCCTGCGGCCATTGCGAACATTGCCTGACCGGCTGGGAGACGCTGTGTACGGCCCAGCAGAACACGGGCTATTCGGTCAATGGCGGCTATGCCGAATATGTGCTGGCCGACCCCAATTTTGTCGGCCACCTGCCAGCCAATATCGGGTTCGAGGAGATCGCCCCCATCCTGTGCGCCGGTGTCACCGTCTATAAGGGCCTGAAGGAGACGGATACCCGTCCCGGCCAATGGGTGGTGATCAGCGGCATCGGCGGGCTGGGCCATGTGGCCGTGCAATATGCCAAGGCCATGGGCCTGCATGTCGCCGCCGTCGATGTGGCCGACAGCAAGCTGGAACTGGCCAGACAGCTGGGTGCTGACCTGACCATCAATGCCATGAAGACCGACCCGGTGAAGGAAATCCACAGCACCGTCGGCGGTGCCCATGGCGTGCTGGTTACCGCCGTCAGCCGTCCGGCCTTCGCCCAGGCCATCGGCATGGCCCGCCGCCATGGCACGGTCGCCCTGGTCGGCCTGCCGCCGGGCGACTTCCCCGTGCCCATCTTCGACGTGGTGCTGAACCGCATCACCATCCGCGGTTCCATCGTCGGCACGCGCGCCGATCTGGCCGAGGCGCTGATGTTCGCGGGCGAAGGCAAGGTGAAGGCCACCGTCACCGTGGATCATCTGGACAATATCAATGCCGTGCTGGGCCGCCTGCGCGACGGTCAGGTGGATGGCCGGGTCGTCGTGACGATCTGATCGGACGGTTGATGTCGTTGAGAGGGGGCGGGGCGAAGGCACCGCCCCCTTTTTTGCGCTCCTACTGGCTGCGCGCCAGCATGGCCCGGAACTGCGGCAGGGCGATGGACAGGAACACGGCCCCCAATCCAGCCAGCACCAGCATCTGCGGCCAGACCAGATCGAAGCCGGCGCCGCGATAAAGGATGGCCTGGGCCAGCTTCACGAAATGCATGGTGGGAGAGACCTGAATCAGCCACTGCATGAACTGTGGCATGCTTTCCAGCGGTGAGGTGGCACCCGACAGCATGTTCAGCACCATGAACACCGGAATGGCGATGAGTGCGAATTGCGGCATGGAGCGGGTGACGGTGGCCAGCAAGATGCCCAGCGAGGTGGTGGCGAACAGGTACAGTGCCGCCCCGGCCAGGAACAGGGCGATGGACCCTTCGATGGGCACGCCCAGCCAGGCGCCCACGACGAACCGCAAGGACAGGCCCGTCGCCACCAGGATCACCAGACCATTGGCCCAGATCTTGGCCGCCGCCACTTCCGACGCCCCCAGCGGCATGACCAGCAGATGTTCGATCGTGCCATGTTCACGTTCGCGGATGACAGCCGCACCGACCAGCAGGATGGACAGGATGGTGACGAACTGGATCACCGCCATCACGGCCTGGAACCACATGCCTTCCAGATTGGGATTGAAGAAGGTGCGGGCCACCAGGCTGACCGGCGCCGCCGTTTCACCCTGCGGGTCCAGCGCCTCCTGCACCTCCTGTTCGACGATCTGCTGGATATAGGCGCTGCCCAGGCCGGCCTGGGTCATGGCCGTGGCGTCGATATTCAGCTGGATCGTGGGCGAATGGCCCGAGCGCAGATCGCTTTCCAGCTTGTGCGGCAGGTCCAGCACGAAGGTGTATTCGCCCTGGTCCATGGCCTGATCCACGGCCGACCGGTCCAGCCGGTCCGGCGGGCGGAAATAGGGCGGCAGCAGCGCATCGCCGATGCGCTGCGACAGGGCCGACTGGTCGCCATCGACAATGGCCACGCGGGCATTGTCGACATCCGTCTTCACCCCCGTCGCCACCGTATAGACGGAGATGGTGAAGCAATAGATGATCAGCACCAGCAGCACGCGGTCAGCCAGCAGGGATGCCAGTTCCTTGCGTCCCAGATACCAGACATTGGCGATCCAGTTGCCCATCTATTTCTCCTGCTTCTTCAGCAGCAGGCAGGCCGCCGCCAGGAAGCCCAGCGCGAACAGGGCCAGCATGACGAATTCCAGATGGAAGGCGGAAAAGGGCCGCGCCTTGGCGAAGCTGCCCAGGCTGATGGTCTGGAACCACAAAGCCGGAAAGGACAGGCCGAAGATCCTGGCCCCGCCTTCCAACGTGGCCGCCGGATAAAGGAAGCCCGAGAAATTGACGGCGGGTACGGTACAGAGGATAGCCGTCACGGCAATGGCCGCGACCTGCGTCTTCACGAAGGAAGAGACGAGCAGGCCCAGGCCCGTGCCGGCGAAGATATAAAGCACGACGCCCAAACACAGCGCGATCAGCGATCCCTTCACCGGCACGCCGAACAGGAAATTGGCGAAGGCCAGCATGATCAGGAAACTGATAAAGCCCACCAGCACATAGGGCGCCTGCTTGCCGATCAGGAATTCCCCCACGGTGGCGGGTGAGGCGTAGAGATTGGCGATGGAACCGATCTCCCGCTCCCGCACCACGCCGATGGAGGTCAGCATGGGCGGGATCATGATCAGCAGCACCATGATCACACCCGGCAGGATGGCGGGCGCGCTGCGGAATTGCTGGTTATAGCGGAAGCGGGGTTCGATATTGACGCTGGCCGTGGTGACATCGGCCGCGCGCGACCGGCGGACCAGATCCTGGACATAGGCCAGCGCAATGCCCTGGACATAGCCCTTGGCCGTCTCCGCCCTAAACGGCATGGCGCCATCCAGATAGACCGCCAGTTCCGGACGGCGTCCCTGCAGCAGGTCGCGCCCGAAGCTGGGTGGAATGGACAGGACCAGACGCAGTTCACCCGATTTCAGCCGGCGTTCAATCTCGGCATCGGTGCGCACGGGTGCGCGTTCATGGAAATAGCGTGACCCCGTCAGGTTCTCTACCAGCTGCCGGCTTTCCAGGGTCTGATCCCGGTCATAGACGGCAAACGGCAGATCCTCCACATCGAAGGTGATGCCATAGCCGAAGGTCAGCAGCAGGACCAGCGGGCCCAGCAGGGCGAAGGTCAGGCGCACGGGGTCGCGCAGGATCTCCACCATCTCCCGCCGGGCAAAGGCCCAGATGCGGCCCAGCGAGGTGGCAAGGCCGCCACTCTCTGGCCGTTCCGCCATTCCCGCCGCGACCGCTGGCGCGGGCGGCGCTTCCTCGCTGATGCCGCTGGCCTGTTTCAGCACATCGATGAAGGCGTCTTCCAGCGTGTCGGCCCCCCGTTCGGCGCGCAAGCGCTCGGGCGTGCCCACGGCCAGCACGCGGCCCGCATGCATCAGGGAGATGCGGTCGCAGCGTTCCGCCTCGTTCATGAAATGGGTGGAGACGAAGATGGTCACGCCGTCGCGGCGCGACAGGTCGGCCAGATGCCGCCAGAACAGGTCGCGCGCACCGGGGTCCACGCCCGATGTCGGCTCGTCCAGGATCAGCATTTCCGGCTTGTGCAGGCAGGCAGCGGCCAGCTGCAGACGCTGGCGGATGCCCAGCGGCAGGGCCGATGGCAGCATGTCCGCCACCTCCGCCAGACCGAAATCATCCATGGACTGCCTGGTCCGCGCCGCCACCTCGGCCGACGGAATGCGGTAGAGCCGGGCATGCAGTTCCAGATTGGCGCGGACCGTCAACTCCTCATAGAGCGAGAAGCTCTGCGACATGTAGCCGACGCGCAGCCGCGTCTCCACATCCGCTCCGCCGACCGGCCTTCCCAGCAGCGTGGCCGTGCCCGATGTGGCGGGCAACAGGCCCGTCAGCATCTTCATGGTTGTCGTCTTGCCGCAGCCATTGGAGCCCAGGAAGCCGAAAATCTCCCCGCGCTTGATGCGGAAACTGACATTGTCCACGGCCGTGAAGGCGCCGAACCGCCGCGTCAGCCCGTCTGCCACAATGGCGTCGGGCCCGTCGCGGTCGACAAAGGGCGGCATGACCAGCGGTTCCGCACTGTCCCCGTCACTTGCCTGCAACTTGGCATAGGCTTCTTCCGGATTGCTGGCATGGGCCTGGGCCAGCACCTGTTCGCGCGTGCCGGCGGCCAGGATGCGGCCATCATCCATGGCCACCAGATGGCCGAACCGCGCCGCCTCCTCCATATAGGCGGTGGCGACCAGCAGGGTCATGGACGGGCGTTCGGCCCGGATGGCGTCGATCAGGGACCAGAATTGCCGCCGCGACAGCGGGTCCACGCCCGTCGTCGGTTCATCCAGGATCAGCAGGTCGGGGTCATGGATCAGGGAACAGCAGAGCGAAAGCTTCTGTTTCATGCCGCCCGACAACTTGCCCGCCGGCCGGTCGGGGAACGGGTCCAGGCCCGTGGCCTTCAGCAACCGGTCAATGCGGGCCTGACGCTCGGTCGCCGACTGCCCGAACAGCCGGCCGAAAAAGTCGATATTCTCCGCCACCGACAGGGTGGGGTACAGGTTGCGGCCCAGCCCCTGGGGCATATAGGCGATACGCGGTGCGATGCGGTCGCGGTGGGCCGCATCGCCCATGTCGCCGCCCAGCACCTGCACCTGGCCTTTTTGCAGCTTCTTCACCCCGGCGATCAGGCCCAGCAGGGTGGACTTGCCCACCCCGTCCGGCCCGATGACGGCCACGGTGGCGCCAGCCGGGATGGTCAGCGCGACATCGGCCAGGGCAGCCTTGTCCCCATAAAGGTGACGCACCCCGTCCAGCCGGATCGCGGGCAGGCTGTCGGGTTCACTTGCCGGCATGGCTGGGCGCCGGCGGCAGTTTCGGGGCCAGCCGGTCCGGCCATTTGGCGGCCGGGTCCAACTGCACATAGGCCTGGCCCGTCAGCCCGGCCCGCACATAGTCACGGTAGGTGGTCAGCAAGGACGGGTCGATGGAGAGTTTTACCCGGTACATCAGCTTTTCCCGCTCATCCGCCGTTTCCACGGCCTTGGGCGTGAACTGCGCCTCGGCGGCGACAAAGCTGACCTTGGCCGGGATAACATAGTCGGGGGCTGCGTCCAGAATGATGCGCGCATCCGATCCGTTGGCCACCCGGCCCGTCTGGCCCGTGGGCAGGAACACGGTCATGAACACATCCGACAGGTCCAGCAGCGTCGCCACGCGCCCGCCCGCGCCCATCACCTCGCCCAGATGGGCCAGGCGATATTCGATGCGGCCGGCCACGGGGCTGTACAGGTCGGTTTCCTTCAGGTTGGCCTCGACCACCAGCAACTGCGCCTGTGCCGCCTCCAATGCGGCCTTGGCATCATCCACAGCGGCGCGGGCGGCCTGCAAAGTGGCGGCGTCGACATCGTTCTGGGCCTTGCGGCGGTCAACCTCGCTGGCCGGCACGGCACTGGTCCGCGACAGTTCGATGCCGCGCTTCAGTTCCACGCCCGACAGCTTATATTCGGCCATGCGCACGGAAACCTGTGCGTCCGCCTGCATGATGGCCTGTTCGGCCCGGCGCACGGCGGCGGCGGCGGCGGCGCGCTGTGCCAGCAGTTCGGCCTTGTCCAGCTGCGCGATGATGGCGCCCGGGGCGACCTGATCGCCCTCGCGTACATCCATGCGCACCAGCCGGCCCGGCAGCTTGGTGGCGATGTCAATGCGTTCGACCTCCATCCGCCCATTGGCGGTGGCCAGACCCGGCGGCAATTGCCTGGCCTGGGCATTCCACCAGTAAAGGCCGAAGCCGCCACCGATGATGCAAATGGCCGCCAGGGCGAACAAAGGGGGCGCGCGCATCTCTATCCGCTCCGCAAAGACTTCGCGATGATGCGGCGACCGTATCATGTGGATGGGTCACCGGCATTGCGGCAGGTCAATTCCGCAGGTGCGAAGAAAGCCTATGCCCTTCCTGTTAGTCCATCGAACAGCCCTTTGGGTGTGTCGGTGAACACACCAGCCACTCCCCATTGAAATAAACGTCGCGCCTGCTCGGTCTCGTTCACCGTATAGGCCAGGACGGGCCGGCCCGTGGCGCGGAAGGCGGCGATGCTGTCAGGATTCTGGCGCCTGGCGTCGATATTGATGGTCGCAGCCCCCAGCCGGTCGGCGATGGCGGCCCAATCCGCCGGCTCCTCCTCCATCAGATAGCCGCGCGGCCAGTGCGGGGCGACGACCTTGGCCATGTCCAGCGACTCCACGGAAAAGCTGGAAACCAGCGGCGGCGGCCGGTCGGCCGGCCACAGGGTCAGGGCCATGGACAGGGCGATCCCCGCCGTCTGTTCATCCCGGCCGGGACAGGGCTTGATCTCCAGGTTCAGGCCGATCTCCAGGAACAGGGCCGCCTGGATTACCTCCGCCAGGGTCGGCACCTTTTCCCCCCGGAATTCGGGGCCGAACCAGGAGCCGGCATCCAGGCGGCGGATGTCGGCAAAATCCATATCTGCCACCAGGCCATGACCGTTGGTGGTGCGGTCGACATCATCGTCATGCAGGATGATGGGCACGCCGTCGCGCGTGATCTTCACATCCAGTTCCACCCAGCGCGCGCCCTGCAGGGCGGCGGTGCGCATGCCGGCCAGGGTGTTCTCCGGCGCGTGGCGGGCGGCACCGCGATGACCGATCAGACGGGGAATGGAAAGCGACATGGGGCACGGGTCCATAGGGGAAGCAGCGCCTTCAGCATAACGGAATTCGCCGGCAAAAGGGGGCTTGACTATCCGTAAGCAGAAACTTACCGTAAGTTATGACTTACATAGATCGCGCCCTCACCGCCCTGTCCGACCCCACGCGCCGCCGCATCTTTGAACGTCTGTCAGCGGGGCCGGCATCCGTGGGCCGCCTGTCGGATGGGCTGCCCGTCAGCCGCCCGGCCGTGTCGCAGCATCTGAAGGTGCTGAAGGAGGCGGGGTTGGTCAGCGACCATAGCGAGGGCACGCGCCGCATCTATCAGATCGATCCGGCCGGGCTGGGCGTGCTGCGCCAATGGCTGGACCGGTTCTGGGACGACGCCCTGACCGCCTTCCAGGCGGAGGTTGAACGGGATAACCAAGCGAAAGGTGAATGAGATGACCCAGCGGATCAGCCCCGCCCCCGTCCGCCGTGAAGTGGTGGTCGCCGCCGAACCGGCGCGGGCCTTTGCCATCTTCACGTCCCGCATGGGGGCCTGGTGGCCGAAAAGCCATTCCGTGGGCCAAAGCCCGCAGGCCGATGTCGTGGTCGAACCGAAAAGCGGCGGCCGCTGGTTCGAACGCGGGGCCGATGGCAGCGAATGTCCCTGGGGCCATGTCATCGACTGGAGCCCACCGGGCCGGCTGCTGCTGGCCTGGCAGCTGGACGGGACCTGGACCTTCAACCCCGCCCTGGTGACGGAGGTGGAGGTGACCTTCACCCCCGACGCCGACGGCAAGACCCGGGTCCGCCTTGAACACCGCAACCTGGAACGGTTCGGGGAAGCGGCCGAGGCGACGCGCGGGGCGCTCGACTCCGATGGCGGCTGGAAGGGGATTCTCGATCTCTATGCAGCCGTAGTGGCGGGGTGAAGGTTGCCGGTCCGTGGGGGCGATGGAAGGCCCCATCGCCCCGGCGCCGGCCGTCGTGATGGGGGAAGATCAAACAGACAAACCCTACCCCTCCGCCTCACCCCCACCGCCGGCCGACCATTCCTTGATGCGGGCCAGGTGGGCATAGTCGGTATATTTGGGTGCCCAGGCCGGGCGTGGCTGGCTGTGATAGGGCATGTCTGGATCATCGAACTGATGGATAAGATCCAGCACCCCTTCCCGCGCCTCCACTGCCAGCGCAGCCGGCTCCTCCTTCAGGGTCTGGATGGTGCCGGCCGGGTCGCCGCCCGACAGGCGCCAATATTCCAGCCCGTCGACCTTGGCCGCCTTCACCCCCTCGAACCCGCCTTCGGCCGCGATCAGGGCTTCCAGCGGCAATTGCGGGGCCTTGCCCAGACGCACTTCCTTGCCCGTCGGTGGCGTGCCCGTCTTGTAATCGACCAGCATCACCCCGCCTGTCGGCGTGCGGTCGATACGGTCGGCCTTGGCCGTCAGGATGAAAGGGCCGCCGGGCCCTTGCAGGGTGACGCGGCCCGTCACCTCTGTGGCCAGCGGCTTGATGGTGCGCCGGCGCTCCATCTCCTGCGTCACGAACCAGTCGGCCACCTTTTCAAAGCGCGGCCACCAGAAGGCAGCGACGCCCGGCTGGTCCAGCAGGTCGCCGAACACCCCACGCCCGATGGACAGCAATTCGGCCACCGGGTCGGGCGGCAGCGCGTCGGGGTAGCGTTGCACGAACAGGTCCAGCGCCTTGTGGATGATCTCCCCGCGTTCGGCCGCCCCCGGATCGGCATCGATCGGGTCCAGCGCCGACAGGTCCAGCACCTTGGCCGCATAGATGGCGTAGGGGTCGCGCATCCAGGTTTCGATCTGGGTGACCGACAGGCGGCGCGGGCGGGCCGACACGGGGGGCTTTGGCGCCGGGGCCGGGCAGGGGCGCACGCGGGCCGGCCGGTCCAGCGCCTGCCACAAGGCCCGCCAATAGGCGCCGCCCGCTTCGATCCGGCCGCGCAAGCCCGCCTTGTCCAGCACGGTATCCAGGCGCAGCAGCCAGCGTGAAGGCACCGTCGGTGTGCCTTCCACCCGTTCCGACCGGGTCAGGTACAGGGTCTTTGCCCCGCAGGCAGTGGCGAAATCATGGGCCGCCTGCCCGACCATGCGTTCGGGCGCCGGCAGGCCGAAATCCCGGCGCATGGGCCGGGACATCCAGGGATCGGGCGGCGGGGCCGGGGGCCAGGTCCCCTCGTTCAAGCCTGCCAGCACCATCACGTCGAACTGCTGCAGGCGTGCTTCCATCAGGCCCAGCACATGCAGGCGCGGATGCAGGCCAAAGGCGGGGCGCACGGCGCGGCCGGCGATCAGCACCTCCATCAGGCCCGCATAATCCTTGCCGCCCAGCGGCGGATAGCCGTCCGCCGCCTCCCGCAGCTCATCAATGAAGCCGGCCGCCGCCTCTCCATCCTTCTCCCGCCACAGCCGGTCCGACCCCGATTCGCCTTCCAGGGCCGCCAGGGCCTCCGCCGCCCCCACATGCAGGCGCAGCCAGTCGGACAGGGGGCGTTCCTCGCCATCGGCCACGGCCCGGCACAACTCGCCCATGGCCGTGTCCACCCGGTCGACCAGGGCCAGCAGGTCGTCGCGGATGGCAGGGTTGGTGATGCGGCGGCGCTTTTCCGCGGCATCGGACGCATGGAAGCGGATGGTCTGGCGCAGCCCCTCCAGCCCCGCGGGCGGGCGCGGGCCGCGCAGCACGGCGGTTTCCAGCAGACGCGCCTGCCGTCGCATCTGCCCCGCCGGCCAGCCGCCGCCCGCCATGGGATGCTTCAGCAGCGACAGCAGCGGAATGGGGGCGCCCTGCACGGCCGTATCCATGATCAGGCGCAGATAGGACCCGACCGGCGTCTGGGCCAGGGGGCGGCCCGCGCTGTCATCCACCCGCACATCCCAGCGCCGCAGTTCGGTGGCCACGCGCCGGGCCAGATTGCGGTCGGGCGTGACCAGGGCCGCCGTCTGTCCCGGTGTTTCCAGCGCCTGGCGCAGGATCAGGGCGATGATGCCCGCCTCCTCCTGCGGGCTGGTGGCGTCGATGCGGGTGACGCCGTCCAGCACCGACGGGTCCAAGCCATCCAGGTCGCGCCAGGCCTCCGTCGTGCCGGCCGGGCGCAGCGCCTCTTTCATCAGGGCGATGCGGGCGGGGGGGCAGGACGGCGCGATGCCGGGCGCCAGCGGCCAGTCGGCCACATCCGCCCGCGTCACGCCGATGCGGTCGATCAATTGCTTCAGGCCGAATTGCGGATGGGCATCATCCAGCGCCGCCCAGGTGGCCTCGTCACAATCCCGGTCCAGGCCGGGCAGGACAACGGACCCCGTAGGCAGGCGCGCGATGGTGGCCAGCAATTCGGCCGTGGCCGGGATGGATCCGGTGGAGCCAGCGGCGATGATGGGATGGGCGGGCGGGGCCGCCTTCAATGCCTCGGCATAGGCCAGCAGGCGGTTATTGCGTTCCTGCGCCGGGTCCACCGCCCCTTCCGCCGACAGGATGGTGGGCCATTGGTCGACGATGATGGACAAAAACGACAGGGTGACCTGCCAATGTTCGGCATAATCGGCCGGAACCAGGCTGTGCAGCCGGTCGAACCCGACCATTTCCGTCTGCGTCTGGTCCAGCAGCTTGGCCAGTTCGCGGGCCAGCCGCGCCGCCTGCGCGCGCGTCTTGGCGAAGCGGTCGCCGGCCGCGGCGATGGCGCGGGCCAGCAGCAATTGCCGGCGCAACGGCCCGATGGCGGGTGGCAGATCCAGGCCGCCGGCCTTGCCCGTCACCCCGTCCATCATCAAGGAAATCTCATCCCCATCCACATCGCCCAGCGGCGCCATGCGCGGCAACAGGATGGGCCGCCCGCCCGACAGGCGCAAGAACGCCTCCCGCAGCGACCGCACGGCACGCGCCGTGGGCAACAGGACGGTAAAACGGTTCAGCGCCAGCGCATCCCCGCCCGCCTGCGCCCACAGCCCGGCCGCCAGCGCATCCACGAACGGGATGTCGGGGGCCAGGGTATAGACGCCAGGGGGAAGGGAGGCGGCGGTCATGGTCACGGCACGACTTCGCGTGTGGCGGGCGCGCGCAGATGGGCATCGACCAGGGGCACGGCGGCGGGCGTGCCGACATGATACCAGTTGCCTTCATGCCGGACGCCATAGAGCCGGCCCAGCGCCTCCGCCCGCTGCCACAGCAGCAGGTTGGAAAAGGCGCCGTCGGGCGTGTCGGCGAACTGGGCTGCCGTCATGATCGACAATCCGGCCATGACGAAAGGGGACACTTCCAGGTCGGGGCGCTGCGACAGGCGGCCATCCGGGTCCATCTGGTAGTCCCCGCGCCCGTCATAGCCGACGGCGCGCGGCGTCGGCGTGACCAGCAGCAGACTGTCCATGATGGCCGGATTCCAGGCATCGGCCAGCCGCTTCAAGGTCGGCGACGGCCCGTCCAGCCAGACGATATCGGCATTGACAACAAAGAACGGCTCGTCCCCCAGCAGGGGCAGGGCGTTCTTCACCCCGCCGCCGGTTTCAAGCTGGGTATCTTCCCGTGACAAGGTGATTTTCAGCTTCGCGCGCGGGTTGGCGGCCAGATGCGCCTCGATCTTGTCGGCCAGCCAATGGGCGTTGACCACAGCCTCTTCCACGCCGGCAGCTTCCAGCCGGTCCAGGGCGTGATCCAGCAGGGTGCGGCCGCCCACGCTGATCAGCGGCTTGGGCAGGTCCAGGGTCAGCGGACGCATGCGCAGACCCAGACCGGCCGCCAGCACCATCGCCCGCTTGGGCATGAAGGACATCGAACTTCTCTCCAATTTTACTCAACACCCCAGAATATGGGGCACGGCCCCGTCGCGGGGCAAATGCTGATCCGTGAAACTTTGTAACGGGGCCAGAAGCGGGTGGGCGATGGACGTGCGGAACTGTCCCCAGACGCGGGCCAGGAAGGCCAGTTGCTTCGCTTTGCCCCCGCCGGCCGCCAATTGGGCCACGCGGCCCAGAATGCGGGCATGGCGCATGGCGCCCATCACGGCATAACTGGCCAGGAACGCCTCACGCGACAGGCCGGACCTGGCATCCAGATAGCGGTCGATCATGGCCGCCTGGATGGCGTCGGGCACATCGCGCCGTGCATCCTGCAGCAGGGACAGCAGGTCATAGCTGACGGGGCCGATACCGCCATCCTGCACATCCAGTAATCCGCAGGCCTTCACCCCTGGCCGATCAGGCAGCTTCATCAGGTTGCCGGGATGGTAATCGCGCAACAGCAGACTGTCCGGCACGATGCCCAGCACCTGACGCAGCACCGCGACCCAAGCCTGGTCAAGCGCCCGCCGTCCGGCCGGGGTCAGGGGGCAGGCGGCTGCATCCAGATAGGCATCGCCGAACAGCGCCACCTGCCGCGTGAACAGCGACAGGTCGTAACGCTGCACATCCGGCGCGACGGCATTGTCGAACCGGATGTGCAGGTGGGACAGCACGTCGGTGGCGACGGCATAAAGCGGTTCGGGATCGTGTCCGCCTTCCAGCAATGCAGCGAAACTGTCATCGCCGAAATCTTCCAGCAGCAGCAGCCCCTGCCCCGGGTTTTCGGCGAAGATGACGGGCGCCGACAGGTCCACGTCGCGCAGCAGACCGCAGAGGCGGATGAAGGGCGGCACCTGTCCCGCCCCGTCGCCGGCCGCATCCATCAGGATGGCCTTCGCCCCGTCGGGCCGGGTCAACCGTTCATAGCGGCGGGTGGACCAGTCGGCGCCCATGGGATGGCGGGCGGCATCGGCCCAGCCGGCCTGGGCCAGGAAATCCCGGATCACCTTATCCCGCATGGCTCAGAACCCCTCCAGCCGGGCCGCCCAGGTGCCATGGCCGGTCAGCACGGCACGGCGCGCGTCGGCCCCGGCCAGGGTCATCTCCACCTCCAACCGGTCGCGCGGCAGCAGCGGGCCCAGCCGTTCCGGCCATTCGACCAGGGCGCAGGCCTGCCGCGCCTCCTCCCAGCCCAGTTCCACCACCTCGCCCGGATCGGTCAGCCGGTACAGGTCGAAATGCCAGACGGGCGGCGACAGATGCTCATAGGTCTGGACCAGGGTGAAGGTGGGGCTGGGCACCTCCTCCGCCGGGTCGCCGGCCAGATGGCGGATGATGGCGCGGGCCAGGGCGGTCTTGCCGGCGCCCAGGTCACCGCGCAGCGTGATCACGTCGCCGGCGCGCAACAGCGGCGCAAGGCGCCCGGCCAGCGCCACGGTCGCGGCCTCGTCGGGCAGGGAAAGGGTGATGGACATGAAACCTTGACATCCTGGAAAACCGGCCGTCAGGGTCCGACAAAACCGGTCTCCCCCGCAATAGGCGATTGCCGGCCCGCAATGTCGGAAACCCTTCCACACTTGCCATCGGGCCAGAAACGCGGCACCTAGACCAGCCGTAAAGCCGATATGTGCATCCGGGAGCCTGCGCCCATGACCACCGAAACCACCCATTCCACCGATGTCGTCATCATCGGCGCCGGCCCCGTGGGCCTGTTCGCCGTGTTCGAATGCGGCATGCTGAAGCTGCGCACCCATGTGGTGGACGCACTCGACATGGTGGGTGGGCAATGCGCGGCGCTGTATCCGGAAAAGCCGATCTATGACATCCCGGCCCATCCCGCCATCGATGGGGCCAGCCTGATTGACCGACTGGCCGAACAGGCCGCCCCCTTCAACCCGACCTATCATCTGGGCCAGCAGGTCACCACCCTGACCCGGACGGACGATGGCTGGCGCGTGGGCACGGACAAGGGCACCGTCATCGATGCCAAGGCCGTCATCATCGCCGCCGGCGTGGGCGCCTTCGGGCCCAACAAGCCGCCGCTGGACGGTCTGGAAGCCTATGAAGGCACGGGCATCTTCTATCTGGTGAAGCGGCGCCAGGATTTCGCCGGCAAGCGCATCGTCATCGCCGGCGGCGGCGACAGCGCCGTCGACTGGGCCAACAGCCTGGCGGAAGTGGCGGCCCAGGTCATGCTGGTCCATCGCCGTCCGAAATTCCGCGCTGCACCGGAAAGCGTCTCCCGCCTGGATGCCTTGGTCAAGGAGGGCAAGGTGGAGATGGTGGTTCCCTATCAGCTTTCCGGCCTGGAAGGGACGGATGGCAAGCTGACGGGCGTGCGCGTCGCCGACCTGGACGATAACGAGAAGGTGCTGGACGCCGATGTGCTGCTGCCCTTCTTCGGGCTGGCCATGAATCTGGGGCCCATCGCCGATTGGGGCCTGGACATGGAAAAGGGCCATATCCTGGTCGATCAGCGCACGCTGGCCACCAGCGCGCCCGGCATCTTCGCCATCGGCGACATCGCGCATTATCCGGGCAAGCTGAAGCTGATCCTGTGCGGGTTCAGCGAGGCGGCGATGGCCGCCCACGCCGTGCATGCCCTGGTCCATCCCGACCAGGTGCTGCATTTCGAATATTCGACCAGCAAGGGTGTGCCGGGCGCCTGAGCGCCCGACGACCATCCCATGCTTACATCACCGGCTGCCAGTCGGCCGGGGCGGCCGGCTGCAGGGCGGGGGTGGCCGGACGGCGCACGGGTGCGTGCAGGCCGTGATGGATGGCCAGATCCAGCACCCAGTCCAGATACATCTCGATCATGCCCGACACATGGAAGGCCGGGCAGCCCGTGTAAAGCCGGTCATGTCCCGTGGTGAAGGGCTTGATGGGGCGCGGGTCCAGGCGCAGGCGCACCCCGTCCACCCCCTGTTCGATCATGAAGGCCGTCGCCTCCCCCGTCGTGGGATTGACGGCACTTTCCCCCTCCGGCTCCAGCTTGGAGGCGTGCAGGAAGGTAACGATCATGCCCAGGCTGCCCGAGGCCAGGGTCTTCAGTTCCTTGCGGCTGCGCCACATCGCGTCGCGCCAGTCGCCGGCCGGCAGGTCCAGCCCCAGATGCAGCGAGCCTTCCACCAGGCTGAAGCACATATGCAGGGCCGTGTTGCTGCCCGTCTTGGAGATGGAGACCATGTCATGGTCGGCACGGGCGTAGAGGGCTGATCCCTTGAAGAAACCCTTGGCAAAACGGGCCATGCGCGCAAAGGGGCAGGCGGGCAGCGGCCGGTCGGCCAGATCGGCCGCCCATTCGTCCAGCACCTGGTTCAGCAGCACACAGCATTGGGAGCGCAGCAGGTTCAGCTTCTGCTCCTGCCCCAGATAGGGGGGCAGCGGCGCAAAGGGGCCGGTCCGGGCATCGCGCGCCTGATCCATGCAGACCTGCAGCCGATGGCGCAGATCGTGGAACAGGAAGGCCAGGAAGACATTGCCCTTCACCCGGTCATGATTGTCGGAGGTCAGGGGGCCGGCCTCCGCCAGCTGGGCATCGAACCCTTCGGCATTACCGCCACGACGCGTCAGCCAGTCCAGCATGCCGGCGACACCGGCGCGCGCCATGCCGACCTTGGCATGGGCCTGCCGGTAAAGCTGGGCAAAACTGCCGTCCGCCTCGCCCTGGTTGTCACCCTGCTGGATGAAACGAATATGCGCGCCGCCGTCCATGATGGTCCCCGTTCTGGTACGGCCCACAGCAAAGCAATCGCCGGGCCAGCACGGAGAAACAATTCATCTCAATGGGTTAGATATTTCGGCGACCCTTGCAGTCCGCAAGACATAGACGCAAGTCGCAAGGACCCGGCGCTTTTTGCCGGGTGGCATTTGCCGATGGTCTGTTGATCGCAACCGCCTGCGCCAACAAAAATCCCGGCCAAGGGGCCGGGATGATGTGTTTTGAGAAGGACGGGGGAGAAAGGTGGCCGTCACGCCCCTTCAGCCAGTTCCTGCAGCTTTTCAACATCATTCAGCCGGACCTTGCCGCCTTCCATCAGGGAGATGGCGCGGCTGGTCTTCAGCTGGGTGAAGGTGCGGCTGACAGTCTCCGTGGTCAGGCCCAGGTAATCGGCGATGTCCGACCGGCTCATCGGCACATGCACGGGGTTTTCCTTGTAACCACGGCGCTTGGCCCGTTCCGACAGCATCAGCAGGAACGACGCGATGCGTTCCTTGGCGTTCTTGCGACCCAGCAGCAGCATCTGATCCTGTGCGGCCGCCAGTTCGGTCGACGCCATGGCGAACAGCCGGCGCTGCATCTTGGGATATTCGTCCAGCAGGTTTTCCAGCCGGCGGCGGGGGAATCGGCACAGGGTTACCTGCGTCACGGATTCGGCTGAATAGGCATAGGTGTCGTTGATCGACAGGCCCAGGAAATCACCGGGCAGCAGGAAACCCGTGATCTGGCGCCGGCCATCGGGCAGCAGCTTGTACAGCTTCATGGTGCCGGCGGTGACATTGAACAGCATGTCGGCGCCATCGCCTTCGGCAAACAGCGTGTGCCCGGCTTCCACCTTCACCGACACCAGTATTTCCGCCAGCCGCTTCAGTTCATCTGAATCCAGGGCGGAACAAACGGACATGGTACGGACGGGACAGCCATTGCACGGCGACATATCAATCTTTGCCGCGACCGCGCTCTCGCGCGCGCATGCATGTTCCGCCACTGCCATATCAGGCCCCCCGCTTTAGCAACAACCGCGGCATTCAATCCGAAAGCAGCATGCGCCCAACATGAACGCTGCTGCAACAGACGAGAATGCGGGCAAATTGCCCCAGTCATGTCTGACAGCCAACTGAAGGATTCCATAATGGTTGGCTGATGAACACATATCCGAACGATTAGGCCGACCTGAGCAAAGCCGCGTTGATCCATATCAAAGCGCGACCCCATCCCGATCGGTTAACGCTGAGAGGCCGCCATCAAACCCCCGCTGGCGGCCAGGGCCACGAAGAAAAGAGATGACGCCGTGCATATCTCGCCGGAACGGGTGATCATGTCCGATCGTTTCACCGTAAAGCCATTAGACCTTCGTCGTGTCGACCAGGCCTGGCCTCTGGTGCAGACGGGGCGTGCCGCCAATGACCGCGAGTCCTGGCGCAGCTATGCCGCGGCCTTGCTGGCCATGGCGGATGGCGGCATCCGGACGGTGGAAGGCGAACATGGCTATATCCATGGCCTTTACGCCTTCCAGGCCTTGCCCAGCCCCAAGCATGGCAAGGTGTTGCAGGTCGACATGTTCCTGGCGCTGGACCTGATCGAGCCGGAGGCGGCGATCGACGTGCTGCTGGCCGACATGGACGTCATTGGCGCAAAGCTGGAATGCAAGGCCGTGCATCTGCACCTGCCGCAGCGCGAAGGCATCGGGGCGTCGGTGTCGGTCGCGCTGGCCCGCGCCCTGGACCACGGCCATTACCGCGAAGACCTGCGCCTGTGCCGGCCGCTGGACTGACCGGCAGCGGCATCGCTTGAGCCTGCGCGGCGGCGGCGGTATTTTCCGCGCCATGAACGACATTCCCGCCGCGACGGCCCCCGCCCCCACCATGACCGAACCGACCAGCCCGGCCGCCAAGCCGGCCGCCCTGCCCGTGATCCGCATCCAGGCGGGCCGGCACAAGCGGGCGCAGCATGGCCATCCCTGGGTCTATTCCAACGAAGTGGACATGGACAAGGCGGCCAAGGCGCTGCCGGCCGGGACCGTGGTGCGCGTCACCGACGCGGGCGGGACCACGATGGGCATCGCCGCCTTCAACCCCCACAGCCTGATCTGCGCCCGCTTCCTGACGCGCGACCCGGCAGAGGTGATCGACACGGCCTTTTTCGTGCGCCGCATCCGGCGTGCCCTGGAAATCCGTGAACGGCTGTATGACCGGCCCTTCTATCGCCTGATCCATGCCGAAAGCGACGGGTTGCCGGCCCTGATCATCGACCGTTATGGCGATACGATCGTCGTCCAGGCCAACAATGTGGCCATGGACCGCCGCATCCCCATGATCCTGGCGGCCTTGGAAGAAGTGCTGAACCCCGCCGCCATCGTGCTGCGCAATGACAGCACGGCCCGGTCCTATGAAGGGTTGCCGGAAGAGGTGAAGGTGGTGAAGGGCACTGTCCAGGGCCTGATCCCGCTGGAGGAGAATGGCGCCACTTTCTTCGCCGACCTGTCGGAAGGGCAGAAGACGGGCTGGTTCTTTGACCAGCGCGACAACCGCTCCTTCATCGCCGATCTGTGCAAGGGCCGCACGGTGGTGGATTTCTATACCTATGCCGGCGGCTTCGGCGTGCTGGCCGCCAAGCGTGGCGCGTCGCACGTAACGCTGGTCGATCGTTCTGCCCTGTCGCTGTCCATCGCCATGAAGGCGGCGGAGGCCAATGGCGTGGCCGACCGGGTAACGGCGGAAAAGGGCGATGCCTTCAACCTGATGGACCAGTGGGTGGCCGAAGGCCGCACGTTCGAGGTGGTGATCGCCGACCCGCCGGCCTTCGTGAAATCGAAGAAGGATCTGGCCGTGGGCAGCCGCGCCTATCGCCGCATGACCAAGGCCGCGGCCCGTCTGGTGGCGCCGGGCGGCATGCTGCTGGTGGCGTCCTGCTCCCACAATATGGAACCGCCCTTGTTCCATTCGGAAGTGGCCCGCGGGCTGGGCGAGGCCGGCCGCCAGGGCCGCATCCTGCGCTTTGCCGGTGCCGGCTGCGACCATCCGGTGCATCCGCTGCTGCCGGAAACGCAGTATCTGAAGGCCATGGTCTTCGCGCTGGATTGATCAGGGTGCGGGGTCGGTGATCCGGCGCAGCGCGTCCAGGCCGACGGGCGCCTTGGGCTGATAGGCCAGGGCGAAGATATGGTTGGAATAGCGCCGCCGCACCCGTGCGATCTGCGCCTTTTCCCCCACCACGCGCGACGCCAGGATCGGGTCGCGCGTACCGCTGGCCGCCATGGACCGGTTCACCACCCAGGCAAACGGCCGGATGCCAGCCCGGTCCAGATCGTGCTGCAACGATGCGGCCTCGGACACGGGCGTGGCTTCGGGCAGGGCGACCAGGATGATCTTGGTATAGGCCGGGTCCTGCAGCCGCATCAGCGGCGTGACCATGCGGCCGGCTGTGCCCGTCATCTGATGCGTCATCTGCCGGTGATAGGCGCCCGTGGCATCCAGCAGCAGCAGCGTATGGCCCGTGGGGGCCGTGTCGACGATGACAAAACTGTCCCGCGCCTCGGCCACAATGCGGGAGAAGGCGTGGAACACCGCCACCTCCTCCGTGCAGGGCGACGCCAGATCCTCCCGCAGCAGGGCCTGCGCCTCGGCATCCAGGGTCCGGCCCCGGCTGGCCATGATCTTTTCGATATAGTGTCTGGTTTCCACCACCGGATCGATCCGATCCACGGTCAGGCCCGGCAGGGTGCCGTCGATGACAAAGGACAGGTGCGCCGCCGGGTCTGTCGTGGTCAGATGCACCGCATGGCCGCGGGTTGCCAGCCCCACGGCAATGGCGGCGGCCACGGTGGTCTTGCCCACCCCGCCCTTGCCCATGACCATGACCAGTCCCTTGCCCCCGGCGGCAACATCTTCCACCAGCCGGTCCAGGGTCGGCAGGTCGACCGGCGGCAGCGGGCCGGGATCGGCCGCGGGCGGCGGCGGTGCCCCCGACAGCAGGGCGCGCAGGGCCGACAGCCCCACCAAGTCGAAGGATAGCAGCGGGAATTCATCGCGCGGCAGGGCCGACAGATTGTCCGGCAGGGCGGCCAGTGCCGCATCCTGGTCGGCCTCCAGCGCCCGCGCCACGGCATCGTCGGGATGGGTCGTGTGAAACCGGCCATTTACGGCCAGCATCTGGTTGGACAGGCCCAGCGCCCGTAGTTCATCGGCCGTACGCGCCGCCTCCCGGATGGCGGCAGGGTCGGCACGGGTGACCAGCACAATGGTGGTCTGTACGCCATCGCCCAGGGCCTGCATGGCCCGGCGGAACCGTTCCTCCTGCATCTTCAGGCCGGAATGCGGCCCCAGGCAGGAGGCGCCCCGGTCATTGCCGGCCAGAAACCCCGTCCAGGCCCGTGGCAGACTGAGCAGGCGCAGCGTATGGCCCGTGGGGGCGGTATCGAACACGACATGGTCGAAACCCGCCCCGTCCCCTGTCAGCAGGCCGACAAATTCGTCAAAGGCGGCGATTTCCGTGGTGCAGGCGCCGGAAAGCTGTTCGCGCACCGTCGCCTTCTCCGCCTCATCGGCGTCCGGGCCCAATTGTGCGATGACGCGGGTGCGATACTGTTCAGCCGCCGCCTCCGGATCGATATTCAAGGCCGACAGGCCATCAATGCCGGGTACCGGCGTCGGCCGGTCCGTCAAGGCGGCGCCCAGCATCTCGTCCAGGTTGGAGGCGGGATCGGTGCTGACCAGCAATACCCGCTTGCCCGCGTCGGCCAGCGCGATGGCGCAGGCGCAACTGAGTGAGGTTTTGCCGACACCCCCCTTTCCCGTGAAAAACAGGAACGGGGTCGGCTGTGCCAACAGTTTGAACGTCGCCATGTCTCACCGGACCGGTTACGGGAACGTGGGTGACAGTATAGTCCCGATCGCGGGCCTTCCGGCATCCTCCTTTGCCGCACGGGCGGTTTTCTACCCCACGCGGAACCGCACGCCCTCCCCTGCCCCGTCACCCGCCGGCACGGGTTCCACACCCTGCCCTGCCAGGGTCAGCAGGATCAGCGTCACGCTGGACCGGTGCGGCTCGTGCCGGCCGCTTTCGAAATCACGCACCGTGCTGCGCGACAGGCCGGCGGCCAGGGCCAGCTGTTCCTGGCTCCAGTCCAGCAGCCCGCGCGCCGCGCGGCATTGCGCGGGCGAAAATTGTGCGGCGGAAAGTTCAAGGGGCACCGGTTGCAATCCCGACAAATTCAACCATATTGACTGATATTGGATAAAAAGGTTGAAAGGTCAAGGCCGGCGCGGGCCATTGGCCCGGATGAAAGGCAGGTCCCGGATGCATGATACGCCCCTGATCACCACGATCGTCGCCGCGCTGGCGTTGGCCTTCGTATTGGGGGCCCTGGCGCACCGGCTGAAAATCTCGCCCCTGGTAGGGTATCTGCTGGCCGGTGTGATGATCGGGCCAGGGACGCCCGGCTATGTGGCCGACATGCAGCTGGCGCCGCAGCTGGCCGAAATCGGCGTCATCCTGCTGATGTTCGGGGTGGGCCTGCACTTCTCCATCAAGGACCTGCTGTCGGTGAAGGCCATCGCCATCCCCGGCGCGCTGGGCCAGATCGGTCTTGCCACCCTGATGGGCATGGGCCTGTCCTGGGCGCTGGGCTGGAGCCTGGGGGCGGGTCTTGTGTTCGGTCTGGCCCTGTCGGTCGCCTCCACCGTCGTGCTGCTGCGCGCGCTGCAGGAACGCCGGCTGGTGGAAGCCAAGCGCGGACGCATCGCCATCGGCTGGCTGGTGGTGGAGGATCTGGCCATGGTCCTGGCCCTGGTGCTGCTGCCGGCCTTGGCCGGGCTGCTGGGCGACAAGGCGGGGACCGAGGGGGCGGGGGCAGCGGCGATCCTGACCGGCGGCGACCTGATCACTGTCATCGCCATCACCCTGGGCAAGGTTGCCGCCTTTGTCGCGCTGATGCTGGTGGTGGGCCGGCGCGTCATTCCCTGGCTGCTGCATGAGGTGGCGCATAGCGGCTCGCGTGAGCTGTTCCGGCTGGCTGTGCTGGCCATCGCCCTGGGCGTGGCCTACGGGGCGGCGACTTTGTTCGGCGTGTCCTTTGCGCTGGGCGCCTTCTTTGCCGGCATGGTGCTGTCGGGGTCCCCGCTCAGCCATCGCGCGGCGGAGGAATCCTTGCCGCTGCGCGACGCTTTCGCGGTGCTGTTCTTCGTGTCGGTCGGCATGATGTTCGATCCGGCCATCCTGATCGAACGCCCCCTGCCCGTGCTGGCCACCCTGGCCATCATCGTGCTGGGCAAGTCGGTGGCCGCCTATCTGATCGTGCTGGCCTTCGGGCATCCGCGCTCCACGGCGCTGACCATCGCCGCCAGCCTGGCGCAGATCGGCGAATTCTCCTTCATCCTGGCCGCCCTTGGCCTGTCGCTGGGTCTGCTGCCGCAGGAAGGGCATGATCTGGTGCTGGTCGGCGCCATCCTGTCGATCCTGCTGAACCCCATCATGTTCACCCTGATCGACAAGTTCGGGCACAAGCTGGACGCCCCGCCTGACACCGGCACCGCCAGCATGCCGGAACCGACGCGGGAGCCCCTGGTCCCCACCGGCCTGACCGGCCATGCCATCGTCATCGGCCATGGCCGCGTCGGCAGCCTGATCACGGCGCGGCTGAAGGCGGACGGCATCCCCTTTCTGGTGGTGGAGGACAGCCAGCAGCGCGCCGACGCCCTGCGCGAACAGGGCGTGGAAGTGCTGCAGGGCAATGCCGTGGCGCCGGAGATGCTGGGCGCGATGAATCTGGCCGGGGCGCGGCTGATGTTCGTCGCCATTCCCGGCTCATTCGAGGCGGGGCAGATCATCCGGCAGACGCGCAGGGCCAATCCCGGCCTGCGCATCATCGCCCGCGCCCATGCCGACGAGGAAGTGACCTATCTGACCCAGAACGGGGCCAGCGTGGTCGTCATGGGTGAACGCGAAACGGCGCGCGGCATGATCGCCGAGGGGCTGGGCGAGCCGCCAGCACCCGTAGGTCGCGGGTGAGCGCCGAGCAAACCCCGACATGTGTCGGCACCGCTGGCTGTCGGGGTTCGCTCGGCGCTCACCCGCGACCTACGAAGCCCCGCCTAGAACCCTGCCGCAGAGGCCGGGGCGAAGGACGGGTCCGCCACCGGCACCCGGCGGGCCACGGGCACCCCATCCTTCCACAGGGCCAGATGCCGGCCGGCATCGGCCGCCGCTTCGATATCGGCCACGGGGTCACCCGGCACCAGCAGCAGGTCGGCCGCCGCCGCCTTGGCGATGCGACCCCGATCGGGCAGGTCCAGCAGGTCGGCCGCGACCGCAGTGCCGGCCTTCAATGCTGCCAGCGGGTCCATGCCCAGCGCCACCATGTGCCGCAGTTCCTGCGCATTCTCCCCATGCCGGTTGCCGGGCGTGCCGGCATCGGTGCCCAGCGCCACCACGCCCCCGGCCGCCACGAAGCGGCGGAAACTGTCAAAATGCATGGCGCCGAACTTCTCTGCCTTGGCACGCACGAAGGGCGGCAGCCGATCCTTCATCTCCAGCAGCGCCATCATGGCGGCCAGCGTGGGCACCAGCCGTACACCCTTGTCGATCATGATGACGATCTGCGCGTCGGTCAGTTCGAAACCATGTTCGATACTGTCCACCCCGGCCGCAACGGCACGGGCGATGCCGCGCGCACCCTGCGCATGGGCCGTGACCTTCAGCCCGAAATCATGGGCCATGCCCACGGCGGCTTCCATCTCTGCCTCTGCCGGGTGCGGGGCCAGCGGGTCGACGCCGCCTGTCAGCACCCCGCCTGTGGCGATCATCTTGATGCAGTCGGCCCCATGCTTGACGTTGGTGCGCACGGCACGCAACCAGTCATTGGGCCCGTCACATTCAATGCCGATCCAGGCGCCGTGCCCGCCCGTAATGGTCAGCACCTTGCCGGCACAACGCAGGGTCGGCCCCTGGTGCCGGCCGGCCTTGATGGCATCGCGCACAGACATCTCCAGCCATTCCACCCCACCCAGGTCGCGCATGGACGTCACCCCGCCGGCCAGCGTAGCCTGGGCGTTTTCCAGCAAGCGCAGGGTCAGGTCGCCGACGTGCCGCTGCCGCAGCGTCGACACTACGTCACCCGTCGCCTCCAGCGCCAGATGCACATGGGCATCGACCAGACCCGGCATCAGCGTGGCGCCGCTGGTATCCTGGCGCGGACCGCCATAGCCGGCAAATTCCCCCACCGGCGCCACCGACGCGATCCGCCCGTCACTGACCAGCACGCCCAGGCCGGGACGGGGCGCCGACAGCCCGTCGAAAACCAGGCCGCCGGAGAGAAGCAGTTGATCGGACATAGGAAATCTTTCGCCATCAGGGATCGACGGCGCGCACCATAGCCGCTTTCGAACCCGAAATCACGCCGGTGGCAGGATCAGCGCGGTCACGCGGTCGCCGGGCGACGCTGCCAGTTGCAGCAGGTATCGGCCCGGCGTCAGCGGAAATTCGACGATCTTGCGGATGCCGGTACAGGCCGGACCATGGCCATGGTTGGTGGATGCGATGGAAACACCATCCTTCACCACATCGACCCAGGCGGCCTTGCCCAGCGCCACCCGCCAGGTGCCGGGACGCACAACGTCAAAGGCAAACAGACCCGCGAAACCGTCGGACGTGCCCACCTTGCCGGGGGGCGTCGCGAAATGCACCTGGGCCTGCGGCCGCAAGGTCAGTTCGGCCACCTGCCCCGGCTTCAGCTCCGGCGCTTCGCCAACAGCCGCAGCCGCCATGACACCGTCCGGGGCGATGGCCGCCCAGGGCGACAGGTCGGCCGGCGGTGGGACCACCTGTCCGCCGCAATCGTCGGGCTTCTCCGCCGCGACGGAAGCGACGGGGGTCAGCAGAATCAAAAACAGACCGGCGGCCAAGGCGATCCGCATGCGCGTCATCCCGTAAGTCGAAATATCCAGATAGATATAACGAAGAATGCAGAATGATCCACGGGAAATAGGCCCCCGATCCCCGCCCCGCACGTCAATCAGGCATCCAGACTATGTTCGACAGCGGCAACGACACGGTCGATATCGGCCAGCGTCAGGCCTACGCTGAGCGGCAGGCTGACCGTTGTCCGTCCGATGGCGGTGGCCACGGGCGTGTCCTCCGGCCGCCAGCTCAGCAGGTCCTGGTAATAGGGATGTTCGGGCAGCGCCAGATAATGGACGCCAACCCCGATCCCGGCCGCGCCCATCCGGTCCATGAACTGGTCGCGCGTGACCCCGCATCGGTCCGCATCAATGCGCAGCGTATAGAGATGCAGGCCATGGCGGGTTTCGGGTGCGGGATCAGCCGGCCGGGTGACGGGCAGATGCGCCAGCCGTTCCTGATACGCCTGCCACAGCTCCCACCGCCGCTGCCAGGCCCCCTCGACGCGCGCCAGCTGGCCCAGCCCGATGGCTGCCTGCAGGTCCATCATGTTGTATTTGAAGCCAGGTGCCACGACCTGATAATGCCGCCTGCCGTCCTGGGAGAAGCGCTTCCAGGCATCACGGCTCATCCCGTGCAGCGACATGATCTTGATCCTGTCCTGCGCGGCCGGGTCGCGGGTCAGGACCATGCCGCCCTCCCCCGTCGTGACATTCTTGGTCACATAGAAGCTGAAGCAGCCGAAATCGCCCAGCGTGCCCAGCGGCCGTCCCTTATATTCCGCCTCCACCGCATGGGCGCAATCCTCGACGACGCGCAGATCGTGGCGGGCGGCCAGATCCAGGATGGCGTCCATCTCACAGGGCCGGCCCGTCAGATGCACGGGGATGATGGCCCGCGTGCGCGGGGTCAGGGCGGCCTGAATGCGACCGGGATCGATATTCATCGTCACCGGATCGACATCGGCCAGCACGGGCGTGGCGCCCACCTGCAGGATGGTGTTCACCGTGGCGCAGAAGGTCAGCGGCGTGGTCACCACCTCGTCCCCCGGCCCGATGCCGGCGGCCAGCAGTGACAGGTGCAGCGCCGCCGTGCAGGAATTGACCGCCGCCACCCGGTCCGCCGTCACGCCCTTGAAGGCGGCGAAGCGCTGTTCAAAGGCAGCGACGCGCGGCCCCGTGCCCAGCCAGCCCGACCGCATCACGGCCACGACCTCCGCCACATCCTCCTCGGTGATGTCGGGGGCGCCGAAGATCAGGAACGGATCGGTCATGACGTGATACCCAGCCGGGCCCGCACATCGGCCCGCGCCATTGGCTTGCGGTCGAACAGGGCGGCCTGGCGGATGACCCGGTCGACCAGATCCCCGTTGCGCGCGGGCACGCTACGCTGCTGGTCCAGCCAAAGATTATCTTCCAGCCCCACCCGCACCCCGTCGGCCGCCAGCAGGCCCAGACCATTGGCCGCCAGCTGGAACCGGCCGATGCCGGCCACGCAGACGATGCAGTCCGGCGGCAAGGCGGCCAGGATGGCGGCCAGTTGCAGCAGATCCGCCTGCGATCCCGCGATATTGCCCAGCAGCACATTGACGTAGAGCGGCGGCTTCACCAGCCCTTCATTCAGCAGGACGCGGGCGAAATTGGCCATGCCGGGGTCGAACACCTCCAGCTCCGGCTTGATGCCCCGTTCCAGCATGCGGGCGGCCAGGCCCCGGATGGTGGCCGGTTCATTGACGCTGGCCGATTGCACGAAGTTCAGCGAACTGAGGGTCAGGCTGCCCATGTCGGGCCTGGCATCGCCTTCCAGGTCCAGCACCCGCGACCGGGTGGCAAAGCTGCTGTCCAGCCGGCCGCTGCAGGTGACGCCCACGATCAGGTCGCGACCGCCGGGCAGGGCGCGGATGGCGCTGACCAGCCTTCCATAGGGTTCGGGATCGCTGGTCTGCACCCCGGCCCCGTCCCGGGCATGCAGATGCACGATCTGCACCCCCTGCCCGATCGCCGTGGCGACATCAGCCAGGATTTCGTCATGGGTCAGCGGCACATGCGGGCTGCTGGCCCGCGTCGGGATGACGCCGGTACAGGCCAGATTGATGATCAGCGGTTCGCCCGTGCGCATGTCCATCAGCCCCCGGTGACCTGCAACGGCGTCTTGTCCAGCTTGCGCGCCGGATTGCCGACATAGACGGCGTCGGCGTCCGTCGGGCGCGTCACCACACTGCCGGCCCCGATGAAGCCGCGCGCCCCGATGCGGATATTGTCGATGACCACGGACCCGACACCCACGAACGCCTGCTCCCCGATGGTGCTTTCCCCACCCATGGCCACCTCTGCCGCGACGAAGGCATGGTCTTCCACGGTGCAATGGTGGGAAATATGCGCGCCGCTGCGGATGATGCAATTGTTCCCGATGCGGGCAAAGGGCTGGATGATGGCGTGCTCATAGATCAGCACATTGTCCCCGACCACCAGATCGGGCCAGGTGCTGGCCCGGCTGGAGACATAGGAGATGAAATCATAGCCGCGCCGCCGCGCCTCCTCGTACCGCGCGCGCCGGATGCCGTTGATGCGCTGATAGCCCATGGGGATCAGCAGGCGGCAATCCGCGGGCGGGTAATGCGCCTCCAGCTCCTCGAACGCGACCAGTGGCAGCCCGTCATAGCTGTCACCGGCCCTGTAGGCGCGGTCAACCGTGAAGGCGGCGACACGAAAGGGGCTGTCATGCTGCAGGCAGAACCGCGCCAGACTGGCCGAACGTAGATTGCCGAAGATGACGACAGGACGGTCGTCCACGCTGGATCGGGTTGATGCCGACACGGATTTCATCCTTTCAGGCGGCGGGCGGCGCGATCGGCCGCCAGGGTCAGCGCCGTCGCCAGACCATTGCGGGCCGCTTCGCCGGAAATATCAAGCCGCCCCGCAAACCGGCGTTTCATCTCCGCCCCCATGGCGACCCTGGCCGATGGGGTGCGGACCCAGTCAGACAAGGCCGCAAAATAATGACCCTCGTCAGCCGCTGCGAAGGGGCCCAGCTTGTCGCCCCCATCGTTGCCGGCCAGCGCGGCCACGGCCAGCCCCTGCTCCATCGCCATGGCCACCGATGCACCCCCGCCCAGCCGCGGCGGATTGGCATAGATGTCGGCCGCGGCCAGCCACCGTTCAAGGTGCGCGACCTGGGGATGCAGGTGGATACGCGGGTGATCGGGGATCGCGGTCAGCTTCTGCCCGGGAAGAAGACCGACCAGCACCCAGTGGACATCGGGCTCCCGGTCCAGCAGCGCCAGCATCTGCGCCACCCAGGCAGGCGACATCTCCCGGTCCAGACGGTGACCGGTGGTCGCGATCAGGATCGCCCCGTCCGGCAGCCCGGCCCGTAACCGCGCATCGGCCGCCACCGGGCCCTTGGACTGGAAACGGTAGGGAAAAGACAGGGCGGCATCGTCGCCGGCCGGGTCATCCGCCGACAACCAGATATCGACCGGCACCAGCGGAGCGACCGCATGGGTCGATAACCCGACGATGGGGTATTTCCCCTGCAATTTGGCAATGACCGGGGAAAAGAACCCGACAAACAGGATCAGGTCGGGCCGATAGGCATCGATGGCCAGGCAGAGATCTGGCAACCGGCGTTCCAGGATGCGTGTGCTGTCGGCAATGGTCACACGCACAGGCATGGTGCTGCGTATCTTCAGCGATGCCATGTCCAGTCCGGGATCGACCAGGATATCGTTCGATCCGGAAAGCCCGTTGATGAAGGGAATGGACATTTCCTGGCCGGCGAAAAGCCGGCATTCGTGGCCCAGCGCGCAAACCAGTTCCACCATGGACAGCGCCATGGCGGTGGGCGCATGCCGGCCCGACACCGCCTGCGGCGTATAGATGGCGACGCGCCGTCCGGCCCGGTCGGTGGCATCACCAGGTCCGCTGACGTCGGCGAAACGCCCGGCCAGCATGGTCATGGCCCTGCCGACCCCGGCGCGGGCCAGCATCGACCCGAATTCCGCATGGCTGTCCGCCATGGTCAGGGCGCGCATATGGGCCAGCAAGGCGAATTCCATCACGGCATCGGTCTGCACCCGGTCGATCAGCGCCGCCTGGCGGGTCGCCCAGTCCCAATCGCGTGTCACATCGAACAGGGCAGAATATTTCAGCCACTGGGCCCTGGCACCATCGACGGGCAACGACTCGATCGCCTGACGGACCTGCTCCCGCTCGGTGCCGACAAGCGTCCTGACCACCGTGGAGAGATTGCGCCAGAAGAAGGAATCCGCCGGGTGCGAACGGACCAAGGATAGAAGATCACCCGCCATATCCAGTTTTGTCATCAGGCGATCTGTCCATGATGGGGGGACGGGGTCCGTTCCTGGTGGGGAACGGACCGGACATCATCCATGCACCCAGTCGTGAAGCGCCTTCACCACCTGCTCCATCTCTTCCCGCAGGCCGATGGTGATGCGCAGGCAGTTACCCAGCCCGTAGGAGCCCATCTGACGGACCAGGATGCCACGGGACTTCAGCAATTGCCGTGCGCCCTCCGGATCGGCCTTCTGGCCCAGCTGGTCGCTGAAATCCACCAGCACGAAATTGGCGATGGAGGGATAGACCTTCAGGCCCAGGGCGTGAAGCTGTTCCACGAACCAGGCGCGGTTGGCCTCGTTCAGCTCGCGGCTCTTCTCCACGAACTCCACATCTTCCATGGCAGCAATGCCGGCAGCGATGGCGGAGGAGGAGATGTTGAAGGGCCCGCGCACGCGGTTCAGCACATCCGCCACATTCTCCGAACAATAGGCCCAGCCCAGGCGCAGACCGCCCAGGGCATAGATCTTGGAGAAGGTGCGCGTCATGACGACGTTGGGGAAGCTTTCCACGAATTCCGCACCCGAACTGTAATCGTTCAGGCGGGCGAATTCGGCATAGGCAGCGTCGATGACCAGCAGAACATGGTCGGGCAGCCCGGCATGCAGCCGCGCCAGTTCCCGGGAGGTCAGGTAGGAACCGGTCGGGTTGTTGGGGTTGGCGATGAAAACAATACGGGTACGGTCATTCACCCGCGCCAGGATGGCGTCGACATCGGCCTTCAGATCCTTCTCCGGTGCTGCCACGGGGATGGCGCCCGCCGCCTTGGCGGCGATGGGATAGATCAGGAAGCCATGGCGGGAATAGATCACCTCCGTCCCCGGCCCGGAATAGCACTTGGTCAGCAGCTGCAGCAGCTCGTCCGAACCGGCCCCGCAGACGATGCGGGCGGGATCATAGCCATAGCGCCGGCCGATCGCCTCGCGCAGCAGCTTGGCCGATCCGTCGGGATAGCGGTGGATTTCGCCGGCCAGGGCCTGATAGGCGGCAACCGCCTTGGGGCTGGGGCCCATCGCCCCTTCGTTGGATGCCAGCCGAATCAGCCGATGCGCCCCCGGTGCATGCGCTTCCCCGCCCACATAGGGGGCGATATCCAGAATACCGGGATTGGGGATCGGACCGGCCATGGCGGCACCTTCAATTCTAGGGAACGAAATGGATGGCGGGGTGGGATCAGCCCTTCGGCAGGGTGACCGGGGTAGCGTAGGCGCCGATGGTCAGCACATGGCTGACGCCTTCGCCCAGGCGCTTGCGGGCCGTGGCCAGACGCGGATCCTCCGCCGCCACAAAGCCTTCCACCTCCACCAGATGCACCGACCCCATGCCGCCCGGCAGGTGGTGGGTGCGCAGTTGCAGGGTGGCGAAGCCGGCGGCTTCCAGCCCGTCCTTCAGCCGGCTGCGGCTGACATCCTGCGTCACCTCCACGGCCAGCAGGGTGCGATCGTCGCCCGTGGCTTCCCATGGCACGGCGGCCAGGACCAGGGCATCGCCGCCTTCACGCCCCACGCTCTGTCCCGCGGTACGCAGGAACGGCAGCCGGGCGATGATGCGCGGGGTCTTGGGGTCGGGCGACAGGATGAAGCGCCACCAGGGGTCGTTGTCATCCTCTTCCGGCCAGGGCACGACAGCCAGCGTGGCCGTGCCGTCCGACACGGCGCGCAGCGCCGCCATGGGCGTGTTCACGGCGATGGCCGGCGTGGTGCTGCCGAAATGGTCGCGGGCATTGTCCCAGAGCGGGCTGCGCCCTTCATCCGGGCAGACTACGGCAACGGCCAGCGGTCCCTGCACGCGGGTCAGGGCAGCGATCATTTCCCGCCACATGCGTACAATGGCAGCCAGCGGGAAGGCGCCCTGGTGACGGGACACCAGGTTGCGGACGATCTCCGCCTCGCGGCCGGGTCGGATATAGGGGCGTCCGGGCGGCTTGACCTTGGCCACCTCCTCCACCACCTGAGCGCGGCGCATGAGAAGCTTGTGGATGTCCGCATCGATCTCGTCGATCTCGCGGCGCAAATCGTCCAACGTGGGTTTGGCGGGCATGGAGGGCCGGAAATTGGGTCCTTTCGGGGCGGATAGTATTAGGCGGGAAGCCCCCCCGAAATCAAAGAAAACATTGACACCCGCAGCCCCCCTTTCTAGCTCTAGTCCCCCGACCCGGCGCCCCTGCAAGGCGGCCCGTGGCGGGCCCGACAGACCGGACCGGCCAGGATCGATGATGACCGCGGCACCCATTTCCACCTCCCAGGAATCCAGCGAAGCCGCCGGTTCCAGCGCCGCGCGCTGTGCGCTGCTGGGCACCGACCGGCCGCTGCTGCTGGACAGTGGCGTGGAACTTTCGAACTTCCGGGTGGCGTACCAGACCTATGGCACGCTGAATGCGGATCGGTCCAACGCCGTGCTGGTCTGCCATGCGTTGACGGGCGACCATTATGTCGCGGAACGCCATCCCGTCACCGGCAAGCCCGGCTGGTGGGACCTGATGGTCGGCCCCGGACGGCCCATCGACACCGATCGTTTCTTCGTCATCTGTTCCAACGTCATCGGTGGCTGCATGGGCAGCGAGGGTCCGAAGGAGACGAACCCGGCCACGGGCAAGCCCTGGGGCCTGGATTTCCCCGTCATCACCATCGCCGACATGGTGCAGGCCCAGCGCCGGCTGATCGAATATCTGGGCATCGACAAGCTGTTCTGCGTGATCGGCGGGTCCATGGGCGGCATGCAGGTGCTGCAATGGGCCGTCAGCTACCCGGACAAAGTCTATTGCTGCCTGCCCATCGCCAGCGCCGCCCGCCACAGCGCCCAGAACATCGCCTTCCACGAGGTGGGGCGCCAGGCCATCATGGCCGACCCGGAATGGTGCCGGGGCGATTATCTGAACCAGGGCACGCGCCCGACCAAGGGATTGTCGGTGGCCCGCATGGCGGCCCACATCACCTATCTGTCCGAAGCGGCCCTGCACCGGAAGTTCGGCCGCAATCTGCAGGACCGCAAGGCCATCACCTTCGGCTTCGACGCGGATTTCCAGGTCGAAAGCTATCTGCGCTACCAGGGGTTCAGCTTCGTCGAACGGTTCGACGCCAACTCCTATCTCTATATCACCCGGGCCATGGATTATTTCGACCTGGCCGCCGACCATGGCGGCGTGCTGGCGAATGCCTTCCGGGTGACGGCGGCCGATGGGCGGGTGGCGCCGACGCCCGTGCGCTTCTGCTTTGTCAGTTTTTCCAGCGACTGGCTGTTCCCGACGAGCGAAAGCCGGGCCGTTGTCCATGCGCTGAACGCCGTCGCCGCCAATGTCAGCTTTGTCGAGGTGGAGACGGACAAGGGCCACGACGCCTTCCTGCTGGACGAACCGGAATTCTATCAGGTCGTCCGCGGCTTCGTGGATGGCAATGCCCAGCGCTACGGGCTGGGTGTGAAGGGGGCGTGAAATCATGGCCGTGACCTCCATCCTGCCCCCCACCACCATCCGCAGCGACCTTGAACGCATCGCCGACTGGGTGGAACCCGGCAGCCGCGTGCTGGATGTGGGCTGTGGCGAAGGGGAACTGCTGCACGCGCTGGTCCATCGCAAGGGCGTGGACGGGCGCGGGCTGGAACTGTCCATGGACGGTGTGCGGCATTGCGTGGCCCAGGGGCTGGCCGTGATCCAGGGCGACGCCGACGCCGATCTGAAGGATTATCCGTCGGACAGTTTCGACTATGTCATCCTGTCCCAGACGCTCCAGGCCACGCGCGCGCCCCGCGACGTGCTGGAACATATGGTCCGCATCGGGCGGCACGTCATCGTCTCGGTCCCCAACTTTGGCTATTGGCGTGTGCGTGTCGACCTGCTGCTGCGCGGGCGCATGCCGGTGACCGACCGGCTTGGACATGAATGGTACGAGACGCCCAATATCCATTTCTGCACCATCGCCGACCTGGCGATGCTGTGCCGCGACATGGGCATCACCATTGAACGCAGTCTGATCCTGGGGGCGGCCGATCGCCCCGTGCTGGCGTCGGCCGACAGTTTCCGGGCCAACTGGCTGGGTGTGCAGGGCGTCTTTTTGCTGCATCGCAGCTAAGGAAATTTCGTATAGGCCATACAGAAGGTTATAAACGAACTTTCTCGCTTGCCGCCCTCCCGGAAAGGGTGCAGTCTTTGATGACGGTTCGGCGGCGAATGGGTGACAGTACAGCCCCCCAGCGCATTCCCCGCCCCTTCATCGCCGGACCGGCCCCTTTAACCCCCCGCATCCCTTGATGGATGCGTGTTTTGGATGGGAGGCCGCCGACATGATCCAACCCCAACGCGCCTACAGCGAAATGGCCGGCAATCTGCGTCAAGCACGCGAACGCCTGGAACGGCTGGAATATGTGTCCACGGCCCTGATGGGATTGTCGCTGGCCCTGTTGGTAGGGGCGGCGATGATGTGAGGGTTGGGGCGGTTTCTCCGTGCCGCCCCGGCCTGGATTGCCCTGTTCCGTGAAAATTCTGCTAACCTGTCACGGCCCCCAGACATTTTCTGGGGGCCGTTTCTTTTGCGCGCATCACCAGACGGGAACCCAACCGTGCGATATCTGTCCTGGATCGTCACCCTGCCGCTGACGGCGCTGGCCATCTCCTTCGCCGTGTCCAACCTGACGCCGGTGCAATTGGCGCTGTGGCCGCTGGTCGGCAGCGTGGAAGTGCCCGCCTTCACGCTGGTCCTGGTGACATTGGTCGTCGGCTTCCTGGCCGGCGGCGTCACCGTCTGGGTCGGTCAGCACCGGCACCGCAAGTCCAGCCGCCAGCACCAGGCCCGCGCCGACCGGCTGCAAAAGGAACTGGACGCCGCGCGCGGCCCTGGTTCCATCCCGCCCACGACGCCGCATTGATCCCGGGGCCGCGTTCCCTGTTGCCATCGGCCCCCCCTGGCCCCACAATGCCTGAAACAAGCGTTTGAATCGGGAAGGGAATGCCATGGATAATGAGATGAAGCAGACGGCCCTGGATCTGGCCGCCTATCAGGCGCGGATCGGCACGGAACTGGGCGTGTCCTCCTGGCTGGTGGTCGAACAGGACATGATCCAGCGCTTCGCCGACCTGACCGGCGATCATCAGTTCATCCATGTCGATCCTGCCCGCGCCGCCGCCACGCCCCTGGGCGGCACGGTCGCGCATGGCTTTCTGACCCTGTCGCTGCTGGGCACGCTGGGGCAGGAGATCATCCCGCCCCTGGCGGGTGCAGCCATGATCATCAATTACGGCTTCGACAAGCTGCGCTTCCTGACGCCCGTGCGCAGCGGCCGCCGCATCCGCGGCCGACTGTCCCTGGTGGCGATCGAGGCGAAAGGACCCGGGCAGCAGTTGATGCGCTACGCCGTCAGTGTCGAGGTCGAAGGGTCGGACAAGCCGGCGCTGGCCGCCGAATGGCTGGTGATGATGGTTACGGGGTGAGCGTCCGCGGGACGGGACGGCGCACCAGGAAGTCGTCCCATTCACCCTCGCGTTCCAGCACGAAGCCGTGGCGTTCATAGAAACGCCGCGCCGGGCTCTGCTTCAGGACGGAAAGCCGGACGGTGACACAAGCCGCGCCGGTTCCGGTCAGCAGCATCTCCAGCACGGCACTGCCCAGGCCCCGGCCCTGGAAATCGGGATGCAGGTAAAAATGCGCCAGTTCCAGCCCGCCCGTGCCGGCTCCCAGGCTGACGCAGCCGGCGAAACGGTCCTGTATCTGGATCAGCTTCATGTCGGTGGGGGCGAACCCCGCCGCAAAGCGGGCTCGGGCTCGGTCGGGATCGAACCGGCCGATCCGTTCCAGATGCTCCCGCATCACCAGGATGCGCAGGGCCAGCAGGCGTTCGAAATCGCCCGAAGCCGCGGGCGTAAAGCGGATATCCGGCACCGGGCTGCCGTCCGAACCCGACAGGGGCAGGGCAGGGGACCCGCCCGTCAATTATAGCTTTCCCGGTCCTCGGAATCGCGGGCCAGCACCTCGCGCTTGCCGGCATGGTTGGCCTTGCTGACCACGCCTTCCTTTTCCATGCGCTCGATCAGGCGGGCCGCGGAATTATAGCCGATGCGCAGATGGCGCTGGATGAAGCTGGTGGACGCCTTGCCTTCGCGCGTGACCACGGCCACGGCCTGATCGTACAGATCGTCGCCCGACGCTTCCACCGCCCCGCCGCCCTTGCCGCCGCCGCCCGATCCGCCCTCGGCCGTGGCGGGGTCGAATTCCTCTTCCTCCTCGGTCACGGCATCCAGATAGGCGGGCTCGCCCTGGGCCTTCAGGAATTTCACCACCTGCTCCACCTCCTCGTCGCGGACGAAGGGGCCGTGGACGCGGGTGATGCGGCCGCCGCCGGCCATGTACAGCATGTCGCCCTGGCCCAGAAGCTGTTCGGCCCCCTGTTCGCCCAGGATGGTGCGGCTGTCGATCTTGCTGGTGACCTGGAAGCTGATGCGGGTGGGGAAATTGGCCTTGATGGTGCCGGTGATGACATCCACCGACGGGCGCTGTGTGGCCATGATCAGGTGGATGCCGGCGGCGCGCGCCATCTGGGCCAGACGCTGGATGGCGGCTTCGATATCCTTGCCCGCGACCAGCATCAGATCCGCCATCTCGTCGACGATGACGACGATATAGGGCAGTTCCGTCAGGTCGATGGGCTGTTCCTCATAGATCGGCTTGCCCGTATCGGGGTCGAAGCCGGTCTGGACGCGGCGCATCAGCACCTCGGCATTCTGCCGCGCCTCCTTCAGGCGGGCGTTGTAGCCGTCGATATTGCGCACGCCCAGCTTGGACATGTTGCGATAGCGGTCCTCCATCTCCCGCACGGCCCATTTCAGGGCCACGACCGCCTTCTTGGGGTCGGTGACGACAGGGGCCAGCAGGTGCGGGATGCCTTCATAGATCGACAGTTCCAGCATCTTGGGGTCGACCATGATAAAGCGGCATTTATCCGGCGGCATCCGGTACAGGATGGACAGGATCATGGTGTTGATGGCCACCGACTTGCCCGAACCGGTGGTGCCGGCCACCAGCAAATGGGGCATGCGGGCCAGATCAGCGATGACGGGGCCGCCGCCAATATCCTTGCCCAGCACCAGGGCCAGCTTCTGCTGGCTCTTCTCATAGGCGTCGGCCATCAGCAGTTCGCGCAGATACACCGTCTCGCGCTTCTGGTTGGGCATTTCGATGCCGATGACATTGCGGCCCGGTACCACGGCCACGCGCACGGACACGGCCGACATGGACCGGGCGATATCATCGGCCAGACCGATGACGCGCGACGATTTCACGCCCGGCGCCGGTTCCAGTTCATAGAGGGTGACGACGGGGCCGGGGCTGACCTTGACGATCTCCCCGCGCACGCCGAAATCCGCCAGCACGCTTTCCAGCATCTGGGCATTGCTTTGCAGCGATGCCTCGTCCATGGCCGGGCCCATGCCGTGGGGCGGCAGCTGCATGATATCGACGGGCGGCAATTCGTAATCGCCGCGCGCTTCCGGTTCCAGGGTCAATGCTGCCTGCCGGGCCTTTTCCACCTTGCGCGCCACTTCGGGCAGCGGCTTGGGCGGCGGGGCCACGACGGGACCGGGGCGCCGGCGTTCCTCTCCCTGGGTCTGGGTCGGCGGCGGGTCGAAGGGCAGATCGCCCGTGCCGGCCGGGGCCGGGGCACCACCGGGCAGGCTGGGCTCGAACCGGCTGCCGGCAGCCGGTGGCGTCGTACCCGCCGGGGCGGTCTTGGGCTTGCGCAGCCGCGACAGCAGTCCGGCCGCCTTCTGTTTCCAGTCGCCCTTGTCAGCGGTCGGTTCAACGGAGGCGGCATCACGGGCCGGCGCGCCCCAGCGACCAGCCGGGGCGGCGGGTGCCGCTTCGTCGGGCAGGGCGGTGCCGGCCGGGGCCTTCAGCCCCTTGGCCTTGCGCCGGGCCCAGGCGACACCTTCCGCCACCTGCCACAGCCGCACATCCAGCGCCCACAGACCCAGAAGGATGGCCGGGACCAGCAGCACCAGACCGACGATGGGGCCGGACACGCTGCCCGTCAGCGCCATGACCATGCGCAGCAGCGGCCCCACCAGCAGCGCACCCGCCGGCCCGCCCCAGGCCAGATTGCCCGCCGACAGGCAGACCAGCGCCATGGCCGTGATCAGCACGGCAGCCAGTGCCAGCGGAATGCGCAGGGTGAAATTGCGGGCCGGGTTGTGGCGGAACAGCCGACCGCCCCAGCCCAGCAGGAACAAAGGCAGCAGATAGGCGGCATAGCCCAGCGTCTGCAGCAGCAGGTCGGATGTATAGGCCCCAGTGCGGCCCAGCGCGTTCTGAACATGCACGGCGGCGCCGGGCACGGCCGTGCTCCATGACGGGTCGCGGCTGTCATAAGTGAGGAAGGCCAGCAGCAGGGCCAGCCCCAGAGCCACGACCCCCAGCCCGGCACCTTCCACCAGCCGGCGCAGCAGGAATGTCAGCGCCCCGTCGGGCAGCAGCCGCGATTTGCGGCGTTCGCCCGTGCCGGCCCCCATGCCGGACGGCACGGGCCCGCGCGGCGCGGGACGGCCGGTGGGCGGGGTCTGGGGGGAGAGGCGGCTGGGCATGGGCTGTTCTCGCCGGACGGAAGGCAAACGGGACAGGATCAGGACAGGATGCGGGCCAGCCGTTCCATCGACCGGGCGATGGTATCGGCGTCCTGCACCAAAGCGACACGGATATATCGGTCACCGGGATTAAAGCCATCTTCATGCGGCTGGGTCAGATAGGCGCCGGGAAGAACCTTGATCGCCCCCTCCCGCCACAGGCGCTTCGTCGCCTCCTCGCCGCTGGGCGCGACACCAGCCACATCCAGCCACAGGAAGAAACCGGCATCGGGCCGGTAGAAGCCCAGCCGCCCTTCCAGCACGGCCTGCGCCGCATCGACATTGGCGGTGTAATAGGTGCGGTTGACGGCGACATGCGCATCATCCGACCACAGCGCCGCCGACGCCGCCAGCACGGGCAGCGGCATGCCCGCCAGCGAATAGGCGCGCAATCGGGTGAAGGAGGCGATCAGGTCGGGATCGCCGGCCATGAAGCCGGAGCGCAGCCCCGCAGCGCTGGACCGCTTGGACAGGGAATTGAAGACCAGCAGGTTGGCCAGCGGCCGGTCGCCGCCCAGCGCCAGCGCGGCCGACATGCCGCCCGTCGGCTGCGCACGATGCCACAGCTCGCTGTAGCATTCATCGACGGCCAGGACGAAGCCATGGCGGCGGGCCCGTTCCAGGGCACGCTTCATATAATCCAGGCTGGCGACGGCGCCCTGCGGATTGGCCGGCGTGCAGAGATAGAACAGGGCCGTGCGCTCCCACACCTCTTCGCTGACACTGTCCAGATCGGGCAGATAGCCCGTTTCCGGCGTGCCATCCAGCAGCACGGGCTGTGCCCCCGCCATGATGGCCGCCCCCTGATAGACGGCATAGAACGGGTTGGGGATCAGCACGACGGGCCGGCCGCCGCCCTTGGCCGACGGCACCACCAGTTCGGCCAGCTGATACAGCGCCTCACGCGTGCCGCAGACGGGCAGGATCGAGCGGTCGGCATCGATGAAACCCGCCGGCAGGCCATAACGGCGCGACAGCCAGCCGGCGACCGCGGCGCGGAATTCGGGCGTGCCGGCCGTGGGCGGATATTTGGCCCAGGCCGCAGGCCTGGCCGCGGCCAGCGTGCCGGTCAGCAGCGCCGGCGGCTCATTCTGCGGCTCCCCGATGGTCAGGATGGTGGGCGCGACATTGGCCAGCGGCGACACATCGGCCAGCAGGGCCGCCAGTCGCGGAAACGGATAGTCGGGCAGCCGCGACAGCCGGTCGTTACGGCAGGCAGGCGCAATCGCGGAAGAAACGGCGTCGGACATGGCGGACCAGCGGCTGGCGAAACAAGGCGCGTCGTCGCGGCGGCAAGGCCGTCCGGCGCGCCGGAAGTGTAGCGGCGGCCCCGACGGGGCACAAGCCGGCCGTCATGTCCACGGAACTCCGGAGAATCCCCTTGTTACAAGGACTTGTGGATAAAGGCTGAGAAAAGCGTTGAAAACTCTTGTAAGTACTTGATGCGAATCGGAAATTTTCCGTGAACGAATCAGGAAAACCCGCACGCGGACAGGCCGCGGACGGGTTTTCCACAGGCAGAGGCGGCAGCCGCAGGCGTGCCGCGACCGGTAAATCCTTACAGCGCGTCGCTGTTTTGTTCACCGGTACGGATACGCACGGTCTGCACGACATCCAGGACGAAGATCTTGCCATCGCCGATGCGGCCGGTATTGGCGGCCTTCTGGATGGCGTCGACGACGCTGTCGGCCAGTTCGTCGGTGACGGCCACTTCAACCTTCACCTTGGGCAGGAAGCTGACGGAATATTCAGCCCCGCGATAAATCTCGGTCTGGCCCTTCTGACGACCGAACCCCTTCACTTCCGAGACGGTCAGGCCCTGGATGCCAAGTCCCGTCAGGGCCTCGCGCACCTCGTCCAGCTTGAACGGCTTGATGATGGCCACGACGAGCTTCATTGCGCTCTCCCTTCCTGTGCATGGAACAGATCAGACTTCAGAATCCCGCGCCGATCCGATGGGGATGGCGGCGCATCGGGATTTTAACTTACAAGAACCGTGCCGACGGGATTTTCACACGGTTTGGCGCGAAAAAATAGGAAGCTGCCCAGATTCCGGCGCGCACATGGGCAGGTCGTGATTAAATATTAGGCATTGCTGCGACGCCGCGCCGTCTGGACAGGCGTTGCCCCTTGCCGCACTCTGCAATCCGCCCAAATGAACCGCACAATTCGGGAAAATCGCATCATGTCCGTGCACGGCGTCCACCATCAGGCCGATATCATCATCATCGGCGGGGGTCTTTCCGGCCTGACGCTGGCCTGCGCGCTGGGGACGGCCGGCGTGTCGACCATCGTCATCGACCGCGAACCGGTTGAAGACACGTTGCAGGCGGAATTTGACGGTCGCACCACGGCCATCGCCTATGGCGCGGCCACGGTGCTGATGGGGGCCGGCGTCTGGGACCATCTGGATGGCAATGTCGGGCCGATGCTGGATATCCGCGTCACCGATCAGTCGTCACCGCTGTTCCTGCATTATGACCACCGGGAGGTGGGGGACAGGCCCTTCGGCTGGATCCTGGAAAACCGGGTGATGCGTTTCGCGCTCTATCGCCGCCTGAAGGAATTGCCCAGCGTCACGCATCTGGCCCCGGCCACGGTGACGTCCATGGTGCGCAATGCCTCGGGCGTGTCCGTCACCCTGTCCGACGGGCGCACCGTCGCCGGCCGTCTGGCCGTGGGTGCCGATGGCAAGAAAAGCTTCTGCCGCGACCATGCCGGCATCCGCCAGATTTCCTGGTCCTACAAGCAGCACGCCATCGTCTGCACCATCCGCCATGACGGCCCACATGGCGGCGTGGCCGTGGAACAGTTCCTGCCGGCCGGTCCGTTTGCCATGCTGCCGCTGGCCGGTGGGCACCATACCAGCATTGTCTGGACCGAACGGTCGGATCGCGTCGATTTCTACATGAACCTGCCCGCCGACCGGTTCCGGCAGGAATTGCAGCTGCGGGTGGGTGACTGGCTGGGCAATGTCGAACCGGTGGGCGGCCGCTGGGCCTGGCCGCTGGGCCTGGCCCATGCCGAACGCTATATCGACACGCGCCTGGCCCTGGTCAGCGAAAGCGCCCATGGCATGCATCCCATTGCCGGCCAGGGGCTGAATGTCGGCATCCGCGATCTGGCGGCCCTGGCCGAAGTGGTGGTGGATGCCATGCGTGTGGGCCTGGACCCCGGCGCGCCCGATGTGCTGGAGCGCTATCAGCGCTGGCGCCGCACCGATACGGTGACCCTGCTGGCCACGACCGACGCGCTGGTCCGGCTGTTCAGCAACGATATCGCACCACTGAAACATGCCCGCCGCCTGGGCATGGCCGCCATCAACAACCTGCCCCCGCTGAATCCCGCCAAGAAATTCTTCATGCGCCACGCCATGGGCATCGTGGGCGAGTTGCCGCGGCTGGTGAAGGGCGAGGCGCTGTAATACCAGGGCCGGAAAGTTCTGACTTCTGGCCCTGGTATCGGCCGCGACGGCGGCCGCGCGGGCTCGTGCCCGCGAAAAGCCAAGGTCCGCGGATGCGGGCCGCCCGGCGTTTGAGGAGCCGGAAAGTGCCGACCACAGGTCGGAACTTTCTGGTATTGGTATAAGCCTCAGCCCCGAAAACGATCAAAGATTAAGCACACGCGCCGGCTTGATCTCCGCCCCGTCCAGACGGACCAGGGCCACGGGATGGCCGGCGCACAGGGCCAGCGCGGTCCCGTCCCCCTCCATCCCGGTGCGCAGCCCTTCCAGTCGGTCCAGATCGCCGCGGCGCAGCAGCGATACGCCCTGGCCATGGCGCAGCCGGTCGGCCTCCACCGGGGTCAGGTCGATCTGTGGCAACCGGTCCAGCGGCGCGGCCACGGGTTGCAGCAGCGTATCCGGATCACCCTCGGCCACCATGGCTTCCAGCTGTTCCAGCGTCACCGCCTGAGACAGGTTGAAGGGGCCGACCGACAGACGGCGCAGCACCGTGATATGGCCGACAGTCCCGACAGCGGCTGCCAGATCGCGGGCCAGCGAGCGCATATAGGTGCCCTTGCCGCATTCCACTTCGAATTCGGCCAGGTCGATATCGGGGCGGCCGATCAGGCGGAAACCGTCGATACGCACAATGCGCGCAGCCAGTTCCACCGCCTCGCCTTCGCGGGCCAGATCATAGGCGCGTTCACCATCCACCTTGATGGCGGAATATTGCGGCGGCACCTGGCTGATCAGGCCCTGGAACGCCTCCAGGGCCTTTTCGATGTCCGCATCCGTGGGGCGCGCATCGCTGCTGGCGATGACCTGTCCGGCACGGTCGTCGGTATCCGTCGCCTCCCCGAATTTCAGGGTGAAGCGGTAGGTCTTGTGCCCGTCCATGGCATATTGGACGGTCTTCGTCGCCTCGCCAAAGGCAATGGGCAGGATGCCGGTGGCGATGGGGTCCAGCGTGCCGCCATGGCCCGCCTTTTCCGCTTTCATCAGCCAGCGCACCTTAGCCATCGCCTGCGTGCTGGTCATGGTGCCGGGCTTGTCCAGCACCAGCCAGCCGTGACGCGGAACGCCCTTGCGCTTACGCGCCATGATCGTCCCCGGCGCCTTCCTCTTCTTCTTCGTCAACCGCGCCGGGCTTGGCCACGGCCGGCCCCATGTCGCGGGCGACATGCGGGTCATGCAGAAGCCGGTCGATCTTCTCGGCGTAATCGAAGCTGGTATCCAGCTGGAAGGACAGGCGCGGGGCGTAGGGCAGGCGGATTTCATGCGCGACCTGGGTGCGCAGAAAGGCCGACGCGCGGTTCAGCGCCGCCACCAGTTCCGGCTTCGACCCGCCCAGGGGCATGACGAAGGCGGTGGCGTTCTTCAGGTCGGGGCTGATGCGCACTTCCGACACGGTCACGTTCAAATCCATCAGTTCCGGATCGCGGAATTCCCCGCGGCGGAAAATGTCGGCCAGGGTGTGGCGGATTTCCTCACCCACGCGCAGCTGGCGCTGGCTGGGGCCCTTGGCGGCATTGTTGCCGCCGTCACGTCGCTTGTTCATCACATCTTCCTCTGCCCTGGCGGGGGATCGGACCCCGAAGACCGGGCCATTGCACAAAATGTCCAGGCATCCGTGCTAGCACAGGCGTCACAGCCCGAGTCAGGGAAGTTTCACAAATGAGGGTGGCGGGGTGTTGTCCACCCCGCCACCCTTGAAACCATCCTGGTCCGTGATCAGCGGGCGACCGGCAGCATCCCCGACAGCCCGCCCGGCAGATGCGGCACCAGCAGACGGCGGGCAGCGTCCCAGCGGGCCGACAGCAGCAGCAGGCCCGACCCGATGACCAGGGCGGCCAGGGCGAAATTGATCTCCTTGGCGGTACCGGCCATGGAGAACAGGTTGCTCATGGCATAAAGAACATAGGCCAGGGCCGAGACCAGCATGGCCCGGCGGTCAATGGCCAGCGACACCAGCGCCAGGGCCAGATAGGTGCCGATGCAGGTGAACAGGGCCAGCGCCGGGCTGACATCCTGCACGGCGCCACCGACGCCCACCCAGCTGAACACGGGATGGATGATCATGGGCGAGGCGGCCAGATGCAGCCAGAAGGCCACGTCTGACCGGCGCGTGCTGCGCTCCCGGTCGGCGGCATCCCAGCGCATGGCCACCGCGAACATGGTCAGCCCCCCAGCCAGGATCAGCACCAGGATCGCCGATTTCAGGCCCGGCGCCAGGGTCAGCAACAGGGCCAGGAAGGCGGCCAGGCCGATGGCCGTGCCGGCCGCCACCGTGATCGGCACCATGAAGCGGCGCCAATGGGCATAGGCAGCCAACCCGGCCACCAGGGCCGCGGTGGCAACGGAACCCGTGGCCTCCATCGGATCGTTCAATCCGTGCAGCAGCCCCTGGAATGCCAGCAGGGCGATCAGCACGGTCGCCAGCGTACCGCCGGCAAAGCCCAGCAGCAGCACGATGCTGGTCAGCGACAGACGCAGGCGGCGGGTGAAATATTCAGCCAGGCCCCAGCTGGCGACGGCAACGGCTGCCCCGGCCAGTGCCGGATGCACCTGCCCGCCCAGGAAGGCCGACGCCAGCAGGATCAGGACCGCGCCGATGGAAACGAAAATATCGTTGAAGCCGGTCAGCAGACGGAACCGTTCATGTTCCCCACCCGTCTGATCGCTGCGCCGTCCAGCCACGAAATGGCGCAGGCCCTCCACATTGTCCCGGGACAGGACGCCGGCCGATACGGCCGCGTCCAGATCGTCATCGCTGTACATGTTCCCCCCCATCCCTGTTGGATGGTCGCAGTATGGGCACCATCGGGACAAGGCCGCAACGACCGGTACAAAGCGTTTAGATGCAGAAAAGAAACAGTCACATATGAAGCGGATTTGTTGCAATCAAATGACTTCTGCACCTCTTAACCTTCTGTTAACGCTGATGGCGCGGAACCAAGTCCGCCATAAAAACATGCGACTCTGAACAGGGGTAACCCCATGCAATCCAAATACAATCTGAAATTCGGAACAGCTGCACTCGCCCTCATGGCTGCCGGCCTGGCGCCCGCCCTGCCGGCCATGGCCCAGGACGCGATTGAAGAAATTGTCGTCACGGGTTCGCGTATCCGGCAAAGCCCGCTGAACCAGAACCAGCCCATCGTCCAGCTGGATGAAGAGGCGATGGCGCGCACGGGTCTGTCGAACACGGCCGAAATCCTGCAGCGCCTGCCCATCTCCGGTGGTGGCCTGAACAGCAAGTTCAACAATAGCGGTAATTTCGGCAACCCGCCGGATGGCGGCGGTGTCGGTGCCGGTTCGGCCGAAGTGGATCTGCGCTATCTGGGCTCGCGCCGCACGCTGGTGCTGGTCGACGGCCTGCGCTGGGTCAATGGCGCGTCGGCCTCGGGCATCCCGTCCTCCACCGACCTGAATTCCATCCCTAAGGGCATCATCGAGCGGATCGAGGTGCTGCAGGAAGGCGCCTCTCCCATCTATGGTTCAGACGCCATTTCCGGCGTGGTCAACATCATCACCAAGAAGAAGCAGGACGGCTTCTCCGGTTCGGCCCAGGTCGGATCGTTCGATGAAGGCGACGGCGTCACCCAGGAATATGACTTGTCCTGGGGTGCGTCGTCTGGTGGCACCACCATCGTGGCCGACCTGACCTATGTGAAGCAGGAAAGCGTGATGTCGGGCGACCGCGACATCTCCATGTTCCCCACGCCAGGCGTCACGGCCTGCGACAGCTCCTGCTCGTCCGGCACGCCGCTGGGCCGCTTCATCATCAACAACCCGGTCACAGGGGCCGGGATGAATCTGACGCTGAAGGCGCCGGTCCTGACCGGCAAGCCGATCTTCGATCCGGCCAACCCCACGGCCGGCAGCTTCAAGAACTTCACCACGGCCGACCGGTTCAATTTCCAGCCCTACAACTATATCCAGGCCCCGTCGGAGCGGATCGGCACCTTCTTCACGGTGACGCAGGAGATCACGCCCGACATCAATTTCCGCCTGAAGGGTGTCTATAACAACCGCAAGTCCGCCAACCAGGCCGCCCCCATCCCGCTGTTCGTGGGTCCGGATGCCGGCAACGGCAACCTGCTGGACCAGATCAGCATCGACAAGACCAATCCCTACAACCCGTTCGGCGTGACCCTGTCGTCGGGCGGTGTCAATGGCCCGGCCAATTATGCCTTCATCGGCCGCCGCTTCATCGAAGCGGGTCCCCGCCATTATGAGCAGGAAGTGAACACCTGGTACGTGTCGGGCACGCTGGACGGCTCGGTCATGCTGGGCGACAAGAAGTGGTACTGGGACGTCAACACCATCTTCTCCCGCAACAGCGCGACGCAGAAATTCACGGGCAATGTCAACGCCCAGCGTCTGGCCCAGGCCCTGGGTCCGGTGGCGAACTGCACCGGCTCTTGCGTGCCCTTCAACATCTTCGGTGGTGTCGGCTCCATCAGCAAGGCGCAGATGGATTATGTCCTGTTCACCCAGCAGGACAGCAGCAGCCAGCGCCTGGCCGATACCTCCATCAACCTGTCGGGCAGCCTGATCGACCTGCCGGCCGGCCCGGTGGGCGTGGCCCTGGGCTACGAATATCGTGACCAGAGCGGCAAGTTCCAGCCCGACGCCGTCGTGGCCGCCGGTCTGGGCTCCGACATTCCGGCCCAGCCGTCGTCGGGCGGGTTTGATGTGAACGAAGCCTATGGCGAATTGCGCGTACCGCTGCTGGCCGACCTGCCGGTAGCCAAGCTGGTGGATGTCTCTGCTGCCGTCCGCTATTCCGACTATTCCACCTTCGGCAGCGAGACGACCTTCAGCCAGCGCCTGAACTGGCGCGTGACCGACGATGTGCTGCTGCGCGGTTCGCATGGCCAGGGCTTCCGGGCGCCGGGCATCGGCGAGCTGTTCGGCACCCCGTCGCGCTTTGACCAGGAACTGGTCGATCCCTGCTCCGACATGCTGGGTCTGTCGGGCGGCACGGCCGCGGCGGCCGCCGTCCGCGCCAACTGTATCGCCCACGGCGTACCGGCCAGCGGGTCCTATGTCCAGGCCAACCCGCAGCTTTCCGTCATCACCGGCGGCAACAAGACCCTGCAGCCCGAAACCTCGAAAAGCTGGGTGGTCGGCGGCGTCTACAGCCCCGGCTGGGCGTCGGATACTGACTGGGCCGATCGTCTGGATATCGAGGTCAATTACTATACGATCAAGCTGAAGGACGCGATCCAGCCGATCGGGGCGGAGACCATCCTGGGGCGGTGTGAGGAAAAGAACGACGCCTTCTCTTGCGCCTCCATCACCCGCACGGCATCGGGTGCCATCAACCAGATCAGCGGCCTGTTGCAGAATATCGGCGCCATCGACACCGACGGCATCGATGTCACCTTCAACTGGCAGAGCCCGGAAACCGGCCTGGGCACCTTCCGCTTCAGCCTGAACCAGACTTTCCTGCTGAACTATACCGAAACCGTCCCGGCGACGGATGGCAGCACGGAAATCGAACGTGAAGGCACGGAAAAGGGCAGCCCCGACCAGGCCTTCCCCAAGTACAAGGCGACGGCCATCATCGACTGGTCCAATGGCGATTTCTCCGGCTCGCTGACCAACCGCTTCATCAAGAGCGTGGAGGAGACACAGGCCACCAACAAGCTGAACAACCGCCTGTACACGGACCTGCAGGTCAGCTGGTTCCCGACATATCTGGACGGCAAGGTCGGCCTGACCCTGGGCGTCAACAACCTGTTCGATAAGGATCCGCCGGCTTGCTATAGCTGCGGCTTGAACAATTACGATCCGACCACCTATGACGCGCCCGGCCAGTTCGGCTATGCGCGCCTGACCTACAAGATGTGAATGTAAGGCCCTTCAGCCGAAGGCTCGGGCTTCGGCTGAAGGGTGGCCGCCGACCGGCGGCCCGCGCCCCATGGCGCGTCAGCCAAGCCGCCGGATGGCGGCGCCCGGCGCGTGAGGGAACGCGAAATCTACTCCGGTCGGGTCACCCCGGCCGGGACAGCGACATGCTGCTGCTTGGATGGACCGGGGTTCACATGATAGTGAACCCCGGTCTTTCTTTTTTCCGAAGACCCAGATCTGAAGGTTTCATCCCATGACCGCCCCGCTGTTCCAGAAAGTCGCCATCGTCGGCTTCGGCCTGATCGGTTCCTCGATCGCGCGGTGCGTGGCGGAATATCCGGGCTTGGCCGGCGGGGTCGTATGCGTGGACCGGTCGCAGACCGTCTGCGACCGCGTCCTGGAACTGGGGCTGGCACAGCAGGCGGGCACCGATCCGGCACTGGTCTCCCAATGCGATCTGGTCGTGCTGGCCACCCCCATCGGGGCCTTTGCCGATCTGGGCGCCCTGATCGGCCCGCACCTGACGCCGGGCGCCATCCTGACCGATGTCGGGTCGGTGAAACAATCGGTGGTGCGCGACATCGCCCCCTATGTGCCCGAGGGGGTGCATTTCATCCCCGGCCACCCGCTGGCCGGCACCGAACATTCCGGCCCCGATGCCGGCTTCGCCGCCCTGTTCAAGGGCCGCTGGTGCATCCTGACGCCGGTGCCGGGCAGCGACCAGGCGGCGGTGGACAAGCTGGCTTCCTTCTGGTCGGGCTGCGGGTCGATGATCGAGTTCATGGAACCGGGCCACCATGACCGCGTGCTGGCCATCACCAGCCACCTGCCGCACCTGATCGCCTACACGATCGTGGGCACGGCCACCGACCTGGAAGAACATCTGCAATCCGAGGTGATCCGGTTCAGCGCCACGGGTTTCCGCGATTTCACCCGCATCGCCGCCAGCGACCCGGTGATGTGGCGCGACATTTTCCTGAACAACCGGGAGGCCGTGCTGGAAGTGATCCAGCGCTTCACGGAAGACCTGACGGCCCTGCAGCGCGCCATCCGCTGGGGGGAGGGGGAGACGCTGGAAAAGCTGTTCACCCGCACCCGCGCCATCCGCCGGTCGATCATCGACGCCAAGCAGGCGTGAGCAAAAAGAAAGGCCGCGGGCGCTGCTGCACCCGCGGCCTTTCCATCGTCAATACGCCATGGATCAGCGGCGGCGGGTCAGCTGGCTGACATCGCGGACAGCCCCCCTGGCGGCCGAGGTGGTCAGGGCCGCATAGGCCTTCAACGCCTGCGACACAACCCGCTCACGCGGGGCGGCCGGCTGCCAGGCGTCCAGGCCCTTGGCTTCCATCGCGTCGCGGCGGCGGGCCAGTTCCTCATCCGACACGGCCAGGTGGATGCGGCGGTTGGGGATGTCGATCTCGATCCGGTCGCCTTCCTCCACCAGACCGATGGTGCCGCCTTCGGCGGCTTCCGGGCTGGCATGGCCGATGGACAGGCCCGACGTGCCGCCGGAGAAGCGGCCATCGGTGATCAGGGCGCAGACCTTGCCCAGCCCCTTCGACTTCAGATAGCTGGTCGGATACAGCATTTCCTGCATGCCCGGCCCGCCCTTCGGCCCTTCATAGCGGATCAGGACCACGTCACCGGCCTGGACGCGGTTGCCCAGGATGGCGCTGACGGCGGCATCCTGGCTTTCGAACACGCGGGCCGGGCCGGCAAAGACCAGGGCCGACGGGTCCACGCCCGCCGTCTTCACGATGCAGCCATCGACCGCCAGATTGCCGAACAGCACGGCCAGACCGCCATCCTTGCTGAAGGCGTTTTCCGTGGAGCGGATGACGCCCTTGGTCCGGTCCAGGTCCAGTTCGTGATACCGGCTGGACTGGCTGAAGGCGATGGTGGTGCGCACCCCGCCGGGGGCGGCCTTGAAGAATTGCTGCACATCGGGATTGTTGGTCTGGGCCACATCCCAGCGGGCCAGGGCGTCCGCCAGACTGTCGGCATCGATGCGTTTCACATCGGTGTGCAGCAGGCCGCCGCGGGCCAATTCACCCAGAATGGACATGATGCCGCCGGCCCGGTGCACATCCTCGATATGTACATCGGCGACGGCCGGGGCCACCTTGCAGATATTGGGCACGCGGCGCGACAGCCGGTCGATGTCGGCCATGGTGAAATTCACCTCGCCCTCATTCGCGGCGGCCAGCAGATGCAGCACCGTGTTGGTCGACCCGCCCATGGCGATGTCCAGGGCGATGGCGTTTTCGAACGCCTTGAAGGTGGCGATGGACCGCGGCAGCACGCCTTCATCATCCTGTTCATAATAGCGCTTGGCCAGACCAACGATGCGGCGGCCGGCCTCTTCGAACAGGCGGCGGCGGTCGGCATGGGTGGCGACGACGGTGCCGTTGCCGGGCAGCGACAGGCCCAGCGCCTCCGTCAGGCAGTTCATGGAATTGGCTGTGAACATGCCGGAGCAGGAACCGCAGGTCGGGCAGGCCGACCGTTCGATGACCGTCACCTCCTCGTCGCTGTACTTATCATCGGCCGCGGCGACCATGGCGTCGATCAGGTCGATGGCGATGTCCTTGCCCTTGACATTGGCCTTGCCGGCCTCCATCGGGCCGCCCGACACGAAGATGGTGGGGATGTTCAGGCGCAGCGCCGCCATCAGCATGCCCGGCGTGATCTTGTCGCAGTTGGAAATGCAGACCAGCGCGTCGGCGCAATGGGCGTTGACCATATATTCCACGGCATCGGCGATCACCTCGCGCGAGGGCAGGGAATACAGCATGCCGTCATGGCCCATGGCGATGCCGTCATCGACCGCGATGGTGTTGAACTCCTTGGCCACACCGCCCACCGCTTCCACTTCGCGCGCGACCAGCTGGCCCAGATCCTTCAGATGCACATGGCCGGGCACGAACTGGGTGAAGGAATTGGCGATGGCCACGATGGGCTTGCCGAAATCCTCGTCCTTCATGCCGGTGGCCCGCCACAGGCCACGGGCGCCGGCCATGTTGCGGCCATGGGTGCTTTTGCGGGAACGAAGCTGCGGCACTTGGATATTCCTTCAACCGGTTCGGGGGTCGGGTACGAAGATTTCAAAAACGCATCACTGACGGACAGAATAATATGAATGCCGCCGTTCCGGCGCACCCAACATTCCTGCAACCCGTATATGCCCTGGAATAGGATGGGTTCAAGCCACCGCGGGATTGGTGGCCGGCTGTGTCCGCGCCGTCCGCGCGCGCCGCCGCACCGTGCGCTCCGCCACTTCCTGCAGCGTGATCAGCAACACCATGCCCAGCAGCAGCCAGACGGGCAGCACGCCCATGCCCAGATGCTGGGCCAGCCAGCCCAGCACGCCCGGCACAACCGTGGACCCGATGCCGGCCCCGGCCATCTGGAAACCGACAGCATGGGGGGCGACGGCATCCCCCACGCGCAGCGGGGTCAGCGACACCAGGGTGGGGAAGGTGGGGGCCAGACCGAAGCCCAGCGCCAGCGCCGCCCCCATGCCGACGGCCGGCGTGGGAAACCACAGGAACAGCCCGGCCGCCGCCAGGGCAATGCAAAGACCGGCGCGCAGTGCCGTCAGCGGCCGCACCCGCGCCGTCACCTGCCCGAAGACCAGCCGCCCGAAGGTCAGCGCCCCCCAATAAAGCCCGGCGATGGTGCCCGCCAAGCCGACATCCACCCCATGGGCCCGCGTCAGCAGGGTGAACAGCCATTGGCCGGCCGCCATTTCCACCCCGCAATAGATCATGAACAGCCCGAAATTCATCCAGATCACAGGGTGGCGCAACGCCTGGGCAAAGGGGGCGACAGCGGCAGCTGCCACCGGTCCGCCGCCGCCTTCCACCTTTGCCTCGTCCCAGCGGCGGCGCGTCAGGAAGAACAGCAGCGCCATGGCCGCCAGGATCAGCGCAATGAAGCCATAGCCCCAGCGCCAGCCGGCCCCGACCGTGATGAACCCCGTCATCAGCAGCGGCCCGGCCGTGGCACCCAGGCCCCAGGACCCGTGCAGCCAGTTCATGACCCGGGCGGAAAAGCGCCGTGCGCCATAAAGATTGATGCCCGTGTCGATCCCGCCTGACGCGAACCCGCCCAGGATGGCCGCCGGGATCAAAAGATAGAAGGACGGGGCCAGCGCGTAGATGGACAGGGTGATGACCATGCCGACCGTGCTGACCGTCAGCACGGTGCCCAACGACGTACGGCGCACGATCGACCCGCCGGCAAGGCCGGCAAACAGGTAACCGCCCGTGGAACAGCCCAGCAGGATGCCCAGATTGCCCAGCGGCCGGTCGAACGCCTCCCGGATGAAGGGCCAGGTCACGCCGGGCAAGCCATCGGGCAGGCCCAGGCTGACAAAGGCCAGGAACGCCATGCCGATCAGCGTGGCCGGCAAACGGCTTTGGGGGCGGGAAAGGATCATGATCTCGGCAGATGGGGCGGGGCCGCTCGTCTGTCGATATCACGGGCTGCGTTGTGTGAACAAGACGGGTACGGGTATGGCAGGACTGACAACGGTGTCCGGTCTGATCAACGCCCATTACCGGTCTGGACAGGCGCGCCCGGCCCGCCTAAAGCTGTCGCCAGCCCATCCCCAGATCCTGAGGCCCCGCCCGTGCGTATCGCCACCTGGAACATCAATTCCGTCCGCCTGCGCATCGATCTGGTGATGAAGCTGCTGGACGAACATCGGCCCGACGTGCTGTGCCTGCAGGAAACCAAGGTGGTGGACGACGCCTTTCCCCGGGGCGAGTTCAAGGCCCGCGGGTATGAGCATATCCATATCCACGGGATGAAAAGCTATAATGGCGTCGCCATCCTGTCGCGCCTGCCCTTCACTTCCCGCGATATCCGCCATTCCTGCGGCAAGGAGGATTGCCGCCACGTCCTGGCGACGCTGGAGAATGGGGTGGAGATCCACAATCTCTACATCCCCGCCGGTGGCGACATCCCCGACCCGGCCGTGAATGACAAGTTTGCCCACAAGCTGCAGTTCCTGGAGGAAATGCAGGCCTGGTTCCAGGAAAAGCGGTCGGCCGATCAGCCGATGATCCTGGTGGGTGATCTGAACATCGCACCGCTGGAACATGATGTCTGGTCACACAAGCAGTTGCTGGACGTCGTCTCCCACACCCCCATTGAGGTGGAGAAGCTGACGGCCCTGCAGAACAGCCTGAACTGGGTCGACGCCGTGCGCCATTTCGTGCCGGCTGACCAGAAGCTTTATAGCTGGTGGTCCTACCGCGCCGCCGACTGGAACCTGTCCAACAAGGGCCGGCGCCTGGACCATGTCTGGGTGACCCCGCCGCTGGCCCCCGCCCTGAAGGGTCAGACCATCCTGCGCGAGGCGCGCGGCTGGGAGCCCAAGCCCAGCGACCATGTCCCCGTGCTGGTCGATCTGGATATCTAGCTTTTCGTTCTCCTCAATCGCCGGACGCCGCCATCCGGCGGCTTGGCTTCACGCGGCATGTGCCGCGCGGCGGCAGTCACCGCCGGCGCTGTTTCCGGTCAACCGGAACCAGCGCTAATCCCGTTCAATATCCGCGACCAGCCGCAGCATCAGCGCGATATCGGCATCGCGCGACAGGCGGTGGTCGCCATCCTTGACCAGGGTCACCTGCACGTCCGGGCTTTCCAGCGCATCGGCCAGGTCCAGACTGGTGCGCCAGGGAATATCCGGGTCGCGCTGCCCGTGCAGCAGGCGCACGGGGCAGCGGATGGGAATGGGGCCGGGCAGCAGCAGATGCGCCTTCGCCTCCTCCAGCAGATGGCGGGTGATGGGATAGCCTTCCGGATCATAGGAAGACGGCGCGATGAACCGCCCCTGGCTTTCCAGGGCGTCGCGCTGTGCCGCCGTCAGGCGGGGACGGATCATGCGTTCGGTGAAATCCGGGGCCGGCGCGATGCCCATCAGCCCCGCCACCCGATCCGGCCGCGCCCGCGCCAGCAGCAGCGCGATCCAGCCGCCCATGGACGATCCCACCAGGATCTGCCGTCCCTCCGTCAGTTGATCAAGCACGGCCAAGGCATCATCGCGCCAGCGGCCGATGGAGCCGTCGGCCCAGTCACCGCTGCTCTGCCCATGGGCGTGGTAATCGAAACGGATGAAGGCGCGGCCCTGGTCACGCGCCCAGCGCTCCAGCGCCACGGCCTTGATGCCGCCCATGTCGGACCGGAAGCCGGTCAGGAAGACCAGACCGGGCCCCACCCCTGGGCTGCTTCGATAGGCTATGGTCGTACCAGCCCGATCCAGGCTATGTATCGCTGGTTCATTTTTCCCGACCATTGCGGTCCCCATACCGAAATCCGCCCATGTCTTCCCTTGACGACGCCCGCACCCTAGCCGGCGATGCCGCCCCGGTAAATCCCGGTCCGGATGCCACCACCCTGTTCGGCGGCGGCAAGCCCGTGATCCTGCAGGTGATCCCGACCCTGGTGACGGGCGGGGCGGAACGGGGCTGCATCGACATGGCGGCCGCCATCCAGCGGGCAGGGGGTACGGCCATCGTCGTTTCCGCCGGTGGTCCCATGGCGCGGGAGCTTGACCGTTATGGCGCCAAGCACATCCAGATGCCGGTGCAGTCGAAGAATCCGCTGACCATGCGGCGCAATGCCACCCGGCTGGGCAAGCTGATCGCGCAATATGGCGTCGACCTGATCCATGCCCGTTCCCGCGCCCCGGCCTGGAGTGCCTATTGGGCGGCCAAGGCGGCGGGCATCCCCTTCGTCACCACCTTCCATGCGCCTTACAATTTCAAGGGCCGCGTGAAGAAATGGTACAATTCGGTAATGGCCAAGGGCGACCGGGTCATCGCCGTCTCCCGCTTCGTCTATGACCATGTCGCCAGCCAGTATGGCGTCGGTGCCGACCGGCTGCGCCTGATCCATCGCGGCGTGGATGTCGATATCCTGACGCCGGAGCGCGTGACCCAGGCCCGCATGGCCCAGTTGATCCAGCAATGGCGCCTGCCGGAGGATCAGCGCATCGTGCTGCTGCCAGGCCGCCTGACCCGCTGGAAGGGGCAGCGGGTGCTGATCGATGCCATCGCCCGGCTGGGCCGCAGTGACGTGCGCGCCGTGCTGGTGGGCGATGACCAGGGCCGCGACAATTACCGGCAGGAACTGGAAGACCATATCCGGCGGCTGAACCTGGGCACGCAGGTCACCATTGCCGGCCACTGCAACGACATGGCGGCTGCCTACATGCTGTCCGACATCGTCGTCAACGCGTCGGTCGAACCCGAAGCGTTCGGCCGCGTCATCGCCGAAGCCCAGGCCATGGGCCGGCCCGTCATCGTCTCCAACCTGGGCGCAGTGCAGGAAACGGTGATCAACGGGGAAACCGGTCTGGTGGTGCCGCCAAATGATCCAGAGGCCCTGGCCGGCGCCATCCGCGCCGCGCTGGACCTGGACCCGTTACAGCGCCAGGCCGTGGGCCTGGACGGCATGCGCCATGTCCGCAGCAACTTCACCAAGGCCGGCATGTGCGCGGCGACGCTGGCGGTGTATGCGGAGCTGCTGTAGGGCGGACCATCACCGGCGTGCCGGATGGCCCTCCGGCAATTCATCACCCGGTTGCGGTGGCTGCCCGCCCCGGCGGGTCAGCAAGGCCCGAAAGGCAGCCCGATCCCCCCGCCCCTGGCGCTCAAGGAAATAGGCAGTCGTCCGCATAGCTGCCAGCTTTTCGGCAACGGCCGTCGCTACGAACTGGTTGAGGCTGGTGCCATCCTCGGCAGCGATCCGTTCGGCCTCCGCCTTGACGGACGCAGGCAAACGCAAGGGGTAGGTCGATATCCGGCTCATACTCTTATCCTTTCCAGGGCTTCCCCAGGGCGCAGCACGGGAAGGCCGAAGCGTTGGGCAGCGCCGTGGAAATGCCGATGATTGAAGGTCACCAGCGCATCGGCCCGACCATTCACAGCCGCCTCCAGCACCAGTTCATCCGCCGGGTCACGCAATTGCGGCCGCCAAAGGAACCAGGGTTCGACCGGTTCAACCAACTCGACCAGATGGTCGAGGAAGACGCTGACATCGGTTGGCGTCAGCCCGGCTGCCACCACATGTTCCACCCGACGCGTGACCGCTTCATACTCGACAAATAACGGTACCGTCGCCAATAGCTGGAACAGCCCGTCATCCGCCGCCAGCAGCAATGCGGCGGACGCACCGGTCGGGCTGCGCAGGGCCGCAACCACGACATCCGTATCCAGCACCAATCTCATGGACGAAGCATCTCATATCACCAGTGATATGACAACCGAGACCGCCGGGCCGCAGGAAAGGCAAGAACCGGTGTCGGCGTATGGTCAACACCGCCCGACGCAGTGCCCGCTTCACTTTTCACCGCCTGAATCCCGCCTTGATTGGCGTGTAAGCAACGCAACCGCCTCCGATGCAAAGCGCCCGGCCTTGCCTAGTGCCGGCTTTTTTGCTCTAAGGATGGCTCGATTTCTCCGCTGGCGTTACCCAGGTGGTTCTCCCATGTCCTTGCGTGCCCTGTCCGTGATTGGTCGTTCCGCCCTGATGGGCAGCCTGGTGCTGGGGCTTGCCGGCTGTTCCTGGCTGGGTCTCGGCTCCAATGAGCCGGAGAACCCGACCCAGACGCTGCGCCAGAACGCCAGCGGTCAGGCCGGCATGAATGCCGCCGCCCGCCCGGCCGGCACCGTGTCGGTCAACGCCTTCCTGTGGCGTGCCGCCCTGGATACCGTCACCTTCATGCCGGTGGTCCAGGCCGACCCCTATGGCGGCGTCATCCTGACCGACTGGTACAGCCCGCCGGCCACCCCGAACGAGCGGTTCAAGGTGAACCTGTATATCGTCGACGCGGCGCTCCGCGCCGATGGTGTGCGCGCCACCGTGTTCCGTCAGGAACTGAAGGGTGGTCTGTGGGTTGACGCGCCGGTGACGGCCGAAACCGGCACGCAGATGGAAGACAGCATCCTGACCCGCGCCCGCCAGCTACGCCAGCAGTCGGCAGCCAGCGCCGGCAACTGATTTTCCCAACCGCCGGGCATCGGCCCCTGTCACGGGTGACGCCCGGCGAAGCGACACCCGTTCGACAGGCCTTGACCCATGTCCCGCTATAATGTCCGCGAAACCGAAGCCAAGTGGCAGTCCGTCTGGGACGAACGCCGCAGCTTCGCCGTCACCGCCGATCCATCCAAGCCCAAGACCTATGTGCTGGAGATGTTCCCCTATCCGTCGGGGCGCATCCATATGGGCCATGTGCGCAATTACACGATCGGCGACGTGATCGCCCGCTACAAGCGGTCCAAGGGGTTCAACGTCCTGCACCCGATGGGCTGGGACGCGTTCGGCCTGCCGGCGGAAAACGCGGCACTGGAACGCAATACCCATCCCGGCACCTGGACGTACGAAAACATCAAGGCCATGCGCGCCCAGTTGAAGACGATGGGCCTGGCCATCGACTGGGAACGCGAGATTGCCACCTGCCGGCCGGAATATTACCGGTTCGAACAGAAAATGTTCCTGGATTTCCTGAAGGCGGGCCTGGCCTATCGCAAGGAAAGCTGGGTCAACTGGGACCCCGTGGACAACACCGTCCTGGCCAACGAACAGGTCATCGACGGCCGTGGCTGGCGCACGGGCGCGCTGGTGGAAAAGCGCAAGCTGTCCCAGTGGTTCCTGAAGATCACGCATTTCGCGGACGAATTGCTGTCGGCCATCGCCACGCTGGACCGCTGGCCCGAAAAAGTCCGCATCATGCAGGAGAACTGGATCGGCAAGTCCACGGGCTGCCGCTTCTTCTTCCAGCTTTCGGGTGGGCATGAGGATCTGGAGGTCTTCACCACCCGCCCCGACACGCTGTTCGGTGCCTCCTTCGTCGCCATCAGCCCCAACCATCCGCTGGCCGCCAAGCTGGCCGAGGACGATGCGGGTCTGGCTGAGTTCATCGCCGAATGCAACCGCATGGGCACCAGCGAAGCAACGCTGGAACAGGCGGAAAAGAAGGGCTGGCGCACGCCGGTGACGGCGGAGCATCCCTTTGTCAAGGGTTGGAACCTGCCGGTCTATGTCGCCAATTTCGTGCTGATGGAATATGGCACGGGCGCCATCTTCGGCTGCCCGGCGCATGACCAGCGCGACCTGGATTTTGCCCGCAAATATGACCTGCCCGTGAAGCCCGTGGTCGTGCCGGAAGGCGAGGACCCGGCGACCTTTGCCGTGGGCAAGGATGCCTATGCCGGCCCCGGCCTGCTGCGGAATTCCGACTTCCTGGACGGCCTGGGCGTGGAAGAGGGCAAGAAGGCCGCCGTCGCGAAGATCGAGGAACTGGGCCGCGGGCAGGGGACGACCATGTTCCGCCTGCGCGACTGGGGCGTGTCGCGCCAGCGTTACTGGGGCTGCCCCATCCCCATCATCCATTGCCCGGATTGCGGCGTGGTGCCCGTGCCGGAAGACCAGTTGCCCGTCACCCTGCCGCCCGACGTCACCTTTGACGCGCCCGGCAATCCGCTGGCTCGCCACGCCACCTGGAAGCATGTGAAGTGCCCCTGCTGTGGCAAGGAGGCGGAGCGGGAGACGGACACGTTTGACACCTTCATCGAGTCGAGCTGGTATTTCCTGCGCTTTGCCGATCCGCGCAACGAGACGGTGGCCTTTGACAAGGAACTGGTGAAGTACTGGCTGCCCGTCGATAATTATATCGGCGGGATCGAGCATGCCGTCCTGCACCTGCTCTATTCACGTTTCTGGACCCGTGCCCTGTCGCACTGCGGCTATCTGGATCTGCCGGAACCGTTCGGCGGCCTGTTCACCCAGGGCATGGTGACCCATGCCACGTTCCAGGATGCAGACGGCAAGTGGCTGTTCCCGACCGATGTGGACATCCAGGGGGCCAAGGCCACAAAGACCAGCGACGGATCGCCCGTCACGGTCGGCGCCGTCATCAAGATGTCGAAGTCCAAGAAGAATGTCGTGGACCCGGAAGGCATCATCAACAGCTATGGCGCCGACGCGGCCCGCCTGTTCATGATGTCCGACAGCCCGCCCGACCGTGATCTGGAATGGACCGAGGCCGGCATTGACGGCGCCTGGCGCTATATCAACCGCCTGTGGCGTCTGGTGACGGAGCCGGGCTTTGACCTGTCCGCCGCCGATGCAGCAAAGCCCGAAAGCTTCGGCGCCGATGCCACAGCCCTGCGCCGTGCCGCACACAAGGCCGCAGCCGCCGTGGGCGAGGATATCGAGGGCTACCGCTTCAACAGCGCCGTGGCCAAGCTGCGCACCTTCACCAATGCCTTGGGCGACGGCCTGGCCAAGATCGCCGCCAAGGCGGAACCTGCAGCCGACGAGGCCTGGGCCGCGCGTGAGGCGCTGGAAACCATGGCGCAGATCGTACAGCCGGTGATGCCGCATCTGGCCCAGCAGATGTGGGCGGAACTGGGCCATGATGATCTGCTGGTCGACCGGGCCTGGCCTGTGTCGGAGCCTTCGCTGGTGGTCGATGACAGCGTCACCGTGGCCGTGCAGGTCAATGGCAAGCTGCGCGCCACCCTGACGCTGCCCCGCGATTGTGCAGAGGCCGACGCCAAGGCGGCGGCGCTGTCCGATGTCAATGTCCAGCGGGCCATGGATGGCAAGGAACCGCGCAAGGTCATCGTGGTGCCGAACCGCATTGTGAATATTGTTGTGTGAGTATCAGCCCCGGACGGTTGAGGCTTGCTTCAACCATCCGGGGCTATGTCCGGGAAATCCAGGTCTGATTTCTCAAAAATTCTTGAGCCAAGCCCCAAACAGTCGCAGGCGCGCCATGTCCCACCGTCCCTCCCGCCTTGCCGCCTTCCTGCTGCTGGCCCTGTCGCCGGTGGCCCTGGGCGCCTGCGGGTTCAAGCCGGTCTATGGCAATGCCGGGCATAGCCAGGATGTCGGCGCCGCCCTGGCCAATGTGCAGATCGACCCGATCGCCGAACGCAACGGCCAGGTCCTGCGCAACAACCTGATCGACCGGTTCTATAGCGAAGGCCGGCCAGGCAGCCCGAAATACCGCCTGGCCCTGTCGCTGGCCGCCGCGGAGGAAGCACTGGGCATCCAGAAGGATGCCACGGCCACCCGCGCCCGCCTGCGCCTGCAGGCCAGTTACGAACTGGTGGATATTGCCAGCGGGCAGGTGGTCTATCGCACCTTCTCCCGCGCCGTCGTCAGCTTCAATCTGGTGGACAGTCAGTTCGCCGTACTGGCCACACGCCAGGATGCCTATGATCGCGGCCTGACGGAACTGGCCGACGATATCCGCACGCGCCTGTCCCTGTTCTTCGCCCGCGACGCGAAATAGGCGGCGGGGAAGGCGATGAAGGTCCAGCCCAGAAACGCCGACGCCTTTGCCAAGCGCCCGCCGCCGGCCACGCGGCTGGTGCTGCTCTATGGTCCCGACCTGGGTCTGGTACGTGAACGCGGCAAGGCGGCGGCGCAATCGGCCTGTCCGGACCTGTCCGACCCGTTCCGCGTGACGGAGATGAAGGCCGATCAGGTGACGGCCGATCCGGCCCGCCTGGGCGACGAAATCGCGGCCATCGCCCTGACGGGTGGACGGCGCGTCGTGCGCATCCGCGACGCCGATGACAAACTGGCCCCCGCCATTACGACCCTGTTGAAGGGCTTACCCGGCGGCGACACGCTGCTGGTGATCGAGGCGGGGGAGTTGGACGCCCGCTCCAAGCTGCGCAAACTGGTGGAGGATGCCGGCGATATTGCTGGCGCCATCGCCTGCTATGTGGAAGGCGAAGACGAACTGGCCGGCACCATCGGCCGCATGATGGCCGAGCATGGGCTGCAGATCGATGTGGAAGCGCGGGACTGGCTGGCCGGCAATCTGGTCGGCGACCGATCCATGGCGCGGGGCGAGATCGACAAGCTGGCGCTGTACATGCTGGGGCAAAAGCAGGTGACCCTGGCAGATGTGCGTGCCGTCATCGGCGACAGCGCAGCCCTGGACCTGGACGAACCGGCCCAGGCCGCGGCTGGCGGTGATATGGTGGAGGTGGACCGGTCCTTGCGCCGCCTGTTCGCCGACGGCACGGCCACCGTGGCGGTATTGCGGGCCGCCCAGCGCTATTTCCAGCGCCTGCACATGGCCGTCGCCCATGTCGCCAAGGGCCAGACGCCGCAGGCCGCCGTGAAGGCCCTGCGCCCGCCGGTCTTCTTCAAGCTGGAACCCATCCTGACGGCCCAGATCCGCCTGTGGACCCTGCCCAAGCTGCAGGCGGCCCTGGACCGGCTGGTGGAAGCCGAAGCCGACTGCAAGCGCACCCACATGCCCGACGAAACCATCTGCGCCCGCGCCTTCTTCCAACTGGCGCAACTGGCTAGGCGGGGCAACTGAGCGGCCCTGGCGGGGCTGGAGGGAACCATGAACATCGTCATGCTGCTCTATCCCCGCCTGACCCAGTTGGACCTGACCGGCCCGTTTGAAGTGTTCACCCGTCTTCCGGATGTGAAGATCATCCTGGCCGCCAAGGATCTGAACCCCGTAACGGATAGCGGCGGCCTGCGCCTGTTGCCCACGCATCGCCTGGGTGATGCCCCGCAGGCCGACATCCTGTTTGTTCCCGGCGGGCCGGGGCAATTGGCGCTGATGGAGGATGCAGAAGCGCTGGATTTCCTGCAGACACAAGCCGCCGGCGCCCGCTATGTCACCTCGGTCTGCACGGGCTCCCTGGTTCTGGCGGCGGCCGGCCTGCTAACCGGCTACCGCGCCACCTGCCATTGGATGTCGCTGGACCAGCTTTCCCTGTTCGGCTGCATCCCCGTGGCCGAGCGGGTGGTGGTGGATGGCAATCGCGTGACGGGGGCCGGCGTCACCTCCGGCATTGATTTCGCCCTGCATTTGGCCGGGCTGCTGTTCGGCCGGGAGCGGGCGGAACGCACACAGCTTTCCATGGAATATGATCCGGCCCCGCCCTTCTCGGCGGGCCATCCGCGCCATGCCGACCCCGCCCTGGTCGACCTGCTGCAGACCAACGCCGCCGCCTTCCAGGCCAAACGCTGGGAGATCGCCCGCGCCGCCGCCGCACGCCTGCGCCTGCAGACCCTGTCCGATCAAAATTCGTGAGGCTGGGGCCATTTGGACAAAATTTCGGAACAGGCGATCAAAATTTTTGCCGCCAGACCCAGATAGACAAGTTCTCGTGAGGCTGAACACGAATTTGGGGGCCAGGGGGCCAGGGAAGCCGCTACGCCGCCACCCGATGCCCCGCCGACGTCAGCGCCTTGATCGCGGCCGCCAGGGTCTCTTCCTTCACCAGCACATAATCCGTGTCATAGGTGGCGATGGCGAACAGGCTGATGCCGGCATCGGCCAGCGGGGCCGTCAGGGCGGCCAGGATGCCGGTCAGGGCGAAATCCAGCGGTCCTTGCACCTTCAACGCCCGCCATGCACCCACGGCCGGAATATCGGCCGGAACGCGGTCTCCAGGGACCACGATCGACAGTTCGTCACTTGTCCGGGTGATGCTGACAAAGCCGGGGCCGGCGATCCAAGCGGGCAGGGGGCTGTCCGCTGCCAACCGGCATACGCTGCAGCAGGATCAGCGACAGGGTAGGCGACATCAGGCGCCGACGCCACCGGCCGGCAGCTTCGCCGGCTCCTCATAGGAAATCACCACCGACACCCGCCAGCCGGCATCGCCGTCGCGGCGCAGGACGTAGGAGGTGGAAAAGCGCATGATCTCCGCCCGGTCGGCGGAGCGCAGCAGCCACAGCACCTCCGCCCGCGCCAGATCATCGCCGCAGGGCCAGGCCCAGACGGCCGCCGGTACAGGCCAGGCCAGGCCGATATGGCGATAGGTATCCAGCATCCCGTCGACATAGGCGCGCACAGCCGCCGCATCGGCATGGACGATGGGACCGGCCGCCGTCAGCACCGTCAGCGGCTGGTCGAACAGGGTCGCGATGCGCTCAGCGTCATAGGCAGCGAAGGCAGCGCTATAGCCGTTGAAATAGGCGGCGGCGGCGGCTCCGATCTGGCTGCTGTCGGTCATTGGTTTCCCCTGAGATTGCTGTTGTGTTTATTGATCCGCCCTTTGCCAGCGGACATGGAAGGGCCGGGCAGGTTTACACCCGCCCGGCCCCTGGAAATCTTATCGCCGCAGGATGCGGTTCAGCACGCCGTCCAACTGATCCAGCGTGCGGTAATGGATCTGCAACGTGCCCTTCTTGCCATCGCCGTTCAGCGAAACCTTCAACCCCAAGGCCAGCGACACTTCCCGTTCCAGGGCTACAGTGTCGGGCGCCTTCTCCTTGACAGTCTTCGTCAGGACCAGCGGTTCGGCCGTCAGCTGCTTCACCAGCGCTTCCGTCTGGCGCACGTTCAGCTCCCGCTTGATCACTTCCTGCGCGCAGGCGACGGGATCGGGGGCCGACAGCAGGGCGCGGGCATGGCCCATGGACAGGGCCCCATCCTGCACCATCTGCTTCACCTCGTCCGGCAGGGCCAGCAGGCGCAGCATGTTGGCGACATGGGACCGGCTCTTGCCCACCGATCGGGCCAGATCTTCCTGGGTATGGCTGAACTCATCCATCAGCCGCTTGTACCCTTCAGCCTCTTCCAGGGGAGTCAGATCGGCGCGCTGGATATTCTCGATCAGCGCGATTTCCAGCGCTTCCCGGTCCGTCAGCGTACGGACCAGCACCGGCACCTCATGCAGGCCGGCCAATTGTGCGGCGCGCCAGCGGCGTTCACCGGCGATGATCTCGTAACTGGTATGGCCGGGCGTGGCGCTGGGGTCCTTGCGGACCAGCAGCGGCTGCAGGATACCGCGCTCGCGCACGCTTTCGACGAGCGCCGTCAGCGCCTCCTCGTCAAAGCGGCGGCGCGGCTGGAACTTGCCGGGATGAACCTGATCAATGGGCAGCAGCCGGGTCAGGCGGACCCGGTCAACCTGCTGCTCCTCCTCATTTCCCGCCGCTTCCCCGAACAGGGCCGACAGACCGCGACCCAGGCCGGTGCGCGAATTGTTCTTCCTCGGTTCATCCATAAGCCAACTGCCGCTTCCGCTCGCGCTTCAACATCTCGCCCGCCAGATGGATATAGGCCTGCGCCCCCGCCGACTTGTGGTCGTAGAGCAGCACCGGCTTCCCATGGCTGGGCGCCTCGGACACCCGCACATTGCGGGGGATCACCGTCTCATAGACCTTTTCACCGAAGAAGCCGCGCACATCGGCGGCCACCATGTCGGACAGGTTGTTGCGACGGTCGAACATCGTCAGGACCACGCCGTTGATATCCAGCGTGGGGTTGAAGGCGCGCTTCACGCGCTCAATGGTCCGGATCAGGTGCGACAGCCCCTCCAGGGCATAGAATTCGCACTGCAAAGGCACCAGCACGGCATCGGCCGCGGCCAGCGCGTTCAAGGTCAGCAGGCCCAGGGCCGGTGGGCAATCGATCAGGATATAGTCAAACCCGCCGGACGATTTCTCCAGGCTGTCCTTCAGCCGGTATTCGCGGCGGTCGACATTGACCAGTTCCACCTCGGCGCCCGACAGATCGACATTGGCGGTGACCACCCACAGGCCGGGGACGGCGGTGGCAACGGCCACTTCCTCCACCGTCAGGTCGGCGAACAGCAGATCATAGATGCCGAATTCACGGTTGCTCTGGGGGATACCCAGGCCGGTGGAGGCATTGCCCTGCGGATCATTGTCGATGATCAGCACGCGCTTGCCGCAGGCAGCCAGGGCCGTGGCCAGATTGATGGTGGTCGTGGTCTTGCCCACGCCGCCCTTCTGGTTGGCAAGCGCGATGACGCGGGCACGATGGACGGGAAGGGGCATGGCGGCGCTCGACACTGTCGTTCAACCTCTGTCGTTCGGCTGGTGGCGAGACGGATTCATTTCGGCGAAAGGTCACTGATCCTGAGAATGGTTCCGGCCGGATCAGTCTGGCTGGGAAACCGCTCGACCCGCATATTCCAGGAATTGGCGACCGCGGTCAATTCATCCTCGGCTGTCCTGCCCTTCGGGAATAGGCAGGTGCCCCCCGGTTTCAGCAAACCATGGGCCCAGGGCAGCAGCATCGTCAGTTCCGCCAGGGCCCGGGCAGACACGATATCGGCCTTGGGCAGGTCAACATTCTCGATCCGCACAGGGTGAACCGTGGCCGGCGCCCCCGTCACCCGCGCCACTTCGCGCAGGAAGGCGGCCTTGCGCACATCCGACTCGACCAGATGCACCTCCGGTACGCCCAGGATGGCCAGGACCAGACCGGGGAAGCCGGCACCGGAGCCCAGATCGACCAGACGCTGCGTGCCCGCCGGCACCAGACTGAACACCTGCGCACTGTCGGCCAGATGGCGCGACCACAGATCGTCCAGGGTGGTGTTGGACACCAGATTGATGGCCGGGTTCCACTTGCGCAGATGCGCCGCATAGGTCTCCAGCTTTTCCAGTGTTTCACGTGAAACACCGAACTTGGCCTGGAACTGTGCCGGGGTCATGGGCGGGGGACCGGGCGGGCGCGGCAGGGGCGGCAGCTTCAGTGGCTTGGATGGTTTACGCGGCGCCACGATCCCCCCGCTTCTTCACATGTCGCAACAAAGCGGTGAGTGCGGCCGGCGTCATACCCGGAATACGCGCAGCTGCCCCCAGCGTGGCCGGCCGCGTGTTTTTCAATTTCTGGCGGATTTCTGCCGAGAGCGACGCAATCGTGTCAGGGTCCAGATCGGGTGGCAGCTCCAGCGCCTCGTCCTTGCGGAAGGCGCGGATATCCGCCTCCTGCCGGTCCAGATATCCCGCATATTTCCCGTCGATCTCCACCTGTTCGGCAATGTCGAGGGAAAGTCCGGCCAGATCGGGCCAGACCTGGCACAGGCGGGGAAAATCAATCTCCGGATAGCGCAGCAGGTCCAGCGCCGTGCGGCGCACACCATCCTTGTTGATATGCAGCCCGTGCTTTTCCAGTTCGTTGGGTGTCGCCGACAGGCCGGTGACCAGATCGCGCGCCGACGACAGCGCCGCCTTCTTGGTCTCCCAATGCGCCTGCCGCACAGAACCGACAACACCCACGGCCAGACCACGATCGGTCAGCCGCTGGTCGGCATTGTCGGCACGCAGCAGCAACCGGTATTCGGCGCGGCTGGTGAACATGCGGTAGGGCTCGGACGTGCCGCGCGTGATCAGGTCATCGATCAACACGCCGATATAGGCTTCCGCCCGGTCCAGCACGAAGGGAGCCGATCCGGACACGGCAAGGGCGGCATTGATGCCGGCAATCAGCCCCTGGGCCGCCGCCTCTTCATAGCCCGTGGTCCCATTGATCTGCCCGGCCAGGAACAGGCGGGGCAGCCGGCGCGTTTCCAGCGTGCGGGTCAGCTCGCGCGGATCGACATAATCATATTCGATGGCATAGCCCGGCCGGATCATGCGCACCTGTTCCAGACCCGGTATATGCTTCAGGATCTCCAGTTGCACATCGCGGGGCAGGGAGGTGGAGATGCCGTTGGGATAGACGGTGTCATCGTCCAGCCCCTCCGGTTCCAGGAAGATCTGGTGCCGATCCTTGTCGGCAAAGCGGACGATCTTATCCTCCACGCTGGGGCAGTAGCGCGGGCCCACGCCCTCAATCTGACCGGAATACATGGGCGCGCGGTGGATATTGGCGCGGATGATCCGGTGAACCGCCTCAGTCGTGTAGGTGATGGCGCAGTCGATCTGCGGCGTCGTGATCCGGTCGGTCAGGGTGGAAAAGGGCGGCGGCGGCATGTCGCCGGGCTGTGCCTCCAGCCCCGCCCAGTCGATACTCTTGCCATCCAGGCGGGGCGGAGTACCTGTCTTCAACCGTCCCAGATTGAAGCCCAGCTTCTCCAGAGTCAGGGACAGGCCGATGGAAGGTTCCTCGCCCACGCGGCCGGCGGGGATCTTCTCCTCCCCGATATGGATCAGGCCGCGCAGGAAGGTGCCCGTCGTCAACACCACGGCCCCGGCATGGATCGACCGCCCATCGCCCGTGACGATGCCGGCGCAGGCGCCGGAACCGTCGATGATCAGGTCTTCGGCGGCGGCGGCGATAATGTCCAGGTTGGGCTGTTCGGCCAGGGCCTTCTGCATGGCCTGGCGATAGAGCTTGCGATCGGCCTGGGCGCGGGGTCCGCGCACGGCCGGGCCCTTGGACCGATTCAGGATGCGGAACTGGATACCGCCCTGGTCCGTCACCCGGCCCATGACCCCGTCCAGCGCATCGATCTCGCACACAAGATGCCCCTTGCCCAGACCACCGATGGCCGGGTTGCACGACATCTCGCCAATGGTTTCTTGTCTGTGGGTCACCAGCGCCGTACGGGCCCCCGCACGCGCCGCCGCGGCCGCCGCCTCGCATCCCGCATGGCCGCCGCCAACCACAATCACATCATAGTTCTGCATGGGCGCGGACCATAAGGCGAGCCGGAGTTTGAGTCAAAGGGCAGGGGTGCATGGGAGGATGGAGCGGGGATCACTTCCCGATACAGAAATCCCGGAAGATCACATCCAGCAGATCCTCCACATCCACCCGGCCCGTGATCCGGCCAAGCGCCCGGACGGCCAGACGCACATCTTCGGCCGCCAGTTCGGGCAGGGGGGCCGACAGGGCGCGGCGCAGGTTCTCCCGGCATTCCTCCAGCGCCGTGCGGTGACGGGCCCGTGTCAGGGCCGGCGCACCGGATGGCGCATAGCGGGCGGCCACGGCCTGTTCCAGGGCGGACAGCAGGGCCGGCACCCCCTCACCGGTCCGGGCCGAGATCGGCAGGACCGGGCGGCCCAGCAGGGGCGGGGCCGCACCCGTCAGATCGGCCTTGTTCATGACCAGCATTGCGTCATCATCGACCAAGGCCAGGGTGGCCGCGTCCGGCATTTCGGCCCCGTCAAACACCAGCAGCTTCAGATCGGCCTTGGCCGCCCGGTCAAGGGCCCGACGGATGCCTTCGCTTTCCACCTGATCGGCGGCGTCGCGCAGGCCGGCCGTGTCGGCCAGCAGCACCGGATAACCGCCCAGGTCCAACTGTACCTCGATCACATCGCGGGTGGTGCCGGCCTGGTTGGAGACAATGGCGACGTCGCGGCGGGCGATGGCGTTCAGCAGGCTGGACTTGCCGGCATTGGGTGCCCCCAGGATGGCGATGGAAATGCCGTCGCGCAGCCTTTCGCCGCGCCCCTGATCGGCCAGGTGCGTCGACAGTTCCGCCACCAGCCCTTCCACCACTGGCCGCACGGCGTCGGACAGGCCACCGGGCAAATCCTCCTCCGGAAAGTCGATATCGGCTTCCAGATGGGCCAGCGCGCGGGTCAGGCGATGGCGCCAGCCATCATAGAGCTGCCCCAGCGCCCCTTCCATCTGGCGCAGGGCCTGGCGGCGCTGTGCGGCCGTTTCCGCGTCCACCAGATCGGCGATGGCTTCTGCTTCCGTCAGGTCCAGCTTGCCATGCTCAAAGGCGCGGCGGCTGAACTCTCCCGGCTCCGCCACGCGCAGGCCCAATCCGGTCAGGGCCTGGGTCGCCGCCGACAGCACAGCCCGGCCCCCGTGCAGGTGCAGTTCGACCACATCCTCACCCGTGAAGCTGGCGGGGGCGGCGAAATACAGCACCAGCGCCCGATCGAACAGGTCGCCCGTCGCCGGATCGATCAACCCCGCCAAGGCGGCCATCCGTGGCGCGGGCAGGGGCCGGCCGGTCAGCGCCTGCAGTGTCCGGCCGGCATCGGGACCAGAGATACGGATCACCTGTACCCCGGCGCGGCCGGGGGCGGATGCCAGGGCGAAGATGGTGTCGGCGTACATCAGGCGTGTTTCACGTGAAACATCATCACTCGGCGGCGGCGGACTGCCGCGCCACCACATCCGCCGGCAGCTTGTCGGTGGGCTGCAGCATCAGCCGCTCCACGCGCTTGCCCTCCACCAGATGGGTCTGCAGCACCTCATCCACGTCGGCCTTGGTCTTCACGGCGTACCAGACGCCCTCCGGATAGACCACCAGCACGGGCCCCAGTTCGCACCGGTCCAGGCAGCCGGCATTGTTGATGCGGACATTCTTGCCCAGGCCCAGGCCGGTGGCCTTCTTCTTCATATAGTCGCGCAGCTCATCGCCGCCCTTTTCCCGGCAACAGCCGCGGGGGTGGCCCGGTTCCCGCTCGTTCGTGCAGACGAACACATGTGCGTGGTAGTAGGGGGCGGGATCACCCGTCACGATATCGCTCACTTCTTGCCATCCTTGCTGGGCGTGCCCATGGCGTTGGACATCTGCGACCACATCAGTTTCTGGAACTGCTCAATGCCCTGCAGCCCCATGGGCAGCCAGGTCTTCATCATGGTTTCCGGGTCCATGGCCTTCAGATTGGCCGACATCTGATCCTGCATCTGGCGCATCAGCGCCTCCTGCATCGGTTGGACATCGGGCAGGCCCAGGAAGGTTCGCGCCTCCTCCGGCGTGCAGTCGATATTGATGGTGACCTTCATGCCGGCGCTCCTTTGCGATGCGTCCCGTACCAGGCGGGATTTTTCCCGCACCCTGGGTTCGACACAAGGATAAACTATCTGTTCTTCATCAGCCCGTCACAGCCATCACGCATGATGGGCCCCAGATTTCAGGATATCCCCATGGCACGCTCCCCCACCGCGGTTACGCGCGGGTCCGGCAACCGGCTGCATCTTGAGACCAGCCCCTATCTGCGCCAGCACATGGACAATCCTGTGGACTGGATGGGGTGGGGGCCGGCCGCGCTGGCCAAGGCAAAGGCGGAGGGCAAGCCCATCCTGCTGTCGGTGGGCTATGCCGCCTGCCACTGGTGCCATGTCATGGCGCATGAGAGTTTCGAGAATCCCGCCATCGCCGACCTGATGAACGACCTGTTCGTCAATATCAAGGTCGACCGGGAGGAGCGCCCCGACCTGGACCATATCTATCAGCAGGCGCTGAGCCTACTGGGCCAGCAGGGCGGCTGGCCGCTGACCATGTTCCTGACCCCCGACGGACATCCGTTCTGGGGTGGCACTTATTTCCCGCCGGAACGCCGCTGGGGCCGGCCTGGTTTTCCCGACGTGCTGCGCACGGTGGCCCAGACCTATGCGGAGGAACCGGAGAAGGTGGCCCGCAATGTCCAGGCCCTGACCAACGCCATGGACAATCTGGCTGCCAGTCAGCCGGGGGGCGCCATCGGTCCCGACACGCTGATCCAGGTGGCCGAAAGGCTGGTGCGGGAAGTGGACCCGGAATGGGGCGGCATCGGCAGTGCGCCGAAATTCCCGCAGCCCGGCATCTTCGAGCTGCTGTGGCGCGCCTTCCGCCATACAGGTCGACCCCCGTTCGCCACGGCCGTGATCCAGACCCTGACACGCATGGCGCAAGGCGGCATCTATGATCATCTGGGCGGCGGCTTCGCCCGCTATTCCGTGGATGCGGAGTGGCTGGTCCCACATTTCGAAAAGATGCTCTACGACAATGCCCAGCTGATCGACCTGATGCTGACGGTCTGGCAGGAGACGCGCGACCCGCTGCTGGCCGCCCGCATCACCGAGACGGCCGACTGGGTGCTGCGGGAGATGGTCGCCGAGGGCGGCGGCTTTGCCGCCTCCTTGGATGCCGACAGCGAGGGGGAGGAGGGCAAGTTCTATGTCTGGCGCGACAGCGAGATCCGCCGCCTGTTGCCCGCCGATGATGCCGACCTGTTCTGCCGCCAACATGGCGTGACGCCGGAGGGCAATTTCGAAGGTCACACCATCTTGAACCGGATGCACACGGACGGCCTGGCCGACGACGCGACGGAGGCGGTGCTGGCCCGCTGCCGGGGCCTGTTGCTGCAGGTCCGCGCCGGGCGCGTGCGGCCAGGCTGGGACGACAAGGTGCTGGCCGACTGGAACGGGTTGATGATCGCGGCCCTGGCCCGGGCCGGTGCCGCGTTCGAACGGGTGGACTGGCTGGATGCCGCGCGAAGGGCCTTTGCCTTCATCGCAGAACATATGTCCACGCCCGACGGCCGTCTTCTGCACAGCTATCGCGACGGACAGGCACGGCATCGCGGCACACTGGAAGACCATGCCAACATGGCCCGTGCCGCCATCACCCTTTATGAAATGACGGGGCAGGAGCCCTATCTGGACCAGGCCATCGCCTGGGTCGACCGGATCGAAACCCATTTTCATGATGAGAGCGATGGCGGCTATTTCATCACCCCGGATGATGCCGACGACCTGATCCGCCGCCCGCGCCATGCCCATGACAATGCGGTGCCCGCCGGCAACGGCACGCTGGTCGGACTGTTCAGCCGCCTGTGGCTGTTGACCGGCGGTGATGCCTGGCGGCAGCGCGCCGACGACCTGATCACCGCCTTTGCGGGGGAGGTGGCGCGGAATTTCTTCCCCTTAGCCGGGTTCCTGAACGGTATCGACCTGCGGCAGCATGGGCAGGTGCTGGTGATCGTCGGCACACCCGACGACCCCGAAGCCGCGCGCATGATACAATGCGCGTTGCGCAAATCCCGGCCCAATTTGCTGCTGATCCAGCGTTCTCCGGATGCAACCCCGTTGCCCCCGCATCATCCCGCCGCAGGCAAGACCATGGTTAAGGGAAGCGTTACGGCTTATCTTTGCCAGGAACAGCATTGTTCGGCCCCGGTGACGACGGCCACAGACCTTTCCGCCCTGCTGGGCGGATAATGCACCGCATTTCAATCCAGCCCATTCAAAGAAGGATATCCCCATGCCTGACGTTATGATCCAGTGCCCCGACGGCAACTTCAGCGCCTATCTGGCCGCCCCGACCAGCGGCCAAGGCCCCGCCATTGTTGTCATCCAGGAAATTTTCGGCGTGAATGCCAACCTGCGCGCTGTGGCCGACACCTATGCCGCCGCTGGCTATTTCGCCATCGCCCCCGACCTGTTCTGGCGTCAGGAACCGGGCATCCAGATCACCGACCAGACCGATGCCGAATGGCAGAAAGCCTTCCAGCTTTACCAGGGCTTCAATGAGGTAAAGGGTGTGGAGGATCTGCAAACCACCATCGACTATATCCGGCAATATCCGGGCGTGACGGGCAAGGTCGGGGCGGTGGGTTTCTGCCTGGGCGGCAAGCTGGCCTACCTGACCGCCACCCGCACCGATATCGATGCCTCTGTCAGCTATTACGGCGTGGGCATCGACAAGGATATCGGAGAGGTTTCGGCCATCACCAAACCGCTGATGCTGCATATCGCCGGCAAGGATGGGTTCGTGCCGCCCGACGCGCAGAAGACGATCCTGGATGCCGTGGCCGGCAATTTCCTGGTCGAGACGCATGTCTACCCGGAACGCGACCATGCCTTCACGCGCATCGGCGGCAAGCACTACCATGACGGGGATGCGAAGGTGGCCCACTCCTATTCCTTCGATTTCTTCAAGAAGCATCTGGGCTGATCCAGCGGACGGGCCACTCGTCCGACCTGTATCCACCTGCACGGGGTCCGCCGGATGGCGGGCCCCGTTCCATTTCAGGGAAACCGATCATGAACCACGCCATCATCGTGCGTGAAACCGGCGGACCGGAGGTGTTGCGCTGGGAGGCAACAGATCCAGGTCAACCCGGACCCGGCCAGGCCCTGGTTCGACATACGGCCATCGGCCTGAACTTCATCGATGTCTATTACCGAACGGGCCTCTATCCCGCGGCGTTGCCCTTCACGCCCGGGATGGAGGGTGCCGGCATTGTCGAGGCCGTGGGCGAGGGGGTGACTGACGTCGCGCCCGGTGACCGTGTTGGATATGGCCAATCTCCCCTTGGCGCCTATGCGCAGCGCCGCGTCATGCCAGCGACCAACCTGATCCGCCTGCCAGACTGGATCACTGACGAGGTTGCGGCCGCCATGCTGCTGCAGGGGCTGACGGCGCAATATCTGCTACGTCAGACCCATGTCGTACAACCGGGTGATGTCGTGCTGATCCATGCGGCTGCCGGCGGGGTGGGGTTGCTGGCCAGCCAATGGGCGAACGCCCTGGGTGCTACCGTCATCGGTACCGTCGGGTCCGAGGAAAAGGCTGCCCTGGCCGCCGCCCATGGCTGTCACCATGTCATCCTGTACCGGACGGAGGACGTGCCCGCCCGGGTGCGCGCGATTACGGGTGGACGCGGTGTCGATGTGGTCTATGACGGTGTGGGCAAGGATACGTTCAACCTGTCCCTGGACTGCCTGCGCCGGCGCGGCCTGATGGTCAGCTACGGCAATGCCAGCGGCGCGGTGCCACCCTTCGATATCGGCCTGCTGAACCGCAAGGGTGGGCTGTTCTTGACCCGCCCATCCGTCGGACATTATGCCGGCACCCGGGCCGAACTGCTGGCCATGGCGGACGATCTGTTCAATGTGGTTCGCGATGGTGCGGTGAAGATCAACATCCACCAGCGTTTCGCCCTGCAGGACGCTGCCGCGGCCCACCGTGCCCTGGAATCACGGACCACGACCGGGGCCACCCTGCTGATCCCCTGACACTGTCGCCCCGGTGTTTCACGTGAAACACCGGGGCGTCGGATCCTCAGGAGGCCAGCCAGGCCGCGTTCTTCAATCCCTTCACAAAGGCCTCGTGCGCGGCCAGCTCGTCCGCACTGGGGGCATGCGGGCGAGGGGGGCGGGAGACGCGGGCCACGGGTGCTACGACAACCTCCACATTCGTCTGCACGACCGGTCCACCGGCCAGAACCAGATCGGGTTGCCGGCCACCCATCAGCTCCAGATAGACTTCCGCCAGCAGCTGGCTATCCAGCAGGGCCCCGTGCAGGGTGCGGTTGGAATTGTCGATATCAAAGCGGCGGCACAGTGCGTCCAGGCTGGCCGGCGCGCCGGGGAAGCGCTTGCGCGCGATCTTCACCGTATCGACAACCGGGTTCGTCAGTTTGCCCATGCCAATGCGCGCCAGTTCGGCATTCAGGAAGCCGATGTCGAAGGTCGCATTATGGATGACCAGTTGCGCATCGCCGACGAAATCCAGGAAATCTCCGACCACGGCGGGAAACAAGGGCTTGTCCGACAGAAAGGCTGCCGACAGCCCATGCACCGCCTCCGCCTCCGCCGGCATGTCGCGTTCAGGGTTCAGATAGGTGTGGTAGTGCTTGCCGGTGGCGACATGGTTGAACAGTTCCACGCAGCCGATTTCCACAATGCGGTCGCCGTTCAGGGCGTCGATGCCCGTGGTTTCGGTATCCAGAACGATTTCACGCATGGCTTATCTTTCACTTGGCAAATCGTGGTCCCTTGCGCGGGGGCCAGACGCGGCCCTTGCGCCGCTTCAGCAGCGCCACGATGCGGGCCAGCCGGGTCAGCGTCAAGCGTCGCCCCAAGCCGGTCGGCACCACGAAATCGGCGCGCTGGCGCTTGATCCGGTCCGGGGTCTGCCGGGACAGGATATTGGCCAGCTTGGCCGGGCTCATGCCCGGACGGGCCAGAACGCGGGTGCGCTGGATGAAGGGTGGAGCGGTGACCACGATGACGGCATCCACGCGCTTCTCCCCGCTCGTTTCATACAGCAAGGGGATATCCATCACGACCAGCGGCACCCGGTGTCGCGCACAGCGCTTCAGAAAGGCGTCGGAATCGGCGCGGGTGAGCGGATGAACCGCCTGCTCCAGCCGTCTCAATGCCTCAGGCCTGCCCAGGACGGCGGCCGCCAAGGCCACGCGGTCAACGGCACCATCCCTCACCGCCTGAGGGAACAGGGCAGCGATGCGGGGAACGGCGGCACCACCCCTGGCATAAAGCCGGTGGACGGCGGCATCGGCATCATGCACGGGACAGCCCAGCCGGCGCAGCATCACCGCCGCCGTCGATTTGCCCATGCCGATGGACCCGGTCAGTCCAAGAATGATCATCGCGGGTCCAGAACAAAGCGGCGCAGGTCGTCCGTTACCTGCGGATCGGTGCCGAACCAGGCGTGAAAGCCGGGCCGGGCCTGGTGCAGCAACATGCCCAGACCATCCACGGTCGGATTGCCCCGCGCCTGCGCCGCCAGCAGCAGGGGGGTGACCAGCGGAACATAGACGATGTCCGTCACCACAGCATCGGTTGGCAGGGGGGACAAATCGATCTCCAGCGCCGGATAGCCGGTCATGCCCTGGCTGGTGCTGTTGACCAGCAGCACAGCCCCGTCCAGCGCACGGGACCGGCTGTCCCAGTCGCCGACCTTGATGCGCGGGTCGCCCAGATCAGCGGCGATTTCGGCTGCACGAGCCTGGGTCCGGTTCAACAGACGGATTTCGGGTGCTCCGGCATCCAGCAATGCCACAACGACCCCCCGGGCCGCGCCGCCGGCGCCCAGCACCACCGACGGACCGGCCGTTACCGACCAGGTTGCCGGCGCGCAGGCCGCAAGATTTTCCCAGAACCCGTAGCCATCCGTGTTGCGACCTTCCAGGGTGCCGTCGGGTGCCACGATGATGGTGTTGACGGCGCCGATGCGCCGGGCCGACGCATCCAGCCGGTCGACCAGGCGGAAGGCCAGTTCCTTGTAAGGGATCGTGACATTGCACCCGCGCAGGCCCAGGGCGGGCAGGGCGCGGAGGGCCTGTTCGGCCCGGTCCGGCGGCACCGCCAGCGGAACATAGGCGCCATCAATCCCATATTGGCGCAGCCAGAACCCGTGCAGCAGCGGGCTGCGTGAATGGCTGACGGGCCAGCCCATGACGCCCGCCACCAGACCCTTGCCGGTCAGCATGTCCCAAACTCCCCGATCAGACCGGTATCACCCGCCGCGTGCGCAGGAAATCCAGCACCTGCAGCAGGGGCAGGCCCTGGATGGTGAAATGGTCACCCTTCACCTTGGTGAACAGCTGCGCCCCCAGACCTTCGACCTGATAGGCGCCGGCACAGGACAGGGCAGCGTCGCCGGCCGCATCCAGATAGCGGTCGATGAAGGCATCCGACAGGGGCCGCATCGTCAATGTAGCGTGGTCGATATGGTGCCAGACGCGCACGCCATTATGGAACAGCACGGCTGCGGAATAGAGCGTATGGGTGCGAGCTGACAGACGGCGCAGATGGTTGACGGCATCGGCGCGATCGATCGGCTTGTCGAACCAATGCCCATCGCATTCCAGCATCTGGTCCGCGCCCAGGACGTATCCGACCGTATATTTGCGGGCGATCCTGGATGCCTTCAGATCAGCCAGCGCCTCTGCCACCTCCGGCGGCTTCATGCCGGCGGCCTTGCCGGAATGCTTCATCTCCTCCTCGTCCACGCGCGGCGGTTCGGCATGCACCTCCACGCCCGCGGCTTCCAGCATGCGACGGCGCGAGGCGCTCCCCGATGCCAGGATGATCGGTTCCGACGACAGGAAGGAAGGCATTACGGCGTCTCCTCCCGGCCCGTGGCCGGGACATTGGCCACGGCCTGGGCCACAGCTTGCGCCAAATTCGGCCGGCGGCGGGCCAGGATCATCATCACCTCGGCCGCCGTCTCCTCGATCGACCGGCGCGACACGTCAATGACGGCCCATCCCTTGCGCGTGAACAGGCGACGGGCCTCCAGCAACTCGTCCTTCACCTTGTCGATATTGGTGTAGGAAGTGTCGTCGCCCTGGTTCAGCAGCTTCAACCGGTTGCGGCGGATCTGCACCAGCCGCTCCGGGTCCTTGGTCAGACCGACGATCAGGGGCCGCGTCAACTGGTCCAGCTCCGGCGGCAGGGGGCAGCCGGGGACATAGGGAATATTGGCTGCCTTGATCCCGCGATTGGCCAGATAGATGCAGGTCGGTGTCTTCGAGGTGCGGCTGACCCCGACCAGGATGACGTCGGCATCGTGCAGACCCCAGGCGCTTTGCCCGTCATCATGGTTCAAGGCGAAATCCATGGCGTCGATGCGGCTGAAATACTCGGCCGTCAGCGCGTGCTGACGGCCCGGCTTGCTTTGGCTCTGCAGGCCCAGAAACGCCGCCAGCGCGTCGATCAGCGGATCCAGCACGGAGATGGAAGGCACCGCCAGTTCCCGGCAGGTATCCTGCAGGCGGTGGCGCAGCTTCTCATTCACCAATGTGTACATGACCAGACCGGGATTCTCCCGGATGCCTTCCAGCACCATATCCAGCTGCCGTTCGGTGCGGACCAGGTTCCAGAAATGTTCGATCGGCTGCACCTGGTCGAACTGGCTGACGCAGGCGCGGGCGACGGAATTGATGGTCTCCCCCGTGGCATCAGACACCAGATGCAGATGGAAAGTCTTGGGGCCGGTGGACGGGACCTTTTCACCGCCGATGGAAGAGCCGGGATACATCGTGTGTGAACCGCTCCTGGGGATATCTCGGGGACGAATGTGCGTGAAGCCGCCGGAAATGGGTACGGCCCCATTCCATCCCTGGCAAGCCCGCAGTTTATCAGGTCGGTTCACCGCCTTGGGATGATCTCTGCGGGTTTACCTGTGAATCAAGGACGAATCGGGCAGCGCGGGCTTTTTGTCCCCATCTCTCCGCCGGTCGGAATTTCCAGGAATTCGGCGGTTCCTGCCGTGTTCTCCGCTGCTTTTTCCACAGAACTTTTCCACAATCTGCCGAAACCCCGTCAAATGTGGAAAACCATCGGGACAAAACTGAATTCCCGTTATCCACAGGCCCCTCTACACCATCAATCCTTCTTTTAAAAAAGTGAGTATTAAGAAGAGGGGGATGGGATAAAGTCCGGCCCCGTTCGATACCCTCCGTGACCCAGGTTTCCGTGCCATGAGCCAGACCCAAAATCCGTCGCCCAAGAAGATGCTGGCAGCCTTTGCCGGCCAGCCCCAGACACCGCCGCCCTTCTGGCTGATGCGCCAAGCGGGACGGTATCTGCCTGAATATCGGCAGGTGCGGGCCCAGGCCGGTGGTTTCCTGGATCTGTGCCTTAATCCCGAGCTGGCCTGCGAAGTGACGCTGCAGCCCCTGCGCCGCTATGGCATGGATGCCGCCATCCTGTTCTCCGACATTCTCATCGTTCCCTGGGCGCTGGGACAGGGGCTGCGCTTTGCCGAAGGCGAGGGGCCGCAGCTGGATGCCATCCGCGACCAGGCCGGGCTGACGCGGCTGGATATCGATGGTCTCCACCGTCGGGCCGCACCCGTTTATGAAACCGTGTCACGCATTCGGGCGGCCCTGGATGACCGGACGGCCCTGATCGGGTTCGCCGGCTCGCCATGGACGGTCGCCTGCTACATGGTGGAAGGGGCAGGGTCGAAGGAATACGCGCATGTGAAGCGCTTCGCCTACACCGACCCCACCGGCTTCAACCAGCTGATCGACATCCTGGTCGAAGCGACGATTGAATATCTGTCGATGCAGATCCAAGCCGGGGCGGAACTGGTGCAGCTGTTCGACAGCTGGGCCGGCGCCCTGTCCGCCGACGATTTCCAGCGCTTTGTCGTGGAACCTACCCAGCGCATCACCACCGCCCTGAAGCGGCGGCACCCCGGCATCCCCATCATCGGCTTTCCCCGCATGGCCGGGCTGAACCTGGAATCCTTCGTCGAAAAGGCCGGCGTTGACGGTGTATCGCTGGATCCGGGCGTGCCTGCCGGCTGGGCAGCCAGGCAGCTTCAAGGCAAGGTGGTCGTACAGGGCAATCTGGACCCGGTGTTGCTGATCGCCGGCGGGGAGGCGATGGACAGCGCCGTGCGCAAATTGCTGGAAACTTTGGGAAATGGCCCATTCATTTTCAACCTTGGGCATGGGATTATCAAGGAAACACCGCCGGAAAACGTATCTCGTTTGGCCGGGTTGATCCGCGACTGGCGGGGTGACACAAGGGGTTGATCAAACCCCTCCACATCTTGCGTGTCGATGGACAGTTCACCCCCACGCGCCCGCATCGCGATCGTCCTGGTTCAGCCTGGACAGCCGGCGGACGACAGTCTGGTTCCGGACTATTTCAGGGCGCTGCTCACCGCAGGAACGGTGGGGGCACCGGCGCTGGCTGCGCGGGCCTTGCTGGCCTTGCGCACCCGGCGACTTGCCCGGGAATTCCAGGTGGATGAGATGACGGCCGGTGCCGTCGATCCCATCGGCTATGAGCTGGAAAACGCACTCTGGGAGTTCGGGACAGTGCAGGTCTTCACCGCCTGCCTGTTCACGGCCCCATCCTTGCTGGCGGCTGCACATGAGGTGGCCCGGTTCCAGCCGGATCGGATCGTCATGGTTCCGCCGTCGCCCTTGTTCAGCAGTGGACTGAACGGGCTGGCCCTGACGCAATGGCGACGGGCGATGGCCGGTGCCGGCCTGACGGCACCTGCCAGCAGCCTGTGCTGTCATCCGACCGACCCGCCATTCCTGCGCCGGCTGGCACAACGGGCGGTGGATGCGATGGGGGCGACCGCCGCCCCCACTGCCGATGGCACGCTGCTGCTGCTGGCACCGGGCACGGGCACGGGCGCGGGTGACCCCCTGGCCTGGCAGATGGGCAGGCTTGCCGCCGAACTGGCTAGGCTTCTGGATATCCGGCCGCAACGGGTGGTTTCCGCACTGCTGCCCATCCCCGGCTTTGCTGACAGCGGACTGCCTTCGGTGGACACGACGCTGCGGCGACTGCGATCCTCCACGGTGACCATCCTGCCATTGCTGCCCTGGTCGCTGCTGCGGTCCACCTGGGCGGAATTCCTGCCGCATTGGCGTATGGCGGCGCAGGGATCGGGTATCCTGTCGTTGGAATTGGCCGATATGCAACCGACGGACGGCGCGTCCCTCGCCCCGCTGGTCCGACAGGCCCTGGCGGCGCTGCCGGGGGTTTGCGCCGGCTTTGGCCGACGTCTCTGCCCCGGCGATCTGGCCAGCTGTCCCCATCGGCGCATGGCGGTGGCTGCCATGCATGGCGCTGCCGGTGCTTGATTATGCCGGCGATCGGCCCCACCTTCGGGACCGGAGCCGATGACGGCATGATCAGGATCGCGACCCATGTTCATCCAGACCGAAGAGACCCCGAACCCCGCCACCCTGAAGTTCCTTCCGGGTCGGGATGTGCTGGGCACCGGAACGGCGGACTTCACCGATGCCGCCGATGCGGCTGCCCGGTCGCCGTTGGCCGATCGCCTGTTTGCGGTGGAAGGCGTGACCCGCATTTTCCTGGCGGGCGACTTTATCACGGTCACCAAGGATGAAAGCCGCGACTGGTACGTGATGAAGCCCGGCATCCTGGGCGCCATCATGGAACATTTCGCCACGGGCAAGCCCGTGCTGCTGTCGGCCCAGGCCGATGACAACACCATCAACGAGGATGATGACGAGATCGTCGCGCAGATCAAGGAACTGCTGGACGCCAAGGTGCGGCCGGCCGTGGCCCAGGACGGCGGCGACATCACTTTCCACGGTTTTGACAAGGGCGTGGTCTATCTGGCCATGAAGGGCGCATGCGCCGGCTGCCCCAGCAGCACCGCCACCCTGAAGGCCGGAATTGAAAATATGCTGCGCTACTATATTCCCGAGGTTGTCGAAGTGCAGCAGATTCGGTAGAGTGTCCTTCTGGTTCATAAAAGATGTCTAAATTTGCGCCTATCTCTGGCGCCTAAATTTGGACGCAATGGACTGGCAGATGCCATGCCCGGGGGGTCGGGGGACCCCTGTTGCGGGGGAATTGGACCCCGTCGGCATGACCCGGACGGAGAGGCCCCAGGAAGGGGCCCGTGCGCGGGTATTGCCTTCTGAACCTGACCGGCCGGCCCCATTTCGGGCCAGTGGCCAGAGTGCGGAGTTTGCTCCGGCAAAATGGACGGATGCGCGCCATGAGGGCGGTGCGTCGTGTCCTTTTCGGCTTGGACTGTAAGGGATTGAAAAAAATATGCTGACAGACGCGAACGAGGGCTGCGAAAGCCCCCGCGGTACGGCTGCCCGCATCTGGGGCGTGTCGGCCCTTTTTGTGATGCTCATCGCCGTCCTGCCGGCGACCATTTTTGTGAATGCCTCCAGCTGGACCCTGGATCGCACGGCGCGGGAATTCCTGCTGCCGGTGGCGCGCCCCGAAATGGCGGCACCCGTTCAACTGGCCATGGTCACCACCCGACACGATCCGGATTTCAAGCTGGAAGCGAAGGCCACGCTGGACCTGTTCCATGCCCGCGATTACCGCATCGAGGGTGTGCGCAGCGGGGAAAAGACGGTTCCGCGTGTCGTGTTGACCGACCTGCCTACGGGGATGACGGCGCTGGAAAGCCCGGATGACCGCAAGGCTTTGTTCGTGAAAACGCTGCTGCCGCTGATCTTGATGACGAATGAGCGTATCGAGAAGGACCGCGACCGGCTGTTGCGCCTGCATGCGCTGAAGCAGTCGGGTGAGAGCCTGGCACCCCAGGACCGGCTCTGGCTGGCCGAGCTGGCTGTCCAGTACGGCATGGCCGTGGAGGGTGAGGTCAATACCAGGTCTCTGCTGCAACGGGTGGATGTCGTTCCTGCTTCCCTGGCGCTGGCCCAGGCTGCGGAGGAAAGCGGCTGGGGTACGTCCCGCATCGCGCAGAAGGGCAATGCATTGTTTGGCGAGCAGACCTGGAAGCCGGAAGATGCGGGCATTGCACCGCGCAACCGGCGACAGGGCGACACCTATCGGTTCCGCGCCTTTGACGATCCCAAGGGCAGTGTCGAAAGCTATATCCGTAACCTGAACACCCACCGCGCCTATGCGCAGTTCCGGCAGATGCGGGCCAGCCTGCACGCCAAGGACAAGCCCATCGAGGGCCTGACCCTGGCCAATGCCCTGGTCAGCTATTCGGAACGCGGGGATGATTATATTCGCACCATCCGCTCCCTGATCCGGGTCAACAACCTGTCGGACTTCGACAGGGCCGTGCTGACCGACGATCAGATGGAAGAGGTGCTGGGGCCGCAACCCAAGGCGAAGGTCGTCCCGGTGGCGGCCAATGCGACAATGCCGGCGCGGACCGAGGGTATTGTTCCCGCCTCCATGCGGCGGTGACATCGGCCCGTTCCTGCGGTCATGCTTGTCCTTTGCCATTCCCGCCGCGTAATACCAATGCTGGAAAGTGCCGACCAAGGGTCGGAACTTTCCGGCCCCTCAAACGCCGGGCGGCCCGCATCCGCGGGCCTTGGCTTCGCGGGCATCAGCCCCGCGCGGCCGCCGTCGCGGCCGATACCAGGGCCAGAAGCCAGAACTTTCTGACCCTGGTATAAGACGGGAACAATGTTGTTCGCAAAAGGAAGCATCATGTCGCAGACGCTGAATGATGCGGCGCTGGATCAGCTGTTCCAGGCCGCCCGCACCCATAACCGTTTCACAGACCGGCCTGTCGATCCGACCTTGCTGCGGCAGATCCATGATCTGCTGCGCTGGGGGCCGACCAGCGCCAATTGCTGTCCGCTGCGTATCGTCTTCGTGACCAGCCCGGAGGGCAAGGCACGGCTGAAGCCCTGCCTGTCGGCGGGCAATCTGGACAAGACCATGGCGGCACCGGTCACGGCCATTCTGGCTTACGACACGCGCTTTGCCGAGAACCTGCCCAAGCTGTACCCGCATGTGGACGCACGGCCCTGGTTCGCCGACCCGGCCGTCGCCTTTGAAACGGCGTTCCGCAACAGTTCCCTGCAGGCCGGTTATTTCATCCTGGCGGCCCGGGCTGTCGGTCTGGATTGCGGACCGATGTCGGGTTTTGATCAGGCCGTGCTGAACGCCGAATTCTTCCCCGACGGCCGATATAAGGCCAACTTCATCTGCAATCTGGGTTATGGCGATGCAGCTGGCCTGCATCCGCGCGGCCCGCGCCTGGAATTCGACGAAGCCTGCAGCATCTTGTGATCGGTGCTGCCGCCGGCCGCGCCCCTGGCTACCCTGCCGGGGCGCGGCCGGGATTGCGGTGAAATTATTCGTCGGTGTTCAGCCGCTCGCGCAGCTGCTTGCCCGTCTTGAAGAAGGGGATCACCTTCTCATCGACATCCACGCTCTCGCCCGTGCGGGGATTGCGGCCGGTGCGTGCATCGCGACGCTTGACGGAGAAGGCGCCGAAGCCACGTAACTCCACCCTGTCTCCCCGGGCCAATGCCTCGGTGATTTCGTCGAAGATGGTGGTGACGATCTTTTCCACGTCCCGCTGGTAAAGATGCGGGTTGCGTTCGGCCAGTCGCTGGATCAGTTCCGACTTGGTCATGCCTTTAAATCCCCCCTGGGACGGTGGCGTCGATTAACGGGACCAGACCTTCACCGACCATTGACCGGCCGGGCGGAAGGTCAATGCCCGCGGCCGCCTTGTTAAACCCTGCCAGATTGCCCAACACGGGCCGGCTGTGCAAGGGTAAGTCTTTCTGTCACAACGCTTTTCCTGCAAAAATAACCACGGGTCAGGCATCCATGCCCCAATATTGGCGGATCAGATGCTTGAATTCGGTCAGCAGCCGGTCCTTGACCTCCCGGTCCTTCTCCGCATCGCCGAAGCGGGTGCCGGCGATGGCCTGCAGGAATTGCCAGGTCAGATGGCGCCCCATCTCGAACTTGACGGGATCGGCGGCCAGATAGGTGCCATAGATTTCCGTGGCTGTTTCTTCCCAACGCTGACCGAAATGCTCTTTGGCCGGATAGACGATGGCTGCCAGTTCCGGATCGGTACGGGCAGCAGCGTCCAGTTCCTTCCAGACAGTCCAGAGCGGGTGGTGGGCAGCCTTCCACAGGGCGTCGATACCGTTGTCCAGACCAGCTGCACCATCATGCGGGGCGGTCGAAGCCGCCTGCACGAAATCTTCCAGAAAGCGCTGGATGATGTGGTCCACTGTCGCGCGCAGCACTTCCGGCGTGGTCGGGAAGTAATATTGCACCGCACCACGGGTGACCTTTGCCTGCTTGGCGATCTCCGACGTGGTCGTCCGATGATAGCCCAGGTCCAGAAAGCAACGGATGGTTGCCTCTATGATCCGTTGATGGGTCGCGATGCTCTTCGGCGTCTGGCGGATGCGAGAATTGCTTGTTTCGCTACCGGCTTTGCTGGCCATGGAGGTTTCCGTTGGCTGGATCTGTGTTTCGCGGTGCTTGGTTCCCTTGCCCGCGCGCAGTTAACAATTGGGTAACCATATATCGAAGCGAGGGACTATGTAAGGATAATGCCGTTACCTCGCAAGCCACCTCTCCGCCGGTCTGATCTGACATTCCCCCGGGACAAGCCAGACGAACGGTCAAGGGGCATGCCATTACGGCTCGACAGGGGATGGGGGCTGCGCTATGGGAGACGCGGTTCATTCCTGACGAGCAAGCACCGCCCGTGACGCCGCGCCAACAGGCCTTGGACATCCTGCGCCACATCGGCCAAGTGGCAGATGATGATATCGACCTGGGCGAGGCTGCCCTGGCGCTGGCGCTTTTGGAGTATCCGGGGACAGACCTTGTCCCCTACCGGCGGCATCTGGCCGACCTGGCCACGGATCTGGCTGACATCGTGGCGGAGATGGGTGGTGCGCCGACGCTGGCCGATCGGGTCGCGGCGCTGAACCAGCTGATGGCGGTCCGCCATGGCTATCAGGGTGACAGCGAGACCTACAGCGACTTGCAGAATGCCAACCTGTTCCGGGTCATTGACCGCAAGCGCGGCCTGCCTGTCAGCCTGGGCATCCTGATCATGGTGGCGGCCCGGGCCAATGGCTGGACAATCATGGGGCTGAACTTCCCCGGCCATTTCCTGATCCGGCTGGACCATGCCGGCGGGCGGCAGATCCTCGACCCGTTCGATGGCGCCAATCCGCGTGATCCGCGCGACCTGCGCGACCTGCTGAAGCTGACCATGGGCATGGAAGCCGAACTGACGCCCGACCATTATGCCCCGGTGTCGAACCGCGAAGTGCTGCTGCGCCTGCAGAACAACCTGAAGCTCCGCCATCTGTCGACGGACCAGCCCGCCAAGGCGCTGGCCGTGGTGGAGGAAATGCTGCTGTTCGCGCCCGACCATATCGGCCTGTGGCGGGAATCGGGATTGCTGAACGCGCATCTGGGCAACCTGTCGGCCGGCATCGCGGCGTTCGAACATTTCCTGCGGCTGGGCCGTGCGCGCGGGGCATCGGCCCAGCTGCTGGAGAATACCGAGCATCTGCTGCGGCAATTGCGCGGCCGGCTGAACTGAGTTCCTGTGACGGCGCGCATGGTGCTGTCGTCCGAATGCGGTATTCCTATCCGCATCCTCCTTTCCGCCCCTGTGCCGGAGATTGATCCATGACCCTGAAGGTCGCCATCCAGATGGACCCGATCGAGTCCATCAATATCGATACCGACAGCAGCTTCATGATGGCGCTGGAAGCCCAGCGCCGCGGCCATGCCCTGTGGCATTATCATCCGCGCGATCTGGCGCTGCGCGGCAACAAGCTTTATGCCCGCGTGCGCCCCATGCAGGTGCGGCGCGAACGCGGAAACCATCACAGCATGGGTGCCGCGGAGGTGATCGACCTGTCGACCATGGACATGGTGCTGATGCGCCAGGACCCGCCGTTTGACATGGCCTACATCACGGCCACGCATCTTCTGGAACATATTCATCCCAAGACGCTGGTCGTGAACGATCCGGTGTCGGTGCGCAACGCGCCGGAAAAGCTGTTTGTCACCCATTTCCCCGACCTGATGCCGCCGACGGTCATCACCTCCTCGCGCGAGGAGGTGCTGGCGGCGCGGGCGGAATGGAAGGACATCATCGTCAAGCCGCTTTACGGCAATGGCGGCTCCGGTGTGTTTCACGTGAAACCAGATGACGAGAACCTGGGCGCGCTCTTGGAGACCTTCACCCAGCTCTATCGCGAACCGGTGATCGTGCAGAAATACCTGCCGGAGATCCGCAAGGGCGACAAGCGCATCATCCTGATCGATGGCAAGCCCGCGGGTGCCGTGTCGCGCATCCCGCAGGATGGGGAGGCGCGGGCCAATTTCCATGCCGGCGGCAGTGCGGGCAAGACCGTGCTGACAGCGCGGGAGCAGGAGATCTGCGAGGCGATCGGCCCGACGCTGCGCAAACAGGGCCTGCTGTTCGTCGGCATTGACGTTATCGGCGACTACCTGACGGAGATCAACGTCACCAGCCCGACCGGCATCCAGGAGATCAACCGCCTGAACGGATCGGCCCTGGAATCAACGCTGTGGGACGCGATGGAAGCGCGCTACGCCGCCACACGCTGACGACGCTGGCACCAGGGTCGGGAAGGGTCCAATTCCCATATCCGGCCCTGGTCCATCCCCTTGCCGATCGTATACGACTCGACCTACTCTCTTGTCCGCCATGGATAAGGGAAGGGGATGTGATGGGTCCGCTTGATGCCACGTCGACCATGGGCCGCCGGGCCTTTCTCTGCTCCTGCTGCGGGTTGGCCGCCTGGAGCCTGACGGGCGGGGTGTTGACGGTGCGGGCAGGCGCCCCCGCCACCGGCATCGATGCCGACCTGGACGCCTTCTTCGCCGACGCCTTCGCCCGGCAGGCCGCCAAATCCCCAGAACTGCGCACCGCCTTGGGGCTGCCGGGGGACCAGGGGGCCTGGGATGACCTGTCCGACGCGTCCCTGGCCGCCGATGATGCTGAAACGGCCCGCGACCTGGAAAGGCTGCGGCGCGACTTTCCCGATGCGAAACTGTCGCCGGAAAGCCTGCTGAACAAGAAGCTGTGGGAATATCAGGCCGAGGAACGCCTGTCCGTCGCCCGCTGGCGCGGGAATTTCTATCTGGCCGACCATTTCAATGGCCGGCATGGGGAAATCATCGACACCCTGACCACCTATCATCCCGTGCGGGACAAGGTGGGGGCGCTGGCCTGGCTGGCGCGGGTGAAGTCGATCGATCGACCCGTCGACCAGTTGATTCAGGGTCTGGAGACCCGCGCGGCCAAGGGGGTGAACCCGCCCCGCTTTTCCCTGCAGAAGACACTGGACGCCGTGCGCAACGTGTTGACCGGCCGCCCGTTCCAGCCCGCCGCAGCGGAGGAGACGGCGCTGCTGGCCGGGTTCCGGCGCAAGGTGGAGGCGCTGGACCTGCCGTCGACCGACAAGGTGTCGCTGGTGGCCGAGGCCGGAACGTTGCTGGCGGGCCCCTTCGCGGCGGCCTGGAAGCGGCTAGCCGCGTGTGTGGAAAAGCTTCTGGCCCAGACGGATGACCGGGACGGGGTGTGGAAGCTGCCGGACGGCGCCGCCTATTACCAATGGTGCCTGTCGCGGCACACGACCCTGAAACTGGACCCAGAGGATGTGCATGCGCTGGGTCTGGCAGAGGTGAAGCGCATCCAGGCGGAGATGGAGGCCATCAAGGACAAGGTCGGGTTCAAGGGCGACAGGACCGCCTTCAACCAGTTCCTGCGCACCGACAAGCGGTTCTATTTCGCCGATGATGATGCCGGGCACGATGCCTATCTGAAGGGCGCCAATCTGATCCTGGACCGGGTGAAGGCCGTTCTGGACGGGCAGTTCAACCTGAAGCCTAAGGCCGACCTGATCGTGCAGCGGTTCGAACGCTATCGCGAGGCCAGCGAGACCATCGCCCGCTATGGCCAGCCGGCGGCCGACGGGTCGCGCCCCGGCATCTATTATGTCAACCTGTCGAACATGAAGGAGATGCCGATCTGGCAGATGGAGGTGCTGGCCTTCCATGAAGGCATTCCCGGCCACCATCTGCAGATCGCCCTGGCGCAGGAGGCGACCAGCCTGCCGGCCTTCCGCCGCAATGATTTCCATACGGCCTATGGGGAGGGCTGGGCGCTTTATTCCGAACGGCTGCCCAAGGAACTGGGCTTCTATGCCGATCCCTATTCGGATTTCGGCCGGCTGACCTTCGGCCTGTGGCGGGCGCTGCGGCTGGTCATGGATACGGGCATCCATGCCAAGCGCTGGACCCGGACCCAGGCCATCGACTATTTCGTCGCCAATTCCGCCTTCACCCGTGAAGTGGCCGAACGCGAGGTCGACCGTTACATCGTCTATCCCGGTCAGGCCTGCGCCTATTACATCGGCATGCGCAAGATCCTGGAGTTGCGGGAAAAGGCCCAGAAGATTCTGGGCGCCAAATTCGACATCAAGCGCTTCCACGACGCCATCCTGGGCAACGGTTCCGTGCCGCTGTCGGTGCTGGAAAATGTGGTCGATGGCTGGATCAAGGGGGTCTGAAGACCCCCATTCAACAACAAGCACAACGGAACAGCAGGCAATCCATGACCCATATTCCCAACCGCCGGCAGCTTCTGGCCGGTGCCGCCGCCATCGCCTTTGCCACGGCGTCAAAGGCCGCCTGGGCCCAGGCCGTGCCCGGACCCTTGTCCCTGTCGGACGCGACCAAGCCGAAGAACAAGGGTGATGTGGCCGCCCTGAACGCGTTTTTCGCGGAGATGTACGAGGCGGAGCTGGCGCTGTCGCCGGAGACGCAGACATCGCGCGGGCGCAAGACCAATTACGACCGCTGGGACGATCTGTCGGACGGTTTCGCCGATGCCGCCCTGGAGCGGACTGGGCAGGCTTTGTCCCTGCTGCGCCAGGGCTGGGACGTGAAGGCGCTGCCCCCGGCCGACGCCATCAATTACCGGCTGTTCGAAAAGGGTTGCGAGGATGACATCGCGGCCCGCCGCTGGCGCGCCCATGGGTATCCCATCAACCATCTCTATGGCCGGCACACGGGCATCCCCAGCTTCCTGGCCAATCAGCACAAGATTGCCGACCTGTCGGACGCAGAGGCCTATCTGGCGCGCCTTTCCGGCATCCCGCGTGTGCTGCAGCAGGTGATTGACCGGGCCCAGGACAGTGCGGCCAAGGGCATCGTGCCGCCCAAATTCTCCCTGGTGAAGATGCGGCCGGACATCCGGTCCGTCATCACCGGCGCTCCCTTCGATCAGGGGCCGGACAGCGCCATCTTCGCCGACTTCAAGAAGAAGGTGGCGGCCCTGACCATTCCCGACGCGGAAAAGGCCAAGCTGGTGGCTGAGGCCTCATCCATCCTGGTGGCCAAGGTGAAGCCCGCCTACGAGGCGCTGGACGCCGCCGCCGCCAAGCTGGAAGCCGTCGCCACCGATGATGACGGTGTGTGGAAGCTGCCGGACGGGGGTGATTATTATCGATTCTGCGTACAGCGTTCGACCACCACCAGCATGACACCCGACGAGGTGCATGCGCTTGGCCTGAAGCATGTCGACCTTTTGCAGAAGGACATGGCCGGCATCATGGCCAAGGTCGGCTTCACGGGCACGCTGGCGCAGTTCTTTGAGCATCTGCGCAGCGATCCGCAATTCTACTTCGCCAATGACGATGCCGGCCGCGCCGCCTATCTGACCCATTGCGAGAAGGTGATCGCCGATTTCTCCGCCCGCCTGGATGATCTGTTCATCACCAAGCCGAAGGCGCCGGTCATCGTGAAGCGGGTGGAGGCCTATCGCGAGAAATCCTCGCCGCCGGCCTTCTATAACCAGCCCGCACCCGACGGGTCGCGGCCCGGCATCTTCTACGCCAATCTGGCCGATATGCGGGAAATGGCGAAATGGCAGGCCGATGCCATCGTCTATCACGAAGCCATCCCCGGCCATCACATGCAGATCGCCATTTCCCAGGAACTGGGCGACGTGCCGGAATTCCGCCGCTACGCCTTCTATGGCGCCTATATTGAGGGCTGGGGCCTTTATGCCGAGCGACTGCCCAAGGAGGTCGGCTTCTATCAGGACCCCTATGCCGATTTCGGCCGTCTGACGACGCAGATCTGGCGTGCCGTGCGTCTGGTCGTGGATAGCGGCATTCATGCCAAGCGTTGGACCCGGACCCAGGCCATCGATTATTTCGTCGCCAACACGCCGCTGAACCGCGATCAGGTAATCCGGGAGGTGGACCGCTATATCGTCAGTCCCGGCCAGGCCACCAGCTATTATGTCGGCATGCTGAAGATCCTGGACCTGCGTGACAAGGCGAAGACGGAACTGGGGGCGAAGTTCGACCTGCGCGGCTTCCACGATCTGGTCCTGCGCACGGGGGCGGTGCCGCTGGATGTGCTGGGCGAACAGGTGGATGCCTGGATCAAGATGAAGAAGGTGTGATATTGCGGCCGGACCCGGGGGGGATTGAGAGTGAGTGATCTACTTACGGGTCTAGCCATCATCCTGGCGCTGGCAGCACTTTTGGTGCTTCTGCCTATCCTGCAGGTAAGGCATATGATGAAGCCCGCTGCCCGTCGGGTAGAACGGAATATCATCTGGTATCGGACACAACCAGGCATCGTAAATTATATCTATTTTACAGTATGTGTCGTCCTTCTAATTTTCAGTATTTTTTTGATTATAATATGTATTGGGGCAGCGATTCAGGAATTAATGGAATATAAAATTGTAAAAGACTTGTTTATTAAGTCATTTACGATTGCAACATTTTCGTTTTTGGCACTTGGATCGATATATAATATTGCTGCAAATTTATTATACTATATAAGATTCTCTAGTTGCCGATTGTTATTCAATAGGCTTGTATATAGGTCTTCAATTTCATGGTCTGACATAGACCATATCAAACTGGAAAGTTCAGGACTCTCAATGATTTTGCTGAAGAACGGAGACTCCGTGAAGTTCGCCCATAGCTATGCCGGAATTACCCAGTTCTACGACATGGCCCTTCTCAACGGCATCGACATCCGAAAGTCATGGGCGTAGCGATCGGTTGACGGCCAACGTCACCCACGCCACTCTCTTTATCCCGCACTGCAACATGGACCTGCCATGATCCGCCTGACCGTCGCCCTGTTCAGCCTGTTCCTGTTCCTGGCGCCGGCGCGGGCGGAAATGTTGGATCAGACTCCGCGCACGGCCGTGATGTCGGCCTTTCCGCCGGAACTGGTGCCCTTGCTGGCGGCCACCAAGGACAAGCAGACGGTCAATGTGCATGGGGTGGATTTCACCACGGGCACCCTGGCCGGCCGGCCCGTCGTGCTTGTCCTGTCTGGCGTCAGCATGGTGAACGCCGCCATGACCACCCAGATGCTGTTCGACCGGTTCAAGGTCGATGCGCTGCTGTTTACGGGCATTGCCGGCGGCCTGGACCCGGCGCTGCATATCGGCGACGTGGCCGTGCCCCGCCGCTGGGGCCAGTTCCTGGAAAGCCATTTCGTACGGGAAGGGGCCGATGGCACCCTGAAACCCGCTGGTTGGGCCAGCCTGCCATACCCGGCCTATGGCGTCATCCAGCCGTCCAACGCCTATATCCGCCAGAAGGGCAAGGCGGAGCCCGTGCGCAAATTCTGGTTCGAGGCGACGGGCGACCTCTATGCCCTGGCGCAGAAGGTGGTGCCGGGCGTGAAAATGGATAAATGTGCGGCCAACAAGACCTGTCTGGCGACGGAGCCCAAGGCCGTGCTGGGTGGTGACGGCGTATCGGGTCCGGCCTTTGTCGACAATGAAGGCTGGCGCACCTATCTGAACGGCACGGTCGGCGCCCGCGTTGTTGACATGGAAAGTGCGGCCGTGGCCCTGGTGGCCGAACAGAACGGCGTGCCCTTCATCATCTTCCGCAGCGTGTCCGATCTGGCCGGGGCCGATCCGGACGAAAACCGCATGCATACTTTCATGGCGCTGGCCGCCAGCAACGCCGCCAAGGTGCTGACGGCGTTCCTGACGGCGCTGCCTGGCCCCGGCGTCAGCCCGCCGCGCGTTCCATGAACCCCGCCATCTCCAGATCCAGGCGGGAGACACCACCCACATCGTGGGTGTTCAGGGTGACATCAACGCGGTTATAGACGTTGAACCATTCGGGATGGTGGTCGATCTTGTCGGCCAGGATGGCGACCCGCGTCATGAAGCCGAACGCCTCGTTGAAATCCGTAAATCGGAACGTCTTGACGATGGCGGCCTGATCGGCGCGCAGCGTCCAGCCGGGCAGGGATTTCAGCGCTTCTTCCACCGCATTTGTTGCCAGTTTGGCGGGCCGGCCGGTTTGGGCTTGCGTCATCTCTTCCTCCTGATCAGGATTTGTTTGCCTGTTGGTGGACCCGTGCGCCGGTCGGCGTCAAGCCGCGCGGAGGGGGGCCTGCCCGTTTTCCGGATTACCCCGATGACCTCGCTGCGCCGCTTCACCACCGCCCCGACCCTGGCCGAAATGGAGACCATCGCCGCCCGTGCGGCGCAGTCCATCCCGCAGGAACTGCGCGACCATGTGCGCAATGTCCTGATCCGGGTGGAGGATTTCCCCGACGAGGAGACGGAGCGGGAGATGGAGCTGGAAAGCCCCTTCGACCTGCTGGGGCTTTATCGCGGCGTGGCCCTGACGCGTCAGCACATCACCGAGCCGCGCCTGGAACCCGACCTGATCTTCCTCTACCGCCGCCCCATCCTGGATTACTGGTGCGAGACGGGGGAGGACCTGGAGCATCTGGTCCGCCATGTGCTGATCCATGAGATCGGCCACCATTTCGGGCTCAGCGACGACGACATGGAAGCGCTGGAAGCCCAGGCTGACTGAGGCATTCGCCCTCATGCGCGATGCCCCGCCCGCACCATCCAAGGTGCGGGAATGCTGGTGCACACCGTGATCGATCTGACTTCATCACAATTTTGATTGAACAGGTCATATGCCTTGGCATATTGGTTTATGCAACTGGACCCGAGCGGCTGCGCGCCGCCGGGTCGGACCTGTGACATCATGGAGGTTGCCTTGCCGCCGCGTTCCAAGCGCTTCAGCAATGAAGACGTGCCCGATGGCAGCAGTACTCTGGTCATCCGCAATGTTGTCGTGCTGGGCAAACGCACCAGCCTGCGGATGGAACCTGAAATGTGGGATGCCCTTGCCGATGTGGCCATGCGGGAAAACCACAATGTCCATGATATCTGCACACGGATTGTCGAGCGCAAGCCCGCTGCCGCCTCGCTGACTGCCGCGATCCGGGTATTTCTGGTGAATTACTACCGGCTGGCCTCAACGGAGGAGGGGCACCAGCGCGCCGGACACGGCACGGGCAATCCGGACATCATCACAGCCGCTCTGAACCTGCAGTCGGCCCCGCAGCCGGGAGCCGGATGACTACTACTGTAGGGAGAATAAATAATAGTGTCTTCAGAGCGCCACGCCGGACCCTATCGGGCCGGCTGCACGAAACAGGTGGAGGTTCCGTGGGCGTAAAGTCGGCCGTCGTCACGGCCGATGACGCGTCCTTCGGCCAGCACCAGGGTGCGGCCGACATTGATCACCTTGCCCTCCACCCGCACCACGCCCGCATCGGCCATGATCGGCCGCAGGAAATTCACCTTCAGTTCCACCGTGCCGAAGCCCGTGGCCGGGGGCAGGGTGGTGTGGACCGCACAGCCCATGGCACTGTCCAGCAAGGTGGCGGCGAAACCGCCATGCACGCTGCCCAGGGGGTTCAGGACATGGTCGCCCGGCATGCCTTCGAACACGGCCCGGCCTTCCTCCACCTCGCCGATCAGCAGGTCCATGCCCAGGGTTACGGCCATGCTGGGCGGTGGCAGCTCGCCCCGGGCGATGCGGCGCACGATCTCCAGCCCGGATAATGTGGTCAGCAGCGACCGGTCCAGCGGCGTGGCATCCCATTCATACTGGCGTGTCCGGCGCGTCATCACGGGTTTCCTTGATAAAAGAACGAACGGTCGTTCTAACTCATACCTTCCGTCGGGTCAACCATTCGCATGCCGGATCGTTGCGCCGATTGTTCCTGACCATTCTCTAGCGTAGGGTGTGACCACAGAATCATAAACTGGTCCGACCAGGGCAACCGAACATGACCACGCAAACGCCGGCAAACCGCGACCTGGAATTTCTGCGCAAGGAATTCCAGCTTCACCGTCAATGGCTTGATGGCAGGGGTGGGCGGCGCGCCGAGTTGCAGTTCCAGGATTTGTCGGGTCTGGCGCTGAAGGGTGCGCGTCTGGCGGAAGCGAAGCTTGCCGGCGCCAATCTGGCCGGCTGCAACCTGGAGGGGGCGGATCTGGCCCGCGCCGACCTGTTCGGGGCCGATCTGGAAGGGGCGGAACTGACGGGTGCCAACCTGATGGGGGCGGACCTGCGCGGGGCCAATCTGCACCGGGCCACGCTGAACGACGTCATCCTGCGCGGGGCGGATTTTCGGTCGGGCACCCTGTCGGACAGTTCCGGCGCCACGCGTCGCGACGGTGCCGCTGTGCTGACGGAGGCGCGATTGGAACGCGCCATCCTGTGTTCGGCCAAGCTGACGGGCTGCGACCTGACCGGGGCTGACCTGATGGATGCCGACCTGTCGGGGGCGGACCTGTCCAAATGCGTCATGCTGGGCGTCGATCTGTCGGGCGCCAATCTGTCGGGTGCGCAACTGGCCGGCACGGTGGTGGCGGCCGACATGCTGTCGCGTGGCCGGCATCTGCCCGATGGTGTGGCGGCCATGATCGCCGAACCGCCGCGTCGGCGCATCCCGCCGGCCGAACTGGCGGCCCTGATCGACGCCCATGAACGCTGGATCGACAGCGGCGGGGCCCAGGGCGCGCGGCTGGACCTGGACATGGCCGAACTGGACCCGGTGGTCCTGCATGGGCGTAATCTGGCCGGCGCGCGGCTGCGCCGATGCCGGGTGATTGCTGCCGACTGGTCGGATAACCGCCTGGAAATGGCCGATTTTTCCTACAGCGACCTGTCGACGTCGGTTCTGGACGGGTCGGTCCTGTCGGGCGCCACACTGCGCCGGGCCAATCTGGCCGGGGCGCATCTGGCCGGCGTGGACCTGACGGCCCAGCCCATGTCGGGCGGCCGCACCTGGCCCGCCAACCTGGATGGGGCCAACCTGCGGGGCGCGGACCTGACCAATGCCGTGCTGTCAGGCGCCATCCTGCGCAAGGCCGATCTGGCGGGGGCCATCGTCACCGGCGTCAATATGCGCGGGGCCGATCTGGCCGGTGCCACCCGCGCCACCGATCCGGAGGCCAAGCAGCGCCGCCGTCTGCGCCGCTTTGTCCATCCCGCCCTGGCGGTGGGCAGCCGCAAGGGCATGGCCCGGTCGCGCAACTGGTCCTTCGGCGGCATGGCCCTGGATGCCGACCCCTCCTTGTACAAGGAAGGCGAACTGGTCACGCTGCTGGTGGCCGCACCGGGCGGTGGGGAACCGGTTCCTGTACAGGCCAAGGTCATGGGCCTGGACGGAAAGGCCCGTTCCGTGTCACTGAAGTTCGAGCCGCTGACGCCCGAACTGAAGACCTATCTGAACGGGCTGGTGGCGCCGCGATACCGCTTGGGGTGAGGGGGCGATGCCCGCGCTGTTGACGACGCTGACACTGACCTGGGCGGATGTGCTGGCCCTGGTCTGGTTCGTTGCGGCCTGGTGGGGCTATGGCTGGCTGACCGACCGGCGCCAGGGTGCGCCCACCAGCCTGAACCAGCATATGCTGCGCATCCGTATCCGCTGGATGACCAACATGCTGTACCGGGACAACCGGGTGATGGACAGCATGCTGATGGGTCATCTGATCCACAGCGTGTCCTTCTTCGCCTCCACCACGGTGCTGGTGCTGGCGGGCCTGCTGGGCGTGCTGGCAGCGTCCGACAATGCCTATCGGGTGGTCATGGAACTGGGCTTCACCCAGACGACGAACCGGTCGGTGTTTGAGGTGAAGCTGCTGCTGCTGCTGGGCATTTTTGTCTACAGCTTCTTCTCCTTCACCTGGGCCGTGCGTCAGTTCAACTACACGATCGCGCTGATCGGCGGCGCCCCCCTGGATCCGGGGGAAGAGGCGCTGACCACGGCCAAGGCGGCGGCCAAGATGATGACGCTGGCCATCACCAGCTTCAACCGGGGCTTGCGCGGCTATTACTACGCCTTCGCCAGCCTGGGCTGGATGATCCATCCCTTCATCTTCATGGGGCTGGTGACGTTCGTCACCTATATCCTCTGGCGCCGCCAGTTCCGCTCCGCCGCCTTCGACGCCGTCGCCCGCTATTCGGTGCATGGCATGGGCGAACGGCCGGCGGGCCTGCCGGGCAAGGGGGATGTCGCGCGGGAGGAGACGGCCGGGGGGCCGGGTCAGCTGTAACGCCGCCCGGCCTCGATGGTCAGGCCCAGACCCACGGCTCCGAACTTGTCGCCTTCGACGACGCGGGCTTCGGGCAGGGCCCCGGTAATGGCGCCGCGCACGGCCGGCAGCAGGGTGGAACCACCGGTCAGGAAGATCGCATCCACCTGATCCCCGCGCAGGCCGGCCTGACGCAGGCAATCCGTGGTCATGGCGGCCAGCCGTTCCACCGGGTCGGCGACGGCCCTGGTCAGCTGCCCGCGCGTGGCCGGTACGTCCAGGCCCTTTTCCACGATGGACAGATCGACATCGACGGTGGCGGCCCCCGACAGGCCGATCTTGGCCTCTTCCACCTTCATGGCCAGGGCGTGGCCCAGATGCTGCTCCAGCACGGTGACCAGACGGCGGATCAACTGGGGATGCTGCGCTTCCTTCACCAGCCGTTCGACATCGGTCAGGACGGCGGGACTGTACAGGAAGTTGATCTTCGCCCAGGTCGCCAGGTCAACGAACAGATGGTTGGGCGTCAGCAGGCCCTGGCGCAGCAGGGGGGAGCGATAGCCCAGATGCGGCATCACCGCCTCCAGGCTCAACAGCCGGTCGAAATCGGTGCCGCCGATGCGCACGCCGTCATTGGCCAGGATATCCTGCACCCGGTCGGCGCGGCGCGCATGGTCCGGACCGATGCGCACGATGGAAAAGTCCGACGTACCGCCGCCGATATCGGCGATCAGGGCGATCTGCTCGGCATTGATCTGCGCCTCATAGGCAAGCGCGGCGGCAATGGGCTCATACTGGAAACTGACATCCTGGAAGCCGCTGGCCCGTGCAATGTCGGCCAGCGCATCCTCTGCCCGGCGGTCGGCGGCATCGTCGCCATCAACGAAATGCACGGGCCTTCCGTGGACGACATGGGTCAGCTCCCGGCCGCACTGCCGCTCGCCCTCTTCCTTGATATGGCGGATGACCAGCCCGATCACCTCGCGGAAGCCGACGCGGCGGCGGCCCAGCAAGGTCTCCTCGTCAATCAGGCTGGTGCCCAGCACCGACTTGATCGACCGCATCAGGCGTCCGTCGCCACCGGCCACATAGGCAGCGATGGCGGCGCGGCCGAAGCTGGGGCGGTGTGCTTCGAAATCGAAGAAAATCGCGCTGGGCAGAGTCTCCTGTCCGCCTTCCAGGGGCAGCATGTGGGCGCCGGCGCCATCCGCGACGCCCAGGGTGGAGTTGGAGGTGCCGAAATCAAGACCGCAGGCCAGCATGACACCATTCTCCATTCAGGCAAAAAGGCAGGGTTTCTAAGGCCCAGCCGTCGCGCCGTCAAGGGCTGCCGGTGGGAATGACCCTGTCCATGGGCTTTCACCGCGGCTGCATTCCCGGCTATGCTGGCTTTTGCAACTGTGGACGATCCGACCTTCCATGACCCCCTTTGGCCACCGTGTCCGTCTCCTGCGTGCCCGCAAGGGCGTCAGCCTGAAACAGATGGCCGACGAGCTGGAAATCAGCTCTGCCTATCTGTCGGCCTTGGAACATGGCCACAAGGGGCTGCCGTCACCGATGCTGCTGCGCCAGATCTGCACCTATTTCGGCCTGATCTGGGACGAGGCGGAGGAGATGGAGCGGCTGGCCGCGCTCAGCGACCCGCGGGTGGCGGTGGAGACGGCCGGGCTGTCACCAGATCACACGCTGGCGGCCAACCTGCTGGCCCGGCAACTGCCCCGCATGGGGACGGTCCAGCTGGCCGCCCTGTTGACGCTGCTGGGGCATCCACCTGTCGACAATCGAGCCACAATGGAGGAAAATGCCGCCGAATAGGGCCCAAACCCCTCGCCCCGGCGGGCGGGATGGTCCATATGTGCGGCAAACATCCTTGTCGCCTACTGATCGGAGCCGACCGACATGCCTTCCCGTCTTGAACAGCTTTGCGTCCAGAAGGGCCTGAAGATGACCGAGCAGCGCCGCGTCATCAGCCGGGTCCTGTCCGACAGCCAGGATCATCCGGACGTGGAGCAGGTCTATCGGCGGGCGGTCGAGATCGATCCCCATATCTCCATCGCTACCGTCTACCGCACCATGCGGCTGTTCGAGGAAGCCAACGTCATCGAACGGCTGGATTTCGGCGATGGCCGCGCCCGGTATGAAGAGGCGAAGGAAGAGCACCATCACCACCTGATCGACGTACAGACGGGTGAGGTGGTGGAATTCTCCAGTGACGAGCTGGAGACCATCAAGAACAAGATCGCGGATGAGCTGGGCTATCGCCTGATCGGGCACCGGCTGGAGCTTTACGGCGTGCGCAAGGACCGGCCCGTGGTGGAACGGCCCTATGTCCCCGGCGGTCACGGTTCCAAGGTCTGATCGACATGGGCCGTATCCCCGAGAAATATCTGGGCCGTCCCTGCGCGGATCACCCGGCGGCGGGCACAGGCGATTGCTGCCGTACCGCCGTCACCCGTGCCTATCGGGAAATGCGGGCCTGTGGCGTGCCCGACCCGCATTGCCTGGATGCAGCCGTCGCCGTCTATCAATGGCACCATCCGGAGGCGGAAGCGGTCGCGGCCGCCGCCATTGTCGGGTCCTGGGTCAGCCGGGCAGCGCTGCACTGAACCTGTTGCACCGTTGGTGCCGGACATGAAAAGGCCCGGACGGGGTTGCCGTCCGGGCCTTTTTAACGTTTACCCGATCACTCGCCAAAGACGCGGCGGAAAATCGTGTCCACATGCTTGGTGTGGTAGCCCAGATCGAACACATCATCGATCTGGGCTTCGCCCAGATGCTTCATCACCTCGGCATCGGATTTCAGCATGGTGCGGAAATCCTTGCCTTCCAGCCAGACGGGCATGGCGTTGCGCTGCACGGCGCGATAGGCGTCCTCGCGGCTCATCCCCGCCTGGGTCAGGGCCAGCAGCACGCGCTGCGAATTGTGCAGGCCGCCCAGCATATCCAGGTTCTTCTGCAGATTATCCGGATAGACCACCAGCTTGTCGACCAGACCCGTGGCGCGGGCCAGGGCAAAATCCAGCGTGACAGTGGCGTCGGGGCCGATCATGCGTTCGACAGAAGAGTGGGAGATGTCCCGCTCGTGCCACAGGGTCACATTCTCCAGCGCCGGGGTGACATAGCCGCGGACGATGCGGCTCAGGCCCGACAGGTTCTCCGACAGCACCGGGTTACGCTTGTGCGGCATGGCGCTGCTGCCCTTCTGGCCGGGCGAGAAATATTCCTCCGCCTCGCGCACTTCGCTGCGCTGCAGGTGCCGGACTTCCGTGGCCAGATTGTCGAGGCTGGCGGCGATGACGCCCAGCGTGGCGAAGAACATGGCATGGCGGTCGCGCGGGATCACCTGGGTGGAATGCGGCTCCACCGACAGGCCCAGCTTCTCCGCCACATATTCTTCCACGAACGGGTCGATATTGGCGAAGGTGCCGACCGCACCGGAGATGGCGCAGGTGGCGATCTCGGCCCGGGCCGCTTCCAGACGCTTGCGGTTGCGGGCAAAGGCGGCGTAATGGCCGGCCAGCTTCACGCCGAAGGTGGTGGGTTCGGCATGGATGCCGTGGCTGCGGCCGATGGTGGTCGTATATTTATGTTCCAGCGCACGGCGCTTCAGCGCTTCCAGCAGCTTGTCCAGATCGGCCAGCAGCAGGTCGGCGGCCTGGGTCATCTGGACCGCCAGGCAGGTGTCCAGCACATCGGAGCTGGTCATGCCCTGATGGACGAAGCGGGCCTCCGGCCCGACATGTTCGGCCAGATTGGTCAGGAATGCGATGACGTCATGCTTGGTCTCGCGCTCGATCTCATCGATACGGTCGATTTCCCAGGCGCCGCGCTCCCAAACGGCCTTGGCGGCCTCGGCCGGGATGACGCCCAGCTTGGCCTGGGCGTCGCAGGCATGGGCCTCAATCTCGAACCAGATGCGGAACCGGTTCTCCGGGTCCCAGATGCGGGTCATTTCGGGGCGGGAGTAGCGGGGGATCATGGCAGTCGGCCCTGGCGCTGGAAGTGTGGCGGAAAAGGCGGGGCGGACCATAAGGGCAGTTGGGATCGCTGACCAGTGCCGCCCCGGACAGGGTGCCATGTCTGATACCAGTTCCCGGTGAGGCGGCCTCAACGGGAATTGGTACGGTGGCGACGGCAGCCGCGCCGCACATGCGGCGTCGCCGGGCCGCCGGATGGCGGCGCTGACCATTGAAGCCCGCTGATCGGTTGCGATCACCGGGACAGGCTATGACACCTGTGGCATGGATGCCACGGATATTAACCGTACCCCGGCCCACGCCAAAGGTCGGGGTTACAGATTAATGACACCCATTGTCACAATCATATCGTTCTGATGTGTCGGACAGTAATGGACGGGTCGATCCCATCATCGAACCAAATCGTTCCCGCGGCACATCATTGGTAGAACTGTTGCGATTGGACCACAGGCGGGTGGGAACCCGACACCTCTGCACGCCAAACATGTGGTTCGTCACATCAGTGACATCTTAATGTAACAAATGAGTGCCCCGCCACGGGGCCGCCCTAGGGAGGATTTGCCGATGAGAGTTTCGCCCCGGATTACGTCTGCCTTGCTGGCAGGTGCCGCCCTGCTGGCCGTTGGTGCAGCACCCGCGCTGGCGCAGCAAGCCCCGGCCAGCGAGGTCGAGGCCCTGCGTGCCCAGGTGCAGGCCCTGATGGCCCGCATCGAGAAGCTGGAAAAGGCCCCCAGCACGCCGGCCGGTCCGCCGGCATCCAAGGATGCCCCGCTGGTCGCCGCCAGCGCCTTCAAGGCGCCGCAGATCGTGCAGTCCGGCAATGACAAGTACAAGCTGACCCTGACCGGCTGGGTCAACCGCATGGTCGTCTACGCCGATGACGGCGTCTCCAACGATTTCATGTTCAATGACAATAACGGCGCCTCCACCCGCTTCCGTCTGACGGGTGCGGCCAAGCTGGACGATGAATGGACGGCCGGTACCGACATCGAACTGGAGGCCATTTCGGCCAATTCCCGTTCCTCGGGCCTTTACACCGATAGCGGTTCCTTCGCGTTCAACGAACGCAAGATGGAATTCTATATCGAGAGCAAGCGTCTGGGCCGCCTGACGGTCGGCCAGGGCGACACCGCCTCCAATATCAGTTCCGAGGTGGACCTGTCCGGCACGGCCAATCTGGGCGGCTATTCCGATATCGGCGCCACCTTCGGCGGCATCGCTATGCGCACCAAGGCGGGGGCCACCGGCGGCACCATCAATGCCCTGTTCTCCAACCTGGATGGTCTGCATCGCGAAGACCGCGTGCGCTATGACAGCCCGAGCTTCGGCGGTGGCTTCGTGGCGTCCGCCAGCGTGACCGAGGGCGGTGCGACCGATGCCGTGCTGCGCTACAACGCCAAGATCGGCACTACCACGGTGGCCGGTGCTGTCGCCTACGCCAATTCCGACAGCCGCGACGCCGCCGGCTTCGATTTCAATGACCAGGTCAACGGCTCTGTGTCGGTGCGCATGGAGAATGGCTTCAACGTGACGCTGGCTGCCGGTACGCGCGACCAGAAGAACAATGTCGACACGACCTTCTATTACGGCAAGCTGGGCTACATCACCAAGCTGAACAGCCTGGGCACCACGGCCTTCTCCATCGATTACTTCACGCAGGATGACATGAACGTGAAGGGTGCCGAAGGCGATGCCTATGGCGCCTGGATCGTGCAGGTCGTCGACGCGATGGCGACCGACCTTTATGCCGGCGTGCGTAACCACCAGTACAAGACCAGCACGGTCAATTACCACGATTCGCTGGCCATCATGACGGGTGCCCGCGTCCGCTTCTGATCCCTGTCTCCTGATCTCGGCCGCGTCCGGTCGGTCGCGGCTTCGGCCCGGTTTCCGCAAAGGCGAGCGGAAGCCGGGCCTTTTTGTTACATGACCAGCGATGTTGACGGGGCCGTGTTTCATGCTATGTCCCCATGAACGTTTTGGAAGTGGGTCGCGACATGGGTCTGGGTGACGGCAGTATCGGCGGTTGGCAGGGCGCCCTTCTGGTGCATGCACTGATCAGCCTTCTGGCCCTGTGGCCGGCGCGCCGGCTGCTGCTGCGGGCGGGACTGCCGGTGGCCTGGGTTGTGTGGCTGATCCTGCCGCTGTTCGGCTGGGCCATATTCGCCACGCTGCTGGCCTTCAAGACCTGGCCCAACCTGCCGCCCAAGCCGGAAAAACTGCATCCGCGTGAAAAACTGAAGCGGGAAAAGGCCCGGGCCACCACGAAGAAGGAAGGCTGAACCCATGCCACGCTATGGCGATCTGGTGGATATGCTGCCCTTCCTGCCGCCCTGGGCGTCCATGCTGGTGGTGGTGCTGACTATCACCTGGACCATCTGCATGGCCGGCATCGCCGTGGGCAAGACGGGGCGCAACCCGCTCTGGCCGCTGGCGGTGTTCCTGTTCTTCCCGCTGCTGACGGTCGGCCTGTGGATTGTGGCGCTGACGCGCTGGCCGCGGCTGGACGGGAAGTCGCCCCAGGCATGAGGCGGCGGGCCCATCCCTATCTCGACCATCCCGGCCCCATCGCCTTTGCCCATCGCGGTGGCGGGCTGGAAGCGCCGGAAAACAGCATCGCTGCCTTCGACCATGCGGTCAGGCTGGGCTATCGCTATATCGAAACCGATGTGCAGCTGACGGCCGACGGCCGCCTGATCGTCTTCCATGATCCGCTGCTGGACCGGCTGACGGACGGGGCGGGGCGGGTGGATGAACTGTCCTGGCCGGCCCTGTCCCAGGTGCGCGTCGGCGGGCGCGAACCCATTCCCCTGCTGGACGAGGTGCTGGAGCGCTGGCCGGATCTGCGCTTCAACATTGATCCCAAATCGGACGCGGCGGCACGGGCGCTGGTCGATGCGCTGCGTCGGCACGATGCCTTGGACCGTGTCTGTGTCGGGTCCTTTTCCGGATCGCGTCTGGCCCGCCTGCGCCGCGACATCGGCTCCGACCTTTGTTCGTCCGCCGGCCCGGCGGAGGTGGCGCGGGTCTGGCTGGGGGCGCGCGGCCTGCCGATGCCGGCCCCGGCGGCCCCGTTCTGCTTGCAGGTACCCTGCACCTGGCATGGGCTGCGGGTGGTCACGCCTGCGTTCGTCGGCGCGGCGCATGCCCGCGGGCTGGCCGTGCATGTCTGGACCGTGGACGACGCGGCGACGATGGAAGCGCTGCTGGACATGGGTGTGGACGGTCTGATCACCGACCGGCCCACCGTGCTGCGCGGGGTGCTGCAGGCCCGGGGGCAGTGGTATGGCGCCCCATGACCGTTAAGCGGTCGGGAAAATCAGGTCCGCCCGGGTGCCCGCACCTGTGTCCACCATACTGAAGCTGCCGCCCAACTGCTGAGAAAGCAGGCGGACAAGTTTCAGCCCCAGGCTGGAAACCGTTGCCGCATCGAATCCGGGCGGCAGGCCGGCGCCATCATCTTCGACCGTAAGTGCCGCCCGTCCATCGGATGTTCGTTGCACCTGCACCCGGATCCGTCCCGCCGGCCGGCCGGCAAAGGCGTGTTCCAGGCAGTTGGCGACCAGTTCGGCCAGGATCAGGGCGGCCGGGATGATTTTTTCCGGCGGCAGGGTCAGGGGATCGGCGGTGACCTCGGCCGTGACGCCGACCGGCGCACCGGCCTGCACCACATCCTGCACCAACTCCGTCAGAAAGCCGGCAATATCGGCCCCTTCCTTGTCGGGATCGTACAGCCGGCGTTGGATGCGGCCGATCATGGCCAGACGGGTGGCCGCATCGGCCAGGGCGCAACGGGCCCTTTCATCCGTGACCTCGGCCCGCTGCAATGCCAGCAGGGCGGAGACGATCTGGATATTGTTCGATACCCGGTGCTGCAGCTCCGTGAACAGGACGGCCCGGTGGGCTGCCAGGGTGCTGGCCGCCTGCTCGGCCCGTACGGCGCGGGCCCGTTCCAGCCGCAGCTTGGTCAGCGCGCTGTTCATCACATGGATCAGCGCGATATCGATGGTGACGATCATGATAAACAGGCCAAGCGCCAGCGCACCTGGCCCGTTCAGGGCAAATCCCGCCGGTGGAATGAAGAAGTACCAGGCTGAAACGGTGGACAGGGCGGCCACCAGGACGCCCGGCCACAATCCACCGAAGAAGGTGGACAGGATGACGGCCGGAAAAAAGGTCAGGAACGGGAAGCCCGCGGGCAGGGCCATCTCGGCCAGCAGCCGCGTGGCCAGACCAAAGCCAAAGGCGATCAGCGCGAAACCATAGGCGAAAATGGGTGACTGCCTGCGGTTTTCGACAGCCTGCAACAGCGACATGAACCCTTCCCTTCGCGGCGGAGCCTCACTCCCTGTATAAACGGGCTTGTGATCTCTTGTCGCTTATCCGGATGGTCAGTACTGCCCGTTGTCGGGCGGCATCTGGCGGGTCGTCTCTTCATGCACAGCCTGGTCATGGCCGCTGCGGCTGGAGATGAATACCAGGGTCATCAGCCCGCCACCCACCAGCAGCGAGCCCAGGATGCCCAGTCCCAGCGCGATGAAGCCATGGGGGCTGATGTCGGAACCCTGGGCGCCGTCGGCGACGACGTTCCAGGCCCAGATTCCGCCCGCCGCCGCGCCCAGAAGCAGTAGAAGAAGGCAGATCAGCATCACGCGGCCACCACGGCTCATCCCCTTGAACTCCCTTGGTTAATCCCTGGTCATATGGGGTCTGCCCGCATCGCCGCCCAGCCCCCCGGCAAAAGCGGGCGCCATGGTCTGGACAGCGCGTGCCGCCCCCGATAACTTCCGTGCCCGGTTCAACCTGTAACCGCAACGGATATTTCCCATGAAGAGCGGCGTGAAGAAAGTCGTGCTCGCCTATTCCGGCGGCCTCGACACCTCGGTGATCCTGAAATGGCTGCAGGAGACCTACCAATGCGAGGTGGTCACCTTCACCGCCGACCTGGGCCAGGGCGAAGAGCTGGAACCCGCCCGCAAGAAGGCCGAACTGCTGGGCGTGAAGCCGGAAAACATCTTCATCGACGATCTGCGTGAAGAATTCGTGCGCGACTTCGTCTTCCCGATGTTCCGCGCCAACACGCTGTATGAAGGCACCTATCTGCTGGGTACCTCCATCGCCCGCCCGCTGATCGCCAAGCGCCAGATCGAGATTGCCAACCAGGTTGGCGCCGACGCCGTGGCCCATGGCGCCACCGGCAAGGGCAATGACCAGGTCCGCTTCGAACTGGGCTATTACGCGCTGAAGCCGGACGTGACGGTCATTGCGCCCTGGCGCGAATGGGACCTGAACAGCCGCACCCAGCTGCTGGAGTTCGCCGAGAAGCACCAGATCCCCATCGCCAAGGACAAGCGCGGCGAGGCGCCCTACAGCACCGATGCCAACCTGCTGCACATCTCTTACGAGGGCAAGGCCCTGGAAGATCCTTGGGTGGAGCCCGACGAGGACATGTTCACCCGCTCCGTGGCGCCCGAAAAGGCCCCGGACGAGGCCGAATATGTCGAGATCGAGTATGAGAAGGGTGACGCCGTCGCCGTGAACGGGGTCAAGTTGACGCCGGCCGCCTTGCTGACGGAACTGAACCGTCTGGCAGGCAAGCATGGCATCGGCCGCCTGGATCTGGTGGAAAACCGCTTTGTCGGCATGAAGTCCCGCGGCGTGTATGAGACGCCGGGCGGCACGCTGCTGTCCGTCGCCCATCGCGGCATCGAGAGCATCACGCTGGACCGTGAGGCGCTGCACCTCAAGGACGAGGTGATGCCCCGCTATGCCAAGCTGATCTATAACGGCTTCTGGTTCAGCCCGGAGCGCGAGGCGCTGCAGGCCCTGATCGACAAGACGCAGGAACGCGTGAATGGCGTGGTCCGGCTGAAGCTGTTCAAGGGTGCTGCCCGCGTCGTCGGCCGCAAGAGCCCCAACAGCCTGTACCGCCTGGACTATGTGACGTTCGAGGCCGACAGCGTCTATAACCAGAAGGACGCGGAAGGCTTCATCAAGCTGAACGCCCTGCGCCTGCGCCTGAACAGCATCGCCAAGGGCCTGTAACGGTCCCTGGGCATCGCTGCCGACATCAACGCCGCCCGGTTCCGCCGGGCGGCGTTTTTGTTGTGCTCAAACCCCTGTGACCGTCACGGGCAGCCCGCCCGACAGGCGACGTAACCCGCGGGTGATGGCGGGCAGTTCCTTTTTATAGACGCGTTCCAGCGGCGTTACCGTCACATCCCAGGCGCCCTTGCCCTTGGGGCCGGCCACGCGCTTGTGTGTCCAGGTGGCGACGACGCGGCCCTGGCGCAGGATGACGGGGCTGATCCAGCCGGCCGTGCGATAGACGGCGGGGCGGAACCTCTCGTCCAGATATTGGCGCGTGTCGTTATGGGCCAGCAGATAGGGGTCGAACAGGCCCAGCACGCTGATCTGACCGGCCACCGGCTCGGTCCCCTGCAGCACCGGCAGGTCGGCGGCCAGCAGGAAGGCGGGCTTGCCCTGCAGATCCACCTCCACCAGTTCCGGGGCCAGATCGGCGAAGGCGGCATGGATGGGTTCGGCATAGCCACCGACGAATTTGCGGAAATCCGCCTTGGTGGCCGGGCCGAACACGGACAGGTAGCGGCGCAGCAGACCGGCCATGGCCGCCCGCTCCGTCTCCGGCGTCACGACCCGGCCCAGCCAGCGGTTCAGCCCGACAAACAGCGCCTCCCGCGATCCCTCGCCATCGGCCTTTTCCGCCGGACCGTGGCAGACATGGCCCAAGGCACAGGCCAGCTTGATGATGCCGCCCCAGCTATGTTCCAGCATGGGTCGCGCCCATTCCCCCAGTTGCGGCACCAGCCGGCGCGACAGGTCCATACGGCTGTGCGGCCCGTCCTGCAGGGCGGTGATGACGGCCTGGACCAGGGTCTCGATCTGCAGGGCGTTCAGCCCTTCGTTGCTGTACCAGCTGTGATAGGCATCAACCCGCTGCCGGCGTGCGCCCAGCAGCATGGGCAGGTCGTCCGCTGCCATCAGATGCAGGGTGCCGCGATGGCCCCACAGTTTCACCATTGACCGGTCCGCATAAAGCGCCCGGTCAATGGCCGCATCCTCCCCCCCTTCCTCCGCCCGCGCCCGCAATTGCAGCAGGGCCGCCGAATGCACCTGCGCCTGCGCGCCGATCAGGCTGCGCACCGCGACCAGCGCATGGTCGGCGGGGCGGGTCAGATGCTGCCGGTCCAGACGGAAGGCCAGGGCCTGGGGCAGGGGAATGGTCGGCATGGTGCCCGCATTCGCAATGATAGGGATGCGCGGCAGCATGCCGGACTTCATTCATAAGAACAATAGGCGAACATCAGTGAAGGCGGACCGCCTTTATTTCGTCCCGAACAGCCGGTCGCCAGCATCGCCCAATCCGGGGACGATATAGGCATTTTCGTTCAGATGGCTGTCCAGGGCCGCCGTGAAGACGGGCACATCGGGGTGGGCGGCATGGAAGGTGCGCACCCCTTCCGGGGCGGAGACCAGGGCCATGAAGCGGATCTGTGCGTCGGGCACGCCATGGCGGTTCAGCACATCCACGGCATGCACGGCCGAATGGCCCGTGGCCAGCATGGGATCGACCAGGATGAAGACGCGGCCCGCCGGGTCCGGCAGTTTCACCAGATATTCGACGGGACGCTTGGTGTCATGGTCGCGGTACAGGCCGATATGGCCCTCGCGGGCTGCCGGCACCAGTTCCAGCAGACCTTCGGCCATGACCAGGCCCGCGCGCAGGATGGGCACCACGGCCAGCTTCTTGCCCTCGATCACGGGGGCGTCCATGGGGCAGAGCGGCGTTTCGATCGGCTCCGTCGTCAGCGGCAGGTCACGGGTGATCTCATACCCCATCAGCAGCGCGATCTCGCGCAGCAACTGCCGGAATCCCATGGTCGACCGCGTCTTGTCCCGCATCAGGGACAGCTTGTGCTGGATCAGCGGATGGGAAAGGACGTGCAGATTGGGGAATTCGCTGCTCATGGCCGCTTCCTGGCAAAGGGTGTTGCGGTGCCAGGATAGCGGGGAAGGCCCCCGTAAACCAAGCCCCGGTGGGCCTATGCCATCATCCAGGGCCCAAGACCGCTAACCAGGGCATCGAATACGACGCGGCAGCGGGGGATGGTGCGCTGATCCTCATGCATCACCACCCAGGTCGGCAAGGGCAGCGCGTCCAACAGGCCCGGCAGCACGGGCAGCAGGTCCGGGTCGCGCGCGGCGATGCCCTGCTGACAGATGCCGATACCATAGCCGCAGCGGATGGCGGCCAGGGTCGCCAGATCGCTGTCGGTCTTCAGCCGGAAGCGCCAGTTGTTCACCAAGGGCAGAGCCTGCCGTCCGGCGCGCACCAATGGCGTTTCCTGGTCAAAGCCGATCAGCCGGTGATCGTTCAGCTGTTCTTGTGTGCCGGGCAGCCCGTACCGGTCGGCATAGCGGCGATGGGCATACAGGCCCAGCCCGATGGTGCCGATGCGGCGAACAAGCAAGGAATCCTGCTGCGGTTCGACCATGCGCACGGCGATGTCTGCATCCCGCTGCAACAGGTTGTCCACCCGGTTGGACAGGACCAGTTCCACGACCAGGTCGGGAAACCGATCCTGAAGGTCGGCCAGGATGGGGGGCAGGATCTCGGCCCCCACAACCTCACTGGCCGTCACGCGCACGGTGCCGCGCACGGCCCCACCCTGTCCGCCCACGGCGCGGCGCAGCGCCGCCACCGTGGCTGCCAGATTGTCGGCATAGGGCGCCAGTTCGCGCGCGGCATCGGTCGGGATCAGACCGCGCTGCGACCGGGTAAACAGGGGCAGATCCAGGGCGGTTTCCAGCGCATCGATATGCCGGGTCAGTGTCGGCTGGGTCAGGCCCAAGTTGCGCGCCGCCGCCGACAATGACCCTTCCTGCAGGACGGCCCGGAAGCTGCGATAAAGGTCCCAGTCGGGGTCGTGCGCGGCGTTCATCTGTTTTCGTATGGATGGTGAAAGAATTCAGTCAATTCCGTTTATCACGCCGCCTGCCCATTGTCGTCCTGCAAACGGATCGGAACGGAGGGACAGATGTCACGGCAGAAGACGGCGCTGGTGCTGGGCGCCACGGGCGGGATTGGGGGACAGGTGGCGCGGGCGCTGCTGGCCGCTGGCTGGCGGGTGCGCGCCCTGCATCGTCGGCCGTCACAGGCGTCGGCAATGCTGCCCGCGGCCGACTGGATTGCGGGCGACGCCATGGTGGCCGGCGACGTCGTGGCGGCGGCCCATGGTGCGGATATTCTCCTGCACGGGGTCAATCCGCCGGGTTATCGGCGCTGGGCAGAGCTGGTGCTGCCCATGATCGACAGTTCGGTGGCGGCCGCCCGGGCCAGTGGCGCGCGCCTGATCCTGCCCGGCACCATCTATAATTTCGGGCCCGATGTCTGGCCGGTCCTGACCGAAGATGCGCCGCAGAACCCGGTGACGCAGAAGGGCCGCATCCGGGTGGCGCTGGAACAAAGGCTGCAGCGTCTGGCCGAACAGGATGGTGGCCGCGTGCTGATCCTGCGGGCGGGGGATTTCTTCGGGCCGGGGGCGGGCAACAGCTGGTTCGCGCAAGGGCTGGTCAAGGCTGGCCGGCCGGTTACTGGCATCACCCAGCCGGGCCGGCCGGGGGTGGGCCACCAATGGGCCTATCTGCCTGATGTGGCGGCCACCATCCTGGCCCTGCTGGGGCGCGAGGCGGACCTGCCGGCCTTCGCGCGGTTCCATTTCGGGGGGCATTGGGACCCCGACGGCATGGCCTTGCCCGATGCCATCCGGCGGGCGCTGGGCCGGGCCGACCTGCCTGTCCGGCACCTGAACTGGACGCTGCTGCGTCTGGCCAGCCCGTTCGTGCCGCTGCTGCGCGAACTGGCGGGCATGCGCTATCTGTGGGAACAACCCTTGCGCATGCCCAATGACCGGCTGATCGCCTTTCTGGGCCATGAACCACATACGCCGCTGGACCGGGCCGTGGCCGACACGCTGGCCGGGCTGGGCTGTCTGACGGAGGGTCAGGTGTTGGGCGGGCGCCACTTGCTGTCGGGCGGGGGCAGGTCGCCCGCCTGATCCGCGTCACCCGGTGCCGAGACATCCTGATAATCCACGTCGACGATGGTGGTTGTCCCGCCCGGTGCGGGCCGGGACCGGGCGGCATGGCCATCCACGGACATGAAGATGGTCATCCGTGCCAGCAGGGCCCGGCGCACAGGCGGCAGGAACAGCAGCAGCGCCAGCAGGTCGCTGAAAAAGCCCGGCACCAGAAACAGCACCCCGGCAAAGGCCAGGCACAGCCCGTCGAAGACCTCCCGCATGGCCTGGGTTTCACCCGTGCGCAGCCCGGTCTGGGCCCGGCGTACGCTTTCCAGGCCCACGCGCTGGATGATCAGCACGCCGATCACCGACGACAGCACGACCAGCAGCACCGTGTACAGCGCCCCCAATTGGGAGCCGACCCAGGCGAACCCTGCGATCTCGATCAGCGGCAACAGCAGCAGTGGCACCAGGAAACGCATGGCCGTCCTTGCTCTTTACGTCTTGTCAGCCTATCTAACAGACAGGCTTTTCATGAATGTAGCGCTCCGGCAGCGGGATGGCGAGGATCGCCTTCCCGGTCAAGAGTACCGATACTGACATGGTGTCGGCACCATGCCGGGCGCAAGGGCAGATATGGGTGATGCGATGGGTGGCGGCTCCGTCTGGCTGGAAATCCTGATTTTCGGGATGGTCGCAGCCTTTTTCATTTACCGCCTGCGCAACGTCCTGGGCCGCCGGCATGGGGAGGAGCGCGAGCGCCCCAACCCGTTTGCCCCGCGTGACAATGCCGCCGCCGGCAATGGCGGACAGGACGGGGACAATGTCATCCAGCTGCCGCCGCGCGGGCCGGCCCCGGTCGATGTGGAACCGCTGGATCCTGACGCGCCCGTGTCGCTGGTCGATGGCCTGCGCCAGATCCGTGCTGCCGATCCCAATTTCAACGAACGCACCTTCCTGCAGGGCGCCAAGTCTGCGTTCGAGATGATCGTGAAGGCCTATGCCGAGGGCGATACGCCGACCCTGCGCCCCCTGCTGGCCGATGATGTCTATGACCGTTTTGCCACTGCCATCCGCGAGCGCCAGCAGGCCGGCGAGACGCTGGAAAGCCGCATCCACAGCTTTGAAGGCGTCGATCTGACGGGGGCCCGCCTGGATGGACGCACGGCCCATTGCACGGTGACCTTCACCACCCGCCAGACGCATGTGACGCGCGATGCCCAGGGCAATATCCTGGATGGCGACGAACACCGGCCGGAGGACGTGACCGATATCTGGACCTTCAGCCGCAATACCCGCGCCAGCAACCCGAACTGGCAACTGAGCGAGACGCGCAGCGGCTGATGTCCCGCGGCCGCCCCTGTGCCCAGGGCGCCCCCCGCCGGGCGCCCTTTTTCATGCCCGATGCAGATTGACGTCCTGATCCAGGTTTTGCCGATGCGCCGCACCGTTGCCCGAATTGCCGCCGTCTTCGCCCTTTCCTTGCTGGCCGCCTGCGCCCAGCAGCCGGGCAAGCCGCCCGTGGCCCCACCGGCGGCACCGGAAGCGGAAAAGCCCGCTGCCCGCCTGACGCTCCGCCCCGTCGCCTTCAAGGATCTGCCCGGCTGGACGGCAGACCGGCAGGCGGACGCCCTGCCGGCCCTGCTGAAATCCTGCGACAGGCTGGTCAAACAACCGGCTGACCGGACGCTGGGACCCAATGGCCAGATGGGCCGGATCGGTGACTGGGCAGAGGCCTGTGCGGCCCTGCAGCGCCTGCCCGCCGGGGATCATGCCGCCGCACGCCGCACCCTGGAAAGCCTGTTTCAGCCTTGGGCCGCTGGCGATAATGGCGCTGAGGAGGGGTTGTTCACCGGCTATTACGAAAGCGCCCTGCGCGGGTCGCTGAAGCGGCAGGGAAAGTACCAGACCCCGCTCTACCGCAAGCCGGGCGATCTGGTCATGGTCGATCTGGGGGAATTCCGCCTGAACCTGAAGGGCGAGCGTATCGCCGGCCGCGTCGTCGACGGGCAGTTGAAGCCCTATGCCGACCGCAAGGCCATCGAGGCGGGGGCGCTGGCCGGCCGCAATCTGGAACTGCTTTATGTTGATGATCCGGTCGACGCCTTCTTCCTGCATATCCAGGGGTCGGGCCGTGTTACCCTGCCCGACGGATCGGAATTCCGCGTCGGCTATGACGGTCAGAACGGCCACCCCTATGTCGCCATCGGCCGCGAGCTGGTGGCGCGCGGGGAACTGACCAAGGAAGAGGTGTCGATGCAGTCCATCCGCGCCTGGCTGTCTGCCCATCCGGGGCAGGCCAAGGGGCTGATGGAGGTGAACCCGTCCTTTGTCTTCTTCCGCAAGCTGGAGGGGGAGGGGCCGCTGGGCGGGCAGGGCGTGGCCCTGACGCCGGGCCGGTCGCTGGCCGTGGATCGCAGCTTCATCGCCTATGGCGTACCCCTGTGGCTGGATGCACAGGACCCGCTGCAGGCCAGCACCCGCATCCGCCGCCTGCTGGTGGCCCAGGATACGGGCGGGGCCATCCGCGGCCCCGTGCGCGGCGATGTGTTCTGGGGCCATGGGCCGGACGCGGAAAAGCGCGCCGGCCTGATGAAAAGCCCCGGCCGTTACTGGCTGCTGCTGCCCAAGGGCGTGACGCCCCCGGTGGGGTGAAGGCAGGCCCCGTAGGTCGCGGGCCAGCTTCTTATACCAGGTTGCGGTGAGTGGAACTCATCGCAACCTGGTTGGCGCGTTGAACGCCCGCGCGCCCATGCGCGCGTGAGCCAAGCCGCCGGATGGCGGCGCCCGGCGCGTGAGGGCTGCATGGATCAGGGCCGTAGGTTCTGATCCATGCAAATACGTATTACGTGCGGATGGGCACTGACAGCTCAACGGCGCTGTCGCGGCCGTCGGTGATGTCCAGGGTGCGGAAATCGAAGTCGCGCTCCGGTCCCTTGAACACGTCATATTCCAGGACCCGGTCCACCGAATTGTCGGGGTGGAAGGTCAGGACCTTGGGCTTGATGGCGTACAGCTGGTCGGGGGTGATGCTGGCCGACGCGGCGATGATCACCTCGTCCCCCTTCTGGCAGGTGCGGGCGGCCGCACCGTTCAACACGCAGGCCTTCGATCCCGGCTCCCCGAAGATGACGTAGGTGGAGATGCGCGCACCGCTGCTCTTGTTCCAGATCTCCACGAATTCCAGCGGATAGATGCCGGCCAGCGCGCATTGCTCCGGGTCCAGCGTGATGGACCCGTGATAATCCAGGTCGGCCCCGGTGACGCGGATGCCGTGGAACTTGGCGCGCACGATCTTGATCAAACGACCCTCCCCCGAAACGCTTTTTGGTCAGCCGCCGATGATCTCGGCCACCGGGTCGGGGGCCGGGGCGGCATTGTCGGCAATCACATAAGCATTCCGGACCAGGGACGCCACCGCTTCCGCCGCAGCCCTGTCCGCCGCATGCACAAGGCAGATCGGCGCATCCGGACCGACAGGGGCGCCGATGGCGGCGATCCGATCCAGGCCGACGCGCGGATCGATCCCGTCCTGGGGGCGGGTGCGACCGCCGCCCAGGGCCACGACGGCCATACCCAAGGCGCGCGCGTCCTGGGCCGCCACCACGCCGGTCCGGTCCGGATACACGGGCAGCGCCACCGGTGCCGGAGCCAGATGCCGGTCCGGCCGCTCCAGCAGGTCGGGCGGGCCGCCCAGCACGGCGACCATGCGGGCGAACCGGTCGGCGGCCGCTCCGGTGGTCATGGCCTGGTTGATCAGTTTCTCAGCCGCTTCGCTGTCGCCGGCAAGCCCGGACAGGACCAGCAGTTCGACCCCCAATGCCTTTGTCACCTGCCACAACCGGCCATCGGGACTTCCCCCGGACAGGATGGACAGGCATTCACGCATTTCCAGCGCATTGCCGGCGCTGGATCCCAGCACCTGTTCCATGTCGGTCAGCAGCGCACGGGCCGGCAGCCCGGCCCCGCGCGCTGTGTCCACCAGCACATGGGCCAGCTGCCGCGCCCGGTTGCGTTCCGGCATGAAGGCACCGGAGCCGAACTTCACGTCCAGGACCAGCGCGTCCAGCCCCGCGGCCAGCTTCTTCGACAGGATGGAGGCGGTGATCAGATCAACGCTTTCGACCGTCGCCGTCACGTCGCGGATGGCATAAAGCCGCCGGTCGGCAGGCGCGATGGCGTCGGTGGCGCCGACGATGGCACAGCCGACACGGCGCACGGCGTGGCGCAGCCGATGCAGGTCGGGCTGTGTCTCATAGCCCGGGATGGCGGCCAGCTTGTCCAGCGTACCGCCGGTGTGACCCAGCCCCCGTCCGGAAATCATGGGAACATACCCGCCGCAGGCGGCAATGATCGGGGCCAGCAGCAGGCTGACCTTGTCGCCCACACCGCCCGTGGAATGCTTGTCCAGCACGGGTCCGCCCAGCATTTCCAGCGACCAGTCCAGGACAATGCCGGACCCCGTCATCGATCGCAGCAGGGCCACGCGCTCGCCTGTACCCATGCCACGGAAGAACACGGCCATGGCAAAGGCGGCGGCCTGTCCCTCCGACACGGACCCGTCGGTCAGGCCGGCAATGAACTGTTCGATGTCGAGCGGGGACAGCGGGTGGCCGTCGCGTTTGCGGCGGATGATCTCCTGCGGCAGGAACATGCGGCTTGGGCCCTCAACGGGGTTTCTGGCCCGGACAGGCCATGGCGACAGGATCGATACCATAGCGCGAACCGGCGGCCGGGTGCAGGGGGGCCGACATGCGGAAGGATGCAGGGCGCAGCAACGCCATGTCCGGATTGCCCTTGACCAGGGCGGTCCGGTTGGTGCCGCGGGCCAGGGCCTCGACCAGCCGGCCGGCCAGGACCGGGTCCAGCGCCGGGCCGGCGATCCAGGCTACGGGCTGCATCATGGTCGCCACCTCGGGCTGGTTCGGGCCATAGGTGCCGGCGGCAATATGGCCGGGCGTTCCAAACGGATGCAGACCCGACAGCCGTCCCGCGGCATCGCCGGTGACGGGGATCAGCCGGGCACCGGCCGTGACCGCTTCGGCAATGATCGGGTCGGGCGACGCGGTGATCAGGAACAGCGCATCGATGCGCCCGTCCATCAGGGCGGCGATGGCCCCGATGCCCCCCAATTCCGCGGCGCGTACATCGCGCCGACGCAGGCCGTGGGCGGACAGGATGCGGTCGGCCAGTTGACGGTCGGCTGTGCCGGCGCTGCCGATGGCCACCCGCCGGCCCTTCAGCTGCCCGATACTGGTCAGGTCCGTTTCGGGCCGGACCAGCACATGCAGCGCCTCGTTGTAAATTTCACCCAGGATGGTGATGTCGGCCGGCTTCGACCCCGGCACCGGCTGGCAGCGGGCGGCATAGATCAGGTCGGCAGGGACCAGTCCGGTTTCGATACGCCCCTCTGCCACATTCCGCACGATGTCGGCCCGGTCGGGAGCACTTTGCGCCAGCGCGACCAGACCCGGCACACCACAGGCGCGGTCGTCGGCGCAGGCCGGCATGCCGGTCGGCCGTGACAGCATGGCGGCCAGGGCGGTGCCTACATCGAACCCCGTCTCTCCCGACACGTCGGTGGCGATGCGCAGGTACCGCGTCGGCGGCTCCGTTCCTGCCGGGGCGCGGCCAAACACCATCAGCGCCGCAAACGGCACCGCCAACAGGGGAAGGATCCAATATTTGCGAGACATGGTGCAGCAGGCCAGCATCAGCCAGGGTTGGGATCAATCACGCTTTTGCGGGTGCGAAGTCAAATGCGCACCTGCGATGGCAGACTGTTTTTCCACGGCTGTTGCCGGCTGGATTCACCCCGCGGGAGGTAATCCCTCAGCGTCCGGCTTCGGCCAGCGTCCGTTCCAGAATCTCGGCCTTCACCGTGCCGATATCCACGCTGGCGATGGTCTGGCGGCGTTCCTGCTTGGCTGTACCGGCGGCGACGCCCGCCATGACCAGCAGCAGCGCCGTGGTCAGGACCAGGCCCGCGGCCGACAGCTTCTGACGGTCGATGCGGGAAAGGTTGGTATCCAGGGTGCGGCTGCGGGTCATGGTGTCGTCCTCTTCAGGAAGATCGCGCGCCGACCCTGGGGCGGGGGGCCGGCTGGCGACAGGGACAGAACACCACCCGCAATGGGCGCGGTTTGGACGGGATTGGGGCCATTTGGCGGCAAAGGCGGTACGACCTTCGGGCGCGCCCGGCGTGTTCTATCCCATGCCTCAGCCGTAGGTTGGGGTGATGATCAGCGCGACAGGGCCGCGTCGATCATGGAAACCGTTTCCTTCACGCCGTAAAGGGCGATGAAGCTGCCCATGCGCGGGCCCGTGGTCTGGCCCAGCAGCACCTCGTACAATGCCTGGAACCAGGTGCGCAGCTCGGTGAAGCCGTGCTTCTTGCCCACCTCGAACACCTGATGCTGCAACTGGTCGGCCGGGGTGTCGGTGGCCATCGCGTCCAGCTCGGCCCGCAGCTCCGTGATGGCGGCGCGTTCCTGCTCACTGGGGCTGCGATACTGTTTCGTCGGCTTCACGAAATCCTGGTAGTAGGTGACGGCATAGCCCACCAGCTTGTCCAGGAACGGCGCCGTTTCGGGCGAAGCACCCGGCGCATAGCGGCGGATGAAGCCCCACATCACGTCGGCACTCTCCGCATTCGCGGCCCCGGCCAGGTTAAGCAGCAGGCCGAAGGACAAGCCGGCCGTCCCCTTGACCTCGTTCGGGACCACACCGTTGTGGATATGGTGGACGGGGTTCTCCAGCTTCTGGGCCGGTTCCAGGGCGTCGAACTTCTCGACGAAGGTCAGATACTCGTCCACGGCGCGCGGGATGACGTCGAAATACAGCTTCTTGGCCGCCCGCGGCTTGTTGAACATATAGAGCGCCAGACTTTCCGGCGGGGCATAGCGCAGCCATTCCTCCATCGTCAGGCCATTGCCCTTCGACTTGGAGATCTTCTGGCCCTTCTCGTCTAGGAACAGCTCGTAATTGAAGCCGTCGGGCGGGGTGCCGCCCAGGATCTTGACGATCTTGCCGGCCAGTTCCACCGACGGGATCAGGTCCTTGCCGGCCATTTCATAATCGACACCCAGGGCGAACCAGCGCATGGCCCAGTCGGGCTTCCATTGCAGCTTGACCGCACCGCCGGTGACGGGGGTTTCGACCTTTTTGCCATCCTCGTCCTCATAGACGATGGTGCCGGCATCGACATTGCGTTCCAGGATCGGCACCTGCAGCACGCGACCGGTCGTCGGGCTGATGGGCAGGAACGGGCTGTAGGTTGCCTGGCGTTCGGCCCCCAGCGTGGGCAGCATCACCGCCATGACCTCGTCATAGTGGCGCAGCACGGCCAGCAATGCTGCGTCAAACCGGCCCGACTTGTACCAGTCGGTGGCCGACTGGAATTCATACTGGAAGCCGAACCGGTCCAGGAAGTCGCGCAGCATGGCGTTGTTATGGTGGCCGAAGCTTTCGAACTTGCCGAACGGATCGGGCACCTGGGTCAGGGGCTTTTGCAGGTTGGCGGTCAGCAGGTCGCGGTTCGGGACATTGTCCGGCACCTTGCGCAGGCCGTCCATATCGTCGGAAAAGGCGAACAGGCGCGTGGGTACGCCCGGCATCAGCTTTTCAAAGGCGCGCCGCACCATGGTGGTGCGCGCCACCTCGCCGAAGGTGCCGATATGGGGCAGGCCCGACGGGCCGTAACCCGTCTCGAACAGGACATAGCCCTTGGGCGGAGCTTTGCCGCCAAGGCGCGCGACCAGTTTGCGCGCCTCCTCAAACGGCCAAGCCTTCGCCGCAAACGCCAGATCCTGTTCGGTGCTCATCGCGTCATCACCTGATGGAGAAAAACAAGGCCGCAAAACTAGGGCCATGGGACGCGATGGTCAACGCACAGGCAAGCAGGGACGGGTGTGCAGAACTGGTTGCAATCAACAGAAAAAGCCGCCCCTGTCCGCAGACGGGGGCGGCATCGGCGACATCACGCCGGAAGGTCAGGCCGCGGGCTGGTCGCCTTCGGCTTCGGCCATATCGGCCGAACCGTCGTCGCCACCGTCACCCTCGTCGCCGTCGAAGCCGCCGCCATCGTGGCGGGGCACAGGCTGACGGGCGCGGCCTTCCTGCTCGTTGATCTGACAGATGATGCGGTAATAATGCTCGGCATGCTGCAGGTAGTTCTCCGCAGCCACCCGGTCACCGGACGTATGAGCATCACGCGCCAGCGCCTGATACTTCTCATAGACCTGAAAGGCATTGCCGCGGATACGCACGTCCGGGCCGCTGCTGTCATAGTTCTGGTGACGCAGAGGCACATTCTGGCGGCGATTGCCGCCACCATTGCCACCGTTGCCGCCACCGCCACCATTACCGCCGCCGCCGCCATTGCCGCCGCGACCACGACCACGCCGCTGATTGGGTCCCTGTCTCATTCGCTATATGCTCGGCCCCTGGTTTTCCCGAGCCCCCGGACATCTTTGTCGTCCCGTCCTATCCGTTTTCAGTCTGATTTGACTTTCAGTCGGCATCGACCAATGGGCGGCGAAATTCGCCCCGCCCTGGGACGCAAACGCCCCGATCCGGGGGCTTTGCCCGGCAGGCGCCCCACGCGCTGCTGCCGTCCGCTGGGGACCCTAGCGATAGTCGCCTTGCATTCCAAGGTTTTTTTGCAAGCCTGCCGAAGGCGGCGACCGAATTCCTGCCTGCCTTCGGCAATTTTCTTGCGACCTGCGGCAACAGACGGTCAGATCAGGCCGGCAGGCGGTGCATTGCGCACAGCTTGTTGCCGGCGGGATCGCGCAGATAGGCGAGATAGAGCTTCAATTCCCCCATGCTGCGCACGCCAGGCGGGTCTTCGCAGCTCGTACCGCCGGCGGCGATACCGGCTGCATGCCAGGCGTCGACCATTTCGGGCGAGGACGCGGCGAAACCGACAGTGCCGCCATTGGCACCGGTGGCCGGTTCACCATTGATCGGCTTGGTGATACCCAGCATCCCGGTCTGGGAGCGATAAAAGATGCGACCCTTGGGATCGAAATTGCCGGGCGCGATGCCCAGGGCAGCCAGGGTCGCATCGTAGAAGGCCTTGGATGCCTCGATATCATTGGCACCAAGAACGATATGGCTGAACATTTCCCCTCGCTTTCACCTGTGCCGCCCCGGTCGGGCGGCCTTCTGGAAGGCGGGGAGGATAGGGACAGGCCGATTGTCGCGTCAATCGACCTTCGGTTCCGCCGGCTTCTGACCCAATGCCACCCGGTCGCGCCCGCCCAGGTCGCGGACGGTTGCGACCCCGGCGAAACCAGCCCCACACAGCAGGTCGGCCACAGCCGGCCCCTGATCGGCCCCGTGTTCGAACCCGATCAGCCCGCCCGGTGCCAGCAGCGGCGGCAGCACCCGCACCAGATGGCGATAGGGGTCCAGCCCGTCCGTCCCACCGGCCAGGGCGCGCCAGGGTTCGAACCGTGCCACCTCCGGCGCCAGGCCGGCTATGTCGGCGTCTGGGATATAGGGTGGGTTCGACACGATGATGTCGAAGCCGCCCGACAGGGCATCCACCCACGACCCGGCCAGGAACGACGCCCGGCCGGCCAGGCCCAGGCTGATTGAATTGCCCTGCGCCACGGCCGCGGCATCGGGTGACAGGTCCACCCCCACCCCGAAGGCGTGGGGATATTCCGACAGCAGGGCCAGCAGGATGGCGCCTGTGCCCGTGCCCAGGTCAAGAATGCGCCAGGGCCGGGTCCGGTCGGGCCGGGCGCGCAGCACGGTTTCCACCAGGGTTTCGGTGTCCGGGCGCGGGATCAGCGTTTCCGGACCCAGTGCCAGGGTCAGGCCCCAGAATTCCCAGTCCCCCAGGATGCGCTGCACGGGTTCGCGCGTCATCCGCCGCTCGACCAGCGTCTGGAAACCGGGCAGGGCGCTGGTGGGAACGTTCAACCCGTCCGTCCGGCGCAACCGCCCGACGGGGATGGAAAAGGCGCGTTCGGCCAGATAGAGCAGGTCCAGCCGCGCTTCTTCCACCCCGGCAGCCTGCAGCCTTTTTTCTGCTGCGCGCAGCAGCGGGGGCAGGGGAACCAGGTCGGTCACGGTTTCCTCCGTCGGCGACGATGCGGCACTTGGGGGGCGGCCGCGGCGGCCATCCTTTCCGCCAGCCCGGCCAGGGCCGCGAAAGGATTGTCGGCATCCACCACGACGGGGGCGCTGGCGGGTTGGGCCGGTGGCGGGTCGGGCCGGCGGCGGACCCAGATGTCGGGGGCGGGGGGCTGGCCTTCCGCCACGGGCGGCTTGCGGCGCAGGCGCCAGCCGAGGGCGGCCAGGATGCCCGGCATCTCCTCGTTCGACGCCGCGGCCAGGGAGGCCAGGCCCGACAGGTCGGTCAGGCGCCCGTCCTTTGATCGTTCGGCGATGGCCTGCATCAACCGGTCGGCCATGTCCACCCGGACGGCACGGGGGCCCAGGGGCAGGTAACCTGCCGCCCGCAACAGCCCCTCCTCCGGTCCGTCCGCCGCCAGGGGAATAGAGATACGGCCCGGCGGGGGCAGCGGGGCGGGCAGGGTCAGGCCATGGCGGACGGACCAGAGCAGGCCCAGCATGGCGGCTGCCCGCGGCTTCACCAGCGTGGGAAGATAGATCTGCGCCGCCCCGATGCGCACGCCCAGCCGGGACAGGGCGGCCCGCGCCGGCCGATCCAGGGCGGCGATCAGGCCATCGACCGGCGCACGGGCCAGGATGCCGGCCGCTTCGGTCAATTGAAAGGTGATGCCACGCGCCGGGCCGGACAGGTCGGATGCTGCCAGCCGGGCCAATGGGGCCAGATCGGCGCGGATGCGCGCCTGGATGACGGCCAGCAGGCGGTTGCGCACGCGGTCGCGCTGGGCGCCTTCCAGCAGATCATCGCGCAGCAGGCGCACGCCCGGAGCCAGCAGGCGGTCGCCGGGCATCAGCCGGGCCAGATCCACGCCCTGCCACTGGATCAAGCCGGCGGGCGTCAGGGTGAAGGCACCGTCCGCATCCGCTTCCACCTGCGCCACGCGGCGGGCGATTTCGTCCTTCAGGGCGCGGCGGGCGGCGGTCATCAGGGTCGGGTGATCATCCTCCCCCACATCGGCGCGCATGTCGAAGGCCAGACCCGTCAGGGCCCCGACCTCGTGCCCTTCGACATAGACTGTGCCGTCCGCCGTCACCATGCCGATCAGGTCGCGGCCTGTGCGCAGGGATTTCACCAGCCCGGCGGAGCGTTTATCGACGAAACGCTGGGTCAGCCTTTCATGCAGGGCGTCGGACAGCCGATCCTCGATCCCGCGCGTCACGCCCTGCCAATGCTTGGGATCGGTCACCCAGTCGGCGCGGTGGCTGATATAGGTCCAGGTGCGGATATGGGCGATGCGCGACACCAGCGTGTCGATATCGCCGTTCAGATTGTCCAGCCGTTGCACCTGCCCGGCCACGAAATCATTGGTCAGCCGCCCGCCGGGCGCCATCAATTGCCGGTACAACTGGCCCAGCAGCTTGGTATGGGCATCGGTCAGGGTCTTGCGGAAGTCCGGCACCTGGCAGACCTCCCACAGCATCTTCACCCCGCGCGGGCGGCGGGTCAGGGACATGACCTCTGCGTCTCCCGACAGGGCCTTCAGCGCCTCCACATCATCGGCGGGCCGGGCGCGGATCAGCAGGGGCGACGGCGGCCGCGCCTCCAGCGTGCGCAGCAACCCCTCGACAGAGCGGGTATCCAGGTCGCTGTTGCGCCAGACCAGTTGCTGCAGGGGCGGGAATTCGTGGTTCTCCACGGCGCGCACGATATCCTCGTCCAGGGGCGAACAGTCCCAGGTGGTGCCGAAGGTGCCGTCGGTCTGGTGCCGGCCGGCCCGGCCGCCGATCTGGGCCACCTCGGCCGCTGTCAGGCGGCGGGGGCGCTGGCCGTCGAACTTGGTCAGGCGGGCGAACCAGACATGGTCCACATCCATGTTCAGGCCCATGCCGATGGCATCGGTGGCCACCAGATAATCCACATCGCCCGCCTGATACATGGCGACCTGGGCGTTGCGGGTGCGGGGGCTGAGCGCCCCCATGACCACGGCCGTGCCGCCACGGCTCCGCCGCACCATTTCGGCCAGCTGATAAACCTCCGTCACCGAAAAGGCGGTGATGGCGCTGCGCGGCGGCAGCTTGGTCAGCTTCTTGTGCCCGCCATAGGACAGTTTGGAAAAGCGCGGGCGGCTGATCACCTCCACCTTGGGGATTAGCTTCAGGATCAGCGGCCGGATCATGTCGGAGCCGAGGAACATCGTCTCCTCAGCCCCCCGCGCATGCAGCAGCCGGTCGGTGAAAATGTGCCCGCGCTCGTCATCGGCGCAAAGCTGGATCTCGTCCACGCACAGGAAGCCCACCTGCCGTTCCAGCGGCATGCTTTCCACGGTGCAGACCCAGTAACGGGCCCCGGGGGGGATGATCTTTTCCTCCCCCGTCACCAGGGCGACGTTGGCCGCGCCCTTCATCTTCACCAGCTTGTCGTAATTCTCCCGCGCCAGCAGGCGCAGAGGAAAACCGATCATGCCCGTGGCATGGGCGGCCATGCGCTCCATGGCCAGATAGGTCTTGCCGGTATTGGTCGGGCCCAGGACAGCCAGCACACGGCCGGCACCGGCCGTCGCCAGCCCCGCCGGGTGGGGGGGATGCGCGCTCATGATGCCCCTATCCATGGGCGGTACTCCGCGATATTGCAAGGCCGGCCACAGAAACGCCATGGGTGGGCATCAGATTGACGCCATGATGAACCGTCTGCTTCTCCCCCTTCTCGCCCTGCTGCTGACCCTGGCCGTGCCGGCGGGCGCCAGTCCGGATCTGGCCGCCGGGCTGAGGGAGGCGCTGACCCGGCGTCTGGCGGAATCCGCGGTTAGCCGCGACAGCCTGCATGTCGAACGCGTGCCCGATGTCGCCGTCACCCTGGATGCCGGCGGGCAATATCATCTGCGCATTCCCAAGCTGCGGCTGGCGTCCGGCGATGGCTGGCTGGTGGAGGTGCCGCTGGTCGAGGGTGAGGCCAGTCCGCAGCCCGACGGGTCCTGGCAATTGCGGGCGCGGCTGCCGCAGCCGCTGACGCTTTACGGTGGCAACGGCTTCCGCCTGGGCGATATCAGCCTGGGCCGGCAATCCCTGGCCCTGCGCATCAGCGGTGACGGGCGCAGCCTGCTGGCGGCCGATATCGACCTGGGCGATGCCCGCTTCGTGCCCGTGATGGGGGCCGGGACGGGTGTCCTGTCGGCCCTGCGCCTGATCCTGACGCCGAAGTCCCAGGTTGGCGATGTCTGGTCGGGGCGGGTGTCGCTGTCCGTGGACGGCTTGATGCTGAAGGACCCGGCGGGGGTGGAACGCATCGCCCTGAAACGCCTGCGCCTGGATGGCGCGGCCGATGGGCTGGACATGCGGCGCATGGGCGCATTGCTGGCCACGGGTGACCGTGCGTCGCTGGACCGGATCGCCCGGACGGTCGATCTGGCCGCCGATATTGCCGGGTTGCGGTATGTCGGTGATGATGGCGGCCGGCTGGCGCTTGCCGATGGCAAGGGCAAGCTGATCCTGACCGGCCTGTCGGCGCCAAAGGCGGCACTGGCCTTGGACTGGAAGCATCAGGGGCTGGAACGTACCGGTCCAGGGATCAGCCCCGACCTGCTGCCCAACCGCGCCGACATCACCCTGTCGGCCCAGGCGCTGCCCCGGTCCATCCTGTCGGCCCCACGCCCTGCAGACGGCTGGACGCCCGTGCTGGCGGCGGCCGGCAGTGCCGTCAAGCTGTCCCGCCTGTCCCTGTGGAATCCCGGCTCCACCATTCTGGGCAATGGTGATTTCCGCTTCAGCCGGCAGTCGCACCAGGGCGTGGCCGGCGATGCCGACCTGTCGCTGCGGGGCGTCGACCGTCTGATCACGGGCGTCAACCAGACCATGGGCGCGCGCGGCGCCGGCATCGGCATCGGGCTTTATGCTCTGCAGGGGGTAGGCAGGGTGCAGGCGGGGCCGGAAGGAACCACCCATCAATACCGCCTGACCATAGCGCCCGACGGCACCGTCACCCTGAATGGCACCAACGCTACCGGGCTGTTCCGGGGCCTGATGGCAGCCAGTCAATAGTCGCGTGAGCGATACAGGATGGCAGCGGCGGTTACAGAGACGTCCTGGACTTCATGACCTGCCATGCGGGCTGCCGCGGCTCCACGAACCCTGCAGATACCAGTCGTTCCTTGGGGGGGGCGGTAAGCCGTATCAGCTGAAGATTTCATGTGAAACAAATCAAGTTAAAATTTTCGCTATTCGCTTCATTACTGTGAAGATTTATTTGGAGTATGAGGAAAATGTTTATATCGTTTTGCTCGAGATAACCCTCACATTCCTGAACATCATGCTACCGCGATCAGCCGTGGCCAATACATAGTAATCAGAATCTTGGTGAGCGTTAATAAATGAATTAACCGCAGTATCGAATTCTCCATAGATATCGATACCATTACCGCCAACAATGGTTAATTTCCCATCTATTAAGGAGATTGCCAGTATGAATTCGTCGCATCTATGCGACTGAACCATCTTGAAATCATTCTCAGTGCTGAAAGGAAAATCACGCACCGAAATCTCCGTTTAGCATAAATTGCAGTAAAGACGGGTTCCGGTCATTCCATGTTTCAGTTTCAATGTCAATAGACTACCAAATTGGTATGTTTTTCGGCGATGTCATTGGCATCACCTTCTTTCGATTCTGCAATTTGTTAAAATTTTACGCTTATAATTCATACAGTTGCAGGTTTTCGGCCTCTCCGCGGCGAAACGATATTGCGCCGCACACATGCGTCGCCGTTCTATCCGGACTGTGACGGATGCGTGACGGCCCAGCGACGGGGACTTGACACCCCTTATACTCTGCGCGAGCATAAGCACCACTAATGCTCAAATCGAGCATAAGTCCCCTTTGCCCGCCCGCTCCCGCGGGTTGCCGGAGTTGATGCGATGTCCGCCCCGCTTGACCTGTCCTACAGCCCCGAAGTGGCCGAGGCCACGAAGCCCATCTATGACAAGGTCAAGGGCGTGATCCCGGACGTGGAATGGCCCTTCCACGCCCCGCTGGTGCATGAAATCAACCGGCTGAAGAAAGAACGCAACGCCGTCATCCTGGCGCACAATTATCAGGCGCCGGAGATTTTCCACACGGTGGCCGACATTGTGGGCGACAGTCTGCTGCTGGCGCGCAAGGCAGCGGAGACGGATGCCGACGTCATCGTCCTGGCCGGCGTGCATTTCATGGCGGAAACGGCCAAGATCCTGTCGCCGGAAAAGGTGGTGCTGATGCCCGACATGGGCGCCGGCTGCTCCCTGGCTGACAGCATCACGGCCGCCGATGTGCGCCTGCTGCGCGAACGCTATCCGGGCGTGCCGATTGCGACCTATGTCAACACCTCGGCGGCCGTGAAGGCGGAAAGCGATATCTGCATCACGTCCGGCAACGCGGTGGAGGTCATCAATTCCCTGCCGGGCGACAGCGTGCTGTGCATTCCCGATGAATATCTGGCGCAGTGGGTGGCCACCCAGACGACCAAGAAGGTCATCGCCTGGAAGGGCCATTGCGAGGTGCATGAACGCTTTACCGGCGAACAGCTGCGCGCCTACCGCACCCAGTTCAAGGGCGACCTGACCATCATCGCCCATCCCGAATGCCCGCCCGATGTGCTGGCGGAGGCGGATTTCGTCGGCTCCACCGCCAAGATGCAGGATTATGTCGAAGGCCAGCAGCCCAAGCGCGTGCTGCTGATTACTGAATGTTCCATGGCGGACAATCTGGCCGCGACCAACCCGGCCGTGGAATTTGTCCGCCCCTGCAACCTGTGCCCGCATATGCGCCGCATCACCCTGTCCAACATCCTGGACAGCCTGCGCAGCATGCAGCCGCAGGTGCAGGTCGATCCGGCCATCGCTGACCGCGCCCGTCAGGCCGTGGAGCGCATGCTGGCCGTGGGGAAGAAGTAACTGCCACGCCGCCGGATGGCGGCAGGCGGCGTCTGTGGGAGCAAGCAAATGCAAATCCGGCACAGCGATGTGGTCGTGGTCGGGTCCGGGATGGCCGGGCTGGTGGCGGCTTTGTCGCTGGCGCCGCTGCGCGTGACCGTGCTGACCAAGACCGATGATCTGCCGGGCGGGTCCAGCAACTGGGCCCAGGGCGGTGTCGCCGCCGCCATCGATCCCGCCGACGATCCGGCCGACCATGCCGCCGATACGGTAGCGGCCGGCGCCGGCCTGACCGACCCGGCCATGGCCGCCTTGCTGGCGGAGGAAGGTGCGCGGCGCCTGACCCGCTGGATCCATCGCGGCCTGCCCTTTGACCGCGAAGCCAATGGCCGCCTGTCGCTGGGCCGGGAAGCCGCCCATGGGGCCGCCCGCGTACTGCATGCCGGCGGTGATGCCACGGGCCGCACCCTGATGGCCGACCTGTCGGCGCGGGTGCGGGCGGCGGCGCATGTGACGGTGGAAACCGGCGCCTTTGCCTGGGATCTGGTCACGGGTCGGCACGGTGTTGCGGGCGTGCTGGCCCATCATGCCGGCGATGGCTGGGTGTTCCACCGGGCCGGGGCCGTGCTGCTGGCCTGCGGCGGGGTAGGACAGCTTTACCGCCACACCACCAACCCGGCGGAAGCGACGGGCGATGGTCTGGCGCTTGCCGCCCGTGCCGGGGCCGATCTGGCCGATCTGGAATTCGTGCAGTTCCACCCCACGGCCTTGGCCGTCGGGCGCACGGGACAGGTGCCGCTGCTGACGGAGGCGCTGCGCGGTGCCGGTGCCCATCTGCTGGATGAACATGGCGGGCGCTTCATGGTGAAGGCACATCCGCTGGCCGAACTGGCGCCGCGCGACGTGGTGGCCAAGGCCATCGGCGCCCGTATCGCCGCAGGCCTGCCGGTCTATCTGGACCTGCGCGCGATCTGGGCGCAGGGCGGGGCGGAAAAATTCCCCACCGTGGCCGGCATCTGCGCCACGGCCCGGCTGGACCCGGCCACCACGCCCATCCCCGTGGCCCCGGCCGCGCATTACCATATGGGCGGCATCGTCACCGACGCCGATGGCCGCACCAGCGTGCCGGGCCTGTACGCGGCGGGTGAGGTGGCCTGCACCGGGGTGCATGGCGCCAATCGTCTGGCCAGCAATTCCCTGCTGGAAGCGCTGGTCTTTGCCGAACGGGCGGCCGATGCCATCCTGGCCGGACCGCCCGTGCCTGCGGGGCCCATCGCCCTGCCCGACATTCCCCGCCAGTTCACGCCCACGGCCCAGGCCGCCCTGGTCGCCCTGCAGGCGGCCGACATCATGGCCGAAAGCGTGGGGCTGCTGCGCGACGGCATCGGCCTGTCCTGTGCGATCGCGGAGCTGGAGGCGCTGGGCGTCGGCACGGCTCAGGCCGACGATATCGACAGCCCCGTCGGCGTCCGCCTGTCAGGGGAATTGCGCAACCGTCTGCTGGTCTCGCTGCTGATCGCGCGGGCGGCCCTGGCCCGGCAGGAAAGCCGTGGCGCGCATCAACGGTCCGACTGGCCCGAGAGCCGACCCGACTGGCGCCACCGCCAGCGCGTGACCCTGACCGGTCCGGCCCCGCGCATCCGCGTAGCCCCGCCCCGTTCCCCCCTGCCGGTGATGTGATGACCCTGCCGCTTTACCCCATCCAGTATGAAGCCCTGATCCGCACGGCCCTGGCCGAGGATCTGGGCATGGCGGGGGACCTGACCACCGATGCCTGCGTGCCGGCCGATGCCACGGCCAAGGCCCTGTTCAATGCCCGCCATGACGGGGTGTGTGCCGGGCTGGACGCGGCCCTGCACGCCTTCACCCTGCTGGACCCCGGCCTGACCATCACCCGCCATGTGCGCGATGGCGACCGTATCGCCAAGGGCACCACGCTCGCCACGGTCGAAGGGGCCGCGCGGCCCATCCTGTCGGGCGAACGCACAGCGCTGAACCTGCTGGGCCGGTTGTGCGGCATCGCCAGCGAGACGCGGCGTCTGGTCGACCGGATCGAGGGCACGGGCGCGCAGATCGTCTGCACCCGCAAGACCACGCCCGGCCTGCGCGCACTGGAGAAATATGCGGTGCGTGTGGGCGGCGGCGGCAATCACCGTTTCGCGCTCGATGATGCCGTCCTGATCAAGGACAATCATCTGGTCGCCGCCGGCGGCCTGCGCGCCGCCGTGGAACGCGCCCGGGCGCGGGCCGGCCATATGGTGAAGATCGAGGTGGAAGTCGACAATCTGGACCAGTTGGCCGAACTGATCGAGCTGAAGGTCGATGCCGTGCTGCTGGACAATATGGACCCGGCCACCCTGCGCCGCGCCGTGGAGATGGTGGCGGGCCGCATGGTCACCGAAGCGTCCGGCGGCGTGACCCCGGAGACCATCCGCGCCATCGCTGAAACGGGCGTCACCCTGATCAGCCTGGGCTGGCTGACCCATTCGGTGAAGAATTTCGATATCGGCCTGGATTTCGCGGTGGGGTGAGGGGGCTGGTGAGCCCAGGTCGGCCCTGCTTTTGAGGTCAGCGCAAACGGTCGGCATCGACTTCAATTCTGCCACGTCATTGCCTCCCCCGCGAAAGCGGGGGTCCAGGGGGACCAGGCACTGCGTGTGGTTCTTGTGGCCCCTGGATCCCCGCTTACGCGGGGAAGGCAGGTTTTGAAAATATCGACCGTGGCGAGAATGTGCCCGTCAACGGGACCACCGCCCTGCCACCCCTTACCCTTTATAGGGCCGCTTGCCCCCGCGCGGGTCTTCCACCACCCATTCGCCCTCGGCCACCGGGGTCAGGTAGCTGTCGGTCAGCGGTACCTTGCCGTGGCCGCCGGGGATGTCCAGGATATAGGTGGGCTGGCACAGGCCCGACACGTCGCCGCGCAGGGCCTTCATCAGCGCACGGCCTTCCGCCACGCTGGTGCGGAAATGGCTGGTGCCCTTGGCCAGATCGCCATGGTTCAGGTGATAGGGCTTGATGCGGTTGGCGACCATGGTGCGGAAGGTCCGCGTCAGCGTCTCCACATCGTCATTCACCCCGCGCATCAGCACGCTCTGGCCCAGCATGGGGATGCCGGCATCGACCAGACGCGCCACGGCGGCCCGACCTTCTTCCCCGAATTCCCGCCAATGGTTGGAATGCAGCACCACCCAGGTGGCGATGCGCGGGCCCTTCAGGGCGGCCAGCATCGCCGCATCCACGCGCGCCGGGTCGACCAGGGGCACGCGGGTATGGATGCGCACCAGACCCAGATGCGGGATGGCGTTCAGCCGGCCGATGATCTCCGCCATGCGCCGGGGCGACAGGATCATGGGGTCGCCGCCGGTCAGGATGACCTCCCAGATTTCCGGATTACCCGCGATATAGGCGATGGCGGCATCCAGCTCGTCTGTATTCAGCGCGTCCGACCCCGGCCCCACCATTTCGCGGCGGAAGCAGAACCGGCAATAGACGGGGCAGGCATGGACGGGCTTCAGCAGCACCCGGTCCTTGTAGCGATGCACGATGCCCTTCACCGGGGTAAAGGCCTCATCCCCGATCGGGTCGGCCAGTTCCTCATCCCTGATGTCCAGTTCCCGTGCGTCGGGGATGAACTGCCGCGCCACGGGGTCGTGCGGGTCGGTCGGGTCGATCAGATCGGCCATGGCCGGGGTCACGGCCACGGCGAACTGGGCGGCCACCTGTTCCAGATCGGGCAGGATATCCTTGTCCACCAGCCCGTGATCGGCCAGATCGCGGACATGGCGAAGGGTTTGGGGACGGGGGGACGGATCGCGCGGCATGATCGGCCTATGGGCGCCAAGCGGGCCCCGCCTGTCAAGGGCAGCCGGCCTTGATCCTGCTATCGCGCCCCTTCATGGCGCAGCAGCCATTCCTTGCGATGCAGCCCGCCGCCATAGCCGGTCAGCGACCCGTCGGCACCGATGACGCGGTGACAGGGCACGACGATGGCGATGGGGTTGGCGCCATTGGCCAGACCCATGGCGCGCACGGCCTTGGGCTGGCCGATGCGGGCGGACATTGTGCCATAACTCACGGTCTGCCCCGGCCGCAGCCGGCGCAGTTCCGCCCAGACGCGCCGCTGGAAATCGGTGCCGCTGGTGGCGGTGGGCAGGGCGTCGATGGATGTCAGGTCGCCGGCGAAATAGGCGGACAGGGCCTTGGCGATGGGGGCGGGCAGGGGACCGTCGGTCAGCGTCACCGCCCCGTAGTGCCGGGCCAGCAGCCGGTCCATGCGCGGCCGGTAATCGTCGAAATCCAGGGCACGCAGGGTGCCGGTCCCGTCCGTGACGATCAGGGCCGTGCCGATGGGCGTGGACAGGGTGGAAAGGGTCAGGTGCATGGCGTGCCGTCTCCGGCTGAACGAACCAGCCGCCCTTCTACCATGCCGCCCCCCTTGTTTCCGGCGGTTATCGGACAGGGTCAAGCTGGCGACAGTCCGTCAGACCTACCTTGAAGCACCATCTCCCGTCATCCCGGCGAAAGCCGGGACCCAGGAGCCACTGGACCAAACCTCGGGCGCGCCGTCGATCACGGGAGCTGAAAGGTCGGGCTTTTGGCCCCTGGGTCCCGGCTTTCGCCGGGATGACGGGAAAGGTCGTTTTCGTCTAAACCTGATAAACGCTAATTGAGACAATACTCAATTAAATCCACGCACCGGGGCCAGATATCGCCATCCAGCCCCCTGTCATAGACTTAAACCTTGGACCAAGCCTCAACCCGTTCCTGCAAAACGGTCAGCGGCAGGCGGCCGTTCTGCAGCACGACATCATGGAACTGCCTTATGTCAAACTTGGCCCCCATGCGCTTCTTCGCCGCTTCCCGCAGCTCCAGGATCTTCAGCATGCCGATCTTGTAGCTGGTGGCCTGGCCCGGCCAGCCGATATAGCGGTCGATCTCGCGCGCGGCCCCGTCGCGGTCCATGGGCGTGTTGGTGACGAAATAGTCGATGGCCTGCTGCCGGTCCCAGCGCTTGGCATGCATGCCGCTATCCACGACCAGCCGCACAGCCCGCCACAGTTCCGCGACCAGCCTGCCGTAATCGCTGTAAGGGTCCTGGAAGAAGCCCATCTCCTTGCCCAGCCGCTCCGTATAGAGCGCCCAGCCTTCGCCATAGGCGGAATAGCCGCCGCCGAATTTCTGGAAGCTGGGCACGCCCTCCAGTTCCTGGGCGATGGCCACCTGCATGTGATGGCCGGGAATGCCCTCATGATAGGACAGGGTTTCCAGCCCGAAGCGCGGGCGGGCGCGCATGTTGGACAGGTTGACATAATAGATGCCGGGCCGCTTCCCGTCGGGCGAGGGACCGTTATAGAAGGCGCTGGAGGTAGATTTCTCGCGGAACTTCTCCACGGCGCGGACTTCCATCGGCGCCTTCGGCTTCAGGTGGAAGACCAGATCCAGCTTGGCCTTCATGGCGTCAACAAACTGGCGGGCCTGGGCCAGATAGGCTTCCCGCCCTTCCTCGCTGTCGGGGAAATAGAAGCGGTCATCGTCGCGGGTGAAATTGAAGAAGTCGGTCAGGCTGCCCTGGAAATCGACCTTCTTCATGACTTCCTTGATCTCGCCATGGATGCGCTTCACCTCGGCCAGACCGGTCTTGTGGACATAGTCGGCCGTCAGCGGCAGCGACGTCCAGCGCTTCAGGCAGGAGGCATAGAAGGCCTGACCATCGGGCAGGCGCCAAGCGCCATGGTCGGGATTGGCGCGGGGGGCCACACCCTGCAGCCACTTGATCAGCGACTTGTAGGCAGGGCCCACACCATCCAGCAGGGCGGCCCTGGCCTGTTCCACCAGGGCGGCCTTGTCGGCTGCCGGCAGGTCCAGCTTTTCGATCTTGGCCTTCACATCGCCGAACAGGGGGGCGTCGGCGTCGGTGCCATCATCGAACGGCCGGCCCTTGATCTGGTTGCGGCAGACATTGATCAGGTCGGGGAAGAAATAGCGCGGCGGCAGGATGCCGGCCTTGTCCGCCAGACCCAGCCGCTCCTCCACTTGCGCGAAATAGCGGCTGAACTGCTTCAGGCGGGCGATATAGGCAAGGGCGTCCTCCTTGCTCTCCACCTTGTGCTGATTGATCAGCTGCACCGGCAGGTCGGTATGGGGGCCGCTGACCAGGGTCAGGATATATTGATGCCGGCGCCAGCGGAAATCGTCGATCCGATCTTCCGCCCGCTCCCGGAACAGACTGGCATAGAAGGCGGCATTGGGTGACAGTTTGTCGGCCGGGAAATCACGTTTCAGCCGGGCCAGATCGGCCTTGGTCTGTTCCAGGTCGGCCTGGTAGCGGGCCTCGCTGACATCGTCCAGCTCGTCATAGCGGGTCTTGCGGCCCAGCTGCATGGCGCGCAGCGGGCTGGCCGCCACATCGCGTTCGAAAACCTCATCAAAGAAGGCGTAAAGCGCCTTGTCGGCGGGGCCTTCGGCAATGTCGGCGAAGGCGGTCGCGGGCAGCAGGGCCAGGGCGGCGGTGCTGCCGCCAAGGGCCAGCAGGTGACGGCGAGAAAGCATGGAACCTACCCGTATATATTATGCGTGTCCGATGAAAAGCAGGGTGCCTGGATCGGAGCGAACGTCAAGCCCTTGGTGCGATTGGACTCGCCTCGGCAGGGGCCAGTCAGTCGCCGGCCCCCACCGGTGAACGCCGCAGCGGCCGGGAGAGGCGGCGGCGCAGACGAACGGCAAAGGCGTGCGTCTGTTCGCGCATGCCGGCCCAGCCCGTGGCCGGCGGGGTCAGGTCGATGCCGATCAGCCCGGCCTCCGTGCCGTCCAGGCTGGCCACGATCAGGTCCATTTCCCCCACGCGTACACGGTCACCCAGGGCAGGGTCGCGGCCCAGACGGCGGCGGACCATCCCGGCCAGGGTCAAGGCCGGGTCGTCGCCGGCATCAAATCCATACATGCCACCGACCGCCAGGGCCGGCATGTCGCCCTGGATCTGAAAATCGCCGGCCGGCCTTTCATCGGCGTCGGCTTCCAGCTTGCGGCCGAACAGCCGGTCCATGACGGCCAGGGCGGAACCGTCGCCCATGGCCAGCACCGTGTCGCCCGGCTGCAGGCGGTGCGCATCCTCCGGCCGTACCGGCCGGCCGTTCTGGATCAGGGCCAGAAGCTGCACCGACTCGGGGATGATCAGCTTTCCCTGGCCGCGGCGGGCCGCCTCACTGTCGCGGGAAACGGTGAAGACGGCCAGTTGCCCCGCGCCGTCGGGCAGGTCCACATCGGCACGGCTGGGTGCTTCCGGCTGCGGTGGGGCCAGCAGGCCCAGCAGCCGGGCCGCCGGTCCCACGGTCCAACCCTGGATCGCCAGGGACAGCAGCACCACGACAAAGGCCACGGCGAAATAGGCATCGGCATTGGGCACGCCGGCCAGGACGGGGATGGTGGCCAGCACGATGGGCACGGCCCCGCGCAGCCCCACCCAGGAAATATAGGTCAGTTCCGCCAGCGTGAAACGGAACGGCACCAGACAGATGAAGACCGCCAGCGGCCGCGCCACCAGCATCAGGCCCAGGGCCACGACAATGCCCGACAGGGCATAGGGTTCCAGCTTGGACGGCGTCACCAGCAGACCCAGCATGACGAACAGCCCGATCTGCGCCAGCCAGGCCAACCCGTCATGGAAGCGGCGGATCAGACGATCTGCCTTGTGCGGTCTTGTACCCAGAATATAGCCGGCCAGATAGACGGCCAGGAAACCCGACGCGCCGGCCGCCTGCGCCCCGCCAAAGACGAACAGCGAGAAGGACAGCGCCAGGATCGGATACAGCCCATCGGCCAGATCCAGCCGGTTGACCAGCCAGACCAGCAGATAGCCCGCAGCCACGCCCAGCGCGACGCCGCCCATCAGTTCCTGAACCAGTTCCAGCACCAGATGCAGCGGGTCCGCCCCGCCGGGCACGGTCAGGGCCGTGACGGCCAGCAAGGTCAGCAGCACGGCCATCGGGTCGTTCAGGCCGGATTCCACCTCCAGCGTCGCTGACACGCGGCCGCGCAGCGCCAGCCCGCGCAGATTGAGCAGGAAGAAAACGGCCGCCGCGTCGGTCGACGCGATGATGGACCCGACCAGCAGCCCCTCCATCCAGCCAACGCCCAGCACCAGGCAGACCAGGGCACCCGTGACCAGGGCCGTGACCAGCACGCCGACAGTAGCCAGACTCAGGGCCGGCATCCGGCCCAGGCGGAAGGTGTCGGCATGGGTGCGCAACCCGCCGTCGAACAGGATGACGGCAAGCGCGGTGGAGCCCAGCAGATAGGCCAGGCTGAAATCACCGAAATGGATGCGTCCGGGCCCGTCCTCCCCCGCCAGCATGCCCAGGCCTAAGAAGACCAGCAGCAAGGGCGCGCCCAGGCGTGAGGAAATGCGGCCGGCCAGGATGGACAGCAACAGCAGCAGCCCCGCCAGGAAGATCATCTCGTTGATGGCTTCCACGCCTGTTGTCCCCCTTGTCGCCCGACGGGCTGCGTGCCTGACTATGACCAAATCAGCACGATTGTGGCTTTCCAGGCACATAGATTAAAGCGGGACGAAAGGTTAATGGCGGCCTAATACCCTGTTCAAAAGGATGGGTTGTCCCCTGTGCTGATGCCCAGTCCAGCCAATTTCAGCCTTGTCGAAAACCAGCCTATTTTTTGGGCAATCCGGAGTCAGACGCCCAGGATAAGGGGCGACTCACCTGCACCCACAGACTTATCCACAGATTCTGGGGATGTCGTTTTCCGGGGTGCGCCGGTCCTGTGCCGCCGGGTGGCCGCCAATTGGCCCTTGTCTTGACCGGCCGCGCGCAATACCCATCTATGGTCAACCATGGCCACGGGGGCGGTGCCGGTACGGGCCGCCACGGGCCGACGGGGCTTTTGCCCCGGACTCGCTCTATCCAGAGGGGATCCTTGCCGTGACGACCCGCCTGTCGCTGTTCAACAGCCCGTTCCTGCTGGGCTTCGACCAGTTCGAACGCACGCTCGACCGCATCGCGAAGAACGCCAACGAGGGCTATCCGCCCTATAATATCGAACAGACATCGGAAGACGGGTTGCGCATCACGCTGGCCGTGGCCGGCTTCACGGCCGACGATCTGGCCGTGCAGATGGAAGACAACCAGCTGGTCATCCGCGGCAAGCAGACGGACGACAAGAACCGGCTGTACCTGCATCGCGGCATCGCGGCCCGGCAGTTCCAGCGCAGCTTTGTGCTGGCGGAGGGGATCGAGGTCGTGGGCTGCAACCTGGACAACGGGTTGCTGCATGTCGATCTGCGCCGGCCGATCCCGGAGCCGAAGGTGCGCACGATCAAGATCGGCACCGGCACCGACAATGGCGGCGATCCGCGCCCGCGCACCATCGATGTGTCACCCGATCCGATGCTGGCCCAGAAGCGCGAATGACCGTCTGACGGATTTTCGGGCCCGTAAACCATATTTCAACGCTTCTGTCCCCTAATCGCGGGGACGGAAATCGTTTCTGCGTTCCGCTTTGAACGCGGACCCCAATTCCTGGAGTACCGGCTGACATGAACCCGACAATCCAGTATCTGCGGCGCCTGAGCCCAAAGGATTTCGCGGCTTTTGGCGTCAATGACCTGGCCTATGTCAAGCCTGCCGAGCAGGAGGGCAAGCCGGGTTATGCCATCCACGCCGCCGATGGCGTCATGCTGACCTTTGTCGAACGGCAGGACGTGGCCTTTGCCACGGTCCGGCAGCACGACATGGAACCGCTCAGCCTGCAGTAACAAAAAGCCGGAAGGGACGGCCGCGACCTGGATCGCGCTGTCCTTTCCGGCCATTTTTAATGCCTGTCGCTGTCGACCTTATGCGCGCGGGTGCCCAACGCGCCAATCAAGTTGCGATGGGTTCCACCCCCAGCAACCAGGCATCATGCCTTGGGCGCGTGCTTGTTCAGGATGCGCTGCAGGGTGCGGCGATGCATTTTCAGGCGGCGCGCCGTCTCCGACACATTGCGGTCGCACTGTTCGAACACGCGCTGGATGTGTTCCCAGCGGACGCGGTCGGCCGACATCGGGCTTTCCGGCGGCGGGGGCAGGGGGCCGTCGGTCAGCAGCGCTGCTTCCACGGCGTCGGCATCGGCGGGCTTGGGCAGATAATCGACGGCGCCGAACTTCACGGCGGCCACGGCCGTGGCGATATTGCCATATCCGGTCAGCATGACGACGCGGGCATCGGTGCGGGCATCGCGCAGGGCCTTGACCACATCCAGGCCCGACCCGTCGCCCAGGCGCAGATCGACGACGGCGAAGCGCGGCGCGCTTTCGTGCGCCACCTCTATCCCCAGATTGACGCTGTCCACGGCCACCACGTCGAAGCCGCGCCGTTCCATGGCGCGGGCCAGCCGGGTTCGGAACGGGGCGTCGTCATCGACGATCAGCAGGCTGCGCGAGGCATCGCCCGTGAAGGTCAGCTTGGTCTGTTCGCCCGCTTCCAGTGCCTGGTCGGTCATTGGTGGAGACCCCTGTATTGCAATTTGGCGTTCTTCTTAGAACGACAAAGGTTTCTACACAGTGAATGTAGGATGTTTCCAGTGGATGGCTACCACAGCGCCGCCGGCCCTGCCATTCGCGTAGCGGACATGGGCGCCTGAGCGTTCCAGCAGGGTCTGGGCGATGAACAGGCCCAGCCCCATATTGCCCGCCGCCTCACGCGCCAGCGGGGTACGGCCGCTGACATAGGGTTCACCCAGCCGGTGGACCACCGTGGCCGGATAGCCGGGCCCGTCATCGTGAACCGTCAGGGTCAGGCCGGGACCCGCCCAGTCGGCTGTGACGGTGACGCTGCTGGTGGCGAACTGCATGGCATTCTGAAGGATATTGGCCAGGCCATGCACCACCTCCGGCACGGACTGCACCTGCGGGGCGCCGTCCTCCGGCTCTCCCACCGTTTCGATGATCAGATCGATACCGGGTCTGACATAGGGCGATGCCGTCGTCTCGATCAGGGCGGCCAAGGGCACGATCGGCTCCGCCCCGCCCCGGTCGCCGGGCCGGCGTGACAGTTCGGCCAGGATATCGCGGCAGCGCCCCACCTGGCTTTGCAGCAGGGCCACATCCTCGGCCAGCGGGCTGCCCGGCCCGATATCGCGGGCCAGTTCCTTGGCCACGACGGCGATGGTGCCGAGCGGACTGCCCAGCTCATGCGCGGCGGCGGCGGCCAGGGCGCCCACGGCCGAGGCGCGCTGGGCCCGGGCCAGGGCGTCCTGGCTGGCATTCAGCGCCGCCGACAGCCGCCGCGCCCCGTCCGCCACCTGATAGAGATATCCGGCGATGAAGCCAGCGGACAAGGTCAGCGCCGCCCAGATGCCGAACCGGTAGAGTGGCGGCAGTCCCGCCGGCTCTGCCCCCGGCCAGGGCAGGGGAAGGGCCACCAGTGCCAGCCCCGTGAAGCAGGACACGGCCAGCACCGTCAGCAGGGTGACGGCTATCCGCCCCAGGGTGCTGGCCGCCACCGTCAGCGGCGCCAGCATCAGCACGGCGAACGGATTGTCCAGGCCGCCCGTCATGTAAAGCAGCACCGTCAGCTGCACCATGTCATAGGCCAGATACAGCACCGCCTCCCGATCCCCCAGGAAAGGGTGGGCGGCCACGCGGCGGGCGGCATGGATATTGACGATGACCGATACGGCCACGCCCGCCAGCGCCTGTAACAGCTGCAGGTCGAAATCGAACAGCGCCATGACCGTGGTCAGGGTCGCGAACTGTCCCACCACGGCGATCCAGCGGATGGTGATCAGGGTGCGGGCACTGACCCGGCCCTCGCTGCTGGACAGCGGCGGGCCGGGCCGGGGGCTGATGGGAACGCTGTTGGTGGTTGCCTCACTCATGCCTTTATCCCATGATCAATTTTTCATCACCGCGACGGGTGCCGACGCAAATCTACGTTCCCTCCCGCCAGAAGACCACCAGACCTTCCATGCCGCTTGATGCCAGTACCCCGGACCCTGCCATCCATGTCGACAAGCTGACGAAGAAGTTCGACGGGCACAAAGCCCTGGACGCCATCAGCTTTGACGTGCCGACAGGCAGCACGGTAGCGCTTCTGGGTGGTAACGGGGCGGGCAAGACCACCACCATCTCCATCCTGCTGGGCCTGCTGCTGCCCACTGACGGGGAGGTGCGGGTGCTGGGGCATGACATGCTGACGGAACGCTATCGCGTGCTGCCGCGCATGAATTTCTCCAGCCCCTATGTCGATCTGCCCCATCGCCTGACCGTGCGGGAGAACCTGACGGTCTATGGGCATCTCTACGGCCTGACCCAGTTGCGTGAACGGATCGAAAAGCTGGCTCAGGAACTGGACCTGACCGCCATCCTGTCGCGCCCGTCCGGCAATCTGTCGGCCGGGCAGAAGACGCGCGTGGCCCTGGCCAAGGCGCTGCTGAACGACCCGGAGCTGCTGCTGCTGGATGAACCGACGGCCAGTCTGGATCCGGACACAGCCGACTGGGTGCGGGGATTCCTGGAATCCTACCGGGCCCGCACCGGCGCCACCATCCTGCTGGCCAGCCATAATATGGCAGAGGTGGAGCGGCTGTGTGACGCGGTGTTGATGATGAAAGGCGGGCGCATTGTCGACCGGGGCACGCCGGCCGACCTGCTGTCCCGCTATGGTCGCGCCAATCTGGAGGAAGTGTTCCTGGACATTGCGCGGGACCGCCGGCAGGCGGTGGGGTGACGCTTACCCCCCGTGGGTGCCCAGCCAGACGGAAAGCCGTCCGCGTTCGGCCTCGGACAGGTCGTAGAAGGCGACGCCCATGCCGCCGTCGCGGCGCCAGGCCACTACGGCGTCGCCGGCAATATCCACCCCGTCCAGGGTCAGGGCGAAACCGAACCGGTCCTGCGGGTGCAGCGGCCCGCGATAGCCCAGGGCGCAGAAGCCGGCGGCATTCACCGATGACACGCCCAGCACCTGCCCGTTGATGGAGGCCGCAACCCCGGTCAGCGGCAGCAACCGCGTCTGCCGGCGGAACCGACGCAGCAGCCAACGCCACAGTCCCGCCGCAGGAACAGGGGCCGGATGGTGGACGGTGCGGGTCTGGGCGATCTCGGTCATGGGATGGCTATCAGCGATGCCAGCGGCGAACCCACTGGCGACATTGGCAGAATCGCACGGGTTCCCGCTGCTGGAAAGCCCTGCCATCGGCCATGCCCGAAGGTGTATGGACAGGTGTGCGACCCCTTGCGATTTGACTATGCCTTTGCCTGAGGCCATCTTGGCCGCGATCCCGCCGTCCGGAGGCCCATCCATGCCCGACGCCCTGTCCATCCCCGATCTGGCCGACCGCGTGCTGGGCGGCGACCGTCGTGCGCTGGCTCAGGCCATCACCCTGGTGGAAAGCACGCGGACCGACCACCGCGAACGGGCCGAACAGTTGCTGGCCACCATCCTGCCGCATACGGGAAAGGGCGTGCGCGTCGGCATTTCCGGCGTGCCCGGCGTGGGCAAATCCACCTTCATCGAAGCCTTCGGCCTGCATGTGATCGGGCAGGGGCACAAGGTGGCCGTGCTGGCCATCGACCCGACCAGCCAGCGCACGGGCGGTTCCATCCTGGGCGACAAGACCCGGATGGAGATGCTGTCGCGCGACATCCGCGCCTTCATCCGCCCGTCGCCGGCCGGGTCGACGCTGGGCGGCGTGGCGCGGCGGACGCGAGAGGCCATGCTGCTGGTGGAAGCGGCCGGCTTCGACGTGGTCATCATCGAAACCGTGGGCGTGGGCCAGTCGGAAACCGCCGTGGCCGACATGGTCGACCTGTTCCTGCTGCTGCTGCCACCGGCCGGTGGGGACGAATTGCAGGGCATCAAGAAGGGCATCGTCGAACTGGCCGACATGATCGTCGTCAACAAGGCCGATGGCGAACTGTCGAACGCGGCGCGGCAGGCCGTGGCTGAATATCGCCATGCCCTGGCCCTGCTGCGCCCGGCCAATGCCAATTGGCGGGTGCCCGTTCTGTCCTGCTCGGCGCTGAACAATATCGGTATCGACGCCGTGTGGAACGGCATCGGTGATTACCGCCGCATCCTGGGCGATGACGGCGCCATCGTCCATCGCCGCGCCGATCAGGCCAAGGCCTGGATGTGGAACGAGATCCGGGAAAACCTGCTGACGGCGTTCCAGGCCGACCCGGCCGTGCGCGCCGAACTGACGGCGCTGGAAGACGCGGCGGCGGCATCTTCCTCCGTAACCCCCGGTGCGGCCGCCCGCCGCCTGCTGGCCCTGTTCCGGGGCTCAAATCACCCCTGATCCAGCAGGCTTTCCGCATCCTCGGCCTCGATGACGCGGCGTGCCGTGTCCAGGTCGAAGCCGGCCCGGGCCAGGGCGGCGATGTCCTTGTCGCGCCTGGTCAGCCTTTCGGCGCCGGTGCCGTCGCGGTCTGGGCGGAAGCCGCCCAGCCGGCGGCGCTTGGCATAGCGGATGGCGGCGGCCAGATCGGCGACCCCGTCCTCCGCCCCGTCCAGACTGGACACAGCCTGGTCGACCTGATCCTCATCCAGCCCCTTGGCCCGAAGCTTCTGCCGGATGGTGCGCATCGACCCGCCACGCCGTTGCAGGCCCGTCGCCTTCATCTCCGCATACAGCGTGTCATTCAGCAGGCCTTGGCGCAGATAGCGTTCGATCAGGGCGTCAACCCATTCCCGCCCCTCTGCCGGGTCGGTGCCATGGGCCTGGGCCGACGCGTCGACGCGGCGCAGCAGCAGCCGGCGCAGATGGGCCGATGAACTGGCGAAACGTTCCAGATAATGCAGCGCCGCCCGGTCCAGATAGGCCGGCGTCACCCGCTTTATCTTCCGCTGTCCATATGCGCCCGTGTTCTCCGTCACTGCACCCTCTTCCGTGTCGCGCAAGATTGCCGCCGCCGGCCGCTTGCGTATAGTGTCGGCGCCATCATCCGCGCCGCCGTCGGGCGCGATCCGCATGTCAAGGTGACCCCGTTCCCATGCCGCAACCCAGCATCCCCATGCCCCGCCCCGTCGGCGCCGTCAACTGGATCGGTCTTGCCACCCTGATCCGCAAGGAAATCCACCGTTTCCTGAAGGTCTGGGTGCAGACCGTCGCCGCCCCGGTGGTCACCACCCTGTTGTTCTATGCCGTCTTTGCGCTGGCGCTGGGCGGGGTGGTGCGCATGGTGGGCGATGTGCCCTTCCTCCTGTTCCTGGCGCCCGGCCTGATCATGATGGCCATCGCCCAGAATGCCTTCGCCAATTCCTCCTCCTCCGTGCTGGTGGCGAAGGTGCAGGGCAATATCGTCGATGTGCTGATGCCGCCTTTGTCGGCGCTGGAACTGACCACGGCCTATATCGTGGGCGGGGTGGTGCGCGGGGCCATGGTCGGGGTCATCACGGCGCTGGCCATCCATCTGTTCATCCCGCTGACCGTGGCCCATCCCTTCTATATCCTGTTCCACGGGGTGATGGCGGCCTCGCTGCTGGCCCTGCTGGGCCTGATCGGCGGTATCTGGGCCGACAAGTTCGACCATATGGCCGTGGTGACGAACTTCATCGTCACGCCATTGTCGTTCCTGTCGGGCACCTTCTATTCGATCGAAAGCGTGCCGCCGGCCTTCCGCTTCATCGCGCACCTGAACCCGTTCTTCTATTTCATCGACGGGTTCCGCTACGGCTTCATCGGGCAGACGGACGGTACGCTGGGCACCGGTATCCTGGTAATGCTGGGCATCAACCTGACGCTGGGCTTTGTCGCCTGGCGCATGATCGACCGCGGATACAAGTTGAAGGCCTGACCGGCCGCCAGAGAGGGGAATGCCGATGTCGATGCAGCAGGTCAGGCAGCCGGCCGGTGCCTTCAACCCCGCCATCCGCCGCATGGTGCCCGCCTTTCATTGGCTGGCCTTTGTCACGCTGTGCCGGCGTGAAATGCGGCGTATGCAGAAGATGGCCGTGGCCTTCCTGTTCGCCCCGGCGCTGATGGCCATCATCTATTTCGTCTGTTTCCTGTTCGGGCTGGGACCGCAGCGCGACACGCCCGATGGTGATGCGGTGCTGACCTATCTGGTGCCGGGCCTGATCATGCTGTCGGTGCTGCTGCGCTCGGCGGAAAATGCGGGCTTCTCCCTGCTCTACAGCAAGATCGAAGGCCATGTGATCGATCAGCTGATGGCGCCTGTCGGTGCGCGGGAGACCGTGCCCGCCTATCTGCTGGCCGGCATGGCGGCGGGGATGGGGGCTGGCCTGGTCGTCTGGCTGGCCTCGCTGGCCTTCTGGCCGCTGCCCGTTCATGACCCGCTGACGGCGCTGGGTTTCGCGCTGGCGGGCTCGTTATTCATGTCGCTGTGCGGTCTGCTCTGCGGGTTGGCCAGCACGAAATGGGACCATATTTCGGCCTATTTTACTTTCCTGTTCACCCCGCTTTCCTTCCTGTCGGGCCTGTTCGCGCCTGTGGGCAGCATGCCGGAACCGCTGGCCGCCATCGTCCGGCTGAACCCGCTTTATCACGCGATGGAGGGGTTCCGGCACGGGATGCTGGGCACGTCGGCACAGTCGCCGGGCCTGTCCGCCTTGTTCCTGCTGGCCTTCATCGTGGCGCTCTATGCGCTGGCAGCCCGGCTTTATGCCGTCGGCTGGCACATGAAGAGTTAAGCAATCGTAACAGCCGCGCTATCATCGGTTACCTGTTCTGGATTTTTGTAACCCTCCTGCAAATGCGGCGGACAGGGGGCGGTGACAGCCGCATAGTCGAAGGCGAGCCAAAGACCCGATGCGAAGCAGGAACCGACCCATGGATGGCACGCTGTCCACCAATCCGCCGACCAGCCTTTCCTCCCGCCCGCGCCTGACGCCCGGCATCCCGGCCGGCGGTATCGCCGCCATTGTTGTGGCCCTGGGCGTCATGGGCTGGGGTCTTTTGTCCGGCGATGACGCAGACAGTGGCAAGGGCCACGGCTTCCACGTCGAATTCGGCGATGATCATGTGCCGAAGCCTCCGAAACCGCCCAAGCCGCCGCGTCCGCCGGAAGCGCCCGTGGCGCCGCGGGCCGCCGCCGACATGCATGTCAATGTCGATGTCGACCCGGACGAGATTGAACGCGCTGTTCGCGACGCCATGCGCGATGTCGATCTCGACAGCACCCGCATGCAGGGCCTGCGCGAAGCCCGCGAAGGTCTGGCGGAGGCGCGGCGGGAACTGGCAGAGGCCCGTGAACGGCTGCGGGCGGAGGGCAAGGAGGTGCCGGCCATCGCCGAAGGTGCCTTGAAAATGGCGGAGATGGGGGTGGCCGCCGCGTCGGGTGCCGCCCAGGGCGCCATGATCAGCAATGGCGCCGATGGCAGCTTCACCCAGACCTATGAGGCGGGCAGGGGCGTGCAGCTGGTCAATATCGGCGGCGACGTCACGATCCAGCGCTCCAGCCGCGCCGAAAAGGTGAAGGTGGAAGTCGAAGGCGGCGGCAACGCCATGACGGCAGAGGTGAAGGACGGCGTCCTGACCCTGCGCGGCAGCGGCGACCCCCATACGGGCCACGGATCCATCAACCTGACCATGCCCACCGATGGCGACCTGACCATCGCCGGACTGGCCGGCAACCTGTCGATCGACGGGCGCTCGGATGGCAAGCTGTCGGTGCAGCTGCTGACGGGCGACGTCTCTGCCGAACGGGTGGGAGCACTGTCCGTCGATATCCTGGAATCCGGCAGCGTCTCGGTGGAACGGGTGGAAGGGCCGGTGCAATTCTCTGTCTCCGGCTCCGGTGATCTCAGCGTCGAACGGGCGGAGCGGGCGACGATCGAGGTCAAGGGCCATGCCAATGTCTCGCTGGGCCGGGTCAATGATGGACTGACCATGGCCATCCTGGGCCATGGCGAGGTGGATGTGGGCCGCGTCAACGGTCCGGTGAAGCTGGACTTCCCCGGCGCCGGTCGCGTCAGCATCGGGGAAGGCGAAGCTGAACCGTTGCAAGCCACGGTCACCGGCGCCGGCACCTTTGAATTCAACGGGACGGCCCATGATCCGCGCGTCGTGGCGTCTGGCTCGGGCAATGTCCATATCGCCCACCATGAGGGCAATGCCCAGGTCCGCAATACCGGCGTTGGCACCACCTATGTGGGGGAATGAGGCGATGTTGTGATCGCCCGCAGGCCCCCGCCAAAGCCGCCCGCCCGTCCCCCCTCCGTTGCACCGGCGGAAGGGGAACTGGACGGCCGCATCCGGCAGGGGGACGTGGAGCGCATGCGCCGTCAGGCCGCCGATCGCGGCTTCCAGGATCAGATCAAGGGGGCGGCCCGTGCCCGCGGCCAGGACCCGTACGAGATGTTGGCCCAGGCCATCCGCCAATTGCTGCGCGGTGAATGACAGGCTCCGGCCCGTGCGGCGTAACCAGGCCGGCGGTTGCTGCTGCCGCTGGCATCCAGCGATTATGGCGGGATGGCGTCGACATTGACGCCGAAATGTCCCCGATTTTCCCGCAAGCCGCCCGGGATCGGCCCCACGGCCACCATCATCCGAAGGCTTCATAAGGACGTGGCCGGCGGGAGGCGACAATGGGTCGCCGGACCGGACCACGACCAAGGATGCTGAAGGAGTTTCTCCATGCGTACCAAGGCGATGCTGATGGCTGGTCTGACCGTGGCCCTGCTGGCCGGTGGGGCCCAGGCGCGGACCGTCGAAAGTGCGAATGATGGCGGTGCCAAGCCCGCCGTCGCCGCTTCGACGACCGCCGCCACGACGCCCGTCAGTGGTGCCCCCGCCACCCCGGTGGCCACGCCCGCCGCTTCTGCCGCCGCCAAGCCGGTGACAGAGGCCGCGAAGGCCGTCGAAGCCAAGGCGGCCATCCCGGAAAAGGCGGTGGCTGAAAAGACGGCCGAGGTCAAGGAGCAGGCCAAGGCCCACAAGCCCGCCCATCACAAGGCTGAGGTCAGACCGGAAGTGAAGGCCGACGCCAAGGCTGAGGTGAAGGCTGACGCCAAGCCGGCCGAAGCCAAGGCCCAGTAATCCGTCGCTATCGGCGGCCCCGGCGCAGTCCGCCGGGGCCGTTGGCATGTTGGGGGGATGATCCTCACGCCGGCCGATGGATGGCGTAGACCTTGGCCACATGTTCCCGGCTCTCCCAGGAACATTCGGCTCCACGCTCGACCACGAACACGTCGCCCTGGCGGAAGGTGGCCTCGCGGCCGGCCCCATCGACAAAATGGACGGACCCGGCCAGAAGCTGCATCAGCTCGACATGGCGATAAGGCATGGTGCGGCGGTGATAGGGGGTGGAATCCCAGGTGCCGCAGACGAATTCCGTGCTGCCCGACCGGTAGTCGGTATGGTTGCGACAGGACGGCGTCGGCCCGATCAGCAAATCGGCCAGCGGAGCGCCCGACGGTTCCAGTGCGGCTTGCCGATCAATAGCCACCGGTCGGTCGGCCCCGGCTGCACCCACCTCGCTGCTGCGCAGGATGATCAGATGGGCCCCGGCGGCGCTTCTCCAGGTGTAGTCGAGCCCTCGGGGCAGAACGGCACTGTCGCCGCCAGCAAGGGATACCGCCCCCGTCCCGGCGGTCAGGGTCAGATCACCACTCAGCAGCAGGATGAACTCGTCCCCCGGCAGCGCATCCCCTGCGCCTGTGCCCGCGCCCAGGCGCAGGGATGCGATCGCGACGATATCGTCGTCCGTATCCAGCCAGGTCCGGCCACCAATGAAATCCGCCGCCAGCGGGGCCGGCCCGGCAAAGGCCAGAAGGTCGATGAAGCTGTGCACATGTTCGCTCGCCATGGTGCCTTTCCTTAGGGGCTGGGGGCTGAATGGGTCAGCATAGGAAAGACGTGACGGCTGGACGCACCAAAGGCGGGGACTGTCAGCGCAGCTTCTGCCGAACTTCCCGTCATCGCCGGTGGCGATGACGGGTCGCTGGATCAGGTGGTGCGGATGCGGGCCGTCAGTCGCGGGGTCAGGTAGCGGATCAGGGTGCGGGCGTCGGGCGGTGGTTCCCGCTCGATGCGCCGGTAATCGCGGCAGTCGGATGTACGGCTGACCAGCTTCTGCTCCGCCAGCTCGCGCCGCAGCAGGGCGAAATCACCAAACAGATGCTCGGCCTGGATCGCCTGACTGATGCCCCGCTCGTCAAAATGCTGGCGGGCCGGCAGGCGTGACCAGATCACCCACAGGCAGGTGGCCTGTTCGTTGAACTTGTTGGGCCAGCGGATCAGCCGCCCCTGCTCATCGAAATGGCGCAGCAGCCGCCGGATACGGGCCAGATCGACCTCGGGCACCGGCACCGGATTCTGCTCCAGCCGCTCCAGCGCCGTGGCCTGGGCCCGGTAATGCTGGAAATTGCGGAAGCCGGCACCGCGGGCCAGCATGTTCAACAGCTGCACATGCCCGACCGGTCCGTCATGGGTGGCGATCTGGGATTTCAGCGATTTGGCCAGGGCGCCGATATCAGCGACCTGGAAGGAAAGGAACTGCTTCGACATGGGATCACCATTCCGCGCGCCGTGCTGGGTTGGATTGCCGGGGGTCGCCATCTTGCCGACACTGGGCACGCCGGAAAGGGTGTCACGGGTCGATTAGCGAGGAGCCTGATCCTCGCATGGCAGGTTTAGCGGCCCTGTCAGGGGCTGGCGACGCCTGGGTGAACTGCCGACCGGACGCCCCTTATACAACAAGCGCAGCCAACTGACGAGGGCGCGCGCGACGTCTATATATAGAGGGGGCCGCCCCCAGGGTTGGTAGGTTCGGCGTCTGATTTCAAGAAAGTGACGATGCTGTGAAGAATCTGGTTGCGTTGTGTGTGAGCTGGGGTCTATATCCCGGCTCCCGCAGCGAGGCGGCCCTTGTGGTTGTGGCGTTGTGGTGGGTCTTGGGGTGATAAGCCTCTGACATTGTTG
>CALRTC020000011.1:0-166396 GCA_943371025.1 Hydrogenophaga intermedia
ACCATCCATCCCCCGCCAAGCCACAGAAGCTTCGCCACCAGCCCCAACGGGAGGCGCCGTATAGACCCACCACATCCCGCAACGCAACAACTATTTTCAATCAACCACTCTTTCCCCTACGCCAATCCCAACTGTCGCAACTCGGCCAGAACATGCTCCGGCAAGGGCTCGTCCATTTGCCCGCCGCCCAGGTCGGCCGGCGCGTCCTCTGGCTTCAGATAGCGCCAGCCCTGGAACGGACGCTTGGGCATGGACACGGTCTCCGTCAGGTCGGGGTCCATCAGCATGCGGCAATATTCCGTGCCGTCAACATCGCGAACCGCATCGAAGCCGATGAAGCGCTGTCGGCACTGCACGAAGCCCTTCACCACCCAATAGATGCAGCCGCCATCCAGCAGCTCCGCCGTTCGCGTCGGCGCCCGTTTCGTATAGGTGGGTACGACGGGCCGACCCTGCCAGGTGATCTGGTGGTCGCGGCGCCAGTCGCGCATGGATTGCAGGCTGTCGGCACCGACGGCCAGACGCAGAAGATGGATGGTCATGACAGATGCGCCCGAAGGATCAGAAGAGCTGGGCGTCTGATATGGACCGGGGCTCAGGCGCCGGCAAGCGGGTTGGATGCGCGGCAGCGGTTCTCGAAATCGCTGGAAATGAATTCGGGCTTCTTGAACAGGCCACGCAGCCACGCGGCCAGCATGCACAGCTCCTCCAGTTTCAGCACCTCGTCCAGGGTGCCGGAGGGAAAGCGAACCTCGAAACTTTCGGCGATGATCTCCAGCACCTCTTCCACCTGCTCAATGCCCAAGCCGCAATCGGTCTCCAGCACGGCGGTGCGGGTCAGTGTCTTTTCATCGACCCCATATTCATCCCGGATCAGTTTCACGATCCAGCGGAACATGTGCATCCAGTTCGAAACGCCTTCGATGGATCGACTCACGATCCCCGCTCCTGTCCTGTGAATGCCGGCCCGAAGGCATGCCCCCCGTAGGGGGTACGACGACCCGGGCGAACCATGGCACTATCCGCATAGAGCGTTAATCTTTTTTTGTCGCCCGAAAGGATAGTGCCCGCACGCGGCGCGGGGCGCCTATGTCTGCCCATCGGAGGCCCGGGTCATGCCGTGGTCGGTCTCGCGGTACAACGTCACCAGTTCATCCACGGCAGCCGAGGGCACCCCCAGCGATTCGAGCGCGCCGCGCGCCAGCACCAGGCTGCTTTCGAAGGTCTCGGGTACCACGGCCTCCACCCCATGCGCCAGCAGCGTCGCCGCATGGGCCCGATCACGGGCGCGGGCAAAGAGACGCAGGGAAGGCCAGTGGTCGCGAAAGGCCGCAACCGTACGGGCCGCGGCCGCGGGATCATCCAGCGTGATGATGGCGGCCACGGCATGGTCCGCGCCCAGACGCTTCAGCGTCTCGTGGCGGGCGCTGTCCCCATAATGCACGGGAATGTCCGCCAACATGCTTTCCCGCACCAGGTCCGGATTCATGTCCAGCGCCACGTAGGGCACCTGCTGACGCGCCATCAGGGCGGCCACCGTCTGCCCCACCCGGCCGAAGCCGCAGATGATGACATGGTTGGTGACCTCCTCCGGCGCACCACCCTCTGTCACGCGGGCAACAGGCGGAGCGAAACGGCGGACCAGCTGGTCGGCCAGGGCCGGCAGGAACGGCGTGAAAGCAATGGAAAGACCGATGACGGCAGCCAGGGTCTGGCCCAGCGTGCTGTCGATCAGGTGTCCCGCCGTCGCCGTCCCCAAGATGACGAACGCGAATTCCCCCGCTTCGCCCAGCAACAGGCCGGAGCGGATGGCCACATCGCGCGGGGCACCGAAAAGGCGGGTCAGAAGATAGGCGACAAGAGCCTTCAGCAAAATCAGGGCGATGACGCCGACCAGTATCCAGTGCGCGCGATCCGCAATAGCGGCAAGGTCGAACCCCAGGCCAACGGACAGGAAGAACAGGCCCAGCAGCAGGCCCTTGAATGGCTGCATGTCCGATTCCGCCTGGTGGCGGAATTCCGTGCCGGCCAGCACCAGCCCGGCCAGGAAGGCGCCCAGCGCTGAGGACAGTCCCCCCAGCCCTGTCGCCCAGCCCGTACCCAGCACGATCAGCAAGGCTGTGGCGGTGAACAGTTCCGTGCTGCGGGTGGCAGCCACCAGCCGCAGCAGCGGACCCAGGGTGAACCGGCCCAGAAGCAGGATTGCCGCCACGGCCAGCACGGCCTTGCCAACGGCGATGGCCAGGGCCAGCGGGATCGATTGGTCCTTCGGCCCCGACAGGGTAGTGGCCAGCAGCAGCAGCGGCACCACGGCCAGATCCTGCAACAGCAGCACGGCGAAGGTCACCCGTCCCGTCGGGGACGCCACCTGCCCGCGCTCGATCAACAGCTGCACGACGACAGCCGTTGAAGAGAGTGCCAGACCGCCGCCCAGCAGCAGCGCCACCATCAGCGGCGTGCCGAAGATCGCGGCAATGGCCGCCCCCAGCAGGCCACCGGTGAGAATGAATTGTGCCACCCCCAGGCCGAAGACCCACCGGCGCAGCGCCCGCAGACGATCAGCGGAGAGTTCCAGACCGATGAGGAACAGCAGGAAGACAACGCCCAGGTCGGCAACAGCCTGCACCTGTTCTTCCAGTGCCACGAGTTTCAAGCCGGACGGGCCCAGAATCAGGCCGCCGACCAGATAGCCAAGAACAGGGCTGATTCTCAGGCGATGCAGGAGTAGTATGCAGCTGACGGCGACGGACAGGAAAAGCAACGTCTCTTCCACAAGGGAGTAGCCATGCATGACGTGCTGAGCCCCTTCCACCACCGCCCTCCTCTCGCCACCGCGGCGGAACCATTCCGGTGGCGGACCGTTACCTCTGCGGAGGAAGATACGAGGTGAACTCCCCGGCAGGGTAGCTTTTTATAATTCTGTCATATCTGACAACGGAGGAAGCAATGCCCCATCCTGGTAAAGCAGCCGATCCGATGACCGAACGTGAATGGCAGCGCGCCCGGGACGAAATCACCCGTCGCAGCCATCCTGCCACCCGCCAGCGCCATGAGAATGCCGAAGGGGACGCGGATCTGCGCCAATGGGAGTGGCAGCGGCTGCGGCCGAACGACCATCTGCACCGCAAGGCCACGGTCGGCCGGGCCTGATACCGCGTTTCAAAGCGCTCAATGATCGGGGCGGCGTGCCTGTCCCGGTCACTGAGCGTGCCCCGTGCCCTGAAGGTTGATTTGCGGTCCGGCGCAGCGCCCCCCCAGGGTGGCCGGGGTGACCGGGACAGGGCTGCCTTCATCGCATCGACGCCCGGGCCGTTCACAAAACCAAAGAGACCGACGCCCCCTGCCCCCCCTTCAGCGGCAGGGACAGGTGGGGATTGGTACCATCGATCCTGTCAGTCCGGCCGGAAATACTGATCCTCGAAATCGGCCAGCATTTCCTTGGCATCATCCAGCAGAGCGCGGATGACGCGGCGGTCAGGCTCCGTACACAGGGTCTCGCTGATCGCCCGGCCCAACTGCCCCGACGCCTGCGCCAGCAGCTTCACCGCCAATCGATCCTCCAGCTTCATCGCCGCCTCGTGTCGTGACATTTGGCTCCATAAATAGACCGGGATGAGTTTTTTTTCGACATTGCTGTCGAAAGTCCCGACCCTGCTCCGTCAAGGGGTTCTGGATCGGCCATGCGCGCCGGTCCGCAACCGAATTCCTGGAGAATGACATGGCCAAGTTTATGCTGATCCTGCGTGAAGACCCCGCCACCTTCGCTGCTCTGTCGCCGGACGAGATGCAGGCCATCATCGACGAATACCGCCGGTGGGGCGAGAGGATCGGCCAGGCCGGAAAGCTGGCGGGCGGCGAAAAGCTGCGTGACGAGGGCGGCCGGCATGTGACGGCGCGATCCGGCACGCTGGTCACCACCGACGGCCCCTATGCCGAAGCCAAGGAAGTGATCGGGGGCTTCTTCATTGTCGACGCCGCCGACTATGCCGAAGCCGAGCATCTGGCCGCCGGTTGCCCGCATGCCCGTTTCGGCACCATCGAATTGCGGCAGGTCGACGACATGGGCGGCTGAGCCATGGACAGCGGGGAGACGGCGGCCGGGCCCCTGGTTGCCGGTCTTTTCCGGACGGAATTCGGGCGGCTGACGGCCCGGCTGGCCCGGCTGCTGGGGCCGGGCCGACTGGACGAGGCGGAGGAGATCGTGCAGTCGGCGCTGTCCAAGGCGCTGCATGTCTGGCCCCATGCCGGCATTCCCGACAATCCCGCCGGCTGGCTTTGGCGCACGGCCCGCAATGAAGCGGTGGACGGGTTGCGCCGCCGCCGCTTCACCGCCGATGTGGACATGGATGAACTGGCCCGATCCCTGGCGGGTGAACCTGGGCGGGGGGAGGCGCGCTTTGCCGCCGAACTGGCGGATGAGAAGCTGGGCCTGATTTTCGCTTGCTGTCATCCGCTGCTGTCGGTGGAGGCGCGTGTGGCCCTGACCCTGAAATCCGTCTGCGGGTTGGGTACGGGCGAGATTGCGCGTGCCTTCCTGCTGCCCGAGCCAACGCTTTCACAGCGGATCACGCGGGCGAAGGCCCGGTTGGCCGACGCGCGCGTGCCCTTCGTCATCCCGGCTGGCACGGCTCTGCCGGAACGGTTGGAGGCCGTGCTGATCACCCTTTATCTGATGTTCAATGAAGGGGTCGGCAGCACCGATGGCGATCGGCTGATCCGACCCGACCTGGTGTCGGACGCCCTGCATCTGGCGCGCGAACTGGCCAACCATCCCGTCGTGGGCCGGCCGGAGGCCAATGCCATGGCGGCCTTGACCTGCCTGACGGCGGCGCGCCTGCCGGCCCGGCTGGACAAGGATGGGTTGCCGGTGCTGCTGGCCCACCAGAACAGGGGCCGCTGGCACCGCGGGCTGATCGCCGCCGGCTTCCGCCACCTGAAAGCCAGCATGGCGGGAGCGACCGAGACGCGCTGGCACCTGGAAGCGGCCATCGCCGCCGCCCATGCCATGGCGCCGACCTGGGATGCCACCGACTGGCCACAAATTGTCGGGCTGTATGATCGCCTGGTCCTGCTGGCGCCCGGCCCTGTGACCTGGCTCAACCGGGCCGTGGCGCTGGCCGAACGGGACGGGCCAGCCGCAGGCCTTGCGGCATTGGCCGCTCTGGAAGGTGACCCGCTGATGGCCCGCTTTCCCCTTTACGCTGCCACCCGTTCCGCCTTTCTGGAACGGCTGGGCGATCGGGCGCAGGCGCTGGAGTTACTCCGCCTGGCGCTGGACCTGGCCGATCGGGTGGGGATCAGTCAACCCGATCGCCTATTGCTGACGCACAGAATGGAAAAGCTGGCCGAATAATGTTGCGCGTGCAGCGCAACATCGCGTTCCCTTGTGGATGCGGGGCAGACGATGTCGGGATGCTGTATATCGGCCCGTCCGCCCGGTCACGTTCCCTCAGGCGTCGGGCGGGCGCATACGTGCCCAAGGCTTGCGGCGCATGAGCGCCGGACCGGTCATTACCGGTCCGAGACGGTCAGTAGAGGACCGTTGGCAACCAGCAAGGGGAGGACCGCATTCATGCATGTCTCTGCCATTCTGAAGAACAAGAGCGCCACCATCATCACGACCCGGCCCGACGAGAACGTCGCCACCGTCGCTCATATCCTGCATGCCAACCGGATCGGCGCCATCCTGGTGCTGAATGAGACGGGAGGCATTGCCGGCATCCTGTCGGAACGCGATATCGTCCGCGGTCTTGCCCTGCATGGGGCCAGTGTCATGGACAAGCCGGTATCGGCATTGATGACGGCGAAGGTGGTGTCCTGCACGCCCACCGATACGGTCGCGTCGGTGATGAGCCGCATGACAGAGGGACGCTTCCGCCACATGCCCGTAGTGGAAGATGGCATCCTGGCCGGCGTCATCTCCATCGGCGACGTGGTGAAGTTCCGGCTGGCCGAATATACACATGAGGTGGAAAGCCTGCGGGACTACGTCTCCGGTCGCCTCTGACCCGTTGCCGTCATCCTGGTCGAGACAGCTTCCCCTGCCGGCAGGCAGGGGATTGTTGGCATGCGTGCTGGACATGCCCGGGGGTGCCTGTGCCTATTCCCGGGTGATAATGCGATCCATCAGCAGATTGGCCCATCGCTGCGACGTGAAGGCCGCCTTCATGGCCGCCGGGTCGTAATCATGCTCAACCCAGCGGTAGAAGTCGTCGACGCTGCTGCCGCCGCTGGCAACAAAGCAATCGAAGAAATAGTCCAGGGTGCCGGTCTTGGACTGGCGCAGATGCCCGAACCGCCAGGAGAGCTGCTGCTGTGCCTCCGCGATCGGCAGGCCCAGGGCCACGAACTGGTAAAGCACGCTCATGAAGCCGACACGGTCGGCCCCCGCCTTGCAATGCATGACGGCGGGTCCCGGCAGGCGCGCCCACAATTGACGGGCCGCGAACAGATCTTCCTTGCGGGGCACATCGCGGGAACGGACGGGGAAATCGATCAGTTCTATGCCCAGTTTCGCGCAGGCCCGCACCTCGAAGAAATAGGACCCGCATCCAGGCCGCCGGCCGCGCAGGTTAATGATCGTCCGCACGCCCAGGCGTGCCAGGGCCTCCACCTGTCCGGGCGTCGGCTGCGCACAGCGGTACATATCCGGGCCGATGCGGTGCAGGTTGCGGTAGGCCATGCGGATGAAGCTATGGTCCTTGAACAGGCTGTTGATCCAGCGCCCCGCCAGATCCAGCGGTCGCTGGGTGCGCGCCCATTCAGGCACGACGCCGGGAACCAGCGGCTGACGGGTTTCCTCGTACTGCATCCCTGATCTCTTCCCCTGTCGGGCCCCTGCGGGCGTCATGTGCGTCCCGACATCCGAATTCATACGATACCGCGCCAAAGGCGGGCGAGTGCAAAATACCCGCTTTTGGTTATGTTTCCTTGACGTCATGGCAGCCCCGGCACCGCACTATGCAATTCGGCTATCCACCGGCGATTTTCAGCCCGGATGGCGCGCGAGGCGAGGGACGGGACCGGCGCCACCAGCGGTGCCGTACACAGACGACGCCACGGACAGGTTGAGCGACGTTCAACCCCTGAGACCTCCGCAGTCCGCCACCGGATTTTGGCCGCATATGCCCCCTTGCCATGCGCAGCCAACAAGCCTAGGGTCGCCACGCCCAATGTGCAGAGGGGTTGATTTCCGTGGTTCGTAGCCTGTCTCTTTCCTTTCCGCGTGGTTTGACGCACGCCTTGTTGGCCGGCGCCGCTGTGCTGTGCCTGACCGGCGCCGCCGCCGCCCAGTCCAGCAACCAGCAGCAGGCCCCCGCCGGTGGCGGTCTGATCCTGCCCGGCGCGGTGCAGAACCCGCAGCAGGGCAGCAGTCCGGCGGCCGGGACCATCGGCGGCCCCGCTGCCGGCACAATCGGACAGCAGGCACCGGCTGCGGCCGCGCCGACGGCCGGCACCGTGGGCGCCGCCGCGCAGGGCCAGGTCGCCAAGCCCGCCGCGGCCCCGGCGGCACCGCCGAAGCCGGCCAAACCCGCCGCCCCGCGCGGCGAATGGCAGGTGGGTCCGCAGGTTTTCACCGATGGCAGCTTCAAGATGTGCGCCGCGTCGGTGGAATTCGACAATAACCTGCACCTGCTGTTGCTGAAAAACCCGCAGAAGCGCGTGCAGCTGGTGCTGGGCATTCCCGGCGCGCAGATGCCGACGGGTCAGCGGACCGCTGTCAAACTATCCATCGACAGCAAGCTGACGCGCGAATTGGGCGCCATCGTCAGCCAGCCCAACGCCCTTGCCATTGGCCTGGGCGATGATGCCGACGTGCTGAAGGGTCTGACGACCGGCAGCGTCATGACCATCGAGGTGCCGGGCGATGTCGCCGCCTTCCAGTTGAAGGGCACGACCAAGGCCATGAACGACCTGACGACCTGCGTCGATCAGGGCGTGGCCGGCACCCTGAAGCTGCCCGCCCCGACGGAACCCGCCATCGCCCCGTCGCTGGCCAAGCTGTTGGTCGATGCGGGCCTGTCGAACGCGCGCGCCATCCCGGTGGACAAGATCCCGCCGCAGCAGCGCCCCGGCGACTACGCCTGGCAGATTGGCGACAAGGTTCTGGGTGCGGTCCGCAGTTTCCCCCTGGGCGACAGCGCCGGCGACTTCACCAAGGTCAGCGACAGCTATCTGGAACAGCTGAAGAAGAGCTGCGAAGGCACGTTCACGCCCGCTATCGGCGCGATCGAGAAGCTGCCCGCCTATCAGCTGCGCTCCGGCTCCGTGAACTGCGATGCCGCCGGCAACAAGATTCACGTCGCCGTCATCATGCAGCTGATCGAACTGCCCAAGCAGCAGGGGCAGGCGCAGCAGATCCGTGTGCTGAACGTGTTCTCCCACGAAAGCACCGATGCGGAGAAGGCGCAGGCCGACGCCGCGTCAACCGGGATCATCAAGGTCCTGAAGGACAAGGGCAAGGAACCGCTGACCATGCCGACCGGCGCACCCGGTGGCGCGGCTCCGGCGCCGGCTCCCACCGGGGCCAAGCAGCCTTAATCCCCCCTTCAGCTTCGGGAAGGGTTCATTTCACGGCGAAGGGCCGGGTGCTTGGCACTCGGCCCTTTTTCGTTGCCATCGCGCAACGATCTTCCCTTTGGCTCCGTTCCCCCGCAACAAAGCGGACCTTCACCCCCTCAGCCATGTCGTCATGATGGGATCGAGCGGCCCTAAACTGGACTATCCTGTCTTATGACATCCGGCCGTCGTGATGCCAGTATCGGTCAATCGGGGAGAACGGCCATGAGGAAGATTGTTGCCGCCCACATGATCGCGGCCCTGCTGGGAACGGTGCCGGCCATGGCCGAAATGTCGCCGCCCCCACCGCCGGAGCCGATCTATGCCATTCCTACCCGCCCTGATCGCGCGGGCCGGGTACTGGCGCCCGTCGTGGTCGACGGATATGGTCCCGTGCGCTTCCTGGTCGATACCGGGTGCAGCGGCACGATGATCGGACGTGACATCGCCATGGCGCTGGGCTTCACCCCGCCCCCCAACGTGCCAGGCAACGCCGTTGCCGCCGATGTCACGGTTCAGAACAATATGATGCGCGTCCATGATGTGCTGGGTCCCGTGATCATGCCGACCATGAAGGTCGGGCGCATCGACATGGGGCGTTTCGTGGCGCAGGACATGGTGACACCGGTCCTTTCCTTCGGCGATCTGTCCGGGGCCGGCGGGGTCCTGGGAACCAACGCGCTGGCAGGCAAGCGTCTGTCGGTCAATTTCCGCCGCGATGAAATCCGCATCGAGAATTCCCGTCGCGGCGCCCCCACCGGCTATGACAGCGTGAAGGGCAATGTGCATCCGACAGGACTGGTCGTTGTGCCCGTGGAGATTGGCGGGGTCCGCGTCATGGCCATGGTCGATACCGGCGCTGAACGATCCATGTTCAACAGCGCTTTGCGGGATGCCTTGGCTGCACGCGGCCATCCGGCGAGCCTGATCGGCCGGATCGAGGTCATCAATCTGGCCGGAGAGACCAAGGTTGGAGAAGTGTTCCTGCTGCCGCGGGTCGAATTGGGGCCGCTGAATATCACCAATCTGGCAACGACCCTGGTGGACGCCCATGCCTTCGCGGCCATGGGCATGGAAAATCAGCCGGCCTTTATCCTGGGCATGGATATCCTGGGCATCAGTGACGGATTCGCGCTGGATTTCGGCACCGGGACCCTGCATCTGCGGGTGCGGACGGAGGCGACGGGCGCACCGCCGGGCCCGTCCCGACTGAACCGCGTGGGGGCCTGGCGCGGGTCGTAACCACCAGGTGGGAATAAAATTCCGTGTCGGGGCCGTCACACATGGCGAGTGATTTATAGTCGACATCGCACCACCCTGGATGGGCGCATGACTCCTTCAAGCGTTTGCACTATGAAGAGGGGGTTCGGAGTTGATGTCATGAAGTCGCTGAAGTCTGCCCTAACCCTTCTCTGCATCGGCGTTTTTGTCGCTTCGGCCTCTGCGCAGGAAGCGACCTCCCCGGATTCGGATTTGTCGCAGGCCTATCTCCAGGGTCTGTCCGGCCGGTATGTGGGCGGAGCCGCCGGTAATGCCACTACATATGGCTTGGGTGCCGCGGGTGATTACAGCAATAACTGGCATCCGATGGAGAGCTTCCGGCTGGAGCTTGAATATGCCTATCGCGATCGCGATGCGGCGCTGCTGACCGCACCGTCCACGGATGGCGCCATCGGTACGCTGGGCAGCATGGCCAATGCCCGTTTCAACATGCGCGTGGCCGACTGGCTGACGCCCTATGTCGGTGTCGGCCTGGGCTGGACCCGGACGGAGGCGGAGCGGCTGGCCCTGGGTTATGCCGATTCGCGGGCGGAAGTGCTGACCTATCAGGGCGTGGTCGGTCTGTCAGTGCCTTTCAGTGACGGTCTTTCCTTCTTTGCCGATGGCCGTTTCCTGCGTGGGACCGAACCGGGCTTCACCGCCACGGACGATTTCGCCACCCATGGCACGGTGCAGACCTGGACGGCGCTGGCGGGCGTCCGCTTCACCTTCGGCAAGTAAACACGGCCTTTTGGCCCCTACCCTAATCCCGTTTGTCCCGATCACGTTCGGCCTTGCCACCTGCGGCGGGCAGCCCCCTGCCCTTTGCGATCGCCTGGCCGCCCAGCTTGGCCCGCACGGCATCGATCGCCCGTTCCACCTTGGCCCGCTGCTGCAGGCTGGGATCAGCCAGATCGGGCGGGTCGGCATCCCGGGGATCGACAAGGTCATGGCAACCGATGCCCAGCAGGCGGAACCGCCGCCCGTCGCATTCGGCCTTCAGCAGGTCGCGCCCCGTCCGGAAGATGCGGTCGGCCAGTTGCGTCGGCGTCGACAGGCGCTGACTGCGGGTGATCAGCTTGAAATCGGGGGTTTTCAGCTTCAGTGTCACGGTCATGCCGGCATGACCGCCCGCCTTCATGCGCCGCGAGACCGTCTCTGCCAGCGGCCATAATTCCCGCTCCAGATCGGCCAGCGTCCACAGATCGCTGTTGAAGGTCGTTTCCGCCGACACGCTTTTCGTCGGGCTGTGCGGGGTGACGCGACGGTCATCCTCGCCCCGGCTGAAGGAATAGAGACGCATGCCCATGGTGCCGTAGCGCTGAACCAGGACCTTCATCTCCAGGTCCCGCAGTTGCCCGATGCTGCGCACCCCGTCGGCCGCCAGCTTGGCAGCCAGGGCCTTGCCGACGCCCCAGATCATCCCCACGGGTTTGGGCGCCAGGAAGCCCAGCGTTTCCGCCCGGCCGATGATGGCGAAACCACGCGGCTTGTCCAGGTCGGAGGCCAGCTTGGCCAGGAACTTGTTGTGCGACAGACCGATGGAGGCGGTGACGCCGATCTCCGTCTCGATCCGCCGCACCAGCCGAACCAGCGTGCGCGCCGGGCTCCCGCCATGCAGCAGTTCCGTACCCGTCAGGTCCAGGAAAGCCTCGTCGATGGAAATCGGCTCCACCAGCGGAGTCGTTTCCTCCATCAGCGCCCGGACCTGCCGCCCGACCTGCACATATTTGCGCATGTCGGGTTTGATCACGGTGGCGCCCGGGCAAAGCTCCAGCGCCTTGAACATCGGCATGGCGGAACGCACACCGTAAAGCCGGGCGATGTAGCAGCAGGCGGAAACCACGCCGCGATGCCCGCCGCCGACGATCACCGGCTGGTCGGCCAGTTCCGGCCGGTCACGTTTCTCGACGCTGGCGTAAAAGGCATCGCAGTCGATATGCGCGATGGACAGGTGGTGCAGTTCGGGATGGCTGACCATGCGCACGGAGCCGCAATCCCGGCAGCGCCGCGCCGACGGTTGGGGCAAGCCGCAATCGCGGCATAGCGCGCCCGCCGTTTCGGCGCCACCTTTACCGGGCTCTGCTTGTTCCTGCTGCATCATGGTTTATGGTAACGAATGGTTAAGGCTTGCTTCTGTCTAATGAATACACGGTGGCGCGGGGGCTGACGGGATCTAATCCCACCGCCGGTACCATGGGGCAAGAAGGCGTTCGACGTCGAGGCGGAGCGGTTGCGGATGTTACCGGACAAGGAACTTGGTGACGGCGCCAGCGCGCCCAGGCAGCGCTGCGTCCTGATCGTGGAGGATAATGAGCTGAACATGAAGCTCTTCCACGATCTGCTGGAAGCCCATGGCTATGCGACCTTGCAGACGAAGGACGGGATGGAGGCGCTGCGGCTGGCACGCAGCCACCGGCCTGACCTGATTCTGATGGATATTCAGCTTCCGGAGGTATCCGGACTTGAGGTTACCAAGTGGTTGAAGGAAGATGATGATCTGCGGACGATCCCCGTGGTCGCCGTGACCGCATTCGCGATGAAAGGCGACGAAGAGAAGATTCGCGAAGGTGGTTGCGAGGATTACATCGCCAAGCCGATCTCGGTGGCGAAGTTCCTGCAGACGGTGCAACGTTTCCTCTGAAAGCCTGGGACGACAAGCCCCGGGCCACCCTTGGGTAGAAAACAATGTCGGCTCGGGTCCTTGTCGTTGATGATGTGTTGCCCAACGTGAAACTCCTGGCGGCGAAGCTGACCCGGGAATATTTCGACGTTGTGACGGCCAATTCCGGCCCCGAAGCGCTGGAGCGAATCAAGGCGCAACACCCCGACATCGTTCTGCTGGACGTGATGATGCCCGGCATGGATGGGTTCGAGGTGTGCGAGAAAATCCGTGCCGACCCGGCCACCATGCACATCCCCGTCGTCATGGTCACCGCCCTTTCCGACGCGTCGGACCGCGTGCGGGGGCTGGAGGCGGGCGCCGATGACTTCCTGACCAAGCCCGTCAACGACGTGGCCCTGTTCGCCCGCGTCCGTTCCCTGGTCCGTCTGAAAATGATGACGGACGAATGGCGCCTGCGCGAAAGCACGTCGGGCCAGCTGGGCATGCTGGTGTCAACAGACTCGGTTCACACCCAGACGGCCGAGGCCGCCCGTGTGCTGGTGGTGGAAGACAGCGCCATCGACCTGGACAAGATTACGGAAACGCTGGCCCGTGACCGGGACGAGGTGACGGACACCGACAGCTGCGCCGGCGGCCTGGAACTGGCCCTGGCGGAGGAATTCGAGCTGATCGTCATCTCGCTGACGCTGATGCGGGAGGATGGGCTGCGCCTCTGCTCCCAGCTTCGCAGCCATGAGAAGACGCGCCAGATCCCTGTGCTGCTGCTGGCTGACGAAACGGACATGGACCGGGTCGCCAAGGGGCTGGAGCTGGGGGCTAACGATTACCTGATCAAGCCCATCGACCGGAATGAGCTGTTGGCCCGAACCCGCACGCAGGTCCGGCGCAAGCGCTATCAGGACAAGCTGCGCGCCAATTATGAGGCCAGCCTGTCCATGGCCCTGACCGACAGCCTGACCGGCCTGTTCAACCGTCGCTATCTGTCGGCCCACCTGCCCCGCCTGCTGGACCGGTCGGGTGGCAACAACAAGCCCGTGTCGGCGCTGCTGTTTGACATCGACCATTTCAAGGTGGTGAACGACACCTGGGGCCATGGTGTCGGTGACGAAGTGCTGAAGGAAGTGGCGCAGCGCGCCAGCCGCAATCTGCGCAATTTTGACCTTGTCGCCCGGCTGGGTGGCGAGGAATTCGTCGTCATCATGCCCGACACCGACGGCAGCCAGGCTATGGCCGTGGCTGAACGCCTGCGCCGCCGCATTGCCGAGGAAGCGTTCGCGGTAACCGCACCCGTGGGCAAGATCGACGTGACCATCAGCATCGGTGTGGCTGTGGCCGACGGCAGTCTGGATGCGGATGGAAAGCCGGAGTCGGGCGACGCGCTGCTGCGCCGCGCCGATACGGCTTTGTATCAGGCCAAACGCAGCGGCCGTAACCGCGTGGTTGCCGACGGCACGCCGGAATAGCCAGGAATGTGATGCGGGGGGCCGGAGAAGCGGTAATGGTCGCTTCTCCGGCTTTCTTATACTGGGCCCTATGCCCCTTGCCGCGCCAGGGCGGCGGCCCGCATGGCCGACAGGGTTGTGCGGGTGGTGATGACCTCCGGGTCCATGCGCAATTCGATGATTGCGGCCTTGCCGCTGTCGATGGCTGCCTGGAAGGTTGGCGCGAAATCCTCCGTCCGCTCCACCACCGCCCCGAAGGCGCCATAGGCCCGCGCCAGGGCTGCGAAATCCGGGTTGGTCAGGCTGGTAGCGCTGACACGGCCGGGAAAACGCTGCTCCTGATGCATGCGGATGGTGCCGTACATGCCATTGTTGAAGATCAGGGCGATCGGGGCCGCCCCGGCATGGACAGCGCTGGCCAGTTCCTGACCGGTCATCAGAAAGCCGCCATCCCCGGACATGGACAGGCACAGCCGTTCCGGGCAGGCCAGCTTGGCCGACAGGGCTGCCGGGAAGGCGTAACCCATGGCCCCATTGGCCGGCCCCAGCTGCCGCCCCGGCCGGCCGAAGCGCAGGAACCGGTGGCCCCAGCCGGAGAAATTGCCGGCATCATTGGTGATGATGGCATCTTCCGGCAGATTGTCCCGCAACCAGGTGAAGATCGCGCCCAGATCCAAGGCCCCCTGATAGGCGGCCGGGACCTGCCACGCCTGGTAGTCGGCCCGCGCCGCCGCCGTCCATTCCGACCACAGGCAATCGGCCGGGGCCGCCAGCGCGGCCAATGCGTGAACAGCACTGGCCGGTGTCGCCTGCACACCCAGATCCGGCTGATAGACACGGCCCAGTTCGTCGGCATCGGCATGGATATGGATCAGCGGCACAGCAAGGCGCGGCGGGGTCAGCAACTCATAGCCTTGGGTCATGATCTCCCCCAGGCGCGTGCCGATGGCCAGGATCATGTCAGCCTGTCGCACGCGGGCAACCAGCGCCGGATTCGGCCCCGTGCCCAGGTCGCCGATATAGGACGGGCTGTCATTGTGCAGCACATCCTGGCGGCGGAAGGAACAGGCTACCGGCAGGTTCCAGGCTTCCACAAACCGGCGCAGGTCGGCGGACGCATCATCGTCCCAGAAGGCACCACCGACCAGGACCAGCGGCCGCTGCGCCGTGCGCAGCATGACGGCGATCTTGTCGGCCGTGTCGGCATCCAGGGTGGCGCCCGCGAAATCACCGACAACCGGGTCGGCCACGACGGCGCCGTCCCGCAGCATGTCCTCCGGCAGGGCCAGGACGACGGGGCCCGGCCGGCCGGCCGTAGCGATGCGGAAGGCCCGGGCCAGATATTCTGGAATACGCTCGGCACTGTCGATCTGGGCCGCCCATTTGGCGACGGGACCGAACATCTGGCGGTAATCGATCTCCTGGAACGCTTCCCGGTCCAGCTGGTCGCGCGCCACCTGCCCGACCAGAATCACCATCGGGCTGCTGTCCTGGAAAGCCGTATGAATGCCGATGGACGCGTTGCAGGCGCCGGGCCCGCGCGTCACCATCAGCACGCCGGGCCGCCCCGTCAGCTTGCCCCAGGCCTCTGCCATGAAGGCGGCCCCGCCCTCCTGTCGGCAGGTGATCAGGCGCAGGTCGGGCCGGTCGGCGGCCGCGTCCAGCACCTCCAGATAGCTTTCACCGGCGACGCAAAAGGCGGTATGCGCGCCCAGCGCCACCAGGCTGTCGACAAGGATACGCCCGCCGGTGCGGGTCTGGCTGTTCATGTATGGATGCTCCCCGTTTGTTCTTATGCTTTTCGCGATTGGGGGCCGGGTCCGGCCGGCCCCCATCACGGCATGCGGTTATAGCGGACAATGGCCTCGCTGCGATCGACCAGGATGATGGCATAGGGGCTGGTCAGTACCTGGGTCTTGATCAGCTCGTCGGGCGGGTTGACTTCCCGGTATTCCACGACAAGCCGGTCGCGCTGTCCGTTGCGGCGTTCGGGCCGCAGCCGGATGATATCGACGGAATAGCCCGTCGTCGTCCGGGTGCCCAGGAAGACACCCAATGCCATCTGGTCCGGCGGCAGCTTGCCGGGCGGGGTGCGCCCCGCCATGTCCCACAGTGCCGCCCATTCGGCATCATTGCGCGCCACCAGGAAGGATTGCGATTGGGCACGGGCATTGTCGGCCCGCCACATGGCCCGTGCCGACAGCGGCGGCGGCGCGTCACCCGCCATGCCCGCCGTCCCTTCCGCCGTCTCTCCCGCCAGCCAGTCCCGCGCCCCACCGCAGCCCGGCAGCAGGGCAACTGCGCAAAGAGTCAGCGCCGTCAGCAGCGCGCGCCCCATCATCACGCCACGCCCCCTGGTCATGATCAGGCCGCCGCCGGCAACGCCGTTTCCACCAGCCGTGCCCAGTAGCTGGTGCCCAGCGGCAGGATCTCGTCATTGAAATCATAACGCGGATTGTGCAGCAGGCAGCCCAGCCCGGCCCCGCCCTGCCCGACCCAGACATAGCAGCCGGGCCGTTCCATCAGCATGAAGGCGAAATCCTCTGCCCCCATGCTGGGGCCGACATCGCTATGGACCTTGTCGGCACCGACCAGTTCCTGCGCCACCTTGGACGCCAGATCGGTCGGCAGGCCGGCATGATTGACTGTGGGCGGATATCCACGGCGATAGGTCAGGGTGGCGCTGGATCCGAAGGTGGCCGGCAGCGTCTCCACGATTCGGCGCAGGCCATCCTCAAGCTGCTGGCGCACCTCATGCGTCAGGGCACGCACCGTGCCGCGCATGATGACTTCCTGCGGGATGACGTTATAGGCGCTGCCCGCATGGATCTGCGTGACGGAGATGACGCCGGCTTCAATCGGGCTGACATTACGGCTGACGACGGTCTGGATGGCCGTCACCATGTGCGCGGCGATGACGACCGGATCGACGGCATGGTGCGGCAGGGCGGCGTGACCGCCCTTGCCAGCCACCTTGATCTCGAACTGGTCGGCGCCGGCCATGATCGGACCGGCCTTCACCACCATCTCGCCCGGCGCCAGGTCCGGCCAGTTGTGCATGCCGAAGACCATGTCGCAGGGGAAGCGGTCGAACAGCCCCTCCTCCACCATCCTGCGGCCACCGCCGGCCCCTTCTTCGGCCGGCTGGAAGATGAAATTCACCGTGCCGCTGAAATTGCGCGTCTCGGCCAGATAACGGGCGGCGCCCAGCAGCATGGTGGTGTGGCCGTCATGACCGCAGCCATGCATCTTGCCCGGCACCTTGCTGGCATGGGCAAAACTGTTGTCTTCATCCATGTTCAGCGCGTCCATGTCGGCGCGTAGGCCGATGGACTTGCCATTGGGACCGCTGTTCCCGTGCAGCACGCCGACCAGCCCGGTCCCGGCGATGCCGCGATGCACCTCGATCCCGAACGATGTCAGCTTTTCCGCCACGAAGTCGGACGTCTTGAACTCCTCGAACGCCGTTTCGGGATTCTCGTGGATGTGGTGCCGCCATGCGGTCATGTCGGCGTGGAAATCGGCAATACGGTTGATGATGGGCATGATCCCTGAAACTCCGGCAGGCGGCACCGGCCCCGGTCGCCCCTTGGCCCATGCCGCCTTGTTCACAAAACTGGTCGCAAGCGACGTTGCCGACACTCTATCGGCTAAGCCGCTGGCTGGGAACGTCCGAAACGTCCCAGGGCTTGAAAGATGACATTTTGATCAATGTTCATTTTGCGTGATGCCCATCACTGGCCCGCCGCGGACTGTTCGCCACAGTGCCGGCACGGAACCGGTGGGGCAACGGACCGTTTCCGCATTCAGAACCGGAGAGATCAACGATGAAAAACCGTTCCGTTGGAAATCTGCAGATGGCCACCGCCATCGCGGCCCTGCTTGCACTTGGCAGTCCCCTTGCCGCCTCCGCCCAGTTTGCCCGCCCTGATGACGGCTGGTACGTACGTCTGGGCACCATGGGCTTCATTGCCCCGGAATATGAGGGCTCGGACCATTACAAGGTCCGTCCCTTCCCCGATATCGAGATCACCTATGACAACCGTTTCTTCCTGTCGCGGCAGGGGCTGGGGGTCAATCTGGTCACCACTGATAATCTGACCCTGGGCGCCGCCATCGCCTTCGACGGCGGCCGCAAATCCAGCAAGGATGATGCGCTGACGGGCTTCCGTAATGTCGGCGACACGGCCATTGGCCGCGTCTTTGCCGAATATCGCATCGACCGCTGGATGCTGTCGGCGGACGTCAGCACCGACCTGTTGAGTGACGGGCACAAGGGCACGACGGCGACGTTGGGCACCATGTACATGTTCAACCCGGTCGGTCGCACGGTTCTGCTGTTCGGCCCCAGCATCACCTGGGCCAGCGACGATTATATGAACTCCTATTTCAGCACGACCTCGGATCGGTTCGCGTCGACCAACCCGGCGGCGCTGGCCCGCTTCGGTTCCCGTACGGGGTTCAAGGCCAAGGGCGGGTTCAAGGATGCAGGATTGACGGCGATTGCCATCCATCCCCTGGATGACAACTGGTCGATCACCGGCTTCGGCAGCTATTCCCGCCTGTTGGGCGACGCCGCTGACAGCCCCATTGTGAAGGATAATGGCAGCCGCGACCAGTTCATGGGCGGCCTGGGCCTCTCCTACACCTTCTGAAAGTGAGACGGGGGCGGTCACCTGTCGGTGCCGCCCCCGTCGAACCACCAATGAAACGGACATCACGCCACAACAGGTTCGATCGGCAGAACCACGGTCACCTGCAGGCCCCCCTCCGGCCGGTTCGCCAGACGGATTTCGCCGCCATGGGCCCGGATCGCATCATTGGCAACCGACAGGCCCAGACCGGTACCGCCTGTATCGCGCGAACGCGACGCTTCCAGGCGGAAGAAGGGGCGGAAGACATTCTCGAATTCCACCTCCGGAATGCCGGGCCCCTGATCTTCAATGGTGATGGTCACGTTCTCGCCCGTGATGGCCACCGCCACCGACGCCACCTGGCCATATTTGACGGCATTTTCCATCAGATTGCCCAGGGCGCGGCGCAGGGCCATGCGTCGGCCAGCGATATGGATGGGGAACGGGGCCGGCGCGACACCCACGGGCTTGCCCGCATCGCGCATATCCTCGCCCAACCGGGTCAGGATGGCGTTCAGTTCCAGCGGCTCGATCGCCTCCTTCGCCGCCTCGTCCCGCGCAAAGGCCAAGGTGGAGCCGATCATCGCCTCCATCTCCGCCAGATCTTCCAGCATCTTGTCACGCACGACATCATCATCGATGAATTCGGCGCGCAGGCGCAGGCGGGTCAGCGGCGTGCGCAGATCGTGGCTCACAGCCGCCAGCATGCGCGTGCGATCTTCGACAAAGGCACGCAGGCGCCGCTGCATCTTGTTGAAGGCGGCGGCGGCCAGCCGCACCTCCCGCGGGCCCGCCTCGTCCAGCGACGGGGCGTTCATATCGATTCCCAGCCGGTTGGCGGCGGCCGCGAACCGGCGCAGGGGCCGCGTCGTGAAGCCCAGCACCCAGGCGGACAGCAGGATGGCCACGGCGGCCGACCCGCCCAGCGACGCCAGGAAGCCCGGCTCGCGCAGCGCATCCGTGGCGGTGACCGGCGCATGGAACCGCATCCAGGTGCCGTCCTTCAACTGCCGGGATACTTCGATGACGCTGGGTTCCGGCGGGGGCGGCACGGGCATGCCAAAGGGCGGGATGGATACGGCCGGCGACATTTCCGGCTTGCCCGGCGTCTTGGGCTGCTTTTCATAGACATCCAGCAGGACCTTGTGCCCGGCGCTGGTCCTGACGGTCAGTTCACGTTCTTTCAGGGAACGCAGGACGGCCAGGCGCACCTCGGTCGGCTGTTCCTCGATCGCCCCGGCAAAGCCCGCCAGGCAATTCGCCAACTGCCCGCCTTCCGCGTCGGCCACGGCCTCTGCCCGGTCCGACCGGTACAGGCCCAGCGCGATGGCCTGCGACAGAAGAATGCCACCGACCAGCACCGCGAAGATCGAATAGGACATGCGGTCGGTGAGCGCCTTCATGGTGCCTGCACCTCCGGCGAGAAGATATAGCCGCCGGACCGCACCGTCTTGATGATGGCGGGCTCGGCCGGGTCCACCTCGATCTTGCGGCGCAGGCGACTGATCTGCACATCAATCGACCGGTCGAACGGGCCGGCGGAACGGCCGCGCGTGATCTCCAGCAGGTCATCGCGGCTCAGCACCCGGCGTGGGCGGGTGGCCAGCGCCACCAGCAATTCATATTCGCCGGCTGTCAACGTCACCTCTTCGCCCTTGGCGTCTGTCAGACGGCGCTGCGCCTGATCCAGGACGAACCCGGAAAACTGGATGGCGCCGGCTGTCACGGCGGCAGCACCATTGGGCGTGGTCGCCCGGCGCAGCACGGCCTTGATGCGGGCCACCAGTTCGCGCGGATTGAAGGGCTTGGGCAGATAGTCATCCGCCCCGATCTCCAGGCCCAGGATGCGGTCCGCATCCTCTCCCATGGCCGACAGCATGACAACCGGGGGGCCGCCCTCTGCCCGCACGGCGCGGCAGAGCGACAAGCCATCCTCGCCCGGCATCATCAGGTCGAGCACGATCAGGTCTATGTTGCGGTCGGCGAGGTAGCGACGCATCTCCTGCCCGTCCTTGGCTGCCGTCACACGGTAGCCATGGCGCGTCAGATAGCGCGTCAGCAGATCGCGGATTTCACGGTCGTCATCGACGACCAGGAGGTGGGTGCTGCTCTCGGTCATGTCACGGATCATAATCGATTAGCGGGCGGGGTGCCGACGCCCTTGTTGTTACCACAATGTAACGTTCCAGGGGGCCGGAAACAGAGTGTTTCACAACCCCCTGTTCCTCGTCATCGGCTGGCAATGCGCTGGTGTTGTGATGGCCATGTCGCCGGATGGAACCGGCTGCTGGAACAGAGATGAAGAGGAACCGCCATGCGTACCCTGATCGCTTTCGCCTTCGTGGCCGCCCTGGGTGTCACCGCGGCCCATGCTGATGACACCGCCCAGGTCGCCGCCAAGGAACCGGTCGCCGTGACCCGCACGGAGCCGGTGACCAAGGCCGAAGCCCGCGACATCGCCAAGGCGTGGATGAAGGAAAACAACTTGCGCATGGGCCGTGTCGGCGACATCCGCCCCAATGACGGTCGCTTCCTGGTGGAGATCCAATCCGCCGACGGCGTCCGCCTCACCACGCTGAAGATCGACGCCGCCACCGGGAAGGTTGGCGGCTGATCCATCACCCGAGATCATCGCCAGCAAGCCCCGTCGCTGGCGATGGTGGAGCGGCTTCCCCGGTTGTCCGGCCGCTCCTGGGACGGGCCGGCGGGCACATGGGCGACCCCATCACGCCCCGCCCGCCGGCACCACCCTTTTCCATCCGTTGAGGAATGGTCCGCATGAAACTCAGCCAAGGCCCCCTGCTTTCCCTGTTCGATGGCGGCGACAGCACGCCCCTGCAGCAGCGCCTGTTCGACCGGCTGCGCGGCGCCATCGTCAACGGTGCCATCCGCCCCGGTGAACGCCTGCCGTCCACCCGCACACTGGCGGCCGATCTGGGTGTGTCACGCAACACTGTGGTCGCGGCTGTCGACCGGCTGACGGCGGAAGGCTATCTGGAAGCCCGCATCGGGTCTGGCACGTTTGTCTGCCGGACGCTGCCCGACGACGCCATGGCCCCGGCCGTCCGCCTGGCCCCGGCATCACGCGCGGGCACTCCGGTGAAGACCGCGGCCGTGCCGGTGCCCGCCGCCGGTGCGGAACTGCTGCCGTTCGAGCCCTGCGCCCCCGCCTATGACCAGTTCGACATCGACACCTGGCGCCGACTGCTGGCCAAGCGCTGGCGCGACGCTGGCGGGCTGCTGCTGGGCCATGACACGGCTGGCGGCTGGATGGCGCTGCGTCGCGCCCTGGCGGGCCATTTGCAGACCAGCCGTGGTGTGTCCTGCGATCCCGAACAGATCATGATCCTGCCGGACCGCCGGTCGGGCCTGGAATTCGTCGCCACCCTGCTGCTGACGGCTGGCGATACCGTGTGGCTGGAGGAACCGGGCTGCGCCGTGCAGGCGTTGACCTTCGGTGGCCGCGGCTACAACGTCGCCCATGTGCCGGTCGATGCCGACGGCATGGACCCGGACCGGGGAGCCCGTCTGGCCCCCGATGCCCGGCTTGCCGTGGTCACGCCGGGCTGGCAGTTCCCGATGGGTGGCACCATGCCGCTGCGCCGCCGCATGGCCGTGCTGGCCTGGGCCCGCCGGAACGGTGCCTGGCTGCTGGAGGATGACCGCGACGGTGGCTACCGCTACACCGGCCGGCCGCTGCCGGCCCTGCAGGGCCTGGACGAGAATGAGCGCGTCCTGCATCTGGGGGCATTGGACAATACGCTGGTCCCGGCCCTGCGCCTGGCCTGGCTGGTCGTCCCCTCCTCCCTTGTCGGGGCGGCCCAGGCCCTGCGCGCGCGCATGGATCTGCATGTGCCCCTGCCCGAGCAGATGGCCGTGCATGATTTCCTGGTGGAAGGCCATTATGCCAGCCATCTGCGCCGCACGCGCCGGCTTTACGCCGAACGCCAGCAGGCACTGCTGTTCGCGGCCGAACGCCACTGGTCAGGTGCCATCAGTCTGGAGGCGGCCGGCAGCGGCCTGCATCTGATCGGGCGGCTGTCCGCCAATATCGGTGTGGATGATGCCACGCTGTCGGCCCTTGCCGTTCAGTCCCGCATCGCCCTGCCCGCCATTTCCGCTTATCGCCGTACGGCTGGTCCGTCCGGCGATCCCGGGGCCGTCGTGCTGGGATACGCCGCCTTCACGCCGGAACGGCTGGCGCGTGCGGCCGAACGGCTGGCCAGCGTCATTGACCGAGCCCGCACGGCGCCGATGACGCGCGTTGGTGGTGCCCGGCGGATGATGCCGGCAGAGTAAGCATTTCCTGAACGCAGCGGATCAAAGGGTCGGAACAACCAGGTTCCGGCCCTTTCCAATTTCAGGCCACCTCTCCCACCACCCCGCCGACGATCAGCGACAGGGCATCAGGCGCGATGGGAAAAACCGTGTTGGGCGTACCAGCGGCGGCCCAGACGGTGGTGAAGTTGAACAGGTCGCGGTCGAACAGAGTGATGGGCGGCACGGCATGGCCCAGCGGCGGCACACCGCCGATGGGATAGCCGGACTTCTGCCGGACGAAATCGGCATCCGCCTTGGCCAGCTTCTCTCCGCCCAAGGCCGGCCCCAGCACGCGGATTACCGTCGCTTCGTTCACTCGATTGACACCGGAGGCGACGACCAGGACGGGTCGGCCTGTGTCCCGCGTGCGGAACATGATCGATTTGGCGATCTGTGCCACGTCACAGCCGATGGCCGACGCTGCCTCCGCCGAGGTGCGGGTGGAGGCAGCGAATTCCAGCACATGGATGGGATGGCCCAGATCATTCAGCAGGTTCTGAATTTTCTGCGCGCTTGGACTAAGCGGTCCGGCCATCCCCCCGTCACTCCCCTTCTTTAGACTTAACCGGCCAGTTCGCGCGAACGGTTGGTGGCCGCCGCGATGGCCCGCGTCATCAGTTCATGCAGCCCGCCGGGCCCTTCCGTCATCAGGACATTCAGCGCCGCCTCGGTCGTGCCCTTGGGACTGGTGACATTGCGGCGGAGCTGCTCGGCCGACTCGTGGCTCTGGCGCAGCAGTTCCCCCGATCCCATCACAGTGGCACGGGCCAGTTGCATGGCCAGATCGGCCGGCAGACCGGCGGCGATGCCGGCGCGGGCCATGGCCTCCACCAGCAGAAACACATAGGCCGGGCCGCTGCCCGATACGGCCGTCACAGCATCCAGCAGCGATTCGTCCGCGACCCAGGTCACCTCACCCACTGCCGACAGCAGCGTGTGGGCCAGCTTCTTCTGCCCCTCGCTGACCTGGGCGTTGGGTACGGCCGCACTGATGCCGCGCCCCACGGCGGCGGGCGTATTGGGCATGGCGCGCACGATCGCCGCCTGCACGCCCAGATATTTCTCGAAATAGGCAATGGGCTTGCCAGCGGCGATGGACAGGAACATCGACGCCCCGGCATAGCGGGCATAATGGGGCAGCGCCTGGTCCATCATCTGCGGCTTCACAGCCAGGATCACGGCATCGGGCGTGAAGTCGGCGGGAATGTCAGTGGCATCCTTCACCACCAGCACATCCGAAGGCAGGCCTCTGGGGGCGCCGAACGGTTCCACGACCACCACGGCGCCGGCAGCCCCCGCGGCCTTCCACCCGGACAGCATGGCGCCGCCCATCTTCCCGCATCCGACCAGCAGCAACTTCGCACTCATCCGGTGTTTCCCCCTGTTGACCGGCGGGGACGCGGGGATTGGTCCCCGGCGCTCGACCTTTGCCCGCCTGTTGATCAGGCCTCCCCCACCGTGTCCAGGATGGCGGCCGACACGGCTTCCGCCGGCGACTTGCCGCCCCAGATCACGAACTGGAAGGCCGGGTAGAAACGCTCGCATTCCGAGAGCGCGATGTCCATAAGGTCTTCCAACTGCTCCGCACTGGCGCCGCGCGCGCCGCGCAGCAGCGTAGTCTGGCGGAACATGGGCGTGGACTGTTCCAGACAGACGTCGAAATGGCCCAGCCACATCTTGGGATTGATCTCGCCCAGCAGTTCATTGACGGCCGATTTGCGGCCCGCCGGGACCTTCATGTCGAACTGACAGGAGAACTGCATGGCCGACACTTCCGTCTGCCACATGAAATACAGGCGGTATTCGCACCAGCGGCCATTGATCTCGACCACCATCTCGTCTTCGCTGACGCGGTCGAACGGCCATTCATTGGCCACCACCATCTCTTCCAGCATATCCAGCGGATTATGGGTCGACCCCTGCGTGTCGATCGAAAGTGCCGTCATGCTGTCCCCCTCTTCCCTAAAGCCCTGCCGCCGTGCCCGATCCCGCGGGGCGCGGTGGCGGACCACAAAAATCGGGGATCACCAGATATTGTGGCCCAGCCGGTATTGGAGCTACCAGAAACACGGTGCCAGCGCCCCTTCGCGCGTGCAACCGGATTCCGGCCCCAATCCGGAACGTGAAACGAAATCGTCCAATCCGCCCCCGACATCGGGGGCAGCCAAACCAGGGTGATCAGTCCTGGGAAGTACCGGAAAGCCGGGCTTCCAGGGCCGCCAGCTTCTCCTCCAGCGCTTCCTGGCGCGCACGGGCTTCTGCCGCCACCGCCTTCACCGCCTCGAACTCTTCCCGGCTGACCACATCCATCTGGGACAGCACGCGTTCGAACTGCTGGCGAATCTGCCCCTCGACCTCGCCGCGGATTCCCGACAGGGCACCCATGGCGCCGCTGGCAACGCGGGCGAGGTCATCGAAAAGCTTGTTTTCCACCTGCATGGCGGATCCCCTTTCAAAAAAGCGCCGCATTATGGGGATAGGCCCCATGCCTGTCCATGGCGTTGGTGGCGGGTCCGACCCGCGCCTTGCCGCCATGAACTCCCGCCCCTTATATAGGGCACGCCTGTCCCCGCCGGGGATGGCGCCCTTGACGGAATTTTGCATGCTGCTCGCCATCCCCTTCCCCGAACTGGACCCCGTGGCGCTGGCGCTGGGGCCCGTCTCCATCAAATGGTACGGGCTGGCCTATGCCGCCGGCATCGCCTTTGCGCTCTGGTACTGTTCGCGGCTGGCGCGCAACAGCGGGGTGCGCCCCACCGTCGATGATCTGGGTGATTTCGTCGTCTGGGCGGCGGGGGGCATCCTGATCGGCGGACGGCTCTTCTCCATCCTGTTCTACAATCTGGATACCTATATCGCTGATCCGCTGGAGATGTTCCGGGTCTGGCATGGCGGCATGTCCTTCCATGGCGGGCTGACGGGCGTCATCGTGGCCATCCTGGCTTTCTCCTGGCGGCGCGGCTTCTCACCCTTCGCATTGGGCGATCTGGTGGCCTGCGCCGCTCCCGTGGGGCTGTTCCTGGGCCGGTTGGCCAATTTCGTGAATGCCGAACTGTGGGGACGCCCGACCGATGTGCCCTGGGCCATGATCTTCCCCACCGATCCGGCCGGCCTGCCCCGTCATCCCAGTCAGCTTTATCAGGCAACGCTGGAAGGGGTGCTGCTGTTCACCATCATTTTCTTCCTGGCCCGAGTCCCGGCCGTGCGCACGCGCACAGGCACGCTGTCGGGCATCTTCCTGATCGGCTATGCCATCGCCCGCATGATCGGTGAGTTCTTCCGCCAGCCCGATGCACAGCTGGGCTTTCTGGCCTTTGGCACGACCATGGGGCAGATCCTGTCGGTACCGATGCTGCTGGCCGGCGTCTGGATGGTGTTGCGGGCACCGTTCGGCACACCCGTCCCGGCCGCCGACGCTGTTCCGCAGCCGAAATGAATGCCGATCTGCAACAGCTTTTGCTTCGACGTATCGCCCTGACGGGACCGATCAGCATCGCGTCCTTCATGGCCGACGCGTTGGGGCACCCGCAACATGGCTACTACATCACCCGCGACCCGCTGGGCGCGGGGGGCGATTTCACGACGGCACCGGAAATTTCCCAGATGTTCGGGGAAATGATCGGTGTCTGGCTGGCCGATTGCTGGATCAACCAGGGTCGCCCCGATCCAGTAAATCTGGTGGAGCTGGGTCCGGGACGCGGCACGCTGATGGCTGACGCCCTGCGCGCCACGGCACGGTTACCGGGTTTCCACGCCGCCATCCGTCTGCATCTGGTGGAAACCAGCCCCGCCCTGCGGGCACGCCAGGCCGCGGCCTTGCAGAGCTTCAGCCCTACCTGGCATGATCGTTTCGATGACGTACCGAATGGACCGACCCTGCTGGTCGCCAATGAGTTCTTCGACGCCCTGCCCATCCGGCAGTTCATCCGCACGCCCGCAGGATGGGCAGAGCGCAAGGTGGGACTGAACGCGCAAGGGGAACTGGCCTTCACCTTCGATCCCGCCCCGGGTGGTGCCCTGCTGACCCCGCTGCATCTAGACCCGCGCATCGCCCCCGGAGCGATCGCGGAGACCTGCCCCGCCGGCATCGCCATCGCGGCGGAAATCGGGCGGCGCGTGGCAGCCCATGGCGGAGCAGCACTGATTGTGGATTATGGTTATGACGGACCGGCCATCGGCGACACCTTGCAGGCCTTGCGCGCGCACCAGCCCGTGCCCGTGCTGGATGGCCCCGGCACGGCCGACCTGACGGCGCATGTCGATTTCACGGCCCTGGCCCAAGCCGCCGTGAAGGCCGGCGCCACCACCCACCCCGGTGTGGGCTGCAGCGTGGAACAAGGGGCCTTGCTCGCGTCGCTGGGGATCGCCACGCGGGCAGCCGCCCTGGCGGCCCGTGCCACGCCGGCACAGCAGGCCGACATCCGGGCCGCCCTGGCCCGCCTGACGGAAGCGGGTGCCATGGGCCGCCTGTTTCGTGCCATCGCCATCACCGGTCCCGGCACCCCCGCGCCGGCCGGATTTTTTGTCCCTTCGGGAGAACGCGCATGATCACCCTGGACCATCTCGCCGCACAGGACGGCGTGCGCCACGGCTTCTTCACCCGCAGCGATGGCGTCTCCACCGGCATTCTGGCTGCCATGAATTGCGGCTACGGGTCCAACGATGATCCGGCCAATGTCGCGGCCAACCGGGCGCGCGCCATGTCGCTGCTGGGCATGCCGGCCGACGCCTTGACCACCGTCTTTCAGGTCCACAGCCCGGACGTCGTAACGGTCACCGACCCATTTGCGCATTCGGCCGCACCCAAGGCCGATGCGCTGGTCACAGACCGGCCGGGCATTGCGCTGGGCATCCTGACCGCCGATTGCGTGCCGGTGCTGTTCCACGACCCGGCGGCGGGTGTCATCGGTGCCGCCCATGCTGGCTGGAAAGGGGCCGTGACCGGCGTGCTGGAGGCGACGCTGCACGCCATGGAGGCGCTGGGCGCCCGGCGCGACCGCACCCTGGCGGGCATCGGCCCCCATATCGGCTGGGACAGCTACGAGGTGGGGCCCGAATTCTGCGACCGGTTCCTGTCGATGGATGGCGATCATGACCGCCTGTTCCGTCCCTCGGCCCGTGCCGGCCACTGGATGTTCGATATTGGCGGCTTCGTGGATGGCCGCCTGCGCGCGGCCGGCGTGACCCAGATTGCTACAACGGGCCTGGACACGCTGGCGCGGGAGGACCTGTTCTTCAGCTATCGCCGTGCCTGCTTGCGCCAGGAACCCGATTACGGACGCGGCCTGTCGGCAATCTGTTTGGTCTGACCGCATCTGCGCCGCCGGACCATCCCGCTGGCACCCGACTTGCTGCTTTCCTCCCTGGACGCATCAATCCCGCTGCGTCGCGAGGGGGATATTGCATTCTGCATAGCCCCCTGCATCCGGGATATTGGAGATTGCGCAAGGCGTGCTTTTTATGTCACAGTGCCGGCGAATCGGGCAAAATTTGCCCAGTTGACTCCGCATTCGCTCACACCGCGGATGCAAAGCTGCTCGTAAATGCAGTGAATCGCTAGTATTTTGTGGCTGAAGCGCCCTTGCCCGACAGGAGATGTCTCTCGTGGAGTCGTTTCTGCAAACCATGCGGAATCTCGGCACCCTGCGTCTCGCGGGGATCGGGGCTGCCGTGCTTGTCACCGTCGGCGCCATCATCTTCTTTGCCGGGCAATGGTCGACGCCCAATATGTCGCTGCTTTACAGCGACCTGTCACCGTCTGACGGCGGCGCCATCATCCAGCAGCTGGAAGCACAGCAGGTACCGTTCAAGGCTTCCCCTGACGGCACCCGGATCGAAGTCCCGGCAGAGCAGGTGGGCCGTCTGCGGATGATGCTGGCCCAGCAGGGCATCCCGTCCGGCGGCAGCGTCGGCAACGAGATTTTCAATCAGCCGGAAGGGCTGGGCACGACGGCCTTCATGCAGGGCATCCAGCAACTGCGCGCCAAGGAAGGCGAACTGGTCCGCTCGATCCAGACCCTCCAGCAGGTGCAGGCGGCCCGCGTGCACCTGGTCCTGCCCAAGCGGGAACTGTTCGCGCGGCAGGCGCAGACGGCCACGGCCTCGGTCCTGCTGAAGCTGAAGCCGGGCAAGCCGCTGTCCAAGGAGCAGGTGGCAGCCATCCAGCAGCTGGTCTCCGCCGCCGTGCCCCAGATGGAAGCGGCCAATGTCTCCATCCTGGACGACAAGGGCAATCTGCTGTCGCGCGGCCTGCGCCCCAATACACCGGAGGCCCTGGCCGCCAGTGCCGAGGAACGGCGCCTGGCGCGCGAGCATGAGCTGACCCAGATCATCGAGGAACTGCTGGGTCGGTCCGTGGGCCATGGCAAGGTGCAGGCCCAGGTCTCCGTCGATATGGATTTCGACCGCATCACCACCAACAGCGAGATCTATGATCCCGAAGGTCAGGTGGTCCGTGGCACCCAGTCGGTGACGGAGAACGCGGAGAGCCAGAATAAGGACGGGGTCGACCCCGTTACCGTCGCCAACAACCTGCCCAACGCCGACGGCACGTCGTCCCTGGCCGGCGGTTCTTCGGAAAAGAAGAACCGGTCGGAAGAGACGGTGAATTACGAGATTTCCAAGACCACCAAGGTGCATGAGCGGGAGTCGGGCCAGGTTCGGCGCATGTCCGTGGCGGTGCTGGTCGATGGCACCTACACCACGGCGGAGGATGGCACCCGCACCTACAAGCCGCGTACCGATGCCGAACTGGCGCAGCTGCAGCGGCTGGTGCAGTCCGCCGTCGGCTTCGACGCCTCGCGCGGGGACAGTGTGGAAGTGGTGTCGATGGAGTTCGTCCGTCCGGAAGACGAACTGGCCGCGATGGAAGAGACCATCTTCGGCATGCCCAAGGCCGACGTGATCCGCATCGCCGAGACGCTGATCCTGGCCATCGTCGCCATCCTGGTCATCCTGCTGGTGATCAAGCCGCTGGTGACCCGCGCCCTGGACCGTTCGCCGACGCTGGAGGAGGAGCCCGATCTGCTGTCGGACGGCAGCGGCATGCCGCAGCTGGCCGGCCCGGGCGGCGGCGCCCTGTCGCGCGAACTGGCGATGGAGGCCGCACAGGCCAACGAGGAACTGGAGCAGATGATCGACATCAATCGCGTCGATGGGCGTGTTCGCGCATCGTCGCTGCGCAAGGTCGGCGAGATCGTGGAAAAGCACCCCGAGGAGGCCGTGTCGATCATCCGCAACTGGCTCTACCAGGAAAACTGAGAAGGCGGCTGAGAGCGAAACCCCATGGCCACCATCCAGAAATTCCTGTTCGAGGAGGATTTCGAAGATCCGACCGCTCCCGGTGCGGCGAAACAGCCCGTGGAACCGGAGCCGGAGGCCCCCCCGCCGCCGCCATCGCCCCCCCCTCCCCCGCCGCCGCCGACCTTCAGCCTGGAGGATCTGCAGCGGCAGGTGCAATTGGCCAAGGAGCAGGCGCGCAACCAGGCCCTGAACGAAGGGCGAGCCCAGGGCAAGGAACAGGCGGAAGTCGCGGCTCAGCAGGAAGTTTCGGCCGCACTGCGGGCGACGGAGACGGCGCTGAAGCAACTGCTGGCGGTACAGAACGCCGAAACGCAGGCCCGGCGGGACAATACGACACGACTGGTGCTGGCCATCATGCGCAAGCTGTGGCCCGGTCTGGTCGAACATCAGGGGCTGGCCGAGATCGAAGGCGTCATCGCCGCTTTCCTGGCCGAACTGGCGGAAGAACCAAAGCTGGTCTTCCGCGTCAACGAGCGTTGGTTTGACGAGTTGCGCGGCCGCATCGGCGACATGGCCATGCGTCATGGCTTTGGCGGGCAGGTCAATGTGTTGGCCGATCCGAAGCTGAGCGAGATGGACATCAAGGTGGATTGGGCCGCCGGTGGCGCCGAGCGTGAGGTCGGCAAGCTGTGGGCGGATATTGAACGGCTGGCCGGTGACGTGCTGGCCGATTTCCCCGGCGGGCCTGCCAAACTGGTGGCGGCTCCCCGACGGGAGGCAGCATTATGATGATGTTTGGCGGTCTGCCACCCATCCTCGGATATCCCGGAAACTGACATGGCGGCAAAGGAAGACATGTCACTCAACGACTTCGAAGGGGCCGGCAAGGGCGGTGGCAGCGCGGGCGGCAATGGCGAGCTGGAGGCTTTGCCTGTCGTCAAGGACCTGGAATCCGTCTACGACATCCCGGTCCAGATCTCCGCCGTGCTGGGCAAAACCAACATGCAGGTCAGCACCCTGATGCGCCTGAACAAGGGCGCCGTGGTGGAACTTGACCGCAAGGTGGGTGAAGCCATCGACATCTATGTCAATAACCGGCTGGTCGCCCGTGGCGAGGTCGTGGTCGTGGAAGATCGGCTGGGCGTGACCATGACCGAAATCATCAAGACCGAGCGGGCGTAAGACATGAACGACCGCATCCCCCAACGCAACCGGCCCCCCCCCCCCTCCGCCCCGCCGGCGGCAGCGGCTGCGTCGACGCCTGCACCGGCGGCCGCACAGACGGCACCGGTCGGCAAGCCGCCGCCCATGCCCCGTCTGCACCGGCGGCTGGATCTGGCGACGGTGCTGGGGCTGGGTTCCGGGCTGCTGTTGATCCTGGGCGCCCTGTTCATGGGCGGCAATGCGCGGTCCTTCATCGACATCCCGTCGGTCCTGATCGTGCTGGGTGGCACGGCGGCGATCACGACCATTTCCTTCTCCATGTCCGACATGCGGGCGGCGGCCACCGCCATGGGCCGCACCATGGTCGCCCATACGTCCGACCCGGGTGCGGCGGCCCAGACGGCCCTGTCGCTGGCCGAACATGCCCGGCGCAACGGTCCGCTGGCCCTGCAGCCCCTGTTGAAGGCCACGCGCGGCTGGCCGGTATTGAACCGCGCCATCGAACTGATCGTGGACGGCCTGCCCGCGGACGACGCCGAACGCATCCTGCGTACCGAGATCGAGGCGAATGTGGCGCGCGCCCGCACGGCATCGGCCGTGATGCGCCGCGCTGCGGAAGTATCGCCTGCCATGGGCCTGATCGGCACGCTGGTCGGACTGGTGCAGATGCTGGGCAACCTGTCCGACCCGTCGACCGTGGGCCCAGCCATGGCGGTTGCCCTGATCACCACTTTCTACGGCGCCATCCTGGGTTCGATGGTCTTCTCGCCCCTGGCCGCCAAGATCGACCGCAATGCCGAGCGTGAGGCGATGGTGGACGGGTTGTACCTGCTGGCGGCCGGATCGGTGGCGCGGCAGGAAAATCCGCGCCGTCTGGAAGTCATGATCAACACCGTGTTGCCGCCCGAACTCCGGGTGACTGCCTATGAATAAGTCAAATCACATCCAAAACGACCGACCGGTGAGTGAGAGGGTAGAACGATGCGTCTTCTGATCGTTGGCACACTCGAAGGCTATATCAGCGCCGCCGGCAAGATCGCCCTGCAAAAGGGGGCGAAGGTCGCGCATACCGACAGTATCGATGGCGCCCTGGCGGCCCTGCGGGCGGGCCAGGGGGCCGATCTGGTAATGATCGACGTCAAGCTGGATGTGCGCGTCCTGGTCGACCAGTTGAAGAACGAGCGGTTCGCCGTGCCTGTCGTAGCCTGTGGCGTGGGCACCGATGCGCAGGCCGCCGTGAAGGCCATCCGGGCCGGCGCCAAGGAATATATCCCGCTGCCGCCGGACGCGAACCTGATCGCCGCGGTGCTGGAAGCTGTGGCGGAGGAAAGCCACGCCATCGTCAGCCGCGACCCCTCCATGGGCGCCACCCTGGCGCTTGCCGACCAGATCGCGCCCAGCGACGCGTCGGTCCTGATCACCGGTGAAAGCGGTACGGGTAAGGAGCTGATGGCCCGTTACCTGCACCGCAAGAGCCGCCGCTCTGGCGCACCCTTCGTGTCCGTCAATTGCGCGGCCATCCCGGAAAACCTGCTGGAAAGCGAACTGTTCGGGCATGAGAAGGGCGCCTTCACGGGCGCCGTGGCGCGCCGCATCGGCAAGTTCGAGGAAGCCAATGGCGGCACGCTGCTGCTGGACGAAATCTCGGAGATGGACCTGCGTCTGCAGGCCAAGCTGCTGCGCGCCATCCAGGAACGCATCATCGACCGCGTCGGCGGCAATACGCCGGTGAAGGTGGATATCCGTATCCTGGCGACCAGCAACCGCGACATGCTGTCGGAGGCCAAGGCCGGCCGGTTCCGTGAGGACTTGTATTTCCGCCTGAACGTGGTCAGCCTGAACCTGCCGCCGCTGCGCGAACGTCCGGCCGACATCGCCCTGCTGGCCCAGCATTTCGCTGCCAAATATTCCGAAGCCAACGGCCTGCCACAGCGGACCGTGGGGCCGGCGGCGATGACGCTGCTGCAAGGCCATTACTGGCGCGGCAATGTGCGCGAGCTGGAAAATACCATGCATCGCGCCGTGCTGCTGTCACGCGGGACGGAAATCGGAACGGACGCCATCCTGCTGACAGGGGCGGAGCCGAGCTATGCGGCGCCCGCCCCTCAGGCGGCCCCGGCGGCTCCGCCACCGGCCGCGGTCCGGGCCGCAAGCTCCTATGGCAATGCCTCGGCCTATTCGCCACAACCCTACGCCCCTCAACCCTATCCGCCGCAATCGTTCCCGGTCATCCCCGTGGCCGAAGCCGGCGGCGCCTTCATCCCCACCAGCCCCCTGGCCCCCGCCGGGTCGGCCACCCAGGCCCTGGTCGGGCGCACCGTGGCGGATGTGGAACGCGACCTGATCATCGATACCCTTAAGCATACCTTGGGCAACCGTACCCATGCCGCCAATATCCTGGGTATCTCCATCCGCACATTGCGCAACAAGCTGAAGGAATACAGCGAAGGCGGCATCGCCGTTCCGCCGCCGGCCGGTGGCGTGGAAGACGATCGCGCCGTAGGCTGATCCGCCCGCGTCCACCCTGAACCCGACGATCTGACCCACGAAAGCCAGAACCGCCCCCATGACCGACCAACCGCAAGGCAATATCAGTTCCGCTGGCGATGCGCTGCGCATCATTGGCCAGTCGCTGAAGCGCGGCGAGGTGGGCTTTGCGCTGGCCATCCTGACGATCGTCGTCGTCCTGATCCTGCCCTTGCCGACCTTCCTGCTGGACGTCGGCCTGACCATCTCCTTCGCCTTCTCCGTCCTGATCCTGATGGTGGTGCTGTCGATCCAGAAGCCGCTGGAATTCAGCAGCTTCCCCACCATCCTGCTGGTCAGCACCATGCTGCGGCTGGCGCTGAACCTGGGCTCCACCCGCCTGATCCTGGGTCACGGGCATGAAGGACCAGCCGCCGCCGGCCACGTCATCGAGACGTTCGGCAAATTCATCATGGGCGGCAACTTCATCATCGGCGTCACGGTGTTCGGCATCCTGATGCTGGTGAATTTCAGCGTGATCACCAAGGGTTCGGGCCGTATCGCCGAAGTGGCCGCCCGCTTCACCCTGGACGCCATGCCCGGCAAGCAGATGGCCATCGACGCCGATCTGTCCTCGGGCCTGATCGACGAGGCGGAGGCCAAGAAGCGCCGCAAGGAACTGGAGGACGAAAGCCAGTTCTTCGGCGCCATGGACGGTGCGTCCAAGTTTGTGCGCGGCGACGCCGTGGCCGGTCTGGTCATCACCTTCCTGAATATCGCGGTCGGCATGGTCATCGGCATCGCCCAGAAGGACATGGATTTCCTGAAGGCTGGTCAGACCTACACGCTGCTGACGGTGGGCGACGGTCTGGTGTCGCAGATCCCGGCCCTGCTGGTGTCGCTGGCCGCCGGTCTGATGGTGTCGAAGTCGGGCTCCACCGGCTCCACCGACAAGGCCGTGTTCGGGCAGCTGACCTTCTACCCCACCGCCTTGGGCCTGACGGCCGCCGTGGTCATGGCGCTGGGCCTGCTGCCCGGCATGCCGAAAATATCTTTCGGGCTGCTGGCAATGGGGCTGGCCGCCGCCGCCTATTACCTGCCGCGGTCGCGCCTGATGAAGGAGGCGATGGCGGCGGAGCAGGAGGAACAGGCGGCCGCAGCGCCTACGCCCATCGCGGAGGAGCCGATTTCCACGGCGCTGGCCATCGATCTGGTGCGCCTGGAACTGGGCTATGGCCTGCTGTCGCTGATCAATTCGGAAGCCGGGCACCGGCTGACCGATCAGATCAAGGGCCTGCGCCGGCAATTGGCCGGCGAAATCGGCATCATCATGCCGGCCGTCCGTATTCAGGACAATTTGCAGCTGCCCCCCAACACCTACCTGATCCGCATCAAGGAGATCGAGGCCGGGCGGGGCGAGGTGCGGCCCAACATGCTGTTGTGCATGGACCCGCGCGGCGATCGTATCGGCCTGCCGGGCGAGGCGACGACGGAGCCGACATTCGGCCTGCCCGCCATGTGGATCGACGGTGCCTATCGCGAAGAAGCGCTGTTCAAGGGCTATACCGTTGTCGATCCGCCCACGGTCGTGACTACGCACCTGACGGAAGTGGTCAAGGACAATATGGGCGACCTGCTGTCCCATGCGGAAACGCAGAAGCTTCTGGACGAGATGGGCAAGGAGCACCAGAAGCTGGTGGCCGACGTCGTGCCCGCCCAGATCACGATCGGCGGGTTGCAGCGCGTGTTGCAGAACCTGCTGGGCGAACGCGTGTCGGTGCGCGACCTGCCCACCATCCTGGAAGGGGTGGCGGAGGCGACGGCCTATACCCGCAACATGACCCAGATCACCGAACATGTGCGGGCGCGTCTGGCCCGCCAGATTTCGGACGCCAATACCAACGACATGGGCTTCATCCCCCTGGTCACCCTGTCACCCGAATGGGAACAGGCCTTCGCGGAAAGCATTGTCGGCGAAGGCGACGACAAGCAGTTGGCCATGGTGCCGTCGCGGCTGCAGCAGTTCATCACCGCCGTGCGCCAGTCGTTCGAGAAGTTCGCCATGCAGGGCGAGGCGCCGGTGATGCTGACCTCGCCCATGATCCGGCCGTTCGTCCGCTCCATCATCGAGCGTTTCCGCCCGGCCACCGTCGTGATGTCGCAGAATGAGATTCATCCGAAGGCCAAAATCAAGACTCTGGGCCAAATCTGATGGGGCCGCGTATAATGATCGGATGGCAGGGCACTGACAGGGGCTGGAGGGCCGGGAAGGCAGGGGCAGCATGCGTCTGAAATCGTTCCATGCGCCAACCATGCAGGACGCCATGCGGCTGGTCCGCGAGGTGCTGGGCGATGACGCCATCATCGTCGCCACGCGCGAGGAGGAAGGCGTCGGCGTTCGTGTCACCGCGGCCATCGAGGAAGATGAGGGCATGCTGGCCACCCATGCCCCGGTGGCGGCCCCCAATCCCCTGCGCTTCCTGGAACCGCAGGGACCCGATCCGATCGACGTCGTCTCCGACGCGCTGCTGCGCCACGGCGTGCCGGCGGAGTTGAACCAGCGGCTGATGGACTCTATCGAGGATTTCGATACCCGTGACCCGCTGATGGCGCTGGCCGCCGCCCTGGACGCCGTCTTCACCTTTCAGCCGCTGCCCGATGGGCGCGCACCCCGCCCGATCATGCTGGTCGGACCTCCGGGTGGGGGGAAGACCCTGACCGTCGCCAAGCTGTGCGCCCGCTGCGCCCTGCAGAAACGACCCGTCGGGGTCATTTCTACCGACACGATCCGCGCTGGCGGGATCGAGCAGTTGCAGGCCTTCACCCGCGTGCTGAAACTGCGCCTGATCACGGTGGAAGACCCGACGGCCCTGTCCGATGCGGTGGAGGTATCGCGGGGAATGGAGCAGGTGCTGGTCGACAGCGCCGGCCGCAACCCCTACAACGCACAGGACATGAAGGATCTGCGGGAATTCATCACCGCCACGGAGATCGAGCCGGTGCTGGTGCTGCCCGCCGGGCTGGATGCGGTGGAGGCGGTGGAGATCGCCAAGTCCTTCCGCGCCGTCGGCGCCCGCCGGATGCTGGCAACGCGCATGGACATGGCCCGGCGTTACGGCAGCCTTCTGGCCGCCGCCGCCGAATCTGGCCTGGCTTTTGCAGATGTAAGTGCGACGACAAAAGTTGCCGACGGGCTGACCGCCCTGACGCCGACAATTTTGGCCAAGATGATGATGCCGGAACTGCAAGCCGATCAGCGGCGAGCCAAGCAAACGGGGACCCACGCATGACCGACCTGTCCGCGATGATGGCCGCCTCCGCCAATGTCACGCCGCTGCGCCAGCGCAATATCCTGGCGGTTGCCAGCGGCAAGGGTGGGGTCGGCAAGACCTTCTTCTCCATCAGCCTGACGCATGCGCTGAGCAAGCTGGGCCGCAAGACCCTGCTGTTCGACGGCGATCTGGGCCTGGCCAATGTCGATATCCAGCTGGGACTGATGCCCAAGCGCGACCTGGGTCAGGTGATCGACGGCATGGTGACGCTGGCCGGTTCCACCACCCGCTACAGCGAGGGCGGGTTTGACATCATCGCTGGCCGGTCCGGTTCCGGCAGCCTGGCCAATCTGCCCCCGGCAAAATTGACCCAGCTGCGCAACGACCTGACCGATCTTGCCCGGTCCTACGACAATATCGTCATCGACCTGGGGGCCGGGGTGGATCGCAATGTCCGCACCTTCACGGCGCCTGCCGGCATCTCGCTGGTGGTGACGACGGACGAGCCGACCAGCATCACCGACGCCTACGCCTTCCTGAAGCTCTCATATCAGGCCAACCCGTCGGCGGATCTGCGCATCGTGGTCAACATGGCGCAGACCCGGCTGGAAGGGGAAAAGACCTATGAGACGCTGCTGGCCGCCTGCCGCAAGTTCCTGGGCAAAAGCCCGCAGCTGGCCGGCATCATCCGCCGTGACATGAAGGTACGGGAAAGCATCAAGACCCAGACGCCGCTTCTGGTCCGTTCCCCCACCTCCGACGCCGCCCATGACATCATGGCGCTGGCGCAGAAGCTAACCACCGGCTGACCGGTCCGGGGCGGGTGTCGCCATGTCCGCCCCCCTTCCACCCGGGATCAATGCCGGCGCGCCCGCTGCTCCCGCCCCCGCGGGCGGCGGCGGTGCGCCTGTTCCGCTGGGCGATGTCCTGATACGCGCGCTGCCGGAACGGCTGTCGGGCCTGGACCGGGCCGTCAGCATCTCCGGCACTGTGGTCGCGCAGGAGGATGGCGCAGCCACAATCCGTACGGCGGCCGGCGATGTAACGGTGGAGACACCGGCCCCGCTGCCCACCGACCGCCCCGTCACCCTGCGTATCCCGCCGCAGGTACCGGGCGCCCTGCCGCGGGCCCAGGCATCGGCCCCGCCCGCTCCACAGGCTCCGACGCCTGCCACGGAAGGTCCGCAGCCGGCTGTGGCACCGGCCCCCACAGCCAGCCTGACGCCTCCGCCCCTGCCCAGCATCCAGCCTGGCGCCACCATCATCGCCATGGTGGTGGCGGCCCTGCAGCCACGCCCGCCCGCGCCACCGGCACCCGGCACGCCAGGCAGCACCGATGGGGACGATGTGCCGGCGGGACCGTCCGTGGCGGACGATGGCGCAACGGGATCGGCGCCAGCGCCCGGCCCGGCGCGCCCGGCAACCAGCCCCCCGGCCAGTTCCACGCTGCCCGCAACATCCCCGCCCGGCGGTGGGCAGCCTGCAGGCGGGCCGGACCCGCTGACAATCCTGCTGGGCGGCAGCGGCGGGGACGATTCCGCATCCACCGCCCCGGTGGCGGGGGCGACCTCCCGTCCATCACCCCCGGCGGATGCCAAGACGTCCCCGGCCGACGGCGGCGAGCCTGCACGACCAGCCACACCGCCGCGACCGGCTGACCCGGCGGCGGATGCTGTCCGGCTGGCACGGCTGGCCCGCTACAATATCGCGACCGAGGCGCCCAGCAGCGGTCTTCTGTCATTGCAGGAATTTGGGTCCAATCCGGCGCCCGCCCCCCTGACAGAGGCGCAGCTGCGTGGAGGTAGCCCGCCAGCACCACCGACAGCGCCACCCACAACCCCATCGGCCAGTTCGGCGCCCACCACGGCGCCCCCGCTCCCCCCCCGACCGGTACCATCCCCGCCGGCCGCCGCCCCGCCGGTCCCGGCCGGGGCAGCCCCACCCGCCGTCGATCCGGACGCGCTGATCATGGCGCGCCTGCGCGGCGGCTCACCGCCGTCACCGCCAACTGCCGCGCCCACGGTTCCAACGCCGCCGCCGGCACCCGGCCCATCTTCGCCCCATATCGTTCCGGCCGATATGCCGGTGGAGGTGGCCCGCCTGCGCGGCGCGGCACCGCAAGATGGGGAACCGACCGCCCCGCCAACCGGACCCACCGCCCCACCGACCACGAACCCCGGCCATCCGGGAAAACCCCCGGCCGCGGCGGCGCCGTCCCCGGAACCGGCGATGCAGCTGACCCGCCTGCGCGAGGGGCTGACTGTATCCCCGCCGCCGACCGCCCCACCGACCATTCCCACGCCCGGCAGCCCGACGCCGCAACCCACGGTACCGCAGCAAACGCCGCCTTTGGTCCCGGCCACCGACGCGCCCGTGATACTGGCCCGCCTGCGTGAAGGGGCGCCCCCGGCCCCCCCCAGCGCCCCGCCGACGGTCGGCACCCCATCGGTAGAGCCGAAAACCCCGCCCGTCGCACCGCCGGTTCCGCACCGGCAGGGGACCATGTCCGCCGCCCTTGCCGCACAGGAAGCAGCCCCGGCCACACAGCTGGCACGGCTGCGCGAGACCACACCTCCCGCCCCGGCCACGGCGCCGCCCACATCGCCGGCAGCGGCGCCCCCACCACGCGGAGCCGTACCGCCAGCAACGGCCCCGGCCACTTCCGCGCCGGCCAATCCGCTGCCGACACGCGGGGATGGGGTGCATTCACCCGCAGTTCCCTCCACATCCCCGGCGGCCACGGGGCCGACATCCCCAGCGGGACAGGACGGCCGGCCGCAGCAACCATCGGTATCGTCGCCTGCGTCGACGGTGCCGGCATCGCCGGACGACGCCTTGCAGCAGGCCCGGTTGCGCGATGGTCGACCGCCTGCCCCGGCGACAGCCCCCGCCACCATTCAGGCTCCGGCCGCACCGGGCCCCCGCCCAGCTGTACCGGCACCCCGGCAGCAGCCGGACAGCCCCGCTCAGTTCGCCCAGATGGACGCAGGAGAGCCGTCGGCAGAGGCGCGCGGCATGGCCGGTCAGCCCGCTTCCCGTGCCCCGGCGGATGCTCTGCCGGCAGGCCCCATCCCCGATCGCCCGACCCTGCCCCATGGTCAGCCCGTGCGCCTTCGGATCCTGGCTCTGGACGCCGCACCCGGCAACTCCAGCAGCCAGCAGACGGTGACCGGCACCCTGGTCGGCAGCACAGCGCAAGGCCAACCGGTGGTGACGACCCCGCTGGGCACCCTGGTCCTGCGGGCCAGAACGGACCTGCCGGCCGGCACGACATTGGCGTTGGCTGTGGATATACCGCCGACCCCGAAGGCCGCCATGCTGCCCCCGCTGGACCCGGCCCAGGGTCTGGATTGGCCCGTTCTGCGGGAAGTGATGGCGACCCTGGCCGCCGCCGATCCGGTGCTGGCCAGGACCATCGCCGCCAGCATCCTGCCGCAGCCCAACAAGCGCCTGACCACCAACCTGACCTTCTTCCTGTCGGCGCTGCGTGGTGGCGATGCGACGGGCTGGCTGGGAGGGCCGGCGGCGGAACTGCTGGAGGCACGGGGGGGCTCCAGGCTGCTGGCGCAGCTGCGGGAGGATTTCCGCGCGGCCCAGCAGGCGGCGGCGGAGCCCACGGCCGATGGCTGGCGCGCCATGCCCATCCCCTTCGGCACGCCCGAACAGCTCATGCGCGCGCAGCTGCATGTAAAGAATGCCGGTGATCAGGACAAGGACGACAGGACCGACGGGGAGAAGCAGGGGCCGGCAAAGCGCTTTCTTCTGGACCTGAGTTTCTCGCGCATCGGGCCGATGCAGTTCGATGGCATGGTCCGGCCCGGCCGCTTTGATCTGATGGTCAGAACCCAGAACCTGCTGCCCGCAGAGGTGCGTCAGCAGATCGGCACCATCTTCCGCGACAGCCTGGAAACCGTCGGCTATTCGGGATCGATCGCCTTTCAAACCGGGGCGCATCAATGGGCGCGTGTCCAGTCTTCACCGCGCGGACCCGGCGTGCGCGCCTGACCAAGATGTCTCATGGCGCGCACGGGCGCATCTGTTCATAGTTGACGGCAATAAGAACAGTGTGGTGGGGGAACTTCATGGGCACGGGGGCGGATCGCGCGGATTGGCGGGAACACCCGCAGCGCGCGGCATTGAACGATGAATTGCACGCCCGGCCGCACATGCGCATCACGACGCCGGCCCGCCTGACCCATATCGCCCATCTGACGGGCGAGCTTGGGGCCGACCATGCGCATCTGGTGGAATTGTGCCGGACGGTCGGCCTGCCCCTGCCGGGGGACGAACTGCGACAGGTACAGTTGCTGGTCGATGGCCGCACGGTGAAATGGGAACGCCACACGGAATTCACCGCCATCACCGTTGCCGACATGGAAGGCGCCGATGCCGCCGACTGGTCCGGGCTGTCCCCGCGTCTGGCCGACTGGGTGGCGCGGCTGCCGGGGCTGCGCCTGGTTGCCTGCCACCTGCGGCTGGAGCCGGATGGGGACCCACGGCATACACCGGAAAGCCTGGGTGCCATCTTCCCCCGCGGGGAATTGCTGGGCAGTGCCGTGGGTGGAGACGAAGCCCTGGTCTGGACCGACTTCCACCGGGGCAGCGACGGTTTCACCCGCCTGCTTGTCCGCAACAAATGCATGTCGGCGTCCCATGCCGGGCGCATCGTGCAGCGCCTGCTGGAGATCGAGACCTACCGCATGACGGCGCTGCTGGCCCTGCCCCTGGCGCGGGAGGCCGGGCCCGAGCTGGCGGCCCTGGAACACCGGCTGGAAGGCATCGTCGCCCGCACGGCGGCGGCCCGCGACATGGCGGAGGAACACGGGCTTCTGGACGCGCTGACCCGGCTGGCGGCGGAGGCCGAAACCCTGTCAGCCCGCTGCCGCTATCGGTTCGGCGCGACCCAGGCCTATGCCGAACTGCTGGAACGGCGGGTGGAAGAACTGCGGGAGGAGCGGATACCCGGTCTACAGCGGCTGGGTGTTTTCCTGGAACGCCGCTTCCGCCCTGCTGTCCGAACCTGTGAGGCGGTAGCCAGACGTCAGGCCGAACTGGCGGCCGGCATCAGCCGCGCCAGCAGCCTGCTGCGCACCCGCGTCGATGTGCAGCGCGCCGAACAGAATGCCGAAATCCTGAAAAGCCTGGAGGCCCGCGCCCGCACCCAGCTGCGTATTCAGGAGGCGGTGGAAGGCCTGTCGGTTTTCGCCATCTCTTACTATCTGCTGGGGCTGGTGAAATATGTGGTGGAGGGGCTGCCGCATGTCGACGCCCTGCCGCCCAAGACCCTGATGACCGCCATCGCCGTGCCCACCATCATCGCTGCCGTCTGGATCGGCATCAGGCGGCTGCGGCGGGCGGTGACGATGGGTGGTGCCGATTGAATGGTGACACTCACCCGCCCACCGGCGGGTCGGCCGCCAGCCGCGCCAGGGGGACAAGGTCGGTCCAGCCATAGGCGCGTTCGGTCAGGCGCGCGCCAGCCACGCTGATCGGCTGTTCGGCCAGCAGATCGCCGCCCAGGCGTTCATAGAAAAAGCGGGAAGGATTGTCGCGCAGGACCCAGACCACCGCCGCCCGCGTGCCGGCCGACAGCAGATGCTGGGCCATGGCCCCCAGCAGGCGGCGGCCCAGCCCCTGCCCCTGGACATGGTCCAGCAGATAAAGCGCATAGAATTCCCCGCCAAAGCCGGGCAGGTGCGTACGCTGGGGGCCGCAGGAACCAAAGCCGACCACCGTGCCTGTGCGATCCTGGGCCACAAAGGTGCGGCGGCCACGCGGCGACGCCCCCGTCAGCAGCCCACGCCAGCGCCGTTCGTGGACACCGGCCGACATGCCGATCAGGTATCGGTCAGGCAGGATGCCAGGATATGTGGCCCGCCAGCTTTCCACATGAACGGTGGCAATTCCCGCGGCATCGGCGGGTGTGGCAGGACGGATCAGGCTGGCACTCATGGCCCCCCTCCCGGCTGGTCGGCGACAGACCCATGCTGCCCCAGAACCGCGTCCTTGGCGAGCATGATTGACAAGTGCCCCGTCAACAGGCTGGATAGGCCCAACTAAAGCGAGACATTCATGGCAAATCCAATGGACGAAAGGCGTGCCGTCAGCGTCACCGTCACCGGGCGCGTTCAGGGCGTCTGGTATCGCGGCTGGACCGTGGAACAGGCCCGCGCCCGGCAGCTGGATGGCTGGGTGCGCAATCGCACCGATGGCAGCGTTGAAGCCGTATTTGCGGGCGGCAGCGCCGATGTGGATGCCATGCTGGACGCCTGCTGGCAGGGGCCGCCCTCGGCCATCGTCATCAATGTGAAAGTGGTGGAAACCACCGATCCGGGCGTCACCGGGTTCGAACAACGCCCGACGGCGTAGGGTCGCCGGCCTTACCCGTAAAGCTGCTTCGCGCGGCCTTCAAAGGCGGCCACCATGCGCTTCACGGCCTCGTTGAACAGGGCACCGATGATGGTTTGCAGGACCTTGTTCTTGAATTCGAAATCCACGAAGAAATCGACGGTGCAGCCATCGGGATGCGCCTCGAAAAGCCAGTGGTTGTTCAGGTAATGGAACGGCCCGTCGACATATTCCACATCAATGCGCAACGCTTCCGGGTTCAGCGTCACCTTTGAGGTGAACCGTTCCCGGATCATCTTGAAGCCGATGACCAGATCAGCCCAGATGACCGCGTCCTGCCGCTTGCGAATGCGGCAGGCCACGGCCCAGGGCAGAAATTCCGGATAGCGTTCCACATCGGCGACCAGCGCATAAAGCTGTTCCGGCGTGTGCGGCAGGATACGCCGCTCAGCGTGCGTCGGCATAGGTCGGACCCGGACCTGTCGTCATTCCGCCGCCGGGCGGGTACCGGCCAGCTTGGCCTCCCGCGCGGCGCGCAGCTTCCGGAAATCGTCGCCGGCGTGATAGGAGCTGCGGGTCAGCGGGCTGCTGGACACCATCAGGAAGCCCTTGCCGCGCGCCAGGGTGGCATAGCTGGCGAACTCGTCCGGCGTCACGAACCGGTCAACCGGCGCATGCTTGGGCGTGGGCGCCAGATACTGGCCGATGGTCAGGAAATCCACGTCAGCGGCGCGCAGATCATCCATGACCTGACCCACCTCCTCCTTCGTCTCGCCCAGACCGACCATGATGCCGGACTTGGTGAAGATGGAAGGATCGACTTCCTTCACCCGCTGCAGCAGGGCCAGCGAGGTGAAATAGCGTGCACCCGGACGGATGGAGGGGTAAAGGCGCGGCACGGTTTCCAGATTATGGTTGAACACGTCGGGCCGGGCTTCGGCCACATGTTCCACCGCACCCGGCTTGCGCATGAAATCCGGAGTCAGGATCTCGATCGTCGTCTGCGGGGCCGTCTGACGGATGGCGCGGATGGTGCGGGCGAAATGGTCGGCACCGCCATCGGTCAGGTCGTCACGATCGACCGACGTGATGACGACATGTTCCAGGTTCAGGCCGCCCACAGCCTCGGCCACCTTTTCCGGCTCATGCGGGTCCAGGTTCAGCGGCTTGCCCGTGGCGACATTGCAGAAGGCACAGGCACGCGTGCAGATGGCGCCCAGGATCATGAAGGTGGCGTGCTTCTTCTTCCAGCACTCCCCGATATTGGGGCAGGCCGCCTCCTCGCACACGGTGTGCAGCTTCAACCCGCGCATCAGGTCGCGCGTTTCCGCATATTCGCGACTGGTCGGCGCCTTGACGCGCAGCCATTCCGGCTTGCGCTGGATCGGATTGTCCGGGCGGTTGACCTTTTCCGGGTGGCGGACGCGGGGTTCTTCGATCGTCATGGCCTGACCTTGGGATTGCCTTGGCAGTGAACATAAGCCGCCGGTGGTCCCGAACCAAGCGCGGCGTTCAGCCACCCACCCCCGCATGGGCTGCAAGGCGGGGGTGGGTGGCTGAAGAGAGACGTCACGCCGAGGCCGGCCGCCGCAGCGGCACGTCGAACCGCAGAAAGGTGGCGCAGCGCCAGAACCACTCGGCAGGCCCGTACCGGTAATGGCGCATCCACCATCCGGCAAAGCGCACCTGGGCGATGATGAAAACGATTCCTGCCGCCACGCTGGCAGAGACGCCCCATTCCTTGTAATAGCCCAGCCCGAAACCGTAGAAGACGGGCACCCAGACCAGCGCCTGCATCAGATAGCAGGTCAGGCTCATCCGGCCATAGCTGGCCAGATGCCGGGCCAGCGCCCCGCCCTCCAGCTGCGGCCAGACCAGGGCGAAACCGGACGCCCAGGCAAAGGTGAGCGCCAGATTGGCCCAGGCCCCTGTCAGCATCGTCGCCTCATACCGCGCCATACCCTTCAGGGGCAGGGTGTCGACCCAGAGCGACAGGGGGAACAACAGCACGAACGCGGCCAGGGCCCCCTTGAAGACCCGCGCCCAGATACGGCGCGCATCGGGACTGTCGATATAAAGCCGGTGGCGTCCGATCAGCAGACCCATGACAAACAGGCCGGCCATCTGCAGCCAGCGTCCGGATTCGATGAAGAACCAGAACCGCGCCGTCTGTCCGGTCCACAGATTGTTGTGCAGCATCTCCACCAGCGACGCCTTCATCGACACCTCGAACAGGCGGCCATAGAGCGCCCAGTGGGAGGGGTTGGTGGGTTCCACCTCCGGGGTCAGCAGCAGCGAAACCGTCGCCCAGACCGACGGCACCTGAATGAGCAGAAAGCCCGCCAGCAGCCACAGGACCCTGTCCGGCAGCCGGTAGATCAGGACCAGCGGCAGGCCCAGAATTGCCAGCACCGACAGGATGTCGCCGATATAAAGCAACCCATGGACATAGCCCAAGGCCCCCAGGATCAGCAGACGCCACAGGAAGCGCAGCCGCACCCGAGCATCCGGCGCCGTCTTCGACCAGCTTTGCAGGATCAGGGTAAAGCTGATCCCGAACATCATGGCGAAGATGGCGTAGGATTTTCCGGCAAACAGAAAAAAGACCGCATCATTGACCACGCTGTCCAGGCGGCGCAGCCAGGGGACAACACCTTCGGGATAACGCAGCAGGTCGAAATGTTCGACCATATGTACCAGGAAAAGCCCGATCAGCGCCGTGCCGCGCAGGGCGTCGACGCGGTCGATGCGGCCATCGGCCGTCGACATCACCTTTGTCATCCTTTGTTGCTCCCCCACCCGTCAATGCCTGACCGGCATTGCGGGCCTCCCCGGTCTTGCCGCCGGTGATCGTTGGTCGCACTCCACTTCCACAGGCCAAATTGTCACGGGAAGGGGCCGATCGGCAAGGGACACACTATTCGCGCTGGTGCTGCCCGCGTCGGCCGTATAACCCTTTGGTGGGCAAATGGTCGGGATGGGAACCATGCTTGCGTCAAAGGCGGGGTTGTTCTTTCTGGTGGCGGCCTTTGCCTGTCTGCCCGGCTGTGCGGTGGTGACCACGACGGCATCGGTTGTCGGCGCGGTGGTGGAAACCACGGCCGATGTCGCCACGACGGCGGTGAAGACAACCGCCGATATCGTCACCAGCCCCGTGCGCAGCGGCGATGGCGGCGGCGGCCATTGAGCGTCATTCCGCCTTGGGCAGCAGCAGGGTGACGGCGACGGGCCGATGATCCGACCCGATATCCCCTAATACATGTACGTCCCGCGCACCGACATCGGGCCCGGCCAGCACATGGTCGATGGGAACACCGATGGGGCGCACCCAGGTGGGCCAGGTGGGCCCCGTGTTGGACAGCCGCACCACGCCGCCATCGCGGATGATGGTCTGGATGGCCGTCGACCAGGGGGCGGCGTTGAAGTCGCCCGTCAGGATGACCGGCGACGGCAGTTCACGCAGCTTGTCGGCCAGCCAGCGGGCTTGCCCGGCATGTTCGGCAACGCTGAACGGCTGGCTGAAATGGGCGACGACCAGCGTGAAAGGCCCGTCGGGCCGCAGAACCCGCACGGCCATGAAACTGGGAATATCCTCGGCATCGTGCCACTGGCTGGTGACGATCCCCAGGCGTCGCATCGGCCAGCGGGAGAAGACATTGCTGCCGCAATCGGCTTCGGCACAGCCCGCCATATGGGGCAAGCGCTGCTGGAACGGTGCCATCCAGTCCGTGCCGTTGAAAGCGAAACGTTCAATGACCACCAGGATGTCGGCATTGCCGTCATCGATCTGCGCCACCAACCGCGTCAGGTCGTTATTCCTGACCCAGACATTGGCATGGATCAGCCGGACTTCCCCACCCTGACCGGCCCCGGCCGGCATCGGGGCGGGAACCAGGGTCGGCGCGATCATGACGCCATTGATCAGGATGGACAGCACCAGCGGCGCCAAGGCCGGCCAATTCCGTGCGCGGGCGGCCAGCAGCGCCAGGACCAGCGCTACGCCCAGAAGGCCGTAACGCAGATGGTCGGCCACGGTCCAGCCGCCGGGGATCCATCGCATCAGCGTCAGCAGCAGGATCATCCCGCCCGCGCCGACCAGCGCGGTCCACCACGCCCAGGCCAGGACACCGCCGGCATTTTTCTGGATCGTTTCCTGGCTCAAGATGCGTCGTCGGGCCCGGTCAAGAATGCAAGAAGGGCACGCCCGATCGGACGTGCCCCTCTATGTGCGCATGCGGGGGAAAAACCACAAGGTCCCCGATGGTGCGGCCGATCAGTAATGAATGGCCCGACCATAGGCCGCCAGCACCGACTCATGCATCATTTCCGACAGGGTCGGGTGCGGGAAGACGGTGTGCATGAACTCGGCCTCGGTCAGTTCCGCCGTCTTGCCGATCGTGTAACCCTGGATCAGTTCGGTCACTTCCGCACCGATCATGTGGGCGCCCAGCAGTTCGCCGGTCTTGGCGTCGAACACCGTCTTGACCAGACCTTCCGGCTCACCCAACGCAATGGCCTTGCCATTACCGATGAAGGGGAAGCGGCCGACCTTGACTTCGTACCCGGCGGCCTTGGCCTTGGCTTCCGTCAGGCCGACGGACGCCACCTGCGGGAAGGAGTAGGTGCAGCCGGGGATGTTGGTCTTGTCCATCATGTGAACATGCGGCAGGCCCGCGATCTTCTCCACGCAGATGATGCCTTCATGGCTGGCCTTGTGCGCCAGCCAGGGGGCACCGGCCACGTCGCCGATGGCATAGACGCCCGGCTCGTCGGTACGGCCATAGCCGTCATTGACGATGTGGCCGCGGTCCAGCTTGACCTTGGTGTTTTCCAGGCCCAGCCCCTCGGTGTTGGCAACGATACCGACCGCGGAGATGATGCGGCCAACGGTGACCGTCTCCACCTTGCCGCCCACATCGATATGGGCCGTCACGCTGTCGGCATGGCGGTCCAGCTTCACCACCTTGGCGCCGGTCTTGATCTTCAGGCCCTGCTTGGTGAAGGCCTTGGCGGCAAAGGCGCTGATTTCCTCGTCTTCCACCGGCAGGATGCGGTCCAGCACCTCGACCAGGGTCACGTCAACGCCCATGGCCTTGTAGAAGCAGGCGAATTCCACGCCGATGGCGCCCGTGCCGATGACCAGCATCGATTTCGGCGTCGCCGTCGGCACCATGGCTTCCTTGTAGGTCCAGACCAGCTTGCCGTCCGGCTCCAGGCCCGGCAGCACGCGGGCGCGGGCGCCGGTGGCGATGATGATGTGCTTGGCCGTGGCGTCGGTCACCTTGCCATCCTTGGCGGTGACGGCGACCTTGCCCTGGCCCAGCAGCTTGGCCGAACCGTCCAGGACGGTGACCTTGTTCTTCTTCAGCAGGCCCTTGACGCCGGCGGACAGCTGGTTGGCCACGCCGCGCGAGCGCTTGACGATGGCTTCCACATCCAGCGTCACCTTGCCCTCGACCTTGATGCCATAGGCCTGGGAATGCTGGATGTAATGCGCGATCTCGGCGGAGCGCAGCAGCGCCTTGGTCGGGATGCAGCCCCAGTTCAGGCAGATGCCGCCCAGATGCTCGCGCTCCACCACGGCGGTCTTCAGGCCCAACTGGGCAGCGCGGATGGCGGCGACGTAACCGCCGGGGCCGGCGCCGATGACGATGAGGTCGAAATTCTCGGCCATGATCTTGTCCTTCATGTCAGGGCAAGGGCGATCAGCAACGGGAAGCGCCAAGCCTCAACCATCACCCGTCCCTCCTCCGTCATCCCGGCGAAGGCCGGGATCCAGGGGCCACAAGCCCAACGTTTCAGCAGCTTTGATCGGAAAACCCTACCGTGGTGTTCTTGGCTCCTGGATCCCGGCCTTCGCCGGGATGACGGTAAGGTAAGATGGAAACGGGGTGGAAGCCATCGGCCCCCACCCCCTGCCCATCACAGCATCAGCGTGATCGGGTCTTCGATCAGGCCCTTCAGCAGCTTCAGGAACTCCGCACCCACGGCACCGTCCACCGAACGGTGATCGACAGTCAGCGTCAGGGACATGACGGTGGCGATGGCCAGCGCGTCGCCCTTGACCACGGGGCGCTTCTCACCCGCACCGACCGACAGAATGCAGCTCTGCGGCGGGTTGATGATGGAGGTGAAGCTCTTGATGCCGAACATGCCCAGGTTGGACACGCTGAACGTGCCGCCCTGGAACTCTTCCGGCTTCAGCTTGCCATCCTTGGCCTTCTTCGCCAGTTCCTTGACCTCGGCGGAGATAGTGGCCAGGCCCTTGCGGTCGGCATTCTTCACGATGGGGGTGATCAGCCCGCCATCGGTGGAGACGGCGACGGAGACGTCGACATTCTCATACTGAAGAATGCCATCCTCGTGCCAGGACACGTTGGCCGCCGGGTACTTGGCCAGCGCGATGGCCACCGCCTTCACCACGAAATCGTTGACGGAGATCTTCTCCCCCGACTTCTGGTTCAGTTCGGCGCGCAGCTTCAGCAGGTTGTCGATCTCACAATCGACGGCCAGACCAAAGTGCGGAATGGTCTGCCAAGCTTCGGTCAGGCGCTTGGCGATGGTCTTGCGCATGCCACTGTTGGGCAGAACCTTGTATTTCATGCCCAGCTTGTCGGCCAAAGCCTTGGCGTCCACACCCTTCGACGCGGCGGCCGCAGCGACCGGCGCCGGGGCAGCAGCGACCGGAGCGGCAGCAGCAACCGGAGCCGCAGCAGCCTTGGGCGCCCCACCCTTCAGTGCCGCTTCGACATCGGCCTTGACCACGCGCCCATGCGGACCGGAGCCGGCCACGCCTGTCAGGTCCAGACCGCTCTGCGCCGCCATGCGGCGGGCCAGCGGGCTGGCGAACACACGGTCACCATGGGCGGCAGCGGCGGGAGCCGCAGCCGGGGCGGCCGGGGCAGCCGCAGCCACCGGAGCAGCAGCAGCCGGAGCAGCGGCCGGAGCCGGAGCGGCCTTTGGCGCAGCGGACAGGGCCGACGCATCCTCGCCTTCCTCCAGGATGACGGCGATGCGGGTATTCACCGCCACGCCCTCGGTCCCTTCGGCGACCAGGATCTTGCCCAGCGTGCCTTCGTCCACGGCCTCCACTTCCATGGTGGCCTTGTCGGTTTCAATCTCGGCCAGCACATCGCCGGACTTGATCTTGTCGCCTTCCTTCTTCACCCAGCGCGCCAGTTTGCCTTCCGTCATGGTCGGCGACAGCGCGGGCATCAGGATATCAACGGGCATCTTAAAGCCTCCCTCTGCCTTACTTGCGGTAGGTGACGGACTTGACGGCGGCCACGACATCGTCGGGCTGCGGCAGCGCCAGCTTTTCCAGGTTGGCCGCGTAGGGCAGCGGCACATCCTTGGCGCAGACGCGGACGACGGGCGCGTCCAGATAGTCGAAGGCGTGCTCCATCATGGTCGCGGCCAGTTCGGCGCCGATACCGGCGAAGGGCCAGCTTTCCTCGACGGAGACCAGACGGTTGGTCTTCTTCACGCTCTCCACGATCGTGTCCACATCCAGCGGACGGATGGAGCGCAGGTTGATGACCTCCGCACTGATCCCTTCGGCCGCCAGCTTCTCGGCAGCGGCCAGGGCATGGCCGACGCAGATGGAATAGGCGACGATGGTCACATCGGTGCCGGCACGCTCCACCTTCGCCTTGCCGATGGGCAGGATGAAGTCGGGATCGGTCGGCACCTCGAAGCTGTGCCCGTACATGATCTCGTTCTCAAGGAACACGACCGGGTTCGGGTCACGGATGGCGGCGCGTAGCAGGCCCTTGGCGTCGGCGGCGCTGTAGGGCGCCAGAACCTTCAGGCCCGGAACGTGGGCGTACCAGGAGGCATAGCACTGGCTGTGCTGTGCACCCACGCGGGCGGCGGCACCGTTGGGGCCGCGGAACACGATGGGGCAACCCATCTGACCGCCGGACATGTACAGCGTCTTGGCGGCCGAGTTGATGATGTGGTCGATGGCCTGCATCGAGAAGTTCATGGTCATGAACTCAACGATCGGCTTCAGGCCGCCGAAAGCCGCGCCCACGGCCAGACCGGCAAAGCCATGTTCGGTGATCGGCGTGTCGATGACGCGCTTGGCACCGAATTCCTGCAACAGACCCTGGGAGATCTTGTAGGCGCCCTGGTATTCGGCGACCTCTTCACCCATCAGGTACACCGTCTCGTCACGGCGCATTTCCGAGGCCATGGCATCGCGCAGCGCCTCACGGACCGTCATGGTCTGCGTGGAGCTGTACCACTTATCCTCGTCCGATGCCGCAGGCGTCGCCTTCGGTGCCGGAGCGGGGGCGGCCGGGACAGCAGCCACCGGAGCGGGGGCCGGTGCGGCGGCGGAAGCAATGGCGGGTGCCGGCGCCGGGGCAGCGCTGGCATCCTCGCCCTCGGCGGCGATGGTGGCGATGGGGGTATTCACGGCCACATTCTCGGTGCCTTCGGCAACCAGAAGGGCGGTGACCGTACCTTCATCGACGGCTTCCACTTCCATGGTCGCCTTGTCGGTCTCGATCTCGGCCAGGACGTCACCGCTCTTCACGGTGTCGCCGACCTTTTTTAGCCATTTGGCCAGCTTGCCTTCCGTCATGGTCGGCGACAGGGCCGGCATCAGAACCGTTACGGGCATGTCTCTAATCCTCCGCTGCGGCCGGTTCAGGCTTCGACCAGAACGTCCGTCCACAGTTCGGACGGATCGGGTTCGGGGCTGGTGGTGGCGAATTCGGCCGCGTCGGTGACGATATCCTTCACCTCGCGGTCGATCACCTTCAGGGCTTCCTCATCGGTGATGCCCTGGTCCAGCAGCAGCTTCTTCAGATTGTCGATCGGATCGCTTTCCGACCGCATCTTGTTCACTTCTTCCTTGGTCCGGTACTTGGCCGGATCGGACATGGAGTGACCGCGATAACGGTAGGTCTTCATTTCCAGGATGACGGGGCCATTGCCGGCGCGGATATGGGCCACGGCCTTGTCGGCGGCGGCCTTCACTTCCAGCACGTCCATGCCGTTCACCTGATAGCCCGGAATGCCGTAGGCGCTGCCGCGCTCGAACAACTCGCCGGCCGAGGCGCGGGCCTGGGCGGTGCCCATGGCATACTTGTTGTTTTCGATGATGAACAGGGTCGGCAGCTTCCAGAGTGCTGCCATGTTGAACGTCTCGTAAACCTGACCCTGGTTGATGGCGCCGTCACCCATGTAGCAGGCGTTCAGGCCACCATCATTCAGGTACTTGTGGGCAAAGCCCAGGCCGGCGCCGATCGGCACCTGCGCCGCGACGATGCCATGGCCGCCGTAGAACTTCTTCTCACGGCTGAACATGTGCATGGAACCGCCCTTGCCCTTGGAATAACCGCCGGCACGGCCCGTCAGTTCAGCCATGACGCCACGGCTTTCCATGCCGCAGGCCAGCATATGGCCATGGTCACGGTAGGAGGTGATGACGCTGTCGCCTTCACGCATTGCGGCCTGGATACCGACAACGACGGCTTCCTGGCCGATATAGAGGTGGCAGAAACCACCGATCAGGCCCATGCCGTACAGCTGGCCCGCCTTCTCTTCAAAGCGGCGGATCAACAGCATATCGCGGTAGTAGCGGATAAGCTCGTCCTTGCTGGGCAAGGCCGGGGCCGCTTGGGCCTCGGTACGGGTGGTGCGGCGCTTGGTGACTGCCACGGGCTCCTCCCAGGGATGCGGGGTGCAACTGGTCATCGCATTGCGATGCGATACAGAGGTACCGTCACATGCGGCCGATGGCAAGGAGTGTGCAGTGCAAAAGATTGTTTTACTTGAGAAAATCGGCATTAACCCAATTCAGGCTAATCGTCGCCTTTTCAGTAACTTACCGACCCTGCTCGGGGACGCCCTGCGTTGACTGCGTGGCAGAGCGTCGCGGAAAGAGGATTACCAAATCGTCAGGGTGCGATTGGTTCAGTACGGCGCGCGCCCGCTCTTCCAGCAGATCGGGATCCAGGTTGTCGGGACGCAGCAGGCTGGCGCGACGCTCCATCTCATCCCGCTCGGCCTTCACCTGGTCAAGGGTTGACTGGGCGCGGGCCACTTCGCTTTGCAGGTGCGTCAGGGCGACCAGACCGCGATCACCATGCACCGTGTGGTAGGCGAAGTAGGCGACCACGGAAACGCCGATCACCGGCCCGACAATCTGTCGGATGGTGCGACCAAGAGCGGAGCGAAGGGTGCGGATCATCGTCATGGCCGCGATGGAATCACAGCCCGAGTCGACCGGTCAATGAGAAAGGTGGAAACGCGTCAAAAAATCACGCTAAATCAGCCGGGTACGTCCGAAAGAGTTAAAGGAACCGCCTGGTCGCCAATGAAAAAGGGGCGGCCCCGAAAGACCGCCCCTTCCCATGTTCTGCCGGCCGGCCGATCAGCCGCGCTTCAGCGCCGCGCGGCCGGGATAGACGGCAGCGCCGCCCAGGCCTTCCTCGATACGGATCAACTGGTTGTACTTGGCGATCCGGTCCGAACGCGACAGGGAGCCGGTCTTGATCTGACCGCAATTGGTGGCGACGGCCAGGTCGGCGATGGTGCTGTCCTCGGTCTCGCCCGAACGGTGCGACAGAACGGCGGTGTAGCCCGCGTTCTGGGCGATGCGGACGGCTTCCAGCGTCTCCGTCAGGGTGCCGATCTGGTTGACCTTCACCAGGATGGAATTGCCCACGCCCTTCTTGATGCCGTCGGTCAAGCGGATGGGGTTGGTGACGAACAGATCATCGCCGACCAGCTGCACCTTGCCGCCGATGGTATCGGTCAGCAGCTTCCAGCCCTCCCAATCATCCTCGGCCATGCCGTCCTCGATCGACACGATCGGGTACTTGGACACCAGATCGGCCCAGTAGGCGACCATTTCGGCCGGGGTCAGGCTCTTGCCCTCGCCTTCCAACTCGTACTTGCCGTTCTTGAAGAATTCGGTGGAAGCGGCATCAAGGGCCAGCAACACATTCTCGCCAGCCTTGTAGCCGGCGTCGGCAATGGCGGCGACAATGAAGTCCAGGGCATCGGTGGCCGACGACAGGTTGGGGGCGAATCCGCCCTCGTCGCCTACGGCGGTGTTGTGGCCAGCGGCCTTCAGCTTCTTCTTCAGGGCGTGGAAAATTTCCGCACCCACGCGGATACCCTCGGCCACCGTCTCGGCGCCCACGGGCATGATCATGAATTCCTGAATGTCGATCGGGTTGTCGGCATGGGCGCCGCCATTGATGATGTTCATCATCGGCACGGGCAGGATGCGGGCATTGGCGCCACCGATATAGCGGTAGAGCGGCAGGTCCAGTTCCTCGGCCGACGCCTTGGCCACGGCCATGGACACGCCCAGAATGGCGTTGGCACCCAGGCGGCCCTTGTTGGGCGTGCCGTCCAGCTCGATCATGGCCTGGTCGATGCCGACCTGATCGGTGCTTTCCAGACCGGACAGGGTGTCGAAGATCTCGCCATTCACAGCCTCGACGGCCTTCAGCACGCCCTTGCCCAGGTAACGGGACTTGTCACCATCGCGCAGCTCGACGGCCTCATGCGCGCCGGTGGAGGCACCCGACGGAACGGCGGCGCGGCCAAGGGCGCCGGATTCCAGCCGGACCTCGACCTCGACGGTCGGGTTGCCACGGCTGTCCAGGATTTCGCGCGCATGAATGTCGATGATGGCGGACATGGGCCTTTATCTCCTCGCAAGGGCTCGCGTGACCCCGCGTTGTGGGGGTGTGACACGGATTGAAGGGGATAACCCCGACGCCGCGTGCGGACAAGGGACAGTTCGACGACCCGGCCGCCGTGTGGTCCCGTCAGGTCTTTGGCTTCTGGAACGGAATGGCATCCGGCAGTGTCCGCCGTGCGCCCTTCACGCCCGCATAAAAGGCGGAAAGCAGGGCGAAATCGGCTTCCATGTTGTCCGTCGGTGTGACCGGAGCGCCGATACGAACCGTGCGTGTGGCATAATCCAGCGCGACAGGTATGATCGGAACGCCGGCCTGTCGCGCAATATGCCAAAAGCCGGTCTTCCAGTTTGACCCGGGTTTCGGCATTCGGGTGCCCTCGGGCGCGATGCCGATGACCATCTCGTCATTGTCCTGGATGGCCGCCACGCATTCCCCGACCACCCCATTCGGCGCGGACCGGTTCACGGGCAGCACATCGCACCAGCGCATGATCGGCGCCATCGGCCCCCAGAACAGGGTATGCTTGCCCAGAATGTGAATGCGCACATCGATCGCCAGGATCGTCGCCATGGCCACGATGAAATCATGGTTGGAGCTATGTGGCGCCCCAATGGTGACGAACTTGGGCAGGTCCGGATAGCTGCCCTCCACCCGCCAACCCAGAAGCTTCAGCGCGAACCCGCCAATGGCGCGCGACACAGGCCCGCCGCGCCGCGGGGCGCGCGACTTACCTTCCAGCATTGACATGGATTGCGTCCTTCCTGGCTTTTATGCGGGCCGGCACACCCGTTGGTTATATGCCGATGGTGATGCATGCCGCACCCAAAGTCAAAGCGGACCCGCCCTGTCCGACCGCCCCCATATCACCGCCAATGCCGAATCTTGTCAGATAGAGACCGGGCTCGCCTTGGCGATACGGTCCAGGGCCAGCAAGGTGGTCAGCACGCCTTCCATCTGGTCCAGCGGCACCATGTTGGGTCCGTCGCTGGGCGCGCAGTCGGGATTCTCGTGGGTTTCCATGAACACGGCGGCCACGCCGATGGCGATGGCGGCGCGGGCCAGGACGGGCACGAATTCACGCTGGCCACCGCTGCTGGTCCCCTGCCCGCCCGGCTGCTGTACGGAATGGGTGGCGTCATAGACGACGGGATATCCCGTCTGCGCCATGATCGGCAGGGAGCGCATGTCGCTGACCAGCGTATTGTAGCCGAAGCTGGCCCCGCGTTCGCACAGCAGGATATTGTGATTGCCGGTGGACGCGATCTTGGCGGCGACATTTTTCATGTCCCACGGCGCCAGGAACTGCCCCTTCTTCACATTGATGGGCTTGCCCGTTTCACCCGCCGCCAGCAGTAGGTCCGTCTGCCGGCAGAGGAAGGCGGGGATCTGCAACACATCCACCACTTCCGCCACGGGCGCGCATTGTTCGGCCGTGTGGATATCGGTCAGGACAGGGCAGCCGAATTTTTCCCGGATGTCCGCCAGAATGGGCAGCGACTGGTCCATGCCCAGGCCCCGTTGGGCGCTGACCGACGTGCGGTTGGCCTTGTCGAAGCTGGTCTTGTAGATCAGGCCGATACCCAGCTTGCTTGTCAGTTCCGACAGCGCGCCCGCCATCATGAAGGCATGGTCGCGGCTTTCCAGCTGGCAGGGCCCGGCGATCAGGGTGAAGGGCCGGTCATTGGCAATCGACAGCGGGCCGACATTGACGGTGCGGGTCATTTTACTGCTCCTTTGTGCCGCCATATGGGGCTGCGGCCGCGTGAAATAAAGAAGGCCGGGGAAGGTTGTCACCCGCCCCGGCCTTTCACGTCCTACCCGATCAGACCAGCCGGCTCTGCGCGATGGCGGCGGAGATGAAGCTGGTGAACAAGGGATGCGGATCAAACGGCTTGGACTTCAGTTCCGGATGGAACTGCACGCCCACGAACCAGGGATGTTCGGGCAGTTCCACGATCTCCGGCAGCACGCCGTCGGGCGACAGGCCGGAGAATTTCAGGCCCACCTGCTCCAGCTTGTCCTTGAAGTTGATGTTCACTTCATAGCGGTGACGGTGACGCTCGATGATATCGTCGCCGCCATAGATGTCATGGACGCGCGTACCCGGCAGCAGGTGGCACTTGTAGCTGCCCAGGCGCATGGTGCCGCCCAGATCGCCGCCTTCCTGGCGCTGGACCAGTTGGTTGCCCTGCACCCATTCCGTCATCAGGCCGACCACAGCCGGATCGGGCTTGCCGAACTCGGTCGACCCGGCATGGGTCAGGCCGGCCAGGTGGCGCGCACTTTCGATCACGGCCATCTGCATGCCGAAGCAGATGCCGAAATAGGGGATCTTGTGCTCACGCGCGAACTGCACCGCGCGGATCTTGCCTTCCGTACCGCGCTCGCCAAAGCCGCCGGGCACCAGGATGCCATGGACGCCGGCCAGACGCTCGATAGCCTCGCCCGTCTCGAAGATCTCGGCGTCGATCCAGTCCAGCTTGACCTTCACATTGTTGGCGATGCCGCCATGGGTCAGCGCCTCGCCCAGCGACTTGTAGGCGTCCAGAAGGCTGGTGTACTTGCCCACCACGGCGATGGTGACAGTGCCTTCCGGGTTGCGCACGCGGCGCACAATCTCTTCCCAGCGGGACAGATTGGGGGCCTTGTCATGGGCCATGCCGAAATATTTCAGCACCTCGGTGTCAAAGCCCTGCTCGTGATAGGAGATCGGCACCTGATAGATGGTGTCGACGTCCAATGCTGCGATCACGCATTCCTTCTTGATGTTGCAGAATTGCGCGATCTTGCGGCGCTCATTCTCCGGAATGTCACGGTCGGCGCGGCACAGCAGCATCTGCGGCTGGATGCCGACGGACAGCAGTTCCTTCACCGAATGCTGGGTCGGCTTGGTCTTCAGCTCACCCGCGGCCGGGATATAGGGCACCAGGGTGACGTGGCAGAACAGCACGTTCTCCGGCCCCTGGTCATTGCCGAACTGGCGGATGGCCTCCAGGAAGGGCAGCGATTCGATGTCGCCGACAGTGCCACCCACTTCGCACAGCACGAAATCCTCGCCATCCAGATCGGCGGCGATGAAATCCTTGATGGCGTCGGTGATGTGCGGAATCACCTGCACCGTGGCGCCCAGATAATCGCCACGGCGTTCCTTGGCCAGAACGTTGGAATAGATGCGGCCCGTGGTGATGTTGTCTGACTTCGTCGCATGAACGCCGGTAAAGCGCTCATAATGGCCCAGATCCAGGTCGGTTTCGGCACCGTCGTCGGTAACGAACACCTCACCATGCTGGTACGGGCTCATCGTGCCGGGATCGACATTCAGATAGGGGTCCAGCTTGCGTAGGCGGACCTTGTAGCCGCGCGCCTGCAGCAGCGCACCCAGTGCGGCGGAAGCCAGACCCTTGCCCAGGGACGAAACCACACCGCCGGTGATGAAGATGAAGCGCGTCATGGAACCCTAACCTTCGCCAAACATGCCAACAGGTTGGGCCCTTCCGGCCCATCCTTGGATTTAACATCGGGGCACGGATGCCCATTCCACCATAAACAGGCCCTAACGGAAAGAGGCGGCATGTCTGCCGCCTCTTGCCTATCCACCGGGCCTACGCCCGGAGGGCGTCTTGAACAACGCCTGAAGGGCGTTACTGACCGACGGGGACCGTCGGCTTGGCCGGCTCGGCGGGCGCCACCGGGGCTTCGCTGCCGGGGGCCGGCAGCTTGTCGAACAGGCTCTTGTCGCTCTTGCCCGTGCCGGCCATGATGGCCAGGATCAGGCTCGTGCAGAAGAACAGGGCCGCCAGAATGGCGGTCGTGCGCGTCAGCAGGTTGGCGCTGCCACGGGCGGTCATGAAACCACCCATGGTGCCGCCACCGACGCCAAGGCCGCCACCTTCGGACTTCTGCACCAGGACCACGCCGATCAAGGCCAGCGTGATCAACAGATGCACGACCAGGACTACCTCTTGCATCCCAACATCCCTGCTTTTGTCGAACTGGCGATCCGGAACCGGGGGCCCGCACCGCCGCAGAACAGCAAATGGCGCAACAAACGCCCAAACGCAAGCCCGACCGCTCTCCCGCCTTGGGAAAGCGGCCGGTGCCGCGTGTCTTTGAACTGTCGCGCTTCTTAACCGGTCCCGCGGCGACATGCCAGAGCGAAGTGCTTAGGGGCAGGCTTGCGCGATTGCCCAGAAGTCGTCGGCCTTCAGGCTGGCACCCCCGACCAGGGCCCCGTCGACATCCGCCACAGCAAGGATTTCGGCGGCATTCGACGGCTTCACCGAACCGCCATAAAGGATGCGGACGCCATCCGGATCGGCGACCAGACCGGTCAGGCAGGCCCGGATCATGGCATGCATGGCTGCAATGTCGGCGATGGTCGGGGTCCGGCCCGTGCCGATGGCCCAGACCGGTTCATAGGCAACGACCAGATTGGCGGCCGTGGCACCGGCGGGAATCGAGCCGGCCAACTGCTCGGCCACGACAGCCTCGGCCTGACCGGCATCACGCTGTGCTTCCGTCTCGCCCACGCAGACGATGGCCGTCAGGCCGGCGCGCAGGGCGGCACCGGCCTTGCCGCGCACCTGGGCGCTGGTTTCGGCATGGTTGGTACGGCGTTCGGAATGGCCGACGATGACATGGCTGGCGCCCAGATCTGCCAGCATTTCCGCTGCAATGTCGCCCGTATGGGCGCCTTGCGGATCGGCATGGCAATCCTGCCCGCCCACGAAGACGGCGCTGCCGGCCACCCCGTCGGCCACGGGGCCGACAATGGTTGCGGGCGGACAGAGAAGCAGGTCGAATCGCGGATCAGCCTTGGCGCCGACAAGCGAGGCCAGCGATGTCGCCAGCGCAAGCCCATCGGCCCGCCGGCAGTGCATTTTCCAATTGCCGGCGATCAGATAACGACGAACGGTCATTTCAATCCTCTATTCTTCTTGTCTGGCCTGGTCCGCCGGGTTTGCCCCGGTCCGCCGGCCTTTTTTGACCATTCCATTATGCGTGGATGACGGTCTGGATGAAATGGCGACGGACGTCGTAGCCCCCGCCCGCACGCGCATGGGCCACGCCCGCCCCCCGGGCTTGCCCCGCCCGGATCGGTTCCCTATGATGCCGCGCTTTCCGGCTTGTGACGTTTTGGCGTCCGGCCGGGTCGTGACCCGGCCGGTGCCCGCGCGATAAGCGGCGGACCCTGTGCCACAAGATGGATAACAGCGTTTCCCATGCTCCAGATCATCCGCAGCACCGCAGGCTCCTGGGTCGTCAAGATCCTGTTCGTCGTCCTGATCATCAGCTTCGCCATCTGGGGCATCGGCGATCTGACCAAGGGCACCCAGTCGGGTGTAGCCCAGGTCGGTGACCGCACCATCACCCCCCAGGAATTCGACAAGGCCTACCGGACCGAATTCAACCGCATGAAGCAGATGGTGGGGCCGGAATTCACCGAGGCGCAGGCCCGCCAGTTCGGCCTGCGCGACCGCGCCCTGGAACAGCTGATCCAGAAGACGCTGCTGGCGATGGCCGCCGATGATCTGGGTCTGCGCGTGGCCGATGCCACCGTCGCTGCCGAGATTGCCAAGGTCCCGGCCTTCAAGTCCGGCCTGGGCGTGTTCGACGTCAACCTGATGCGCGCCCTGTTGCAGCAGAACGGGTTGAATGAGCAGGGCTTCGTGGAGGACGTGCGCGGCGACATGGCCCGCAGCGATCTGGTCGGCGCCATCACCGTCGGTGCCAAGGCACCCAAGACCCTGGCCGAAGCGCTCTACCGCTACCGGTTCGAAGCGCGGACCTTTGAGGCGGTGACCATCCCCAACAATGCCATGCCGGAGGCGCCGTCGCCCGATCAGGCGACGCTGGAAGCCTTCCACAAGGAAAAGGCCGTCCGCTACACGGCCCCGGAATACCGCACGGTCAATGTGGCCCTGCTGGAAGCCGGCGCCCTGGTCAAGGATGTGCAGATCAGCGACGAAGACCTGCACGACTATTACAACGGCCACAGCGCCGACTATATCACCCCGGAAAAGCGCAGCCTGACCCAGGCCGTGTTCGCCGACAAGGCGGCGGCTGAAAAGGCCCTGGCCGCGGTCACCTCGGGCAAGAAGATGGCGGATGTGGCCAAGGCCGCCGGCGTGGACGCCGTGTCGCTGGACGATGTGCAGAAGTCCGAACTGCCGACCGAGCTGGCCGACCCCGCCTTCACGGCCGAGGTGAACAAGCCCATCGGTCCCGTTGAAAGCGCCTTCGGCTTCCATGTCGCCATCGTCACCGCGGTGAAGACCGGTGGTGAACGTACCTTCGACCAGGTGAAGGATGAGATGGCGGTCAAGGTCCGGCACGAGAAGGCCGTGGAGAAGCTGTTCGAGGTATCGACCAAGCTGGAGGACTCGCTGGCCGGCGGCACCCCGATCGCGGAAGCCGCGGAGGCCGTGGGTGCGCGCATCGTGAAGCTGGAGAAGTTCGACAATCGTGGCACCGACACGGCCGGCAGGACTGTCGGCGAGGGTCTGCCGGCGCTGGACAAGATCCTGGCATCCGCCTTCACCCTGAATGCCGGCCAGACCGGCAGTGTGGAGGAAGCGGGCAGCGACGCCTTCTTCGCTGTGCAGGTGGAAGCCATCGATCCGCCGGCGGTGAAGCCGCTGGACCAGATCAAGTCCGTCGTGCTGGGTGACTGGCAGGCCGAGCAGAAGCAACTGGCCGCCAAGAAGCTGGCCGACGAGGTGGCGGCCAAGATGAAGGCCGGCGCGTCCGCCAAGGACGCCGCCGCCGGTATCAAGGGCGCCCTGGCCCAGTCCGTCGATCCGATCATGCGCAGCGGTGCGCCCAGCGCCATCATCCCCGCTGCCGCCGTGCAGACGCTGTTCGGTGCCGAGATCGGTGCCGTCACTACTGCGGAGAAGCCGACGGGCCAGGTGGTGGCCAAGCTGACCAGCGTGATCCCGGCCGATCCGACCCTGGCCCCGGCTTCGGCCCAGCTCAGCCAGTTGGGCGGCAGCACGCAGCAGGCCATGCAGGACGAACTGGTCCTGCAGTACCTTGCCGCGCTGCGCGCCCATTACGGCGTGACCATCAACCAGACCCTGATCAACCAGCTTTACCGCACCACGCAGGAGTAAATTCCCGTGCGCACCTTCCCGGATGATGCCAGCTTTGCCCGCACCTATGAGACCGGGGCGGCGCAGGTGCTGTGGACCCGGCTGGTCAGCGACCTGGACACGCCCGTTTCCGCCATGCTGAAGCTGGTGCGCGGGCGTCCCAACGCTTTCCTGCTGGAATCGGTGACCGGCGGATCGGTGCGCGGGCGTTACTCCCTGATCGGGCTGAAGCCGGACCTGATCTGGCGTTGTCGCGGCACGGCGTCGGAAATCAACCGCAACGCCGCGAGGGATGCCGCCACCTTCACCCCGTGCGAGGGCGACCCGCTGAAGGTGCTGGCGGCCTTGCTGGAGGAGTCCCGCATCGACCTGCCGGCGGAACTGCCCCCCATGTCGGCCGGCCTGTTCGGCTATCTGGGCTATGACATGGTCCGGTTGATGGAGAAGCTGCCCGACAGCAATGCCAACGACCTGGACGTTGATGACAGCATCATGATCCGGCCGACGGTCATGGCGATTTTCGACGGGATCGAAAATGTCGTGACGGTGGTGACACCCATCCGTCCCCGTCCGGACGTCACGGCCGATCAGGCGCTGGCCGCCGCCAAGGCGCTGCTGGCCGAAACCGTGGCCGATCTGGAAGGCCCGGTGCCGGCCGGCCATGAAACCACGCTGGACGTGACGGCCCTGCCCGAACCCACCTCCAACACGGCGCGGCAGGAATATTACGGTATTGTGGAGAAGGCGAAGGAATATATCCGCGCCGGCGACATCTTCCAGGTCGTGCCAAGCCAGCGTTTTTCCGTCCCCTTCACCCTGCCGCCCTTCGCGCTGTACCGCGCGCTGCGCCGCCTGAACCCCTCGCCCTTCCTGTTCTTCCTGGATTTCGGCGGCCTGTCCGTTGTGGGCTCCAGCCCGGAAATCCTGGTGCGTCTGCGTGACGACACCGTCACCATCCGCCCCATCGCCGGCACCCGCCGGCGTGGCAAGGACGCGGCGGAGGACAAGGCGCTGGCCGCCGACCTGCTGTCCGACCCCAAGGAACTGGCCGAGCATCTGATGTTGCTGGACCTGGGCCGCAATGATGTGGGCCGTGTGTCCAAGACGGGCACGGTGACGGTGACGGAGAAGTACACGATCGAATATTACTCCCACGTCATGCACATCGTCTCCAACGTCGAAGGCAAGCTGGACCCGAAATTCACGCCGATCGAGGCACTGGTGGCGGGCTTTCCCGCCGGCACCGTCAGCGGCGCGCCCAAGGTCCGGGCCATGGAGATCATCGACGAACTGGAAAAGACCCGTCGTGGCATCTATGGCGGCTGCATCGGCTATTTCGCGGCCAACGGCACCATGGATACCTGCATCGCCCTGCGCACGGCCGTGCTGAAGGACGGCATCATGCATGTGCAGGCCGGGGGTGGCGTCGTGGCCGACAGTGACCCGGAAGGCGAGTATCAGGAGTCGGTGAACAAGGCCAAAGCCCTGTTCAAGGCCGCGGAGGAAGCGGTCCGCTTCGCCCAGGAACACCGGGCAGGTTGACCCCATGCCGCCGGGCCCCGCCGCCGCCCTGCCCGCCCGCCTGACGGTCGTCCCCGGCCGGCTGGTCCTGGCGACGGCGGCGGACCTGATCCCAGCCCTGGCGCCCCTGTTGCCGGGGGCCGTGCCCGTCACGGATCTGGACGGACTGCGTGGCGCCCTGGACGACGCCGGCGGCACGAATATCCGCCTTGTTGCCATTGGCTTTAGCCGGATCGTGCCGGCCGCCCTGCTGGACCGGTGCAGCGCAGGGGCCGTCAATTTCCATCCCGCCACGCCGGACTATCCCGGTTCAGCCGCCAACCATCTGGCCCTGTATGAAGGGGCGGCACGGTTCGGCGTGACCGCGCATATCATGACGGCGGCCCTTGATGCCGGGCCCATCCTGGCAGTCGCCGATTTTCCCATCCCCCCAGACATCGGCCATCGCAGCCTGGACGAAATGACCTGGCCCACCCTGCTGGCACTTATCGGCCGGCTGGCCCCTTGTCTGCTGGGCCGGGCTGCCTGGCCCTTGCCCCCGCCCTTCGTCTGGCGGGCGTCCGCGCGGCGACGCCGCGACGTGCTGTCACTGGCCCGGGTCACGCCAGATATGGATGAAGTGGAACGCCGACGGCGCTGGCGCGCCTTTCACGAGGGGCCGGACAGCATCCTGACCATCGAACAGCCGGGACAGACCATGCCTTACCAACCCGGGGGGCGCATACGGGGCTGGGTCGATGGGATCGTTGGTGATTCCATCCACGGCTGGGCCTGCGATCCAGATGGGGGAGCCGTCACCGTGCGGGTGGAGGTGGATGGCAGCCCTTTCCGCGATCTGCGCGCCGGTTCCCATCGCGGTGACGTGGCCGCCGCCGGCCATGGGGATGGGCACTGCGGCTTCGTCCTGCCCCTGGCGGATCTGCCGGCCAGCGCAACGCGCGTCGACTTCCTGTTGCCTTGCGACGAATGGCGCCGGATCGGGGGTGGCCCGGTCATGGTCGCGTCAGGCTGCTGAAGCCGAACGCCGCTTCAGCCCTATCCTTTTGCAGGATGGTTTATGCGGTGTGGTTGCCCCACCCATCGGCTAGCTTTTTTTTTAACGCCTCCCCCCAAAAAAGACGGCCGATAGTGCGACGCCGACAACTGCTCTCCTTGTTCCTGGCCTGGTTCTGCTGGTTTGGCACCGTCCATGCTGAGACCATCGTGCTGCGTGTGCCTGAAGTGCCGGACAGCAACCATGCCTTCTTTCACGAACTGCTGAGAGAAGCGTTCGGCGCGGCCGGACAACCTATTGATATTAAAGGAATTATAGGGCCGGGCAAGGAACGGTTCAAAATGATGCTGCGCAACGGCGAACTGGATGTCATGTGGCTGGTCCGTGGACCGGCGCGTGACAGGCTGTTCGTACCGGTGGATTTCCCGCTGACGGGTGGTTTGATCGGGCAACGGGTCCTGATGATCCGGCCCGGTGACCAGAGCCGGTTTGATCAGGTGAAGAACCTGGATGATTTCCAGCGGCTGGGCCTGCGGGCAGGCATGGGTAAGGACTGGGTCGATATCGACATCTGGAAACAGAACGGCCTGCCGGTGACGGAAGCCGCACCCGATTGGCGACGCCTGTTCAAGATGCTGGGCGCCGGCAATCGCGACATTGACTATGTGCCCCGTGGTGCGCTGGAAATCATAGGCGACACGCGCACAAATCCGGGTCTGGCCATTGAACAGCATCTGCTGCTGCGGTACGAGCGGGACAGTATCTTCTACCTGACGCCCGCGGCAGCACATCTGGCCCCGACGCTGAAATTGGGGTTGGAACGGCTGCGCGCCAACGGCACCTATGAACGCCTGCTTGAAAAATACCATGGGCAGCTTCTGCGCGAACTGAGCCTGCCCCGCCGGCTGGTGCTGGACCTGCGCGACATCGACGAAACCATCAACTGACGTCTGGCACTGCTTCCGGCCTACGGAACTACGCGCGGATCAGGCCGCCGGCAGGCTCTGCCCCAGCCGGCCGCCGACGCGCACCGGCTCCGCCCGCTTGGCCAGGCCCGTGCGGTCATCCGTCTCTACGAACAGGCCGCAGACGGTGACGGTGGCGTCGTTCTCTCCGGGGGAATAGCGTTCGCCCGGCGTCTTGCGCAGCATCTTGTGGATGGCCGCTTCCTTCTTCATGCCGATGACGGTGTCATAGTCGCCGCACATGCCGGCATCCGTCTGGTATGCCGTGCCGCCGTTCAGGATCTGCAGGTCGGCTGTGGGCACATGGCAATGGGTGCCGACGACCAGGCTGACCCGGCCATCCAGCACATGGCCCATGATCATCTTCTCGCTGCTGGCCTCGGCATGCATGTCCATGATGATGGCATCCACGCCGGCCGGTCCCATGCGGGGGCCACCCAGGCGGTGGATGTTCAGCAGCTTTTCCACCGGCGGGAATGGATCGTCCAGGGGGTCCATGAAGACGCGGCCCATGGCGTTGATCACCATCACCTTATGCCGCCCGTTTTTGGTCGGCAGGATGGTGAAGCCGCGGCCGGGCGTGCCCTCGGGATAATTGATGGGCCGGACCAGCTGCGGCATGCGGCCGATCTGGCCCAGCAGTTCCTTCTGGTCCCAGGCATGGTTGCCCAGGGTGACGCAATCAATGCCGGCCGCGAACAGTTCCTGGGCAATTTTTTCGGTGATGCCGAAACCGCCGGCCGCATTTTCGCCATTCACGGTGATGAAGTCTGGCTTCAGCTTGGCCTTCAGGTCCGGCAGATGGCGCAGAACCCCTTCGCGCCCGCTCCGCCCGACAATGTCTCCCAGAAACAGCAACCGCATTCATTTTCCCCGATGGTGTCAGCCGATGCGCCGGACACCCTGTTCCGTCACGATCCAGTCAAGCCGTTGATCGTAGGCGTCGATGGGCAGGCTTTCCACCCTTTGCCCCGCATAGCCGATGCCCACGGCCTGCGTCGGCGCCTCCGCCCGCAGCACTTCCAGCGTGCGATCATAGAAGCCACCACCATAGCCCAGCCGATACCCCCGGTCATCAAAGGCCAAGAGCGGCACCAGCACGATATCTGGCTGGACCAGCGGCGCCTCGTCCATCGGCTCCATCACCCGGAAGGCCCCCGGTACCAGCGGATGGCCCGGCCGCCACAGCCGGAAGATCAGGGGCCAGGCCCGCCCCGCGACCACGGGCAGCGCTGTGGCATGACCGGCCGCCGCGACCGCGGTCAATGCTGGCAGCACGTCCGCCTCGTCCCCCTTGGCCCAATATCCCGCAATGGTCAGCCCTTCCCGCCCCCCGGCCAGATCGGGCAACAGCGACATAAGGCGGGTGGCAATGGCCTCGCCGGCCCCTGGCCCCTGTTCGACATGACATTGCGCCCGCACAGCGCGCGCGCTTACGCGGGCCGCCTGTTTGGCCTGCGCGATGGTATCGGCATCCAGATCGGACATCGGTCAACCGGCGGATCGGTGGGAAACGGATACCGTCGATCCGGTCCGACCCACGACAGGCGGCACCCGGCAAATGACGGAACGTGGGATAAAAGCGGAAGATGGCCGCCTTGGCCGTTGGTGTATGCTATCCCTCGTGACCTGCACAGGCAGGTGGGAGCCATATGCCGACACCACGGCGCCGGTAGGGACAGCCCCCTCGAGGAATGATTATCGGCCCCGGGGATAAAGCGACCTGACGCACCAGGCAGCCAACTTCCTGCCACTAACTTAGGCGCGTTCGAGGCGCGCTGCAATGTCTTCGATGCGCTTTGCCAATGTATCGACGGCGGCGGCCACCTTGGTTTCATCCGCCGGGGCCGCCAGGGGGGTCGGCGGCGGGGCATGGTGGATGACCGGGGCCGGCACATGGCCGGCGCGCAAGGCCTTGGCCTCGGCCCGCGATTCCATCAGTTCGTCGGCCAGCACGATGCAGGTGGCGATCAGATTCTGCACCTCGTGCCCGCCGCCGCCGCCGGTCAGTTCCTGCATGCGGGCATCGACATAGGCCGCCAGTTCCAACAGGCGCTTTTCCTGTCCGTCCTCGCAATTCAGCGAATGGCTACGGCCGTTCAGGGTGAAATCGACGCGACGCATTTATCAACCTTCCTCAAGAACGCCTTGCAGGCGTGAAATCGCCGCGTCCAGACGGACCTTCATGACGCGGGCCTGTTCCTGTGCCTGCCGTTCGGCGTGGCGGGCAGCGGCCAGTTCCGCCTCCAGCCGCAGCTTTTCCGCCAGCCAGCCGTGGGTCGTCGCCCCGGCATCGATCCGATCCAGCCGCCGAGTCAGCGCACGGTCCAGCAGGCTGATGGCCGTATCCAGGCGCTCCAGTGCGGCAGTCAGGCTGTCCAAGGCAGGCTCACTTCGGGCAGGTGGAATGGACCATCGGCGCCGTTGGCGGCACAGACGACAGACCTTAGGGTCCCCCCTCCCCTTACGTCAACATTCGCACCGCAAAAATCGCGCGGGATTCCGTACAGGTCCGGCCCCACGGCACCGGGGGACCGCCATGCGGGCCTGTCGCTTGACCCTCCCGGCGGATTTGGCCAATTTGCGGCCACCATTCTGGGGGGTATCGGCCGTCGGACCGGGGCGGCGGGTACTGTCCATCCGTTTGCAGTCACGGTACAGCACGTCACGAGCAATGTCCGGCCACCAGCCAAGGCCGGCACCCCGCATGAAAGGCCACCGCGCAATGTCGTCCGATCTGACCGCCGGCGTCTCCCACGCCGATCTCGCCAACGCCATCCGCGCCCTGTCCATGGACGCGGTGGAAGCCGCCAAGTCCGGGCACCCCGGCATGCCCATGGGCATGGCCGACGTCGCGACGGTCCTGTTCACGCAGTTTCTGAAGTTTGATCCCAAGCGCCCGGACTGGGCCGACCGCGACCGGTTCATCCTGTCGGCCGGCCATGGCTCCATGCTGCAATACAGCCTGATGTACCTGACCGGGTACGAGGACATCACGCTGGACGAGATCAAACGGTTCCGCCAGATGGGCGCCAAGACCGCCGGCCATCCCGAATATGGCATGGCACGCGGGATCGAGATGACGACCGGCCCGCTGGGCCAGGGTATCTCGACCGCCGTCGGCTTCGCCATGGCCGAGCGCATCCTGAATGCCCGTTTCGGTGATGATCTGGTCGATCACACCACGTACGTCATCGCCGGCGACGGCGATCTGCAGGAAGGCATCAGCCACGAAGCCTCCTCGCTGGCCGGCCATCTGGGCCTGTCCAAGCTGATCGTGCTGTGGGACGACAACCGCATCAGCATCGACGGATCGACCGACCTGTCCTTCACCGAGGATGTGAAGGCCCGGTACGCCGCCTATAACTGGGACGTGTCGGCCGTTGACGGTCATGATCCGGTGGCCGTCGCCAAGGCTATCGCCGCTGCCAAGCTGACCGACAAGCCGTCGCTGATCGCCTGCCGCACCACCATCGGCTATGGCGCCCCGACCAAGGCCAATACGTCCGGCAGCCATGGCAGCCCGCTGGGTGCGGCCGAGATCGAGGGTGCCCGCAAGGCGCTCAACTGGCCCTACCCGGCTTTCGAGATCCCGGAAGCCATCCTGAACGCCTGGCGCGCCTATGGCGACCGCGGCCACCCGACGGTCGATGCCTGGGTGAAGCGTCTGGCCCGCTCTGAAAACCGGCTGGCTTTCAAGGCCGCGATCGCCGGTGACCTGCCGGCCGAGGCGCGCGCCGCCTTGCACGCCCACAAGAAGGCCGTGTCGGAGACCAAGCCGAAGATCGCCACCCGCCAGTCGTCGGGCAACACGCTGGACGTCATCGTCCCGCTGGTGCCGGAAATGATGGGTGGTTCGGCCGACCTGACCGGGTCCAACAATACCCGTGTCAAGACCCTGTCCAAGGCGGTGCAGAAGAACAGCTGGGATGGCCGTTACGTCCATTACGGCGTGCGTGAGCATGCCATGGCCGCCATCATGAACGGCATGGCCCTGCATGGTGGCGTCATCCCCTATTCCGGCACCTTCCTGGCCTTCTCCGACTACAGCCGCCCGGCCATCCGCCTGGGCGCGCTGATGAAGCAGCGGGTCATCCATGTCATGACCCATGACAGCATCGGTCTGGGCGAGGATGGTCCGACGCACCAGCCCGTGGAACATATCCCGGCGCTGCGCTGTATCCCCAACCTGCTGGTCCTGCGCCCCGGCGACGCCGTGGAAGCGGCCGAGGCCTGGGAAATTGCGCTGGATGCCAAGACCCGTCCGTCCGTCCTGGCCTTGACCCGTCAGAATCTGGCGACGATGCGTGTGGAGCACACGGACGAGAACCTGTCCGCCAAGGGCGCCTATGTCCTGCGCGAAGCCTCGGGCCCCCGCAAGGTGACCCTGCTGGCCACGGGGTCGGAGGTGGAGATCGCCTTCAACGCCCGCGAAAAGCTGGAGACCGAGGGCATCCCGACGGCGCTGGTGTCCATGCCGTCCTGGGAACTGTTCGCCGAACAGCCCGAAGCCTATCAGAAGGAAGTGCTGGGCGATGGTCTGCGCATCGGCGTGGAAGCCATGGTCCGCTTCGGCTGGGACCGCTGGCTGGGCGAAAAGGGTGTGTTCATCGGCATGCCCGGCTTCGGCGAAAGCGCACCTTACCAGGAACTGTATGCGCATTTCGGCATCACCGCCGACGCCATCGTGAAGGCGGCGAAGGAACGGCTGTAAGCCGTTTCCACCGGCTGGATCAGTTGTGACGCGAACGGCGCCAGGGCAACCCGGCGCCGTTTTGCTTTCTCAGTCCCGGTCGGGAGCGCCCAGCGGGAACAGGGGACGGAAGGGCCGGGCCTCCTCCACCGCGCGGGCGAAGGACGGGCGCGCCAGCAGCCGGGCGCGGTAGGCACGCAGCGTGTTCAGACCTTCCGGGATGGGATGCGTCCAGTCGGCATAGAACAGGGCCGGTGCGGCCGCGCAATCGGCCATGCTGAAATCCTCCCCGGCCGCCCAGGTGCGCCCGGCCAGCGCCCCCTCCAGCCAGCCATAGGCGCGGGCCAGCTTCTCCACCGCCAGCGCCATGCCGTCCCGCCGCTTCACGGGGTCGCCGGTCAAGGCACCGTCCACCGCATATTGGGCGGCATTCATCACATGCAGGTCGAAGAACCGATCCATGAACCGCACCTCCAGCGCCGCCATCGGATCATCGGGCAGCAGGCGGACAGGGCCCCGATGGGCCAGCTGCAGATATTCGATGATGATGCTGGTTTCCACCACCTGCCGGTCGCCATCGACCAGCAGTGGGAACTTGCGCAGGGGCCAACGGCCCAGCCATTGCGCGATATTGTCCGGCATATCCGGGGCGATGCAGCGGAAGTCGAACGGCGTCGCGTTCTCATACAGCGCAATCAGCACCTTTTGCGTGTAGGAGGAGAAGGGGTGGCCGTACACCAGCAGCGTCATTATCAATTCTCCCGATCCTGAGAGGCCAAACAAAGCCTCAATCAGCCACCGCTGGCAAGTCCGCATCCTGGGGGACGCCAGGGGGAACAGGGTGTATCATGGCGCCCATGACGTGTTTTGACGGTGGAGCGACCGGATGGGTGCCACACGCAAGGTGATCCTGGAATTGCCCGAAGAGGATGCAGCATTGCTGGACGAGTTGGTGCGGTCTGGAGCCTACCCTTCTAATGCGGCTTCGGTTTCCGCGGCGTTGAGCATGTTCAGATCAACTGAGGTGGATCCGGAACTGGAACAATGGGTCGAGCAGGTCGGAATCCCGTTACTGGCGGAAATTGACCGGGACTCCAGCCAACTGCTGACCCCAGAAGAGTTCGATCGGGAACTGGAATCCCACCGACGTAACCGCCGTGCAGCGAAGGCACGATGAAGTTCCGGGTCATATTCACGAGAAACGCACTGCGAAATTTATCCGAAATCGAAGATTACATCGCAGGGCGCTCCGGCGAGCGGCGAGCCGAGGATTTTGTGAATGCCATCCGGCAGACATGTCGGAACCTGGATACCTTTCCGCAAAGGGGTCGGCTCATCAAACGCGGGATCAGGGTGATCGGTTATGGCAGCTGGACAAACATCCTGTTCGCGGTCAACGGCGATCAAGTCACAATCCTGGGCATCCTGTATGGCGGCCGCGATCTCGACCGGCATTTGTATACCACGCCGCCCCATGACAAATGAAACGAAAGCAAAACGGACAGGCGCCGGCCCGTCGCTGCGCACCCCGCACAAATCCTGACCCGAAAGAGTCATGCCGGTAACACCATTACCTGAATTGCGGCCGGTTCATAAAAAAACTAAGCTGCCACCCGTGCGCTTCACGCATGGCGGAAGGGATTGTTGCGCCCTTGTCCCCGTGCGGATCAGAGGTTAATTCGGCTTTGGAACATGGGCCGCTCGCGCCCATCGGCACCCCGCCAGAGGCTGGCGGCGGCGCTGTTCAATCGGAGGAAAGCATGGCTGTCAAAGTTGCGATCAACGGGTTCGGGCGTATCGGCCGTCTGGTTCTGCGCGCCCTCTACGAAAGCGGCCGCAAGGACATTGAGGTTGTCGCCATCAACGATCTGGCCGACGCCAAGTCCAATGCCCACCTGCTGAAGTATGACAGCGTCCATGGCCGCTTCCCCGGCACGGTCGAGGTCGCCGACGGCAATCTGGTCGTCAACGGCCACACCATCCGTTCGGTGCAGCAGCGCGACCCGGCCCAGCTGCCCTGGGGTGAACTGGGTGTCGACATCGCCCTGGAATGCTCCGGCATCTTCACCAGCCGCGAAGCCGCTTCCAAGCATCTGACCGCCGGCGCCAAGAAGGTGCTGATCTCCGCCCCCGCCACGGACGAAGACCTGACGGTCGTCTATGGTGTCAACCATCACAAGCTGACGGCCGAGCACAAGATCGTTTCCAACGCGTCCTGCACCACCAACTGTCTGGCCCCCGTCGCCTATGTGCTGAACAACGGCATCGGCATCGCCCATGGCTTCATGACCACGATCCACAGCTACACGGGCGACCAGAACACCGTGGACACGTTCCACAAGGATCTGCACCGCGCCCGCGCCGCTGCCCTGAACATCATCCCGACCAGCACCGGCGCCGCCAAGGCCGTGGGCAAGGTGCTGCCGGAACTGAAGGGCAAGCTGGACGGCACCTCGCTGCGCGTGCCCACCCCGAACGTGTCGGTCGTTGACTTCAAGTTCGTGGCCAAGCGCAACACGACGGTCGAGGAAGTGAACCAGCTGATCACCGAGGCCGCCAACGGCCCGCTGAAGGGCATCCTGGGCGCCTATGCCGAGCCGCTGGTTTCCACCGACTTCAACCATGACAGCCACAGCTCGATCTTCGCGCTCTCCGAGACGAAGGTCATGGAAGGCAACTTCGTGCGTATCCTGACCTGGTACGACAATGAATGGGGCTTCTCCAACCGCATGGGCGACACCGTCATCGCCATGGCGAACGCGGGCTGATTTCCCGACTGACCTTCGCCGGCTGCCGGGTTATCCTGAAGCAGCCGGACAGGATCGCAAAAGGGGCGCCGTTCCGGCCGGAGCGGCGCCCCTGGCTTTTGCAACGACCAACACAGCCAACCACCACAGCAACGAAAGGGCGGATGGAAATGACCCCCAATGAAATCGCCCGGCTGCAGGCCTATCTGCGTCGGAACTTCGGCAACGAGAAGATCATCGTGAACCCGCCGGCCAAGAAGGGCCAACCCGTGGAAGTGACCATCGGGGAGGAGTTCATCGGCACGCTCTACCGGGACGAGGATGACGGCGACGTCTCCTACGCCTTCAACATGACCATCCTGTCCGAAGACCTGCCGAACATCGCGCCGGCCAAGGGCAAGTGATCCGCCCGGTCATTATGTATGACCGGCGCCATGAAAGCGGGGCGGCAGCGATGCCGCCCCGTCTTGTTTTACCGCCTTTACATCACGCCCAGATCCCTGGCGGTCAGGTCCAGCGCCAGACGGGCCAACCGCGCCACCTCGTCCGCTTCCTCCTGGGTCAGGGTCAGGGCCGGGGCAAAGACCAGACTGTCGCGGATGCCGCGCATGATCAGATTATTGTGGAAGCAATGATCGCGGGCCATCAGCCCGACCTTGCCCTTGCCGGGGAATCGTTCGCGGGTCTTACGGTCCTTCACGATCTCGATGGCGCCGATCATGCCTTCCGACCGGATTTCCCCCACGATCGGATGGCCGTCCAGCGCCTCTTCCAGCCTCTGCCGCAGATAGGGCCCGATATCGGAGCGGGCGCGGTCGACCAGACCGTCACGCTCGATGATCTCCAGGTTCGCCAGCGCCACGGCACAGGCCACCGGGTGACCGGAATAGGTGAAGCCGTGGTAGAATTCCCCGCCTTCCTCGATCAGTGTCTCTGCCACCCGGTCTCCGACCATGACGGCCGACAGGGGCACATATCCTGAGGTGATGCCCTTGGCCAGGGTCATGAAATCCGGCCTGATGCCATAGCGCTGGCTGCCAAACCAATGGCCCAGCCGGCCGAAACCGCAGATCACCTCGTCCGCGATCAGCAGGATGTCATGTTCCTTGCAGATGCGGTTGATCTCCGGCCAGTAGCTGTCGGGCGGGATGATGACGCCGCCGGCACCCTGCACGGGCTCCCCGATGAAGGCGGCGACATTCTCCGCGCCCAGCGCCAGGATTCTTTCCTCCACAGCGCGGGCCGCCAGCCGGCCGAACGCTTCGGCCGACATGTCGCCCTGCCCCTCAAACGGGTAAGGCGACATGACATGGGCGAATCCGGGCAACGGCAGACCGCCCTGCTCATGCATCGCCGGCATCCCGTTCAGCGATGCCGCGGCCATGGTGGTGCCGTGATAGCCATGCTCGCGCCCGATGATGATCTTCTTGCCCGGCTTGCCTTTCAGCGCCCAGTAATGCCGGGCCATGCGCACGATCGTGTCGTTCGCCTCCGATCCGGAATTGGCGAAGAAGGCGCGCGACAGGCCCGGCGGCGTCAGTTCGGCCAGTCTGGCCGCCAGCCGCACCGTCGGCTCCGTCGTGGTCTTGAAGAAGCCGTGATAGAAGCTGAGCTGGGTCAGCTGCTCATAGGCGGCATCGGCCAGTTCACGCCGCCCATAGCCGACATTGACGCACCAGAGGCCGCCCATCGCATCCAGGATGCGGGTCCCCGAACTGTCGGTCAGCCATACACCCTCTGCCCGGGTAATGATGCGCGGCCCGCCCAATTGGGCCAGTTCCTTGTGGTCGGTAAACGGGTGCCAGTGATGGGCACCGGACAGTCGTTTCAGTTCGGCAGTATCGACGGTCGACATGGGGCTTGCTCCCAGGGATGTAGGGCTGAGGACGGGTAGACAAACACCATCAGGCCGGCGGGTTGAACCCGATCCGGGCGCACAGCAGCAGCATCTCTTCCTTGGGCGTGGGGCCGGTATAGATCATGCCCGATGATAGCGCCGCCGGCCCTGTCCCTCAACGTGGCAAAGGGGCCGGCAGCACGGTGGATAGCGGGACCGTGTAGATATCCGCCATTCCCGCAGCCTGTCCGGGGCGGGCGACGGTGCTGGCGAAGGCCAGCCGATCCCCGGCACTGTCGCGCACCACCTGCGGGGTGAACTGGAAATCACCCATATTGACGCTTTCCGGCAAGGCCATGGCCGGTCCCCAGCCATCCCCCTGCCGATTGGCAGCGTAAATCCGGCCCTTTCCGTCGCGCAGTGACCAGAACAGGGCCGTTCCTCCATCCGGCGTCAGGGTGAAGTCCCCTTCCGGTGACGGGCTGTTGATCGGGGCGGGCAGCACCGTGGCGGCACCGGCAACACCGTCGGCCGTTACCGGCGACGCATAGATATCCAGATTGCCCGATCGGGCAGAGTTGAAATAGAGCACACCGCCATGCAGTTCCGGGCCCAGTTCCACGGCAGGGCTGTTCACCACGTCGCCCAGATGTTCAGGGGCCTGCCACACGCCCCTTAGCCGGCGCGACCGCCATATATCCGTATCCTTCTTGTCCGGCTGTGTCGGTGTGGGCCGGTTTGACACGAAATACAGCGTGTTGCCGTCCGGCGTGAGCCAAGGGTCGCTGTCTTTGTAGTGATCGTCGCTGAATGCGACAGGACGGGCGGGCGCCCAGACACCAGTTGCATCCCGCTGCGCGATCATGATGTGGGCCCCCTGGAAATTAACTTCCGAGCGGGCGAAGACCAAGGTGCGGCCGTCGGCGGAAATATTGAAATTATAGTCGTTGAGCGTGCTGCTGGCATCGCCTCGCATTTCCATCACAGCCGTTGGCCCCACCGCCGCCAGACTACCAACCGAGGCCAGCAGCAGGACCGACATGATGGACAGGCGACGACGCATCGCATTCTCCGGCAAGGGATTGGAATGCGGCACGCTAGCGCCTCCCCGTCCGGCCGTCAGGAGGTGCGGACAGGGAGGCCACTGGTCAGGTGGTCAGACTGTTCAGCCCCTGCTGGAACATGTCGGCCTCATCATCGCGACGCTGTTGCAGGCCCGGCACCGTGGGCCACAGGCGCTTCATGGACCGGAACTGGTCGGGCACGCCGGCCGGTGTGCCGGCCAGGATCAGGTCATGAATGGTCTGCATCTCCGTGCGTGACGATCCTGTCAGGCTGGTACCGCGGTTATAGACCAGGCTGACCATGGCCCCCAAACACAGGCCCGGCAGTTTGTCGACGCCCGGGAAGGCCGCGATGGTGCGCCGCTCATAAGTGGGCAGCGTGTCGTTGGCAAAGACCTGGTTGGCGGCGGTCCAGGAAATGGTGATGCCCGCGAACTGCTTCACCAGCGCCTGCAGCTGGCTGTTGGCCGCATCGGTTCCGCCCTTGATCCCGATGGCCGTCAGCAGCGATTGCAGATCCGCGGCAGCCAGCACCCCGCCCCAGTCGCTCTGGAATCCGGCCGCGCTCTGCTGGCCCAGATCATAGCCGACGCCGATGGTGATGCCCGATTGCCCGCCGGGCCAGACCGGGTGGCAGGCCACCTTGTTGTAATAGCCCTGGCCGCCCGTCTCCTCATTGATGATGAAATCGATGCTTTGTTGCGGAATCATCGGACTTCACTCCCATTGGTCGTAACAACCATATTACCCGAATGAAAACCCACCGCAATCGCTCGCGGGATCGAAGCTGGTTGACAGGCGGAAAAGATTGCAGAACCATAAGTGTATGCAATCAAGAATCCAACCTCTGCCGCTGGGCGAACGTATCGACCGTGTCCGTCTGATCCGGGCGGAAAATGTGGGACCCGTCACCTTTGCCCGGCTGATGGAACGATTTGGCACGGCCACGGCGGCGCTGACCGCCCTGCCCGATCTGGCCCGCCGCGGAGGTCGCACCGCCCCTCTGCGCGTACCGTCGAGGGCGGAGGTGGAGAAGGAGGGGGCAGCCCTGGAACGGCGCGGCGGACGCTGGCTGTTCAAGGGAGAGGCGGATTATCCCCGCGCCCTGGCGGCGTTGGATGATGCGCCGCCCGTGCTGGCGCTGCTGGGGTTCCCGGCCTTGCTGGCCCGTCCCTGTGTAGGGATTGTCGGGGCCCGCAATGCCAGCATCGCCGGACGCAAGATGGCGGAGAAACTGGCCCGCGATCTGTCGGAAGCCGGGTTCACAATCGTGTCGGGCATGGCGCGCGGGATCGACACGGCCGCGCACCAGGGTTCGGTCGCCGGCGGTACCGTAGCCGTGGTCGCCGGTGGGGTCGACATCATCTATCCGCCGGAGAATGAGGGGCTGTATAACGATCTGGCCCAGCGCGGCGCCATCCTGGCCGAATCACCCCTGGGCACCGAACCACAAGCCCGGCATTTCCCCCGCCGCAACCGCCTGATCTCCGGCCTGTCGCTGGGCGTGGTGGTGGTGGAGGCGGCGCTGAAGTCCGGATCGCTGATCACCGCCCGCTTTGCCGCCGAACAGGGGCGCGATGTCTTCGCCGTGCCCGGATCGCCCATGGACCCCCGCGCCCAGGGCTGCAATCGGCTGATCAAGGACGGTGCGGCCCTGGTGGAAGGGGCGGAGGACATCATCACCCATCTGGCCGCCGCGGCCCGTGGCCCCCTGTCGGAACCCCCCGGCGGGCATTTCCGCAGCCCCTTCCCGGCAGTGGAGGACGAGGCGGAACTGGCAAAAGCGCGCCATCTGGTGGGTGAATGCCTGTCACCAACCCCGGTTCTCATTGACGAAGTGGTCCGCGGCTGCCAATTGTCTGCCGGAGTGGTCATGACGGTCCTGCTGGAATTGGAACTGGCGGGGCGGTTACAGCGCCATCCCGGGGGGCAGGTCAGCCTGATCTGATTGTTTGCCCGTCGGTATCCCTTCGTATCTTGAGAGGCGGGTCCTTCAGTGGCTGGCAGTGTCGTCATCGTCGAATCCCCGGCCAAGGCCAAGACCATCAACAAATATCTGGGACAGGACTTCACCGTCCTGGCCAGCTTCGGGCATGTGCGCGACCTGCCGCCCAAGGATGGGTCGGTTCGCCCCGAAGAAGATTTCGAGATGGATTGGGAGCTGGGCGACCGCTCCAAGCGTCATGTTGATGAAATCGCCCGCGCCGTAAAGGGCGCATCCCGCGTCTTTCTGGCCACCGACCCGGATCGCGAAGGGGAGGCCATCGCCTGGCATGTGCATGAACTGCTGAAGGAGAAGCGGCTGGCCGGCAAGGCCGAAATCCGTCGCATCACCTTCAACGAAATCACCAAGAGCGCGGTGCTGGACGCCATCGGCAAGCCGCGCGATGTGGACCAGGAACTGGTGCAGGCCTATCTGGCCCGTCGCGCCCTGGATTATCTGGTGGGCTTCAACCTGTCGCCCGTGCTGTGGCGCAAGCTGCCCGGTTCCAAATCCGCCGGCCGCGTGCAGTCGGTGGCGCTGCGCCTGATCTGCGAGCGTGAAGCCGAGATTGAGGCGTTCAAGCCGCAGGAATATTGGACCATCGAAGCGGAGTTCAAAACCTTCGACGGGGCCACCTTCACGGCCCGCCTGACCCAGTTGGATGGCAAGCGGCTGGAGAAGTTCAGCCTGGGTGACAAGGGTGCCGCAGAGGCAGCCCTGGCCCGCATCCGCCCCATGCTGTTCAAGGTTGGCCGGGTGGAGCGCAAGGAGGTGCGGCGCAATCCCTACGCCCCGTTCACCACCTCCACCTTGCAGCAGGAAGCCAGCCGCAAGCTGGGCTTCGGCGCCGTCAAGACCATGCGCACGGCCCAGAAGCTGTATGAGGGCGTGGATATCGGCGGCGAGACGGTCGGCCTGATCACCTATATGCGTACCGACGGCGTCTCCTTGAGCCAGGAAGCCATTGAAGGGTCGCGGCGGCTGATCGACCAGACCTGGGGCGGCAACTACGTCCCGGAAAAGCCCCGCATCTACAAGACGGCCGCCAAGAACGCCCAGGAAGCGCACGAGGCCATCCGTCCCACCGACCTGTTCCGCCGCCCGGACCAGTTGACCCGCTATCTCGACAAGGATGAGCTGCGGCTTTACGAACTGGTGTGGAAGCGCACGGTGGCCAGCCAGATGGCCAGCGCCGTGCTGGACCAGGTCACCGTCGACATCATGTCGAAGGGGGCGGAGGCCGTGTTCCGCGCCACCGGTTCCATCCTGAAGTTCGACGGCTTCCTGAAGGTCTATCAGGAAGAGAAGGATGATGACGGGGAGGAGGAGGAGAACCGCCGCCTGCCGCCCATGAAGGATGGCGACGACCTGACGCGCGGCGCCCTGAAGTCCGACCAGCATTTTACCCAGCCCCCGCCCCGCTATACGGAGGCGAGCCTGGTGAAGAAGATGGAAGAGCTGGGCATCGGCCGGCCTTCCACCTATGCCTCGACCCTGCAGGTTCTTCAGGAACGCAATTATGTGCGGCTGGAGAAGCGGCGGTTTGAGCCGGAGGATCGTGGCCGCCTGGTCACCAGCTTCCTGGAAAATTTCTTCAACCGCTATGTGCAGTATGATTTCACGGCGGCGCTGGAAGAGAAGCTGGACGATATCTCCGGCGGGCGCATCTTCTGGAAGGATGTGCTGCGGGAGTTCTGGAAGCACTTCCATGCGGCCATCGACGACACCAAGGAACTGACCATCACCCAGGTGCTGAACGCCCTGGACGATGCACTGGGCCCCCATTTCTTCCCCGACCGCTTCGATGCCGAAGGGCACAAGATCGACACACGCGTCTGCCCCACCTGCGGGGCGGGCCGGTTGTCGCTGAAGCTGGGCAAGACGGGCGCCTTTATCGGCTGTTCCAACTATCCGGAATGCCGCTATACCCGCCCGCTGGCCGTGGCCGGGGAAGAGGCGGAGGCCGATGCCGACCGGGATCTGGGCACCGACCCGGAGACGAACCAGCATGTGGTAATGAAGCGCGGCCCCTATGGCGTCTATGTCCAGTTGGGCGAGGCGGCGGCCAAGGGGGAGAAGCCCAAACGCGTCTCCCTACCTCGCGGTCTGAACCCGCAGGATGTGGATTTGAACACCGCCCTGGCGTTGCTCTCCCTGCCCCGCTCGCTGGGCATGCACCCGACCTCGGGACAGGAGATCCAGGCCGGTATCGGCCGCTTCGGGCCCTATCTGAAGCATGGCGACGCCTACAAGAACATCCCGCCCGATGATGATGTGCTGACCATCGGCCTGAACCGTGCTGTCGTTCTGCTGGGCGATGGACCGGTGAAGAAGGCTGTGGCCGGTCGCGAACTGGGCAACCATCCCAAGGATGGCAAGCCCATCTCCATCGGCTCGGGCCGCTTCGGACCTTATGTGAAGCACAACAAGCTGTTCGCCAGCATTACCAAGGCCTACAATCCGGACAATCTGACCCTGGAGCAGGCCGTCGAACTGCTGGCTGCCAAGGCCGCCAAAGACGCGGCCAAGAAGGGCGCGACACCGGACGCGGCGGAGACCGAGGAAAAGCCGAAGAAGGCGCCGGCCAAGAAAGCCGCGGCACCCAAGGCTGCGACCAAATCCACGGCGACGAAGACGGCAAAAGCTACGACGACAGCCAAAAAGCCGGCGGCAAAAAAAGCCAAGGAATGACCTTGGCTTTGGGAACAGGGTGAACCATGTTCATCCGTATAAGGGGAGAAGTTCCCCGGAGGATGCCCATGCGTGCCCTGTTCCTGACCGGTCTGGTCCTGTCCATTATCGCCTTCTCCTCCGTCGCGGAGGAGACGAAGCCCGCCAACACCTTCACCTTGCTGAACAAACCGCAGCCGGCCCCGGCCGCTGTGGATTACAGCAACGGCGTTCCGGTTGCGGAGGCGCAGAAGCAGCAGGAAGAGGCCGCCTGCCGCGTGCGCAAGACGGTGGAGGCCGGTGTGGCCATGGGCGGGGTCAGCGGCAAATATGCCGGTGCCCGCCTGGATTACGGCAAGGATGACAAGGCCCTGGACCGGGGCTATGCCCCCAACCCCTGCCCCAAGACGGGCTTTGCCATGTCCCTGGCCGTATCGGGCAGCGACATGGAGGTGAAGCGGCGGGACCGTGGCAATGGCCGGCCCTTCGCGGATATTGACGGCTCCGCGGTGCACGACGCCGGACGCTGATCCCCGTCAGGACGGTCGGTTCAGGACACGCTCGATATTCAGGCCGACGGTCAGGGCGCCCAAGGCCCCACCAGCCTCCCCCAAAGAGATGCTGACCTGGACGATGAACTGCCCCGTTGACCGGTCAAAGGCGATGGTACCGACAAAGGCGGTTTCCGGTCCCTTGGGCACCGTCATCTGGAACTTTGCCTCGTCCCCCTGCCACAGGTCGCTGGGGATGGGGTCGGCGGCGACGGCCATGCCCGTCCGATCGAACAGCAGCAGTTCTTCCGCGGCGCCATTGCTGTTGGCCCGCAGTTCGGTCAGCACGGCGCCAAGCGGGTGTTCGCGCAAGGACTTCACCAGCGGGTGGTCGGCCTCACCGCGGTGGTCCTGAAAATCCTGGTCCTCCGCCGTGATCTGTTTGAATGGCTTGCCGGCATTGATATCACCCGCACGGCGCAGCAGCGCCATCAGATCAGGTGCGGCTTTCAGCCGGTCGACAATATGCCGGGCGGCAGCCAAGGCGGCACGGCGTTCCGTGGGCGACAAGGCCAGGTTGCCGGAAGCGCAATTGCCAACCTGCTCGTTGAACCGGTCCAGATATCCGGGATGAGCCGCCAGGAACGATTGTGAGAAATAGACGCCCAGCGGCATGTAACGCTGGAACGACACGGTCAGCCCAATGGCATCCACCCCTGCCTCTCGCCGGGCGGCGTGCAATTCGGATTCATCCATCAGCACAGCCTGCACCCGTCCACCCGACAGCATCCGCAGCAGCTGCAGGGCGTTGCGGGCGGCGCCATCCGGTTCCAGGCCCTGGCTTTGCAGCCATTTCAACGGATTGGAACCCAGCACGGCGGCCACACGCCGCGTATCGGCCCTTCCATCCAGGATGGGGGGTGAAGCACCGTCCTTCGTCACCCATACCCACCGTTCCAGGGCCAAAGGCAGCGACAGATTGCGGTCATGGGGCGCGTCGAGCTCCGGGGCCACGGAGAAAAAACCATCGATCGTGCCCTGGCGGACCTGCTCGCGGGCCCGCAGCCATGGTGCCAGACCGACCGTGTAGGCCTGACCCAGGCGCCCCATGATGCAGTCAAGGGCACGCATCGACGTGCCATCCAGCTCGCCGTCCACCATCTCCTGGTAGGGCGGCGCGATATTGGTCATCAGGCGCAGTTCGTCGGCGGCCCCGGCGCGCTGCGACGCCAGGGTGAACAGGCAAAGGATCAGGCACAGGCCGAATGACCGCGTATAGCCCAACACAGCCCCCTTCCGCCGCCGCGCGCGCCCAGCCGGGTGGGCGCGGACGCGTCGATCTCAGGGGCAAAGTCTATGCCTGTGCCGTAATGGAACATACCTATCCATAAGGTGTGCTTTCCACCAGGAACGCAATCACCCGGGCAGGTAGCCCATGTCAAGACACCGTCAGTCGGTGAATTTGTTGTTCTTGGGGAAGCCGTTGGGCGGCAGTTTGCCCGGTGTGCCGCGGAAGGCGATCCAACCAGACAATTCCGGCATCGCGACGGTCCGGATACGGCCTTCGGCCCCGCCCAGCTTCCACGACAACCCGTCAGCCAGATTGAAGATCTTCACGTCGGCCAGGCTTGCATCCTTGTATTTCTGCAAGGCCACGCCCTTGCCGCGGGTCATCAGCGGCAATTCATCCAGCTTGAAGACCAGCAGCTTGCGGTTATTGCCAATAACGGCAACCGCATCGCCCTCCACCACCGTCACCAGGGTGGCCACGGCCCCGTCGGACGGGTTCAGCACCTGCTTGCCGGCGCGGGTCTGGGCCACGACCTCATCTGCCTCCACCTGGAAGCCACGGCCGTCGCTGCTGGCCACCAGCAGCTTCTGGCCCGGCACATGCGGCAACAGGGCGATGATCTCCGCCTCACCCAGATCGGCCATCAGACGTACCGGCTCGCCAAAACCGCGCCCGCGCGGCAGCTTGTCGGCACCCAGCGTGTAGAATTTGCCGTTGCTGGCAAAGACCAGCAGCTTATCGGTGGTCTGCACACGCAGGACGAACGCTTCCTTGTCGCCATCCTTGTACTTGGTCTCCGCCGCCTCCACCGCCGTCAGGTGGCGGGAAACGGCACGGATCCAGCCCTTTTCGGACAGGAAGACAGTCAGCGGCTCGCGCTCGATCATGGCCTCAACCGGCACCACCACCTCGACCGGGGCATCCCCCACCTCGGTACGGCGTTCGCCCAATGCCGTGGAGCGGCCGAATTTTTTGTCCATCTGCTGAACATCGCTGCGGATGGCCCGCCAGCGCTTGCTCTCATCCGCCAGAAGATCGGTCAGCTTGGCCTTTTCCGCCGACAGCGCATCATGTTCCTTCTTGATCTCGAACTCTTCAAGACGGCGCAAGGACCGCAGGCGCATGTTCAGGATGGCTTCAGCCTGCACGTCGGAAAGCGAGAAGGTGCGCATCAGCTCCTTCTTCGGCTCATCCTCCTCGCGGATGATGCGGATGACCTCGTCCAGGTTCAGATACGCGATCAGATAGCCGCCCAGCACCTCCAGCCGATGCTCGATCTCCGCCAGCCGGAACCGGGACCGACGGATCAGCACATCCTGACGATGGGCCAGGAAGGCGTGCAGCACCTCGTGCAGGTTCATGACGCGCGGCAGGGTGCCGCCATCCAGCACGTTCATGTTCAGGCTGAAGCGGATTTCCAGGTCCGTGTTGCGGAACAGTTGTTCCATCAGCACGGCCGGATCGACATTCCGGCTCTTGGGCACCAGGATCAGGCGGATATCCTCCGCCGACTCGTCGCGCACATCGTCCAGCAGCGGTAGCTTCCGCTCCGTCAGCAATTCCGCAATCTTCTCCACCAGACGTGATTTCTGCACCTGGTAGGGGATTTCGGTGACGACGACCTGCCAGGTGCCCTGGCCCAGCGCTTCCTTCGTCCAGCGCGCGCGCAGGCGAAAGGCACCGCGGCCGGTGCGATAGGCTTCAACGATATTGGCGCGCGGCTCCACCAGCACGCCGCCGGTGGGAAAATCGGGCCCGCGGATCCAGCTGACCAGTTCATCCACTGCCACAGGCCGGCGCTTTTCCGGTGCCGGCAACAATTCGCGTTCGATGATCAGGTTCAGGGCGCCACAGATTTCCCCCACATTGTGCGGCGGGATACTGGTAGCCATGCCCACCGCAATACCCGCCGACCCGTTGGCCAGCAGGTTGGGGAAGGCCGCCGGCAGAACGATGGGTTCCTGTCCGTCACCATCATAAGTGGGGCGGAAATCGGTCGCATCCTCGTCCAGGCCCTGCATCAAGGCCTTGGCGACCTCCGTCAGCTTGGCCTCGGTATATCGCATGGCGGCGGCGTTATCGCCGTCGATATTGCCAAAGTTCCCTTGGCCTTCCACCAGCGGATAACGGCTGGCGAAATCCTGCGCCAGTCGCACCAGGGCATCATAGACGGACTGATCGCCATGGGGATGGAACTTGCCGATGACGTCGCCGACCACGCGGGCCGACTTTTTCGGCATGGTGTTGGGGTCCAGCTTCAGCTGGCTCATGGCGAACAGGATACGTCGATGCACCGGCTTCAACCCGTCGCGCACATCGGGCAGCGAACGGGAGACGATGGTGGACAGCGCATAGGACAGGTACCGTTCACCGAGCGCTTCGGCGAGGCGTTTGTCCAGGATTTCATAGGCGGCGTCGGTCATGCCCTAATCCATACCAGATATGGTAGGGGCATGGGTACTGGCTTCTATACTGACCTTAGGGGATATGCAGCTTCTACAACTGCCGGCCGGCATAGAGCAGGCGTTCGATAATGACCAGATCATCACGGATGCGGAAATAGATCGAAACCCGGCGTTCAAAACCGACCATCCGCTGGTCGGGTGTGACGTCGGGACGAAAGCGACCTCTATAGGGGAACGTGCGAAGGCCCCGGCAATATGCTTCCAGCCGAGCGATGTAACGGTCAGCCACAGCGTCGCCTCGATCTTCTGCGATACGGATGGCCAAATTGGCCATATCAACCAGAGCCTCGTCAGAGAAACTGACCAAATACCGAGCTGTCATCGTGCCCGGTCGCGCAGCACATCCCGTACCCGCCGAAACGCTTCTTCCATCGGAACCAGCGAGGACGGATCGCGTTCATACCTCTCGCGAACCGGCAATATCTGCGCCCGCAGCCATGCCGGATCGGCGTCGGCGAAGGGGCCGAGGTCTTCCACTTCCATATCCGTGGCCGGCTTGCCGTCCATGGCGCATCGCCTCACAAGGGTTGATGATTAGAATATAACATCGCGCGGATTTGCTGTCATCCCGCGTCGGCCGGCAGACCATGCGCTCGGCCATAGCGTTCCACAAGCCGCCCGCGCGCCGCCGGCACCTCGGCATGGCGCTGGGCAAAGGCGCTGCGTTCCAGGAAATGGCCCGTCAGCGCCAATCCCTGCATCACCTCCGCCGGCCCGCCGTCGGACAGGCCCAGCAGGAAGGGCGGCAAGGGCAGCAACTTGTCCTTGTAGGGTTCAGCGGCCGATGCCGACACGGCCCGGCCCGTGCGCGGGCTGACATGGGAAAGCCCATCATTGCCGGCAAACAGGTCCGCCGCCTCCCGTCCGCTGACCGCACATCGCGTCAGGTCCAGGCCGAACCCCACCTCCTCCAGCAGCCCGATCTCCCAGCGGACATAGATCTCCGCCCAGACTTCCGTCGACAGGGCGTCGAACAGGGCCAGGGTCGCATCGAACAGGGCCGGATGAGGTTCCCGGTCGGCCAGCAGCCCTTCCAGCAGGGCGCAGGCCGAGGCCAGACAGGCGAGTCGCAGCGGATCGTCCAGCAAAGGCGCCGCATAGGCACGTTCCAGCTCCAGCGACCAGGTGCCCAGCTGATCCGCCAGCCGCGCCCGCCAGCTGGCGGCCAGCAGGTTGCCCGGCTCCAGCGTCGCACGCAGTCGCGCGGATTGTCCGCCATGCACAAGCCCTGCATGCCGCCCGTGATCGCGCGTCAGCAGCAAGGCCAGTGCCGCCGTTTCCCCATAGGCGCGGGCAGAGAGCAATATTGCTTGATCGGTCCAGTCCATGGCGCAAGTGTATAATAAATAAGGCCCGCCCGCGAAGGGGCATGGCCCGCTTGCACGAAAGTGGTATAGAGTTTTGCGCAATCAATCTTTCCAAATCTGACCGGCCTCTCCCTTGCCCCAGCCCCTATGCGACGACGAACTGGCCCAGCGTTATATGCTGGCGGGACTTTCCAGCGGCGAGGCCGTCTGGGACTGGGACCTGATCGCCGATACCATGTTCCTGTCGCCGGGTTTCCGCGATCATCTGGGGCTGCCGACCGAAGGGGCCGCGACGGCCCCGCGTGACTGGTTCGGCCGCGTCCATCCCGACGACCTGCAATGGCTGGAAGCGACATTGCGCCCGCGCCAGGACGAGGGTGGCCGGCGGTTCGTCATTGAACATCGCGTGCGCAACGGTCGCGATGACTGGACCTGGCTGCTGGTCCGCGGCTCTGCCATCGCCGCTGCCGACGGCACCGTCACCCGGCTGATCGGAACCGCCAGCGACATCACGGAGCGCAAGGAGGCGGAGGAGCGCCTGCGCATCAGCGAGGAACGGCTGGCGCTGGCGGCGGCGGCCACCAATGACGGGCTTTACGACTGGGATCTGCGCACCGACCGCCTTTATTACGCGCCCCGCTGGTGGGCTCTGATCGGCCTGACGGTCGACAATGGGGGCGACGGGCCGGAGGAATGGCTCAATCGCGTGCATCCGGAGGATCTGATCTGGTTACAGGCTACGCTGGACGCCCAGATTTCGGCTGCCGGCAAACCGTTCCAGATCGAATACCGCATCCTGCATGCCCGTGGTGGCTGGCGCTGGATGCTGTGCCGCGGCATCGCCGTACTGGACGGCGCGGGGGAGCCGGTGCGTCTGGTCGGGTCACAATCCGACATCACCGACCGCAAGATCGCCGAGGAGCAGCTGCGCATCAGCGAGGAACGCTATGCGCTGGCTGCCCAGGGCGCCAATGACGGCCTGTGGGATTGGCGTATCGCCGAAGGTGAAGTCTATTACTCCCCCCGCTGGTCCGACATGCTGGGCCTGCCCGGCGGGGAATGGGTGGGCACGATCGAGGATTGGTTCGCCCTGATCCATGCCAGTGACCTGCCGGGGCTGCGGGCGGCCTTCCAGCTGCATCTGTCCGGCGGCATCGATCATCTGGAACACGAGGCCCGCGTCCGCCATGACAGCGGGGCGGAGATGTGGGTGCTGATCCGCGGCGTCGCCATCCGCGACGAGCTGGGTGACGCCACCCGCATGGCGGGGTCGATGACCGACATCACGGCGCGCAAACGGGCGGAACAGCAGGTGCTGTTCGATGCTTTCCATGATGGGTTGACGGGGTTGCCCAACCGGTCGCTGCTGATGGACCGCATCAACCAGACCATCGACCGCCGCCGCCGCCCGGATGATCCGCCCTGTGCCGTCATCCTGTTCGACCTGGACCATTTCAAGACCATCAATGACAGTCTGGGCCCCAATACCGGGGATGAGGTTCTGCGCATCCTGGCCAAAAGGCTGGAGGCGCAGCGGCGGGCCGGCGACACCATCGCCCGCGTTTCGGCGGACGAGTTCGGGGTGCTGATGGATGGCGTCGTCGATGTGAAGGCGGCGCTGACGGCCGCCCACCGGCTGGCGCTCGCCATTGCCGAACCGATCCTGCTGCATTCGGGCGAGGAGGTGGTGCTGACCGTGTCGGGCGGCATCGCCATGTCACATACCGGCTACGCCCAGGCCGCCGACATGATGCGCGATGCCAGCCTGGCCATGTTCCGTGCCAAGGGGGCTGGCCGCAACCGGGTCGAAGTGTTCGACGACGCGCTGCGCGCCCGCGCCATGTCGCGCCTGCGGACGGAAGCCGACCTGCGTCTGGCCGCAGATCGCCACCAGCTGATGCTGCATTACCAGCCCATCGTACGCCTGGCCGACCAGACGGTGGCCGGGTACGAAGCGCTGATCCGCTGGCAGCATCCGGAGCGCGGCCTGATCTCCCCCGCCGATTTCGTGCCGCTGGCGGAAGATACGGGCCTGATCCTGCAGATCGGCCGCTGGGCCATGCAGGAAGCCGCAGAACAGCTGGCGCGGTGGCAGCAGGCCCATGATAGCGGCCTGTTCATGAGCGTGAACGTATCGGGCCGGCAGATGCTGGACGACGATATCGTGGACACTGTGCGCGATGTACTGACCCGCACCTGCATCTCCCCCGGCACCTTGAAGCTGGAAATCACCGAAAGCCTGCTGATGGACGACCCTTCGCGGGTAGTGCCCATGATGCAGCAGATCCGCGATCTGGGTGTCAGCCTGTCGCTGGACGATTTCGGCACCGGCTATTCCAGCCTCTCCTATCTTCACCGCTATCCGGTGAATTCCCTGAAGATCGACCGGGCCTTCATCAAGGGGGCGGGCAGTGGCGACCGGCGGGAGGAAATCCCCCGCATCATCCTGCTGCTGGCCAAGAACCTTGATCTGGATGTGGTCGCGGAGGGGATCGAGAACCCGGCCGAGGTGACCTTCCTGCGGTCGCTGGAATGCCGCTACGGCCAGGGTTTCTACTTCTCCCGGCCCGTACCCGCCAGCGAGGCGGAACGGCTGCTGCTGCTGCCGTCCCTGCCCGCAACGACAGGGCAAGGGCCCACGGCTTAGCCGACCTGGCGCTGGCTGTCGGCCAGGATGATCGCCAGCCGCTCGCGCAGTGCCCGCATTTCCGCCGTTACCTGCGTCGCCCGCCGCCCCAGGTCCAGGGACAGGGTACGGGTCTCGCTGGCGTCGGACGCCACGCTGCGGATGCGATCGGACACCTCGTTGGTGCCGTCGGCAGCACTGGTGGCGCTGGCGCTGATGCTCTCCGTGGCGGCGCCCTGCTCGTTCACGGCGGCGCTGATGGTGGCGGCAATCTCGTCGATGCGGCCAATCACCTCGTGCAATTGATGGATGTCGGCGATCACCCGCTCCGTTGCCCGCTGTACTGCCGTGATCTGGGACGTGATCTCTTCCGTTGCCTGCCCCGTCTGGGTCGACAGGGTCTTCACCTCCGCGGCGACGATGGCGAAGCCCCGACCCGCCTCGCCGGCCCTGGCCGCCTCGATCGTGGCATTCAGGGCCAGAAGGTTGGTCTGACCGGAGATATCGCCGATCAACTGGGCGGCCCGGCCGATATTGTGCGCGGCATCGGCCAGCTGCGCCGCCACGGCGCGCGTCTGGCCGCCACGCTGTACAGCGTCATGCACCATGTCGGCCACTGCCGTCACCTGACGGCCGATCTCCCGCGAGGATGAAGCCAGTTCCTCTGTTGCGGCCGCGACATTCTGAACATTGCCGGTCGCCTCCTGCGCGGCCACGGCCACGCCGTCCGACTGTTCACCCGTGCGGGTGGCGGCCCCCGACATGCTGTCGGCCATGGTGGCAATGCCCGCGGCCTCGGCCAGCACGGCATCAACGCGGCGGGTCATCTCCTGTTCCAGCGCCAGGGCCAGCCCCCCCAGCCGATCGGCCATCTCCTGCTTATGGACGCGCTCGCGTTCCTGCTCCTCGGCCTTCAGCCGATCCATCTCCTCGGCGTTGACCCGGAACACGTCGATGGCGCGGGCCATGTCCCCGATTTCATCCTGACGCCCGGTGCCGGGGATGAAAGACAGCCGCTCACCCCGCGCCAGCCCTTCCATGGCCTGTTCGATCTGGGCCAGCGGCCGGGTGATCGACCGGACCAGCAACAGCGACAGGCCGCAGAACAAGGCCACCAGGATGCCGCCGATGGCCATGGTCAGGCGTTGGGTATTGACGCGGATATCCCGTTCCGCCTGCTTGGCATCGGCCAGCCCGGCGCGGGTATAGGTGAACAGCCTGTCGATCAGCGGCGTGGTTTCCGCGAAAACACCCGTGAATTCCTTGACGGCGGCATTCTGCTGCGCGGTGGCATCGGCCAGGGCCACCATGTCCTGCCGATATTGGCGGGATAGGGCGTCGATGGTTTCCTTGGTCTGCGGGTCGAACTGCGTTTCGGGGATGAAGAAGGAGAATTCGTTGAAGGCCTTGCGATGCTGGCCCAGATACCGGTCCTCCCCCGTCAGCAGGAAGGATTTCTCGGCATTGCGCATCTCCGCCATGCCGACGAACAGCTGCGCGCCCATGGTCACGGGCCATTTCTTCAACTCGGCCTCGGCGGCGGCCACAGACTTGAACATCTGCCCGCGCAACCCGTCCTCGTCCGAGAAGCCGACGGTGCGCGCCGCATCGGCCACCTTGTCGAAGGCCGCCGTCAGACGGCCCAGCCGCTCCGACAGGGCGGTGATCGTGTCGACCTCATCGGCCGCCGACGGATGGGCGGACAGATCGGACACCGCCTTTTCCACCTCCGCCAGGGTGGCTTTGAAAGCCTCTCCCGCCGCACGGTCATGCTCACGCAGGAAACGGGTCGCATGCAATTGCAGCGCCGTGGTCCGGCGGTTCAGATCCGCCGCCGTTTCGGCGAAGGCCGACAAGCCCGTCATCCGGTTGGTCGCATGTTCACGCCTTGCATCACCGATCAGGAACAGGCCGGCCGTCATCAGCACGGTCAACAGGGCCGCCCCGACCAGGAAGCCGATGCGTGTGGAGATAGACAGTTGCGCCAACCAGCCACCGTCCCCCTGTCGCCGGCCAAAACGCCAGTCGCCGCCATCGAACAGGTTGGCCCACCACAGACGGGCGCCCTTGCGGCGCTCCATGTGGGGTTCCGCAGCGCCCATCGCCTGCGGCGTCTCGTTCGTCAGCGTCAGTTCCGTCATGCCGCACATCCCGATGTTGGGGTTCAGGAAACGTCGTCACTGTTCCAGGCAGTTGGTCCGTCGATAGAACGACCGACGCACCTGTACGGATGACATAGAGATCGGTTGATAAACAGAATGTCGCAATTCCATGAAGTTTCCATGACGTCACGCAATCAATCGGAGTCATTTTCAGGGATTCTGCGCATTACATCGTTCGCATGCCCCCCATGCGACTAACTTTCGATGATTTTAGATAAATCCTTGATGGTGGTTTTTTGACATGCACTCAGGCAACAGGTGGATACGGGGAACGGATTCTACGTAACCAAAGAATTCGCCAGTCATCACCTGACAGATTACATGGAACTGGTATAAACCAGAATATTCGCTGCCGGGCCTGCGGGACGCGCTGTGGATGCCGCCAATGGCCAGTTCATTTGTGCCGGGACATGCTTGTTGCTATGGTTATCCGCTAAACCCCGCCACCAGACGCCAGGGGATCATGGGGATATTGACACCGGAGTTGCTGATCCGCGCCTATGCAGGCGGGGTTTTCCCGATGGCGGAGAGTGCGGACGCGGATGATCTCCTGTGGTTTGATCCACCATTCCGGGGGGTGCTGCCGCTTGACGCCTTCCATGTGCCGCGCCGCCTGCGCAAGACGGTCCGGCACTTCCCCTTCGATGTGCGGGTGGATGGTGATTTTCGGGCCACCATGCAGCATTGCGCTGAACCGGCACCCGACCGGCCCCAGACCTGGATCAACGCGGAAATCATGGAAGCCTATTGTCAGCTTCACGCCATGGGCCATGCCCACAGCGTCGAATGCTGGCAGGACGGGCAGATGGTGGGCGGGCTCTATGGCGTGTCGCTGGGTGCGGCCTTTTTCGGAGAAAGCATGTTCTCCCGCGCCACAGACGCCAGCAAGGTGGCGCTGGTGCATCTGGTGGCGCGACTGACGGCCGGCGCCTTCATGTTGCTGGACACACAGTTCCTGACGGAACATCTGTCACAGTTCGGTGCCAAGGAAATCCCGCGCCACCGCTATCGCGCCTTGCTGACAAAGGCCGTTTCGGCCCAGGCCGATTTTCACTGCCTGGAGGATGAACGGGCCTTGGTGTCCGACTTCCTGCAATCCTTGACCCACACGTCATAGACCGGGTGTTCCATGGCCGACAGGGCCGGGCTGGACGCGAACATCCAGCCATTGAACACCGGCACCGCGGGCCCATCCGGGCGTCTCTCCTGCACATCCAGGAAGGCCGCTGATTCCGGCGGATCAATGGGGGCCGACTTGCGGCAGGATTTGACAGTGATGGACAATTGCCCGAACGACACCACCTCCCCCACCTTCGCCTCGAAGGTGGAGGTGCGGGCGGTGACCTTGTCCAGGCCCTGCAAAAGCGCGATTGGCATCGGATCGAAGGTGCGGGCGGGTGGTGGCGGCGGGGCCGGCCGCTGGACGGTACCGGGGACCGGCATCGGCGGCTCCGCGGGGATGGCCGGATCAATGGCCGTCGGCGCCGGCGCGGACGACGGCCCTTCCTGCTGGGCCAGGGCTGCGGGACCGGCGAGCGCCAGTGTCAGGCACAGGGGAAGCAGGAATAAACGGGGCATGCTATGGAACCAGGGTTGCCGTGAAAGCGGTGCCGTCAGTGAAGCGGCCCATTCTGGCGGTATCATGGCCGCGGCAGAGATGACCTGAGGCCCAACAAGCCGATCAGGGATGGTCCGGCGCGGCGGCGGCATCGCCCTTCTTGTCGCTGCTGGAATTGAAGATGAAACGGCCCAGCAGATCCTCCAGATTGACCGCGCTCTGCGTGTATTCGATACGGTCGCCGGCCTTCAGCTTGTCCTCTTCCCCACCGGGGTCGAGCTTCAGATAGCGCCCGCCCAGCAGGCTTTCGCTGGCGATGCTGGCCGTGGTGTCGCGCGGCAGCTTGACATTGCTGTCGATCTCCATGCGCACGACCGCCTGATAGGTCTGACTGTCCAGATATTGCTGGGTGACCGTGCCGACCTTGACGCCGGAGATGCGGACATCCGACCCGGCAGCCAGACCGCCGGTGCTGGTGAACCGCGCCTCCAGCGTATAGCCGGAAACGGATTTCACATTGCTGGTCGTATAGGCGAAGAACAGGAAGAAGCCGGCGACCAGCAGGACGACGGCACCCATCACTGTTTCGATCACATTCCGGTTCATGGACAGATCAGCTCCCTGACGCAACCCGGGCACGATAGCCCCGGCCTTAAACGCACATGGCGGCGCTTTTGCGGCGCCGCCATGGCACACATCCCTAGATAGGGACGATCAGTTCGGCGTCCAGGCCTCGTAGTCGCCGGTTGCCTTGTCGCGCTTGCCGCCGGCGAACAGGTGGCCGGGCGGACGATAGGCCTGGACCGTCCCGGTCGGATTGGGTTGATGCGGCTGCTGCCAGCCCTTGTGGAACTGGCTGTCGGCCGCCAGCGGGGCTGCCATGTTGTAATGGATCCAGCCGTGCCATTCGGGCGGCACCTTGGTCGCCTCCGGCTCGCCCTTGTAAAGGACCCAGCGACGGGCCTTCATGCCGGGGCGGGCCTTCTTTTCCTCGAAATAGCGATTCCCGGCCGCGTCGGACCCGACCAGACGGCCGGCGCGCCAGACAAGCATACGGATCTGGATGTTGGCCATCCAGGTGGCCAGGGAAATGCGATCGCTCATGGTTATTCCGTGATGCGCAACGAAAGACGGCGGGGACTATGCACCGCCGCCGGGGAGCTTGTCCACTGCAACGCGGCATACCCTGCCCCCATGCGTTCGTCTATGGCCCCTTATGCCCGCGCAGCCGGTCGGCGGCGCGGCCGAAGCGGCCCGTATGGTGGCGAATTTCCCAGATGGCGATGCCCATGCCGGCCACGATCAGCGGCAGGACATAATAGATAAAGCGATAGGCCAGCAGGGCGCCCAGGATGCCGCTGGCCTGATCCTGGTCGGCCATGCCCAGCATGATGATGGTCTCGAACACGCCAATGCCGCCGGGCACATGGCTGAAGATGGCCACGATCAGAGCCGCACAGAACAGGGCGACGAAGGAAGTGAAGGGCACATTCACGCCCACGGGCAGCAGCATCCACAGGATGGCCGCCGTCACCACCAGTTCGGCCGAGGCAATGGTGATCTGCGACAGCACCCCTCCCCAGCTGGGCAGTTGGATGGTCCAGCGCCACAGCTTCACGGGCTTGCGCGTCACGGCCGCGATGCCGACCACGACGGCCAGCCCTGCCAGCATGGCCGCGCCGATCAACTGCACCGCCACTTCCGGGATCTTCAACAGGACCGACACGGGATGCGGCCCGGCGATCATCCCGACGGCCCCCGTGAAGGTCAGGCCCAGCGTGAAGGTGGTGGTGGAGAAGACCACCACCTTGGCCACATCCCCGGCCGTCAGCCCCGCATTGCCATACGCGCGCAGACGCACGCCCGCCCCGCTGATCACAGCCCAACCGACATTGTTGGAAATGGCATAGCCGCAGGACGCCGCAAATGCCGTGGTGCGATACGGCACCTTCTTCTTCAGATAGATCAGTGCGGAGACATCATAGAGCGTGAGCAGCCAATAGGCGCCGCAGGTCAGGCCGATGGCCTTCACGACCTTGGACAGCGGCAATCCCTCAAGATAGGCCAGCACTTCGGCAAAGCTGATTTCCGCCATGACATGGCGGACCGCGATCACCAGCAGGATGGCCAGGAACAGCGCCGTCGCCACCCCCAACAACATCTTCTGCCGTCGGCTCATGCCGTTGTCGGCCTGGCCTTGGGTCGCGTCTGGGGACGGAGGATCGGGCTGTGGGGTCATTCAGGGCGCAACACGCGTAGCGGAAACCGGCAACATCCGGCTGGCGCACCCTGCCACCGTTGCGGACGGAATGAAACCCCCTGTCCGGTTTGGATATGCCTGTCGGCGGGACACCTGGCCCAATGCACCAGACGAGATGGGGATGCGCACGACTCCGGCAAGGGGGCTGTCATAAAAATCCAGCCTTTCCGCCATTCCCGTGACCACCTGCGACATCGCGTCCGTTCCATTGCCGTCAACCACAAGAAGCAGTGTATGCCCCTGATATAGACAACAAAATCTAGTTGCCGGAGGGTCATCACTGGCCTAGCCTTCGGGCTGTCACCATATATTGCGGTGCGGGTGCAGCCGGTCCCCAGGGGCGGGAAGACGGCTGTCCGCACCGCGGGTTTTGTCTGGAAGGGGCAGAGGACAATGCGTATCGAACGCCGTTTCACCACCGGGGGTCAGGACGCCTATGCCGGCATCCCGTTCCGACAGGCGACGAGCGAGATTCGCAATCCCGACGGTTCCATCGTCTTCCAGGCCAAGGACATCGAAGTGCCGGCGGAATGGAGTCAGGTCGCCTGCGATATCCTGGCCCAGAAATATTTCCGCCGCGCCGGCCTGCCCGCCGCCCTGAGGGCGGTGGAGGAGAATGCCGTCCCCTCCTTCCTGTGGCGCCATGTCGCGGACGAAAAGGCCCTGGCCTCCCTGCCGGCGGATGCGCGCACCGTCGGGGAGACGTCGGCCAAGCAGGTTTTCGACCGTCTGGCCGGCACCTGGACCTATTGGGGCTGGAAAGGCGGCTATTTCGATACGGACTCGGACGCATCCGCCTTCTTCGACGAAATGCGCTTCATGCTGGCCCGTCAGATGGCGGCGCCCAACAGCCCGCAATGGTTCAACACGGGCCTGCACTGGGCCTATGGCATCGACGGTCCCAGCCAGGGCCATTTCTATGTCGATCCCGAAACGGGCGCCGTCGTCCCCTCCCGCTCCGCTTATGAGCGGCCGCAGCCGCACGCCTGCTTCATCCAGTCGGTGGCCGATGATCTGGTGAATGAAGGCGGCATCATGGACCTGTGGGTCCGCGAGGCGCGTTTGTTCAAGTATGGTTCCGGCAGCGGAACGAACTTCTCCCGCCTGCGCGGGGAGAATGAGAAGCTGGCTGGCGGCGGCAAGTCGTCGGGCCTGATGAGCTTCCTGCGCATCGGCGACCGCGCTGCCGGCGCCATCAAATCGGGCGGCACCACCCGCCGCGCCGCCAAGATGGTGACGGTCGACCTCGACCACCCCGATATCGAAGCCTATATCGACTGGAAGGTGGTGGAAGAACAGAAGGTCGCCGCCCTGGTCACCGGCTCCAAGCAGGTGTCCCGCCACCTGAACATGATCATGGCGGCCTGCAATGAAGGGATCGGTCCGGATGCGGAACGTTTGGACCCGACCAAGAACAAGGCCCTGAAGCGGGCCGTCATCGCCGCGCGCCGCGATCTGGTTCCGGAAAATTACATCCAGCGCGCCATCCAGCTGGCGGGCCAGGGTTTCGCCGGGATCGATATCCGCACCTTCGACACCGACTGGGATTCCGAGGCCTATCTGACCGTCAGCGGCCAGAATTCCAACAATTCCGTGCGCGTGCCCAACGGCTTCCTGGAAGCGGTGGAAAGTGACGGTCCCTGGAACCTCACGCGCCGCACGGATGGCAAGGTGGCCAAAACGCTGCGCGCCCGCGACCTGTGGGACAAGATCGGCTATGCCGCCTGGCAGTCGGCCGATCCCGGCGTGCAGTTCGACACGACCATCAATGAATGGCACACCTGCCCCAACTCGGGCCGGATCAACGCGTCGAACCCGTGCAGCGAATATATGTTCCTGGACGATACGGCCTGCAATCTGGCGTCCATGAACCTGATGGAATTCCGCCGGGCCGATGGCAGTGTCGATATCGACGCCTTCACCCATGCCTGCCGTCTGTGGACCATCGTCCTGGAAATCTCCGTGGCCATGGCGCAGTTCCCCTCGCGGGAAATCGCGCGCCTGTCGTACGATTTCCGCACCCTCGGCCTGGGCTTTGCCAATATCGGCGGTCTGCTGATGGCGGCCGGCCTGCCCTATGACAGTGTGGAAGGCCGCGCCCTGACGGCCGCCATCACGGCGCTGATGACGGGTGTCGCCTACAAGACCTCGGCCGAAATGGCGCGGGAGCTGGGGCCCTTCCCCGGCTATGCCGCCAATGCCGAACCCATGCTGCGCGTCATCGCCAACCATCGCCGCGCCGCGCATGGTGCCCGCACCGGTTATCAGGGCCTGTCGGTGGCGCCGGTGCCGCTGGTCGGCGATGAATGCCCCGATGCCGATCTGGTCGCCGCCGCCCGCCGCGCCTGGGACGAGGCGCTGGATCTGGGCAAGGAACATGGCTACCGCAACGCCCAGGCAACCGTGATCGCACCGACGGGCACCATCGGTCTGGTCATGGACTGCGACACGACGGGCATCGAACCCGACTTCGCCCTGGTGAAGTTCAAGAAGCTGGCCGGCGGCGGCTATTTCAAGATCATCAACCGCGTCGTGCCGGAGGCGCTGTCGCGTCTGGGCTATGACGACGCCACCATCGCGAAGATCGAACGCTATGCCGTGGGCAACGGCACGCTGGTGGGCGCGCCCGGCATCACCCATGACCGGCTGCGCAAGCTTGGCTTTGGCGATGCCGAGATCGAGCGGGTGGAGCAGGCGCTTGAGGCCGCCTTCGACATCAAGTTCGTCTTCAACAAATGGACGCTGGGCACGGAATTCTGCACCGATGTGCTGAACATCCCGGCCGACCTGCTGGACAGTTCCGGCTTCGATCTTCTGGCCCATCTGGGCTTCACGAAGAAGGAGATTGAGGCGGCCAACGTCTATGTCGCCGGCGCCATGACCCTGGAGGGGGCGCCGGGCCTGAAGGACGAGCATCTGCCGGTGTTCGACTGCGCCAGCCCCTGCGGCAAGATCGGCAAGCGCTTCCTGTCGGCCGAGGCCCATATCCGCATGATGGCAGCGGCGCAGCCTTTCATCTCCGGCGCCATTTCCAAGACCATCAACATGCCCAACAGCGCGTCGGTCAGCGCCTGCAATGACGCCTATATGCTGTCCTGGCGTCTGGGGCTGAAGGCCAATGCGCTTTACCGCGACGGGTCGAAGCTGTCGCAGCCGCTGAACGCCCAGGTGCTGGAGGAGGACGAGGACGATCTGCTGGACGAGGAGCAGACCCTGGTCGAGCGCATCATGGAAGCGCCGGCCGCTGCCCGCGTCGCCGAGGTGGCCGAACGGGTGGTGGAGCGCACCATCGAACGCGTGGTGGAAAAGGTCGTCCGGATCAGCGACCGGGAAAAGCTGCCGCAGCGGCGCAAGGGCTACACCCAGAAGGCCATGGTCGGCGGGCACAAGGTCTATCTGCGCACCGGCGAGTATGAGGATGGTCGCCTGGGCGAGATTTTCATCGACATGCATAAGGAAGGGGCCGCTTTCCGGTCGATGATGAATAACTTCGCCATCGCCGTGTCGCTGGGCCTGCAATATGGCGTACCGCTGGAAGAATATGTGGAGGCCTTCACCTTCACCCGCTTCGAGCCATCGGGCATGGTGCAGGGCAACGATGCCATCAAGATGTCGACCAGCATCCTGGATTATGTGTTCCGGGAACTGGCCATCTCCTATCTGGGCCGCAACGATCTGGCGCACGCCACGCCGGAGGATCTGCTGCCCGACACGATGGGACGGGGCGATGCCCAGGCCGATCTGGCCGGCATGCCGGAAGCCGCCAATACAGCCCCGGAACTGCCCGACAATGCCGCGCGCATGACCCAGGAGACCCTGGCGGCCGTAGCCCGCATCGCGTCCACCGGCTATGTCCGTTCCAACCTGCGCGTCGTGCCGGGCGGGCAGCAGAGCCGCATTGTTACCGCCTTCCAGCAGGCGACGACGACCAGCTATGCCGCCACCGGCACCGACGCGCCCAAGGCGTTCAGCGGCGGGACAACGGTGCATTCCGACAGCCTGTCCAGCACGGCCCTGCGCGGCGGCACCGTGGGACGCCAGGACGCGCGCTTTGAACGCATGAAGGAAGCCCGCGCCCGCGGGTACGAGGGCGACCCCTGCCCCGAATGCGGCAACATGACCCTGGTCCGCAACGGCACCTGCCTGAAATGCGACACCTGCGGCGGCACGACGGGCTGCAGCTGAGCAAGGCGGCTCAAGCCGCCTTCTGTCCCGCCAGGAACGCCTCATGCGTCGGCATGCTTTCGGCGGCCTGGCGGATGCGGGTGCGCATGGTGGACATCCGCTCCCGCACCGCCTCGATCGGATGCATGTCGACCAGGGGATCGTACCCTTCCGGCTCGATCCCCTGCCCCAGCATCACCGCGATCCAGCTTGTATCCGTGAACAGGGCGCGGGCACGGGTTGATATCCGACCGCGCCGACGGAAAAGCTCGATCCGGTTTTTCAGGCTGTCGGGAATATCCATGGTCCGGCAATGGTTCCAGAACGCGCTGTCGGACCGTTGCGTCACATGATAGTGCAGGATCAGGAAATCGCGCACCGCCTCGAACTCGGCCTGCGCCAGGGCGTTATATTCCGCCACTTCCGCCGGGTCGATGCGACCGCCGGGGAAGAAATCCAGCAGCTTGGTGATGCCCGTCTGGATCAGATGGATCGACGTGCTTTCCAGCGGTTCCAGGAACCCGGACGCCAGACCCAGCGACAGGCAGTTCTTCACCCAGGCCTGTTTGCGCCGCCCGGTGATGAAGCGCAGCAGCTTCGGCTCAGCCAGCGGTTCCCCGTCCAGGTTCGACAGCAGGATGTCGCGGGCCTGTTCCTCCGCCATATGGTGGCTGCTGAACACATGACCATTGCCGACGCGGTGGCGCAGCGGGATGCGCCATTGCCAGCCGGCCGCCCGCGCCGTGGATCGTGTATAGGGCGTGATGCGGCCATCACCGGATGAAGGCACGGCCCAGGCCCGGTCACAGGGCAGCCAGTGCGTCCAGTCATCGTACCCCGTCTTCAGCGCCTTTTCGATCAGCAGGCCGGTGAAGCCCGTGCAGTCGATGAAGAAATCGGCCGTCAGCCGCTCCCCATTCTCGCAGATCACGGCGTCGACGAACCCGTCCTCCCCGCGCAGAGCCACATCCACCACCTTGCGATCCATCCGCACCACGCCCAGCCTTTGCGCATAAAGCCGCAGATACTGAGCATAAAGCGAGGCGTCAAAATGATAGGCGGAGCCGACGACGGACAGGATGCTGCGCGGGTCGGTGACGGGGGCCATGTAACGGCCCAGCTTTGCCATGACGCTGCACAGCGAATAATCCTCCAGACTGCCACCCTCCCCCATCTGGTGTAGGCGCAGCCAATATTGATGCGTGTAAGTGGCATCCAGGCTGCCACCATGCACACCAAACGGGTGGAAATAGCTGTGATCCAGCCGCGTCCAGTCCCGGAACTCAATCCCCAGCTTGTAGGTGCCGTGGGTGTATCTCAGGAAATCCTGCTCATCCAGACCCAGCATATGGTTGAAGCCGCGGATGGCCGGGATCGTCGCCTCCCCCACGCCGACGGTGCCGATCTCACTGCTTTCCACCACCTGGATCTGACAATGGCGCCCGACGGCCCGCGCCAGGGCCGCCGCCGCCATCCATCCGGCAGTGCCACCGCCCACAATCAGGATGCTGCCCGGAAGATTGCCCGTCATGACGCCTCACTCCCCAAAATCCGCGCAGGCTTGTACCGCCCGCTTATCGACTGGAAATGACGATAACCCTTGGCCCCGTGGATGAAAACCGCGGGCCCAAGGGCTATTGAAGAAGAACGGGCGCCGGATTTCCCCGGCGCCCGATACCATGACGCTTTACTCGCCCAGCTTGAACCGGATGCCCGCCATGATACGCTGCGAGCCCGAGCTGTAGGTGAAGGGCAAGTTGGTGTACTGCAGATACTGGCTCTGGTCTTCCTTGGTCAGGTTGATGCCTTCCAGGGTCAGACCGATCTGGTCAGTGACCTGATAGGCGATCTGGGCATCCAGCTGACCATAGGACCGGTTCCAGATCCCCAGGGTGCGGTTGACCGCGCCGTCGCCGAAACCGAAATTGCCGGCAAACGACTTGTTGCGCCAGGTGTAGGAGACGCGCGTCTCCAGACCTTCATATTCGTAATAGAGCTGTCCATTGAAGGCGTGCTTGGACACACCGGGGATGGGCAGGCCCTTGTCGAAATCGTTGGCGATCGGCGACTTGCTGTCGGAGTAGGTGTAATTGACGTTGAAACCGACGCCGAAATCGAAGGCGTACTGCGCGCCCAGTTCGAAGCCCTTGATGCGGCCACCCTCGCCATTGACCGGACGCTGAATCGGGGTATTGCGACCACCGGCCTGATCCATGACGAATTCGGGCTTAGTTTCCGTGGCGATAAAGCTGTCCACTTCCTTCCAGAAGCCGACGGCCGACACCAGACCCTGGCTGCCGAAATAATATTCATAGCCCAGGTCGAACTGCGAGGCGCGGAACGGATCCAGATCGGGGTTGCCGGCCGAACCGTTGGTGGCTTCGAACAGGTTGGTGGTCGGGTTGCGGGTGAAGTCGACACGGAAACCGCGACCCAGCTCGAACAGGTTCTGGCGGGCCACAACGCGCGAAGCGGCGAAGCGCACCTTCTGGCCTTCATCCAGGTCGAAGACCATGTTCAGGCTGGGCAGGATGTCCGTGTAGGTCCGTTCATTCGCCACCGTCTCATAGTCGCGCAGAACGCCGTTCCAGCTGTCGGTGCCCAGATAGACCGGGTCCGGATCGGTGGCGCGGTTCTGATAGACGGTGAGGTTGGTGTGGATCAGGCGGGCGCCGACATTGATGTGGTAGCCGTCGCCGGCATCGCCGATATCGGCCATCAGATAGCCGGAATGCGTTTCCTCCTTCACTCGGAAGCTTTCCAGCGGATCTTCATAGAAGGCGAACGGGGTCGACGGATACAGCGCCTGGATCCAGGCGGCCCCATCCTTCATCTGGCTGCGATCCTGGACCAGGACCTTGCCGCCCACCATGTCACCGGAGGAGAAGAAATTGTTGATGGTCTCCACACGGCCGGCCGCCCCGGTGAAGGTCTGGAACGGTGTGATCAGCGGCGGGGAATTGCCGAAGCGGTTGTCGCACTTGGCCGGAATACCCGGCGTTCCCTTCGGCAGTTCGCAGGACTTGAAGCCGATGGCGCCGTCCTGGAAATAGCCATAGGGCGTCCACTTCTGACCGAACTTCGTGCCATCCAACTCGCCCTTGCCGGAATAGTCGGCCAGATAGCGGCCACGCGTATAATCGACATCGCGCGAGGCGAAGCGATAACCGGCGGACAGGTGAACATTGCCGGACTTGATGAATTCCGGGTCATATTCGCCATCGGCGCGCAGCGAATAATTTTCCAGATCTGCGCGGTCACCGAATACCCAGTGCGACTTGAAGTAACCATAGGCCGGGTTGGTGTAGAGGTCCGGCGTGCTGGCCAAGCTGAAGGACGGCAGGACGCCATTGCCATTATTATAGGTGAACAGGTAATTGGCCGGTGCCGCCGGGTTGGCCGCCTGGTGGCTGTAACCCGTCGCGCTCTTGGCATCGGCCGTCGGCACGCTGTACTTGGTGTAGCGCACGTCATTATTAGCGCTGTCACTGAACAGGCTGGACTTGGCATAGGCGCCGCGCACAGAACCGCGGAAATTGCCGCCGCCATCATATTTCAGCTTCAGGCCGTAATTGTCGGCATCGACGCTGGAATTCTGCACATAGGAGATCGCCTCGGCCGAATTGGCGATCAGGGTACCGTTGATCAGCACACCGTTGCTGTCGATCGTATAGGGCTTGGTGGCATCCAGGCCCGGGCTTTCGATGGCGAACGGGAATTTCAGCGAGGCTTCCGACGTCAAAATATCGGATTCAGAGTGGAACCACTCGCCCGACAGTTCCAGGCTGTCGGACAGGACCACAGCGCCGCTCAGCGAGCCGCCGATGCGCTTGCGCGACTGGTCGCGGTCGGTGGCGTAGCGGTATTCGGGTGCGTAGTAATTGGTCTTCACCGTGGCCTTGTCGCCGCGCTCGGCAAAGCGCCAGTTGCCGCGGTTCTGGCCCTGCAGAACGTCCGTCTGCACATTCTGCTTGTCGTAGGACAAGGTGCCGATGAAGGCGGCCTTGTCGCCCCAGTTATAACCGAAAGCCGCAGCACCCAGCGGCTTCCAGCCGCCTTCGGCGTGGCTGGACTTGGCGCCGCGGATGTTGCCGGCCACCGTGTAGCCCTCATCCAGCGCCAGCGGATTGCGGGTCTTCAGGTTGACCGTGCCGCCCAGACCGCCTTCCAGCAGCCTGGCATTCGGCGACTTGTAGACATCGACCCCGCCCAGCAGTTCCGACGGCACGCCTTCCAGACTGTCGGTATTGCGGTCCTGGCCTTCACCCAAAGTGAAAACCTCCAGACCGGTCAGGAAAATCTCGTCGTTCAGCAAGGTGACGTTCTGGTCCAGACCGCGGATGCGGACCTTGGTCCCCTGCCCGTTATTGCGGTCGATCTGCACGCCGGACAGGCGCTGCAGGCTTTCGGCAATGTTCTGGTCCGGGAACTTGCCCATGTCCTCGGCGGTCACGGACTCGATGATCTCGTTGGCATTGCGCTTGGTCTGCAGCGCATTGGCCAGCGAGGCGCGGAAGCCGGTGACGATGATCTCGTCCAGCGTCTGTTCGCCGCCGGCCGGGGCCGCGGTCGGCGCCTGCTGCGCCAGAACCGGCAGGGCGGCGCACAAGGCGACGGCCGCCGCACCACCCAGATAGAATCCAAGATTGAATTTACGCGACATCTCTTTCCTCCCATGAAGGCGTCAGAGCCATTAAGGCATTTTGATTTATTTATTGCCCGGCATGCGGGCACACCTGTGGCGGATCCATGTCAACCTCCTCCCTGGCGGCTGGTGGGCAATTTGGCCTTTAGGCTGTTCTTGATGGCCCGGTTTTCACCATGAACAATATTGACAGCGCAGTCAATAGAGTTTGATAACGCTGTCATCCGCAGGGCCAAGTCAGGATATCCGTTCGCAGTGCAGCAAAAACCCCCAGTTTTGCTGGAGTAAATGAGGTTGTCCCGGCGGCGAGTGCCAAACAGGAAATGCCCTTGCATACGATTGACATCGCTGCCAATGGCGGATACAAACATTGACGACTGACGAACATGTCGTCGGTCAACATGTTGAAATACAAGCGTTATATATGATAACGCTAACTTAACGACCTTGCCCCGCGACCGAATCGGTCAATGGTCCATGGCGTCAGATAGCGTTGTCATAGTTGGAGACCAAAGTCCGGGCGGAATTCCATCGCTGTCCCGTGTGGATTTGCAAGGCAGCGGCCAAAACCGTTCCCTTCAGGCGTTGACAGATGGGCGAGATGATGTCATCTCATCTGACAACGATGTCAGATGAGATGACAGATTCAGCCGTTCCCGCTCGACCGAGGAATGGCATCCAACAAGAATGTGATTGCGGGAGGATGAACGTGAAGTCGAAGAAGTTAACGCGCGGCCTGCGCGCCATCGGCTTTGTCAGCGCAATGGCCCTGACGGCGGGCCTGGGTGTTCAGGTCGCCCTGTCGGCAGACAATGCCGTGACGCCGACCGCCTCCCTCCATCCCGAAAAATGGCCGAAGCCCGCCAGCCAGCGGCTGATCGACCCGGCGATCGAAAAGAAGATCGACGCGCTGATGGCGCGCATGTCGCTGGAGGAAAAGGTCGGCCAGACCATTCAGGCCGATATCGCCAGCATCAAGCCGGAGGACCTGCGCAAATATCCGCTGGGATCCATTCTGGCGGGTGGCAATTCGGGCCCGAATGGCGACGACCGCGCCCCGGCGCAGGCTTGGCTGGACCTGGCGGATGCGTACTACCGCGTTTCGATGGAACAGAAGCCTGGCCGTGTGCAGATCCCCGTGATCTTCGGCGTCGACGCCGTGCATGGCCACGGCAATATCGGTGCGGCCACCATCTTCCCGCATAATATCGCCCTGGGCGCCACGCGCGACCGCGACCTGTTGCGGCGCACGGGCGAGGTGACGGCGCGGGAGATGGCGGCAACGGGCATTGATTGGACGTTTGCACCGGCCCTGTCCGTCGTCCGCGATGATCGCTGGGGCCGCTCCTATGAAGGCTTCTCTGAAGATCCGGAGATCGTGGCTTCGTACGCCGGCGCCGTTGTGGAGGGTATCCAGGGGATCATCGGTTCCAAGGAATTCATGAAGCCGGGCCACACAGTGGCCACCGCCAAGCATTTCCTGGCCGATGGCGGCACCGATGGTGGCCGCGACCAGGGCGACGCCAAGATCAGCGAGGATGATCTGGTCCGGCTGCACAATGCCGGCTATCCGCCGGCCATCGATGCCGGTGTCCTGACCATCATGACATCCTTCAGTTCCTGGCAGGGCATCAAGCATCACGGCAACAAGCAGCTGATGACTGATGTGCTGAAGGGCCGCATGGGCTTCAACGGCTTCATCGTCGGCGACTGGAATGCCCATGATCAGGTGCCGGGCTGCACCAAATATAACTGCCCGACCTCGCTGATCGCGGGTCTGGACATGTACATGGCGTCCGACAGCTGGGAACAGCTGTACATGAACACGTTGGCGCAGGTGAAGGACGGGACCATCCCGATGGCGCGCCTGGATGACGCCGTGCGTCGTATCCTGCGCGTCAAGTTCCATGCCGGCCTGTTCGACAAGCCGGCGCCGAAGGACCGCAAGGATGTGCCCGCCATCGCCACGCTGGGCAGCCCGGAAAACCGCGCCGTCGGCCGCGAAGCGGTCGCCAAGTCGCTGGTTCTGCTGAAGAACCAGGGCGGGATCCTGCCTTTGTCACCCAAGGCCAAGGTGCTGGTCGCCGGCGACGGGGCCGATAATATCGGCAAGCAGGCCGGGGGCTGGACCATCTCCTGGCAGGGAACCGGCAATCGTAACGACGAATTCCCCGGCGCCACCAGCATCCTGGATGGAATCAAGGAGGCGGTCGGTGCGGCCGGTGGTGCCGTCACCTATGACAAGGCCGGCACCTACAAGGACAAACCGGACGTCGCCATCGTCGTCTTTGGCGAAGAACCCTATGCGGAATTCCAGGGCGATGTGGAAACCCTTGAATTCCAGCCGGGTGAGAAGGCCGACCTTGCCTTGCTGAAGAAGCTGAAGGCCCAGGGCATCCCCACGGTCGCTGTCTTCCTGTCAGGTCGGCCCATGTGGGTGAACCCGGAGATCAATGCCTCGGACGCGTTTGTGGCGGCCTGGCTTCCCGGGTCGGAGGGTAATGGCGTCGCCGACGTGCTGTTCCGGGACAAGGACGGCAAGGTGAAGCATGACTTCACCGGAAAACTCTCCTTCTCCTGGCCCAAGACGGCAGTGCAGACGCCGCTGAACCGCGGTGATGCCAATTACGATCCGCAATTCGCCTATGGCTATGGCCTGACCTATAAGGACAAGGGCGATCTGGCCCCCCTGTCGGAGAACAGCGGCGTGCCGCCCGGCTCCGGCACCAGCACGGGCGTGTTCTTCCGCCGCGGGGCCGCCCCGGCGCCCTGGTCGCTGGCGGTTGCTGACAAGGTGGGCGAACTGCGCGTGACCACCACCACGGGGGTAAGCCCCGGCAAGGTCGTTAGCCTGAAGTCGGTTGATGTCGCCGCACAGGAAGACGCCAAGCAAGTGTCGTGGAACGGGACGGGCCTGGGCGCCATGGTCGTGTCCGGCCGGTCCGTGGACCTGTCGCGCCAGTCCAACGGCGATGTCACCCTGTCGCTGCGCTATCGCGTGGACGAGGTGCCGACGGGCGCTGTGAACCTGACCATGAATTGCGGCACGGACTGCAAGGGGTCGGTGGATATCGCGGCCATCCTGAAGGCTGCCAAGCCCGCGACCTTCACCACCACCAAGATTCCCCTGAAATGCCTCGCCGCCGCCGGTGCGCGGATGGCGACCATCGATGCGCCCGTGGTGATTTCCACCGACGGTCGGCTGGGCCTGACGGTCACCGACCTGAAGCTGGAAGCCGACCCGGCCAACGCCGTCTGCCCCGGCAAGTGATGCCGGCAGACCCGTTTCACCCCCGTCGGCACGGGCGGGGGTGAAGACGGTTCTCTCTCTTCTTGTCACCCCACTCCAGGCCACCCGTTCGGGTGGCCTATTTTTTTTGGCCTCCGCACCGGCCCAAATGAAGCAGCCCGGCGCGATGGCCGGGCTGTCATGGTAATCAGCTACTGGCAGGATCCACATTACGCCTCGGCGGGGGACTCCGCCGGGGCGTCCGCCTTTGGCGCTTCCTTGGCCATTTCCTCCAGCCGGGTGAAAAGCTGCGGCACGATGGGGCTGTCCGGGTGGGTCTGGCGATAGGTATCGGCCAGCCCCTGCGCCTTCGCCATGTCGCTCTGCGCAATGGTCACGATCAGACCAGCCAGCTGGGCATGGCCCGCACCAACCTGCGGGGCCAGCCGGGTGGCGGCCAGATAGGCCTCCGCCGCGACGTCGAAGCTGCCCGCCTCCTCATGCACACGGCCCAGAGCATAGACGGCTTCCGGCATGTTCTGGCGACGGGCCAGACAGCCCTGGAAGGCGGCCGCGGCTTCGGCCAGCTGACCCAGGCGGAACAGGGCATTGCCCAGGTTGAACAGCGGCTCCACGGCGTTGGGATCGGCCTGGACGGCGCGCTGCCACGCCTCCGCCGCCAGGGGGATCTCGCCGGCCTGCTCGCGCACCATGGCCAGCCCGGACCAGGCGTCACGGAAATTCGGGTCCAGTTCGACGGCACGGGTCAGGCTCTCGATGGCCTCGTCCAGCTTGCCCTGCTGGGCCAGCGCCATGCCCAGATTGTGGTGCGGCGGCGGATGGTCCGGCTTCAGCGCGCGGGCCTTCTTCAGGGCCGTCACCGCCTCGTCCAGCTTGCCCAGGCCCTGCAGCGTGGCGCCCAGGTTGGACCAGGCGACGCGCACATCCGGGTGTTCGGCATAGACCTTGGTGATCTTACGCAGCGTGTCGGCCGCTTCCTTCAGCCGGCCCTGGCGATGCAGCTCCGTCGCGGCGCGCATGTCGGCCGGGAAGCTGTTCAGCATCGCGTCTGACTTGGTCAGGTCGGAAAGCTGGCGACGGCGATCTTGGCGATTCATCAAAACTACCCGGATTCTTGGTGGATCATCTCACACCGGCCTTGATAGCAAGCCGGAACCGAAAACGGAACCGCCCAACGGATGGAAAACCACCCGATTTGACGTAAAAAAGCGGGGCCGGCCCCTTTCGGGAACCGGCCCCGCCTTCCATGACAGGCATGGACGTCCGCTTTGGCGGTGGACCCCGCCAGCGGCCCTTCCGATCAGCCGGAGATGCCCCGGATGCCGGAGAGATCCGCGCGGGTCCGCAAAGTGGAACGAGACATCGGATCACCTCCTTTCTGTGTGTTGCACAACACCCCGAACATGGGCGCCGCCAGCCCATCCGTCAAGGGGATTGATCCGATATCGGAAGCATCATGAGCCTGCTTCAATGCATCTGGTGCCCTTCGTGCCCCGTTGCAGCGGGCGCCGCCATCTCATACCGCGCCGTGACGGGGCCCTTGCCGGCCAGGGTCACGGTGGTGGCGATCTTGGTGCCGGCGGGGACCTCCCGGTCCAGCTTGCCCGACAGGCTGTTGGCGCCGGCCGGGGCCAGCGCCACCTGTACCGGCGCGCCGGCGATCAGCAGGGTGACGGTGCCGGTGGCGCCGGCCGTATCCACCGGCTTCTCCTCCATCGTGTTCAGATAGACGGTCAGGCTGTCCTTGCCGATGACAATCTCCTGATGCAGGGGGCCGGCATGGGTCTGCATGCCGCCATGCACGCCGATGGGCGGGGCATGGCCGAAGGCGGCGACGGGCGACAGCAGCAGGGCGGCGGCCATGGACAAGGAGAGGGTCAGGGCGGTGCGGTTGCGCATGGGGAACACTCCTTCAACAGATCAAAAGGCCTCGACCGGTTGGCCGGGCATGGATGCGGGGGATTGGGACAGCAGCCGGGCAACGGCCGGCCCGCCGAAGCGGGCGAACAGCAATGGGGTCAGCACCGTATCCAGCAGCGTGGCGCTGATCAGGCCGCCAAAGATGGTGACGGCGACGGGATGCAGGATCTCCTTGCCCGGCGCGTCGGCCCCGATCAGCAGCGGGATCAGGGCCAGCCCGGCCGACAGCGCCGTCATCAGCACGGGCACCAGCCGTTCCCGGCTGCCACGCCGGATCATGGCGGGGCCGAACACCTCCCCCTCGATCCGGCACAGATTGATGTAATGGCTGATCTTCAGGATGCCGTTGCGGGTGGAAATGCCGGCCAGCGTGATGAAGCCCACCATGCTGGCGACCGACAGCGGCAATCCCGCCAGCCACAGCGCCGCCACCGACCCGACCAGGGCCATGGGCACCGTGCCCATGATGATCAGGACGGGCACGGCGGCGCGATAGCGGCTGTGCAGCACCAGGAAGATCAGCGCGAAGGAGACCGCGGACAGGGCGGCAATGGTGCGCGCCGCCTGTTCCTGAGCCTGGAAGGTACCTTCCAGGCTGGCATGGGTGCCGGCGGGCATGGGCGTGGCGGCCAGCACGGCGCGGATATCGGCGACGATGGCCGCCATGTCGCGCTTGCCATCGCCATTGCCCAGGATGGCCAGACGCCGCACGCCATTCTCGCGCAGCACCTCGTTCGGGCCATCCGCCTCTGTCACCGATGCCAGCGACGATAGCGGTACGGGCCCGACCGGCGTGTCGATCAGCATCCGGCCCAGCGCGGCCGGATCGCGGTCGGCATCCACCATACGCAGCACCAGATCATGGCGGCGGTCACCATCGATGATCTCCGTCACGTTCTCCCCGCCGCTCAACGACTGGACGGCGGCCAGCACGGCGGACGGGGTGACACCATGGGCTCGCGCCCGGGCCGGGTCGACATCGACCCGCAATTGCGGGATCAGGACCTGCTTTTCGATCTGCAGATCGACCAGACCCGGCACGCCCGACAGCTTGTCACGCAAGCCGCCGGCCAGCGCCCGCAAGGCGCCCATATCGTCGCCGTATAGCTTCACCGCCAACTGCGCCCGCACGCCGGACAGCATATGGTCCAGCCGGTGGGATATGGGCTGGCCGATATTGACGGTGGCCGGCAGGGCCGACAGCCGGGCCCGGACATCGGCCAGGATATCGGCCTTGGCGCGGGCGGATGGCTTCAGATGCGCCTCAATCTCCGACACATGCACGCCCAGCGCATGTTCATCCAGCTCCGCCCGGCCCGTGCGGCGGGCAACACTGGTCACTTCCGGCACGCCTGCAATCAACCGTTCGGCCATGCGCCCCACGTCGGCCGAGGCATCGAGCGAAATGCCGGGATTGAGGTTCAAGGTGATGGTCAGCGTGCCTTCATTGAAGTCGGGCAGGAAGGCGCGCGGCAGGAACGGCACGGCCACCAGGGCCGCCAGGACGGCGGCCACGACACTGCCGATCACCAGCGACCGGTGGGCAAAGGCCCAGTCCAGCAGCCGGTCATTGCCCGCCTTCAACCGGCGAACCAGCCATCCTTCATGCTCCACCGTCCCCGCCAGCCGCGGCAGCAGGAAATAGGACAGCACGGGCGTGACCGTGATGGCCGTGACCAGGCTGGCCAGGATGGAGACGATATAGGCCACACCCAGCGGCGCGAACAGCCGCCCCTCGATCCCCGACAGGGCGAACAGCGGCACGAAGACCAGGACGATGATGGTGGTGGCATAGACGATGCCCGACCGCACCTCCGCGCTGGCCGCCAGCACGATGGGCAGCACCGGCTGCGGGTCGGGTCGGGCGGCGTTTTCGCGCAGGCGGCGGAAGATATTCTCCACATCCACCACGGCGTCATCGACCAACTCACCGATGGCAATGGCCAGCCCGCCCAGCGTCATGGTGTTGATGGTCAGGCCCAGTGCCTTGAACACCAGCACGGCCACCAGCAGCGAGATGGGAATGGCGGTCAGGCTGATGATCGTTGTGCGGAAATTGCCCAGAAACAGGAACAGGATGACGGCGACGACGATGCCGGCTTCGACCAGCACGCGTTCGACATTGTCGACGCTGTTCTGGATGAAATCGGCCTGGCGGAACACGACCAGCGGCGGGGCCACGCCGTCGGGCAGGCCGGCCGTCAATTCGCCCAATGCCGCCTCCACGGCCTTTGTCACGGACAGCGTATCGGCATCGGGCTGCTTCTGGACGGAGATCAGCACGGCTGACGCGGCGTCCAGCCCCGAATCGCCCCGGCGCGGGCGGGCCGCCTGCCCCACCTGGGCGATATCGCCCAGGGTGATGGTGACGCCGTCCCGCGTCGCCACGGGCAACAGGCGCAGATCCTCCTCCCGGCTGGTGCGGCCGATACCGCGGATCAGCAGTTCCTCCCCCCGCCGGTCGACGATGCCGCCGCCGACATTGGCCCCATATTGGGCCAGTGCGGCACGCAGGTCCGCCAGCGTCACGCCCAGCAGGGCCATGCGGCCCGTATCGGGGGCGACACGGAACTGCCGCACCTGCCCGCCCATGGGGATGACCTGCGATACGCCGGGAATGGACAGCAGCCGCGGCCGCAGGGTCCAGTCGCCCAGGTCGCGCAGGCGCATCGGGTCCATGGCCGCCCCCGCCGATGGCGTCAGCGCCACCAGCATGATCTCCCCCATGATGGAGGAGATGGGGCCCATCTGTGGCACCACGCCCGGCGGCAACTGCCCGGTCAGCAGCGACAGCCGTTCCGTCACCTGCTGACGGTTGCGATAAATCTCCGTGCCCCAGCCGAATTCAACCGTGATGACCGACAGGCCGGCGCTGGAGGTGCTACGCACCCGTTCCACGCCCGGCATGCCGTTCATGGCCGTTTCGATGGGGAAGCTGACCAGCCGCTCCACCTCCTCCGGTGCCATGCCGGGGGACTCAGTCATCAAGGTCACGGTGGGCCGGTTCAGGTCGGGGAACACATCCACCGACAGATGGCCCAGCGTGAAGGCGCCATAGAGCGACAGCAGCAGGGCCGCCACCAGCACCAGCAGACGGTTGCGCAGGGACGTGGCGACAATGGTCGTGAACATCGCCGCCCCCTATCGGATCTGGTTCAGCAGGGTGGCACCCTGCACGACGATGCGGGCACCTGCCGCCACCCCGTCCAGGATGCGCACATGCCCGGCATCGGCCGGCGCGGTGCGCACTGACCGCGGCACGAAGCGCTGTGCCCCTTCATGCACCAGCAGCGTCGGCAGCCCATCCGCCCCCCGCACCAGTGCATCGCGCGGCACCAGCAACCCTTCGACGGACGCTCCCACAGGTGCCGTCAGGGTCAGCATCGTGCCGATGGCGGGCACTTTCCCGCCCAGGGCCGCCATGTCAGGACGCAACAGCAGGCGGGTCGCCCCCGCATTCGCCACCCCCTGCCCCACCACGGACAGGGGCACGGTGCGCCCCCCCATCTCCGCCGTCACCATGGTGCCGGCTGACAGCGGCCCATCGAAGGACAAGGCCTCCACCAGCACGGCCGCGGGCTCTGCCATTTCAAAGATCACGGTGACGTCGCGATCTTCCACCATCAGGCCGGCGACGGCATTGCTGGCGGTGATGACACCATCGATTGGGGCCGTCAGGGGCACACGCTTGGTTACGGCGCGGGCCACGGCGTCGCGCTGGCGCAGCAACCCGTCCAGCGTGGCCCGGGCATCGTCGATCTCCTTCTGGGCGACGGCACCCTTCAGGTTGGAGACACGATCCCATTGCTGGCGCGCCAGCCGGATTTCCTTGTCTAGGCTGGCCAGCTGTTCGGAAATGGAGCTGCCATTCTCCGCCTTCAGCAGCAGTTCGACATAGGCCAGCACGTCACCCGCCTTCACCCGCGTACCCGGCAGCGGGAAGCCACCATCGGGCGGCATCAGCCGGCCGCTCTGCGGCGCATTCACGCGGCCGGCATGGTTGGGATCGGCAATGACGCGGCCGGCCAGCGTGGCGACCGGCGCCACCTGCGCCGGCTCCAGCAGGGCCGTGCGGATGGATAGCAGGCGCTGCGTCGCCTTCGGCACGAACAGGCCGCCATCGGGCAGGCGGCGCGGATTGTTGCCCGCCACGGGCTCCGGTGCCGGCGGGCCATGGTCATGGCCTTCATGGGCCCGCGCAGACTCAGGGACGCCGCCAAACAGCAGCGGCAACAGCAGGGCCGCCAGGGCCAGCCGCCGTCCACGCCAGGCCAGCAGCCCCGCCCCCAGCACCAGACCCAGGATAAAGGCGCCCAGGGCGAACCAGAGGCCGGAAGCACCGGCCCCCGATGCGGCCGCCGGGGCGGTTGGTGTCGGCACCGTCAGCGTCCCCACCAGCAGGTCGGCCACACCCTCGCCCATCACGGTCAGGTTCAGGGCATGGTCACCGGGCCTGGCAGCCCAGGGGGCGGGTGCGCGATAGGTGCCATCGGCGGCCGGCGTGGCGGTGACGGGGGCGGCACCATCGGCGGACAGGGTGACCTCTGCCTGGGTGACGGGACTGTTATCGGCCAGGCGGTCGATGAACAGGGTCAGGCCGCCATCAACCAGCAACGCCACCAACTGCACATCGGAACCGTCGCTTTCCAGCGTGGGCGGGGCATTGGGAAGGACGGCCGGGACGGGTGCCGGGGCGCCATGGTCATGGCCTTCATGGGCCGATACCGGCACCACCAGGGCCACGGACAGCAATGCCGCCAGAAGCAGGTGCTTCAGGATTTTCATGGAAATTTCCATCGGACGAGACGGGAACGGACCGGCCAGCCGGACGCATCCGGCACCGGTACGGGCGCAGGGTCAGGTCAGATGGAAAGCGGGGGGCGTGGTTCGGGCGGGGGGGTTTGCCCGGCAAGGTCGTCGCTGCCGATCCGCGGCAGGCGAATGGCGCCCGCGACCGCAGGCAGCGTCGCCGCCCCCGTGGGCAGCCCAGCCATGGCATGGGTGACGCAGGCGCTGGCGCACCCACAGGCGCAACCATCGTGGCAGCGGCAGCCGGGGGCATGATCCTTCTTGGCCGGCTTACCCGCCGTCAGGACATGCCCCTTGTGACAATCGGCCTGATCGGCTGTCAGCATCTGAGCATGGGTGCCCGAATCCGCAACCGCCATGTCGTGGTGGTGCACGTGGCCGGACAGGACATGCATGGGCGCGCCGGGCGCCACGCCATGGGCCGCCGCCGTGGACAGGCCGAACAGGGCCAGGACCAGCGCCAGCGCGCCAGCCGTCAGCAAACCTGTCCAGAATTGTCCGATGCGCACCATGGCCACAGCTTCGTTCAGGGAGCTATCAACATGGGCGGTCGGCGCAGCAGCCGCAAGCCCAAATCACCGATACCGGCCGCATATCCTGCCGCACGCCGGAATGGCGCCCATGAAAAAGGGCGGGCCCGCATCGCGGCGCCCGCCCTGTGCAATCGGCTTGGGTCCGGCCGGATCAGCGGCGCGGCGGCCGGCTGTCGCCTGCGGCGATTTCGGCCTTCAGCGCCCGGATGCGCTGTTCCATGGTCTCTTTCAAGCCCGGCGTCGGCTTCGGACCCAGGGCGGCCAGGGCCGATTCAAGCTGCAACAGGGCGCGCCGTTTTTCCGCGTCGTTGCGCTTCAGGGGCCGGTTGTCGCTGCGCTGTCCATCCATCGCACGCATAATCAAATCCCTTACGATTTGGGTAATTTGTGATTGGCAACGAAAAAGCCCCGGCCTTTCGGCGCGGGGCTTTTTCCGTATCCGCCAAATGGTGACCAAGTCAACCATCCGGCACCGCCACCGGAAACCAAGAATTCATCTCTTGGAAGGTGGCGTCCCCAACGGGATTCGAACCCGTGTTACCAACGTGAAAGGCTGGTGTCCTAGGCCTCTAGACGATGGGGACGTCGTCGGTGGGCGGTTAATTAGCCGGGTCAGCCGGCCGGTTCAAGTACTTTTTTTTGCGTTCTTGCATAGCGCCTATTCCGACCACCCCGGCGCTTAGTTCTTGTACCGCTCCAGCGTGCGTTCCACGCGGTACTCCAACTCCCGGATGATGTTCAGCCGGGGCAGGCCCTTCAGCACCTTCTGCACGCCGGCCAGTTGGGCCAGGGCGACGGCATGGCGGGGGCGGGCCCGCAGATATTCGACACGGAAATTGATACCGATCTCCAGCCGCTGCTCCAGGTCCGCCTCCTTGGATCGCACCATGCGATCCTGGCCTTCCTGTTCCATCAGCTTCTTGACGGCCGAGAAAAGGACAGAGGCCGCCTGGGCGATGCCCACCTCCTCTTCCGTCGGGGTGTGCCCCATGTCGGGTTCCACCCGGACTTCCGCGCCCTTCTTCTCCTGCGACTGCTTGACCGGCAGCACGACCAGACAATCCTGATGGGCGGCGGCCAGGAACAGGTCGACGGCCTGCATGACGCGGGTCCTCGCCTCGCCCAGAAGGCGCTGCCATTCCGGATTCGGCACCTCGTGAACTTCGTCCGCCAGGCCCTTGATCATCATTTGCGCGTCGGACACCAGCCGGGCGCAGGTCAAAAGCCAGACGCGCCGCGCCATCACCGGGCCACCGGAAGCCCGGCCAATCTCGCTCAAGGTCCGCGTCAGGTCGGAGAACAGGCGGGCCGGGATCAGCCGCGCCGGATGATTGCCCGACACATGGGTCATGTCCTGCGACAGCATGCGGACCAGACGCAGCGCCTGGAAAGGCTGCATCAGCAGCGTCATCAGACCGAAGAAGAAATATTCGACGATCTCTTCCCCATGGTCGTGCAGGTTCAGATAGCTTGTGCGCGCCGCCGCGACGGCGCTGGGCGTGAAATCGGGGATGCGGCCGCCATTCTCCACCCCGGCCATGCGCCGGATCCGGTCCAGCATGGGCGTCAGGATGGAATGCAGGCGCAGCAGCATGGCGATTTCGCGCATATCATCCAGCGCGCGATCCCCACCCAGCAGGGCCGACAGTTCCCCGCGCCGGCCATAGGACCGCTCCGCCTCGCCCAGCAGGGCCAGCGTAACGTCCGCGGCGGCCAGGACGCCCCGGTCGCCAATCGCCGGCAGATCATCCCAACGCTGCTCCCGCACGGCACGGCCATATTCCGCCTCAATGGCGGTCAGCGCCGTCCGGTGAGGGGAGTTGGTCAGCACACGCCACCAGGGGGTGAGCAACTGGCGCGGGACCGACGCCCGCCGCCGCTCCTCGTGCGGCTCACCATCATAAAGAAACAATTCCAGCGCCATGCACACGCGCCGCTGGAAAGTCGCCATGCGTGACGGCCGCAGGCTGCGCAGGCGCGGGCGCAGCGTATCCAGAATCTGTTCATCGGTGGGATCGCGCCGGTCAGCCGCCCGGGCCAGCTCAACCGCGCGGGCCACCCGCATCAGCGAGGCATCATCCAGCTGTGCAAAATGCGCTTGAAGCTTTGTTACCGCGGAAACAGGTTCCGCGGGCGTTTCCCCGGCCGCGCGCGGCCGAGACTGCATTGAACCATCCACCGGCGCACCCGCCGACCGAACCGTCATGACACCGATCGCCCCGTCCCAACTGTCTTGCGATCACTTGGCCGGATCATCCGCAACAAAGCAGGCCAGCCAAACGATGGCGGACTATAAGACAAAGCCCGTTCGCTGTCTTTAACGATTTGGCAATAAATTCGTGAAAGTCCCGTAACCGATTATTGACGCCGTCGCGACTGGACTTCGTTTCCCTTGTGAAACAATTCAGGAAACGGCCGCGTCGTCGATCAGCAATTGCACCCCGTCATTGCCATTCCAGCGATCGGGGCGCAACGTCCCCGCCAGATGCATGGGCCGCCCGCCGCTTTGCAGCAAAGCCGGCCCCAGATCACCGTCCATGGCGCGGAAGGCGATTGATTTCAATCGGCTGCCGTCATTGCCGGTCAGGATGCAGCGCACATGGTTGGCCCCCACCACATCGGCCTTGACGATGCGGGCATCGGTGACGGCAAAGCGCGGCTCGGCATTGCCGGTGCCATAGGGCGCCAGCTTTTCCAGATGCCGCATCAGGTCGGTATTGGCCCCGCGCACCGACAGCGCACCGTCCAGCGACAGCGACGGCACCAGCGGCCCGATATCGTCCAGTTGCCGGGCGATGCGTTCGCGCAGGAAGGCGCGCAGATCGTCGATCTTTTCCCGTTCCACGGTGAAACCCGCCGCCATGGCGTGCCCGCCACCGGCGACCAGCAATCCGGCCTGCCGGGCGGCGATCACGGCCGATCCCAGATCGACGCCGCGCACCGACCGGCCCGATGCCTTGCCGACCATGCCATCCAGAGCCACCACGCAGGCCGGACGGTTGAACCGGTCTTTCAGGCGTGACGCGACAATGCCGATGACGCCGGGATGCCAACCCTCCCCCACGGCCAGAACCAGTTCGGGACTGTCATCGACGCTGGCGTCCATCAGGGCGATGGCGTCCTCCAGCACCGCCGCCTCGATGGCCCGGCGTTCGGCGTTGAAGGCGTGCAGTTCCTTGGCCAGGTCCGCCGCCTCCGCCGCCGATTCCGTGGCCAGCAGGCGGCTGCCCAGATCGGCCCGCCCCACCCGCCCGCCGGCATTGACACGCGGCCCTATGATGTAGCCGGCATGGTAGGCATCCATGGCCTCGTTCACGCCGGCCACGTCGGCCAGGGCGGCGATGCCGATATTGGCCCGCTTGCCCATGACACGCAGCCCCTGCGCCACAAAGGCCCGGTTCAGCCCCACCAGGGGCACCACGTCGCAGACCGTGCCCAGGGCCACGATATCCAGCCAGGACATCAGATCGGGCTCTGCCCGGCCGCTGCTGCTGTAATAGCCGCCCTGGCGCAGCGCCCGGTTGACGGCCACGATCAGCAGGAACGTGACGCCGACGGCAGCCAGCGTGGACAGCGGCCCCGCCACCGGCTCGTCCAGGCGGTTGGGATTGACCACCGCCGTCACCGCCGGCAGGCGCGGCTCGGCCTTGTGATGGTCGACGACCACCACCTCCAACCCTGCCGCCACGGCACCATGCAGGGGATCGAAGCTGGTGACGCCGCAATCGACCGTCACCACCAGATCGATCCCCTCCTCCTTCAGTCGCAGCAGGGCCGGCAGATTGGGGCCGTATCCTTCCTCAATCCGGTCGGGGATATAGACGCGCAACTCCCGTCCCAACGCGCGGAAGAACCGGCTCAGCAGCGCCGAAGAGGTGGCGCCATCCACATCATAATCGCCGAAAACGGCCACTTTCTCCCCGTCGCGGATGGCGCGGGCCACACGCGCGGCGGCCTTGTCCATATCCTGCAGCACCGACGGGTCGGGCATGAAGGCGCGGAGTGTCGGCGACAGATAGTGCTCCGCCTCCTCCACCCCGACGCCCCGCCCCGCCAGCAGGCGGCCCACCAGTTCGGGCAGACCGTGCGCCTGGGACAGGGCCAGCGCCAACCGCTCGTCGCTGTTGCGCGCCTTCCAGCGGCGGCCGGTGATGGAGCTTTCAACGCCAAGGAAGGCCGGGCTGGTCATGGGGAAGCGAACCGTTCGGAAAGAGGATGCTGGCCGCACCATAGCAAAAAGCCCCGCCACCGGAAGGACGGCCTTCCAATGGCGGGGCTTTTCACGCGGTTGAAAAATTAACGCTTGGCTTCCGGGATCATGCTGGTCTTGGTCCGGAAATTATGGTGCGCCTCGACATAGCGCACGGTGCCCGACTTGGACCGCATCACCACGGAATGGGTGATGGCGCCGCCAGCGAAACGGCGCACGCCACCCAGCATGGGGCCCGTGGTCACGCCGGTGGCGCAGAACATCACGTCGCCCTTGGCCAGATCGTACAGGCCGTACTTCTTGTCCAGATCGGTGACGCCCCAGCGCTTGGCGCGCTCACGTTCCGCGTCGTTGCGGAACAGCAGGCGGCCCTGGAACTGCCCGCCGATGCAGCGCAGCGCGGCCGCGGCCAGCACACCTTCCGGTGCGCCGCCGGACCCCATATACAGGTCGATGCCGCTGGCCGGCTGGCTGGTCGCGATTACACCCGACACGTCGCCATCACCGATCAGCATGATGCGCGCGCCAGCGTCGCGGACGCGGCCGATCAGGTCGGCATGGCGCGGGCGGTCCAGGATACAGACCACCAGTTCCGACACATCCGCACCCTTGGCCTTGGCCAGGTTTTTCAGATTGTTCTCGACCGTCTCGTCCAGATCGACCAGCCCATCGGGCAGACCGGCACCAACGGCGATCTTGTCCATATAGACGTCGGGCGCGTTCAGGAAGCCGCCGGCCTCCGCCATGGCGATGACGGCAAGCGCGTTGGGGCCACCCTTGGCGCAGATCGTCGTGCCCTCCAGCGGGTCCAGCGCGATGTCGATCTTGGGGCCATGCCCGGTGCCGACCCGCTCGCCGATATACAGCATCGGGGCCTCGTCGCGCTCGCCCTCGCCGATGACGACAGTGCCGTCGATGGACAAGGCGTTCAGCGCCTGACGCATGGCGTCCACGGCGGCCTGATCGGCCGCCTTCTCGTCGCCGCGACCCATCAGCAGCGAAGCTGACAGGGCCGCCGCCTCGGTGACGCGGACAACCTCCAGCGCCAGATTTCGATCCATGACCAGGGAAATGTCACCCTGCGGATTGCTCGTGCCACTCATCCTCTTACCCCTTTTTGTCTGGTCGGCGTCTTTTCGGCTGTCCGTCGCCAAGCGCCGTTGATGGTTGGGAGTTGGTCAGAAATCCTCGATACGGATCATGCGCGGCGGCTCCAGCACGCTGTCCAGCGCCGCGATGGTCGACAGGGCCTGGGCCATGGCCGCCTCATCCGTGTCATGGGTCGTCCAGACCACCGGCACGGCCTCGCCCGGCGCGCGGCCGCGTTGCAGGAAAGCTTCCATGGAGACGTTCTGGTCGCGCAGGGTGGCCGCGATCTCGGCAATGACACCGGGCCGGTCGACCACCATCAGGCGGACATAATAGCGGCCGCGCCGCTGGCTGATCGGGGCGGCGACGGCCTTTTCCAGGGCTGTCGCCGGCACACCGAAGGTCGGCGTAGACCGGCCGCGGGCGATATCAACCAGATCGGCCACAACGGCGGATGCCGTCGGGCCGGCCCCGGCCCCGCGACCGACCAGCACAACCTTGTCGACGAAATCGCCATCGGCGACGACGGCATTGAACACGCCGTCGGTGGACCCGCAGGGGCTGGTGATCGGCACCATGCAGGGATGCACGCGCTGCTCGATCCCGGCTGCCGTACGCCGGGCAATGCCCAGCAGACGGATGCGGTAGCCCAGTTCCTGGGCGTAGTTGATATCCAGTGCGGAGACGTGGCGGATGCCCTCGATATGCACCGACTTGAAATCGACGTGCGCACCGAACGCGACGGCCGTCAGCACGGCCAGCTTGTGCGCCGCATCCACCCCGTCCACGTCGAAGGACGGGTCCGCCTCGGCATAGCCCAGGCGCTGGGCATCGGCCAGCACATCGGCGAAGTCGCGGCCCGTGGTCCGCATCTCCGTCAGGATGTAGTTGCAGGTGCCATTCAGGATGCCGTGGACTTCACGGATATTGTTGGCGGCCAGACCTTCGCGCAGGCCCTTGATGGCCGGGATACCGCCGGCCACCGCCGCCTCGAACGCCAGCGTCAACCCGGCGGATTCCGCCGTGGCGGCCAGGGCGGAGCCGTGATGGGCCAGCAGCGCCTTGTTGGCGGTGACCACATGCTTGCCGGCGGCCAGCGCCGCCTCGACGGCCTGCTTGGCGATGCCGTCGGACCCGCCGATCAGTTCGACGAACACATCCACATCGGGATCGACGGCCAGATCGGCCGCATTCTCGTACCAGCGGACAGAAGACAGATCGACACCGCGGTCGCGGCTGCGGTCGCGGGCGGACACGGCCACCACCTGGATGGGGCGGCCGGACCGCTTGGCCAGCAGTTCGGCATGGGTGCCGACCAGCTTCAGAACCCCGCCGCCGACCGTACCCAGGCCAGCGACACCAATGCGCAAGGGTTTGCCATCAACCATGAAAATTGATCCTCACTCGACAGCGGCGGCTTCGGACGTGATGGGCGCATTGACCTTGCGCGCCTTGTCCAGGAACAGCTTGATATTGCGGGTGGCCTGACGGATGCGCTGGGTATTTTCCACCAGACCGAAGCGCACATGGCTGTCGCCATATTCGCCAAAGCCGATGCCGGGGCTGACAGCCACCTTGGCTTCTTGCATCAGCAACTTGGCGAATTCCAGGCTGCCCAGATGCTTGAAGGGTTCCGGGATTTCCGCCCAGACGAACATGGATGCATTCGGGCTGGGAACCATCCAGCCAGCCTGATGCAGCCCTTCGATCAGCACGTCGCGGCGCTGCCGGTACATTTCGCGGATTTCCAGCACGCAATCCTGCGGGCCGTTCAGCGCAGCCGTCGCCGCCACCTGGATGGGCGTGAAGGCGCCGTAATCCACATAGGATTTGAACTTGGCCAGCGCACCCACCAGCTTCTTCGACCCCACGCCAAAACCCACACGCCAGCCGGGCATGTTGTAGGTCTTGGACAGGCTGTTGAATTCAACGGTGATGTCGCGCGCTTCCGGGATCTGCAACACCGACGGCGGCGGATTGCCGTCGAAATAAATCTCGGCATAGGCGATGTCGGACAGGATGTAGATGCCGTGCTTCAGGCACAGATCGACGATGGGCCGGTACCAGTCCAACGTCACCGTCTGCCCCGTGGGGTTGGACGGGAAGCTGACGATCAGGGCCGTGGGCTTGGGCACGGAATGCTTGATGGCCCGTTCCAGCGACGGCACGAAATCGTCCAGGCCGTTATTCACGGGGATGTGGCGCAGCGCCGCACCGGCCAGCATGAAGCCGAACGGATGGATCGGATAGCTGGGATTGGGCACCAGGATCACGTCACCGGGGCTGGTGATGGCCTGGGCCAAATTGGCCAGGCCTTCCTTGGACCCGATGGTGACGATCGCTTCCGTCTCCGGGTCGATATCGACATCGAAGCGGCGCTTGTAATAGGCGCTGATCGCCTTGCGCAGGCCGGGGATGCCGCGGCTCTGGCTATAGCGGTGGGTCTTGGGGTTCTGGACCGCCTCAATCATCTTCGCCACGATGTGCGGCGGCGTCGGCTGGTCCGGGTTGCCCATGCCGAGGTCGATGATGTCCTCCGCGGCGGCCCTAGCTCGCGCCTTCATCGCATTCACTTCAGCGAAGACGTAGGGCGGAAGCCGCTTGATGCGGTGGAATTCAGTGTCGCTCATGGACCTGGGCACCGGGTTGAAGAGGAAAGGGGCGAAATATGTAGCGCACCGCAACCACCACCCGCGACATGAATTTGCGCGCCCGCTTCGCCATTCTGCCATGACCGGCAGGGATGGCGGGCGCCATCAACACGTCATGTGCCGGGTGGCGTCGTCGTTTCCGGCGGGCGGGGCAAAGGCTGGGGCGCGGCCGGCGGTGCGTCCGGCACATCGGGCACATCCTCTGGCCGGCCGCGCGGATCGGTGGAGCGCGACCGCAGGTCGTCGCCAGCCGCCTGGCCGCTGTCGCGGTCGGCACGCAGCCGGTCCATCATCGTCTGCCGCTCGATCGGATTGGAGAATTCCTCCGGCCGGGGCGGCACGGTGCCAAGGTTGGCCGATCCCTTCAGATTGGGGTCCGCGCGCCGGATCGGCCGCTGCCCCGTCAGGGCCTGGGTCGGGTCTGCGTCGGTGATCTGGTCCTTGCGGGCGGGGGCCGGGCCATCGTCGAACACAATGTCGGGCACGGGCAGCTGGGCACAGCCCGAAAGGCCCGCCATGGCAACCAGGGCGACAATGGTTAAGTGTCGGAACGATACGTATGCGTCGGTGAAAATCATGGGCGGATCGTGTATGAAAAAAAACGGGACGGCAACCCATCCGCCATACCGCTCGCGGACAGGTGGCATGCGGGAGCCGCGCCTGGACGAAGCCGAAGCGCCATCAAAACAGCGTATATGTCGGCACCCGCCCCGATTTGTAACGCCGTCAGGGAAGTCATACATGGCCCAGCCGCAAGGTCCCGAGATCAAGATCCCCGATCCGGTTGAGATGTCCCGCAACATGGCCCGGATTGCCGAGCAGAGCCAACGGCTGGTGGGCGATTTCCTGCAACGGCAGAATGGCGAGAACGGCGGCGGCGGGTCGCCCAAGGACATGTTCCATATCGGCGCCGCCTTCCTGGAAATGACGGCCCGGCTGATGGCCGATCCCGCCAAGCTGGTGCAGGCGCAGATGTCGCTGTGGCAGGATTATATGGCCCTGTGGCAGCGCACGACCCAGCGTCTGCTGGGCCAGGAAGCCGCCCCCGTGGTGGCCCCCACCAAGGAAGACAAGCGCTTCAAGGACAGCGCCTGGGACGAGAATACGCTGTTCGACTATATCAAGCAGTCCTATCTGCTGACGGCCCGCTGGCTGCAATCCACCGTGCGGGAGGTGGATGGCATGGACGACAAGACGGCCAAGAAGGTCGATTTCTATACGCGCCAGTTCGTGGACGCGATGGCGCCCAGCAATTTCGTGCTGACCAACCCGGAGGTGCTGCGCGCCACCATGGAGTCGGGCGGCGAGAATCTGGTGAAGGGGCTGGAGAACCTGCTGGGCGACCTGGAGCGCGGCAAGGGCCAGCTCGCCATCTCCATGACCGATTACAAGAAGTTCGAGGTCGGCAAGAACATCGCCGCCACACCGGGCCAGGTCATCTATCAGAACGACCTGATGCAGTTGATCCAGTACAATCCGACGACGGAACAGCAGCATAAGCGTCCGCTGCTGATCGTGCCGCCCTGGATCAACAAGTTCTATATCCTGGATCTGCGGCCAGCCAACTCGCTGGTGAAGTGGCTCTGCGACCAGGGACATACCGTCTTCATCATCTCCTGGGTCAATCCGGACGAAAAGCTGGCCGGCAAGACCTGGGAAGATTACATGACGCAGGGGCCGCTGGCCGCCTTCGACGCCATCGAACAGGCGACGGGCGAGCATGATCTGAACATGATCGGCTACTGCATCGGCGGCACGTTGACGGCCTCCACCCTGGCCTATATGGCGGCCAAGGGTGACGATCGGGTGAAAAGCGTCATGTATCTGGTGACGCTGACCGACTTCACCGAACCGGGCGAGCTTTCCGTCTTCATCGACGAGGAGCAACTGGCCGCCCTTGAAGAAAAGATGAACAGCCAGGGCTATCTGAACGGGCAGTCCATGGCCGTCACCTTCAACATGCTGCGCGCCAACGACCTGATCTGGTCCTTCGTGGTCAACAATTACCTGTTGGGCAAGGATCCGTTCCCGTTCGACCTGCTGTACTGGAACTCCGACGCCACGCGTATGCCGGCGGCCATGCACAGCTTCTATCTGCGCAACATGTATCAGCGGAACCTGCTGGTGCAGCCGGGCGGGATTTCCCTGAAGGGGGTCGATATCGACCTCAGCACCATCAAGACCCCGACCTTCATGCTGTCGACGCGTGAAGACCATATCACGCCCTGGAAATCCACCTATGCCGCCACCCAGCTCTATGGCGGGCCGGTGAAGTTCGTGCTGGCCGCGTCCGGGCATATCGCCGGTGTCGTCAACCCGCCGACCGCCAACAAATACAGCCACTTCACCAACACCAAGCTGCCCAAGGACCCGGAGCAATGGATCGCGGGCGCCCGCCAAGTGGAAGGAAGCTGGTGGCCCGAATACAGCAAGTGGGTGCAGAAATATGCGGGTCCCAAGGTGCCGGCCCGCACCCCCGGCGATGGCGCGCTGAAGGTGATCGAGGCGGCCCCCGGTTCCTATGTCAAGGTCCGGGTGGTGGAGTAACCTTTCCCGTCACCTGGGGGCGGCTTCCGACCGCCCCCAGGTGAACAGGGTCAACAGGGTGCGCTGGCCGAACCGGCCGAAATTATCATCGGCAATGATATAGATGGCGATGCTGCCATCGGGCAGCGGTCGCACGTCGATTCCCTCATAATTCTCCGTGGTCAGCGGCGGATCGATGCGCGCCAGTTCCTGCGCCCGCAGGATGCCACCGGGGACCAGCGCTGCGCCCAGGTCGGCCGGCGCCACATGGGTGATGCGGCTGCCCCAGCCACCCAGCAGGTTGGCCCGGCGTTCCAGGACCAGCAGCCCGCCATCGGGCAGACGCGCGGCATCGACCGGCAGAAACGGCGGCATTCCCTGATAGGCGAACTCAGTCCAGTCGCCCGACCGGCCCACCCAGGCGCGGTGAAGCCCTCCGCTCCCCTCATCCTCCGCGATGGTCAGCAACCGCCCGTCAGCCAGTTCGATCAACGTCTCCAGTCCGGAATTGAAGGGCAGTTGATCGACCCCGGGCGGCCCCTCCAGCATGACCGCCGGCACCCCGGCCAGGGCGGGCGGATAGCGCAGGATCGAATGGCGCCGTTCCATGGACACCGCCCAGCCATCGCCGGGCCAGACACCCATCATGGCCAGCCCTTCGGTATCGTTGAAAAAGCCCGGCAGCGCCTGTCCGTCGGTCCCCAGCAGTGGGGCGATCTGGAAATCGGATGCCGCCGCCAGCCGCCCCTGCCCGTCATAGGCCAGCCGCCCGGCCACACGCTGCCCCCGGTCACTGATGGCGATGAACTGGTCGCCATCGGGGCTGACACGCAGGCTGGACAGGCCACCGAACGCCTTGTTCGTCGATCGCAGATGCAGGGTCCCTTTCCAGGTCAGGACACTGACGCGCGAAGAATCGCCGGCATCGTCCGACAGCGTCACAGGACGGCTGGGCACCGGCGCATCCGCACCCGTGGCACAACCGCCGGCAGCCACCGCCAGAGCCAGACACAGGCCGATGGCAGCGGCGGAAAGACGGGCCATGACGTCATACTCCCTTTTGGCCGGACCCGGGCCGGTCGGCTTATCTCGGTTGGGTGGGGTCCGCTTGTCCGCTTCCTATCGCAGGCGCGAAACGTCTATTCTGCCGACAGAACGGATGACAGCGTCAAGAAATACAGGCAGTTGCTTCCATGAGCGAGACGGACAAGACCGCCCTTCCCGACCCCGCGGCCGAAACATCCCGGCTGGACAGGATCGAGGCGCGCCTGACGGCGCTGGAGGATCGGATCGCAGGCGCCGGTGCCGCCCTGCCCCCGCCGCCGGATCCGGCACCATCCGCCCCGGGACCGACCACCGCTCCCATCGGCGATGTCGGCGCCGCCTGGATGGCCCAGGCAGCCGAATTTGTGCGCAATAACCCGGTGCTGTCCCTGATCGGCGGCGTCGTGGTTCTCGTGCTGCTATCCCATATGTTCGGGTAAGGACGGAAAAACCGATGAGCAGCTACAGCTTTGAAACCACGATGAAGTTCAAGAATCGTGGCGATATGGAAAAGGCCGAGGATTGGATCAACACCAATATCAAGGGCCTGTGGGCGCTGGAATTCCTGGGCATGCAGGAAGAGATGAGCGTGGAAACAGGACTGCGGGCCAATGTCCTGAAGGTGCTGTTCAAGTTCGGCCGCAAAGAGGATTTTGAGCGGTTCCGAACCGAATATGTCATGGGCAAGTCCTATACCGCGCCAAAGCAACCGGTAAAGGTCGCGGCAAAGCCCAAGGGCTTCTTCGCCCGGCTATTCGGCTAAGCGCTGCCCATCCCTATCGCCCCAGCCACGCCATGATGCCGCGCGCTGCCGCAACGGCGGTGGCGTAACAGCCCTGAAGCAGGTAGCCGCCTGTCGGTGCCTCCCAGTCCAGCATCTCCCCGCAGGCGAAAACGCCCGGCAGGTCGCGCAGCATCAGGTTGGCATCCAGCGCCGACAGCTTGACACCACCCGCGGTGGAGATGGCCCGGTCCAGACCGCGCTGCCCTGTCAGCGGCACGGGCAGCGCCTTGACCAGCCCGGCCAGTACCATGGACCGCCCAAGATCCGCGTCACCGGTAAATTCCCGGATCAGCGCGCCCGTCGGTGGCGTCAGGCTCAACCCCTTGCGCAGCCGATTGGCCAGACTGTCGGCCGGCGGCACCCGGGCCAGCTTGTTCTGCACCTGTGCCAGCGTCAGGTCAGGCTTGAGATCGACCGTCACCACGGCGCGCCCCTCCCGGTCAATAGCCTCACGCAAGGGGGCGGACAGGGCGTAAAGCGCGCCCCCTTCCAGGCCCGTGCGGGTGATGACCAGTTCGCCGGGCACCGTACGGCCATTGTAACCGATGGTGATGCGCTTCAGGGGCTGCCCCTCCGCCCGTTCCAGGAAGCCTGGCGACCACGCGACATCGAATCCGGAGTTGGAGGGGCGGAACGGGGCCAGCGGCACGCCCAGCGCCGCCAGCACCGTCGCCCAGCCCCCATCCGACCCCAGCCGCGGCCAGCTGGCCCCGCCCAGCGCCAGCAATGTGGCCGCCGCGGGCACGGCCAGCGACCCCTCCGGAGTCGCGAAGACCACGTCACCATCGGCGGCGAATCCGGTCCAGCGGTGGCGCGTGTGCAGCGTCACGCCCAATCCCTCCAGCCGCCGCAGCCAGGCGCGCAGCAGGATGCTGGCCTTGAAGCTTTTCGGGAACACCCGGCCGGAGGAGCCGACGAACGTCTCCACTCCCAATCCATGGCACCAGTCGCGCAGGTCCGCCGGTGTGAAGGCACGCACCAGCGGTTCCATGAACGGGCGGGCCGACCCATAGCGGGAAATGAACCGGTCCAGCGGCTCGGAATGGGTGATGTTCAGCCCGCCGCGACCGGCCATCAGGAATTTGCGCGCCGGCGACGGCATCGAATCGTGAATCTGCACCGCATGCCCGGCGCGGGCCAAGGTCTCCGCCGCCATCAGGCCGGCCGGGCCGGCACCGATAATCAGGATAGGGCGGGTCATGGGGCAATCCTTGGGGTCAGAGATGGTGCTGCTCTCCCCCTGCCACCCGCTGACGCGGGCGCAAGGACAAAGGCAGGGCCGCTTTGGTGAAGGTCAAAACGCAAAAGGCGGCGCCGTCACCGGCACCGCCCTTGCAGCATACGACACGCAGATCAGGCGTGGGTGATGGCGCGCTCGACCAGCTGGCCCAGATGCTGGGTGCGCTTGGTCAGGCTCTGCAGCACGGCGGAGATTTCGGCCGTAGCGGCAGCGGTCTGGCCAGACAGGTTCTTCACCTCGCCGGCGACGACCGCGAAGCCCTTGCCAGCCTCGCCGGCGCGGGCGGCTTCGATGGTGGCGTTCAGGGCCAGCAGGTTCGTCTGCTTGGCGATGGCATCAATCTGCTGGGCGACGGTGCCAACCTTTTCGATCTCGGTCCGCAGGCCTTCCAGTTCACGGCTGATTTCCTGCAGGGCGGAGGAAACCTCGCTCTTGCCGGCGCCGGAGATATTGCTCGATTCGCTGCCGTACTTCATCTGCAAAGGCCTTGCGTCTATGGGTTGTCCGATATCAGACCCAGTCCCCGCCGGGTCTGACAGATTACATAGCATAAACCGCGGACCGGAAAGGTTACGATTTTCCGTCCCCGACATCACTTTCGGATAGGCCATCGCCCCTTCACAGGAAAAAGGGGAGAGCCGAAGCCCTCCCCTCTCATGGCAACCCGATCCGCAAGGATCAGGCGAAGGTCAGCTCGATGGCGCGCACCACGCTCGGCAGCCCGCGGATGGTTGACAGCAGCCCCTCGCCCACTTCCTGATCGACCGACACCAGACAGATGGCGTTGGCGCCCGGGGACGTACGGCCCAGGTGGAAGGTGGCGATATTGACGCCGGCATCGCCCAGCGCGCTGCCCAGCTTGCCGATGAAGCCCGGCTTGTCCTCGTTGCGGACGAACAGCATGTGGTTCGTCACCTCGGCCTCGATCGGCACCTCGTCGATCTCGACCAGGCGCGGCTTGTCGCCGCCGAACAGGGTGCCGGTCACGCTGCTGGTGCCCTTGTCCGTGGTAACGATGATACGGACCAGGGTGTGGTAATCGCCATCCACCACGCGCTTGGTCTCCGACACCTTGATGTCGCGTTCCTTGGCGATGACGGGGGCGTTGACCATGTTCACCGACTCCATCAGCGGGCCCAGCAGGCCCTTCAGCACGATGGCGGTCAGCGGACGGGTATTCAGGGCGGCGGCCTGGCCCTCATACTCGATGGTCACGCCCTTCAGGCTGCCCTCGTTCAACTGGCCCACGAAGCCGCCCAGCTGTTCGGCCAGCTTCATGTAGGGGCGCAGGCGCGGTGCTTCTTCCGCGGTCACCGACGGCATGTTCAGCGCATTGACCACAGCACCGCTGACCAGATAGTCGGCCAGCTGCTCGGCCACCTGCAACGCCACATTCTCCTGCGCTTCCGTGGTGGAGGCGCCCAGGTGCGGGGTTGCGACGACCTTTTCATTGCCGAACAGCGGGTGGGCCTTGGCCGGCTCCTCCGCGAACACGTCCAGCGCGGCACCGGCGACATGGCCGGCCTCAATGGCGGCCTGCAAAGCCTCTTCCACGATCAGGCCACCGCGGGCGCAGTTGATGATGCGCACGCCCTTCTTGGTCTTGGCCAGGGCCTTGGCGTCCAGGACGCCCTTGGTGGCTTCGGTCAGCGGCGTGTGCAGGGTGATGAAGTCCGACCGCTTCAGCAGGTCTTCCAGCTCCACCTTTTCTACCCCGATCTCCGTGGCGCGTTCGGGCGACAGGAACGGGTCGAAGGCGATGACCTTCATCTTCAGGCCGATGGCGCGGTCGGCAACGATGCCGCCAATATTGCCGCAGCCGATGACGCCCAGCACCTTGCCGAACAGTTCCACGCCCATGAAGCGGTTCTTTTCCCACTTGCCGGCATGGGTGGAGGCGTTGGCGGCCGGGATTTCACGGGCCAGCGCGAACATCATGGCGATGGCATGTTCGGCCGTCGTGATGGAATTGCCGAACGGCGTGTTCATGACGACGACGCCACGGGCCGTGGCGGCCGGGATGTCGACATTGTCGACGCCGATACCGGCGCGGCCGACAACCTTCAGGTTGGTGGCGGCGGCCAGGATATCCTTGGTCACCTTGGTGTTGGACCGGATGGCCAGACCATCATACTCGCCGATGATGGCCTTCAGCTCGTCGGGCTTCAGGCCGACCTTGACGTCGACCTCGACGCCGCGCTCCTTGAAAATCTCAACGGCGCGGGGGCTCAGGCTGTCGGAAATCAGAACCTTGGGCATGGAAGTGTCCTTCGCATGAAGATGCGGGATGTCATGGGGGGGGGCGTTCCGGCGCGCACTCAACATCGCCCGTTGCTCCTTCCTGCTTCCCCCGCGAAAGCGGGGGTCCAGGGGCCACAGCCCTGACGCTTGGGTTCAAGCGGCCCCTGGATCCCCGCTTTCGCGGGGAAGGCAATAAGGATGGCGGCTTACAGAGCGCGTAACCGGAATGGCAATCAGGAAATCAGCCGGCCTTGACCGTTTCATAGGCCCAGTCGAGCCAAGGCAGCAGGGCCACGATGTCGGCATTTTCGACCGTGGCGCCGCCCCAGATGCGGATGCCCGGCGGGGCGTCGCGGTAGGAGCCGGCGTCCAGCGCCACGCCTTCCTTTTCCAGCAGGCTGGTCAGCTTCTTGGCGATTTCCGCCTGCGCTTCCGCCGGCTGCGCCGTCGCCCAGGGGTCGACGATCTTCAGGCAGATGGAGGTGCAGGAACGGCTTTCCACATTGTCGGCCAGGAAATCGACCCAGTCGGTCTTGGCAACCCAGTCGGCCACGGCCTTCAGGTTGGCTTCCGACCGGCCGATCAGCCCTTCCAGACCGCCCACGGACTTGGCCCAGTTCAGGCCGTCCAGCGCGTCTTCCACGGCGATCATCGAGGGGGTGTTGATCGTCTCACCCTTGAAGATGCCTTCCGACAGCTTGCCATTGCTGGCCATGCGGAAAATCTTCGGCAGCGGCCAGGCCGGCTTGTAGTTCAGCAGCCGGTCGACGGCGCGGGGGCTCAGCGCGATCATGCCGTGCGCCGCTTCACCGCCCAGCACCTTCTGCCAGGACCAGGTGACGACATCCAGCTTGTCCCAGGGCAGGTCCATGGCGAACGCGGCGGACGTCGCGTCGCAGATGGTCAGGCCTTCGCGGTCGGCAGCGATCCAGTCACCATTGGCAACGCGGACGCCCGACGTGGTGCCGTTCCAGGTGAAGACGACATCGCGGGAGAAATCGACGGCGGTGAGGTCGGGCAGCGCGCCGTAACCGGCGACCATCTGACGGACATCGGTCAGCTTCAACTGCTTGACGACGTCGGTGACCCAATCCTTGCCGAAGGATTCCCAGGCCAGCATGTCGACGCCACGGGCACCCAGCAACGACCACAGCGCCATTTCAACGGCGCCCGTGTCAGAGGCGGGAACAATGCCCAGCCGGTAATCGGCGGGGATGCCCAGAATTTCCTTGGAGAGGGTAATCACCTGCTCCAGCTTGGCCTTGCCGGGCTTGGAGCGGTGCGAACGGCCCGTCAGGGCGCCCTTCAGGGCTTCGATCGTCCATCCGGGGCGCTTGGCGCAGGGACCGGACGAGAATTGCGGATTGGCGGGGCGATTGCCCGGCTTCGGCGCAGCCATTATGGCTATTCCTTCCAGAATAGTAGCACCCCGTTGGGGGGGTGTGACCCGCCGCCGAAGCTATTGATTGGGCAGATGCCCGTCAATGGGGCATCGCTGTGCGCGGATCAGATTTCTGCTCTGCGAAGCGCGCAGGGGAAATATTGTTTCGCTGCATGCTGTGCCCTCAGACGCCGGGCGCCGCCATCCGGCGGCTGGGCTACGGTTCCCTCAGGTGCCGGGCGGCCTCGGCCATGCCTTTACCCCATCGGCAGCAGCGACTTGTCCACCAGGCCCGACTCCAGCATGGCATTGCACAGCTTGAAATAGGCGTCGCGCCGTTCATTGGCGCCGACAAAGCGTTCCAGATAATTCAGGATGAATTCCGGGCGCTTCAACGCCTGGGTCAACTGGTCGGCCGCCAATTGCCGTGCCCTGCCCTCCGGCAGCCCGCCACACAGGCGCACGATGGCCAGGATACGGTCGGTATAGTTCATGGCCTGGTTGGCCAGGATTTCCGTACGGATGCTGTCGAAGATAGCGCTGTCGAGGATCTCAGCCATCTCCCGCTTCGGCGCGGCCGGCATGCCGGACATGACGATGCGCCGGGCCATGGTGCCCAGCGTCTTGATGGCTTCCATGCGGTTACCGACCTCGCGGATGAAATCCTCCGGCACGATCAGGCTGCGCAGATATGTCGCGATCTTGGCCTTGGGCGCGTCGCCCGGCGCCGTTTCGGCAAGCGACAGCACGGTTTCGGCCTTCGCCACGGCGCTGCGGATGGGGCCGATCAGTTCCGACATGGACTCGGGCTGGATCAACCGGTCGGCGCGTTGGGCCAGTGCCTCCAACACCTCCTCGTCCCGGGCCAGCAGGGGGGCATGCTTGCGCAGATAGGTGATGACCTCCACGGTCGCTTCCATCTCATCCCGGATGCCCCGGTCGCTGCGCAACGGCAGGCGGGAATGCAGATGCCGCAGCAGGCCCATGCGCAGTTCCGCCATGGTGCGCGGCAGCACGCCTTCGGACAACAGCATGGACAGGGCCTTCACGCCGGCCGGCTGCTCCTCGCCCCCGTCCCCGGCCAGATTGCCGACATAAAGGTCGATGGCGTTCAACACCAGTTCCAGGCGCAGGCGCTCCTTGCCGGCCAATTCCTTCAGCGCCAGGGGCGAGGCCAGAAGCTCTGCGGCCAGACTGTCCAGGATGCGCATTTCCCGCACGGACAGTTCGGGCGTGTAGAGCAGGAACAGCCGATCCAGCTTTTCCACCCAGCCCTTGGCATCGGCCAGATGGGCCGCCACGGCCCGGTAGAGATAGCCGGCCAGCCCGTCAGCCGGTCCCTTGTACCCGTCCGCCACGGCCAGCAGGCCGCCATCCCCGATGCGGGCCGGCGGATTGCCCTTCGCAGCCTTGACCAGCGCGGACAGGCCGTTATCGGCGATCGACATCAGTTCCTTCATGCGGGCGACGGCCGTCTGCTTGGTGCCGCGCACCTGCACCGAGGCCACGCGCTGCAGCGCTCCCTGCACCGTGGTCCCGGCGCCATCCAGGGCGCGGGCATGCACCTCGTAGGTCAGGAGTTCCAGCGGGGTCAGCCGCTTTTCATCCAGATATTTGGCAAAGAAGGTGCGGAAGATCTGGCGCTGCACGTCCCCCATCAGGTCTTCCGGCTTGTCGCACCAGGATGCGTCACGACCGGGATTGGCGCGTGCCAGCGGGTCCGCCTCCTGCACACCGCTGCGCAGGCGCTTGACCATGGTCACCGTCGTGCTGAATTCATGGTCCCTATAGTCGGAACGGCGGACAAGCCGGATGCCGTCCACCTCGGCGCGCTGGACCAGCATCGCCGCTGACGGCTCCAGTTGACGCAGGTCAGGCGACTCCCTTACGACGAGCCAGATGTCGCCGTGAAAACTATGGAGTTCGTAGACCGTCTGGACGGTGCCGATGAGTTTCTGTTTGTCCACAGGCCAAGGCTCAGGAAATAACCGTCCGACGTGCCAGTCACCGGGTGGCGGCCGACGCCAAGGGCCGGGTGATCTGCAAGCACGGCCATCTTGCTCAATTCTCCATCCGGGGTAAACAGTGTAATAACGGCTGAGGATGTTATTACGAAAGGCATAGGCCAAAAATACAATCCCCGCACGCACAAACGCCGGATAAATCAGGCGATAGGCGGCCGCCACATGGCACGCTCTGGTTGATCAAGAGCCCGGAATCCATACTGCCGGTACAGGCCGTGCGCATCGGCCGTGAACAGCAGGAATCGGCGCAAACCGGCCCATTCCGGCCGTTCAACGACCGTGCTGACCAGGAACTTGCCGAGCCCTTTTCCGCGCCGTCCCTCGTCCACCCAGACATCAGCCAAATAACCGAAGCTGGTGTGATCGGTAACCACCCGGCAATAGCCGATTTGGAAACAATTGAAATCATAGAGCCCGATGGCAACGGAATGACGCGCGGCGCGCTCCACTTTCTCGCGGGCGATTCCCGGCGACCAGTAGCTGGCCGCCAGGGCGGGATGGATCACATCGAAATCCAGCCGCGACGGATCTGAGGAGATCAGATACCCGTCCTCCCGCCGCACTTCCCAATGGGCCTGATGCATTTTCCTGCTCCTTGATCAGCGGCTCACGGCCATGTGGGCGGCCAGCCCCGCCAGAACCGACCCCATCACCAGCCTCTGCGCCCGCGCCCAGAAGGGTCTGGTGGCAAGGAAGCGGGCAAAGGTGCCGGCAATCAGGATGAAGGTGCCGTTCACCGTCATGCTGATGCCGATCTGCAGGGTGCCCAGCAACAGCCCCTGCACCAGGACCGACCCGCGCGCGGGGTCGATGAACTGCGGCAGCAGCGACAGGTACAAAAGCAGGGCCTTTGGGTTCAGCAGGTTGGTGACCAGACCCATGGTGAACAGGCGCAAGCGTCCATCCGGCGGCAGGTCGCGCACTTGGAAAGGGGACTGGCCGCCGGGGCGCAGCGCGTTCCAGGCCAACCAGCCCAGATAGGCCGCACCGGCCCAGCGGATGGCCGTGAAGGCCAGCGGCAGGGCGGCCAGCACGGCCGTCAGACCCAGCACGGTCAGCATCAGGAAGATACAGAAGCCGACCCCGACCCCGACCAACGACATCAACCCGGCCATCCGTCCCTGGCAGATGGAACGGGAGACCAGATAGGCCATGTTGGGTCCGGGCGTCAGCGCCATGCCCAGACACAGGGCCGCAAAGCCCGCGACGACCGCCGGGGGCACGGGCAGATGAAAAAGACCGGCATCCATCACGCAGCCCCCTCCCGCCCGTTCACGGCCACTTCCTCTGCGACCAAGGCCGCCAGTTCCGGTCCGGCCAACCTGTCGACCATCCAGCGGACCAGGTCCAGGTTGGCCATGCACCCGGCGGCCGTGGCGATATTGCCGTCCACCACCAATCCGTCATCGACATGGATGGCCCCCAGGTCGCGCAGACGACCGATGGCGTCGGGCCAGGCATAGGTCGTTGCCCGGCGCCCGCGCAAATGCCCCAGTGCTGCCAGGATCAGCGATCCGGAACATTGCGCGGCCAGCAATTGCCGGTCGGGGTCCAGCCCCGCCAGACGGGCCAGATAGGCGGTATCACGATGCAGGGCGCGGGTGACGCTGCCACTGGTGAACATCACCGCGTCGGCGGCCGCGGCCTCCTCCACCGGGCCATGCATGGCGACCGGCAGGCCAGTGCGGGAGACATGCTGATCCGCCGTGCCCAGAAGGCGCACGCGCCATTGATCAGGGGGCAGCCGCCCGGCCTGAAGCGGCCGGTTCAACAGATCCCAGGGCATGAACAGGTCGATGTCGGTGAAACCGTCAAAAGCGATGATGGCGATGGTGGGCATGGGACTCCCCCTGTCGGTCAGGCGACGGGAACCTGGATGGTGCCTTCCAGATACAGGACAGCGCGGCCGGCGATATGCACGCGGTCGCCCAGCAGCCGGCAGTGCAAGGTACCGCCGCGCGCCGACACCTGCCGCGCCTCCAGCGCCGTCCGGCCCAACCGATCCGCCCAATAGGGGATCAGGGTACAATGGGCGGAACCCGTCACGGGGTCTTCCGGAATGCCGTCCATGGGCGCGAAGAATCGGGAGACGAAATCGACACCCCCTTCTCCCGGTCCCGTGACGATGACCATCCGGCCCACCCCGGACAGCAGCGACATATCGGGTGTCAGGGCGCGCACCGTGGCGGCATCCTTGTAGACGACGAACCAGTCCCTGGCCGCCAGCACCCGCTCGGGCGTCGGGCCGCCCAGGGCCTTCAGCAGATCGGGGTGGACCTCCGCCGGCTGCGGCGCGCGCGTCGGAAAATCCAGGGTGTACAGACCGTCGGCATGGTCGACGCGCAATTCCCCGGCCACCTTGGTCCGGAACACGATCCGGTTGGCGTCCCGGTCGATGAAATTGCGGATGATGAAGGCTGAGGCCAGGGTGGCATGGCCGCAGAGATCGATCTCGTTGACCGGTGTGAACCAGCGGATGAACCAGGCCTCCCCGTCACGGACGAAGAAGGCGGTCTCCGCCAGATTATTCTCGGCGGCGATCGACTGCATCACCGCTTCCGGCAGCCATTGTTCCAGCGGAACAATGGCTGCCGGATTGCCGCCGAACAGCGTATCGGTGAAGGCGTCGACCTGATAAAGCGGCAGGCGCATAAGGATCTCCAGGGTTCCAGATCGCAATGGACGGCGCGGGGGCGATCACAGCGCCGTAAAGTCGAAAGCGTTGTCCAGCGGGGCCAGCCCGGCCTGCGGGTAGTAGGTCATGGCCCCCGGCGCCGACAGCAGCAGGCAGCGCACGGGCCAGCGGCCCGGCGTAACGTCGCGTGACGCGGCATCGCGGGTTTCCACCATCAGCCGCTTGCCGATGCCCCGTCCCTGAAACGCCTTGTCCACGGCCAGGTCGGACAGATAGCAGCAGAAGGCGAAATCGGTGACCGAGCGGGCAACACCGACCAGCAGGCGGCCCGCCCGCGCCGTCACCATCAGATTGGCATGGCGCAGCATGGACTCGATGCGGGCGGGATCATCGACAGGGCGGCGTTCAGCCAGACCGGAGCGCTTCAGCACGTCGATGAATTCTGCTGTGCGCAGCCGCGCTTCCACGGCGTAGGTAACTTCCATGTCGGGCATCGGCCCCTCCTGCTGTCGCACCCTGTGGCGATGCGAGACAAGTACGGGTACAATCGACACAATATAGGGTCAATACGCCAACTTGTACCGATGACAAGTTACAGCAGAAGCAGGGCCGATGCCGCCGTCGCCAGCCCCAGCGCACCGTTGAACAGGCGCAGATGCAGATCATCGCGCAGCCAACGCCCCATGGCCTGACCGAACAGCACCCAGACCAGGGTACAGGGCATGCCGACAAAGATGAACATGGCGGTGATGGTCAGGATGCTGCCCCATTCGCCCAGTTGCGGCATGCGGAAAATGGCATGGACGGAAATGGCCATGGCCAGCCCTTTGGGGTTGATGAACTGGAAGGCAACGGCCTGCCAGAAGCTCAAGGGCCTGGCCCGCGATCCCGCTTCGGGTCGGCCAGCGGTGGCGATTTTCCAAGCCAGATAAAGCATATAGGCCATGCCAGCATATTTCAGCCCCTGTTCCAGCAGGGGAACCGCCCTCATCACGGCCTCGCCGCCGACACCGGCCAGCAGCACCAGCGTGCCGAAGCCGGCGACGATCCCGCCCATGTTGGGCAGGGTGCGGCGGAAGCCGAAGGTCGCCCCGCTGGCTGCCAGGATCATGTTGTTGGGGCCGGGCGTGACGGACGTGGCGATGCAATAGGCCGCCAGTGCTGCCAAGGGTTCCAGAAGACCAGTATCCATCACACCCCCTCTTGCCAGGGTGACAATCGCGATTGTCACCAGCCATGTCCGGAATTGTCCCCATTACGTCCGTTAGAAGTCTTGCGCCGGACGTGCAGGCGGAATAGGATCGAGACAATTAAGCGTCAGGGTCAGGATTGTCAGCATTGCATTGATGACAATCCTGACCCTTGCAGGGACAAGTCGCATGAATGAGCCCGCCATCACCCGCTGGCGCCCTCGCATTGACGGGCGGCCGGGTCCGCTCTACCGGGCCATCGCCACGGCCCTGGCCGAGGATATCGGCAATGGCACGCTGCCACCCGGCACGCGCCTGCCCACCCATCGCGACCTGGCCTGGGACCTGAAGGTGACCGTGGGCACCATCACCCGTGCCTATCAGGAAGCCGAGCGCCAGGGGCTGATCGGCGGAGAGGTGGGGCGCGGCACCTTCGTGCGCGATCCGCGGCGCCTGACCGACCCCGCGGTGGAAGCAGGGGGCAGCCTGTCGGGCGCGCCCCAGGGCCTGATCGACCTGTCGGTCAACGCGACCGCCCTGTGGCAGGACGCGAGCGCCCTGTCGACCGCCACCATGGCCGTGGCGCAATGGCCGGACCTGCCCAACCTGATGTCCTACCAGACGCCGCTGGGCCATCCTCGCCTGCGCGGCGCCATCGCCGACTGGCTGGGCGACAGCGCCAACATGCATGTCACGGCCGATCAGGTGCTGCTGGCCGCCGGCGGCCAGGGCGCCATGCAGGTGGCGCTGGCGGCCGTAACGCGGCCGGGTGACACGCTGCTGGTCGAGCAGCTCACATATCCCGGGCTGCGCGCCCTGGCGCTGCATCTGGGTTTGCGCCTGATCCCCGTGGCCATGGACGCCGAAGGTCTGCTGCCGGACGCCGTGGAACAGGCAGCCCGCGCCCACGGCGCGCATGCGCTCTACTGTATGCCGACCTTGCAGAACCCCACCACCATCACCCTGTCGCCGGAACGCCGCCGCGCCCTGGTGGATGTGGCGCATCGCATGGGCGTGATGATCATCGAAGATGATGTCTATGGCTTCCTGAAACAGCCGGCCCCCGCCACGCTGTACAGCCTGGCGCCCGACGTGACGATCTATGTCAGCAGCCTGTCCAAATCCCTGTTTCCAGGCCTGCGCACGGGTTATGTCGTGGGGCCGCGCCCGCTGTTCGATCGCATGGCCACGGTCTTGCGCGCCACCGTGCTGACACCGGCCCATCTGGGCACGGTCGTGGCGGCCGAACTGATCGACAGCGGCGAAGCCGGACGCATCGCCCAGCGTCGCCGGCAGATGGTGGCCGAACGGCAGGCGGCGGCGCGGCGCGCCCTGTGCGGCATGGATCTTTCCCTGTCCGACCCGGCCGTCACCCATATGTGGCTGCCCTTGCCCGACCATGTGCGCCGGGATGAACTGGTGCGTGGCGCCCTGGAACGCGGGGTGAAGGTCACGCCGGCCGATGCCTTCGGCGTGGGGCGGGGAGAGGTGCAGAATGCCATCCGCATCTGCCTGATGGGCGTGGACCGGGTCAGCCAGCTGGAACAGGGCCTGCAGGTGGTCGAAGGGCTGATCACCAACCCCGTTGCCAGCAGTGCCGCCTTCGTTTGATCCACCCTCACGCGACGGCGGTCAAACGTCGGACAGCAGCCGTTCCACCAGTTCCATATCCGCAGCCTTGTCCACATCGACGGCCGCCAGACCGAACGGCATCTCCACCACGGCCGCCCGGGCGCCGGTCAACCGGCCCAGCCGATCCAATGCGGCAGCAAGGGTCAGCCGACCCAGCAGAAAACGCAGAATGGACAGGGGGCCCAGCAGGCGGATCATGCGCAACGGATGCTTGCGCTGTGCCTCCACCTGCCGCCAGGTCTGCGCCACACTGGCCGATGCGGCTGTGCGGAAGGCAAACATGTTGCATCCGGAAAAGGCCCCGTCGGCAAAGCGCAGATAGGTGCGCTGCGTTTCCGGGACCGCGGCCTGCACAACATGGTCACGCGCCAGGGCGACACAGACATCGCTTCCATCCGGCAGATGCGACAGGAAATATTCCACCCATTCCGGGCGCAGCAGGGCATGGTCGGCCGTTGTCACGAACAGCGGCGTACCCAGCCTTTCCAATGCCGCCGACACGGTACGGCTGGGGCTGCCCTCCGCCGGCAGCAGGGCCAGCCGTCCGCCCGCCAGCAGCAGCCCCAGTTCTGGATGCTGTTCCACCAGTTCAGGCCGTTCGATGGCGATATGGATGGTCCCGACCGTTGGCGACGCCGTCAGGGCCCTGACTACACGGACCAGCATGGGCACCCCGGCCATGGGGGCAAAGGCTTTGTGGCTGACGCCGGCCAGCTTCGCCACCGGGTCGTCCGGCCCGCGGGAGCCGGCCAGGACCAGCACCGCCATCCCCTGCCCCGCCGCCGCCATGGTCAGATCGCCTTTTCGTACAGCCGGTAGGTCTTGTAGCGCGAGGAACCGATGCTCTCGATAATGCGGCGCATCGGCAGATTATCCTCCAGAATCCAGGACAGTTCGATCCATTCGTAGCCCAGCGCCTTCGCCTCCCGGCGCATGCTGTCCACGATCAGGAAGGGCAGGATGGCCTGCTGCCAGCCGCCGACATCGCGGCGCACCCCCATCAGGGGCACCCGCGCCGTCTTCACGCCCTTCACCTTCAACCGCCACAGCATCTTGAACAGGCCAAAGGGCAGCAGCTTGCCCCCCAGATCCCGGATGGCTTCGTTCAGGTTGGGCAGGCAGACGCCGAAGGCCACGGGCCGCCCTTCCACCTCCGCGATCCAGACCAGCCGCGGATTGATCAGCGGCTTCAGGGACTTCGCCATCTGCTTGGTTTCGGCTTCCGACAAGGGGACGAAGCCCCAGTTGCCGGCCCAGGCGTTGTTGAAGATGGAGGTGATATTCGCCAGATCCGCGTCGTAACGCTTCATGTCCAGCATGCGCAGGGTCAGCGTCGCCGGCAGGGGCCGTTCGATCATCTGGCGCACGGACTTGGGTAGGTCGCGGTCGATATCGATGAGATAGGCGAAGACATCCTTGGCCTTGGTCAGGCCCGCCCCTTCGATCCGCGGCCCCAGATAGGCGCGGTCATGGCCCATCAACAGCATGGGCGGCCGGTCCCAGCCATCGACCAGCAGGCCCGTCTCCTCATTGATGGACAGGTTGAAGGGGCCAACCATGCGCACCATGCCACGCTCGCGCAGCCAGTCGGCGGCGGCGGCGAACAGGGCATCGATAACCTCCTGGTCATCCTCCGCCGCCAGCAGGCCAAAATGACCCACGGCATCGTTGCGGATGGCCAGGCCGGCGCGATCGATCTGCGCCGAAATGCGCCCGACCACCTTCTCCCCGCGCAGGGCCAGGAAGAACATGACATCGGCATGCTGGAAATAGGGGTTCAGCTTGGGCGACAGCGTCTCCTGCCGCTCCAGATAGAGCGGCGGAACCCAATTGGGATCGCCCTGATGCAGCCGGTATTGCAAGGCGATGAAACGGTCCACACCCTTGGTACCGGGCACGACCTGTTCGATGCGGATGCTGGCGTCCCCGCCCTGACGCGCGGTCAAGACGCAGCCTTCACGCCATCACCACCATTCTGGGCGGGCGGGCGCGGCGGCCTGTCGCGCGGCGGCGCGCCCGTGGCCTGCATCACCCAGGGATAGCGTTCAGCCTCTTCCAGGTCATAGCCCAGGTTGAACACGGTCGGGCTGCGCGGCTTCTGCCGGGCTTCCGCGTAATAGCTGTTGAACAGCATGTCGGGACCATAGGCGATGATGCCGTAGTTCCCATCTTCATTATGGAAATGGTGATAGAGGTGCAGCTGCTTGATCCGCGCCACCCAAGCCCAGCGGGGCTTGTAGTTCAGGTGCTGGATGCAGTGGAAGAATTCATAGATGCAGGTATTGACCAGCCCGGCTGCCAGGGCGGCGGCACCACCGGCCGGACCGTCGACCAGCCAGCCCACGGGAACGCTGACCAGTGCGATGGTGGGCAGGGTGTTGACCAGGCTGCCGAACAGGACTTCCAGCTTGTGCGGGTCCTGGTGATGGTCGAAATGGATGCGCTTCCACAGCGTGGCCGACCATTTCATGCGATAGAGCCAGCGCCCGTGCAGGATATAGCGGTGGATGCCATACCAGGCGAACGGATAGATAACCGAGGTCAGCAGCACCACAACGGCCAGCCGCCCCCAGCTTTCCACCCATGCAGCCGCCAGCACGGCCGACAGCAACGCCAGCAGCGCATAGACCTGGATGGCCGGGTACGTGGAATAGGCAAAGGCCAGTTCCCGCAAATTCATCTTGCCGAGGTCATAGCTGCGACCGCGCCAGGCATCGCCCCACATGCCCCAATCCTTTCCTATTCCGAAAGCCGATGCGGGCGGCCTTGTCGCCGCGCGTCATCGTGACGTCAAATTAGAACCCGTCCGGTCCGCCTTCAAGGGCATTACCGGCTTTGCGACATCGTATCGCCCCGGTCCGCCCCGCCGGGCGGTCCCTATTCCTCGATATGGATCATGATGGCCCCGCCAACGGCAGCGAAGAACACCAGCGGACCCCAGACCGCGATCAGCGGCGGCAGCGTCCCCGCCTGTCCCATGGCCCCCAGGATACCGGAAATCAGCAGAAAGCATAGGCCGACAGCCGTGCCCAGCGCCAGGCTGCCCATGGCCCCGCCGCGGCGGCGCATGCCATGGGCCACCGGCGCCGCCAGCAGCAGCATGACCAGCGACGCCAGCGGGGCCGCATAGGTGGAATGCAGCCGCGTGGCGTAGAAGGCGGGGCTTTCGCCGCCGGCCCAGGTACCGCGCACGATCCGCAGCAGCCGCTGGAAGGAGATGTTCTCCGTCGGCTTGCGCAGTTCGATCATGTTGTTGGGCGACAGGTCCATGTCCCAGTTCAGAACGTCGTCATGGCTCATCCGGACCGGATCGCCCAGATGGGTGCGCGACACGTCATAGATGCGCCAGCCATCGGGACCATGGTCACCGCGTGTAGCGGAAACCAGGTCGGTCGCCAATCCGCGCTGATCGCGGGCCACCATCTCCAGCGACTGAAAGCTTTTGCCGTCTTCGGCGATGGTGCCGATGCGGACGACATGATCGCCCAGACGGAACCAGACGGGCTTGGGCTTGTCATCGTCATCGCCGGCCTTGTCGGCCGGCGGGGTGGTCGCCGCCCACCAGGAGAGGAAGGTGCGCTCTGCCCGTGGTGCGATCTGGTCGCCCAGGATGAAGTGCCCCAGCGCCACGGCCAGCGCCGCGGGCAACAGCCCGCCCATGATCTGATAGGGCGTCATGCCGACAGATCGCATGGCGACGATCTCGTTGGTGGACGCGAAACTCCACAAGGTCGACAAGGACCCGATCAGGACCGCCAGCGGCACGACCCGTTCCACCACCAGCGGCAGGCGCAGGGCCGTATATTCCAGCAGACCGCCAGCACCCAGCCCGCGTTCCAGCACCGTGCTGGCCGCGTCCAGCAGATCCAGCAATTGCAGCAGCGCCGACAGCGCCAGCAGAACCGACAGCACGCGGGTCAGGAAGGTTCGGGTCAGATAGCCGGTGATGGTGCCGCGATTCATGGCTGCTTCCCCCCCGACTTGCGGCGCCTGGGCAACAGCCGCACCAATTGGCTGGTGGCGCTGTCGATGGCGTCAAACATGGCGGCGAACGGGTTCTCGCCCGGCCGCACATCGGCACGGTGGAACAACCAGGCGCACAGCGCGCAGAACAGGGCAAAGGGCACCCAGATGCCGATGACGGGCGGAACGCGGCCGACATCGCCCAGGCTTTCGCCCATCTGGATCAGATGGTGATAGACGATCAGGATGAAGGTGGCCAAGGCGATGCCCTGCCCGCGCCGCGCCCGCTTGGCCGCCATGCCCATGGGGACCGCCAGCAGCGGCAGCAGCGGCAGCGACACGGCGCGGGCCAGCCGCGCATGGAACTCCGCTTCCAGCTTGCCGTGCGGCAGGATCGATTGCGGGTCGTGCATTTCCGACCATAGTTCGGTGATGGTCAGTTCCCGCTCGCTGCCACCGCGGTCGCGGAACGGCTCCGTGACCATGTTGAACGGCTTGTCCAGCTTCAGCTCGGTGAACTCCACCACCTGCCGGCGGCCATCGGGGATCATGCGCACCTGAATGCCCTGGTGCAGGGTCAGCAGCACGCGCGCCCGGTCGTCGGTGGCCGCCAGCGTGCCGGCGACCGCCGTGGTCACCCATTTCTCGCCATTGTCGCGATCCTGCTGCACAAACACTTTCGACAGGCGGCGGCCGGTGAAATCCACGAAATCGGCGCTGATGGTGATGCCGTCACCGGCATCGACGAAAGTGCCCTCCGGCACCGTCGCATCCCAGGCGGCATTGACCACCATATGATAGATGGCGCTGTAGCCGTAGCGGCCGAAGGGCTGCAAATAGCCGAACAGGATGATGGAAAACACCATCAGCCCGAAACCCAGCACCAGGAACGACCGGGCGATGCGCGGCACCGACAATCCCGCCGTCTGCAGCGCATCCAGTTCATTATCCTCACCCATGCGGGCGACAACGATGAACATGGAGATGAAGAAGGCCGCCGGCAGCGCCAGCCCCAGATAATGCGGCACCAGATTGGCGATCAGCCGGACCACCATGTCGAACGGCCCGCCATGGTTGGCCAGCAGATCAAACAGGCGCAGCAGCCGTTCCATCAGCAGCGCGATCAGCACCACAATGACGGAGGCCACCAGCGGCTTCGTCGTCTCTGCCAGGATGTAGCGGTCGATCAGTCGCGTGCTGTTCAGTTTTTCCCGGCGTTCGGCCGGCAGGGGCGATCCGGTCACGACAGGGCCACCCAAAGGCTGCGCATTGAAACCGCCAAGGGGCAATATCCATCGGACTCCAACGCGGCGACGGCCGCGCACGCGAAATTCGGCAAGATGACGCTGTCGGCGTGGATGGTCATGGCGGGCATATATCTATCGGCGAAGCGCGCACTGTAGAGAGAAAGTACACCGGTGGCAACGCGGCCTCAGCCACCGGTGCGGGGCAGATGCAGCGACCAGCCCCCCAGCGCCGTGACGGGAGCGCCGCGGCGGGCGGCCCCCCGCACCTCCACCTGCACCTGCCAGCCGGCGGCGTCTGTGTCCACCGTCACAAGGTGCCAGCGCGCGGGCATGTCATGGCCGCGTCCAATGGCTGATGCGGATGGCACGGTCAGGCTGGGGATCGGCCCCAGGGGGCCCTTCACCATCGACAGGTTGGCGACATGGGCGTGGCCGTGCAGCAGCATTTCCGCCCCCGTCCGGGCCAGCAAGGCGCGCAGCGCCGCCCGGTCGGTCAGGCCCTTGCGCGCCCGCACCACCCCGTCGGCCACCGGGTGATGCACCATCAGCACGCGGAACAGGCCAGACCGGCCGGCATCCGCCAGCAGGTCACCCAGCCTTTCCAGCTGTTCGGCCCCCAGGCGTCCCTGGGCCAGCCCGATCGGCGTCGGCACACCGCTGTTGGCCCCGATGAAGGCGACGGGTCCGCGCAGGCGCAGATAGGGGAAGGCCACGGTATCCCGCCCGTCGCCCCGCATCTGCGCCGCCCAGTGATCCAGCCCGTCTGTCGCCTTCATGTCGACCATGGCGTCATGGTTGCCGGGCACCAGGCTGACATCGGCTGCCGGCCCCAGGCTGTCCAGCCAGACCGCGCCCCGCCGGAACTCCCCCGGCAGGGAAATATTGGCGATATCCCCCGTCACGGCCCAATGGTCCACCCCTTGCGCCCTTATATCGGCGATGATGGCGTCCAGCATGAACGGCTGATGGGCGTGGCGGCGCTTGCGCCGCCAGGACAGATAGCTGAGCGTGCGCTTTGACAGCCATTCCATCCCATGCGGACGGTCGGGCTCCAGCGGCAGGTGCGGATCAGACAGATGGGCAAAGCGGAAGGGTCGCATGGGCGCCACGCTACAATGCGGCACAGGCCATAGGCAAAGGGGACGTCTCTCCTGTATGTAGTCGGGCCAGAAATCCTGTCCGTTACGGTTCCCATCTTGTCCTGCCGCCTTCCCGTTACCGCAAAGCAGCCACGACTCGTCCCCGTGCGGCGACAGGGCCGCAATTTGTGCTGGATCACAGCCGCTACCCGCGCGGCTGTGGCATTGACCGTCGCGGTCGCGCCGAAGGGGCGCGACCTTGTTTTCTCATGTGCGGCGGTCTGATCCGAATGGCGCGTCTCGGTCTCATCCGTAATCCCTACAGCCAGCGCAACAAGCGCGGCGGCGGCGACAAGGCGGCACAGGCCGCGGCCATGCTGGGCTTCTATTTCGCCGAACCGGCCACGCCGCAGGAACTGGCCGAGACCCTGGCCGATTTCCGCGAAGGCGGGGTTGATATCCTCTGCGTCGATGGTGGCGACGGCACCGTGCGCGACGTGCTGACGGCCCTGCCCGCCGCCTATGGTGACACACCGCCCAAGCTGGCCATCCTGGCGGCCGGCAAGACCAACCTGATCGCGGCCGATGTTGGCACCACCGGCTATGGCCGCAAGGGGTTGAACCTGCTGGTGCAGGCTGTGAAAACCGGCACGCTGGGCCAGCGCACGACGGTGCGCCCCGTGCTGAACCTGCATTGGCCCGATGGCGAACACACCGATGTGCGCGGCATGTTCATGGGGGCTGGTGCCTTCACGCGCGGCACCGACCTGGCCAATGCCGCCATCCACAAGGCCGGCTTCACGCAGGAAATCGCAGTGGCCCTGACCATGGCCGGCGTGCTGGGCCGGGCCCTGGTCGGCAATGACCAGCATGGGTGGCTGGCGGGGGAGGATTTCGGCGCCGCCTGCGATGCCGCCCCCATGCGTGACGGCAACCGCTTCCTGTTCCTGGCGACGACGCTGGACAAGCTGATCATGGGCCTGTGGCCCTTCTGGGACCATGGTGACAGGCCCTTGCGCTATCTGGATGTGGCCGCCCGCCCGCCCGGTCTGCTCTGCGCCCTGCCCCGGCTGATGACGGGCCGGCCCAGCAACGCCATGCGGCGGGGTGACAGCTACAATTCCGGCGGGGCCGACCGGATCGAACTGCGCCTGACGCGGCCGCTGATCATGGACGGGGAGACGTACCCGGCCGGTCGTGTCATCCTGTCGGCCCGCGACCATATCGAATTCGTCCAGCCGTGACCCCTCCCCTGCTTCTCGACCTGATCCGTGCCGAATGGGATGCCGACCTGCCGGGCCCGGCGGCGGCTTTGGTGCAGGCCCTGGTGGACCATGGCGGCGCCAACGTCGCTTCCGTGCTGTTCTACGGCTCCAACCTGCGGTCGGGCGATACCGAAGGGGTGCTGGATTTCTATGTCTTGCTGGACCGGTTGCTGCCCTGGCGGAACAGCCGGCCGCTGGCAGCCGCCACCCGCCTGCTGCCGCCCAGCGTGGAATATTGGGAAGTGCCCTGGCAGGGCCACACGCTGCGCGGCAAGGTCGCAGTGATGGGCCTGGACCAGTTCGCGCACGCCACCCGTTTCGACAGTCTGGACACCACGATCTGGGCGCGCTTTACCCAGCCCGTGATGCTGGCCTTCGCCCGTGACGATGCCGCCCGCGACGCCACCCTGCATGCCGTGGCCAAGGCCGTGACCAGCGCTGCCCGCTGGGCCGCTCTGCTGGGCCCGGGTGCAGGGGCGCCGCGGGATTTCTGGGAAGCCTTGTTCAAGGCCACCTATGCGGCCGAACTGCGGGTGGAGAAGGCATCACGCGGGGTCAGTCTGGTCGACCATGCCGCCGATCGCTATGCGGGGCTGCTGTCGCCCGCCTGGGCCGCCGGCCGCGTCCCGTTCCAGGATCTGGCGGATGGGCAGGTCCGGCCGCTGCTGACGGCCGATGACCGTCAGAACGCCCTGCATGGCTGGGACCTGCGTCGGCGGCTGGGTAAGGTTTTGAACATCGCCCGACTGGTGAAGGCGGCGTTCACCTTCCAGGGCGGGGTCGACTACCTGCTATGGAAGCTGCATCGGCATTCGGGCGTACGGCTTGACCTGTCGCCCTGGCAGCGGCGTCACCCCATCCTGGCCGCCCCCGGCATCCTGTGGAAGCTGAGGCGCATGGGGGCCATCCGGTGACGCGCGGGCCTGCGAACCCGACGCTGGCCCATTATGTCGCTCACGCGTCGCTTTATGCCGATCTTCTGGTCGACCATGACAGCGCCGCGGCGCGTCATCGTTTCCTGACGGCTGTCGACCGTGACGATGCCGCTATCCTGGACCTGGGCTGTGGGGTGGGGCGGGACATGGTCGGGTTCCGCGATGCCGGCTGTACGGTCAACGGTGTCGATGGCGCGGCCCCTCTGGCGGCCCTGGCCCGGCAGGCCACCGGCTTTCCCGTGCATGTCATCGACTTGCTGTCGCCAGCCCCCGTCCCCTGGCCGGCGGCCAGCTTCGACGGCATCTGGGCACATCATCTGTTCTTCCACCTGCCCAGTCCCGCCCTGCCCGTCATCCTGAGCCGGGTGCGATCCTGGCTGCGGCCTGGGGGCTGTTTTTATGCCTGCGATCCGACGGGGGACGGGATGGAAGGGCTGGCCGATGATGGCCGCCACCTGGCCTTCCGCCGCCCGCAGGTCTGGAAGGCGAGCATGCGGGCCGCGGGTTTCACCCTGGTTGAAGAATGGCGCCGGCCGGAAGGGCTGCCGCGCCACCGGCAGAACTGGCTGGCGACCCTATGGCGAGCCGGAAAATGAAAAACCCCGCGGACACCTTCCGGCATCCGCGGGGCTTCATTCATGCCCGGGGGCGTAATTACTCGGCCGCCTGAACCAGCGCCGGCAGCACACCCAGCTGACGACCGACCTTGGCGAACTGTTCGACGGCAAAATCGATCTGCTGCGTCGTGTGCGCGGCGCTGACGCTGGTGCGCAGCAGCGACAGGCTGTTCGGCGTGGCCGGCGGCAGCGCCAGGTTCAGGTACAGGCCGGCTTCCAGCAGCAGGTTCCAGAAGGTGATGGCCAGTTCCTTGGACGGCAGCGACACAGCCACGATGGGGTTCACATCGGGACCGACCTGGAAGCCCAGGTTGCGCAGCCCTTCATACAGGCGGCGGGAATTGGCGTTCAGCTTGTTGCGCAGGCCCGGCTCCTCCTGCATGCGCTTCAGCGCCTGCAAGGACGTGGCGATGACCGACGGCGGCAGCGAAGCCGTGAACATGTAGGGGCGGCAGGCCACCCGCAGCACGTCAAAGTCAGGCAGATCCGACACGCAGAAGCCGCCGACAGCGCCCAGGCTCTTGGAGAAGGTGCCGACGATGAAGTCCACATCCTCTTCCACGCCGACTTCCTGCGCCAGACCGCGACCGGTCTCGCCCAGCACGCCCATGGAATGGGCTTCATCGACCAGCAGATAGACGCCGTTCTCGCGCTTGACCTGGGCGAATTCCTTCAGCGGGGCAATGTCGCCCAGCATGGAATAGACGCCCTCCACCACCACCAGCTTATTGCCGGGATGGTCGGCCAGACGGCGCAGACGCTTGTTCAGATCGTCCGGGTCGTTGTGGCGGAAGCGCACAACCTGGCCGGCCGTCATCTTGGCGGCGTCATAGATGCTGGCATGGCTGTCGCTGTCAATGACCAGGATGTCATCCTTGCCGACCAGCGTGGAGATGATGCCCAGGTTCGCCTGATAGCCGGTCGTGAAAACCATGCAGTTCTCACGGCCGTAGAACTTTGCCAGTTCCACTTCCAGATCGGCATGGCCGCTGTAGCTGCCATTCGCAATGCGCGAGCCGGTGGTGCCCGTGCCCTGTTCGATCAGCGCTTCGACACCCTTGTCGATGCAGCTTTTGTCGAAGGTCAGGCCCAGATAGTTGTTGGTGCCCAGAAGGACGGTTCGCCGCCCCTTCAGCACACCTTCCGTCGGCGACAGTATCTGGTCGAAGCGGACCGTGAACGGGTCGCGGCCAGCGCCGGCGATCTTGTGGTAGTGCTCGCGGAGCTGGGTGTATTTCGCAAGTATCGTCATGTTTTAGGCGCGCCCCCGGAGTTCCAGTATGGTCCTGGCCAGGTCGCCGATGGTTTCGACCTCAGCAATCCGCTCCAGCGGGATCGAGATGTCGAATTTGTCTTCCAGCACCATCACGAAATCCATAACGGCCAAGCTGTCCAGGCCAAGATCGCGCGTAATGCTGGTCTCCGTCGTGATGGTGACCGGCGTCGGCAGGGTAGGCCCAAGGGCAGCAATAATTACTTCGACGATTGCGTTGACGTCGGTGGTCATAAAAGTGCCCCAGGGATCAGTCTACAGGTGTTGTAGGTCGTTGTTGCCATGCGATGCCGGTGCCCCCCGGCATCGACCAAAAAAGCGTCACGTTCCGGTAAGGTAATTGCAACGCCCAAGGATGCAAGAACAAACCACAAAACGCATGGAACACCTGTGACAGATGACACAGCCACGGGCAATTTCGCAACAGTTTGAAGCGATTTGGTGGGCTGATCGCTATATCCAGCCCTGGTTCCGGTACCAGTTCGCCGTCTCCTCGAACCCGACGCGGAGCGGAATTCGCGGCTTCCACAGCGATTCAGGCGGCAATTGCTGCGACGCGACAGACCAGTCGGCGTGGGTAATCTCCCGCGTTTTGGGCAGGGTCAGCATGACAGGCTTGCCGGTAACGCCGGCATAGGCGCTGCCGCACAGGCCGACCAGACGGATCAGCGCCGCCGGCACAGGCAGGCGGAGGGCGCGGTGGCCGACAGCCTGCGATGCCACGTCCAGCAGGGTTTCCCAATCGTATCCGCCAACCAGACCGTCACACAGCCCATAGCGCTGTCCGCGCGGGCCGCCAGGTGCCGCCAGCGCCGCAATGGCCTCGGCGGCATCCAAGGCGTGGATCATGGCCAGTCGCGCGTCGGCGCCACCCAATACCGGCACGACCGGCCCCGCCGCCGCCTGGAACAGCGACAGGGTCTCCCGGTCCCAGGGGCCATAGATGGCGGGCGGGCGCACGATGACCCAGTCATCCCCGCCATAAGCGGCCAGCGCCGCTTCCTCCCCGGCCTGCTTGCTGGCGGCATAATGGGACAGATGCGGCTGGGTCGCCGCCTGGCTGGACACGATCAGCAGCCGGGCGCCCGGCGCATGCGCCGCCACGGCCCGGCCCAATGCCGCCGACCCGCCCTCGTTCACGCGGAAAAAGTCGTCGCGACGGGCGGCCTTGATCAGGCCGGCGACATGGATAACGACATCAGCCCCCGTCACCAGCCGGACCAGCGCCGCGTCGTCCCGCAGGTCGCCCAGCACCAGTTCCGGCCGCACATCGGACAAGAGCGGATGCACCGGGTCCTGACGGACCAGCATACGCACGGCATAGCCGGCGCGATGCAGGGCGGCCACGATGTAGCGACCCAGGAAGCCCGTGCCACCGGTGATGGCGGCCAGCGCCATGTCAGGCCGTAACGCCGAATTCGCCGGCCAGGTACATCTGCCGGGCCTTGGTCCGGCTCAGCTTGCCGGACGAGGTCTGGGGCAGCGAATGGGTCGGCACCAGCACCACCTTCACCTCCAGCCCGTGGGCCGCACGCAGCACGCCCTGCACCTGCTGGGCCAGCGCGGTACGCGCGTCTTCCTGCGTCGGGCGGCACTGGACCAGCACCACCACCTGCTCTCCCCCGTCGCCATCGACGGAGAAGGCAACGACGTCACCGCTGCGCAGGGATTCCACCGCATGTTCGGCCGACCATTCCAGGTCCTGCGGCCAGATATTTCGGCCATTGACCAGGATCAGGTCCTTGGCGCGGCCGGTAATGACGATCTGACCACCGCAGAGATAGCCCAGGTCGCCCGTGTCCAGCCAGCCATCGGCGGACAGAACCGCTTCCGTCTCCTCCGGCCGGTTGAAATATTCCCGCATCAGGGAGGGACCGCGCGCAAAAATGCGGCCGACCTGCTTTTCGGCCAGCACCTCGCCTTCCGGGTCGCGCACTTCCAGCGCATGGCCGGGCAGCACGGGGCCGTTCAGCACGAATTCGCGCGAACGCTGCGTGTCCGGGCCTGGCGGCACAGCCACGGCCTCTTCTTCCAGCTTGTCCAGGTCGACCAGATCGGTGATCAGGCCCGTGTCCAGCGGGGCGAAGGACAGGGCCAGCGACGCCTCCGCCATGCCATAGGACGGCACCAGCGCCTCGGCGCGGAACCCGCGCCCGGCAAAGGTCTCCGCGAACTTGCGCAGGACGCGCGGACGCACCATGTCGCCGCCGATGCCGGCCCCGCGCCAGGTGGACAGGTCGATACCGTCCGTCGACGCCGTCTCCGCCCGGCGCGCCGCCAGCTCATAGCCGAAGCTGGGGCTGTAGGACAGGGTGCCGCCATTGCGGGAAATGATGTTCAGCCACAGCAGCGGACGGCGGGCGAATTCCCGCGTCGGCAGATAGTCGATCGACACCTGACAGACCAGCGGGGTCAGCAGGAACCCGACCAGCCCCATGTCATGGTACAGCGGCAGCCAGGAGATGCAGCGGTCGTCGCCCGTGATCTTCAGCCCGTAATGGGTGATGGCATAGGCATTGGCCATCAGCGCGCGCTGGGTGACGGCCACCCCCATGGGAAAGCGCGTGCTGCCCGAGGAGAATTGCAGATAGCAGAGATCGTCCGGCGTGACCGCCGGCAGGGCAATACCTTCGCCATCCACATCATCGAACACGGCCAGCGTGCCGACAGCCTTCAGGCCCAGCCCGTCGGCCGCCAGCGCCAGCCAGTCGGCCAGGGACACGGGGGACAGGGCCGCGGCGGCATCGGCCACCTGGATCATGCGGCGCACATGCTCGATATAGGCGTCCTTGCCCCCAAAGGCAGCCGGCAGCGGCATGGGGGCCGGCACCAGGCCCGCGAACTGGCAGGCGGCGAAGGCACGCATGAAATCGCCATCGCTCTCCGCGATGATGGCGACGCGGTCCCCCTTCACCAGCCCTTTGGCCAGCATGCGGCGGGCCAGGGCCTGCGCCTGTTCGTAAAGGCGGCTGTAGGACAGCGCTTCGGTCAGTTCCCCCTTGCCGGAATAGAAATTCAGGCCGGTCTCCCCACGGGCGGCGTATTCGATCGCTTCCGGCACCGTGGCGAAATCCGCCAGGCGGGAGGCAAGCGCATGCTTCGAAGGGGTGGGACTGACCATGGCGTACTGTTCCAGCGATGAAGGGGCCCGAAGCCCGCGACCAAAATGAAGGCTGTTCAAGAGACGTGCAACAGCTTCGTGCCCCCGGTGGACAGGGGCCCGCTCCTTCGCGCTCATACCAGAGCGGGAATGAGCGGGCAATCCGCGCCGAGTGAGGGGCACCCTTGCCGATGCCCGGACGGCGCGGGACAGGCATTCCAAGGACGCGCCCGCCCGGATGACCCAAGGTGATAAGCCCTTGTCAGCCTTGCCCATCCATCTGGGGATAGACGAAATGCATCGTTGGCAATGGCATCATCTGCTGTGACTGTTATCACTTTGCCGCAGCGGGTTGCGCCCTACATGAACAGGGTTCGCCCGTATTCCGTCCGATGCACCCGCCGAGGCCCTTGCCATGTCCCGCCTGCCCGTCGATCAACTGCTGCGCCGCACGGCTTTTGCCGCCCTGCTGGGAACCGCCCTGGTGGTAATGCCGGCTGCGGCCCAGCAGGACCAGGCGGAAGCGCAGGTCGCCGCCGGCCCGGCGGAGGATGTGAACGACCCGCTGGAGCCCATCAACCGCGGCATCTTCTGGTTCAATGAAGGCGTGGACATCGTCCTGATCAAGCCGGCAGCCAAGGTCTATCGAACCGTGCTGCCCACCCCGGCGCAAAAGGGCGTGCGCAATGTGCTGCGCAACCTGCGTTCGCCCCTGGACTTGACGAACCAGTTGCTTCAGGGCGACTGGCACGGGGCCGGCAATGTGTTCCGGCGGTTCCTGATCAACAGCACCATTGGCCTGGGCGGTCTGATCGACGTGGCTGCCGACAAGGGCATGCCCTACGAATATGAAAGCCTGGATCAGACGCTGGCCGTCTGGGGCGTGCCGGAAGGGCCGTATCTGGTGCTGCCGCTGCTGGGCTCGTCGTCGCTGCGCGATGCGACCGGGTTGGCAGGTGAGTTCATGGCCGATCCGGTGTCGAACTACGCCTCCAACACCGATCGCGACTGGTTCAACTACACCCGTGCCGGCCTGACGGCTCTGGATACGCGGGCGGAGTACATTGAGGCGATCGACGATATCAAGCGCAACAGCTTCGACTATTACGCCTCCATGCGCTCGCTCTACCGCCAGCGCCGCGACGGCTGGATCCGCGACGGCAAGCCCGACGTGGAACAGATGGAAGAAATCCCGAATTACGAGTGAGGATCGAGGCCGCATGCCCGCAACGTCACCGCCATGTGCGGTGGCGGCGGGGCGGTGGCAGTTATTTCGGACCCGGAACCATCCAGGCTGGGAAAGCGGATGGTCCGCGCCAGCAGGTGCAGCGGCGCAGGCGGCGGCATCTCCGCGCCATAGATCGGGTCGCCCAGGATGGGCATGGCCATATAGGCGCAATGCGCCCGCAGCTGGTGCATGCGGCCCGTACGCGGGTACAGATCCAGCAGCGACAGCCCATGGGCTGAACCCAGCCTTTTCCAGCGGGTCAAAGCCGGCTTGGCCGCCACATCCAGCACCATTTTCGACGTACCGGGCACCCAGACCTTCTCCAGAGGCAGATCAATCACACCTGTCTCCGCCTTCGGCCTGCCCAGAACCACGGCCCAATAGGTCTTGCGCACCCGCCCATCCAGGAACATGGCGCCCAGCCGGGCGGCGGCTTCCACATCGCGGGCCAGGACCAGGCAACCGGCCGTATCCTTGTCCAGGCGGTGGGCCAGACGCGGCGGCTCCGGCCGGTCGCCCTGGATCAGGGGCAGATAAAGCTCAAGGTGATCCGTCGTTCTGGTTCCGAAATGAACCGGCAATCCGTATGGCTTGTCGATGATGATGACGCGATCATCCTCGTACAGCACCCGCTCGCGCATCTCCTGCGCCGTGTAGGGCATGGGATCAGCCGACGGCCAACCGGGTGAACAGCAATTGCGCCGGCTGCCCGTGCCCCTGCCAGACAATGGCAAACTGTCCCAGCATCTCCGCCAGTTGCAGCGCGTCGAACGGGGCCAGATCGAAGATGGCGACCCCCTTCTCCACCGGCCAGTCCTTGGTCGCCGGGCGCAGCTCTGCCGGCACATAGTCCAGATCCTCATCCTCCAGGATGTCGGTCAGGCGGGCATGGGCGGCATCGTTGGCGGCGGCACTGGCCGGCTTGCTTCGCGGGTTCCAGGCGGTGACGAACACCACCTCGGCAGCACCCCGATTCTCCAGCAGGGCATCCATTTCCTTGCCGTCGACCATGATGCGGGCCGTAGCCGTGCGCTTGCCGTCCAGCGCGACGTAGCTGGTCTGCTGATAGGCGGCCAGAAGCTTGGGATCAAAGCCGCTCATCGGAAATCCTCGACAGTGTGGGCGTGGTTCAGGGGGCCATGGCCGTGGCCATAGCCGGGGGCCGTGCGGATGGCGATTTCGACATAGCGGCGGGCGCGCGCCACCGCCGCCACCACGTCCAGCCCCTGGGCCAGACCGGTAGCGATGGCGGATGACAGGGTGCAGCCCGTGCCGTGCGTATGGCGCGTCATCACCCGCTCGCCGTTGAAGGCATGCTCACCCTGCGGCGTGACCAGCAGATCGGTCAGCACGGGCCCTTCCATATGCCCGCCCTTCATCAGCACGGCCTGGGCACCATAGCCCAGCAGCACGCGGGCGGCACGGCGCATGTCGTCGACCGTGACGATCTCGATCCCCGTCATCGCCTCGGCCTCCGGCACGTTGGGCGTGACGATGGCGGACAGTGGCAGCAGCCGGCGGATCAGCGCCCCGATGGAGCTTTCATCCAGCAGCCGGTGCCCGCCCTTGGCCACCATGACGGGATCGACGACCAGGACCACGTCGGGCGCACTGGCGACCAGCGTGTCGGCCACGGCATTGATGATATCGGCGGTGGCCAGCATGCCGATCTTCACGGCATCGGCCCCGATATCGGCCAGGACCAGCTGCATCTGCTGCACCAGGAACGGGATGGGCACGGGCAGCACGCCATGCACCCCGTTGGTATCCTGGGCCGTCAGGGCCGTGATGGCGGTCATGGCATAGCCCTTCAGGGCCGTTACCGCCTTGATATCGGCCTGGATGCCGGCCCCGCCGCCCGAATCCGATCCGGCAATAATGAGGACGCGTCCCTGCATGGCTGGTCCCCCCCTTATTCCGCGGCCATGGCGCGGGTGGCCACACGCACGGCCTCGCAGATATCGTCCACGACATGGGCCACCAGGGACTCGTCCTCCCCCTCCGCCATGACGCGGATCAGCGGCTCCGTCCCCGACTTGCGAATCAGCACGCGGCCGGCCTCGGCCAACTTCGCCTCTCCCGCCTTGATGGCGGCCTTGACGCTGTCCACCTCCAGGGGACGGACGCCGCCGCCGGCATCGTAACGGACATTCTTCAGAAGCTGCGGCAACGGCTTGAACACGCGCAGCACCTCCGATGCCGGCCGGCCGGACTGGCGGATGCAGGCCAGCACCTGCAACGCGGCCAGCAGCCCGTCGCCCGTGGTGGCAAAATCCGACAGCACGACATGGCCCGACTGTTCGCCGCCGACATTGAACCCATGCTCACGCATATGTTCCACGACATAGCGGTCGCCCACCGACGTGCGGGCCAGGGTCAGGCCCAGCTTCTTCAGGTGCAGTTCCATGCCCATGTTGGACATGACGGTGGCGACCACCCCACCCCCGCGCAGCCGGCCGCTTTCGGCCCAGCTCTGCCCGATCAGGGCCATGATCTGGTCGCCGTCGATCTGCGTCCCCGTCTCGTCCGCCAGGATCAGGCGGTCGGCATCCCCGTCCAGCGCAATGCCCAGGTCGGCCTTGTGCTCCACCACGGCGGCGCGCATGGCGGCCGGCGACGTGGCCCCGCACTTGTCGTTAATGTTGAAGCCGTTGGGCTGGTTGAACAGGGTGACGACTTCCGCGCCCAGTTCATACAGCACGCGCGGCGCCACCTTGTAGGCGGCCCCATGGGCGCAATCGACAACGATCTTCATGCCGTCCAGGCGCAGGGCGCGCGGAAAGCTACTTTTCACCACCTCGATATAGCGGCCGGACGCGTCCTCCATCCGCTGGGCCCGGCCCAGGTCGCGGGGGGCGGCCAGATCGGGGGCAAAGGGCAGCGCCATGCGCGCCTCGATCTCCGCCTCGAACTCATCCGACAGCTTGTAGCCGTCGGGGCCGAACAGCTTGATGCCGTTATCCTGGAACGGATTATGGCTGGCCGACAGCATGACGCCCAGGTCGGCGCGCATGGACCGGGTCAGCATCGCGACAGCCGGTGTCGGCAGCGGCCCGACCAGGATCACATCCAGACCCATGGAGATGAAGCCCGCCGTCAGCGCCGGTTCCAGCATATAGCCGGACAGGCGCGTATCCTTGGCGATGACGACGGTATGGCGGTGATCCCCGCGCCGGAAATGCAAAGCGGCCGCCATCGCGGCCTTCAACGCGGTTTCGGCCGTCATCGGCTCGGTATTGGCGGTGCCGCGGATGCCATCCGTGCCGAACAATTTACGCGACATTGATCTGGGATTCCGTGCTTTGGGGACTGTTCTCTGCCGCTTTTATAGCATGGGGTACGGCCCGGCCGGCAATGCAACAATCCCGCGGCGGGCCCCCTTCTCAGGCCGATTGCAGGGCCTGCCACACGGCCACCGCCTGCGCCGTGGCCGCCACATCATGGACCCGCAGGATCTGCGCCCCCTGCCCCAGCGTATGCAGCGCCGTCGCCAGGGAACCCGGCACCCGATCCCTGGGCGCCTCCCCCTTCGACAGGCCGGCAATAAAGCGCTTGCGGCTGACCCCGATCAGCAGCGGACAGCCCAGCCCATGCAGCACCCCCGTGCGGGCCAGCAGATCGACATTATGGTCCAGGTCCTTGCCGAATCCGATGCCCGGATCAATGGCGATCTTTTCCCGCGCGATACCGGCCGCGACAGCCGCATCGATCCGCGCCGCCAGCCAGTCAAAAACCTCCACCGTCACGTCATCATAGCGGGGAGCATCCTGCATGGTCTGCGGCTCCCCCTTGATATGCATCAGCACGACGGGAAGGCCCGTGGCGGCTGCAACGGCCAAGCTGTCCGGATCGCCGGTCAGGGCGGTGACATCATTGATGATGCGCGCCCCCGCCACCGCGGCCGCCCTCATCACGGCGGCATGGCGGGTATCGATGGAGATCACGGCCCCTTCGGCCGCCAGGGCACGGATGACCGGCACGACGCGGGCGATCTCGACCTCCTCCGGCACCGGGTCCGCCCCCGGCCGCGTCGACTCGCCGCCGATATCCAGAATGTCGGCCCCTTCGGCCAGCAGGCGCCGTCCATGGGCAATGGCCGCCTCCGCATGATCATGGTCGCCCCCGTCGGAAAAACTGTCGGGCGTGACATTGACAATGCCCATGATCACCGGCCGCGACAGGTCGAACCCGGCCCACGGCGCGCGGGGCGCGATCAGCGGGTGGGCATGGGGAAGCGACGATGCCGGCCGAACGCCCTCCCCGCTTTCAACCAGGGCGAAGGCCAGGGGGCCACCGGCCAAAGGACGCGCTGCACCGTTGGCAATGGCGGTGCGGGCGGCAGGGCCGGAAAGAAGCGCGAGAGGACGAAGCATTTGGGGGCCGGTGCCTGTCTTGGTGGATGGGCATGAATGACAAACCCCCGGTACTTTCGCACCGGGGGCCTGATACTCAACGCGGCATGGCGCGGCTTACAGCCCCGGCTGCGGCTCGGGCTCGATCCCATCCTTGCCGGAGGTGGGAACCGACGACCGGCGGCCCGTGGATTTCGGCGGTTCGGCGGGCGATTGCGGGCGCGGGGCCGGCGGATCGCTGCGCACCACCTGCTCACCGCGCAGGATAGCCTTCACCTCGTCACCCGACAGGGTTTCGAATTCCAGCAGCGCTTCCGACACCTTGTGCAGATCATCCAGATTGTCGGTCAGCAGCTTGCGGGCCATGCTTTCGCCTTCCTCGATCAGGCGGCGAATCTCCTCATCGATCAGCTGCGCCGTCGCTTCGGAAATGTTCTGCTGCTGCGCCACCGAATGGCCGAGGAACACCTCCTGTTCGTTGGCGTTGTAGCGGACACGGCCCAACTTATCGGACATGCCATACTCGGCCACCATGGCGCGGGCCCAGCGGGTGGCCTGCTGGATGTCGCTGGCGGCACCGGTGGTTACGTTCTCCGGCCCGAAGATGATCTCCTCGGCCACGCGACCACCGAACAGCACGGCCAGACGCGATTCCATCTCGCGCTTGGTATAGTTGGTGCGGTCGCGTTCCGGCAGATTCATGGTCACACCCAGGGCGCGGCCGCGCGGGATGATGGTGACCTTGTGCAGCGGGTCATATTCCGGCACCCACAGCGACACCAGCGCATGGCCGGCCTCGTGATAGGCGGTCAGCTTCTTCTCCCGCTCCGACATGACCATGGACCGGCGCTCGGCACCCATCATGACCTTGTCCTTGGCGTTCTCGAAATCGGCCATGCCAACGACTCGCTTGCCGCCACGGGCGGCCAGCAGCGCCGCCTCGTTCACCAGATTGGCCAGATCGGCACCGGAGAAGCCGGGCGTACCGCGCGCAATCACCTTGGGGTCCACATCGGGGGCCAGCGGCACCTTGCGCATATGGACCTTCAGAATCTTCTCGCGACCCAGCACGTCGGGGTTGGGCACCACGACCTGGCGGTCGAAGCGGCCGGGACGCAGCAGGGCGGGGTCCAGAACGTCGGGGCGGTTGGTGGCGGCGATCAGGATCACGCCTTCATTCGCCTCGAACCCGTCCATTTCGACCAGAAGCTGGTTCAGCGTCTGCTCACGTTCATCATTGCCACCGCCCAGGCCGGCACCGCGATGACGGCCGACGGCATCGATTTCATCGATGAAGATGATGCAGGGCGCGTTCTTCTTGCCCTGTTCGAACATGTCGCGGACGCGGGAGGCGCCCACGCCGACGAACATCTCCACAAAGTCGGAGCCGGAGATGGTGAAGAAGGGCACGTTGGCCTCACCGGCCACAGCGCGGGCCGTCAGGGTCTTGCCGGTACCCGGCGGCCCCACCAGCAGCACGCCCTTGGGGATCTTGCCGCCCAGGCGCTGGAACTTCTGCGGGTCCTTCAGGAAGTCGACGACCTCCTCCAACTCCTGCTTGGCCTCGTCGATGCCGGCCACATCATCGAAGGTGACGCGGCCCACCTTTTCGGTCAGCAGCCGGGCCCGGGACTTGCCAAAGCCCATGGCCTTGCCGCCGCCCGACTGCATCTGGCGCATGAAGAAGACCCAGACGCCGATCAGCAGCAGCATGGGGAACCAGCTCAGCAGGATGCTGAACAGGGTGGGGCTGTTATCCTCCGCCACCACGGCCACGCGCACATTCTTGTCGACCAGACGGTCGGCGACGTTGGAACCCGGCGGCGCCGTCGTCGTGAAGGCGCGGCCATCATTGGTGGTGCCGGAGATCTGGTCGCCCTTGATGGTCACAGCCGACACGGCACCACGATCCACCTCGGCCAGCAGGTCGCTATAGGCCATGCCGGACTGGTTGGAGCGGGTGGAGGAGGTCTGGAACAGGTTGAAAAGGGCGATCAACAGCACCCCAATCACCAGCCACAGCGCCAGATTCTTACCGAAATTATTCACAGCCCTGACCTTTCATCGACCGCACCCCGCCGTCCGGGCTGCCGATCCCGGGGGGATGGCGCATCGAACGGAAGGGGACTTCCTCCATTAGATAATGTCATCCGCGGCGCTGACAACAGCGAACCGTGCGGGAACTGCCGGAACCGATACCAATGGCACCATATGCACGCCCGGATCATCGGTTCCCGACGCGCGATAGTCCAGATGCGGGATGGATATAAGACGGTCGTCGCAAAGCAGGACCGGCAGACCGTGCCGCACGGAAGCCGGCAATGGCTGTCGCGCCAGATCGGGCCGATCGGCCAGTGCCTGCCGCCAGCGCCGATCGTCCAGCGCCGCAACGGTGAAGCGGCCAGCCCGTTCCACCGCCACACGGAATCGCCCATCCCAGATGACCGGCGCGCCACCGACGGTCACCGTCACCGGTCCTTGCAGGTTGCGCGCTTCCCGCAGCAGCTGCCAGCCACCCGCCACGGGCGTGAACCGACAGCCGCCCAAGGTACGCCCCTGATCAGGCCGGGCCTGCAACCCCGATGTCAGATCGGCAACCGCACCCGGCGACGGCGGATAGGCAGCACCGCCGACGGCGCGCAGCAGGGTTGCAACCAGCCGGGCCGCGACCGGCAGCGGGCGATCCAGCAGGGCGAGGTCGATCAGCGCCCAGCCCTCGGCCTGGAAACGGACATGCCGGGCGATAATGTCGGCCGCGGCGTCATCGGCGTCCGCGCGGGCCTGGGCCGCCGTCAGCGCCGCCGCCGCGTCGCCCGACCCCACGCCATCGTCCAGGCGCAGTCGGGCCCGGGCAAAGGCAGGATTGCGGTTGGATGGGTCCTCGATCCATTCCTGACCCGCAGCGCGGCAGGTGGCCATCAGCCGATCCTTGCCCACGGGCAGCAGCGGACGGATCAGACGGCCCCACTCCATCTCACGGATGGCGGGCATGCCGGCCAATCCCTCGGCGCCGCTGGACCGTTCGGCGCGCAGGCGGTGGGTTTCCGCCTGGTCGTCGGCATGATGGGCCAGGGCCAGATGCAGAATGCCCTCACTGGCCGCGGCATCAGCCAGCAGACGCAGGCGCGCGTGCCGGGCCCCGGTCTGGATGCCGGTTGCGGGCTTCGGCTCCAGCCAGGGCAGGATGCGGTGTTCGATCCGCCGCGCCGCCATCCAGCCGGCGACCCGCGCCGCCTCCGCGCCACTTTCGGCACGCAGGCCATGATCGACGGTCAGCGCCAACAGACGGCCCCCGCGACGGCCCAGCCAATCGGCCAGCAGCACGGCCAGCGCCATGCTGTCGGCCCCGCCGGACACGCCCAGGGCGATATGGGGGACCGACTCGAACGGCCCTACCGCCGCCATCAGCCGGTCGAAGCCGACCGGCCCGACGGGGCCCGTCACTTGCACTTCAGCCGGTTCTTCTCGGCGTCGGCGCGGCGCATGATGGCGGGCGAGGCCGTATCCTTGTAACGCTTGCCCAGTTCACCCAACGCCGCGCAGGAATCTTCATTGGCCTTCATGGCCGACAGGGCCAGGGCCAGCTTCAGCAGGCTGTCGGGCGCCTTGTTGCTCTTGGGATATTTCTGATAGCCCTCGGCAAAGGCGACGGCCGCCTCCTTGTACTTGCCACGCACATACAGGGTCTCGCCCAGCCAATATTGGGCGTTGCCGGCCAGAGTGCTGGTCGGATTGACGCTCAGGAACTGGCTGAAGGCCTTCTCCGCGGCCGCATAATCGGCCTGACGCAGCAGGTTGAAGGCATATTCATACTGCGTCTGGTCATTTCCAGACGGCAGGGAATTGGCCGTCGGCGCGGGGGCCGCAGGCTCCGCCGTGTGCGGGGCCGGCTGGCCGGGGGCCGGGGCAGCCGTCTTGCCCGCTTCCGCAGTGGCAGGTGCGGCGGATGCCGGCGTCGCCGACAGGCCGCCGGCCTGACCCTGTTCCAGCCGGTTCAGGCGGAATTCCAGGTCGGCCTGACTCTTGGCCAGCTGCTCGCGCAGTTGCGTCACCTGATAGGCCGCCTCCTCGTAACGGCCCGTGAGTGCCTGCATGTCGGCTTCCAGCCGCTGCAGGCGCACCTCGAAATCGGCGGCGATGTTGCCGGACATGGCCGGCGGCGATCCCGACGACGGCCGCCCGGCATTGCCGGCCCCGCCCCGGAACACTTCCCGGTTCAGGGTCTGCACATCGTTTTCCAGCCTTTGCAGGCGGTTGACCAGCTCGCGCGTGTCGGACTGCCCCAAAGCGGGCGCGGCTCCGGTGAGCGCCAGCAGGGCAATGGTGGCGACCGCGGCGAGGCGGCGGCGCGGGATCGGCGTACGAAGGCTAGAAAGACGGTTCATCGCGGACCAGCGGTTGGAACGGTTCGGGGCTTTGCAGGCGACCCTACCGCGTCGGCATCGCAGGCGGAAGAGTCCAAGCAGGTCCCGCATGATTGTGGATCAAGAAATCACGCCGGACCCATGCGCCGCGGGGACTGAAAAAGAAAACGCCGCCCGGTTGCCCGGGCGGCGTTTCCATCAGACCTTCAGTCCGAAACCGTCGATGACAGTGATCAGTTGATCACGGTCACGCCACGGCGGTTCTGGGTCCAGGCGGCTTCGTTGGAACCAACGACGGCCGGACGCTCCTTGCCGTAGGAGATGGTCTGGACGCGGGCGACGTCAACGCCCAGAGCGGTCAGGTACTTCTTGACCGAAGCGGCGCGACGCTCGCCCAGGGCCAGGTTGTACTCGCGCGTGCCGCGCTCGTCAGCGTGGCCTTCGACGGTGATCGTCACGGCCGGATACTGCTTCAGCCAAGCGGCCTGGCGATCCAGCGTGGCGGTGGCTTCCGGCGTCAGATCGGACTTGTCGAAGCCGAAGAACACGCGGTCGCCAACATTCTTGATGAAGTCTTCAGCCGAACCCGGGACGGGGCCGGTCGGCTTGGCCGGCTGGGCGGCCGGGGCGGTGGTGCCGCCGGTGGTGGCCGTAGCGGTCTGTTCCGGCTTGCTGGAGCAGGCGGTGGCCAGCAGGGCGACCGCGACGAGGCTGAACATCTTGAAGCGCATTTGAGAGACCCCCTAGGTGGAACTCAGCTTGGATTTGGATAGGATTACGGTTTGCCCCACGAGCAGCGCGAACCACGGCAGCCGCCGCATTTAAACGATCTTACTGACGGGCTGATTTGAGCGCTGTTCTTGCGATGCGAAATTAGTGTGACGCACTCACGGAATCAAGGGTGACCATGCAGGGTCCGAAGCATCGGTAGGCGTCAAGACCTGCCGTTCATTGAACCCTGTCAAGTCAATTGAGTATAGCTTGGCCTGACGCTGCTTCCCACCCTGTCCGGAAGGTCGTTCCTTGAAGAACATAAGGACACGACCATTGGGTGCCCAGGTAGGCCCTTCGACATGGTACGCCTCTGTCAAAAGGCGCTCCCCCGTACCATCCGGTCGGATGACACCAATGTAAAACTTGTCGCCGTAAATACGGGTGAAGGCAATGAGATCGCCACGCGGCGACCAGACGGGCGTACCGTAACGGCCCTGACCGAAAGTAATCCGCTTAACGTCGCTGCCATCAGCATTCATCGTATACAGCTGCTGGGAGCCGCCACGGTCACTTTCGAACACCACTTTACTTCCATCCGGCGCGAAGCTGGGCGAGGTATCGATACCAGGATGGTTGGTCAACTGCGTCTGACGGCGGGTACGCAGATCAAGGGTATAGATATCGCTGTTGCCGCTCATGGCCAGCGACATGATCACCTTGTTGCCATCGGGGGAGAAGCGGGGAGCGAAAGTCATGCCCGGGAAGTCACCCAATACTTCCTGGCGCCCCGTATCGATATTGAACAGGTAAACCCGAGGCTTGTTGTTGAAGTAGCTCAGATATGTAATTTCCTGGGTGCTGGGCGAGAAACGCGGGGTCAGCACCAGAACGCGGCCATCGGTCAGAAACCGGTGGTTCTCCCCGTCCTGGTCCATGATCGCCAGCTGCTTAACGCGCTGCAATGCAGGCCCGGACTCGGCAATGTAGACGATGCGGGTATCGAAATAGCCCTCCTCACCCGTCACGCGCTTATAGATCGCGTCGGAAATGATGTGGGCGACTCGCCGCCAGCCATCGGCCTGCACCGTATAGGCCAGACCGGTCACCTGCTGGCCCGCCGTCACGTCGAAAAGGCGGAATTCGATACGGGTGCGACCGTCGGGCGACTGGGTCACGGTACCGGTCACCAAGCCCTGGGCCTGAATCAGTCGCCAGTCGGCAAAACGCACACCGGCCTTCAGGCTGTCGGGGGTCTGCACGAACTTGGCGGGTTCCAGCGGACGGAACAGACCCGACCGTTCCAGGTTGGCGGAAATGACGCCGGCGATATTCTGGCCCAGCTGCTGGGCATTGGGATTATCGCCGGCGAAATTCGTCACCGCGATGGGAATCGGCTGTGGATTGCCTGACGTGATGTCGATCTCCAGCTCGGCGCGGGCCGGTGCGGCAAAGCCGGCGGCCAGCACCACCGCCACCATGGCGACGAAGCGACCGACAACCCGCCAGCCGCCCGTGGAGAAAAGAGCGTTGGCTTGCATCAGAACATATCCTTCGGGCTGAACTTCATCAGGATGGACCCTTTGTCCGCATATTTTTCGCGGGGGATGTTCAACGTATTACAGCCGGGCAAAAGCGGCGCCCGTAAGGCGGATTCCACGAAGGCCCGGAAATGCGGATCGGTATTGGGATTACCCGTACCCGACACATACTGCACATTTGTGACGCGCAGATTGGCATCGAACAAGACCCGGATCTCGGCCTGCATATTTTCGACGCCTTTCGCCCCCACCGGCACGTTCCAGCAATTGCGGATCTGGCGGCGCAGCGCGTCCTCCTCGCTGATTGACAGGTGATCGCCCGTCTGGGCGGCCAGTGGCGCGGGTGACGGCGATGGCGATGGCGATGGCGAGGGAGGTTGCGTGGAATCCTTCGGTGCGTCCTTGGCGGGCGGCGTATCCGGCTTCAGCTTGGCCACATTCTTGAGGACGCTGTCGAAGCTCTTCTTCGGCTCCTCCTTCTTGGGCTCGGGCGGCTTCGGCTTGGGCTCTTCCTTCTTCGGCTCCGGCGGCTTCGGCTTGGGCTCCTCCTTCTTGGGGGGCTCAAGCTTCGGCTCCTCCTTCTTCGGCGGCTCCGGCTTCGGTTCGGGTTTGGGTTCCGGCTTGGGTGGCTCGGGCTTCGGCTCGGGCGGCTTCTCGGCCACCTGCTTGGGCGGTTCCGGCAACTTCACCTCCGGCGGGGGCGGCGGCTCTTCCTTTGCCTGCTTGGGCGGCTCGGGCGGCTGCGGCTTGGGCGGGGTGGGCTTGGGCGGCGGGGGCTGCGGCTTGGGATTGGGCTCGGCCAGCTTGGCGATGGTCATCGGCCCGATTTCCACCACATCGACCGGGACCTCCTGCAGCTGCACGATCTCCCGCTCCCGGATCAGGTGCGGAAGGCCGATCAGCGCCAGGATGATCAGCGCCAGATGCAGGATGCCGGAAAGGATCAGGGGTGTCCGCATGATGCGTGGTACCCACCCCTTACCGGCGGCCGTCGGATTCGATGACCAGCTTGGCCTCCGTCAGGCCGGCGCGGCGGGCCTCGCTCAGCACGTCGACGATGCTGGCATATGTCGCCTCACGGTCACCGCGGACCAGCACCTTGCGCTCCGGCGTCTGTTCGGCGATCACGGCCAGACGCGGGCCCAATTCGGCCAGCGTGAACATCTCGTTGTCGAAGACCTTCTTGTCCTTGAAGGAGATGCGGCCGTCAGCGGTGACGGTGACCCACAGCGGGTCCTCTTCCGACTGCAGGGCCTGGGCGGCCCCCTTGGGCAGATTGACGGGAATACCGGCGGTCAGCAGGGGTGCTGCCACCATGAACACGATCAGCAGCACCAGCATGACGTCGACAAAGGGCGTCACGTTGATGTCGGACATGGCCGCGCGGCGTCCCCGCCGCCGGCCGCGTCCACCCTGCTTGCCGGGAAGGCTTGCCCCCATTTCAGCCGCGCTCCTCAAGATGCCGCTGAAGGATCGCGGAGAATTCTGTCACAAATGAGTCGAGCCGGTCGCCGAAGCGGCCGATCTCCGAGGAGAAGTAGTTGTAGGCCAGCACGGCCGGAATGGCGGCGACCAGACCGATGGCCGTGGCGAACAGCGCTTCGGCGATACCCGGCGCCACAACCGCCAGCGAGGTATTCTGCTGGGCGGCGATGTTGGTAAACGCTCCCATGATGCCCCATACGGTGCCGAACAGCCCGACGAAGGGTCCGGCCGAACCGACCGAGGCCAGCACGGTCATATAGCGTTCCGTCTCCGCCATCTCACGCCCCACGGTCACCGACATGACGCGTTCCATGCGCTGGGCCAGATTGGCGCGCATGGCGCCCGTGGTCGCCAGACCGCGTTCATTGGCATGGCGCCATTCGCGCATGCCCGCGGCGAAGACGGCGGAGAACGGATCGGTCGGGGCCTGCGCCACCTGGTCATAGAGCTGGTCTAGCGAGCCGCCGGACCAGAACTGTTCCTCAAAATCGGCAGCAGCGGCCTTCATGCGGCGCAGCTTCGTCGCCTTGTTGA
>CALRTC020000012.1:0-157480 GCA_943371025.1 Hydrogenophaga intermedia
CAACAATGTCAGAGGCTTATCACCCCAAGACCCACCACAACGCCACAACCACAAGGGCCGCCTCGCTGCGGGAGCCGGGATATAGACCCCAGCTCACACACAACGCAACCAGATTCTTCACAGCATCGTCACTTTCTTGAAATCAGACGGAAAACATAGCCCAGACGGGGGAAATGGACGCGGACGGGGCCCAAGCCATCGGGCTGATGATCGAGCGCGATGCGGGTAGCGGACAGCGCGGCCAGATTTCCCAGCGACGATTCCTTCCCGAAGCTTTCCGGCTGTACAGCCATGGGCAGGCCAAGCGCCGGTGTCCCCGGTACATCCAGATGCGGGGGGAGATCGTTCGGAGTGGCGGCCGCCGCCACGTCATGCGCGGTGGCGGCCGGGATCTCCTGCCGGTCTCCATGGCCGAAGGCGGTCATCCGGTTCAGCCAGGCTGTCAGCGGGCCTGCCTTCAGCCCCAGACGGGTCAGGCCATCGACTCCCCCCAGAAACCACAGCGTATGATAAAGCTGGAAATCGGCCATCGATGGCCCCTGCCCGCCCAGGAAGTCGCCGGCCTGGGCGACACCGTTTTCGATGATGGGAAGCAGCGCCGCGACATTGCCGGCCAGCACCGGAAGGGCCGCCTTCATCTGGGTGCGGTCCAGCACGGCCCCCAGCATGGCGCCGCGGTCGGCCAGGAAGGCGTCGGGCAACTCGTCCGCCTTCACCGCCAGCGCCAGGCGCGCGGCCCGCCAGAAGAAATCGGCCTCCGCCCACAGGCCCGTCAGCGCCTGGGCAGCGGCTGCCGGCCCCGTGGCCAGGGCCGGACCGGGCAGCACCTGTTCCAGCCGCTCGATCATCAGGCTGGTGTCACAATAGATGTCGGCGCCGATCTGCAGCACCGGCGTGCGGCGATAACCGCCGGTCAGCCGCGTCAGGTCGGGCTTGGGCGCCACGGGCGGAACCAGCACCGACCTCCACGCCGCCCGCTTGAAGCCCAGATAGGCGCGCATCTTCTCCGAATAGGGGGAGGCATCATAATGGTGCAGGATAATGTCCATGATGATGTCTCCCCCGGGATCCGGATATCAGGTCAGTTGGCGGGCTTCACGAATCGCAGGGTCATGCGATCGCTTTCCCCGATGGCCAGATATTTATCGCGGTCCTGATCCTTCAAGGTCAGGGTCGGCGGCAGGGTCCACACACCCTTGGGATGGTCCTTGGTGTCACGCGGGTTGGAATTGATCTCCGACGTCGCCACCAGCTTGAAGCCGGCATCGGTCGCCAGCTTGATCACATAATCCTCCCGGACATAGCCGTTGGGGGCCTTGGGATCCTGCGGCTGGTCCTTGTTGGCGCGGTGTTCGACCACGCCCAGCACGCCGCCGGGTTTCAGCGCCTTGAACATGGCCTTGAACGCATCCTCCGCCCAGCCGGCGCCCATCCAGTTATGGACATTGCGGAAGGTCAGGACGCGGTCGACGGACCCGGCCGGCACGAAATCCAGCGCCTTGGGGCCGAATCCAACCACCTGGGTATTGCCATAGAGGTCGGGCTTGGCCGCCAGCTTATCCTTGAAACGCTGGATGGCGGCCAACGTGTTGGGAGAGGCGCCGTTCGGATCGGCCCCCGCCGCAATATAGGTGCCGTTGGCGTTCAGCAGCGGCCCCAGCACCTCGGTGTACCAGCCGCCACCGGGCCAGATCTCCACCACCTTCATCCCCGGCTCTACGCCGAAGAATTCCAGCGTCTCGACAGGGTGACGCCACGGGTCACGGGCCTTGTTCTCCGGGGAACGCTGATCGCCGGCCAGAACGGGACCGAGCGCATCGCGCAACCCGGCAGCGGCGACCTGGGTCGCGGCCGCAGAATCGGCGGCCATTGCCGGTGACAGGGGCAGGGCCAGGGCCGCCGTCAGCAGCAGCGGCTTCAGCAGGGAGTGACGCATGGGCTTTCCTTCCGCGATCTTGCGGATGCCGACGGCATCCGGAATGCGGGCAAGGTTAACCATGGGACGCGGCGGCACCAAGCAGCCGTTCGGCCTATCCGGCAGATGGACCGGGTGGACATGCCCATATTGGCCCCAATGGCGGAGCGGGCTTGTCTTATCGGCAATGTCTGGGAAGGATTGGTGCCCCCGGTCGGACTCGAACCAACACGCCCTTGCGGGCAACAGATTTTGAGTCTGCCGCGTCTACCATTTCGCCACGGAGGCACCGAGCGCATCAACGCGAGGCGGCACTATAGTGATGATGTGATCGCGGTCAATGAAATCCTGCACCCTGGCGCGCATGGGGACAGGCGCGGCCATCCGTCCCAGGCGACGGACGCTTTGCGACGGTTCCACACCATCATATAGTCGACGGCATGATGAACCATACAGACACCATCCTCGCCCGCCTGACGGGTGCGCCCCGCCTGCCCTCGCTGCTGCTGGCACTGTCCGCGGCGGGTGCGTTGGCTACGGCCTTCGCGTCCCAGTATTGGGGCGGGCTGAACCCCTGCGAAATGTGCTGGTGGCAGCGCTATGCCTATATGACCGCCCTGCTGCCGCTGGTGCCGTCGGCCCTGCTGGTGCTGGACCGCAGTACCCGGCGCCTCAGCCTGCTGGCCGGCGCTGCGGTGTTCCTGGTCGGGTCGGGTCTGTCGCTTTTCCATGCCGGGGTGGAGCAGAAATGGTGGCAGGGCTTCACGGCCTGCACCGCCCCGGTCAGCGCCGGCGGGCTGGAAGATCTGCGCGCCGCCATCCTGGCGGCACCGGCGGTACGCTGTGACGAGATACCCTGGTCGCTGTTCGGCATTTCCATTGCCGGGTACAGCGCCATTGCCAGCCTGCTGCTGGCCCTGTTTGCTCTGAAGGCAGCCTATTCCGCGGAGTCGGCACGATGACAAACCATAATCCTGGCCTGCCTGTACATGTCCTGGCCCCCCGCCCCCTGTCGGAGCCGGACCTGACCGACAGCGAGGCGGCACCCGTCTATGCCCGGCCCCGACACCTGCCGGGCGATGCCGGCGCGTCGCTGGAACGGATGATCCGCGTCGATCAGGCCGGCGAATATGGGGCCACGCGCATCTATGCGGGGCAGCTGGCGGTGATGGGCAAGGGAGAGAAGGGGCCGATGATCCGCCATATGGCGGATCAGGAGCAGGTTCACCTGAAAACCTTCAATGACCTGGCGCGCGCGCGCGGCGTGCGGCCGACGGTGCTGCAACCCTTCTGGCATGTGGCGGGCTGGGCGCTGGGAGCCGGGACGGCGGCCCTGGGCAGCCGCGCCGCCATGGCCTGCACCGTCGCCGTGGAAGAGGTCATCGACGAGCATTACGCTCATCAGTCCGAACAGCTGGGCCCGGAGGAGGCCGCGCTGAAGGCGACGATTGAGCAGTTCCGCGCCGAGGAGCTGGAGCACCGCGATATCGGCCTGGCGCACGAGGCGGAACTGGCCACGGGCTATCCCGTGCTGTCGGCCCTGATCAAGGCCGGGTCACGGACCGCGATCTGGTTATCGCAGCGGTTCTGAGAGACCGCGCCGCCGGACGCCGCCCTGTCATCGATAGCGGGCGGCGTCGGCCACTTCACGGTCGACAATGGTCTTGCCGATCGGGGCAAAGGCCAGACCGGCGAATTTGAAATGCTGCAGACCGAACGGGATGCCGATCACGGTCAGGCAGCAGAGCGCGCCCAGGATCAGGTGGCCCAGGCCCAGCCAGACGCCGCTGAACAGGAACCAGATCACGTTACCGATGAAGCCCAGAGGGCCGGTACCGATATCTTCCCGCCCCGTCAGGATTTCGCGGCTGACGGCCACGCGGCCGAAGGGCCACAGCATGAACAGGCCGATATTGAACGCTGCCCGCGCCCAGGGAATGCCCACGATGGAGACGACCATGAGGATGGTCGAGGCGAACCAGGCCAGCCCGGCATTCCATCCGAACAGCACCAGCCACAGCACATTCATCAGCAGATTGATCATCGACCCTTCCTCCTATGCCCGATAAATCAGGCCCTGGTACGGGGCTTTCCCGACCAGGGCCATTGTGCACGATCAGGCCATGTTGGAAATGACCGCTGCAAGCACACCGGCTGGTGCCACCACCCGTACCAGCAGGCGCCAGAGATTGAACAGCAGCGGGCTTTCAAAGCCCAGCGCCTTCATCGAATCCTCCCGCGTCACCACCCAGCCGGCGAACAGGGCCAGACAGACCCCGCCGAAGGGCAGCAGGATGTTGGAGGTGAGATAGTCGATCCAGTCGAACCAGGTACGGGTGCCGCCCAGCGGATGCACATCCGACCAGATATTGAAGGAAAACAGGGTCAGGAAACCGACAATCCAGGCGACGATGCCGCCGATCCAGGACAGGGCCGCGCGCGACAGGCCGGTGCGACCGGAAAAGGCCGCCACGATCGGTTCCAGCAGCGAGACCGAGGAAGTCAGCGCCGCGATCGCCAGCAGCACGAAGAACACCGCACCGAAAATCGCACCGCCCGGCATGGCGCCGAAGGCCACGGTCAGGGTCACGAACACTAGCCCCGGCCCCGCCGACGGATTGAGCCCATTGGCGAAAACGATGGGGAAGATGGCCCCGCCCGCCAGGACCGCCGTCAGGATGGCGGCGAAAACAATGACGACGGAGGTGCGGGGGATGGAGACATTGCCCGGCAGATAGGCGCCATAGGCCAGCATGGTGCCAAGACCGACCGACAGCGAGAAGAAGGCCTGCCCCGTGGCCGCCAGCACGACATCCATGGTGACGGCGGCGAAATCCGGCTTGAACAGATAGGCCATGCCGGCGGCGAAATCACCTTCGATCGCGGCGTAGATGCACAGCACGACCTGCAGAACGAACAGCAGCGGCATCATCCAGACCACGGCCTTTTCAATGCCGCCCTGGATACCCTTGGCCACTGGCACAATGGTCAGCAGCATGAACAAGGCATGCCAGAAGGTCAGCGTCCACGGATCGGCCAGCAGCGCATTGAATGCCGCCCCTGTCTGGTCGCCGGTCAGCCCCGTCATCTGCCCCGTCAGCAGCTTGGGAATATAGGCCAGCGACCAGCCAGCCACGACCGAATAGAAGGACAGGATCAGCACGGCCGCCAGCACGCCGATACCGCCGATGGCCCCCCAGAAGGTGCGCCCCGTGTAACGACGGCCCAGGGCGATCAGCGTATCGATCGGTCCCTGCCGGCCCATGCGACCCAGCACCAGTTCCGCCATCAGGATCGGCAGCCCCACGGCCAGCACACAGACAAGATAGACCAGCATGAAGGCGGAACCGCCGCCCGTGCCGATCATATAGGGGAATTTCCAGATATTGCCCAACCCGACCGAGGAACCAATCGCCGCCATCAGGAAGGCGAAACGCGACGACCACTGGCCGGCGGTGGCGCCGGCATTGTTATTGGATTGCAAGTGCCCGTACCCCTCGTGCCGCCCCCGTTTCCGGACCAACCGGTCGTGGAGGGTCATTTTGTCCGATTTTTCAAGCAATAACCCCGGGCGGGCGGCAGCGGCAAGCCCATCGGTGCCGACAGGACGGCGATGGTCTGCACCCGTGACGATTCCTTTACGGAAATGCCGACGCCCGCATGGCCGGCAATTTTGCCTTGCGCGCACTGCCGATTGACGGAAACGCCTGCGAGGCCTATTTTATCCACAACGATTGAGGTGTGCGATGGCGATCAGCGGCGTTTCCTCCTACAGCAGTTCCGTGTTCCAGACGCCGGGTGTGCGTCCGCCGGACAACACGACGGGTACCCGCGTGCAGCCCGTGCCCCCCTCGACAGAGGAGCAGACGGAGCGTACGGCCTCTGCGCAGAACCAGCAGCAGACCAACACCAACCCGACCGACAATGAGCGTCAGGAAGCGGTGAGCGCTGGTCGGACACGCGGCAGCTTCGTAAATATCTCCGCCTGATCTGGGCGGTTATCGGATTGGTTCAAAAAGCGCGGCACCTTCGGGGCGCCGCGTTTTTTCTTTGGCCGCCGGGTCTGCGGGACTGGAGCGTATTTCCGGTCATCCGGAAACAGCGCTATTCAGCCCGACGGAGGACGCCGCCCAGGGCGTTGAAGCCGGCGATCAGTCCGGGATGGCGGTCGATCACGGCGCCCGTCCCGCGCAGGGACAGGGGCGATTGTCCTCGACACCCCCATGCCAGCAAGGCCAGCGCCAGCGGCACATCGCCTTGCACCATTATCGGGGAAGCCGTGGCCGGATGGCCGCCGCCCACCAGCAGATCATCGCCTTCCCAGCGGATCCCGATGCCGGCCGCCAGCAGCGCAGGCATCCGCGGGGTCAGATGATCCCACATCCGCGCAGCACCGGTCAGCCGCGTCTGCCCCACCGCCATGCCCGCCGCCACTAGCAGGAAGGGCAGACCATCCTGCCACGGCATGGCGGGCGTCAGATCAATGACCGATCCGGTCATCCCGACCGCGTGCAGATGCAGGTCGGCCACCGACAGCCCGTCACACGTTCCGGCACCGGTCACATGGACATCCGCCCCCAACGCGCGCAGGGCCGGAAGCAGCGTCAGGCCGATCCGGTCCATGGCCACGCGCGGCAGGGACAGTGATCCCCCCGGCCGGGCCAGCGCCGCCAGCAGTGCCATGCAGGCCAGATCGGCATCACCAGGCAGGCGGACCGTGCGCGCCGACAGTTCGGCATAGCCCATGACGCCTGTTTCATTGGCGCTGACATCGACCCTCGCGCCGAAATGGGCCAGCAGCCCGTCAATGGCGTGGGGACCGGTCCCGGCGCCCCGGACCGATGTGCGACCGGGAATATTCAGCCCGGCCAGCAGCAAGGCGGCCCGTTCCCATCCACCGTCCACCCCATGGCTGGCCGGCAATGGCTGGGCAGCCCCCGTGACCGTTCCCGGCAGACGCCCGCCAGAGCGCAAAACCAGTCGGGCACCGATTCGCGACAGCGCCGCCGTCAAGTCCGCCCTTATTGGATCATAGCCCTCACAGCGATCAATGGTAGATACGATTGGCTGACTTGCCACCATTCCCAACAGCAGCGCCGCCACGGCCCCGCTGCCGCCGGTTTCCAGCACCCGGTCAGGTTCGGCAAGGCCGCCGACGCCCCGCCCCTGCACGGTCACCCCATGGTCGTCCAGCGGACAGGTCTGCACGTCCAATGCGCCCAGCGCACGCCTGAAGGCCCGGACTTCCGCCGTGTCGACCAGGCCGGACAGGGTGGACCTGCCCAGTGCCAGCGCCGCACAGGCCATGGCCGACAAGCCGGCAGTCCGGTCGCCGGGCAGTTCCCAGCGGCCATGGAGGGGACCCGGGGCGGGACAAGAGATCAACAAGGGATCGGCAGGGATCGCTGCCATGGGATCAGGACCATCCATGAAGGGGCGCGACAGATCATCCATTGCGACATAGCATGGGGATCGCCAGCCGGAAAGCCGCACCCCCATTCAACGCCGTCCAGCGGCGAAAACAATCGGGGGTACTGTTACTTCCGTTTGACAGGGGCCGCCTGTCATGGCAGATGCGGCCGGAACCGCGGCGCAATTTCTTGGGCGCGCGTTATTGACGGAGGACTGCCGTGGCCAAACCCGAGTGGGGTATTAAGCGCATCTGCCCCAGCTGTGGCTCGCGCTATTACGATATGAAGAAGGATCCGCCGACCTGTCCGTCGTGCGGCACGATTTTCGATCCCGAGGCGTTGCTGAAGTCGCGTCGCGCCCGTCCGATGCCGACGGAAGACACCAAGAAGGTGGTCGCCCCGCGCGATGACGAGGAAGTGCTGGATACGGAAGTCGAGGAGGAATTGGACGAAGCCGCCGAGATCGTCGGTGACGATGTCGATGTCGCCGACGAGCTGGACACCGAGGACGTGGATGACGGCGTCGGCGAGGACGAGGACGTCCTGCTGGAAGATGCCGACGAGCTGGACGATGGCGACGACATGGGTGAAGTCGTCGATGTCCAGGGCGACGAGGAGCCGTAAGCGGCCGTCAGGGGGCGGCGATCCGGAAATCATCGCCCCCTGAAATTTTATGCTTGCGTCGGCGTCGGACTTTGTCCATAAAGCCGCCCACCGCGACGGTCACCCAGACGGCGCGAACGAGTTACGGGGCCATAGCTCAGCTGGGAGAGCGCTACAATGGCATTGTAGAGGTCAGCGGTTCGATCCCGCTTGGCTCCACCAAATCGAAAGGGCTTCGCCGGAAACGGCGGGGCCCTTTTCGTTTACCCACCTCTTTTCGTTTACCCACATCGCCGGAGATCGAACAACGCGGTGGCGCACAGCCTCCAGGCAGAACATGTCTGCCTTGTCATCACGGCTGACGAAGAGGCTTGCATCGGTCGCCAAGTTTGTCCATAAAGCCGCCCACCGCGACGGTCACCCAGACGACGCGAACGAGTTACGGGGCCATAGCTCAGCTGGGAGAGCGCTACAATGGCATTGTAGAGGTCAGCGGTTCGATCCCGCTTGGCTCCACCAAATCGAAAGGGCTTCGCCGGAAACGGCGGGGCCCTTTTCGTTTCGGGTCCCCGATCACGCTGCCGGGGTCAGGCCGCCGGCAGCACCAGAATGAAGCGACTGCCCTGGCCCGGTTCGCTGTCCAACCGCAGGCTGCCTGATAGCGGGCCGGACACCAGATTGTGGGCGATGTGCAGGCCCAGGCCGGTGCTGCCCTGATCGCGCGCCGTGGTGAAGAACGGGTCGAAGACCTTGTCCCGCACATCCGCCGCCATGCCCGCCCCGTCATCGGCGAAGGTCAGGATGACCTGAGCCCCCTCCCCCTTCTCCCACGATATGGTGACGGTGCCACCCTGCCGGCTGCCGAAACCATGCTGAAGGGCGTTCTGGGCAAGATTGGTCAGCACATGGGCCAGGGGGGCGGGCTGCGCCTGCACACACAGGCTGTCGTCCCCCTCCAGCCGCAGTTCGATCCCCTGCTTCTCAAAGGCCGGCTGGAAGGCGGACAAGGTCTCGGCCACCAGGGGGCGCAGCGCCACATTCTGGCGTGGGCCGACATATTCTTCCGCCGACACCTGCTTGAAGCTCTGTACCAGCCGGGCTGCGCGTTCCAGGTTGGTGCCCAGCATGTCCAGCACCTGCCGACCCGTGGCCAGGAAGTCAGACAGGGCGGTGCGGGTCAGGTTCTTGGCCTCCACCTGCCGGGTCAGCTTTTCGATCTCCTGGTCCAGGAAGGAGGAGGAGGTGATGGAGACACCCAGCGGCGTATTCAGTTCATGCGCCACGCCCGACACCAGCCGGCCAAGGGAGGCCAGCTTCTGTTCGCGAACCAGCCGGTCCTGCGTGGCGCGCAGATCCGCCAGCGTCTGGGACAGGGCATCCTTCTGCCGCGCGATTTCCAGCGTGCGGTCGTGAACCTCGCGTTCCAGCTCCCGCTGACGCCGACGCAGACGGTGGGTGCGGTACTGCACGCCCAACGCCACCAGCCCCAGCCCGGCCACCAGCAGCCCCAGCCGGAACCACCAGGTCTGGTACCAGGCCGGCAGCACCGTGACGGGCAGAACCAGCGCCTGCGACCCGAACAGCCCTTCCCGATTGCTGCCGCGGACCAGCAGCCGGTAGGAGCCAGGGGCGAGGTTGGCATAGGAGACATGGCGCCGCGTCGCGTCGCCCGTCATCCATTGGCTTTCAAACCCTTCAAGCTTGTAGAGGAAGCGCGTGCGCTCGGGCCCCGTATAGTCCAGAGCCGCGAATTCCACCGACAGCGACCGGTCTTCCGGCGACAGGCGGATATCGGGGGGCGAGGGCTGGTTATAGATGTCGGCCGGCACCGACCGGTCACCGATGCGCAGGTCGGTGACCACTGTCGGGGGCAGCACGCGCCAGGCATCCAGCAGGTCGGGCCGCACCACGACCAGCCCGCTGCGCCCGCCGAACATCAGCTGCCCATCGGGCCCGCCGGTGACGCTGTTGGCCCAGAAGCTGTTGACACCCACCCCGTCGGGCCGGTCCAGCACCTGCACCGACAGACTTTCGCCATCAATGACCGCCAGGCCATTGTCGGTGGAGGCCCAGATGCGTCCAGCCTTATCCTCCCGCAGGGCATTGACCATCAGCGTCGGCAGCCCCTGCGCCGTGCCCAGGCGGCGGAAGACGGCCGGCTGGCCGGGCCGCCAGCCCGGTTCCATGATGTTGATGCCACCGCCCAGCGTCCCCACCCAGACACGGCCGCGCCGGTCGGTCAGGATGGCCGTGATGAAATCATGCGACAGGGAACGCGGATCGGCCGGGTCATTGTGGATACGGGTGAAGACATGTGACTGCGGGTCATAGAGATGCATGCCGCCATGTCCGCCCACCCACAACCGGCCGTCGGCCGCCGGGGCCAGCAGGCGGAGACGGTTATCGAACAGCGAGGTATCGTCACCGGACCGCGTGCGTTCCACCCGCATGCGGCCCGTCGCCAGGTCCAGACCCACCAGCCCGTTTGCGGCGATCCACAGCGTGCCGCCCTGACGCATCAGGAACCAGACGCCGGGGCTGGGCGGGCTGGGCGGCGGCAGGGGCACCTGTTCCAGCTGCGGCGATCCCGGGCGCTGCCGGTAGAGCCCCCGCTGCGTACCGACATAGACGGTCCCGTCCGGCGCCATCTCCATCGACAGCACGGCCCCTTCCGGCAGCCCCCCGTGCCCGGGCCGGATGCCATCGCGCGTGCCCGTGGCCGGGTTCAGGATATCGATGCCGTTGGTCTGCAACCCCGCCCACAGCCGTCCGTCGGGCGCCAGCATCAGGCTGCGCACCTGTGGATCGGACAGCCGGTCGGGCCGGATCTGGGAAGCCAGGATGGGGTTGAGGGCCGCCATGGGCGGATTGCGCCGGCTGATCCCCCCGCCCCAGGTGCCGATCCACAGGATGCCCGACCGATCGACCAGCAGGGACCGCACGTCGGATGCCGACAGGCTGCTGGTCAGGGTCGGATCATGGCGGTGCTGCTCGATACGGCCGGTATCGACATGCAGGATCAGCAGCCCGGCACCCTGCGTCCCGACGGCGATGCGGTCGGGCGCCATCTCGGCCAGCGCGAACTTGCCCACCGTCTGTTCAGCACTTTCACCGGTCCCCAGCAGATCAATCAGCCGGTGTTCCCCCGTGGCCGGGTCCCACAGCGCGATGCCGGGAAAGATGCCCGTGACCCAGATGCGGCCCCGGCTGTCGCGCAGCATTTCATGCACGGGCCCATCGGGCAGAAGTTCCGCCAGTGGGGTGGGCTGCGACAGGCCCGTCTCCGGGTCGAACAGCACCAAACCCCGCCCGGTGCCCAGCAGCAGCGCGCCATCGGGCTGCACCAGCATGGTGCGAAGATTGTCGATGGGGATACTGTCGGGATCGGATCCGCGACGGAGGAAGTAGCGCAGCGCGCCCGTCACCGGGTCGCGGACATACAGCCCGCCGACCGTCCCGGTCCATAGCCGGCCACGGGCATCGGTCACCATGGACTGAACGGAATTGTGCAGGATTCCGGCGTCGATCCGGTCGAACCGGTCGCTTGCCGCATCATAGCGGGCCAATCCGCCGGCGTTGGTGCCCACCCACAGACCGCCAGCAGGGTCCACATGCAGGGCCGTGATGTAGCTGTCCGGCAGACTGTGCGGGTCGTCGGGATCACTGGTGTAATGGCGGAAACGGTGGCCGTCGAATCGGACCAGCCCGCCACCCGTGCCGAACCACAGGAAACCCGTATGGTCCTGCACGATGCGGCCGACCACGTCATTGGGCAGCCCCTGGTCGCGGCCGATGCGATCGAACAGCGGGTCGGTGAAGGCCGACCAATCGGCCGCAGCCCCGGCCGGCAGCGTCAGCGGCCATGGGGCCAATATCACCGCCACGCACAATGCCACCCGCCACCACCGATGCCTCGACGCGCGGTTCGACGGATGGTGGGACGGCGGCTGGTTATGGTTCATGCGGCGTAAACCTTGTTGCGGCCGCAGAATAGCAACATCCCACCGGGGGTGGAACCAAGGTATTTTTGACGATTTTTGTAAGGCTGCCACGGGTGGACCTATCGCGCTTATACAAATCGGCCGTTGTATTTTTATCCAAGTAGAGTAATAATTAATACTTGGGGCGCAGATCATTGCGAAATTGAGACGATCATGCCTGGAAGTGAACGGGCCGGAACACCCGGAAACGATACCCTTCTATCACAGAATGACGGTGACATACTAGTTGGCGGCGCGGGAGACGACACCTACGATATTCAGCATATGAATGTCGTTGTACGTGAGGAAGCCAATAATGGTGGCGATGACACTATTGTTGCGCGCGTTGACTTCATACTGCCCGACAATGTTGAAAACCTGACCTTGGACTATGCCCTGCGTTACCCTACCTTTGCCGTACAAAAGGAAGGGGCACATGTCGGCATCGGTAATGCTTTGGACAACATCATCCAGGGCAACGAGCTGCATAATGTGCTGATGGGCGCCGGCGGGGATGATGTCATCCGGGCCGGCGGCGGCGATGATCTGGTCCTGGGCGGGACCGGTCACGACTTCCTGCGCGGCGACGCCGGCAACGACACGCTGGCAGGAGAGGATGGCAATGATGTGCTCAACGGCGGGGCCGGCGACGACATCCTGATCTTCGATGTCGGGGAGGACCGGCTGAACGGCGATGCCGGGCTGGACATTGCCCTGTTTGCGGGCCCGGCCAGCCAGTACAAGGTCATCAGCGCCGATGCCGGCCAATATGTCGTCATCGACATCACCGCCCCGCCCTTTCACGCCACGGCCGGTCTGCGGGATGTGGAGGTGGCGGTGTTCGGCGATGATGTCATGCTGCTGTCCCGGCCCGCCCCCGGCTCAGCCCCGACCGGCTTCGACGAAGCCCTGTACCTGTCACGCTATGCCGATGTCGCCGACGCGGTGCGCCAGGGCAGCTTCGTCAGCGGCTGGCAGCATTTCCAGCTGTACGGGGAACGGGAGGGGCGTAACCCTGATGCCCTGTTCGATGCGGATTTCTATCTGTCCGAATATGGGGACGTGGCCGCCGCCGTCGCCCGCGGGGAAACCACCGCCTGGGCGCATTACAACAATTTCGGCTGGCGGGAGGGGCGGGATCCGTCGGCCCTGTTCAGTACCAATGCCTATCTGGCGCAGAACAGCGACGTGGCCGCCAGCGGTCAGAATCCGCTGCTGCATTTCATCCATGTCGGCGCGGCCCAGGGGCGGCTGGCGCAGCTGGCTGACGCCAGCCTGGACTGGCTGGGCTGACCAGTGGGATCGAACGGTGGGGACCGTTCAAAAATCGCCATGTTGATCCGATGCGGACACCGATTTGCCACGGTCGATATGGAACCTGAAGAAACAGGGGCGATAACGAAATGCTGAATCGAGAAGAAAATGCCTGGTACTCTGCAGAACGGAACACCAAACGACGATACGCTTCTGTCCCAGCACCCTAATGATACCCTGTCGGGTGGTGCTGGGGACGATATTTACGACGTTCTTCACTATGGAACACGGATCGTCGAAACGGAAAGTGGCGGTCACGATGTCATTCTGGCCCATATCGACTTCGTCCTGCCGGATTTTGTCGAGGATCTGAGCCTGGAATATGCCCAGCGGGGCAGCTACCCCGTTCCCGTCACGGGCGGTGCCCTGGTCGGCATCGGCAACCGGCTGGACAATACCATCGCCGGCAACGGGCTGGACAACCTCATCAAGGGCCTGGGCGGCAACGACTTGCTGATGGCCAATGGGGGTCATGACAGCGTTGATGGCGGCGACGGCAACGACACGCTGACGGGCGGGGCCGGCAACGACACCCTGCTGGGGGGCGCTGGCAACGACGATCTGGCGGGCGGCCCCGGCAATGACGTGTTTGTCGGCGGGGCTGGCGACGACCGCATCTTCGGCAATGATGGCGTGGACGTGGTCCGTTACGACGGCCGCCTGGGTGTCGGTGGCGACTACACGATGGTGCGCGGCGATGGCGGCGTTACCACCATCACAGCCTCGAATGGTGAAGGGACGGACACGCTGTCGGGCGTGGAGATCATCACCTTCGGCGTGAATGTCTGGCTGAACAGTGCGCCCACCGGCACGGCCCGCAACGGCTTCGACGAGGCGCTGTACCTGTCGCGGAATACGGACGTTGCGGCCGCCGTGCGCAATGGCCAGTTGGAAAGCGGCTGGCAGCATTTCCAGCTGTACGGCCAGAAGGAAGGGCGGTCGCCCAACGCGCTGTTCGACGTGGATTACTATCTGTCGCAATACAAGGATGTGGCCGCCGCCGTTGCACGCGGTGAGACCACGGCCTGGACGCACTACAACAATTTTGGCTGGAAGGAAGGCCGTGACCCGTCGGCCTGGTTCAACACCAAGGCCTATCAGGCCATGAACGAGGATATTGCCGGCACCGGCCTGAACCCGCTGACCCATTTCCTGCATATCGGCGCGGCCGACGGGCGCATGGCCCAGATCGCCAACCCGAGCCTGGATTGGCTGGGCTGAGGCCGCGTCCTGTCGATACCTGCCCGCGGCGTTTTGTCGGATGACAAGCGCCGCGGGCAGGCGTAGCAGACTCAACAATTCGGCCGCCCCGTGATGGGACGGCGCTATGCGCTCAGGTGCGCCATGTATGTGCTTTACATCCTGCTGGGCATGGTTGTCGGCCTGCCATTTGCGGGGGTCTTCTATTATGTCATGTGGATGTTCCTCACCGGCGGTGATCCCGGTGGCGGCGACAGCAATCCATTCTGACAGCGGACGCCGCCGCCGGCCGCTTTCGCGTCTGGTGGCGGTGTTTCTGGTCCTGGCGCCGCTGACCGCGGCGGCCGACCCGCCCCGCGCGCCCGGCGTCAACGCCGAAGACGGCCGGCAGGTCATGGACATCACCCGACCGCCCTGGAACAGCGTGGCGCGGGTACAGACCAATATCGGCGGCAAATGCACCGGTACGGTGATCGGACCGCGGCTGGTTCTGACCGCGGCGCATTGCCTTTACAACCACCGCACCCGCGCCCTGCTGGCCGCCGGATCCCTGCATGTCCTGCTGGGTTATGAGCGTGGTGACTACAAGTTGCATCTGACGGTGGAACGGCTGCATGTCCCGCCCGGCTATGACGGCAGCAGACCCGGCGAGAGCCTGACGGCGGATTGGGCGCTGCTGCGCCTGTCGGGGGATGCACAGGTGCCGGCCCTGCCCCTGTCCAGCCGGCCGGCCCGTCCGACCGACAAGGTGGCCGTGGCTGGTTTCAGCCAGGATCGTGTCCATCTGCTGATGGCGGACCGCGACTGTGCCGTCTTGACCACCAGCACCGGGCCGCTGCTGGTCCATGACTGCTCCGCCAGTCGCGGAACCAGCGGCGGGCCGCTGCTGATCCAAGATGGGGCAATCTGGCGCGTCGGTGGGGTCAATGTCGGCATCTCCGGCCGGGCGGGCAACATCGCCATCTGGCCACAGGACCTGAATGCGGCCATTTCCGCGCTGTCCGCGCCCTGAACGGACCCGACTCTTTCCCCCGCCCCCCCGAATGGCCTATAGTCGCCGGGATATTCCCCCTGGTGATGGAAAGAGCCCCGCCGAATGGCCGAAGACGATATCGACCGTTCCTCCATCCTGTCCGTCCCGGTACAGGTGTCGGTCCGTCTTGGCCGTCGCCGCCTGCGGATCAGCCAGCTTCTGCGCATGGGACCGGGCGACATTGTCGATCTGGAACGCGTCGTCGGCGATCCCGTGGACGTGTTCGTCAATGACCGCATGGTGGCGCGCGGCGAACTGGTCGTCGTCGACGGCCGCCTGGGCCTGACCATTGTCGAACTGATGCCGCAGGCCACCCGCGGCCGCGAACCGCTTGGCCCCGGCCCCGGCGAATAAGGCCGGGCGGGAGGGTCGGGGCGATGGGGGATCGCATCACGCGGATATTGCTGGTCGATGCCGACGCGGCGCTGCGCCGGTCGCTGGCCGAACATCTGTCGGCGCAACCCGGCTGGCAGGTGGTGGAGGCGGGTGACGGCGCCACCGCGCTGTCGTCGGCAATCACCCGGCCCGTCCATGCGGCCCTGGTCGATGCGCAACTGCCGGACAGGGACGGGGCCACGCTCTGCCGGGACCTGCGCCAGCAGGGGATTCCCGGCCCGCTGATCCTGCTGCTGCCTGCGGGCGCCACCGAACCCGGGCCCGATCCGAAAGGGGCGCACGCCCATCTGGTCAAGCCGATCCGCCTGGGCAGTTTGCTGTCGCGGCTGCGCGGACTGCTGCGACCGGCCGAAGCCGAGGCCGCCAGCCTGGGCCTGACCATCGGCCCCTACCGCTTCGACCCGTCGGCCAAGCGGCTGGAGGCCGGGGACGGCACCCGCATCCGCCTGACAGAGAAGGAAAGCCTGATCCTGACCCATCTGCATGGCAGCAACACACCCGTGCCGCGACAGGCGTTGCTGGACGCCATCTGGGGCTACGGCGCCGGCATCCAGACCCACACATTGGAAACCCATATCTATCGCCTGCGCCGCAAGATCGAAACGGACCCGACGCGGGCGACGCTGCTGGTCACCGAGGCTGGTGGCTATCGTCTGGTGCCATGATGACCCCTGCCGTCCCGTCCCGCCGCGCCCTGTGCACGGCCCTGCTGATGCTGCCGCTGGCCGCCTGCGCCGTTCGGCCCCCGCCGGAACCGGAATTCCCGCCACTGCCCCCCCTGCCCGATGTCCGGCGCATCGTGCTGGCGCATGTGAAAAGCGGGGAGATGGTGGATGTGATCTATTTCCACAATAACGACTACGATCAGCAGGCCATGCGCCGGATCGACTTCCTGCTGCGCGACCGGCGCACGGGGGGAGTGGGAAAGATCGATCCGCTGCTGATGGATTTCATGTTCGACCTGCTGTACCGCACGGGCCTGCCGCCGACGACCGTGGTGCAGGTGACGGACGGGTTCCGGTCGGCCGGTACCAATGCCGATCTGGTACGCGACAACCCGAACGCGGCCCGTGAAAGCTACCACCTGCAAGGCCGGGCCATGGATTTCAAGGTACCGCTGCTGCCCGGTCCCGCCCTGAGCGAAATCGCCAAAACCATGCAGCGCGGCGGGGCCGCCTATTATCCTTCCACCGGTCATACCCATATCGACACAGGCCCCAATCGCACCTGGAAGACACGATGAGACGCTGGGCACTGCCGTTCCTGGCCCTGCTGACCTTGACCGGATGCAAACCGGTGATGACGGCACGCGTGCCCGTCCTGCCGACGGGCGAGTCGCTGCCGTCCGGTGTGATGCCACGCGACCTGCCCACCGGCACGGGCGACACGCTGACCGTGACGGAGGAGGCGATGCGCATCGGCTTCCGCTATGTCCTGTCGGCCCCCGGCGGCCGCGTCGGCAGCCTGGCCTTCCAGCAGGTGGAGGATATCCCGCTGGAACGGATCATCGTGCCAGGCGGAGAGGTCCGCGCCGCCTATCTGGCCCAGGGGCGCATGACGACGGTGGGGTTGGAACGGCTGCTGCATGGAACGCGTCATGCCAAGGACCTGGCCCGATCCCTGACCGATGGCGGGACGGCGGGGGAGGAGCGCTATCTGTTCGCCTTCTTCGCCCTGATGCGGCAGGAAACGGAGGCCCCGCGGCTGGCGCTGATCCAGTGCGGCCCGACCCATGCCGGACAGGAGCCCATCGCCAAGGCCGTGCAGTCCCGCGCCATCCGCGCGGGACTGAAGCTGGACCCGGATGGCGACCTGCCACGCATGCCCAGCCGCGATCTGGTGCTGTCGGTGCTGACGGGTGGCCTGCGCGACGCGGTGGCATCTGGCGACTGCCGTGCGGACCTGCCCCTGCAGCTCCCCGATCTTTAGGGCTGGCCGGATAATCTCTTTCCCGGCGATTTTCGGGCGCATAAGGCCCGTGTGGCCCGCCGCTTCCTGTGGTAGGGATATCGCGTCCGGTCGCCTAAACCTGGGGCCGGGCTGGGCGCCTTCGTGGATGGAACTGGTCTGGCGATGACGATGATGAGCGGCACACCGACGATCGTGCCGGAGGCGGGGCGCAGCCCCGATCCGGTGGCGGGTGCGCGGCGCCTGCTGGCGCGCCTGCGCGACGTCATGGCCGGCAGCGGCACGGCCCAGTCGCGCCTGGACAAGATCGTCATGACCATCGCGCACGAGATGTCGGCGGACGTCTGTTCCTGCTACGTCATGCGCGCGGGCGAGGTGCTGGAACTGTTCGCCACCATCGGTCTGAACCCCGATGCCGTCCACAAGACCCGCATGCGCGTGGGCGAGGGTCTGATCGGCGACGTGGCGGCGCATGCGCGGCCCATCGCCCTGGCCAATGCCCCCAGCCATCCCAATTTCGCCTATCGCCCGGAAACGGGGGAAGACCCGTTCAACGGCTTCCTGGCCGTACCCATTCTGCGCGGGGGCCGCGTGCGCGGCGTGCTGGCCATCCAGCACAAGGATCGCCGCGACTATGACGAGCAGGAGGTGGAGACGCTGCAGACCATCGCCATGATCGTGGCGGAACTGGTCGTGGCGGGCGAGTTGGTCGACAGCCGCGAACTGTCCTTGGTCAATGATCTGGTGCTGCTGCCGTCGCGTCTGGAAGGGACCAGCCTGAACCGGGGCGTGGCCATGGGCGTGGCCGTGCTGCACCGGCCGCAGCTGACCATCCGCCAGATGGTGGCCGATGATCCGGAAGCAGAACTGGCCCGGCTGAAAGAAGCCGTGGAAAGCATGCATTCGGCCATCGATCAGATGCTGATTGCCGTGGGCGAGTCGGACAGCGAACATGCCGAGATCATGCAGACCTACCGCATGGTCGCCGCCGACCGCGGCTGGCTGAACCGCATCCGGGAGGCCATCCGTTCCGGCCTGACGGCCGAGGCGGCCGTCCAGCGTGTCCAGGACGACAACTCCGCCCGCATGGCGCAGATCGCGGATCCTTATATCCGTGACCGGCTGCTGGATCTGAACGACATCACCAACCGCCTGTTGCAGCATCTGGCCGGCAAGCCGGTGGAGGCCATCGGCGGTACCCTGCCCGACGAATTCATCCTGGTCGCCCGCAATCTGGGCCCGGCGGAACTGCTGGATTATGACCGCCGCCGCCTGCGCGGGCTGGTGATGGAGGAAGGGTCGGCCTATTCCCACGTCGCCATCGTCGCCCGGGCTCTGGACATCCCCGTCGTGGGGCAGGCGGCCGACGTGCTGCGCCGGGTGGAACCGCTGGATTTCCTGATTGTCGATGGCGACAACGGCCAGATCTTCGTCCGCCCGGCCGATGATATCCAGGCCGTGTTCGCCGCCAGCATGGCCGCGCGCCAGCGCCGTCAGGCCGAATATGCCAAGCTGCGCGACCTGCCGGCCGTGACGGTGGACGAACAGCATGTAACCTTGATGCTGAATTGCGGGCTGCTGATCGACCTGCCGCATCTGGCGGGAACCGGCGCCGACGGGGTCGGGCTGTACCGCACGGAAATTCCCTTCATGGTCCGCCCGTCCTACCCCGATGTGGCGACGCAGCTGGAAAATTACAGCAAGGTTCTGGATGAAGCGGCGGGCAAGCCCGTCAATTTCCGCACCCTGGATGTCGGCGGCGACAAGACCCTGCCCTACTTCCCCGAACTGGGGGAGGAGAATCCGGCGCTGGGCTGGCGTGCCATCCGCATCGGGCTGGACCGGCCTTCCATGCTGCGCAAGCAGTTGCGCGCCATGCTGCTGGCGGCTGCCGGGCGGGACCTGCGCGTCATGTTCCCCATGGTGGCCACCGTGGCGGAATTCATCCAGGCCCGCCGCATCCTGGACCTGGAGGTCAAGCGTCTGGCCAACAGCGGCCAGCCCGGCCCGACCACCCTGAAGGTCGGGGTGATGATGGAGGTGCCGGCCCTGCTGTTCCAGTTGGACGCGCTGCTGCCGCTGGTCGACTTCATGTCGGTCGGGTCCAACGACATGTTGCAGTATCTGTTCGCCAGCGACCGTGGCAACCCGATGCTGAACAACCGCTACGATCTTCTGTCGCCGGCCTTGCTGCGCGTCCTGAAGATGCTGGTGGAAAAATGCGGCGAGGCGGGCGTGACCCTGTCGCTGTGCGGAGAGATGGCCAGCAAGCCGCTGGACGCCATGGCCCTGCTGGGGGTCGGCATGCGCCACCTGTCCATGTCGGCACCTGCCTTCTTCCCGGTCAAGGCCATGCTGCGGTCCCTGCATGTCGGTGATCTGTCGGCCTATATGGACCGGCTGTACCATCTTCCCGTGCGGTCGCTGCGGCCCTATCTGAAGGCCTATGCGGCGGATCACGGGGTAAGGCTGGGATAGTGGGGCAGACCCGGGGCATCCGCCGGGTCGCCGCCCGATGCAGGGCGCGGGGCCGCCGGTGATCCGCTTTCCCGTTGTCCAATGGCCGTTGCCGACAGGCCGCCATCGCGGTTATGCACCAATGACAGCCGGCGATACCGTGACACCCCCAAACATCAAGACAGACCAAAGCCATCATGGTTTCTTTTCCGCACGCCATCTGCCTTTCCTGGCGTCGCCATTGGCCATTGCTCGCCGTGCTTGTCCTGGGGGCCGTCCTGATTCTGATGGGGCTGATGACCCCCGGAATCGGAGAGGATAATGACGCCCCCCTTGTGGTGCGGCACGCATCGCACCTGTCGACCCTTGGCTACACGCCCATCCGGTCCTGGGGCTTTCCGCTGTATGAGCTTTACACCTACCCTTTGCTGAATAATTTCGGCGACGTGGTCGCGCGCCTGCCGGCCGGGGCCTTTTATCTGGCAACCATCATTCTGGTTTATCGTTTCTGCCTGCCATCGCAGGGGGAAACCCGGTCCGCATTGACGGCCCTGGCCGTAGCCGTGGTGCCCACGATCCATCTGCCTGCCAGTGAGCTGATGGAAACCAGCATGTCGCTGTTCCTGGGGCTTGCTTTCATTCTGGCTGTGCTGAAATGGCGGGCGGTGACCAGCCTGCCCGGCCCGCGGGAACTTTTCCTGCTGGCGCTGCTGGGGGCCCTGGCCACGGGCGTCCGACCGGACAACATCATCCTGTTCGCTGCCTTCGGCATTGCCGCCGTCCTGCAGGCGCGGCGGCTGCCGGCGCGGCTGATCCTGGCTGGTCTGCTGTTCCTGGCCGTCGTGGCCGGCATCTTTGCCGGCGTCTACAGCGAGCGGGCGCTGAACGGCATTTTCAACTTCGGAATGCGGGTCCTGCAGCCGGATCCCTGGTCGCGTCGCGTCCTGCGGGCCATCCTTGGCTATGCCGCGGCGGTTGGCCTGCCGTTCCTGGCCTTCTTCATCGTCGCTCTGTGGCGGCGGCAGCTGTCCTGGCCAGCCCTGCTGGACAAGGGAGAGCGGTGGTTTCTGTTGCTGGCGGCGGGCTTGTGGGCCCTGCGCTATGCCGCCCTGCCCGACGAAGTCTCCTACCTGGTCATCCCGGTCAGCGCCCAGATCGTGGTGCTGTGCAATGCGTTGCCCAAGGGGCCGGTCGGGCGAGGGTGGCTGCTGGGCGCCGTCACCGCCCTGGCCTTGCCCAACCTGGTGCAGATTGCCCTGTTTGAACGTCCGCACCTGACAGCGGAATTTCGCCCCAGCCTGCAGCCGGGCGCCCTGCAGCAGGATCTGGGCTACCGCCGGAGTTATCAGGCGCAATGGCAGCTTGATCAGGACCTGATCAGCCATCCCGAGCGGATCGGGTGCGCACGGGTTCGCGTCACGCTTCCCAACAACGAACCTCCCGCCGACACCTGTCTGGTGCTGAACCGGTTCGTGCTCCGATACCTGGATCGCGGGCGTGGTCAGGTCGCACAACGCCAGAGGGAGATACTGGCAAGGCTCACCCGCGTCTTCGTCTATGACGGCGCCGCGGGCCGGGGCTGGCATCATTTCCTGCCTTATGAGACGCTCACGGTTCCCGATATTCAGCGTCTGACCGCCACGACAGGGCCGGAACTGCTGTCCGCACTGGACCGCGCCAATGACCAGGCAAAGTCTCCGCCGTCACCATAGGCGCCCTGCGGCGGGGCGGGTTGCATGGGCCGGCACCGGTTGCTAGAGTGGCATCGCTTCGGGCACGGAGATTCGGAGCGGTAATATCCCGGCATCTCAATGGGTTACTCCCATTTTCAGATTGGACCGCCGCTCCGGGCGGGATCAGGTGGTCGGGTTTCAGCCGGCAGGGAACGATGGCCGATCAAAACGGACGACAGCAGGATATGCGCGACATGCGCCATCACGGCGCGGACGCCGCACATCACGAGCAGCAGCACCAACCCCACCACGGCCCCCGCCATGTGGGGGAGGCGCTGAAGGCGCGGCGTGAGGCGCTGGGCTATGCGCTGCCCGACCTGGCCGCCAATTTGCGCATCCGCCTGAATTTCCTGGAAGCGATCGAGGAAGGCCGCTGGGGCGATCTGCCCGGCCATGCCTATTCCACCGGTTTCCTGCGTTCCTACGCACAGATTGTCGGGCTGGACCCGACGGCCGTGCTGCTGCGGTTCAAACAGGATGCGGCCGGGCATGAACCGGCGCCGGAGCTGTATTTTCCCGAACCGGTGAATGAAACCCGCGTGCCCGGCGGCGCCGTGCTGCTGGTCGCTGCCCTGCTGACAGTCGGCGTCTATGGGGGCTGGTACGCACTGACAGCCGCCAACCGCTCGGTCGGGGACATTGTGCCCGCCCTGCCGGAGCGGCTGTCCAAGCTGATCTATGGTGACGGCACCGTGCAGGAACCGGCCCCCACCCCGGCACCCGTATTGGCGCCGGGGCAGGTGGAAGCCTTGGTGGAAGCCTCTCCCCCCTCCGGACCGGAAGTGGGCAGCGGCGGCGGGCAGACCTCCGTCCCCAGCGGTTCCGTGAATGTCGCAGCGCCCACCGCCCCGCCGCTGCCCGCCACGGATACAAGCCCCGTCGCCGCCGGCAACGGCCCGACAGAGGATGAAAGCGAGGTGCCGCAGCTACCCGACCTGGGCCAGACGCCGCCCACGCAGGAAGCCGCTGTTGAACCCGCCACGCCCGATGTGGAACCCGTCGCCGCCGGTGATGTGGCGCCGGACGCCCCCACCAATGCCAGCAACCAGCCCCCGCCCGCCCCCGAACAGGTGCCGCCCACGGGCCGCGTCTTTGGCCAGTCCGATGGCAAGGTGCGCGTGACCATCCGCGCCGTCGAGGATAGCTGGATCGAGGTGCGCGACGGCAAGGGCACGCTCTGGGCGTCGCGCGTGCTGCGCCGGGGCGACCTGTTCCGTGCGCCCGACGTGCCGGGCATGGTGCTGAATACCGGCAATGCCGGCGGCCTGGTCGTGGCGCTGGATGGCCATGACCTTGCCCCGCTGGGCGCCAAGTCCCAGGTTATGCGCAGCATTTCGCTGGCACCCGAGGCGTTGACCGCCCGCTAACCTTTGTTTCCAGGATTTCCGTCGATCATGAGCCCCAATCACGACCCCGCCGCCCATCGCCCCTGGCGCCAGATTCAGCGCCGCAAGTCCCGACAGGTGCGGGTGGGGTCGGTGCTGGTCGGTGGCGATGCGCCGATTACCGTGCAGACCATGACCAACACGGTCACGGCCGACGCCAAGGCCACGATCGAGCAGATCCGCCGGGCGGAGGAGGCGGGCGCCGACATCGTCCGCGTTTCCTGCCCCGACGAGGAGAGCACGGCGGCCCTGGCGGAGATCGTGCGCGCGGCCCAGGTGCCCATCGTCGCCGACATCCATTTCCATTACCGCCGCGCCATCGAGGCGGCGCAGGCCGGTGCCGCCTGCCTGCGCATCAATCCCGGCAATATTGGCTCGGCCGAGCGGGTGCGGGAGGTGGTGCAGGCCGCCAAGGATCATGGCTGTTCCATGCGCATCGGCGTCAATGCCGGCAGCCTGGAGCGGGAACTGCTGGAACGCTATGGCGAGCCCTGCCCCGATGCCCTGGTCGAAAGTGCCCTGACCCATGCCAGGATCCTGGAAGACCATGACTTCCGGGACTTCAAGATTTCGGTGAAGGCGTCCGATGTCTTCCTGGCCGTGGCAGCATATCAGGGGCTGGCCGACGCCTGTGACTATCCCCTGCATATCGGCATCACGGAGGCGGGCGGCCTGCGGGCCGGCACCGTCAAATCCTCCATCGGGCTGGGCATGCTGCTCTGGTCCGGCATCGGCGACACGATCCGCGTGTCGCTGTCCGCCGATCCGGTGGAGGAGGTGAAGGTCGGGTACGAGATGCTGAAAAGCCTGGGCCTGCGTCGCCGTGGCGTCACCGTCATCTCCTGCCCCTCCTGCGCGCGCCAGCAGTTCGACGTCATCAAGACGGTGGAGGTGCTGGAGGAACGGCTGGCCCATATCACCACGCCCCTGACCGTCAGCGTCATCGGCTGTGTAGTGAACGGGCCGGGCGAGGCGACCATGACCGATATCGGCTTCACCGGCGGCGGCAAGGGCACGCACCAGGTCTATCTGGGCGGCCTGCCGGCCCACCGGCTGAAGGACGAAGCCATTGTCGACCATCTGGTCAAGCTGGTGGAGGCCAAGGCCGCCGAGGTGGCCGCGAAGGGGTGATAACAGCGGCCATAAATTATGTCCGCTGTTACGGCGGCGACTGCCGCCGCGCGGCCCGTGCCGCGTAGCCAAGCCGCCGGATGGCGGCGCCCGGCCACTGAGGGGGCATGAGTCCCTACGACGCCCCCACGCTGACATAGCTGGACACGCCGCGGATATGTTCGTCCACGGCCAGCCGGTGCGACAGCGGCGGGAAGGCGCGCTGCGTGCAGTCCAGGCGCGGGCAGATGCGGCAATTGACGCCGATGGGCGTGGCGGCCTCGTTGTTCGACAGATCCACCCCGTCGGCATAGACAAGCTGCGCCGCATGGGCCAGGTCGCAGCCGATGGCGACGGCGAACTGCCGCGCCGGCTGCTTCCAGCCGCCGCCCGGCTTGGTCACCGTGCGGGTGACGGAGAAATAGGTGGTGCCGTCCGGCAGGCGCGCCAGCTGCGTCTGAATCTCCCCCGGCCGGCGGAAAGCATCATGCACATGCCAGCGCGGACAGGCCCCGCCGAATCGGGCGAAATGAAAGCCGGGCGCGGCGCTGAACCGTTTCGACATGTTGCCGGCCGGATCGACACGGGCAAAGAAGAAGGGCACGCCCTTGGCCCCCGGCCGTTGCAGCGCCGTCAACCGGTGACAGACCTGTTCAAAGCTGGCCACGAAGCGGCGGGATAATATTTCGATATCGTAACGGACTTCCTTGGCCGCAGTCAGGAACCGGCCATAGGGCATCATTATTGCGGAAGCGAAATAATTCGCCAGCCCCACGCGGGCCAGCCGCCGCGCCTCCTCATGGCTGAAATTCCCGCGCGCCACGGCCGTATCCAGCAGGGCCGCCTGCCCCAGCAAAGCCGCCTGGCTGGCCAGTTGGAAGGTGCGGCCGGCCGGGTCCAGCATTTCGGAAATCAGCACGCGCCTGGAATGCCGGTCATAGCGGCAGATGGCCCCGCCCATGACGTCGGTCGGCATCAGGCGCACGCGCACCCCATGTTTCTTCTGCAGATGTGCCGCCAGGGTGGCGAACAGGTTGCCGCTGTCCAGATCGCCATCAATCCACAGGGTTTCGGCGGCAATCTCCAGATCGGGGAAATGGTTCTGCTCGCCCTGGAAAAACTCCGACACTTCCTCCTGCGGGAAGGCCTGGGCGCCCATGACCTGCAGCTTGTCGCGGTCGGCCACCTTTTCTGCCAGCGCGCCCAGATCCTCCCGCGCCTCGCGATAGGCGCGGTACATGGACACGATGGCATGGCCCAGATTGGGGGCCGCCGCTGCCACCTCCTTCATGTCCTGGGCCTTGATGTCACCCGCCTCGAACAACGGATCGGCAAAGACCTCACGCAGGCTGGCGACCAGCCGCGTCTCGTCATCCTCCGCGAAGCTGGCCATGTCGATGCCATAGACCGACGCGATCTTCAGCAGCAGCGGCACCGTCAGGGGGCGCTGGTTGGCTTCGATCAGGTTCAGATAGCTGGGGGAGACGCCAATCTCCTCCGCCATCTGCGCCTGGGTCATCTTCAGGTCACGGCGCAGCCGGCGGACCTTGTGGCCCAGCATGGCCTTCTTTTCAGACATTCAGCTCAAACCTTCCTTACGCGTAATCTTCGGCACCTCGTCGCGATACCGGAAGCGCAGCGCCGACCAATCATCATCCAGGGCAATCTGGGTGACGGGGATCAGGCCGGCTGCGGTCACCGGTTCCCATCCCGCATCGCGGTAAAGATCGCTCTTGATCGCCCCGCTTTTCTTGGGATGGGCGAACCAGAGGCTGCCGCCACGCTTGTAAATCGGCAGAACCGTCGCCGACACTGCCGCCAACGCCGCCCGATCGACAGCGAAAGCCAGGATCAGGTCGCAATCCCCCGCTGGCGCCACCATCGGCAGTCCGATGATTTCGCCCAATTTTCCAGGCGCATCCAGCATCCAGCCCACCCGCCCCGGCTTGAAGCCCAGCTTTTCCGCGATGCTCTTCATGGTTGGCGCCCCCGTTTCCATGCTTTGGCAATTTACAAACTTTACAACATCACAGCAATGGGCATTACAGACTGTGACAGCAATACTATTTTACGAAAATCTCCATATTGATCATTTTCTGTCGCCGGTTCATGGTCAGGTCCAACAGCGCTGCACTGCACACCAGCCCCGGCAACGGGGAAGCAAGGGGCAGAAAAATCAAGCAGCCGTTCAGAAACCTATTGAGAGCCCCACCAGGCCAGGAGTTATCAAATGTCCCCCCTCGACCAAGCCCAGAGCATCGACCTCGCCGCGATCCACGCCAAGCGCTTTGACGGCATCAAGCGTGACTTCACCGCCGAGGATGTGCGCCGTCTGTCCGGCTCGGTGAAGATCGAGTACACGCTGGCCGAAATGGGCGCCCGCCGCCTGTGGGAACTGCTGCACACCCGCCCCTACGTCCACACGCTGGGTGCCTTCACGGGCAATCAGGCCCTGCAGCATGTCAAGGCCGGTCTGGAAGCCATCTATCTGTCGGGCTGGCAGGTCGCGGCCGATGCCAACCTGGCCGGTCAGATGTATCCCGACCAGTCGCTGTACCCCGCCAATTCCGTCCCGGCCGTCGTGAAGCGCATCAACAATGCCTTCCAGCGCGCCGACCAGATCCAGACGGCTGAGGGCAAGGGCGACACCTACTGGTTCGCGCCGATCATCGCCGACGCCGAGGCCGGCTTCGGTGGCCCGCTGAACGCCTTTGAACTGATGAAGGGCATGATCGAGGCTGGCGCCGCCGCCGTGCATTTCGAGGATCAGCTGGCCTCGGAAAAGAAGTGCGGTCACCTGGGCGGCAAGGTGCTGATCCCGATCCAGCAGTTCATCCGCACGCTGAATGCCGGCCGTCTGGCCGCCGATGTCTGCGGCACCAGCACCCTGGTCGTGGCCCGCACGGACGCCGAGTCGGCCCAGCTGATCACCAGCGACGTGGATGAGCGCGATCACCCCTTCATCGACCGCAATGACCGCACGCCGGAAGGCTTCTTCCGCATCAAGAAGGGTGTCGGCGTCGATTACTGCATCGCCCGTGCCCTGGAATACGCCCCCTATTCCGACCTGATGTGGTGGGAAACGTCGAAGCCGAACCTGGACGAAGCCCGCCGCTTCGCCGAGGCCGTGCACAAGAAGTTCCCCGGCAAGATGCTGGCCTATAACTGCTCGCCCTCCTTCAACTGGAAGGCCAACCTGGACGAGGCGACCATCGTCAAGTACCAGGCCGAGTTGGGCGCCATGGGCTATAAGTATCAGTTCGTCACGCTGGCCGGCTTCCACAGCCTGAACCTGGCCACTTTCGAACTGGCCAAGGGCTACAAGGAACGCGGCATGGCCGCCTATTCCGAGATGCAGCAGCGTGAATTCGCTGCCGCCGAGCAGGGCTTCACCGCCGTGAAGCACCAGCGCGAAGTGGGTACCGGTTACTTCGACGCGGTGGCCGTCGCCATCTCCGGCGGCACGTCCTCCACGACCGCCATGAAGGACAGCACCGAGACCGACCAGTTCCATTGATCCCGTGGCGGCGCATGGTTCCAGCCTCGGCTGGGACCATGCCGGCGGCGACTGCCGCCGCGGCGCACATGCGCCGGGAGCCAAGGGCGCGGATGCGCCCGCCCGGCGCTTGAGGGAATTTTCAAAAGCTTGATCCGTCATCCTTCCTGAACGGGGTGGCGGGTCCGCAGGGGAAAGGGGCTGCATCCTTTCCCTTGCTCTTGGCCCCAGAGCCGAAACCTTTCCGCCTTCCTCCGCGCTGGATGGGAGGAGGCGGCGGAAAGCCGGCGGACGGCGCGATGGATCGCCGACCCCGCCCGGATCGTTTCAGCCAGGGGCCCTTTCAGACCCAGGTCAAAGCTGGCGGATGCCGGCGGCGGCACCCACAGGGGCATGAAGTGTGAAGACGGCACCGTTTCTCCCGGCGACAGGGAGGGGCGGTGCCGTCTTCATCTGCGCTCAATCGATCGTCAACAAAGGGGTACAGGCCATGGACGGATCGTCTTTCATTCCGGTGCAGCAGGACCCTGCCCCCGCCAGTCCCCGGCCCCTGCAACCGGCGGCGGTAGAATGGGTCGCCGTGCGGTCGGGCGACAGCGCGCTGATCATCCCGTTTCCGGCACATAAGGCCGATGAGTGATCCGTCTGTCGTCTTTCTTCAAGAAAGGCAGGGCCGTTCCCTGGCATAAGCACGGGGACAGCAACGGAGCCTGCCATGATTTTCCGCTACACCATCCTTTATGTCGATGACGTGCCCGCCACGATGGATTTCTTCGCCCGCGCCTTCGGACTGGAGCAGAGCTTTCTGCATGAAAGCGGGCAATATGGGGAAATGCTGACGGGTCAGACCAAGCTGGCCTTCTCCGCCACGGCCTTGATGCGCCAGTTGGGCAAGAACCCGCAGCCGGCCGTGGCCGGCGCCCCCTGCTTCGAACTGGCCTTCGAAACAACGGATGTGGCCGGTGCCGTGGACCGCGCCGTTGCCGCCGGTGCCATCCTTGTTCAGGCCGCCGAGGAACAGCCCTGGGGACAGGTCACGGCCTATGTGAACGACCCCAACGGCTATCTGGTGGAAATCTGTTCGCCCGTCCAATTGCCCAATCCGGGCTGAGACAGGACCGACAGCAGGGCCGGATCCCGCCGCAGCCGCGACGGCGTCCGGCCGAACCAGCGCACCATCTCCCGCGTCATGTGCGCCTGGTCGCTGTAGCCCAGTTCATAGGCGATGTCGGCCAGCGGCCGGTCCGTCCCCAGCAGGACGCCGGCACGCCGCGCCCGGCCCAGCAGCCGCCAGAAATCCGGCGACGGTAGGCCCCGGTCGCGGAAATGCCGCTGCAAGGTCCGCTGTGACACGCCCGCCTGTCGCGATACGGCCGATCCCGAATCCGGCGTACGGGCCAGCGCCTCCACGATCTGGTCCAGGTCCGGATCGGCCACCGCCATTCCGGCAATGTACCTGTCCAGCGCGTCCGCCCGCCCTGCCAGTGCCTGCAGGTCCGCCGGATCGATCAGTACGCCCGGCCGCAGCCGGTAGCCGATGAATGCCGTTCCCGCCACCAGATCCACCTTGCGTGGCCCATCGTCCCAGTCGGTCAGCATGACCTGTGACTGTCCGTCGGGCGCCGTGATCGACAGCAGATCGCGGCAACCGTCCGGATAGACGAGGGTGGCGCCATCCGTTTCAACGCGGTGGGACCAGCGGACAAGCAGCATGGGGCAGGTTCGTCATGGGGCCGCAGGGAGTGACCATGATAGCCTGTTGGAAGCGGCCCACCAAAGCCACTTGATCTGATTCCTTTTTTGGGATTTTATCTCAAATATGGAACAGAACATCGATACGATCGACATCCGCCTTGCCGCCCGGCTGGCCCAGCTGCGGCGCGATGCCGGCTGGACGCTGGATGAGCTGGCGACCCGCAGCGGCATTCCCAAGGCCACGCTGTCGCGGCTGGAGCGCGGGGAAAGCAGCCCCACGGCCAGCTTGCTGGGCCGGCTCTGCGCCGCCCATGGCCGCCCCATGTCCCGCCTGCTGGCGGAGGTGGAGGCGGAACCAGCCCTGCTGATCCGCGCCGCGGACCAGCCGATCTGGACCGATGCGTCCACGGGCTTTGTGCGCCGGTCGATCTCCCCGCCTGCGGCCGGGCTGGAAACGGAGCTGATCCAGGGCACGCTGCCGCCCGGTACCATCATCACCTATGAAAGCCCGCCGCTGCACGGGCTTGAACAGCATATCTGGCTGCTGGAAGGCCGTCTGGAATACCGGCTGGATGGCACACCCTATCTGCTGGAACCGGGCGACTGCCTGCGCTTCCGGCTGTACGGCGCCTCACGATTCGCCAGCCTGGGCGATGTTCCCGCCCGTTACATCATCGCCATCACCCGTCCCTGAGGGGCCAATCATGCACTTTGACATCATCACCGCCGGCCCGGATGACTTCCGGGCCGCAATCCCCGACCTTGCCCGCATCCTGCGGGACTGTGTCATGGACGGCGCTGCCGTCGGCTTCATCCCGCCGCTGGACCTGCACACTGCCGCCAGCTTCTGGCAGGCGCAGGCAGGCGCCGTTGCCGCGGGGGAGAAGATCGTGCTGATCGCCCGCGATGGGGATCGGCACCCCATTGGCACCGTCACCCTGATCCCCGCCGGCCAGGTGAATGGCAGCCACCGGGCGGAGATTGCCAAGATGCTGGTGCATCCCGATGCCCGCCGCCGCGGCGTCGCCGCCGCCCTGCTGAAACGGGCGGAGGCGGTGGCGCGGGGCCTGGGCCGGCGGCTTCTGGTGCTGGACACACGCCAGGGCGACGATGCCGAACGGCTTTATCAGCGCCTGGGTTGGGAAAGTTGCGGCGTCATCCCGGACTATGCGCTGAACGGTGACGGCACCAGCCACGCCACGCACGTCCTGTACCGGCGTTTGCCGCCCCCCATTGCCGGTCTGACCGTGGAACGGTCCAGCCCGGACCATCCGGATGTCATCCCCCTGATCGACGCCCTGTCGGCCGATCTGGGCCGCCGGTTCGGCAGCGACGGGCGGGCCGGATTCGCCGACTGGGCGCTGCTGGCGGACCGGTCGCTGTTCGCGCTGGCCCGGCTGCATGGCATCCCCGTCGGCTGCGGCGCCGTCCGGCCGCTGGCCGACGGGGTGGGAGAGGTCAAGCGCATGTATGCCGCGCCCGGCACCACCGGGGTGGGTGCGGCCTTGCTGTCCTTTCTGGAGAACGGGGCGCGGCAGATGGGCTTTCGACGGCTGATGCTGGAAACGCGCTGGGCGAATAACCGGGCTGTCAATTTCTACCGCCGGTATGGCTATCGGATTACCACCAATTATGGCCCCTATGCGGGCCGTTCGGAGTCTGCCTGCTTTGACAAGGATTTGTGAACCGGTAACGTATAAGCGTATAGATTGACGCTTCCCGACCGGCTGGCCAGGATGTCGATTTTGCGATGGTTTGCGTGAAAGGTTTTAGGATCATGGGACGGCTGCAAAACCGGGTGGCCCTGATCACGGGTGCGGCGAGTGATCTTGGCATGACCATCGCCCGGACCTTCGCCCATGAAGGTGCCGACCTCGTCCTGCATTACGAGGAGGAACGGGACCGTGCGGCCATCAGCGATCTGGTCCGCGACATCCAGACCACCGGCCGCCGCATCCTGGCCGTGAAGGCCGACATCACCGACAATAACGGCGCCTATGGCGTGCTGGAAAACGGTATCGCCGGTCTGGGCCATATCGACATTCTGGTCAACAATGCCGGGCTGCGTCCCAGCATCCCCTTCGCCGACACCACGGCCGACCAGTTCGACCTGATCATGTCGGTCAATGTGCGCTCGGCCTTCATGATCACGCGCATGCTGCTGCCGCTGATGTTCGCGCAGAATTACGGCCGCATCATCACCACCGTGTCCGACATCGCCTATCACGGGGCCGCCGGCGGCACGCTGACCGGGGCGGCATCGGGCGCGCTGCTGGGCTTCACCCGCAGCCTGGTCCATGATATCGGCCCCCGCAACGTCACGGCCAACTGCGTGGCGCCGGGGGCGCTGGAACCGAAGCTGACCACGGGCACGGCGCGGGCCGCCGCCGAAGCCTATCGCCGCACCCTGCCCAGCCAGCGCCTGGGCCAATATGCCGATGTGGTGCCGGCCTATGTGTTCCTGGCTTCTGAAGACGCCCGCCACATGGTGGGGCAGTGCATCAGCCCTTCGGGCGGTGCCGTGATGCTGTGACCCCGTTCCTTACAGGAACAGGGTCAGCACGCCCGTGTAGCCATAAAGCTGCGCGTTGGATATCTCGCCGCCCGCGAAGAAGCCCGTCAGCGGGAAGTCCCCCAGATGCTCGCGGATCAGTGCCGTCTCCACCCCGTCCTGGCCGAACTGCCGGGCGCCGCGGGCCACACAGGTGACATAGACCCCGGCCCGGGGCGGGCCGGACAGGCGGCGCTTCAGCCCTTCCAGCATGCGCACCATATCGGCCCGCGCACTGTCGGCATCGCGGCGGCAGAACTGGATGGGCTGACCATCCCCCACATTCTCCCCGATGGCGATCCAGCCGCGTTCAAGGTCGATGGCCGTCAGATTACGGACCAGCCGGTCGCCGCGGTCATCGCCGCGGATGGGCAGTCCGGCCATCACCAGCCCGCCGATGCGGCGCAGGTCGCCGGCCAGTTCCGGGCCGATATCCTGTTTCAGGGCGGCCAGGGCCGGGGCGCCGTCGATTTCCATCACCACATGCTGGTCGGCCCGCGTGATGGTGCGGACGGGGCCGATGGGGCTGCAGCCCTGGGTCAGCCCTGTCGCCACGGGCACGGCAGCGTCGAACATGGCACCGGCCAGCCCGGCCGGTGCCACATGCCCGGCCAGCACGGCCTGTTCCCCGCGTGACCCCGTCAGCCCGCCGACGATGAAACCGCCCGTGCGTCCGGCAATGTCGGTCAACAGTGTGGGCAGACGCGCATGCTGCGGATCACCATGCATCAGCAACAGCAAGGGCGCATGGTCGCGCAGCCAGGGAACAACGGTATCCAGCGGGGCCAGCCCGTCCGTCAGCGGCCCCAGAACCTGCACTGCGCCGTCCGGCAGCCGGCCGATCAGGACAGAGATGGCGGGCTGGTCGAAAATCTCCACGCCTGTGCCGACGACGCCCAGCCCCACGGTGCCGACCCAATCGCCGATCCCGGTAACGCCGCGCAGCAGGGTGGTGATGCTGCCCATCTGATCGGCCAGATGGTCGCTGACATACAGCACGCCGAAATTGGCGCCCGGCACCAGGGTCAGATTGTCCAGGCAGTCCTTGGCGGCACCGGACCAGTCCGCCCCCCGCCCCACGGCGCTGGCAAAGGCGGGGCTGTCATCCATCATCTCTTCCATGATCACTTGGCCCCGGCCTTGATGCGGTCCAGCGCTGCCGTGACGGTGGGCAGGATGCGCGACACGATGATGGCAACGCCGTCGGCCGTCGGGTGCATCCCATCCTCCTGGTTCAGTTTCGGGTCCATCGCCACCCCGTCCAGGAAGAAGGGGTAGAGCGGCACGCCATGCTTCTTCGCCAGTTCGGGATAGATGGCGTCGAAGACCTTGCCATAATCCTGGCCCAGATTGCGCGGCGCCATCATGCCGGCAAGCACGACAGGAATGCCCTTTTCTTTCAGCTTCGTCAGGATCTTGTCCAGATTGTCCCGCGTCACCTTCGGGTCGATGCCACGCAGCCCGTCATTGGCGCCCAGTTCCACGATCATCAGGCCCGGCTTGTCGCCCAGCACCCAGTCCAGCCGCGACAGGCCGCCCGATGTCGTCTCGCCCGATACACCGGTATTGGGCACGCTGACCGCATAGCCTTTGCCCTTCAGGGCCGTCTCCAGCTGGCTGGTGAAGGCCGCCTCAAGCGGCAGCTTGTAGCCGGCGGACAGGCTGTCACCCAGCACGATGATCTTTATCGGCGCCCCTGTGACCTGCGCCATCGCCAGGGATGGGGCCAGAAGGCACAAAAGCAGCAGAACCAGCGATGCGATTCGGTTGAAAGCCCCCGGGAAGGGGCCATATCGCATCGGGTCACCCTTGCTGCGAGAATTCGTCATGGCGATGCCCATTGTTCCGGCCGATCCCGTTGTCCAGTTGCGCGATGTCCGTCTTAAGCTGGAGAGCGAGGCGGGCAGCGTCAACATCCTGAAGGGAATTGACCTGCATGTCGGCCGCGGCGAAAAGGTGGGGGTGGTCGGGCCCAGCGGGTCCGGCAAATCCTCCATGATGATGATCCTGGGCGGGCTGCAGCCCCCCACATCCGGCTCTGTGCAGGTGAAGGGTCACGAGCTGACCCGGATGGGGGAGGATGATCTGGCCCGGTTCCGCCGGGATGAAGTGGGGATCGTCTTCCAGTCCTTTCACCTGATCCCGACCATGAATGCGCTGGAAAATGTCGCCATTCCGCTGGAATTCGCTGGCGCCCCCGATGCGTTCGAGCGGGCGCGCAAGGGGCTGGAGGCGGTCGGCCTGGGCCACCGCCTCAGCCATTATCCCGGTCAATTGTCAGGCGGGGAGCAACAGCGCGTGGCGCTGGCCCGTGCCTTCGCACCCGAACCGTCACTGCTGCTGGCCGATGAACCCACGGGCAATCTGGATGGCGAGACGGGCAAGCGCATCATCGAACTGATGTTCACCATGGCCGACCGGGTGGGCACCACCATCGTGCTGATCACCCACGATCCCAATCTGGCGCGGCAGTGCGACCGGGTGATCCGGCTGGTGGATGGAGTGATCGTGGATGATGTGCGCGGCGATGCCCGCGTGGCCGCAGCGGGGCGCTGATCATGAGTGCGACCGTGCTGAACGATGCCCCAGCCACCACCGCCCCTTCCGGCTGGCTGGCGCAATGGAAACTGGCCCTGACCCTGGCGCGGCGGGAATTGCGCGGCGGCCTGTCGGGCTTCCGCATCTTCATCGCCTGCCTGGCCATCGGCGTCGGCGCCATCGCCACGGTCCAGTCCATTTCCAGTGGCATCGCGGATGCCATGCGCAGCGACGGCCGCGCCATCCTGGGCGGCGATGTCGCCGCGCGCATCCTGTACCGTCAAGCCACGCCCGAGCAGTTGGCCTTCCTGGCCGCGCGCGGGGAGGTGATGACGTCGGCCGAAATGCGCGCCATGGCCCGCGACCCCGCCGATGGCGGCAACAGCACCCTGGTGGAACTGAAATCGGTCAGCGCCAATTACCCGCTTTATGGCTCCTTTGAGATCCAGGGACCGGACGGCCAGCCGCAGACCGTGGATGTGCAATCCCTTCTGGCCGAACGCGATGGCCGGTTCGGCACGGTCATCGAGGATACGCTGGCCGGCCGACTGAACCTGAAGGTCGGGTCGACGGTCAGCATCGGTGGCCTGGATGTGCAGGTGCGCGGCCTGATCGCCCATGAGCCGGACAAGGCCGGGTCTGGCAGCTTCGCGCTGGGCCCCCGGCTGATGCTGTCGGACGCGGCGCTGGCGAAGACGGAGCTGATCCAGCCCGGCAGCCTGATCACCTGGTCCTATCAGGTGAAGCTGCGGCCCGACATCACGCCAAAGGATTTCCGGGACCAGGCCAAGGCGGAAATGGAAAGCGCCCCCTGGCGCCTGCGTGACTATCTGAACGCCGCACCACAGCTTGCCCGCTTCATCGACAGGCTGGCGCTGTTCCTGACCCTGGTCGGGCTGACGTCCCTGCTGGTCGGCGGGGTCGGCGTGGGCAATGCCGTACGCGCCTATATGGACACGCGCACCAACACCATCGCCACGCTGAAATGCGTGGGCGCGCCCGGTTCCCTGATCTTCAAGACCTATCTTATCCAGATCATGGCCCTGGCCGGGGTCGGTGTGGCCATCGGGCTGGTCGTGGGCACGGCGGCCCCGCTGCTGACGGGCAAAGCGTTGGCAGGCCTGCTGCCCATCACGGCGCGGATCGGCGTCTATCCGGACGCACTGGCTGTGGCGGCCGGATTCGGCTTCCTGACGGCGCTGGCCTTCTCCCTGTGGCCGCTGGGCCATGCGCGGGAGGTGCCGGCCGTGTCCTTGTTCCGCGAACGGGTGCAGAAGACCAAGGGCAGGCCGCGCGCTGCCTATCTGGCCGGTATCGCCCTGTCGGGCCTGGGGCTGGCCGCCCTGGCCGTGGCAACGGCGGAGGAAAAGGGCTTTGCCGCCGCCTTTGTCATCGGCGCCCTGGCCGTGCTGGGCCTGTTCTGGCTGGCCGGGCTGGGCGTGACGGCACTGGCCAAGCGGGCGGGACGACCGCGCCGGCCCGTGCTGCGCCTGGCGCTGGCCAATATCCACCGGCCGGGCAACCCGACCAGTGCCGTGGTCCTGTCGCTGGGTCTGGGCCTGACCGTGCTGGTCGCCATCGCCCTGATCGAAGCCAATTTCCAGAAGGAGGTATCGGATCGGCTGCCGACCAACGCGCCCTCCTTCTTCTTCGTCGATATCCAGCCCGATCAGGTGGAGGATTTCCGCAACACGGTCCTGGCCGTGCCCAGCGCCACCGATCTTGCCCTGGTCCCCAACCTGCGCGCCCGCATCGTGGCCGTGAACGGGATGGAAGCGGAGAAGGCCCTGAAGACCAAGGAATATTCCTGGGTGCTGAATGGCGACCGCGGCATCACCTACCGTGCCGACCATCCCGCCACGGACAAGGTGCTGGCCGGGCAATGGTGGCCCGCCGATTATCAGGGCTCGCCCAAGCTGGCCATATCGAAGGAGATCGCGGAAAGCTTCGGCATCGGGCCTGGGGCCGTCATCACCGTCAATGTGCTGGGGCGGGACATTGACGGGGAAGTGGCCGTGGTCCGCGAACTGGACTGGGACACGATCACCATCAATTTCACCCTGGTCTTTTCTCCCGGCGTGCTGGAGGCCGCACCCCAGACCTATCTGGCGACCGTGCGTTCCGATCCGGCGGCCGAACCCGCCATCCAGCGCGACGTCGCCGTGAAATTCAGCAATATCAGCTCCGTCCGGGTGAAGGACGCGCTGGAGACGGTGGCGGGCGTCATGGTCAATGTCGGTACGGCCGTGCGGCTGACGGCGGCGGTCACGCTGCTGTCGGGTACGCTGGTCCTGGCCGGCGCCGTCGCCGCCGGACACCGCCGCCGCGTCTATGACAGCGTCGTGCTGAAGGTGCTGGGGGCGACACGGGCCACGGTTCTGCGGGCCTTCCTTCTGGAATATGGCCTTCTGGGCCTGATTACCGCCGCCGTGGCCGGAGTCCTGGGCACCGTCGTCGCCTGGGCCGTGGTGACCAAGGTGATGGATTTCCCGTTCGCCTTCGTGCCTCAGGCGGTATTCGTCACAACCCTTCTTTGTACCGCCATCACCCTGACTTTGGGTTTCATTGGAACCTGGCGGGCATTGGGTCAGCCCGCAGCCCCTATCCTTCGGATTGATTGACGACAATTTAATCCGACTGGTCTAAATTGACGTTGCCGTATACGGTACACGTCTCCAGCGTGTGCGTGGGCGGATGGTTGACCGGAAGAGGCGTCAATGCAGGTGGCAGAGTTGGAACCGGGGGTGGTGGCTGGCGGTGCCGGCCTGTTACCCGATGAAGCCCTGAACGCCAAGTTGCTGGCCTGCTGGCAAGCGGCCCTGAATACCGACGACCCGGCGGAAAGCCAGCGCTGGGTCGATATGGCCGAATGGCTGGCCCGTCGCGACGAGCAGCCGCGCCCCACATCCCGTCGCCCGCCGACCGAGCGACGCCGCTTTCCCCGCGTGCCAGTCTGCAGCCCCGCCCTGCTGGCCATGGGCGACCGCGTCATCAAAGGGGAAACGGTGGATCTGTCGCGAACCGGTGCCTGTTTCAGCTGTGCCGGCCCGGAAGGGCTCGACCTGGACAGCACAGGCAGCTTTTCCGTGCGGGGCTGGCTGGAGGATCGGCCCGCCCGCATCGTCGGCCTGGAACCCGGCCGCATCCGGTTGACATTCATCTGACTCAAGAGCCATGGGACATGGCTCTTGAGTCAGTCCATGTTCCCTCATGCGCCGGGCGCCGCCATCCGGCGGCTTGGCTTACGCGGGCACGAGCCCGCGGGCCAGCGGTCGCTGGCTTCCAAGGGTCATGTTCCATGCCCCTTGGTATGACAGAAAGATTGGACGCCTCTGCCGGGTGACCGGGGGCGAATCCGGCAGCCGCTCTGGCCGTACTTATCAATGGATGGTGGCGGTACCGGTGTCCGTCTTGTGGCGGGCCTGCGCCTCATACTTGCTCATGGCCCGCGCCATCATATCGGCGATCTGTTCCTTCGGCACCGGGGTCGGTGCCAGGACCGCCGGCTGCTGGACTGCGGGGTCTACCGACGGCTCCGGGGCGGGCGCGGGCGGCGTTGCCTGGTGCGCTGCGGTGGCGGTGGTGCCGGCCGTGCGGGTGGTCAGCAGGGGATTGGTGGTGTAGTTGGCGCCCGGCATGTTGGCGGCACCGTTCTGCACCATCTGCGCCGACTTGGACGGGATCATCGGGCGGGCGGCCATGCTGCCGCTGGAGATGGCGGCGGCCCGGTATTCAGCCAGACCCTTGCCCGTACGGGCCCCCTTTGCCTGCTCCTGGGCCATGGAGGCCAGGACATTGTCGCCAGCCCCGGCGGCACCGGGTGTGGGCAGGCTGGCCATGACCGCCGACGCACCCAGACCACGCGCAGCACTCACGGCCGCCGACGCGCCCGGCGTGCTCTCCAGGGCCTTCAGCTGCTGTGCCGTAGCGATGCCCCCCGTTGCAGGTGCGGTGGCGGAAATGGAACCGGCTGTGGCGGCGGCGGGAACGCTGCGGGTGACGGACGGGGCAGTTGGAGCCACAGGGCTGGCGTGCGCCGCGGGGGCGGCGGTCCTGGCGCCACCCATCAGGCTTTCCAGCAGGGCCGCCTGACCGCTGGACAGGTCCACAGGCTGTCCGGCCGCGGCCGGGACGGCAATCTTTTCCGCTACCGGAGGTGCCGGCTCCGACACCGGTGTGGCATCGGCGGTGCGGGGCAGGCGCTGGGCGGTCACCGTGAACGGATCATCCTCCGCCGGCGCGTCATCCTTCTCCAGCCCCAAGGCGGAGGCGACATTGTCCAGCGTGTCCTTGCCCGTCACCTTCTCCACCACCGCGTCGGCAGCGGCGACGGCAATGCCGATCGGGCCGAAAAACAGGGCCGCCCCGGCAATTTTGGCCGGGGCCTTGATCGTGTCGCCGGTGATGGCCTGGTAGATCTTGTTGACGCCGGGAATGTGCTGCAGCGGGTTCACCACATCCAGCACGTCCCAGAAGGACATGCCTTCCCCATCTCCATCCTTGGCGGACTTGGCCGTGGACGCGTCGTCACCGCCGATGTCCGCCGTCGGGCGTTCCAGCGCTGCTGCCTGCTGATGCCGGATCTGGCTGCGGACATGGTCCATATGGATGGTGCTTGGCGGCATGCTGGTTCCTCCCGTTCGCCAAGCCTTAATGCAGGCCGCATGCCAAGTACGAAGGGGAGGTTTTTGCCTAGGCCTTTCGGGACGACTTCCTAAAACAGGTGCCCGGACTTTTCCGCCTTGGTGCGCAGATAGGCCTCGTTATGGCCGTTGGCGGGGAAGATGTGGGGAACGCGTTCCACCACTTCCACGCCGCAGCGGGCAAGCTGGGCCATCTTGTCGGGATTATTGGTCAGCAGACGCACCTTGGTGAAGCCCAGCTGGCGCAGCATGCTGGCGGCGGGCAGATAGACGCGTTCATCAGCATCAAAGCCCAGCACCGTATTGGCATCCACCGTATCCAGACCGCCATCCTGCAGGCGATAGGCGCGCAGCTTGTTCATCAACCCGATGCCACGCCCTTCCTGGGCCAGATAAAGCAGGACACCCTGGCCGACCGCCGCGATCTCCTTGATCGCCCCCCGCAATTGCGGACCGCAGTCGCACCGCAACGAACCCAGCAGGTCACCCGTGAAACATTCCGAATGCAGCCGCGCCAGCACCGGCTGGCCCGGCACTGGGTCACCGATGACGATGGCCAGATGTTCGGGCCCGCCATCGGTGGGGCGGAAGGCGATGATGCGGGTGCGCTCTGCATCCTCCAGCGGCACGGCGGCCTCTGCCACACGGGCCAGACTACGGGCGGAGCGGCGGCGATAATCCACGATGTCGGCGGCCCGCACCAGCAACAGGTCATGCCGGCGGGCAAAGCCGGCCCCATCCACGGTCCCGCGCGGGGCCGGCAGGTCGGCCACAATGGCGGCAGGCAGCAGGCGGGCGATCTTGGCCAGGATGGTGGCCGCCGCTTCCGGTCCAGCCCCCAGACTGACCGACGGCGGCATCTGGCCGGCGCGCGCGGGATGTGTCGGGTCGGACAGGTCGCGCACCAAATCGGCCGTCAGGCCCGCGGGCGGGGTGACACGCACAGGCTGGTCAATGGGCACATCCAGGCCCAGCGCCCGCCCGCGCTGACCCGTCAGGATCAGGGACGGTGCGCTGCCGGCCAGATGCGCCAGTTGGTTCAGGGCCGGGGTCGTCACTGCCTCCGCGGCAAGCGCCAGCACGGCACGCCCGTCATCACCGGTGATGACCACCGCTTCACCGCGCCGCAATTCCGACAGGGCACGGTCCACCGCCCGCTGGGCCGTGTGGTCCAGCGGGGCGGTGTGATCATCGGCGGCGTATTCCAGAACCATGTTATCCATTTTTCAGTCCACCGGATCGATCCCGATGGCGTTTCAGCCAAACCGTATCGACCGCGAAAGAGAAAAGCAAAAGCCCAAGCGCTGCACCTACCGCAAAGCGGGTCAGCATTGGGCTGGCAACGGGAACCAGGGCCAGGGCCAGAACCGCCACCTGCACCATGCAGATTGCCCGCCGCCGCCGGCTGTAGGGCAAGGGTGCTGCCAGCCAGGGCCAGAATCGGGCCGCCAGCACAAAGCCCGGCCGCAGCAGGCCCGACAGCAGCACCCAGGGGCCGACAAGACCCAGACGCCACAGCAGCAGCGACAGGATCAGGATGGCCAGCGTGTCGCTTTCCATATCAAAACGCGCGCCATAGGGGCTGGAAAGCCCCGCCCGACGCGCCACCCAACCATCCACCCCGTCCAGCGATAACGCCGTGACGGCAATCACGGCCGGCCCCCATCCCCAGCCGGTCATGACTTCCGGCGCAAACGGCATCATGCCGCCCAGCAAGGCCAGCAGCCCGCCGCGCAGCAGCGTGACCCGGTTGGCCCAGCCCCAGCGGGAATGGCCATGCCGGTCCAGCCCCGTCAGCGCCAGCCAGGCAAAGGGCAGCAGCGCCACAAGGCAGGCCAGAGGATAGCCTGGCGGCATCCCGACGGCCGGGCCCAGCACCGATGCCGCCACCCACAGCGTCAATCCGGCCAGACCCAGCTGGGCCAGGATGGCCGGGCGCGACAAGGTGGGGGCGGCAGAGGCGGGATCGTGGGAAAGGTGCATGGGGAATAGGTTGGCGCCGCCGCGGCGAAGGCAAGGGCCGATCGTCACAGGCCCGTCATCAGGCCGGACTTTATTTGCCTTCCAGGCGTTCGTATGCTGCCAGCCCCGCCGACGCCCCATTGTGGAGATCGCGCCTGATGATCCTTGCCGATGCCGCCCTTCCGGACCGGGCGACCGCCTTCTGGACCCTGGCCCCCGGCCGCGGCGCGCTGTGCCAGCAGGAGGTGCCGGAACCGGCAGCCGGCGATGTGCGCGTCCGGGCCCTGGCCAGCGGCATCAGCCGGGGAACCGAGTCGCTGGTTTTCCGGGGCGGCGTGCCCGAAGACCTGCACTTCATCATGCGCTGCCCCTTTCAGGAGGGGGAGTTTCCGGGGCCGGTGAAATATGGCTACGCCCTGGTCGGCATCGCCGATTATGGCCCGTCCAACCTGCTGGGCCGGCGCGTCTTCTCCCTGCATCCGCATCAGGACGTGGCGGTGGTGCCGGTTGAGGGCTGCCGCCCCGTACCCGATGACGTCTCTGATGACCGCGCCGTGCTGGCCGCCAATATGGAGACGGCGTTGAACATCCTTTGGGATGGCGGGGCCGCCCCCGGACAGCGCATCGCCGTGGTCGGTGGCGGGGTTGTTGGCGCGCTGGCAGCCTATCTCGCAGCGCGGATGCCGGGCGCCGATGTTACGCTGATCGATATCGATCCTGCCCGCGCAGCCATCGCCGACAGGCTGGGGGCCGGCTTCGTCAGTCCGGACCAGGCCGAGGGCAGCTGCGATCTGGTCATCCATGCCAGCGCCACATCCGACGGGCTGGCGACGGCGCTGCGTCTGGCCGGGACGGAGGCGACCCTGGTGGAAGCATCCTGGTATGGCGACCGGCCGGTGACGGTTCCGCTGGGGTCGACCTTCCATCCGGGCCGGCTGCGCATCATATCCTCGCAGGTCGGCATGGTGGCGCCGGCCTTCCGGCCGCGCTGGACCCAGACGCGACGGCTGGACAAGGCGCTGTCGCTGCTGGGCGATCCGGTGCTGGATTGTCTGCTGGGGCCGCGCATCGCCTTTGCTGACCTTCCTGCCGCCATGGCGGATCTGGCCGCCCTCCCCTTCGGTTGTCCCGTTGTGACTTACGACCGGACCAGCCCCGCGAAAGGCCGTGCATGTATTCCGTGACCGTGCGTGACCACATCATGATCGCCCACAGCTTCGTGGGCGGCATCTTCGGGCCCGCCCAGGGGCTGCATGGCGCCACCTTCGTGGTGGATGCCGAATTCCGCCGCCGGCAATTGTCGCCGGAGGGGCTGGTCGTCGATATCGGCGCCGCCACCAATCTGCTGAAGCAGGTTCTGGCGCCGCTGAATTATCAGAACCTGGATGAGTTGCCGGACTATCGGGGCCGCAATACGACCACGGAGTTCCTGGCCGGTGACATCCACCGCCGCCTTGCGGCCGGCATCCGTGCCGGGGCCCTGGGCGCCGACGGCCCGGCGCTGGACAGCCTGCGCGTCAGCCTGTCGGAAAGCCACGTCGCCTGGGGTGCCTATGATGCCCCGCTGCACGCCGGTGCTGCATGATCGGCTTGCCACTGCATATTCTTTGTCCCGGCGATATCAACCAGTTGACGGGTGGTTACGGCTATCTGCGCCGGCTGGTGGCGGGGTTTCGGGCCATGGGGGATCAGGTCATCGTCCATGAACTGCCCGGCCCCCACCCGTTCGTGGATGATCCGTCGCGTCAGGCCGCGGACGATATTGTCGCCGCCATTCCGGACGGCTGTCCCGTCCTGGTCGACGGTCTGGCCCTGCCCATTGCCGCGCACGCCCTGTGGGTTGACCAGTATCGGCTGCGGATAGCCGCGCTGATCCACCATCCGCTGCATCTGGAAAGCGGCCTGACGGCCGAACAGGCCGACACCCTGTTTCGCATCGAACGCGACGCCGTGGCCCCCATGCGCCACGTCATCGTGCCCAGCCGGGCCACGCGGGCCAATGTCATGGGCCTGTCGGTGCCGGAAGCACGCATCACCATCGCCAACCCTGGCACCGACCCCGCCGCACCATCCGTCGGCAGCGGACCGACCGGGACCGGACCAGCCATCCTGTGCGTGGCCACGCTGACCCCGCGCAAGGGCCATCTGGTGCTGGTGGAAGCATTGTCCGGCCTGCGCGACCTTGCCTGGCGGCTGGTGCTGGTGGGCAGTGATGCCCGCCATCCGGGTCAGGCAGGTGCCATCGCGGAAGCCATTTCCGCGCACGGCTTGTCGGACCGGGTGCGGCTGACCGGGGAACTGTCCGGTCCCGCGCTCGAGTCGGAATGGCGGGCGGCCGACCTTTTTGTGCTGCCCAGTTTCCATGAAGGATATGGTATGGTAGCGGCAGAGGCATTGAAGCGCGGACTGCCCACCATTGTTACCGATGCCGGCGCCTTGGGCGAGGTGGTGCCACCGGACGCCGGCGGTGTCGTGCCCGTGGGTGACGCAGCGGCCCTGGCCGTGGCCCTGCGCCGGCTGCTGTCCGACGCGGCCGCCAGACGGGCGGCCGGTCAGGCAGCCAGACAGGCGGGCGCCACCTTGCCAAGCTGGCAACAGAGTATCGCATTGATACGCGACGCCCTGTCCGGCATGCTGGCACCGTTAACCATATCGGAACAGTGATGAACCTGGATTTCGAACCCGAATGGCTGCGACTGCGTGAACCGCTGGACGAGGCGGCGCGCGCCGTGGGGCTGGCCTGGTCCTTTGGCCGCATCCTGCCGCAGCATCCGATGATTATCGATCTGGGCGCCGGCACGGGCAGCAATGTCCGGCAATTGGCCATGAAGCTGGGGCGCGGGGAGCAGGATTGGACCCTGATCGAGAAGGACCGCAAGCTGCTGTCCAAGGCGCCGGGAGAGATCGGGCGCTGGGCCGACCGCAATGGCTGGGAACACAAGGAACAGCGCCGCGCCTATATGATCACCTGCGACGACATGGCCGTGCGGGTGGAGATGCGCAGCTTCGATCTGACCCAGGACCCGGCCGAACTGGGCCTGAACCAGTATGACGGGGTCACGGCCAAGGCGCTTTTCGATCTGGTTTCCCAGCCCTGGCTGGATCGTTTTGTCAAGGAACTGGCTAGTTGCGGCTATCCACCGCTTCTGTCCACGCTGACGGTGGACGGGCGGGTGGAATTCTCTGTCACGGACGAGGATGATGGCTTCGTGCTGGGCCTGTTCCACACCCATATGGGCCGGGCCAAGGGGCTTGGGGGCCCCGCCCTGGGACCGGCCGCGCCGGCCGCCATGACCCGCGCGCTGACCGATGTTGGATACAAGGTGGAAACGGCGGCGGCCGACTGGAAGATCGGTCCCAAGCAGATCGCGGCCCATCTGGCCCTGGTCGAAGGCTATGCCCGCGCGGCGGGCGAGCAGGAACCGGGCAGCGATGCCCGCATCCGGGCCTGGGCCGAACGCCGCCGCAATCTGGCCAGCGAAATGGGCGCCCGTCTGACGGTGGGACATCAGGACCTGCTGGCCCGGCGGTAAAAGCGGAGAACGGGGGGGATGCCCCCCCCCCCGCGCGTGAGCCCTTACTTGCCCGTCATGATGCGGTCGACCAGTTCCTTGACCGTCGGCACGAAGCCGTTGGCGTACCAGGGGTCCTGGGCGAAGCGATAGGCATTGTGGCCGGCGAACATCAGCTGATGTTCGCAATCATCCGAATGGCTGATGTTCTGCAGCGTCTTCTGGATGCAGAAGGAGCGCGGATCGGCACGACGGCCCGTCGTCCCCTCCTCGTTCTGTGACCAGTTGGAGAAGGCGCAGGCCGACAGGCAGCCCATGCAATCCACCTGATCCTTCAGGATGGTCCGGGCATCGTCGGGCGTGACGAAGACCAGCGTCGTGTCCGGCGTCTTCAGCGCCTGGGTGAAGCCCTGGGCCATCCAGCCTTCGGCATGGGCCTTGTCGCACTTGGTCAGATAGACGGGGCGGCCGCGCGGACCGATGGCGAATTCCTCCGTCAGCTCGCCCACCGGCTCGCTGGCAAAGGCAACCTGCCGTTCGGACCGCAGGCGCAGCTTCTCCAGGAACGGGTTGCGCACGGCCGACGAATAGAAGCCGGTGGGGGAGAAGCGGTTCAGATAGACATCACCGGCCTGCAAGGTCAGCAGCTTCTGCTTCCAGGCATCCGAAATCGGGCTTTCCTTGGTCAGCAGCGGGCGCGTGCCGAACTGGAAGGCGACAGGGCCGATTTCCGGATTGTCCAGCCAATGGTCCCATTCCTCCAGCCACCAGACGCCGCCCGCCATGACGATGGGCGTCTGGGTCAGGCCGAAGCTGTTCATCATCTGGCGCAGGGCCGCGACGCGCGGATACGGATCTTCCGGCTTCTGCGGGTCTTCGCTGTTGGACAGGCCGTTATGGCCGCCGGCCAGCCACGGATCCTCATAGACCACGCCGCCCAGATTGCCGGGATGCTTATTGTAGGAACGCAGCCACAGGGCGCGGAAGGCGCGGGCGGAGCTGACGATCGGGTAGTAATGCACGCCATAGCGCACGGCGATTTCCGCCACGCGGTAGGGCATGCCGGCACCGCAGGTCACGCCATGGACCAGGCCCTTGGCCCCTTCCAGGATGCCTTCCAGGATATGTTCGGCCCCGCCCATTTCCCACAGCACATTGACATGCAGCCGGCCATTGCCGTTCGACATCTCGTGCGCGATGCGCGCCTGCGTGATGCCGCCTTGGATGCCATAGGCGATCAGCTCTTCATGCCGTTCGCGACGGGTGCGGGTACGGTAGACCTGGGGAACCGGGTTGCCGTTTTCGTCATAGGTGTCGGCATTGACCCCGGAAAATGTGCCGATGCCGCCGGCAGCCGCCCAGGCACCCGCACTTTGTCCCGTCGACACGGCGATGCCTTTCCCACCTTCCACCAGGGGCAGCACTTCCTTGCCGGACATGAACAGGGGCTTCAGCGCCTTCACCGTACTTCCTCCGCAACAACACCAACCACCATCGTCCCGTCGCCGGTTGCCGGCACAGGTTCTCACGGGTGCATATAGGAAAAGATATCGGAGCGAAAGAGGGGTAGCCTATGCCGTTGCATTATGTTGACGTAAGGGAAGGTCGGAAATCACAGGCATCGGGGGAACCAGAAATGGCGGAAGCGTTGGGAAAACAGCTGGAACGCGAAGGTCAGGTCACACCCTGCCTGCGCTACAAGGACGCAAAGGCCGCCATCGGCTGGCTGGTCCGGGTGGTGGGCTTTGCTGAACATCTGGTGGTGCCGGGTGAAGGGGACGATATCGTCCATGCCCAACTGACCTTCGGCAAGGGCATGATCATGCTGTCCAGCGACCGCGAAGACCAATATGGGTTCCGGGCGCCGGGGCCGGACGGGTCGGGTGCTGCCCTGAACTGCTTCATCATCGGTGACCCGGATGCCCTTTTCGCCCGTGCCACGGCAGCGGGGGAAAAGGCGCTGGAGGGCAGGATCGTCGATACCGCCTATGGCTCCCGCGCCTTCACCCTGCGCGATCCGGAAGGGCACCTCTGGCATTTCGGGACCTATGATCCGTGGGTACCGCCGTCGGCATGATCCGTCACATGTAATGGCCCAGGGACAGGAAATTCTCCCGGGTTAACGGGTCCACGGGCAGGCCGCGCTCTACCACCATCGTCGCCACCCGGGCGGCAATGGCATCGAATCCCGTCAACTGGCTTTCGATACTGTATCCCCGCCGGCCGACACGCAGGGTCAACTGCATCCAGCCGCCGGACCGGTCCTTCTTCGTTGAATAATAACGCAGGCGGACCCCGGTGATCCGGTCCCAGGGGACCAGGATGGTGAAAAACCCATCCTGCAGCCGCAGCCCCTGATCCGTTACCCCGAAGCGGGCCCCACCCCGCCACAGCGTACGCAGCCCCAGCCAGACGAACAGCCCCGCGCCCGCCAGCAGCGGCAGGGCCACCAGCGGGTGCGCCTGCATCCCGGCCAGCCCCAGCAGGCCCAGCATGACCGCCAGCCCGACGACAGCGCGCAGGCCATCGGCCTTCAACGCGTCAGGGGGATAGCGGCCCGGCTTGGCGTCCCTCATTTCGACATCCCGTGCGCGCGCAGGATGAAGGCCTGGCTCAACGCCACCTCCTTCAACTTGTCGAAGCGGCCGGTGGAGCCGCCATGGCCGGCACTCATCTCCGTCTTCAGCAGCAGGACATTGTCGTCGGTCTTGTGGGTGCGCAGCCGGGCCGCCCACTTGGCCGGTTCCCAATAGGTGACGCGGTAATCATTCAGCCCCGCCGTGATCAGCAGCGGCGGATAAGGCCGCTTGGTGACATTGTCATAGGGGCTGTAGGTCTTCATGACCTGATAGATTTCCGGCAGGTTGGGATTGCCCCATTCCGGATAATCGCCCGTGGTCAGCGGCAGCGTGTCGTCGAACAGCGTATTCAGCACATCGACGAAGGGCACATGGGCCACCGCACCAGCGAACATGCCGTCGGGCGCCATGTTCAGCACGGCCCCCATCAGGGTACCGCCGGCCGACCCGCCTTCAATGCTGATCTGTCCAGGGCTGGTATAGCCCTGGGCCACCAGGAACTGCGCCGCGTCCAGGAAATCGTTGAAGGTGTTGGGCTTGTTGGTCAGGCGGCCGGCATCGTGCCAGGGGCGGCCCATCTCCTCGCCCCCGCGGATATGGGCGATGGCATAGACGAAGCCGCGATCCAGCAGGCCGATGCGGTTGGCGGAGAAGCCCGGCTCCGTGGCGATGGAGTAGGAACCATAGCCATAGAGATGCAGCGGCGCCTTGCCATCCTTTTTCACGTCCTTGCGATAGACGATGGAAACGGGGATGGGAGTGCCGTCGCGCGCCGGGGCCATCAGCCGTTCGGAGGTGTAGAGCGACGCATCATAGCCGCTGGGGATCTCCTGCACCTTGCGCGTGGTCAGCGTGCGGACGGCCAGGTCATAGTCGAAGGTGGTCGGCGGCGTGACCAGTGAATGATACCGCACCCGCAGCGTCCCGGTCTCATATTCCTCGTTACTGACGGGGGAGACGGCAAAGGCTGCGTCGGGAAACGCGATGGTGTGGCTGGCCCCTGCCTTGTCCAGCACCCAGACCTGCTGGGTGCCGTCCTGGCGGCCGAACACGACCAGCCAGTCCTTCAGCGCCAGCAGGCCGGTCAGGTACTGACGGTCGCTGCCGGCCATCACCTCCGTCCAGTTTTTTTCCGACCAGTCCTTCAAGGGCGCCTTCAGCAGGCGGAAATTCAGGTGCTTGTCGTTAGACAGGATCCACAGGCTGTCGTCCTGGTCGGCCACGGAGTAAAGATGGTTGTCGCGACGGGGGATGACGGGTTTGGGCTTGGCCGTGGGATTGTCGGACGGGATCAGCAGGGTTTCGGACGCCACCAGCGTGCCGGACCCGATCTCGATGAAGCGGCCGGACTGGCTTTCACTGATCCCGACCCACCAGGACGGGTCCGCTTCCTCATAAACCAGGGCGGCGGCGTCCGGCTTGGCCCCCAGACTGTTGCGCATCACCTGCTTGGGCCGCTGGCTTTCATCCTTCAGCACATAGAACAGGGTCTTGTTGTCGGCCGCCCAGACGACGGAGCCCGAGGTGCCGGGGATGGGATCGCCGACCAGCTGACCCGTGGTCAGGTCTTTCACGACGATGGTGAAATTCTCCGACCCGTTATCGTCGAAGCTGTAGGCTAGGTAGCGGCCGTCGGGACTGGGCTCCAGCGCCTCGACATCATAGAATTCCTTGCCCTTGGCCAGTTCATTGACGTCCAGGATGGGCTTTTCCGCACCCTCCGGTTCTCCCTTCGCACGGCGCACGAAGACGGGATGGTCCTGGCCGGCGGAGAAGCGCGACTGGTAGATATAGCCGCCCTTGAGATAGGGAACGCCCGTGTCATCCTCCTTCACCCGGCCCTTCAGCTCGGCGAACAGGGCGGCGCGCAGGCCTTCCTCTTCCTTGCCCATCACCTGTTCGGTATAGGCATTCTCCGCCTTCAGGTAATCCAGCACCTCGACATCGTCGACCTTGGGGTAATCACGGTCACGCAGCCAGTCATAGGGGTCGACATAGGTGTCGCCGTGGCGCACATGCTCCACCGGCATCTGCTTGGCGACAGGGGCAGCGGGAAACAGGCTTTGGCGCAAGGGGGGCAAGGCGACGGCCTCCTGGGGCTTCGATGGCTTCGGGGTCTGGGTATCGGGCATGGTCACATAGGCCAGTGTGGTTGCACCGACCAGCGCGACGAACAGTAACAAGATGGCGGGCCGGCGCGGCCCCCGACCCATGGCATTGCCGGATGACATGCGTTACTCCCCGAATTGATTTCTGATCTGGAGACGAAGATAGGGCGGGGCCGCCCCTGTCGCCACCGAAGATTTCAAACGGTTGTACCTTTTGCTGTGGGCACCCGCGACCGAAACTGTCTATACTGACAAGGTGATGATTTTGCCTGTCCGGACCGTTCCGCTGTGGCAACACGGTGAACGGAGAGGATGGGCGTATATCTGTTTGTGTTTGCGTATTGCGTTTGAACGGGTGCTGGGGGGCGACCGGCACCGGATACCGGCACTGAACGTCGATGGGGCGACAGAGTGGACGAGGACGATTTCCTGTTCGCGGAAGACGGGACGCTGAAAGGCGTCACGGTTGCACCGTCGCAGAACCGTCCACCCGACGGGCCGCCTTGGCGCATCCTGATCGTCGATGATGACGAAGAGGTGCATTCCGTTACCCGCTATGCCCTGCGCAAGGTGCGGTTCCGCGACCGGCCGCTGGAGTTGCTGTCCGCCTATTCGGCGGCCCAGGCCCAGACCATGCTGGCGGCAGAGGCGGATATCGCGCTGGTCCTGCTGGACGTGGTGATGGAAACCGACGATGCCGGCCTGCGTCTGGTCCGCGCGATCCGCGACGATCTGGGCGACAAGGCCGTGCGCATCATCCTGCGCACCGGTCAGCCCGGCCAGGCGCCGGAAGAACGTGTCATCGTCGATTACGACGTCAATGACTACAAGGCCAAGACGGAGCTGACGTCGCAGAAGCTGTTCACGACCGTGATCGCGGCACTGCGCGCCTATGACAGCATCACCGTGATCGAGGCGAACCGCCGTGGCCTGCGCCGCATGGTGGCGCTGGACGACCGGCTGCGCCCCGACATGGGGATGGAAGCCTATACCCAGACCATGCTTGAACAGGCGGGCCCCATCCTGGGGGCCAACGCATCGGGCGTCGTCTATGTCGTGGACGACATGGACGGCTGGCTGCCCGGCGGCAACCGCTTCCGGCCGCTGGCCGGCACGGGCCATTTCTGCCCCCCCGTACCGCCGGATCCGGACAGCACGCTCTATGCCCGGCTGGTGGCGGCGCTGGCCATGCGGCGGACGGGCGTGGACGGCAACCGTGCGACGCTGCACATGCCGGGGCCGGACGGCACCATCTTCCTGGCCCTGCTGGAATGTGACCGCACGCTGGTGCCGGCGGACGGAGAGATGCTGGGCGTTCTGGCAGCCAAGTTCGCGGCTGGTCTGGTCAATATCGTGCTTTATGAACGGTTGAGTCAGGCCAACATCGACCTGCGCGCATTGACCCAGACCCTGGAGCATCGCGTCGCCGACCGCACGGCGGAGCTGATGGAGGCCAATGCCAAGCTGGAGCGGCTGGCCAGCACCGACAGTCTGACGGGCATCCTGAACCGCCGCCGCTTCATGGAGATCGCGACGACGGAGCGGGATCGGTCCGTGCGCTACCGCCGGCCCTTCTCCCTGCTGCTGATCGATCTGGACCAGTTCAAGCGCATCAATGACAATTTCGGCCATGCTGCCGGCGACACCGCCATCCGCGCCGCCGCCGACCGTACGGCCGCCGCGCTGCGCGGGGCCGACAGTCTGGCCCGCTATGGCGGTGAGGAACTGGTGATCCTGCTGCCGGAAACGGAGCTGGCCGCCGCCACGCAGGTGGCCGAACGCATCCGCTGCGCCATCGGGGCCACGCCCGTCCTGCATGAAGGCACGGAAATCCCGCTGACGGCCAGCCTGGGCGTGGCCGAATGGTATGGCGGCATCGAGGAAACGCTGGCCGCCATCCTGGACCGTGCCGATCAGGCGCTGTACCTGGCCAAGCAGCGCGGCCGCAACCGGGTGGAAGTGTCCGGCCTCAAGGTGCCCTGAAAGCCGGAAAATGCCCCTGCCCCTGTCTGTTGCCGCCTTCCCCCGCCCCGTCCATGCCGTCATCTTCGACATGGACGGGCTGCTGATCGATACTGAGCGCCATGTGCGCACGGCCACGCTGGGGGCCGCAGAGGCGGTCGGTCAGCCCATGGCCGATGATTTCTATGCCGGTATCATCGGCACGCCCTGGCCCGAGACCCACGCCATGCTGCGCGACTATTTCGGCGGGGAGGATGGGTTCACCCGCTTCCGCACGGCCTTCATGGCGCGCATGGAGCAGTTGCGGCGCGGCGTGGAGATGATGGCGGGCGTGGTGGAATTGCTGGACCATCTGGAAGGGTTGGACCTGCCCAAGGCCGTCGCCACTTCCACCGGCCGGGAAAAGGCGGACGAACATCTGCGCCATGTCGGCATCCACCACCGTTTCGCCAGCATCGTCACCCGCGACGATGTCCAGCGTGGCAAGCCGCATCCGGAACCTTACCTCACGGCTGCCGCCCGGCTGGGCGTCGATCCCGCGCATTGCCTGGCGCTGGAGGACAGCCATAACGGCATCCGGTCGGCCCATGGGGCGGGCATGATGGCGGTGATGGTGCCCGACCTGCTGCCCGCCACGGCGGAAATGCGGATGCTGGCCCTGCATGTCGCCGACGACCTGCACGACGTCCGCCGCCTGCTGACCGTTTGACCGATGGTCACCAGGGGTCGCGGCGCTCTCCCGGCGGTGGCAGGGGGCGGCCCAGGCGGACCCAGACGGCGCGACGTTCATCGGGCGTCATGACGCCCCACCGCATGATCTCCTGCAATGACCGCTTGCAGCCCAGGCAGAATTCCCGCCGCCGGTCCAGGTCACATTTGCGCAGGCAGGGGCTGGGGACATAATCGTCCGGATCCGGCACCACGACTTCCACCATCACGCCTTCCCCATTCGACCCGACGCCGCTGTCCCCATGGCGACCGCCAGCCGCCGCCCGCTGATGAACGCCGCCTCGGCGCGCGCTTCCAGACACCAGTCGCCACAGGCCCCCAGACCCAGGTCCGCGTCAAGCAGGAATCCGTCGGCCAGCGGGGCTGTGGGCAGGGCATAACGCCAGCGATGGGCCGCCAGGAAAGACGGTTCCGCGACGATCCCCGTCACCGCACGGAAGGCCGGCAGCAGCATCGCTTCAACCGACACCGCATCCGCTTCCAGATGCATCTGCGACCAGGCAGGGGCACCATGGGCAACGAAGGCAGCATTGCCCGCCCGGCCCGGCTTGCCCCCGTCATGGGCAATCCAGGACAAGGGACGGTCAGGCCCGCCCGCATCGGCAATGAAGGCCGCATCCCAGCCCGGCAGCCCTACCGGATCGGCGAAGCCCAGCATCAGGGCCCAGCAGGGCGCCATGGTGGCATGGGCTGCCCGCCCCGCCAATGCCGACGCTACGGGGCGCAGCAGGTCCGCGGCCTGCGGTGCCGGCAGGGCCAGAACCAGCTGCGCGAAGGGACCGATATCTGCCCCATCCTCCACGGCCAGGGACCAGCGGCCGGGCGTACCGGTAATGGCGGTGACGCGCACCCCGAACTGTGGACGCGCGGCTTCGGGCAACAGGGCAGCCAGACCCTGGACGATGCCGTTCATGCCGGGTGTGCCGACGAACCGTTCAACATCATGCGGTTCCTGCCTTCCATCGGGATGCAGGCGGATGACGCGCGCCATCCATGGGGCGGCCCGGCCAGCGGCAACCAGTTCTGCCATGACCGCGCGGAATCCATCGTCCCGCGCCGTCATGAACTGCCCGCCATGATCGAAGCGCCAGTCGCCGGCCCGGCGCGTCGACAGCCGCCCGCCCGGCCCCCGCCCCTTGTCGAAGACCCGAACCTGGTGACCGGCCGCGACCAGCGACAGAGCGGCGGACAAACCGGACAGGCCGGCACCGATGACAGCGATCTTTTCGGGGATATCGGACATGGGGTCTTCCGGACAGGGCATCAATCGATGCAGCAGATGGCGCGATGGCTGCCGATGTCCAGCCCCCCTTCATCCACCCGACCGCATGCGCGGCATGACACCGGATCGGAAAAATGCTAGCAATGACTATTAAAGATGGCCGCAGGCAGGCGATGGACAATCGGAACCACGCAGAACGGCCTGTTCCGGTCGGCGCCGCGGCGCGACGGACCGCTCTGATCCCGTGGTTGGCCCTGCCACTCGCGGCGGGATTTATTGTGGCCGCTTTCCTGGCCCTGTCGAAACCCGACATGGTTCTGCCGGCGGGACTGGCGGACAGCCATCCTGTGCCGCTCGGCCTGACACTGCTGGCGGCCCTGCTGCTGGTGCTGGTGGCGGCGCACGCCATCCGGCAGCGCTGGCGCGACCAGATGTGGCAGATGGCCACCCTGACCCAGCGCAATGCCGACCTGACCGCCGAACTGGACCGGCAGAAACGGAATGCGGAACACGCGACGGCCGACGCCCGCAAATATCGGGACATCTATGAGTCGGCGATGGAGGGGATGTTCACCCTGGATATCGGCGGCCGCTTCCTGTCCGCCAATCCCGCCCTGCTGGCCTTGCTGGGATATGACAGCGAAGTGCAGTTGCTGACCGAAATCCAGGATGTGTCCAAGCAGCTTTATGTCGACCAAGAAAACCGGGAAACCATCACCCAGGCCCTGCTGGGACAGGAAGAAGTGGGCAGTGTGCCGGTCGAGCTGTATCGGCGGGACGGCCGCACCCTGTGGGTCGCCATCAGCGCAGGCATCATCCGCAATGCCGACGGCCGCGCCATCGCCTTCCAGGGCAGCGTGCGCGACATCACCCAATGGCGTCAGGATCGCGCCGCCATGGAGCGGGCCGTGGCGGCAGCGGAAATGGCCAACCGCGCCAAGTCCGAGTTCCTGACCAACATGAGCCATGAACTGCGGACCCCGCTGAACGCCATCATCGGCTTTTCGGAGATCATCGCCACCGAAGCCATGGGACCGCTGACCAACCGCGCCTATCGCGAATATGCCCACGATATCCATGACAGCGGACAAACCCTGCTGGCCCTGATCAATGACATCCTGGACCTGTCCAAGATCCAGGCGGGCCGCAAGGAACTGGCGGAACGGCTGGTCGATATCCCGCGCCTGATCCGGTCCAGCCTGCGTCTGGTGGCCGAACGGGCCGACAAGGGGGAGGTGCTGCTGGAAACCGCCATCGACACCGACCTGCCGCCCGTCCGCGGGGACGAGGTGGCGTTGAAGCAGATCCTGTCCAACCTTCTGTCCAATGCCGTGAAATTCACCCCGCCGGGCGGCCGCGTCACCTGTGGTGCGCGGGCAGAGGCGGACGGGTCCATGTCCATCTTCGTACAGGATACGGGCATCGGGATGAGCGAGAAGGACATGGCCACCGCCATGGAGCCATTCCGCCAGATCGAGGGCAGCCATTCACGCAATGCCGGCGGTGTGGGCCTGGGCCTGCCGCTGGTCAGGGCCCTGGCCGAGCTGCATGGCGGTACCGCAAGGCTGGAAAGCACCGTCGATGTCGGCACCCTTGTCACCATCACCCTGCCGCCCGACCGGGTCCAGTCGGTGCCGCTGACCCTGCTGCGGGCTGCGGTGCAGAACTGATACCAGTGGCGGTAACTCTTGACCGATGGTCAAGAGTTACCGCGCCTCAATCGCCAGCGCCTACATCCGTAGGCTTGGCTACGCCGCGCGGGCCGCCGCGTGGGCACGCACCGCGTCCCCGAAGGCCGACAGCAGGGCCGCATAGGGCGGGTTCTCCCAAAAGCGCCATTCCGGATGCCATTGTACCGCCAGCGCGAAGCCCGGCCCGCCGGTATAGCGCACGCCTTCGATCTGCCCGTCGGGCGCCACTGCTTCCACGCTCAGGCTGTCGGCCAGGCGGTCGATCCCCTGCTGGTGCAGCGAATTGACCATCATCTCACGCACCCCGGTGATGCGGGCGAATTCACCACCCTGCGTCAGAGTGACAGGGTGGACGGGCGCATATTGCACCTCCACCGCAGCCTCCTTCGGCTCCCGGTGATCCATGCGGCCCGGCACCTCCTGCACGCGCGGGTACAGCGTACCGCCCAGCGCCACATTCAGTTCCTGAAAACCGCGGCAGACGGCGAAGACGGGAATGCCGCGGACCAGTGCTGCCTTCAGCAACGGCAGGGTCGTGGCATCGCGCGCCGGGTCCAGCGGCGGGGTGATCATGTCGTCGGGCAGCCCGTAATGGCCTGGATGCAGGTTGCTGGGGCTGCCCGTGAAGAACAGGCCGTCCAGCCGGTCCAGCAGCCCGTCCGCATCCCACCAGTCGCCCAGCGCCGGGATCAGCACGGGCTGGCAATGGGCCCCATGGCTGACGGCGCGGATATATTTGTCGCCCACGACATGGAACGGATGCGGCCCCAGTTCACGCGCATCGCAAGGAAGCCCGACCAGCGGTTTGCGGGCGGCGGATGTCGATGCGGTCATGGGGGCAACTCCGGTCAGTCGCGGTCGCGGCGGCGGCCGGGATCGCGGAAATAGAACTGGTCCTTGTCCAGACTGACGCCGAATTGCGGGCCCTGCAAGGCCACCTCCGTCGTCCGGCCCTGCGCATCCAGCACACGCCACTTGCGCAAGGAAAAGGGCTTTTCCTCGAATACCAGCGTCAGGCTGCCCAGGCCCGGATCCTTGGCCTGGACCAGCGCCACTTCCAGCAGCCCGTCCTGGCTGTCCATGCCGATGACGGTCACGTCGCCGGACAGGTGGATATCCTCGCGCAGCAGGAAATCGGCCAGCGTGCTGCCGATAGGGGAATTCTGCTGCTCCTTGACCTCGGCATCCCAGAAATAGACGAAGGACCCATCGGCTACGATGAAATTGCCGTTGGGCGGATCGTAATCGATGCGCATGCGGCCGGGCCGCATCAGCTGGAACGTGCCGGTCGCCAGGGCGGCGCCGTCATCGCTGCTCTGGATGAACTTCGATTTCAGGGTCCGGATGCCGTTCAGATAGGTCTCTATCGCCGGCAGGCGCGCCTGCTCTTCCGCCGACAGCGGTGGAGGCGCCTTGCCCTTCGGCGCGGCGACGGCGACGGGAACGGTAAGGAAGAGGGCGGCCAGCAGGGCCAGGACGATCTTGCGCATAGGCGTGCTTCTAACCGCCGATCATGGCCGGATTATGTGTGCGCAGCGCCATCATCCCGGCTGCCGACGGCGGCAGCCGTCGTCGCCGACAGCGGCGCATGGAAGCGGGGTCGCGGCGGGGACACGGGTTGGAACTGCCCGCTGGCATTGTCCAGCACATGCAGTTCCGCCTCTGCCACATCGAACAGCATGCCGCACAGCAGCAGCTTGCCCTGCGCCTCCGCCTCCGCGATCCAGGGGAAACTGCGCAGATTTTCCAGCGACAGCCGCACGACGGCACGTTCCAGTTCGGCCAGATCGGGCTGTGCATCCCCCGACATTCCCCGGCGGGCCTGCGCCAGGGCCGGTTGCGCGATCGACACCCAGTGGCCGATGAAGTCCGACTTCTCGTCGCTGCGGTCCTGCGGCAGGGCGGCGACGCCGCCGCACTGCGTGTGGCCCATCACCACGAGCAGTTGCACCTCCAGTTCCCGCACCGCGAATTCCAGCGCAGCACTGGTGCCGTGGTAATCCTGGGTCGGCTTATAGGGCGGAACCAGATTGGCAACATTCCGGATGACAAACAGGTCACCCGGCTGCGCCGCGAAAATCAAGGTCGGGTCGACACGGCTGTCGCAGCAGGTTATCAGCGCCGCCTTGGGCTTCTGCCCAGCCCAGGCCAATGTCCGGAAAAGGCCGCGCTGCTGCTTGAAATTGGTGCGCCGGAACTCGCGAAAGCCGTCGATCAGATCCTTCAGCATGGTGTCGCCCCCGCATGAACGGAATGTCGGTAGACCGCTAGTTAGCGCCCGCACCATGACGGCACATATCCCGCCTGTCCAGACCGGCGTGACATTTCCATGTCATGGGGCCCCTGCGGTGATGCGGGGTCAGCTCTGTCCGGCTGCCACCATCACGCGGTCACGCCCGGCGCGTTTGGCGCTGTACAGCGCCTGATCGGCGCGGTGCAGCAGGTTGTCCAGGCTTTCACCGGCGCGCAGCGACGCGACGCCGATGCTGGCGGTGATATGCACATCGACGCCGTCCAGACGCGTTTGCGCGCCGGCCAGGGCGATGCGCAGCCGTTCCGCCAGCCCGACAGCCCCGGCAAGATCGGTTTCAGGCAGCAGCAGAACCAGCTCCTCACCGCCGAAACGGGCCGCCAGGTCACTGGCCCGGCGCGATGCGGTCATCACACCGGCCGCCGTGCGCAGCACGGCATCGCCCATCCGGTGGCCATAGGTGTCATTCACCCGCTTGAAATGATCCAGATCGACCAGCAGTAACGTGACCGGCCGCCCATAGCGCTGCGCGCGGGCCTGTTCGGCCTGGGCCATTTCCAGAAAGCGCCGCCGGTTCAGAAGGCCGGTCAGCGGGTCGGTACTGGCAAGCACGTCAAGGCGGGCATTCGCGGCGACCAGATCGCGCGTCCGGGCCGCCACCTCCTGTTCCAGTTGCCGGCGCTGCCGGCGCAGCACCTGGGTACGGGCCTGCACGATGCCGCCGACAGCCAGCAGGGCCAGGATCGCGGCGCCGATGCGCGCCGACAAGGTTTCATACCAGAACGGTTCCACCGTAACCGGCAAGACCAGCTCGGCCACCGGCCCCTCCACGCCCGTCTGCAAGGCCTGCACCTGCAGCTCGTACTGTCCCGCCGGCAGGTTGGTATAGCCTGCACCCGGCGCACGGCTGGGACTGTCCAGCCAGCCATTGTCGAACCCGACAAGTCGATGGCGGTAGCGCAGGTCGCTGCCGGCACGGTAATCCAGCAGGGCGAATTCCAGTGCCAAGGTGCGCTGCAGCGCCGACAGGTGCAGTCCCTGGCCATGGGCCGGCAGGGCGCTGGCCGGCTGCTCTGCATGATTGATGGACAGGCCCGTCAGGTGCAGTTCCGGCATGGGAGGACGCGCGGGCAACCCGTCAGTATCCAGGATGGCCAGCCCGCCCAGCCCACCCAGCAGCAGGCTGCCATCGGGACCGGCCATGGACGGGCGCAGAACGTAGTATTTCAGGGTGGCGCCGTCGCGTTCGCCCATCTGGGTGACACGGCCCGTGATCGGGTCCAGCATGCCCACACGGGACGGCGTCGTAAACCAGACGCGCCCCTTGGCGTCAATCGCGACCCCGTCGAGATTGTCGTGCGGCAGGCCGTTGCGTCGGCGCATGGCGCGGAAACGGGGCGTGCCGGCCAGATCCTCCACATCCGTCGCCACCAGACCACCGCCGGCGGTGGACAGCCACAGCCTTCCGTGCGTGTCCGCGGCAAGACCGGTGATGAAACCATGGCTAAGGCTGTCCGGATCGCCCGGAACAGGCTGGAAGCTGCGGAAAGATCCGGACCGGCCCAGCACGGACAGCCCGCCGCCCGTGCCCGCCAGTATCCGCCCGTCCGGCAGGCGCAGCAGGGCCCGCACATGATCGTTCAACAGGCTGGCCGGATCGCCCGGTATGTGCCGATAGGTGGTGCAGGCCCCCGTCGCCGGGGAGTAACGCATCAGCCCGTCATAGGAACCCAGCAGGATGTCGGGGCCATCCAGCAGCATGGTCATGATGATATGGCCATCGGCGCACGGCACGGCCGATGGCCGGATGTCAAATGTGACGGGGTCGATGGCGGCCACCCCGCGCCCGGCCGCCAGCACCGTGCCATCGGGCAGGCGCAGCAGCGCCTGTACATCGCGACCATTGTGCGGCGTGGGCAGGTGCAGGCGGTGGAGCTGCTGGCCGGGCAGGTCCAGCACGTCGATATTCCCGTCCGATTGCCCGACCCAGACGCGCCCGGGCCCATCAAACAGTGTGGACAGAACCTCGGCGCTGGTCAGGCTCAACGGCTTCAGCGGGGAAGAAGGGATGATGCGCACCCGGGCGGCGAACGGATCATGGCGTTCCAGCCCCTGATTGGTCGGCACCCAGATATTGCCGGCCCGATCCACCGCCGCCGCGCGCAGGCGGTCGCTGTTCAGGCTGGTCGCCAGTACGGGGTCGTGCCGTTCCTGCCGTACCCCGCCCGTGCGCGGATCCAGGATCAGCAGGCCGGCACCGTCCGTGGCGATCCACAGATCGCCACCCGGCACCTCCGTCACCCCGCGGATCGTACGACGCCCCGCCAATCCGTCGGGGCCGGTAAGGCGCGGCCACGCCCGGGGACGGCCGTCGGCAGGGTCCAGCCAGATGACGCCACTGTCGCCCGATCCGACCCACAGCCGGCCCACACTGTCCCGCGTGATGGCCCAGATCTCCGACGCCAGCACAGTGCCGGCCTCCCCGTCCGCCTGCACGCGGGTGAAACGGGACTGGCCGGCCTTTCGGTGCAGCAGGCCGGAAACGCCACCCAGCCACAGATCGCCATTCTTGTCCTGGTGAACCGCGAACAGGCGGGGATTGACCGCACCGCCATCGTCCAGCGGCACCTCCAGCCGGGTCAGGGTCGACGCAGACGCATCCCACCGGAACAGACCGCCATCGGCAGCGATCCAGGCGGCATCGCCACGCCCGTCCAGGGCCGGGGCAATGGCCAGAACCCGCCCCGGATCGCCGTCGGGAGAGATAATGCGCCGGAAGCTATTGCTGGCGGGATCATAGAGGACGACGCCCGCAGCCCCCGTGCCCAGCAGCATGGCGCCACCGGACAGGGGCAGCATGACGCGCACATAATTGTCGGGCAGGCTGCCGGGCTGTTCGGCATCGGCTTCCCAGACACGCAGCCGATAGCCGTCAAACCGGGCCAGCCCGGCCTGGGTACCGATCCACAGCAGCCCTGCACTATCCTGGGCGACAGCGGTGATGACGTCGTGGGGAAGACCGTCTTCGGTCGTCAGTTCGGAAAAGGCCAGGGCGGGAAACGCTCCCCAGCCAATTTCGTCTGCCACGGCCGGGGCCGGCTGCACCCCGATGATCCCGGCCATGGCAGCCACACCCAGCATAAGCCGGGAGGCGACAGCAAGGCGCAAAAGGAACCGCAGCGGCATCGGCAACATCAAGATCAACTCGCGAGGCGGCTACTATGCCGTGTAGGTGTTGCCCGGCAAAGGGCTGTCACACACGCCAAGGTTCCCTTATCCGTCTGTATATATGCAGGCGCGTGTCAGATTGATGCCATAGCCAGCAGCGCACCGGCCCCGATCAGCAGGGCCCCGGTCAAACGGTTCAGCCAGCGCCGCGCGACGGGGCCCGACAGGCGCAGTGCCAGCCCCTTGCCGCCCACCGCATAGGTCATGATCCAGCCGAATTCGATCACCAGCATGGTGACGACCAGGATGGTCAATTGCGGTGCCATGGGACGGTCGGGATCGATGAATTGCGGAAAGAAGGCCGCCATGAATACCAGGGCCTTGGGGTTGGACAGCGTGATCAGCAGCCCCTGGCCCAGCAGGCCGAACTGTCCAAACCGGGCAGAACCGGTGTCGGCCGAAGCGTCGGCCATCGCGCTGTCCGGTTCCACCGGCGCACGCCAGGCCTGCACACCCAGCCAGGCCAGATAGGCTACGCCCACCCATTTGAAGATCATGAAGGCCAGCGGCGAGGCCTTCAGCAGGACACCCACACCCAGCGCCGACAGGCCGGCCAGCAGCCCCAGCGACAGGCACATGCCCAACCCACCCCAGGCGGCCCCTGACAGCCCGTGACGCATCCCCATCGACAAGGCCGACAGCATGTTGGGACCGGGCGTGGCCGACAGGAAGAAGCAGGTGGTCAGGAAGATGGCCAGAGTCTGGTAGGAAATCATGGAAAGCCCGATCATTGCCCGACCAAGGGGGCGGCGGCCGGATTGCCCGCATTGATATGCAGCACCTGCTGCGGGAAGGGAATGGTGATCCCTTCCGCATCGAAGCGCTTTTTCATGCGGCGGTTGAATTCGCGGCCCACGGCCCATTGCTGGCCGGCACGGGTGCGGATGCGTCCCTTGATCAGCACGGCGCTGTCCTGGAAGGCATCGACGCCTGCGATTTCCACCGGACCCAGCATGCTGACGCCATAGTCGGGCTCGGCCTGCATCTCCGCCCCCAATTGTTTCAGCACATCAACCACCCGGTCGGTGTCGATACCGTAATCGACCGTCACGTTCAGCACGTAATAGCTGAAATCCTTGGTGCTGTTGGTGACCGTCGTCACCGAACTGAAGGGGATGGTGTGGACGGCACCATCATAGCCGCGCAGCCGGATGGACCGGATCGACATCGCCTCCACCCCGCCGGACAGTCCGGCCACGGTGACGCTGTCGCCGACGCTGATCGTATCCTCCACCAGGATGAACAGGCCGGTGATGACATCCTTGACCAGGGTCTGGGCGCCGAAACCCACGGCCAGACCGATGACGCCGGCACCGGCCAGCAGCGGGGCGATATTCACCCCCATCTCCGACAGCACGATCAGCCCGACCAGGACGCCCAGCACGATGGTCATCGCATTGCGCAGCAGCGGCAGCAGTGTGCGCATGCGCCCACTGCGCTGCACGGCCAGACCATTCTCATCCGTTGCCGTCAGATAGCGCTGGATGGCGCCATTGACCATTTCCCAGGTCAGCAGCGCCAGCAGCAGCACGATCAGGATGGTGACGGCAGACGCCCCGATACGCTGGCCCAGATCGCTGCCCAGCCAGGCCAGGGCATCCGCCCCCCAGGCCTGAAGCAGCAGCAGCACTGTGAACAGGGCCAGGGCCGCCTGCGCCAGCCGGCGCAGGATGGGCAGATAGCGGTTGCTCCGTTCCTCCAGCCCCGGATAGGCCAGCCGCAGGTCATCCGGTACGGACAGGCCGCGTTCCACCAGCCGGTCCAGCCCCTCGGACAGCAGGCGCGATCCGATCAGGATGGCGCCCGTGACCAGCGTGGCCCGCAGCACGAAATCGAATCCGCCCGCGATCGACAGGGCCCAGATCAGATAGACGGCCCCGATATAAAGGATGGTCAGGATGTGCCAGACATCGGCCAGCCGCTGGCGCACCATCCACAGGGCGACCTGCCGGCGGACAGGCGCTTCCAGCGGAGCCGCAGCAGGGTCGTCCTCCGCCTCTCCGGCCAGCACGGCGCGCAGCGCCTCGTCCCGATCATTGGGTTCGGGCTGTGCGGCCCCGCGCATGACCTGGGCCACGGGCTGACGGTTCTGCAAGATCAGCACGATGATCATGGCCGTCACCAACAGCCCGACCAGTTTCAGCCACGCCGCATGCGGCGTGGCCGGAAGGCCCAGCACCCGCATCGCCTCCCCGATGAAATAGCCATAGACGCCGATGACCGTAATGCGCCGGACCCAGATCAGCAGATAATGCGCCGTTTCGTTCCCCACCCGCGCCAGCCGCAGATTGGGGGTGGCCGGCGACAGCAGCACATGGGCCGCCACCAGCACGCCCTGCACGATCAGGCTGGCATTCAGGATGGTGAGCGAGGCAAGCCGCACCACCTTGGGCGCGTCCGTGTTGGTCAGCAGCCCGAATCCGGCCAGGGCGAAAGCCGCCATGGGAATCAGATCCAGCAGCAGTCGCGCGAACAGCAGCAGCAGCTTCGTCACCGCCCCCGCCGGCGGACGGCTTCCCAGCGCCGCACGCGGCCGGGCCAGCAGCCAGAACAGCAGGAAGCGGGCGGCGTAACCACCGCCGATGATGGCGGCCAGATGCAGGCCCAGTTCGGCCCAGGCATCGCGGCGCCCCGGATCGGACATCTGCTGTTGCAGCCAGCGCAGCGCATGCGGTGCGTCGATCACAGCCCGGCCCGCCGAGGCCAGCTGATGGCTGAATTCGTCGATCCGATCCGACAGGGTGGACAGGAGGCGGCTGCCCATGGTTTCCGGCTCATCCGCGGCCGCGACCTTCTGCTGCGCGGCCTGCATCGCCTTCAACTGCGCCAGGAACGCGTCGCGCCTGACCGGGTCCTCCAGCGTGTCGATCAGGGTAGCCGTATCCGCGGCAGGCGCTGCCTGCGCGGTGGCTGCGGCTTCCTGCGCGGCGACAGGGCGCACGACCGACAGCGACAGCGCGATCAGCAGGCAGGACAGGAACAGCCGGATCATCTTGGTCCGCATTGGCAGGACGGGCCTTCTTCCAAGGAACGGGAACCGGGGACGTGCCCCCAGAAAGCATGCAGGTTTCATCAACGCTCAAGTCCCAACATAGCAATCCTGGCGTGCCATTCCATGGGCCTTGGCAAAACCATTGCGACGGGCGTCCTGTCCGGTCACGATCCGCCGATGGTCGAGGCTGAGGTGGGTCATGGTGGATCGGGGATGGATGGTGGGGCTTCTGATGGTGCTGACGGCGGCGTCATCCGCCCTGGCCGCCCCGGCGGATCCCGACCCGGAAAAGGCTGTCGGCATGAGCATCCTGGACCTGCGCAAGGAGCTTCTGGGTCGTAAATGGCAACCGCGCCTCCTGCCCCATCCGTATCCTGAAACAGCCGACAATGACAGCGTCGCCGCCGACCTGCGCCGGGATGGCGTGGCGGAGGTACAATATTGCGGACTGACGGGGCTGGTGCCCTGTATCTTCAATTACCGCAAGGGTGCGCGCTGTCTGATGGTGCGGACGCGTGGGGAATATTTCCCCGTGGAAGATATATCCCCGCATGTGGAGGCGGTGGAGGAGCAACCCTGCGCGGATTGACACCGTTCCTTGCGGCATCCCCCCTCGCCCCCGGCCCCGCCCCGCGCTATGTAAGGGGCAAAGCAATCCAACCAAGCAACGGACAGATCCCATGTCTCCCGCCGACACGCCCGACAATCCGCCCAATGCCAAGCTGGTCGACAGTAAGCAGAAATGGGCTGCCGAAGGCCGCCTGATGACCGGGGCATCCGCCCCGCGCGCCAACCGCCTGCCGCCGGGCCAGCGGGAGGTGAAGAACTGGCCCGTGCTGGATCTGGGCATCCAGCCGGAAGTGTCGCTGGACCAATGGGAACTGACCATCGACGGGCTGGTGGCCCATCCCACGACCTGGGGCTGGGCCCAGTTCAAAAGCCAGCCGCCCTTCACCGACGTGTCCGACATCCATTGCGTCACGGCCTGGTCACGCTATGACAACCATTGGGAAGGGGTGTCGGCCAGGCACATCCTGGATGTCGTGAAGCCGCTGCCGGAAGCCCGGCACATCGTCTTCCATTCCTATGACGGCTACACGACGAACGTGGCCCTGTCGGTGTTCGACGATGCCGATGTGCTGCTGGCCCATAGCTGGGAAGGCAAGCCGATCACGACCGAACATGGCGGGCCGGTGCGCGTCATCATCCCGAAATTCTATTTCTGGAAATCGGCCAAGTGGGTGAACCGCATCGAATTCGTAGCCGCGGATCGGCCCGGCTTCTGGGAAGAACGCGGCTATCACAATGAAGGCGACCCCTGGACCGAACAGCGCTATAGCTGAGGCGGGTAGCCGATTCGGCGCGTTGCCAGAACGGGCCGCCGGGCTTATATTTGGAAAGGTTGCCGGGACAGTTGCCGCTGTCCCGGCTTCCCCTTAGAACCGGATCATCAGGCGCAGGCTGATGCCGAAGCCTTTGAACACCAGTTCTATGGAACGGGGTTGCTTAGTTTCGGTAAGCATCCTTCTCGCTCCTGTGTGGCGGGGGGTGGCCAATCCGCCCCCTGTTACACCACGAGGAATAGAATAGGCGGAACGCTGATTCCTCTTGAAGGAACCTTTCAGCGTTTCGCCTATTTTTTTGCCCTCTCCCCATCTTGATCGCGCGGAAGTCGTCCCCTTGAAGAACCCCAAGAAAGAAGCCCCCTTCCCCACCAAGGAACAGGTCCTGGAATTCATCCGGGAAAGCCCGTACCCGGTGGGCAAGCGGGAGATCGCGCGCGCCTTCCATATCAGCGGCGACCATCGCGTCGCGCTGAAGGAACTGCTGCGCGATCTGGAAGGGGATGGGGCGATCGAGAAGGGCGGGCGCCGCCGTCTGGCCCCGCCGGCCAGCCTGCCACCGGTGGGTGTGGTTATCGTCACCGGTGTGGATATGGATGGGGAGGTCATTGCCCGGCCCCTGAACTGGTCCGACCCGGACAGCGAGCCGCCACGCATCGTCATGAAGCCGGAACGGCGCGGCCATCCCACCCTGGGTGAGGGCGACCGGGTACTGGCCCGGCTGGCCCGCATCCGCGACGATTTCTATGAAGGCCGCACCATCAAGAAGCTGGGCGGCGACCAGACCGCCCAGATGGTCGGCGTCTATGAGCTGGGCCCCGATGGCGGCCGGCTGCGCCCCGCCGACCGCCGGGCCAAGGCCGAATTCATCATCCTGCCGCAGAACGCCATGGATGCCAGCCCCGGCGATCTGGTGGTGGCGGAGATATTGCCCTCCTCCCGCCATGGGCTGAAGCAGGCCCGTGTGGTGGAGGTGCTGGGCGGTATCGACCAGCCCAGGGCCATCAGCCTGATTGCCATCCACCAGCATGGCATCCCCACCCATTTCCCCCCCGCCGCCATCGAACAGGCCGAAGCCGCGCAGGAACCCACCCTGGCCGGGCGCACCGACCTGCGCGACATCCCGCTGGTCACCATCGACGGGGCCGATGCCCGCGATTTCGACGATGCCGTGTTCGCGGAACCGGATGCCGACCCCAACAATCCCGGTGGCTGGCACCTGATCGTCGCCATCGCCGATGTGTCGGCCTATGTCACGCCGGGCAGCCCGCTGGACAAATCGGCGCTGGATCGGGGCAACAGCTGCTATTTCCCCGACCGCGTCGTGCCCATGCTGCCCGAGGCGCTGTCGAACGAGCTGTGCAGCCTGAAGCCCGGCGTCAACCGCGCCTGTCTGGCCGTGCATATGTGGATCGACGCGGCGGGCCGGCTGAAGCGCCACCGTTTCGTGCGCGGGCTGATGCGATCGGCCGCGCGCCTGATCTATGAACAGGTGCAGGAAGCCTTCGACGGTGCGCCAGACGAGATGACGGGCCCGCTGCTGGACCCCGTCATCCGTCCGTTGTACGGCGCCTATGAAGTGCTGGCCCATGCCCGGTCGCGGCGCGGCACGCTGGAACTGGACTTGCCCGAACGCAAGGTGGTGATCGGGGAGGATGGCAAGGTCGCGTCCATCGGCGTGCGCGCCCGTCTGGACAGCCATCGCCTGATCGAAGAATTCATGATCGCCGCCAATGTCGCGGCGGCCGAGGCGCTGGAGGCGCGCGACACGCCCCTGCTCTACCGCGTGCATGCCGAGCCGGCGCTGGACAAGCTGGAACCGCTGCGCGAGTTCCTGAAGAGCATGGGTTATAATCTGGCCAAGGGCACGGTGATGCGGCCCGCCGCCTTCACCAACATCCTGGACAAGGCCAAGGACACGCCCGAATCGGAACTGATCAGCACCGTCATCCTGCGCTCCCAGGCGCAGGCGGTGTACCAGCCCGACAATATCGGCCATTTCGGGCTGGCCCTGGAGCGCTATGCCCATTTCACCAGCCCCATCCGCCGCTATGCCGACCTGATCGTGCATCGCGCGCTGGTCCGCGCCTACCATCTGGGTGATGGCGGCCTGACGGACGAGGAGATGGGCCGGCTGGACAAGATCGGGGAGCAGATTTCCGGCACCGAACGCCGCGCCGCCGACGCGGAGCGCGACGCCCTGGACCGCTATGTCGCCGCCTATCTGTCCGATCGCGTGGGCGCCACCTTCAGCGGCAAGATCAGCGGCGTGTCGAATTTCGGCCTGTTCGTCAGCCTGGACGAAACGGGCGCGGACGGGATCGTGCCCGTCTCCACCCTGCCCGACGATTTCTATGACCATGACGAGGTGCATCATTGCCTGCTGGGCCGCCGTCACCGCCGGGTGTTCCGGCTGGGTGAGCGGGTGAAGATCCGTCTGATCGAGGCCGATGCCATTACCGGATCCATGGTCTTCCGCCTGTTGAACCAGGATGGCAGCGAGATGCCGGGCGGTCGCGGATCGGGAACCGGGGCCAGCCGGCGCGGCCGGCCGGAACGCCGGCGGGAGCGGGAAGATGAGGCACCGCCGCCCAGCATCGACGCCCCCCGCCCGCCGCGCCGACGGCGATAGGAGGCGGGATCGTTCGGGTGCCCAACTAACCCATTGCACCAACCGACAGCCTTTACGTGTCCCGCGCCCTGCGGCACAGTGAAAGGGTGAGGGGCCGCGGCAGAGATGGCCCCCGCGGGCGGGGGAAATGCGCATGGTGTCACGGCTTCGGTCGATGCTGCTGATGATGGGCCTGCTGGCGGTGCCCGCCGCGCTGGCCGAACAGCAGACCTTGCCGCCGACACCCAACCTGACCACCGAGCATCTGTTCTCCGTCGCCTTCCGCCCCATCACCGACAATGCGCTGAAGCCCGTGTCCATGCCGGCCCTTGTGGCCGACGGGCTGCGCCGCGTGGCCTCGGCCGACCGCTCGCTGGCCCTGATGGAGGTGGAGGGAACCTACATCCTGCAGCGCGACGGGGTGGAACTGGCCCGCATCGCACTGCCCACCGACAGCGTGCCCGAACGCTGGGCCCAGGTGACGGCAGAGATGTTGCGGGCCATCACGGCCGCCACCCCCGCCATCGCCGCCAGGAATCGCGAACAGGTCTGGCGCGACATGTTTGACGGCATGATGGTGGACCTGGACCCCTATTCCCGATACGCCGAGCCGAATCGCGCGCAGAATGAGCGTACGCAGCGCGAAGGATATGATGGAATCGGCGTCGGCATCCGCGAGCGCGACGGGCATTTCGAAGTGGCCGACCTGGTGCCCGATGGTCCCGCCGCCGCGGCCGGGGTGAAGGCTGGCGATCGAATCTTTGAAGTGGCGGGAATCCGCGCCACCGGCATGCCTTATGAGAAGCTGTCGGCGCTGATCCAGGGGCCGGAGGGCAGCTGGGTGGAAATGCGGCTGGGCACCAGCGAGCCGCAGGCGCGAATCGTCTCCGTACGCCGCCGTCATCTGGTGCCCAATTCGGTCCAGTCCGCTTTTGCCGACGGCATCGTCACCCTGAAGATCGAGCGGTTCAACAACGCCACCCAGGACAATGTCCGTCAGGCCATCCAGCGCTATCTGGACAAGGGGCCGGTGCGGGGTGCCGTCCTGGACCTGCGCGGCAATCCCGGCGGGGTCATGGTCCAGGCCGTGGGCGTGGTGAACCTTTTCGTGCCGCAGGGCCGCATCATCACCACGCGCGGCCGCAACCCAAGCTCTGTCCAGTGGTTCGAGGCGCAGAAGCCGGCGACCGCTTTCCCCGATCTGCCGCTGGTGGTGATGATCGATGGCCAGACAGCCTCTTCCGGAGAGATCGTGGCGGCCGCGCTGCAGGATGCCGGTCGCGCCCTGCTGGTCGGCACCTCTTCCTATGGCAAGGGCAGTGTCCAGCATGTGACGCAACTGCCCAACGGGGCGGAGCTGTTCATCACCTGGAGTCGCATCTATGCGCCCAGCGGATACAGTTTCGACGGCCAGGGCGTGCAGCCCAGCCTGTGCACGGGCAAGCCCGGCAGCAACGTCAACGGTCTGCTGGCCGAGGCGGTGCGCGCCGACAGCGGGCAGCAGACAGCGCTGGCCCGCTATCGCATGACCGCGCCGGATGACGCGGATTCGCTGGCGCAACTGCGCGCCATCTGTCCCGCAAAGGCCGCCGACCCGGCCCAGGCGACGGCCAATACCGAAAAGCTGGCCCGCGCCCTGCTGGACGATCCCGTGCTGTATCGGCAAGCCCTCGCTTCCCGTCACATCAACGTTGCGGAGAGGTAGGGTCTTTATCCTTGACAGACGGGGGCGGATGCGTAGATTCCGCCGCTGTGCCGACGGGGGGGACCTCTTCCGTCGGGGGTGAGTTTTATGGATCGGCCGCGCGTCCTTGCGGTGGCCGCAAGTTAGACGCAGGTAGGATTTATCATGGCTAAGCAGAACACCGTGCTGATCAAGTTGGTGAGCACCGCCGACACGGGTTATTTCTACGTCAAGAAGAAGAACCCCCGTAAGACGACCGAGAAGCTGGAATTCAACAAGTATGATCCGGTTGCTCGCAAGCACGTCGCCTTCAAGGAATCCAAGATGAAGTGATCTCCCGTCCGGGATGATCCTCTCTGGTTCCGCCCCCATCCGGGGTGGATTGAAGCAAAGAAAAACCCCGCCGGTTCCGACCGGCGGGGTTTTTCTTGTGTCTTGGCCGTTAGGGGCACACAGGAGGCCGGGCGGGGACCAACAGGCCGCCGCCGCCCGGTGGCCTGGTTCCTATTCGGCCATGAGCTGCTGACGGGCGACGTCCAGCATGGAGTCCATTTCCTTCGCTACCCGATGTTCGGAGATGCCAAGGCCGCGCGTGGCGAAATCACCCAGAATCTTGCGGACAATGTCCTTGTGGCCCGGCTCTTCGAAATCGGCAGAGACGACCTGTTTGGCATAGGCGGCCGCATCTTCACCGGAGAGCCCCAGCTGCTCCGCGGCCCACAGGCCGATCAGCTTGGCGCGACGGGCATTAATCCTGAACAGCAGTTCCTCGTCATGCTTGAACTTGTTCTCGAATGCCTGTTCGCGTTCGTCGAACGTGGTCATTTCTTATCCTCTGCAAGCGGGGCTTATTCACTCTTGGGGCAGCAACTATATACCCGCTATGTGACATCCGCCATCACCCGGCGCAATCCCATGTCTAAGGTATGGTATCAAAAGACCGGATTTGAAGGGTAGAGCCTGCATGTGCACTGTGATCATCCTGCGTCGGCCGGGCCATGACTGGCCCCTGCTGCTGGCCGGCAATCGCGACGAGATGCTGGGGCGGCCATGGAAAGCGCCGGCCCGTCACTGGCCCGACCGGCCGGAGATCGTGGCCGGGCTGGATGATGCGGCCGGCGGTTCCTGGTTCGGGATCAACGATCATGGCGTCGTCGCCACCATTCTGAACCGCGAAGGCACGCTGGGCCCGGCCGACGGCAAGCGAACGCGGGGCGAGCTGGTGCTGGACGCGCTGGACCATGCCGACGCGGCCGATGCGGCCGAAACCCTGTCGCATCTGGACGGGCGCGCCTACCGTCCCTTCAACCTGCTGCTGGCCGACAATCGCGACGCGTTCGTCCTGTCCCTGGACGGGGAGGGCGGGCGCATCCGCACCACGCCCGTGCCCGTGGGCCTGTCGATCATGGCCAGCACCGACCTGAACGCCACCGACCATCCGCGCACCCGCTTCTTCCGTCCGCTGTTCCAGGCGGCCGCGGTGCCCGACCCGGACCAAGGCGACTGGAAGGGCTGGCAGGAATTGCTGGGCTGTCGCATCTGGGACGGGGATGCCGGCCCGCGCGGGGCCATGTGCATTGTCACCGACTGGGGCTATGGCACGGGCAGTTCCGCCCTGGTGGCCCTGCCGTCGATGGCACGGCATGGCACCCCGCCCGTCTTCCTGTTTGCCGATGGCCGGCCGGACCAGACGCAATGGCATCCCGTCGCCCTCTGATCCCTGCCACCCAGCACTGACCCGCCCGCATCGCTGGTTTCATTGTGCCGAACGGCGTTGCTTGCTATAGGGTGGCATCGGACCCGCTGACATCTGTCACGCGGGTCCGTCTCCCTTTGGCTGGAACGATTGCTGGACACCAGACCCATGACGCGACGCCGGCGCATCTACGAAGGCAAGGCCAAGATTCTGTATGAAGGCCCCGAGCCTGGCACCCTGGTCCAGTATTTCAAGGACGATGCTACCGCGTTCAACGCCCAGAAGAAGGGCACGATCACGGGCAAGGGCGTCCTGAACAACCGCATCAGCGAATATCTGATGCAGAAGCTGGGCGAGATCGGCATCCCCAACCATTTCGTGCGCCGCCTGAACATGCGTGAGCAGCTGGTGCGCGAAGTGGAGATCATCCCGATCGAGGTGGTGGTCCGCAACATCGCCGCCGGTTCGCTGACCAAGCGTTTCGGCATCCCCGAAGGCACGCCGCTGCCGCGCTCCATCGTCGAATATTACTTCAAGAACGACGAGCTGGGCGACCCGATGGTGTCGGAAGAGCACATCACGGCGTTCGGCTGGGCCGCCCCGCAGGACCTGGACGACATGCTGTCGCTGGCCCTGCGCATCAACGATTACCTGAACGGTCTGTTCCTGGGCATCGGGCTGAAGCTGGTCGACTTCAAGGTCGAATTCGGCCGCCTGTATGAAAATGAAGAGATGCGCATCATCCTGGCGGACGAGATCAGCCCGGACAATTGCCGTCTCTGGGACGCCAAGACCAACGAGAAGCTGGACAAGGACCGTTTCCGCCAGGACCTGGGCAATGTTGCCGAGGCCTATCAGGAAGTGGCCCGCCGCCTGGGCATTCTGCCCGAAGCCGGCCCCGGCGACCATACGGCACCCAAGCTGGTGCAGTAAGCGCGGGCGCTTCGCTGTCCGGACGATTGATGACAGGGCCGGAACGGTTTAACCGTTCCGGCCCTTGTCGTATCTCCATCTGGGGCAAGGCTTCCCTGCGTTGCGGCGCTATCTTTCCTCGTCGCCAAGCTGAGTGGTTTTTGCTATCCCACGGCCATCGCTTTCCATTTGGGTTGTCGTGCGATTCACGCTGCAAGCGGTTCCGCTTGAAGCGACCGCACTCTCTAGAGAACGGGTGTTCCCATGAAGGCCAAAGTCATCGTCACCCTGAAGAACGGCGTGCTGGACCCGCAGGGCAAGGCCATCGGCCATGCGCTGACCAACCTGGGTTTCGACGGCGTTGGCGAGGTCCGCCAGGGCAAGCTGATCGAACTGGAAGTGGCCGAAACCGATCCGGTGAAGGCCAAGGCCCAGATCGAGGACATGTGCCGCAAGCTGCTGGCCAACACCGTCATCGAGAATTACGCCATCGAGCTGGTGGCCTGATCCATCTATCGCCTTCGGGCAATGATGATGGATGCTGATTGAGAAATTCGGCATCGGCGGGTAGAGCTTGGCTTTATCGACGGACCCGATGCCGGATGGGGTGTGCCTTGGCCGCCCCGGCTGCGCATGACAGGTCCGCCCCAACCCTTCAAAGGGATGCGAGACCGATGCGTGATTTCCGCCTGCCCCGCCTGTTCAGCGCCGCCCTGCTGGCCCTGACGTCGCTGGTGCCGATTTCATCAGCCCATGCTGCCGGCACGGACGATGTGATCAAGTGCCTGGGCATCGTTGACGCGACCGCGCGTCTGGCCTGCTATGACCGCACGGTCGGCGCCCTGCGCCAGCTGGCGCCGGCCACCCCGCAGGCCCAAGCCGCGCCCCAGGCTCCGGCAGCCCCTTCCGTCGCCGCCCCCGTCCCCCGCGAACAAACCTTTGGTTCCGAGCGCATCGCCCGCGCGCCCGACGCAGGCGCGCCCGAAGAAGCCGAGAGCATCACGGCCAAGCTGAAGGAAGTGAAGCAGCTCACCGTCGATCGCTACAGCTTCACCCTGGACAATGGTCAGGTCTGGAGCATGGTGGTGGCCCGCAGCGTCCCCAATGCCAAGGAAGGCAAGAAGGTCCAGATCGAAAAGGGCCTGTTCGGCAGCTATTCCATGACCATTGACGGCGTCACCGGCATCATCAAGGTCCGCCGCACCAAGTGAGTGTCGGGTCGGACCAAAGCGCGTCCGATTGGCATTCCCGGACCTGCAGGGGTGGACAGGGGCAGGTGGCGACATTACGTTCCACAGCATGGGGGACGCCCTTCCTGTCCCGCCCCACCTTCCTGGATGGATCATGGACCCGCTGCTGCGCACCATCGCCGAGATCCTTTATGTGGCCCTGGACCTCTATGTCTGGGTGCTGATCATCTCGGCCATCCTGTCCTGGCTGATTGCGTTCAATGTGGTGAATACCCGCAATGCCTTCGTCTACAAGGTGTCGGACGCGCTTTACCGCCTGACGGAGCCCGCACTGCGCCCCATCCGCAATGTGCTTCCCAATCTGGGCGGTCTGGATCTGTCGCCGATCGTGCTGATCCTGATCATCATGTTCGCGCAGCGCCTGATCCTGAATTACGGGCTGCTGTAAGGTGAAGCCGGCGCTGGAGCCTGCGGCCGGCGGTGTGCGGCTGTTCGTGCGCGCCACCCCGCGTGCCAGCCGCAATGCCGTGCAAGGCGTGGCCGAAGGGGCGGACCAGCGCCAACAGGTCAAGATATCGGTCACGGTCGTGCCGGAAGACGGCAAGGCCAACACCGCCATCATCGAACTGCTGGCCAAAGCGTGGCGGATTCCGAAAAGCAGTATCGGCGTCGTCGCGGGTGGCACCGACCGGTCAAAGATATTATTCGTTGCCGGCGAAACAGAGGCCCTGATGACCCGGCTGTCGGACTGGCTGGGCGGGCTGTAGCAGCGACAAAACAGGAGATTGGCATGGCCGAGGCACGCATCATCGATGGCAAGGGCTTCGCGGCCGGTTTGCGCGCGCGCATCGCCGAGGCGGTGACCAGCTTGCGCACCACGCACGCCCTGGTTCCTGGTCTGGCCGTCGTGCTGGTGGGTGAGGATCCGGCCAGTTCCATCTATGTCCGCAACAAGGGGGAGCAGACCCGCGAGGTGGGGATGCATTCCGTCACCCACAAGCTGTCGGCCGATACCACGCAGGAAACGCTGCTGCGTCTGGTCAATCAGTTGAACAATGACCCGTCGATCCACGGCATCCTGGTGCAGTTGCCCCTGCCGGCCCATATCGACGCCCAGGCCGTGCTGTCGGCCATCGACCCGGCCAAGGATGTGGACGGGTTCCATGTCGTCAATGCCGGGCGCCTGTCGGTGGGGCTGCCGGCCCTGGTGCCCTGCACGCCGCTGGGCTGCCTGATGCTGCTGAAGGATACGCTGGGTGACCTGCGCGGCCTGAACGCCGTCGTCGTCGGCCGCTCCAACATTGTCGGCAAGCCGATGGCCCAGCTGCTGTTGCAGGCCGATTGCACCGTCACCATTGCCCATTCCCGCACCCGGGATCTGCCCGGCGTCTGCCGTCAGGCCGATATCCTGGTGGCGGCCGTAGGCCGGCCGGAGATGGTGCGCGGCGACTGGGTGAAGCCGGGGGCGACCGTCATTGATGTCGGCATCAACCGCGTCCCGGCCCGTGACCCGGCGGCGGCGGCGGCCGGCAAGACCCGCATCGTCGGTGACGTCGCCTATGCCGAAGCCGCCGCAGTGGCCGGCGCCATCACGCCGGTGCCGGGCGGGGTCGGCCCGATGACCATTGCCTGCCTGCTGTCCAACACGGTGACGGCGGCCTGCCGGTCGGCGGGCGTGCCGGTGCCCGCCGGGGTCGGGCTTTGATCACCGCCTATATCCGCGACGAGGCGGGCCTGCGCGCGCAGGCCCTGCCGGCTGGCGAGTTGCCGCCCGCGGGCACCATCTGGCTTGACTTGCTGTATCCGGACGAATCCGAACGGCTGGCCGTTTCCGCCCTGCTGTCGGTCGATCTGCCGACGCAGGAGGATATCAGCGAGATCGAGACCTCCTCCCGGCTTTATACCGAGGGCGACTGCGCCTTCATGACCACGCCCGTGCTGGTCCGATCCTCCACGGGGCCGCTGGAGCGGGGGTTGCTGACCTTCGCCACCTCCCCTTCCCTGCTGGTCACCATCCGGCATACGGAGCCCCTGTGGTTCGCCATCTTCGCTGCCCGCGCCCAGCGTCAGCCGGAACTGGTCATGACGCACCTGGATGCGTTCCTGGGCCTGCTGGAAGCCGTCGTCGACCGGGCCGCCGACGTCCTGGAACGGGTCACGGCCGATCTGGACCGGCTGTCCCACCGTGTCTTCGCCGAGCATGAGGAACAGGCGGTCGAACCGCTGGTCGGGCGGGATGGCAGTCTGGTGCAGCGTCGGCAGGTGGTGACGCGGGAGCGCGCCCGCCGGCGTCCACCGACGACGGTATCCATGCGCGCCACCATCACCGCCATCGGCCGTGCCGGCGACCTGACCCAGAAGGTGCGCGACAGCCTGGCCGGCCTGGAGCGGCTGGTGGCCTTTGCCGTGACCGTGGCCGGTCCATACATGGGCAAGGATCAGCGAGCCAGGCTGAAAACCGTAGCCCGCGACGTGCATTCCCTGGTGGAACACGCCGCCTTCCAGGCCATGCAGACCAATTTCCTGCTGGATGCCACACTGGGCGTCATCAATATTCAGCAGACCAACATCATCAAGATCTTCTCCGTCGCCTCCGTCGCCTTTCTGCCGCCGACGCTGGTGGCCAGCATGTACGGCATGAATTTCCATTTCATGCCGGAACTGGACGAGGTCTGGGGCTATCCTGTCGCCCTGCTGCTGATGGTGCTGTCGGCCATCGGGCCGTTGCTGTACTTCCGCAAGCGCGGCTGGCTGTAGGGTCGGTCAGGCTCATCTTGAGGCATTCCCGCGGGGTCAGAAGGCGGCCCCCACCGCCCCCACCTTCACGCCCGCCCGGTTGCGCAGGGCCGGGTTGACCAGCGGTTCCAGGGCCGTCCATTCCGCCTGCGTCAGCAGGTCCAGCTTGCGCAGCATCGTGGCCATGGCCGGGCCGGCGGCGCGGGCGGCCCCGTCATCGATCTTCACGGCGATGGCGATGCCTTCCGCCGGGATCACGGCCACCGACACACCCTCCGCCCCGCCCTTGCACAGGATGCGGCTGTTCAGCGCCTGCATGAAGCCGGTGTCGAAACTGTCGCTGCCGCTGATCAGGTCTGGATGCCGGCCCCAGGCGTCCAGCAACCGCGTGGCGGCATCGGCGCGGGCGGACGGCAGGTCCTGCGGATCGGCCAGCCGCGCCATGCCGAAGGCCAGCGCCTCCAGGGCTAAGGCGATGGTGGGAATGGAACAGCCATCCGTGCCCCAGGGCGCGCGCGACAAATCCTGTGCCGTCACCTGTTCGATGACGCCCAGGATGCGCTGCTGCACCCGGTGCTGATAGCCGACATAGCCGCGCAACGCCTCCCCCCGGTGCAGGGCCGTGGTCAGCATGCCGGCATGTTTGCCCGAACAATTATTGTGCAGGGTCGTCGGCGCCTCCCCCCGGCGCAGCATCGCCTCCCAGGTGGGAACGTGATAGGGGGCGTGGCTGCCGCATTCCAGATGGTCCGGGGTCAGACCCAGCCGCGACAGCCAGGCGCCGACACGCTCGGTATGCATGGCCTCGCCATGATGGCTGGAACAGGCCAGCGCCAGTTCCTCCGTACCCAGGCCGAAGGCATCTGCGGCGCCGGTCTCCACCAGCGGCAGCGCCTGCAGCGCCTTGTTGGCGGACCGGGGATAGACGGGGCCCGTCACATCGCCCCAGGCGGCCAGCACGGCCCCGTCCGCCCCCACGGCCACCGCCCGGCCGCGATGGATGCTTTCCACGATGGGCCCGCGCGTCACCTGGATCAGGATCGGGTTGGCCGCCCGGTCGGGCAGGGTGACGGCGACCGCTTCAAGGGCGGGGGCGGGATGGTCATGGCCACAGCCGGGGCCATGGACATGCGGGGTGTGGGGCGGATTGGAGGCGGTCATGATCGGGCGGCATTGGTGGGGAACGGGGGACGAACCTTGCCGTGCCGGCCCTTTGTGTGCAAGGAGTCGCGGCAATTCCCCTTTGTTTGCAGCGGATCATCATGCGCGGTTATTTCGCCCTGGGTGCGGAAGGCATCAGCAAGGCCGGCAATCTCGGCACCATCATGCGCACGGGCCACGCCTTCGGGGCCAGCTTTGTCTTTTCCGTCAACAGCGTCGTCGATATGGACGAATTGCGCGTCACCGACACGTCCGGCGGCGTCGACCATGTGCCCTATTATCCCTGGGGCTCCATCGCCGACATGGCACTGCCGTCGGGGTGCCAGCTGGTCGGGTGCGAATTGACGGATGACGCGGCAGAGCTGCCCAGCTTCCGCCACCCCTTGCGCGCGGCCTATGTGTTCGGGCCGGAGCGCGGAAACCTGTCGGCCGCGATGCTGGCGCGCTGTGATCATGTCGTGAAGATCCCCACCAAGTTCTGCGTCAATGTCTCGGTGGCCGCCGCCATCGTCACCTATGACCGCATGATCTCGCTCGGCCGGTTCGCGGAACGGCCTGTGCGCGTGGGGGGCCCGCGCGACGCCATGCCGGACCATGTCCATGGCAAGGTCCGCGTGCGCAACAAGGAAAGCCTGCGCATGCGACCGCTGCTGGGTGGGTGGGAATAGACAGAACAAAGCCGGGCGCATCATTTTCGCACCGCAGCATCTTGCCAGTTTCCAGGGCTTTGCTACGCTTCCAGGTCTGACAGCAGGGGGCAGGCATGGCCTACAGCGCGACCTTGGCGAAGACCCTTTACCGGTTCGATGACCTGAAGACCCTGCTGGCCCGCGCCACCCCGGCCCGATCGGGCGATTATCTGGCCGGGGTCGCCGCCAGAAGCGATGCGGAGCGGGTGGCCGCCCGCATGGCCCTGGCTGACGTTCCGCTGAAAACCTTCCTGGCCGAAGCCCTGGTACCCTATGAGAGGGACGAGGTCACGCGCCTGATCCTGGACAGCCACGATGCGGCGGCCTTCGCCCCTGTCGCCGGCATGAGTGTGGGGCAGTTCCGCGACTGGCTGCTATCGGATGCAGCCACGTCCGAGGCGCTGTCGGCGCTGGCCCCCGGCCTGACACCGGAAATGGTGGCGGCCACGTCCAAGCTGATGCGCAACCAGGACCTGATCGCCGTGGGGCGCAAGGCGCGGGTGGTGACGCGCTTTCGCACCACCATCGGCCTGGCCGGCCGCCTGTCAGTGCGGTTGCAGCCCAACCACCCGACGGACGATCCCAAGGCCATCGCCGCCAGCATCCTGGACGGGCTGATGTATGGAAGCGGTGACGCCGTCATCGGCATCAATCCGGCCACCGATTCGGTCGGACGCTGTCTGGACCTGCTGTCCATGATCGACGATCTGCGCCGCCGCTTCGCTGCGCCCCTGCAATCCTGCGTGCTGGCCCATGTCACCACCCTGATCCAGGTGATGGAGCGGGCGGGTCCCGTCGATCTGGTGTTCCAGTCCATCGCCGGGTCGGAGGCGGCGAACCGGTCCTTCGGCATCGACCTGTCGATCCTGAAGGAAGCGCATGAGGCGGCCCAGGCCCTGAAGCGCGGCACGGTTGGCCAGAATGTCATGTATTTCGAGACGGGCCAGGGCAGCGCCCTGTCGGCCGACGCCCATCACGGCCTGGACCAGCAGACGATGGAGGTGCGGGCCTATGCCGTGGCCCGCGCCTTCGACCCGCTGCTGGTCAATAGTGTCGTCGGCTTCATCGGACCGGAATATCTGTATGACGGCAAGCAGATCATCCGGGCCGGGCTGGAGGATCATTGCACGGCCAAACTGCTGGGCCTGCCGATGGGGGTGGATGTCTGCTACACCAACCATGCCGAGGCTGATCAGGACGATATGGACAATCTGCTGACCCTGCTGGGGGCGGCGGGCTGTTCCTACATCATGGGCGTGCCCGGGGCCGATGATGTGATGCTGTCCTATCAAAGCACCAGCTTCCATGATGCCAACTATGTCCGCTCGGTCCTGGGCCTGCGACCGGCCCCGGAATTTGAGGCTTGGCTCAAGAAAATGGGCGTCATGGATGAGGATGCGCGGGTACGCCCGGCCCTGGCGGCGGGCAGCGGCGCGCTGCGCCTCATCGAAGGGGTGGCAGCATGAGTGACAAGGTCGATTCCGGATTTGATCCTTGGTTCAACCTGCGGCGCTTCACCCCGGCCCGCATTGCGCTGGGCCGCACGGGCGACGCGCTGCCGGTGGCCCGGCTGCTGGAGTTCCAGGGGGCGCATGCGCTGGCCCGTGATGCCGTGCATCAGCCGTTCGATGCCGATGGCCTGGCCGAGCGGCTGTCCGACCATCCGGTTCTGGTCGTGCGCAGCCAGGCGCCGGACCGGTCGACCTATCTGCAACGCCCCGACCTGGGCCGCCGGCTGCACCCCGACGATGCGGCGCGGATCACGGACATGCGCTGTCACGGGCAGGGGCCCAAGAAGGCCTATGATGCTGTCATCGTCCTGGGCGATGGGCTGTCGGCGCGCGCCCTGCACGATCATGGTGCCGCGCTGGTGGGGGAATTGCTGCCCCGGCTGGCGGGATGGGACCTGGCGCCCCTGGTGCTGGCCCAGCAGGCGCGGGTGGCGCTGGGTGACGATGTGGCGGCTGCCTTGAATGCGGCCATGGTGGTGATGCTGATCGGGGAACGGCCGGGATTGACCGCAGCAGACAGCATCGGCGCCTACCTTACCTTCGCGCCCCGGCCGGGCACCACCCGCGATGCCGAACGCAACTGCGTGTCCAACATCCGGCCCGACGGCTATGCCCTGCCGCTGGCGGCCGACCTGATCGCGTGGCTGATGGCGGAGGCGCGGCGGCTTAAGCTGACCGGCATCGGATTGAAGCAGGACCGCCCGGTGGAGATCACGGACGGCGCGCGCTCACCCGCCTGACGACCCCTTCATGGCCGCGTTCACGCGGTGGCTGATGCCGGCTCCCTTGGGCAGGCGCCGTTCCAGGGCCCAGATCAGGGGCGGGGCCAGCAGCGTGACGACCAGGGCCACCAGGGCCACATTGTCCATGTTCCGCAGTTCGCCGCCGGACCCGGTCTCCAGCATGGCTGACGCCAGCATGGCCGCCAGCCCGCCGGCAACCTGCGTCACCGACTGCGCCAGGGCCATGAAGCCGGCGCGGTCGGGCGGGGCCGGCACCTTGGACACGGCGGCGCTCTGCGCCACCATGCGGGCCGTGTTGAACAGCATAAAGCCGGGCACCAGGGCTACGATGGGCAGCGACGCCCAGTGCCAGTCGTAATAAAGCAGCCAGATCAGGCTGGCCAAGCCCAATGCCGTGCCGGTGGTGACCGGCGCCGATCCGTACCGGTCGACAAGCGTCCCCGTGGCCCGCATGCCGAAGAAGCTGAGGATACCGCCCACCATATAGAGCATGCCCAGCTGTTCGCGGGGGAAGCCCAGATTGAACTGGACGAAGACCGCCATGTTGGTGATCAGCATGAAGCTGGGCACGATGGCGATGAAGGACAGGGCGAAGGCCAGACCCGGCAGCACGCCGCGGGCGATACGCAGCAGATGGCCCGGCGCCTCGTTCAGCGGAACAGGCGGTGCTGCCATGTGCAGGCGCTGCGGCCCCATCAGGCGCAGGGCCACCAGAATGATGCTCAGGCCCAGCCCGGCCACCGCCAGGAAGGGCACCCGCCAGCCGAACAGATGCGACAGTTCCAGGGCCGCGGGTACGCCGGCCACGGCACTGATGGACACCGCGCTCATCACCATGCCCATCGCCTTGCCGCGGCGTTCGGGCGGGACATTGTCGGCGACAATCGCCACTGACAGGGCACCGGCCGGGCCACCGAACAGGCCGGCCACCGCGCGGGCAGCCAGCAAGGTCCATAAATCCTGGGCCAGGGCGGCCGCGACATTGCACAGGACCAGCCCCACCATGCACAGGCCCAGCGCCGGCCGCCGGTCAAACCGGTCCAGCACCATGGCCGCCAGCAGCCCGATGACAGCCGATGAAATGGTATAGGCCGCAAGCACCCAGCCGACGCGGGCGGTATCGATCCCCAGGTCCGCCGCGAAATCCGGCCCCAGCGGCATGATGACCATGAAGGACAGGACACTGACGAACTGCACCGCCGTCATCAGCCAGGCGATGCGGCGTTCCTGGGCGGGAAGAGAAGACATCCGGCGGTTCCGGCTTTAATTGCGATGCCTTTGATAGAACGGGCGGCCCGGTCCGTCCATCGACAATGCGCAAAGAAGGGTGGATATTAACCAAGATGCCCGTTCGACGGGCAGCGCCGACAGAACTGCTGAAATTCTAAGCGGCACCCCTTGGTGCGGTGAGCGGCAAAAGGCCGGAATCCCGCACCATCGGGCCGTGGCGTGAAACTTGCTGCGGCGCACCATCCGGTCACGCTTTGGGAAGAAGACCGGCCGGATCACAGTCCATTCTTCGATCAACCGGGGCTGCGGCCCCATTGCCAAGAGCGGGGACGGCATGGGCGGTACGGGTTTGAAAAAGGCGCTGGGGCCGGTGCATCTGTGGGGGATCGCCGTCGGCCTGGTGATTTCGGGCGAATATTTCGGCTGGAACTATGGCTGGAAGGAAGCGGGCACCATCGGCTTCCTGTGGGCGACCCTGCTGGTGACGGCGATGTACGCCACCTTCATCTTCTCCTTCACCGAACTGACCACAGCCATCCCGCAGGCAGGCGGTCCCTTCGCCTATAGCCGCAAGGCCTTCGGGCCGCTGGGCGGGCTGGTGGCCGGCTATGCCACGCTGGTGGAATTCGTCTTTGCCCCGCCCGCCATCGCGGCGGCCCTGGGCGCCTATGTGCATTTCATGTTCCCCGACGTGCCGGTGATGGGGGTGGCGATCGCCGCCTATATCGTCTTCGTGGGGCTGAACATCGTGGGCGTGAAACAGGCGGCGGCTTTTGAGCTGATCGTGACCATCCTGGCCGTGATCGAGCTGCTGGTGTTCATGGGTGTCGTGGCCCCGGCCTTCAGCGTCACCAACTTCGTCGCCAATAACGAGGAATTCGGCACGGCCGGCATCCTGGCCGCCATTCCGTTCGCCATCTGGTTCTATCTGGCCATCGAAGGCGTGGCCATGGCGGCCGAAGAGGCGAAGGAACCGACCAAGAGCATTCCCATCGCCTATATTGCCGGCATCGGGACCCTGGTCGTGCTGGCGCTGGGCGTCATGATCCTGACGGCCGGGGTGGGCGACTGGCGCAATTTCAGCACAGTCGATTATCCGTTGCCTGAGGCCATGGCCGTCGTCGTGGGCAAGGATAGCGGCTGGACCCACATGCTGGTCTCCATCGGCCTGTTCGGCATCGTGGCCAGCTTCCATGGCATCATCCTGGGCTATTCGCGGCAGATTTTCGCGCTGGCCCGCGCCGGCTATCTGCCGGCGGTGCTGGCGACCCTGCATCCGAAATATGCCACGCCGCATTGGGCCCTGATCGCGGGCGGGGTCATCGGCATCATCGCGCTCTTGTCGGGCAAGACGGCGGAGCTGATCACCATGTCGGCCTTCGGCGCCCTGGTGCTCTACATCATCTCCATGGCAGCCCTGTTCAAGCTGCGCGCCAGCGACCCGGCGATGGAGCGGCCGTTCAAGGCCCCGCTCTATCCGCTGTTTCCGGGCATCGCCCTGGGCCTGTCGCTGTTCTTCCTGGTGGTGATGGCCTGGTTCAACGCGATGATCGCCATCATTTTCGTCGGCCTGTTCGTGCCCGCCTATCTCTATTTCATCGCGACCGCCAAGGTGCGGGCGGAAAAGGATGTGGAGATCGTGGGCGGCGTCATCGCCGTTTCGGCGGGTGAGGGCGTGCTGGCCCGCGGCGATACCGATCTTTGATCTGTGGCGCACATGGCCGAACCCGGCAAGGAAACCCCTGCCGGGTTCGGTTTTCAATCCTCCTCGAAGATCGCCTCAATCGGCAGGGTGAACAGCCGGGCGATGGCGAAGGCCAGGGGCAGGCTGGGGTCATAGCGACCATTTTCCAGCGCATTCACCGTCTGCCGCGACACGGCCAGTTTTTCCGCCAGATCGCCTTGGGACCAGCCACGCTCGGCCCGAAGGTCCTTCAATCGGTTTTTCATTGAAGGTCCTTTCAGCGATAGCGGCGATGGGCGATCCAGCCGCCCAGGCTCCATAGCGCCGCCATCAGCGGCCAGACATAGAACATCGACAATTTGGGCATCCCCACGCCTTCCAGGAAGCCATAGGTGAAGGTGATCATGGCCGTACCGGCAAAGGCGAAGGCCAGGGCTTCCAGCTGCTGGCGGCGCTGAAGCTCGTCCAGCCGGCGGATCTGCCGCAGGATCGCCCAGGCGGCAAGCCCCATGGGCAGCATCGGCAGGACGGCCACGGGCACCTGCCAGTCCCCCTCCACCCAGCCATTCTTGATCGACAGGATGGATCCCGTCAGCACCAGGCCATAGGCAGCAATCGCTGAGCCCAGTTCCACAATGTAACGCCGCATGTTCATCGCAACCTCCATGTAAAGTGTGCTTTACATATGCCGGCCATCGGCCCGTATGTCAAGCATACTTTACATGGAAAGCAAACTTTCCATCAGCCGCCGGGAGACAGCGACAAGGTCCAGCGGGCGGCGCCGGGCAGGAAGGGTGTCGGATTGCCTTTCACCCAGTCCTGGTGCCCGGCCAGATAATAGGGCGACAGGGGGTGGGCGCTCTGGCTGCCGGGCATATGGAAATAGCCCTCGCCCTCATGCCCCGGCGACACGGCAAACCGTTCACTGGCGCCGAAGCCCGGCGCCTGGGCGCGGGGCATCAGATTGTCACCGGGCATGGCCTGTTCAGGCGGATCGGTCAGCCAGGCCACGGGCGGCAGGATCTTGACCAGCGGGTGCTGCACGGCCGCGACATTGCGCTGGCCCCAGGTGAAGGTGTCGATGCCGCCCGCTTCCTCCACCTGCTTCTTCAGATCGGCCAGGATGCTGTCCAGCACCCCGTCCCAATCCTTGGCACCGGCGGGAACCAGGCCGGCCGGCCGGTCGGTCAACAGCCGGCGCAGGGCCGCTTCCTGTTGGGATGCGGCGCGGTGACGGGGTGTGGCCCCCAGATAGGCGGTGTAGAGATTCTGCGCCGTCAGCAGGCGGAAGCTGCGCACCAGCCGATAACCGATGCTGTCCGGCACAGCCCGCCCGCCCCAGTCATGCACCAGCGGCAGCCAGGCGGCAAAGACCGGGTCATCCTTCCGCGCCTCCAGCGCCGTCAGCAGCTGTCCTTGCCAGAAATCCAGCACCGTGGCCCGATCATCCAGCTGGATGGCCAGCATGTCGCGCGGTTCGAACCGATCGCGGGCGAACAGCGCGTCGCGGATCTGCCCCTGCCGGGCGCCCATGTCATAGCCGCCGTCGCCCAGCTTGGCATAGGCGTCGCCGCCGACGATGCGGGCGTTGGCCGTCCAGATGCGGGCATCTTCAGGATTGGCAATGACGGGAATCTGGTCGGGTGGCAGCATGCCGTTCCAGCCGCGCGTGCCATCGGCCCAACTGGTGGGCTGGCTGCCATCCATGCCGAACCGGGCCGGCACCGCGCCGATGATGGTCCAGGCGACATTGCCGGCGGCATCACCGACGACAAAATTCTGCTGCGGCTGGCGGGCCTGATGGGCCAGCGCAATGGCATCGGGCACGGACGTCGCCGTCTCCATGCCCAGCATGCCGGTCAGATTCATGGCATCGGCATCATGCGCCGTCCAGCGCATGGCGATGCGGGTACCGTCGGCCCGCTTCTCCACCACCGGGCCCCAGATCGTCTCTTCCACGACCAACGGCTCGCAATCGGCGAAATGCGGGCAGATCTGCTCCGTCACCTTCTCGACTGGCCGGGGACCGTCAGGGGTCTTGTACTGATCAGGTGCCCCTTCCACAGGGTCCAGCAGCACGGCATCAACCGTATCGATATAGGAATTGGTGTAACCCCAGGCCACCTTGCCATTGCTGCCGGCCACCACCAGGGGCGTGCCGGGCAGGGTGACGCCCGTGACATCCATGGGGGCTTCGCCCGACAGGCGCAGCCGCGCCCGGTACCAGGTGCCGGGCACGCTGATGCCCAGATGCATGTCATTGGCGACCAGGGCCGCCCCCGTGCCGGTCAAGGCACCGCCAACGGCCCAGGCATTGCTGCCCAAGGTCACCGCGTCCCCGTCGGTTCCGGCATGCGCCTTCTGCACCGGCGCCGGCTTGACCATTCTGTCCGGCATCGGCGGTTCCGGCATGGTGGTGCCATCCAGGGCCGAATCGAAGGGCGTGCCGCGCGGCAGCAGGAAGGCGGCCAGCTCCGGGCCCAGCGTCTCCAGCGCGCGTGCGCGGATCCGGTCGTCGATACCGTCACGGTCCTGCAGGTCGATATACATGGCGAACGCGGCCAGCGCGCTGTCTTCCGCCCGCCAGGGCTGTGGGGTGGACAGCAGCAGGGCATATTCGAAGGGACGGCCACCCAGTGCGGCCAGCCCCTGGTTCACACCGTCGGCATAGGCCTCCAGCAAGGCGCGTTGGTCGGGGGCAAGCCCGTCCAGGACCGTCCGGGCCCGATGGCGGAACCGATGGACCCGGCGCAGCCGGTCAATATCCTTCACCACCTGGATCGGGCCCAGCAGGCCTGACAATTCGCCTGCCGCGCTGCGCCGGATCAGGTCCATCTGGAAAAAGCGTTCCTGTCCATGCAGGAAGCCCAGCGCCCGCGCCAGATCCAGCCGGTTGGCCCCATCCAGTACGGGCACGCCATGGTCATCGCGGGCCACGGTGACGGCGGATGTCAGGCCGCGGACGGACACCGTCCCATCCAGAACGGGCTTGGACAGCTGCAGGTTGATACCGAAGGCGCCGGCCGCAAAACCGACAAGACCCAGCAAGCTGCCGACCCCGATCCGCAAACCGCGCCCGAAGGCCGACCCCGATCCACGCCTGCCGTTCCGTCTCCGCGCCAAGGTCCCCCCCCCCTTTAACCATAGATGGTGGCGGCAGTTTCCCTGTTGGTCAGTCGCGCGGCAAGCGGAATGGCGATGGCGCGGCATTTTGATCGGTACAACGCCTGCGGCGTCGTTCCGATCCCCTTCCGGCGGAGATCAAAGCAAGGTCCGTCATGGACATCGGCGGGATGGCGGTGGCGCGCCCGGCAGGACTCGAACCTGCTGCCTCCAGTTTAGGAAACCGGCGCTCTATCCTGATGAGCTACGGACGCAAACCACGGGCCACCATATAGCGGCAATCGACCCGACGGAAAAGCCCCCATGGCGATCGACCATGAGGGCATCCGGGGGTTACTTCTTGTAGGCGAGGCGGACATTGCCCCAGCGGCGGCCATTCACCATGATCGGCGCATCGGCTTCCATCAGGCGGACGACGGTGCCGCCGCCAAGGTCGCGCATATAGGACTGAAGCAGGAAGGGCCGGCTATTGCGGCTGGCGGCCAGGCCGGCGCGATCATCGAACAGGCGACGGTTGCGGCTGTTGGCCATGTTCCAGTCCACCTGCCCGGGCCGTTGCGGTGCTGAACATTTCTTATTGTGGGTCGGCAGATAGCCGACCGTGTTCACGGCGGCACAGAACTGGATGGCCGGGTCGAGCGCCAGGGCCGCTTCCTGGAAAGCCGGGAACAGGCTGTCGGTCAGTTCCGTGAAGGGGGCCATGAATTGCTGGGGATCGGTGTCCGGGATCAGGGTCAGGTCGGTTGCAAACAACTGATCCTCGCTGATCCGGCCATTGTTCACGGCGCTGGTCAGGGCGTCGGACATCTGCGCCGCCGCCTTCTGCGCCGCCGTCACATACTTGGCCTCTTCACTGATCAGCTTTTGCACAAAGGCGGCGATTTCGGCCTGCTGGCGCGGCGTGATCTCGAAATTGACATGGATGCCCAGGTCGCTGCTGCCGACAATGCGCCCGACGATCATGCTCAATCCCGGGATGGTGATCTGGGCACGCGCACCGGCATCGATCTGCAGGCCATCAACTTGCGACAGCAGCGCCCCTTCTTCCGACAGGTCCAGCAGCCGCAGCGACAGATCATGGCCGCCCGTGGTCACTTTGATCGGGATATCAGTGGGGATGCGGTCGTGCGTGCGGCGATCGCCGGCAACCGACTGGCGCAGGGTGGTCAGCAGCCGATGACGCAGGGCCCCCACAGCGCGCTGGGTTTCGTTGACACGCAGTTCCACTTCGTCGGCCACATTCTTGGCCTGCTCGATTTCGTTGCTGATATGGGTGACGCTGCCGGAAACCTGGGTGGCACCGGACGCCGATTCCTCGGCGTTCCGCCCAATCTCCGCGCTGGCGGCGGATTGTTCCTCGACGGCGGCAGCAGTGGCGGTGGCCGTGTGGTTGATCTCCTCCACCACCCGGATCACCGCGCGGATGCCCTCGACGCTGCCATCCACGGCATCGCGTACGGCGGCGATGCGGCGGGCGATATCGTCGGTGGCGCTGCGGGTCTGGGTCGACAGGCTTTTCACCTCACCCGCCACGACGGCGAAGCCCTTGCCGGCCTCTCCGGCCCGGGCCGCCTCGATGGTGGCGTTCAGCGCCAGCAGGTTGGTCTGTTCGGCGATCTCCGCGATCAGACCGACAACCTGTCGGATCTCGCCTGTCGCTTCCGCCATTCGCTCGACAGCTGCCTCGGCATCACGCGCACTGGCGACGGCACGGGCCACGACCTGGTTCGACAGGGCCGCCTGTCGGGCGATCTCATTGCCCGTGGCGCCCAGTTCTTCCGTGGCCGCCGCCACATTCTGGGCATTGGCAGACGTCTGTTCAGCGATGGAAGCCAGCAGCACGGCGTTCTGCCGCACCGACCCCACGGCCGTGTTCAGACGCACCATGCCGTTGGAAACGCGGCTTGAGCTCTGCTCGACACTTTGCCAGGTGGCGATCAGATCGGCTTCGATCGCCTCCGTGGTTTCCAAAAGGCGGGTGCGGGTCTCGGCCTGGGCTTTGGCTTCCAGCACCTGCCGTTCTTCCGCCCCGAAGCCCAGCTTGGCCTTGGTCGCACGCAACTGGCCGAAGACGCTGCGGAATTCCCGCACCGTCGGCAGCGGGATATTATATTCGAACTGACCGGCCGCAATGGCGTCGAAGGCAGCACGCATAAGGTTCAGCGGCGCGCGGATCGTGGTGAGCAACCACCAGGCGGCCCCCAGCGTCAGCAGGATGCCAAGGAGGTCGGCGCCCCTCAGCAGCAACAGCAGCCAACCATGCTCGACCTCGGCGGCTGCGAGGATTGTCGGGCCATGGGCGATCTGGATGTCGGTCAGGGTGTTGATGACGTCGGTCACGGGATCAATGGTCTGATAAAGCTTGTTCTTGACCAGATCGTCCAGCATCGCCTGATCTCGCGCCTTCATGGCTGCCAGCAAGCCATTTACCGTCTGGTCGGCGGAGCCCACCAGTTTGGTGACCTTGGCGACATTTTCCTTCTCGTCCTCGTCAAAGGCGGCATTGGCAAATCCGGACCACTCCCGCTGGATGTCGATTCGCGCCTTCTCGATCGACTTGATGCCTTCATCCCAGCTGGCGTTGCCATTGCGCACCTTGTGCGAGGCATCGACGATTGACACGGCATAGGCATCAGACACGATCTTCAAGCGGCGCATATGCTCGACCGCTTCCGTATTCAGCTCAGCGACGCGTTCATTGCCCCTGTCGGCTGCATGCATGCCGATGGCGCCGATGATCAGTTGCAGCGCCAGCATCAGACCGAAAGTCAGCAACAGTCGACCGCGTACGGAATTGAACCAGCGCCGGACCTGCGCCAGCGGGCCGATCTTCTCGGCGCTGCCTTGATGCAGCACGATATCCTTGGCACGGCCTGCGCGGATGTCGGCATAGACCAACTCCGCCGCCGCCACTTCGTCCCGCGTCGGCTTGGTGCGGATGGAGATATAGCCGGTGACGGTGCCGTCTTCGATCAGCGGCGTGACATTGGCCCGGACCCAGTAATGGTCACCATTCTTGCAACGGTTCTTGACCAGCCCTTCCCAGGGCTTGCCTTGCTTCACCGTCGCCCACAGATCGGCGAACGCCTCCTTCGGCATGTCCGGATGGCGCACAATATTGTGGGGGGCTCCCAGAAGTTCATGCTCGGCATAGCCGCTGATCGCAATGAAAGCCTGGTTGACGAAGGTGATCCGGCCGCCGGTGTCCGTTTTGGAGACGAGCATATCCCCGTCGGTCATCATGACTTCGTGCTTGGTCACCGGTCCATTGTCACGCATAAATTGCCTCATTCCGCGATATCTGGCTTCGACAATGATGTGCACCCACCGGAACGAACCGAAGCAACCAAACGAAGATTATCCGTCAGGTTATGCAACCACAGGTCAATCCAATCAGATTTCCACCTTGTCGGGGCATTCGCCCACCATTTTCCATGACGCGCTGAAACGGAAATATCCAAACGGATAGGGAATCATTTCCAGCCCAACGTAATTGGTTAAAAATCTATAGAACTATATTAGGTTTTCCATATGCAACTGCCTATCCGTGGGGATAGTAGCCTATTGGCAGAAAGTACAAGCCGTCGTCACCAGACCGGCGGAATATCAGCCCAGCAGGCTGGCCAGCACGGCGTTCAGGCGCTCGCGTCCATCGGTCGTGGCCGCCAGAACGGCGCCCCGCCGCTCCAGCATGCCATGCCGGATCAGGCTTTCCAGACGCGCCGTTTCGATCCAGGTTTCCAGCGGTCTGCCTGTTTCCGTCTCGATACGGGAAAGGGGCACGCCCTCGGACAGGCGAAGTCCCATCATCAGCATCTCGGTCAGACGGTCGGCCGGGGCCACCGGCTCAAACGGCTTGGCGCCCGTCCCCGATGACAGGGTGCGTTCCAGCCAGATTTCCGGCCCGCGGTGGGTACGGGTGGCAATCTTGGTACCATCCAGGGTCAGCCTTCCATGCGCGCCCGGCCCGATGCCCACATAATCGCCATAGCGCCAATAGGTCAGGTTATGGCGGCTCTCCTCGCCGGGCCGGGCATGGTTGGACACTTCATAGGCGGGCAGGCCCGCCCGGTTCAGGACCTCCTGCGTGGCGGCGTACAGGTCGCCCTGCACCTCCTCCTCCGGCAGGACCAGTTCCCCGCGCGCATGCAGGGTATGGAACTGCGTGCCCTCCTCAATGGTCAACTGGTAGAGCGACAGGTGTCCGACCGCATGGTCCAGGGCACGCGACAGTTCCTCCCGCCACGAAGCCACGGTCTGGCCAGGCCGGGCATAGATCAAATCGAAGCTGTAGCGGGGGAAGATCGACCGGGCCAGACCGATGGCGGTCAGCGCCTCCGCCGCCGAATGGCGGCGGCCCAGCGCCTTCAGATCGGCCTCGTTCAGGGCCTGGATGCCCAGGCTGACGCGATTAACGCCGGCGGCCCGGAAGGCGCGGAACTTGTCGGCCTCCACGCTGGTCGGGTTGGCTTCCAGCGTCACTTCCGTCCCGGCGGGCAGGCCCCAGCGTTCATCGGCCCGGCGCAGGATGGCTTCCACCGTTGATGGCGGCATCAGCGACGGTGTGCCGCCGCCAAAGAACACGGAAGTCAGGCGGCGCCCCGGCGTCAGGTCGGCGAAATGATCCAGTTCGCGCAGCATGGCGGCGGCCCAGCGTTCCTGGTCCACCTTTTCCCGCACATGGGAATTGAAGTCGCAATAGGGGCATTTGGACGCGCAGAACGGCCAATGCACATAAAGCGCGAAACCCGGATCGGGCGCATTGGTCATCTCTGGTCCTTCTTCAGAACGGCCGGCGCCTATTCCAGCACCTTGCCCTGGAATTCGCAAAGATCACGGACGATGCAGGCACCGCAATCCGGCTTGCGCGCCTTGCAGACATAGCGCCCGTGCAGGATCAGCCAATGGTGGGCATGCAGCCGCCACGCCTTGGGTACGCGCTTCAGCAGCGCCTGCTCCACCGCCTCCACATCCTTGCCGGGCGCCAGGCCCGTGCGGTTGGACACGCGGAAAATATGGGTGTCCACGGCGATGGTCGGCTCCCCAAAGGCCACGTTCAGCACCACATTCGCCGTCTTGCGGCCCACGCCGGGCAGTTCTTCCAAGGCTTCGCGGCTGCGCGGAACCTGGCCACCATGCTTGGCGACCAGGATTTCCGACAGCTTGATGACATTGGCGGCCTTGGTCTTGAACAGGCCGATGGTCTTGACATGGTCGCGCACCACCGCCTCCCCCAGCGCCAGCATGGCGGCGGGATTGTCGGCCTTTTCAAACAGCGCCCTGGTCGCCTTGTTCACCCCCACATCGGTCGCCTGTGCCGACAGCACGACGGCAACCAGAAGCGTGTAGGGGTTGGAATATTCCAGTTCCGTCTGCGGCTCTGGATTGCGTTCCGACAGGCGGCGGAAGAATTCGTCGATCTGGGCGCGCTTCAAGGCAGGAAACCGGGCTGATGTCGGGGGCCCTACCATAGTCGGCGGGACAGCCTGTCGCAATCTCCCCACCTTGCCGGTTCAAACCTTCCGCCCTATCGTATCGCCGATGAACGATTTCGCCGCCCCATCGCCGGACGATCCGGCCGCGGTCCTGTTCCGGGCCGTGCTGTACCCGCATCGCAGCCTGAGCTCGGCCGGATTCCGGCGGATCATGTGGGCTGTGGGCGGGTTGAGCCTGGGGACGGGTCTGATCTTCTATCTGAACGGGGCCTGGCCCATCATCGGCTTCATGGGTGTCGATGTCGCCCTGCTTTACTGGGCGTTCAAGGCCAGTTACCGCAGCGCACAGGCGCATGAGACGGTGGAACTGACCGACCGGGCCCTGACCGTGGAACGGGTCGATCCCGCCAACCGGCGACAGCGTTGGACCCTGCAACCGACCTGGCTGCGCGTGAACCTGGATGAACCGCTGCGGCCGGGCAGCCAGATCACCCTGTCCTCGCACGGACGGCATCTGGTCGTGGGCAGTTTTCTGTCACCGGAAGAACGCAAAGCCTTCGCGCGCGCCCTGCGGGACGCGCTGGAACGCTGGCGCCGCGGGCATTAATCCCCCTTCGCCACCGCGAATTCCGGCCATTCACGCGCCACGACCTCGCCATCGGCGGCCCAGACATGACAGGTGTCGATCATGGGCGGACGGCGGCGCCTTGGCGGCGTTTCCCCCCGTGCGACCATGGCAGCCCGTGCCTCCTGGTCACGATCATCCAGCCAGGTGGCAATGGTCTGGAAGGCGGTGGTCGCCACGGGGCCCAGCAATTCCACCATATGGGTGCAGCCCTCCGTCCCGCCCAGGCGTTCCTTCACGGCGGCCGTCCAGCCGCTGGCAATGGACAGGCCCACAAGGCGCTGGAAATTCGCCGTGATGGACGGGCACAGGGTGTAGGGGGCGGCATCCGTCACCGCTTCCACCGCCCGCACGGTCAGGCGGTTGTCGAAGGTGACACGGATCCACATTTCGTGAACGAACTCGCCCGGCGCGATCTCTCCGCGTTCCCCGCGGAAGAACGGGTGGTCCTTGACGTCCGTGATATGGCCCTCGATGTCCCACAGCCCATCCGCCCGGCGATAGCCGGAGCAGGTGACCCTGCGCACATGCATGCGCTCACGCGGTACCTCGGGCGGCGGCAACGGCATCGATGATCTCCCGGTCCTGACCAGTTCCTGCACGGTGGGCAGGCCGCATTCTGGGTTGCCGCCATGATCAGGGTCAAGCCTTCCCTTTACGTTTTCGTAATGTGGAAAAGCCGCGTATGGCACGCTTGCCCGATCGGCCCTTCGCTTGTCCATCGATCCGCGTTAAACCAGCACCCGGATTTGACCCTTGCCGGAGCCCCACCCCATGCGCCCCACTGATCGCGTCTTCGTCGCCCTGGACATGCAGGACATCGCGGGGGCCAAGGCGATGGCGGCGAAGGTTGCCGGCCTGGTGGGGGGCGTGAAGCTGGGGCTGGAATTCTTCATGGCCCAGGGGCCGGCCGGCATCCGCGAGGTTGTGGCGGCCGATGACCTGCCGCTGTTCCTGGATCTGAAGCTGCACGACATTCCCAATACCGTGGCCGGCGCCGTGCGCTCTGTCGCGCCGCTGGCACCGAAATTCCTGACCATCCATGCGTCGGGCGGACCGGCGATGATCCGGGCGGCGGCCGATGCCGCGCGGGAGGAGGCGGAACGCCTGTCGCTGCCGCGCATGCGCATCCTGGCTGTCACCGTGCTGACCAGCCTGTCGGACGAAGATCTGGCGGCGGTGGGCCAGTCCGTGCCGGCCGCCGATCAGGTGCGGCGTCTGGCCGGGGTGGCGCAGGCGAACGGGGCGGACGGTGTGGTCTGTTCCCCGGCGGAGGTGGCCTTGCTGCGCCGCGACCTGCCGGCCGATTTCACCTTGATGGTGCCGGGCATCCGCCCGACCTGGGCCGCGGCCAACGACCAGAAGCGGGTCATGGGTCCGCGTGACGCGGTGGCGGCCGGTGCGGACCATCTGGTCATCGGCCGCCCCATCACCGCCGATGCCGACCCCGCCGCCGCCGCCGCCCGCATCGCCAAGGAACTGGGGGCATGAGCGCCAAGGCCAAGATCTGCGGGATCAGCACACCGGACGCCATGCAGGCGGCCCTGGATGGCGGGGCCCGCTGGGTGGGGCTGGTCTTCTTCCCCAAATCGCCGCGCAATGTCTCCATCGCTACGGCGGCCGAACTGTCGCGCATGGTGGGCACGGGTACCCGCGTCGTCGGCCTGTTTGTCGATCCGACGGATGAATTGCTGGACGATGTGACGGGACAAGTGCCGCTGGACCTGATCCAGTTGCATGGGGGCGAGACGCCAGAGCGCGTGGCGGCCATCAAGGCCCGCTTCAACCTGCCCGTCATGAAGGCGGTGAAGGTGGCCGAACCGGCCGATCTGGATGCGGCCAAGCTGTTCGAGCCGGTGGCCGACCTGCTGCTGTTCGATGCCAAGCCCCCCAAGGGCGCGGTGCTGCCCGGCGGCAATGGCGTCAGCTTCGACTGGTCGCTGCTGGCGGGCCGGACCTGGGATAAGCCCTGGATGCTGTCGGGCGGGCTGGACCCGGCCAACGTGGCGGACGCCATCCGCGCCACGGGCGCGACGGCTGTCGATGTGTCGTCCGGCGTGGAAGAGGCGCCGGGGGTCAAAAGTCCGGCCCTGATCCGCGCGTTCCTGCAAGCCGTTGCACGGCCATGAAAAAACCCCGCCGGCAATCCGGCGGGGTTCTTCCAGAAAACAAGGTGGACGTGACGATTACTCGTCCTCGCCTTCCTCGGCATCGGCTTCGATCTGGTCGGCCAGATCGCGCAGCATGTCGGCCACATCCTCATGGCTCGTCTCTTCGACGGCCTGGTTGACGGCGGCTTCGATCATGGCAATGGCGACGTATCCGGAAAGCGCGCCACCTTCCTTCATGGCCGCTTCAAGGTGCTTTTCGGCCAGATCAAGCGCCTTGTCGAAAAGCTGCTCGGCGGCGCTGGTGTTGGCATCGGTCATGGTGGGGGCTCCCTTCCGGGCAAAGTGTTCAAGTAGCGACCTTCTACCATCCTTTCCGCCGGACGGCTTGCCAAAATCGCGCCGCCCCCCTATGCCCAAGATGAAATTTGATGGATATCACGCCGGTGCCACCGGCCCCCGGGGACCCGTGCCATGAAAGCTGGCAGCAGCGTCGATCATGCCCGTCTGACCGATCCGGCACTCTACCGGTTCTGGCAGGATGAACATGTGCGTTTCGCCGACCTGGACCCGGTCGGGCATGCCAATAACAACGCCATCGGGGCCTATTTCGAAAATGCCCGTGTCGGCCTGTTGACCGCGGCGGACGTGTATGCGCACTTGCCGGGCCAGGCCGTGGTTCTGCGCTGCACCGTGTTCGAATTCCTGGGCGAGATCCATTATCCGGCACCCTTGCGCATCGGCCTGGGGGTGATCGCGCTGGGCACGAGTTCCATCCGGGTTGCAGGCGCCCTTTTCGTTGGCGAAACGATCAAGGCCACGCATGACGCAACCCAGGTGCTGATCGATCGTGCGACCCGCCGGCCGGTCCCGATCCCCGATGCTGCCCGTACCGCCCTTGCCCCCTTCCGACTGTGATTATTCTGGAATCGTAACAATGCCACCCCGCAAGCCCGCCCGTCGTTCCGGCCCCGCCCGTCCGCCTCAGCGTCACACACCGGAGCCGCCCACGCATGGCCCGGTGGAAGTGGTCATCACCCGCGTCGGCGGGCGCGGCGATGGGTTGGCGGAATGGGATGGACACCGGCTTTATGTGCCGCAGACCCTGGTGGGCGACCGGCTGATGGTGAAGTTCGGCGCCCATCGCGGTGATGGCTGGGAAGGTGTGCCCGTCACCCTGCTGGAAGAAGGCAAGGGACGGGCGGAGCCGCCCTGTCCGCATTTCGGCAGCTGCGGCGGCTGCGTGGCCCAGCATATGGACGACGCCGCCTATGCGACCTGGAAGATGGAGGCGCTGACCACCGTGCTGGGCCGGTCGGGTCTGCTGGGCGACGGTGTCACACTGCATCCGATGGCCCGCACCTCTCCCGGTGGCCGTCGCCGCGCCGTGATGAATGCCGTGCGCCGGGGCAGCCGCGTCTGGCTGGGGTTTAACGAGGCGCATTCACACCGGCTGGTCGACCTGAGTGATTGCAGCGTGCTGGCCCCGGCGCTGGTGGCGCTGATCGCGCCGCTGCGTCAGGCGCTGGCCCCGCTGCTGGCCGACGGGCAGTCGCTGGACGTGGCCATGACCCTGCTGGATGACGGGGTGGACATGGTGCTGGAGGGGCTGAGCCGCCCGGACCTGCGCACCCTGGAACATCTGGTCGAATTCGCCACGGCCCAGGATCTGGCCCGCCTGTCCTGGCGGGCGCGGGAATGGCAGCCGGCCGAACCCATCGCCATGCGCCGGTCGGGCGTGCTGGGTTTCGGGTCGGTCACCGTCTCACCGGCACCTGGCGCCTTTTTGCAGGCCAGCCGCGAGGGAGAGGCGGCGCTGGTGGCCGCCACCCTGGCTGGCGTGGGGGATGCCGCTGCCATCGCCGATCTGTTCGCCGGCAGCGGCACCTTCAGCTTCCCGCTGGCCGCCAAGGGCAAGGTGCATGCGGTGGAAAGCGAGCCGGACGCCTTCAACACCCTGTCGTCCGGGGCGCGGCAGACAGGCGGCAAGGTGACGGTGGAAAAGCGCGACCTGTTCCGCGACCCGCTGCCCCCCTATGACCTGAACCGGTTCCAGGCCGTGGTCTTCGACCCGCCGCGGGCCGGGGCCCAGGCGCAGGCCGCGCAGATCGCGGCATCCACCGTGCCCGTCGCCGTGGGCGTATCCTGCAACCCCGTCAGCTTTGCCCGCGATGCGGCCCTGCTGATCGAAGGCGGTTACCGCCTGACCGATATCTGGCCCGTCGATCAGTTCCTGTGGTCATCGCATATGGAACTGGTGGGCTGGTTCCGGCGGTAAACCTGAACAGGCGCACCCCGGCCCCGGCAATGGGGACCGGGGTGCGGCACAGGCGGGAAAGGTCGGGGGAACCCTTACGCCGCCTTGTGGCCTTCGCATTGGGCGCCCAGCGTGAACACCCCGTCGGTGGACAGCATCTCTGTCGGCGCAATCTCCGGCAGGGTGCGCAGGCGGGCGTAGAGCGGGGTGAAATCCACCGCCGTCGCGTCCATCAGCTGGTCATAGCTGTCCAGCACGAAATAGGTCTGCTGGTAATCATCAATGCGATACCGGGTCCGCATGACGCGTTCCAGGTCAAAGCCGATGCGGTGCGGCATCGGGCTGTCGATGCAGAACTGCGTCTCCCCCCGCGATGACAGCATGCCCGCACCATAGGCGCGCAGACCGTCCTTCGTGTTGATCAGCCCGAATTCCACCATATACCAGTAAAGCCGGGCCAGCTGTTCCTGACCGCCCAGCGCCAGCGCCTTGGCCCCGCCATGGCCATAGGCCTGAAGATAGTCGGCAAAGACGGGATGGGTCAGCAGCGGCACATGGCCGAAGAAATCGTGGAACACATCCGGTTCCACCAGATAATCCATCTCCTCCGGCGTGCGGATCCAGTTGGTGACGGGGAAGCGGCGCGCGGCCAGATGTTCGAAGAATTCCTTGTCCGGGATCAGGCCCGGCAAGGCCACCAGCGACCAGCCCGTGGCCTTCATCAGCACATCCGATGCGCGGCGGAAATCCGGGATACCGTCGCGCACGTCCAGCCGCTTCAGCCCTTCGATGAATTCCGGCGCCGCGTAACGGGGCAGAAGCGCCGACTGCCGGTCGAACAGGGTGCGCCACAGCGCATGCTCTCCAGCGCTGTAATCTTCCCAGCGCTGGTCGGTGGTGTAGTCGGCCTGTACCCGGCTGTAATCACCGCGCAGCGCCTTGTCCGTCTTGCCGCTGTCGGCCAGGCGTGCCGCGAAATCGCCGGAGGAGGCGTTGCCAGCGGGCGCGTTGATCGTCTTCATGATGGCTCCGTCCCCAAATCATGCGGGATATGTTGGAAGCCATCATAGCGTCAGCGCCGGGGCATTTCCTTGCGGATATGCTCCAGGTTGGGGGTGTTTGCGCAATTATATCCGGGTATCGCGTCGGTCCAGCGCCATCTCCTGCCGGGTTTAGGTTGGTTTCGGCAATGGCAGGGAGGTGGAGTGCTTCACCACGTCCAGCACGAAGCTGGACCGCACCTCCTTCACCCCCTTGATCGACAGCAGCTTGCGCATGGACAGGTCGGCGAAACTGTCCAGATCCTCCACCACCACCTGCAACAGGTAATCCATGTTGCCGGTCATGACGAAGCAGGACACCACCTCCGGCAGCAGCAGGATGCCGCGCCGGAAATCGGCATCGCCTTCGGCATTCTGGTCGATCTTCACCTCGACAAAGGCGACGACGCCCATGCCCAGCTTGCGCCGGTCCAGGATGGCAGTATAGCCCTGGATGAAGCCCTTTTCCTCCAGGTCGCGCACGCGGCGCAGGCAGGGGCTGGGCGACAGCCCCACCTGGTCGGCCAGGTCCACATTGGACAGGCGCCCATTGCGCTGCAATGCAGCAAGTATGCGGATATCTGCTGCATCCAAACCGCTCGCACTCATCTTCTGCCCTCAATTCGAATATTGGCGCAATTTCTCACCAGACACTGCCAGATTCCGAATGCAGTTCGCAAGGACATGCCCGTGGGTTCAGCCCTATTATCCAATCATTCCCCAACCAAGCGGATGATCAGGGAGACGACGATGGCTGACGGCGGTACGGCGCGCGTGGAAAACGGCAAGCTGGTAGGCGACCTGTGGGACAATCCCATGGGCACCGACGGCTTTGAATTTGTCGAATACACGGCCGAGGATACGGTGGCGCTGGACAAGCTGTTCACGGTCCTGGGCTTCACCAAGGTGGCCCGTCACCGGTCCAAGAATGTCTCGCTCTACCGCCAGGGCAACATCAACTTCATCGTCAATGGCGAGCCGGACAGCATGGCGCAGCAATTCGCCCGCGACCATGGGCCCAGCGCCTGCGCCATGGCCTTCCGCGTCAAGGATGCGGCAGCCGCGCACAAGCGCGCCGTCGAACTGGGTGCCAAGGATGTGAAGGGTACCGTCGGGCCGATGGAACTGAACATTCCCGCCATCGAAGGCATCGGCGGCAGCCTGATCTATCTGGTGGACCGCTACACGTCCCCCACCTCCATCTATGATATCGACTTCGTGCCCGTCGACGGGGCCGAACAGAATCCGGTCGGCTGCGGCCTGGTCGAGGTCGACCACCTGACCCACAATGTCCATCGCGGCCGCATGGATGTCTGGTACGACTTCTATGCCAAGCTGTTCAGCTTCCGCCAGATCCGCTACTTCGACATCGAAGGCAAGCTGACCGGTTTGAAGAGCCGGGCCTTGACCGCGCCTTGCGGCAAGATCCGTATCCCGATCAATGAAAGTGCCGGCGTCGAAGGCCGCGTCGACCAGATCGAGGAATATCTGCGCGAATATAAGGGCGAGGGCATCCAGCACATCGCGCTCTCGACCAACGACATCATCAAGACCTTCGATGCGCTGAAGGAAAATGGCGTGGTGTTCATGACCCCGCCGCCGGCCACCTATTACGACATGCTGGAAGAACGCCTGCCGGGCCATGGCCAGCCGACAGACGAGCTGCGCAAGCGCGGCATCCTGCTGGACGGCGCGCCGGGTGGCGGCCTGCTGCTGCAGATCTTCACCAGCACGGTCATCGGCCCGATCTTCTTCGAGATCATCCAGCGCAAGGGCGATGACGGCTTCGGCGAAGGCAATTTCCGCGCCCTGTTCGAGAGCATCGAGCGTGATCAGGTGGAACGCGGCGTGCTGTCGGCTGACTGATACTGATCTGCATTGATCAGAACCTGCGGTTCAGATCAATGCAGCCCTCAGGCGCCGCTTGCCGCCATCCGGCGGCTTGGCTTCACGCGACCATGGGGTCGCGGGCGCTCAATGCGCCAACCAAGCTAAGATGAGTTTCACTCACCGCAGCTTGGTATAAGGCTTTGCGGCCTGATTTGCTTGTGAGAAGGGGTCGGCTTGTCCGGCCCCTTTTCCATGGGTCGGAGAAATGCCGAAGGGATGCCGGCGGTAATATCCCGGCATCCCCCCGGTTCACGCGTCACCCCCGCGACGCGCCGGCCATGGCGGTGGCCGGATCGGCGGCAGGACAGATGGGACCGTCCTGCCAAACCCTTGAAACTCTCCCCGGTGGAAGCTGGTCACTTCTTCCACCGGGGAGCCCCCGCGTCACCCAAGCGACGCGCCGGCCGTGGCAGCGGCCGGTTTGGTGGATCGGTCGATCAGGAAACGGGCACGGGCCACCGCGTCGGACAGCGCCAGCTTGCCCGCGGCCAGATCATCGGCCATGGTCATCAGTTCCTTGCCCGTGCTGGACCCGCTTTCCGCTTCCTGCACCAGATGGATGCCGCCATCGCGCGTGGCGACAGCGTCCCAGGCAGCGCGCACGGCGGCCCAGAAGGTGGCCGTCCTGGCCATGTAATCATCGGCCGCCTTGAAATCGAAATCGGTGGACGGGACATAGGAATTCAGCACCACCTCATGCACGAAGGTGGTCAGCTTACCGTCGCGCGTGCCGACCTTGGCATTGTCCTGTTCATGCACCCAGCCCTGATGGGTCAGGGCATGGCGGTTGGTGCCGATATAGCGGTCATAGACCGGGTGGCGCACGGCGTCGCGGCGGGCCAGGGGCCGGGCCGTCTCCGCGCTGATCCAGCGATCCTCGCCCCGGTCATGCCGCCATTGCCCCACCCCGCCATAACGCGGGCTGTCATCGGTCTGCCAGACGGTCTGCGACCAAGCGTCGGTCCGCTCCGCGGCGGGCACCGGGGTCAGCTTCCACTGGTCCGGACCCGTATAGGTCAGGACCTTTTCCGGCTCATAGGTCCAGTCCTGGCGCCAATGCTTGACGATGGCGGGCTTGTCCTCCTCGTCCTTGACCACCAGCAGATGCTGCAGGCGGATGGTCCGGCCGGTATCCTCAATGACGCGCACAGCCTCATACCCGCCGCTGCGCTTGGGCTCCAGCGGCTCGTACCCGGGGACGAGGGCCACCGTTTCGCGGAAGTCGAACTTCACGCGATAGGTGCCGGCCATGGCCAGGATGGCGGCGCGGTCGGCGTTGAAACGGGTGCAGTCAGCCTTGCCGCAATCAGCCGCAGTCTGGGCCAGCGCGGGGACGCTGACCGAGACGGTCAACGCCAGCACTGCTGAGCGAAACAGGTTCTTCATGATCGGGGGTTCCTCAGAATGATACGGTCAGGGAGACGCTGGCATTGCGGCCCGGCTGGCTGTAGCTGTCGCGGGTGGCCGATGTGGCGGACAGGCCGCGCACGTCACTCCACCACCAGTATTTCTTGTCCAGGATGTTGAAGATGCCGGCGCGCAGCGTCGCCATGTCCGCCACCCGCCAATGGGCCGTGGCGTCCAGCAGCACGAATTCACCCGGCGTGAAGCAGGATGGCGTGCAGGCGGTGCCGATGCGGCTGGCCTTTTTCGATGCTGAATAGGTTGCCGACAATTCCCCGCCGAAGCGGCCTTCCACTGGCTCCTCCCAGCTCAACCCCGCCGACAGTTTCACCGGGTCGATGCTGTCCAACGGTCTGGAGGTGCCCCCGTCCTTCTGGTCACCCTTGGTGTAGGAGGCGGCGGCGATCAGGCCGAAACCGGACCCGACCTCCCAGTTACCCTTGGCTTCCAGCCCCTGGATGGTGACCTTGCCCAGGTTGACATACTGGTAGGTCGCGGGGTTGGCGGCGGTGAAATTACCCGACACCAGCACCTGATCGATGAAATCATCGTACCAGCCCCTGAAGCCCGTGACCGCGGCCTGCCAGCCGGCACCACGGAAACGCAGACCCAGTTCCACGGTCTGGCTGGTTTCCGGCTTCAGATCGGCGTTGGAGATGGAGCGGTAATTCTGTGTCGGGTTGCTGAAGCCGTTATTGACCTGTGACGGGGCCGGCGCCTTGAACCCTTCGGCATAGTTGGCGAACAGGCCGGCATTGTCTGTCAGCCAGTACAAGGCCGCGAACTTGGGGGAGACATGATCCCCATTCTGACCCGTCGGTGTGCCGACATAGAGCGCGTCACTCTTGGGATCGATTTTGTAATAGTCGAAACGCAGGGCCGGATAGAGCGACAGGGCACCGCCCAGCAGCTTTACCTCGTCCTGCACGAACAGGCCGGCCAGGGTGTGGTCGGTGGTGGGGAAGGCGCGGGCCGGGAAGCTTTCGCCGGCCGGCGGCACAGTGCCGGTGCGGATGCCGTCCTGCCGGGTCAGCGAAGCGTCGCCGCCATAGACGATCAGATGGTCGACATCGCCTGTCTTCAGATGCTTGGTGGCGTCGGCGTTGAAGCCGGTGACCTTGTTGTTGAAGGTGCCAACGCGCAGGCGGTCGGCGGCCGTGTTGCGGTCTTCGGCGGAGAACTGCTTGGTGTCGCTGTCCTGCCGGTACAGCGTCCAGTGCAGACTGTCCAGCCAGCCGCCATCGGCCGGATCATAGCGATGATCCAGGCTGATGCGGTCACGGCGGATCATGTCATGGGCGTAAAGCGCCAGCGTGCTGGTGGAACTGAGTGGTGGAACCGCGACGGCCGTCAGCACGTCGGCTTCCATGTCATGGTCAAGCAGTTCATAGGTCAGGCGCAGGATATGGTCGGCGTTGGGTTGCCAGACCAGCTTGGCCAGGGCCGAATTGTCGGTGATGTCCTGCGGGTTGGGCTTGGTGCGGCTGCTGTTGGCCGCATCGACCGCGCCCTGGTTTTTCGTCTCATGCGCGTCGCGGCGATTATAGGCGACCATGGCCGACCAGTCGCCGCTGCGCCCGGCCAGGACGAAACCCTTGCCCCAGCCTTCATCGGCACTGCTGTAGCCGGTCTTCACCTCTCCGCCATAGGTGGCATCGCCCTTGATAAAGTCGGCAGGGTCCTTGGTGACAAAGCTGACAGCACCGGCCAGCCCGTCGGACCCGTAAAGGGCCGACGCGGGGCCGCGCAGAATCTCCACCTTCTTCACCAGATCCAGATCGACATAATCGCCACGCCCCACCGACTGCCCGCCGAAGGCAAAGGCGTCGGGGGCGCGGATGCCATCGGTCTGGATCAGCACGCGGTTGCCTTCCAGGCCGCGAATGTTGAAGCCGCTGTTGCCGTCGCGGCCCGTGTTGGCGCCGGCGGCGGTGAAGCGGCCCGCGGCGGTCCGCACCGACACGCCGGGTTCATAACGGACCAGGTCCTTGATGTCGGTAACCAGACGGTCGCGCACTTTGCCCTGGTCGATGGTGCTGACCGTGGCCGGCGCCTCCACGATTTCCTTGGGCGTGCGGGTGGCGGTTACCGTGATCTCGCTGACCTGGGTCTCGCCGCCCGTCGCGTCCATTGCCGTGGCCTGCGCCCAGGCCGGCGCCCCCAGTGCAGCCAGAACCAGCGGCAACGCCGTCATACCGAACCGTTTCACGTCCCACTTCCCTCAATTGCGAACCACTCGCAATTGACTATCAAGATTCATAATGAGAATCAATCGCAAATTATGAACGGCCTGAAATGAACGGGCGGCCCGTGGCATGCCGGTGGAAAGCCGGGGTCAGCTCCGATCCCAGGGCGGCGTGCCCTTGAAGGCATCGGCCAGGAAATCCACCATGACCCTGACCTTGGCGCTGAGATGGCGGCGGGTGGGATAGACGGCCAGTACATCGATGTCAGGCAGGCTGAAACCGGGCAGCAGCGGGACCAGCCGGCCGGCGCGCAGATCATCCCCGATCAGGAAGGTCGGCTGGCGGATGATGCCCATCCCGTCCAGGGCCGCCAGACGGGCCGTGTCGCCGTTATTGGGCAACATCGCCTCGTTGACCCGGATCACCTCTTCCCTGCCGTCCGGACCCGTCAGCGGCCATTCATCGGGTGTCAGTGCATGCGTGTAGAGGATGCACCGGTGACTGGCCGCCAGGTCGGCCGGGCTTTCCGGATGACCATGGCGCGCCAGATAGGACGGCGACGCACAGACAATATTGCGGGAAACCGCCAGCCGCCGGGCAACATGGCTTTGGGGACCAGCGCGGGAGATGCGGATCGCCATGTCGAAGCCTTCCTCCACGATATCGACGACACGGTCGATCAGCGACACGTCCAGCATCACATCCGGATGCAGGGCCATGAAACGTGGCCAGAGTGGCGCCAGATGCCGGATGCCGAAACTGACAGGGGCGTTGATGCGCAGGCGTCCCCGCGGGTTCATACTCGTCGCACCCGCCAGCGCTTCCAGTTCCGCCACCTCGTCCAGGATGGCGCGCCCCCGGTCGAACAGCGCCTGCCCCGTTTCCGTCAGCGACAACCGGCGCGAGGTGCGATTAAGCAGCCGGACACCCAGATAGGTCTCCAGCTCCGCCACATAGCGGGTGACATTGGCGGGAGAGGTGTTCAACGCCTCGGCCGCCTTGGCAAAGCCACCCTTGCCCACGACGGCCACAAACACCTCGAACGCCCGCAACCGGTCCATGGCTGGCCTCAGTCATTCATGAAAACTGAATGATAGAACCATTTTCATCCCATCGATGAAAGTTTTCATGGGGCGTAGGGTCCAATCATGAACGGCGCCGATGCGGCGCCCCCCAAACCGGAGGACCTGAAAATGAACCGCTTGCAGAACAAAGTCGCCATCATCACCGGCGCCAGCGCCGGCATCGGCCGCGCCACCGCCCGCCTGTTCGCCGCCGAGGGCGCGAAGCTGGTGGTTGGCGCCCGCCGCCAGGCCGAACTGGACAGTCTGGTCGCCGAAATCCAGGCCGCCGGCGGCGAGGCCGTGGCGCTGGCTGGTGACGTACAGTCCGAAAGTTTCGCCAAGGCCCTGGTTGATCTGGCCGTCGGCCGCTTCGGCAAGCTCGATATCGCCTTCAACAATGCCGGCACGCTGGGCGCCATGGGCCCCACCGACAGCATCGACGCTGAAGGCTGGAACCAGACCCTGGCCGTCAACCTGACCAGCGCCTTCCTGGGGGCCAAATACCAGATCCCGGCGATGCAAGCCAATGGCGGTGGCTCGGTGATCTTCACCTCGACCTTCGTGGGCTATACGGCCGCCTTTGCCGGCATGGCCGCCTATGCCGCCAGCAAGTCCGGCCTGATCGGCCTGACCCAGGCGCTGGCCACCGAATACGGGCCGAAGGCCATCCGCGTGAACGCCCTGCTGCCGGGTGCCGTGGAAACGGAGATGTACCGCACCGCCAACAGCACCGAGGAAGCGCAGAGCTTCATCAACAACCTGCACGCCCTGAAGCGCGCCGGTCAGCCCGAAGAACTGGCCAAGGCAGCCCTGTTCCTGGCGTCGGACGACAGCAGCTTCGTCACCGGCACGGCCAGTCTGGTCGATGGCGGCCTGTCGGTGTCGCGCGGCTGATCCGCCGGTCAATTCCCGATCGTCACGGGAAGGGTCCGGCCACCATCGACCGGGGTTCCGCGTCACATGTGGTTGGTGCCGGATGGGAGCAGCGACATTCGGTCGGTGGCGGAGACCGTCAGTTCCATGGTGTCGATGGGGGCGGGCGCCGACAAGCCCGCCCCTTTTCCCCGTCAGAGGATGAACTTGGACAGGTCTGTGTTCTGGGCCAGCCCGTCCAGTTGCGTGCGGACATAATCGGCATCCACACTGATGGTCTGACCGCTTTTCTCCGTCGCGGCGAAGCTGATTTCCTCCAGCAGCCGCTCCATGACGGTGTGCAGGCGGCGGGCACCGATATTTTCCACGGTACGGTTGATCTCCGCCGCCAGCCGGGCCAGCTCGTCGATGGCGTCGTCGGTGAAGACCAGATCCACCTCCTCCGTCTTCAGCAAGGCCACATATTGCTTGATCAGGCTGCATTCCGGCTCCGTCAGGATGCGGCGGAAATCGGCCTGGGTCAGCGGTTGCAGATTGACGCGGATGGGCAGGCGGCCCTGCAATTCCGGCAACAGGTCGCTGGGCTTGGCGATGTGGAAGGCGCCGGACGCGATGAACAGGATATGGTCGGTCTTCACCGCGCCATGCTTGGTGGACACGACCGTCCCTTCGATCAGGGGCAGCAGGTCGCGCTGCACGCCTTCACGCGACACGTCGCCGCCGCCGCGATGTTCGCTGCGCGCACAGATCTTGTCGATTTCATCCAGGAAGACGATGCCATTCTGTTCCACGGCATGGATGGCCTCGGCCACCACCTTCTCATTGTCCAGAAGCTTGTCGCTTTCCTCCGCCATCAGCACGTCGTGGCTTTCCGACACGCTCATCTTGCGGGTCTTGGTGCGACCACCGCCGAAGGCCTTGCCGAAAATGTCGCCCAGATTGACCATGCCCATCTGGGCACCCGGCATGCCGGGCACGTCGAAGGCGGGCATGCCGGGGACGGTGTTATCGGCGACCTGGATTTCGATCTCCTTGTCGTTCAGCGTGCCTTCCCGCAGCATCTTGCGGAATTTGCTGCGCGTCTCCGGGCTGGCCGTTTCACCCACCAGGGCGTTCAGCACGCGTTCTTCGGCATGCAGTTCGGCCTTGGCTGCCACTTCCTTTCGCAGACGCTCACGGGTCATGACGATGGCGGCTTCCACCAGATCGCGGACGATCTGTTCGACGTCGCGGCCGACATAGCCCACTTCGGTGAATTTGGTGGCTTCCACCTTCACGAACGGGGCCTGGGCCAGCTTGGCCAAACGGCGGGCAATCTCGGTCTTGCCCACACCCGTGGGGCCGATCATCAGGATGTTCTTGGGATACACCTCTTCGCGCATCTGGCCCGTCAATTGCTGCCGGCGCCAGCGGTTGCGCAGCGCGATGGCGACGGCGCGCTTGGCCTCATTCTGGCCGATGATGAACCGGTCCAGTTCGGAGACGATTTCGCGCGGGGAGAAGGCGGTGGCGGTGCTGGTCATCACATCTTCTCCAGCGTGACGGAATGGTTGGTATAGACGCAGATATCGGCCGCCACCTTCATGGCACGGCGCGCGATGGTCTCCGCGTCCAGCCCGTCGATATCGATCAGGGCGCGGGCGGCGGCCAGGGCGTAGGAACCGCCGGACCCGATGCCGATGATGCCGTCCTCCGGCTCCAGCACATCGCCATTGCCGGTGATGACCAGCGACACATCCTTGTCAGCCACGGCCATCAGCGCTTCCAGCCGGCGCAGGTAACGGTCGGTGCGCCAGTCCTTGGCCATTTCGACGGCGGCGCGCGTCAACTGGCCCGGATGCTGTTCCAGCTTGGCTTCCAGCCGTTCGAACAGGGCAAAGGCGTCGGCCGTGGCCCCGGCGAACCCGGCCATGACCGACCCGCCGGCCAGGCGGCGGACCTTGCGGGCGTTGGATTTCATCACCGTCTGCCCCATCGACACCTGACCATCACCGGCAATGACCACCTGCCCGCCCTTGCGGACGGAAATGATGGTGGTGCCATGCCACTGGATGGGATCGTGGGGATTGGAATTGCCGTTCATCAGGAATACTGCCCGGATAGGGGGATTGGTCCCCTGCTATGTGGGCAGGCGGGCGCCCCCGTCAAGGCGACAGGGTGACCGTTCCCCCCGGCTCCGATGGAACCACCTGTCCGCGCAGCCAGGACAACACCCCCGGCGGGGCGACATAGGATGCGGGCTCCCCCGCCAGCGGCCGGCCCATGCGCAGGCCCGCCAGCCGTCCTTCCCCATCCACCAGGAACCAGGGCGGATCACGCGACATGTCGGGGTCCAGGTCGACCAGCAGGCTGGGCACTTGGCGGCCCTGGCTGCGTTCCGGCCCCGTATGGGCCGCCACCATGCCGACGGGCCCCCCGTCGCGCCCCGGCCGGAACAGCCATTGGCTGACAGCTGGTCGCTGCCGCCGGGCGGAGGCGACGGCCGCGGGCGGGTCGGACAGGGCCAGCAGGTGGAAACCGAAGCCCCCTGCCTTCACCGTGGCGTTCACGGCGCGCCCATCCACCAGAGTCAGCACCACGGGATCAGGCAGGGCGACACCTGTGTCCGGCAACAGCACAAGGCCGCTGGCATCGACGATGATCCCCGTCCCCTCCCCATGCCGGACCAGGGCGGCACCGGCAGCCAGGGGGGAGCCGGGGGGCGGGGTTGATGCCTCCTCTACCTCTCCCGGCACAGGGCCACCGGGCACCACCGCTTGTCCCATCTCTGCCGTGGGCAGGGTCCCGGCAACAGTCACCACGCCCGCAACCTGTGCAGGGGCCATCGCCGCCTCCCGGAAACCCTGCAGGGACGCCAGCTTTCCGGCAGCATCCAGCACAGCCTGGCGCAGAATGATGTCATAGCGCTTGTCCAGCGCCGGCGTGTCGATTTCCGCCTTGCCGTCCGTCTGCCACTGCCGGGGGGCGGCGGGCGGATCAGCCAGTTCCCACAGGATGCGCACGCTGGCTTCCCCCGTGGTGCCCACTGACTTGCCGAACCAGAAATCGGTCCGGCGGCACAGGTCCAGATGCACATCGACCAGCCGGCCCGTCAGTACCCGCGCCGTCCCCGGCGTGGCGCGCAGTCCCGATGCCGTCAAGCCATCGCGCGCCGCCTGGCCCAGAACCCCGGGCATGCGGGTTTCGGTGATCCACAGCACGTCATTATAGGGCGGCAGGCAGAACAGGCCGAAGCCATAGGAACCGGCGACATGCCCGGCCGGCAGATCCACCTGCACCTTGCCCACCGTCAGCGACACGGGCCGGGCGGCGGTAACAGGGCGCACTGGCACTGGGTCGCTGCCGCACGCCGACAGCGCCAGCAGGCAAACGACAAGGATCGAACCGCCGGCACGCCGCATGGGACACAATCGAGAAGGGGATTGGGCATCAATATTTACAATTATAATCAGGGACCCGTCCAGCCCCCGCGCGCCCTGCCGTCCCCTGCCTTGCAAACTGGTCGGGTGGACAGGGCATAGGGAGGTTGATACCTAATTCCTATGTCGAACGAGACTGCAACCCCCGCCCGTTCCCCGCGCCGTGCCGTTGTTGAACGCACGACGAAGGAGACCCGCATCCGTGTCGCCGTCGACCTGGACGGCACCGGTTCCTACAAGGTGTCCACCGGCATCGGTTTCCTGGACCATATGCTGGAACAGCTGTCGCGACATTCGCTGATCGACCTGGAGGTCGAGGCGGTGGGGGACCTGCATATCGATTTTCACCATACGACCGAGGATACGGGTATCGCCATCGGCGAGGCCGTGGCCAAGGCGCTGGGCGACCGCAAAGGCATCCAGCGTTATGGCGACGCGCTGATCCCCATGGACGAGACGCTGACCCGCGTCGCCATCGACCTGTCGAACCGCCCCTATCTGATCTGGAAGGTGCATTTCACCCGCGACAAGCTGGGCGACATGGACACCGAACTGTTCAAGGAATGGTTCCAGGCCTTTGCCCAGGCCGCCGGCGCCACGCTGCATGTCGAAAACCTGTATGGTGAGAACAACCACCATATTGTGGAAAGCAGCTACAAGGCACTGGCCCGGGCCTTCCGCGCCGCGGTCGAGATCGACCCGCGCAAGGCCGATGCCGTGCCGTCCACCAAGGGTGTGCTGGGCGGGTCGCTGTAAGCGACCCGGCATCCCACTGCCCCTTCCCGTTCCGTTCGCGTCCTGGGTTTGCGACATGACCGACACCGTCGCTCTGATCGATTACGGTTCCGGCAATCTGCGTTCCGCCGCCAAGGCGCTTGAACGCGCCGTGGCCGATGGCGGGCTGCATGCCCGGATCGTCACCACCAACGACCCCGACATCGTGCGCCGGGCCCACCGCGTGGTCCTGCCCGGCGTCGGTGCCTTTGCCGACTGCAAGGCCGGGCTGGACGGCGTGCCCGGCATGGTCGACGCCCTGACGGAACGCGTGATCCGCCAGGGCGTGCCTTTCCTGGGCATCTGTGTCGGAATGCAGCTGATGGCCAAAGCCGGCGTCGAACATGGCGTGCATCCGGGCCTGGGCTGGCTGGACGCGACGGTGGAGGCACTGGTGCCGTCCGATACGTCCTTCAAAATCCCGCATATGGGCTGGAACGAGCTGATCGTGAAGACGCCGGCCCATCCCGTGCTGGCCGGCATCGCGCCGGGCACCCATGCCTATTTCGTGCATTCCTATGCCATGAAGGTGGCTGATCCGGCCCTGGTGCTGGCGGCCTGCGATTATGGCGGGGAATTCCCCGCCATCGTCGGTCGCGACAATCTGGTGGGCACGCAGTTCCACCCGGAAAAAAGCCAGGCCGCCGGCCTGTCCATCATCGGCAATTTCCTGCGGTGGCGGCCATGAACGCGGATATACCCAACCCGCTGGCGGGCTCCCACAGCACCATCAGCGTCGAACGGGTGACGGAGCTGAAACGGTCCGACCTGTATGATCTGTGCGACGCGGCAGAGGCGGCCATCATCGATGGCGGCGGCTTCGGCTGGGTCACCCCGCCCGACCGCGAGGTGATGGAACGGTACTGGAAGGGCGTGCTGGCCGTGCCGGAACGGACCCTGTTCGTCGGCCGACTGGATGGGGTCATCGCCGGGTCCGCCCAGTTGATCCGGCCCACCCGCAATAACGAGGCGCAGGCCTTCGCCTGCAACCTGACCACCAGCTTCGTCGCCCCCTGGGCGCGCGGGCATGGCATGGCGCGCAGGCTGACCCAGGCCGTCATCGACCGCGCCACCGAGCTGGGCTTCGGCATCCTGAACCTGGATGTGCGCGAGACGCAGCGCGCCGCCATCACGCTCTACGACCATATGGGCTTCACGCGCTGGGGCACGCACCCGCACTATGCCCGCGCTAAGGGCCGGACCATTGCCGGCCATTTCTATTTCAAGGTGCTGGAACGGCCCGAGGACAAGGCCGATGCCGCCGCCGTGACGGAGCAAGCGACATGATCCTTTACCCGGCCATCGATCTGAAGGACGGCAACGCCGTCCGCCTGCTGCGCGGTGAGATGGAGCAGGCGACCATCTTCAACACCGACCCGGCAGCCCAGGCGGAAACGTTCCAGGCCCAGGGCTTCGAATGGCTGCATCTGGTCGACCTGAACGGCGCCTTTGCCGGATCGCCCGTGAACGGGGCCGCCGTGGAGTCCATCCTGCGCCGTGTGAAGCTGCCGACGCAGCTGGGCGGCGGCATCCGCGATCTGGCGACCATCGGTTTCTGGCTGGAACGCGGCCTGACCCGCGTCATCCTGGGCACCGTGGCCGTGAAGAACCCGGCGCTGGTCAAGGAGGCCTGCAAGACCTTCCCCGGCCGCGTGGCTGTCGGCATCGACGCCCGCGACGGCTATGTCGCCGTGGAAGGCTGGGCAGAGACCAGCGAGCTGAAGGCCCTGGATCTGGCCATGAAGTTCGAGGATTGCGGTGTGGCCGCCATCATCTATACCGACATCGACCGCGACGGCGCCCTGGGCGGGGTGAATGTGGAAGCGACGGCCGATCTGGCCAGCCACCTGACCACGCCCGTCATCGCCTCGGGCGGCGTTTCCTCCCTGGCCGATCTGAAGGCGCTGAAGGAAGTTGAACATACCGGCATCAACGGTGTCATCTCCGGCCGCGCGCTTTATGACGGGCGCATCGACCCGGCCGCGGCGCTGGCCATCCTGCGCGGGGAGTGAGCCCATGCTGAAGGCCCGCATCATCCCCTGCCTGGACGTGAAGGATGGCCGCGTCGTCAAGGGTGTCAACTTCGTCGATCTGGTCGATGCCGGCGACCCCGTGGAACAGGCCCGCCTCTATGACGCGGCTGGTGCCGACGAGCTGACCTTTCTGGACATCACGGCCAGCAGCGACAACCGCGACACCATCTATGACGTGGTCCGGCGCACGGCCGAGCAGGTGTTCATGCCGCTGACCGTGGGTGGTGGCGTGCGCGTGGTGGAAGATATCCGCAAGCTGCTGCTGGCCGGCGCCGACAAGGTGTCGATCAACACGGCCGCCGTCCACCGCCCCGAATTCGTGCGCGAAGGGGCGCAGAAATTCGGCGCGCAGTGCATCGTCGTCGCCATCGACGCCAAGGAGGTGGAACGCGGACCCGACGGGGAGCAGCGCTGGGAGGTTTTCACCCATGGCGGCCGCAACCGCACCGGCATCGACGCCGTGCAATGGGCCAAGCGCATGGCCGAGTACGGGGCCGGTGAGATCCTGCTGACCTCCATGGACCGGGACGGGACGAAGCAGGGCTTCAACCTGGAACTGACCCGCGCCGTGGCCGACGCCGTCACCATCCCCGTCATCGCTTCGGGCGGGGTGGGCAATCTGGACCATCTGGTCGATGGGGTGAAACTGGGCCATGCCTCGGCCGTGCTGGCCGCCAGCATCTTCCATTTCGGCACCTACACCATCGCCCAGGCCAAGGAACATATGGCCAAGGCGGGGATCCCGGTACGGAGTTGATCTGAGCTTTTATTGTGTTTGTGTCGTCATTCCGGTGACAATTCCGCAGGTGCTAAGATAAGGACGTCGTAAACCCGTTCAGTTCTCTCCCCGTCATCCCGGCGAAAGCCGGGACCCAGCGCAGAGTGGCGTCTGCCGCGATAAGACTTATATCGGCGCTGACCGCGCCTCACGCTGGGCCCCGGCTTTCGCCGGGGTGACGGGAGAAGGGCCGGGAAACGAATTGTCGATAGCTTAACCTGGCGCCTCATCGTTCATCACCGGCATGACGAACAAAGAGCCGTTGGAAGCAGGAGTATCCATGCCGACCCAAGCCATCCTGGACGATCTCTACGCCACCATCCTGTCGCGCAAGGGCGGCGATCCGGACAGTTCGCACACCGCAAGGCTGTTCCATCGCGGCCGCGCCAAGATCGCCCAGAAGGTGGGCGAGGAGGCGGTGGAGACCGTGATCGAGGCCATGGCCGGCACGCCTGAAAAACTGGCATCGGAATCGGCCGACCTGCTTTACCATCTGCTGGTGCTCTGGGCCGACGCCGGGGTGCGGCCCGCCGATGTCTACGCCATCCTGGAAGGACGCCAGGGCGTCAGCGGGATCGAGGAAAAGAAAAACCGCAAGCCCGCCTGACGGCCGGGCGGCAAGGGAACAACAGCGGAAGGAACGGCACCTTGGTCTATGATCGCAGCAATATCTTCGCCCGCATCCTGCGCGGGGAAATCCCCTGCAAGAAGGTCTATGAGGACCAGTACGCCCTGGCCTTCCACGACATCCATCCGCAGGCGCCCGTTCATATCCTGGTGATCCCCAAGGGACCCTTCGTCAGCTTCGCCGATTTCAGCTCCCAGGCCACGGTGGAAGAGATCGCGGGCTTTATGCGCGCCGCCGGTCTGGTCGCCCGTCAGGCGGGCCTGGATGACAGCGGCTACCGTCTGCTGGCCAACCATGGTCCCGACAGCCATCAGGAAGTACCGCATTTCCACCTGCACATCGTCGGCGGCCGTCCACTGGGCAAGCTGCTGGCGTAATTGCTTTGCGCCCTCAGGCGCCGGGCGCCGCCATCCGGCGGCTTGGCTTACGCGACCACGCGGTCGCGGGCCGGCGGTCGCCGGCCTGTTTGTGGTCCCTCAGGCTAAGGCCGCCGCCATCCGGCGGCCTTAGCCCAGCGCCTCGTTGAAATCATCCAGCAGGGCCGCGATGCGGCCGCTGTCGGTCTGGCTCATGATCATGCCGGCCCGCCGCCGCGCCTCGTTCAGGTCCAGGCCGCGCACGCGGCGCTTGACCAGGGGCAGGTTGCCGGGCGCCATCGACAGTTCCCGCACGCCCAGGCCCAGCAGCATGGCGGCATAGCGCGGATCGCCCGCCATTTCGCCGCAGACCGACACGGGAATGCCGGCCCGGCCCGCGGCCTCCACCGTGAACTGAACCAGCCGCAGCACCGCCGGGTGCAACGGATCGTAGAGATAGGCGACCTGTTCATCGCCGCGATCAATGGCCAGCGTGTACTGGATCAGGTCATTGGTGCCGATGGCGAAGAAGTCGGACACGGCGGCCAGACTGTCGGCCGCCAGGGCCGCACCGGGTATCTCGATCATCGCCCCCAATGGCGGCAGCGGATCGGCGATGGCATGGCCCCGGCGCAGCAGCCGGCGGGCCACGGCGCGCATCAATTCGCGCACCTTCCGCATTTCCGACGGCTGGCTGATCATCGGCACCAGGATACGCAGCGGCCCATGGGCCCCGGCGCGCAGCATGGCGGCCAGCTGTGTTTCCAGCAGCTTGGGTTCCTTCAGCCCCAGCCGGATGGCACGCAGACCCAGGGCGGGGTTGGCCGGGGTGGCGAAGCGGTCGGCCAGGGCCCCGGCCAGCTTCTCACCGCCCACATCCAGGGTGCGGGCCGTGACCGGCCGCCCTTCCATGGCAATGACCAGATCGCGCAGGATCTGGTACTGCTCTTCCTCCCCCGGCAGGTCGTCGCGGTTCATATAGATGAACTCGGTGCGCAGCAGACCGACACCGGCAGCCCCCGCATCGCGGGCGCCGTCCAGCTCCCGCGGCAGCTCCAGGTTGGCGCTCAGGCTGACCGGTGTACCGTCGCGCGTGACCGACGGCAGGCTGCCCAGCGCCTTCAGCTGTTCGCGCTCCGCCCGCCACAGGGCCTGACGCTGGCGGTAATCGGCCAGCACATCCTCTGACGGGTTGACCAGCACCCGGCCCGCGCGCCCGTCGACGACGACCAAATCGCCCGTCTCGACCCCCTGCAGCAGCCCCGCGGCCCCCAGCACGGCCGGCAGGCTCAAGGATCGGGCCATGATGGCCGTGTGCCCCTCCGCCCCGCCCAGCACGGTGGCGAAGCCGCCGATGCGGCGTGGGTCCAGCAGGGCCGTATCGGCAGGCGACAGTTCCTCGGCCAGGATGATGGCGCCGTCGGGCAGGCGGGAGAAGGCCTGATAGGGCGTTTCCATCAGGTTGCGGATCAGCCGCCGCCCCACCTCGCGCACATCGGCCACGCGGGCGGCCAGATAGGCATCGTCCATGGCGGCAAAGCTCTGCGCCAGGACGGCGATTTCCTGCTGGACCGCCGATTCAGCATTCAGCCGTTCGGTGCGGATGCGCCGTTCCACACCGCGGATCAGGCGCGATCCCGACAGCATGGCCTGGTGCGCGTCCAGCAGGATGGCAATGTCGGCCGCCGTTTCGGCCGGCAGCGACCCAGCCTTGGCCTTCAGCTTGCCCAGCTGGCGCCGGGCCTTTTCCACAGCCGTGTGGAAGCGCGCCACCTCTTCGGCCACACCATCCTCGGCCACGCAATATTCGGGCACCTGGATGGCACCGGCTTCCATGACATGGGCCGGGCCGATGGCAATGCCGGCGGACACGCCCAGGCCACGCAGCACGCGTTCAGCCGTGCTGCCGTCCCCCGCGCCGACATGGGGCGGATGGTATCGCGACGTCATGGGCGGGTTCCCCCCGAAATTTCTTAGTCTTCGCCGAACTTCTCATCGACCAGGGCCGTCAGTGCCTCCAGCACCTCCTGCGCCTGCGGTCCCGCGGTCCGGATATCGATGGTGGTGTCGATGCTGGCAGCCAGCATCATCAGTCCCATGATCGATACGCCCGACACCACCGTGTCACAGCGTTCCACCTCCACCTGCGCGTCATATTCGCCGGCCAACCGCACGAATTTGGCGGCGGCACGGGCATGCAGGCCCCGGCGGTTACGGATGGTGACGGTGCGCGACAACGCGTCGGGCGGCAGGGTGCTTTCGCTCATTCCGGGTCTTTATCCTGAACTCAGCCGTCGGACAGCAGCGCCGAGGCCACGTTGATATATTTGCGCCCCGCTTCCTGCGCTGCGGCGACGGCGGTTTTCAGATCGGCGCCCGTCTTGCGGACAGAGGCCAGCTTGATCAGCATGGGCAGGTTCATGCCGGCAATCACCTCCACCTTGGCGCGGTCCATGATGGAGATGGCCAGGTTGGAAGGGGTGCCGCCGAACATGTCGGTCAGCACGACGACGCCATCGCCGGCATCGCACTTGGCGACGTCTGCCAGGATGTCGTTGCGCCGCTGCTCCATGTCGTCCTCCGGACCGATGCACACGGCGCAGACCTGCTTCTGCGGGCCGACCACATGTTCCAGGGCGGCAATGAATTCCACGGCAAGCCTGCCATGGGTAACCAGAACCAAGCCGATCATGCGCTTTCCCTCAAGCTTGCGCCGGCCGCCGCCCGATCTTCGGGCACAGGCGGGGCCTGCTCCTTGCGGTCGAGATCGCGATGCGCCTCGCCCACCTTGTATCCCCGGTCCTTCAGCCAATCGGCAAGACCGTGGGCGATGAAGACCGACCGGTGCCGCCCGCCGGTACAGCCGACGGCGATGGTCAGGTAATGCTTGCCTTCCCGCACATAGCGGGGCAGCAGCGGTTCCAGCAACCGGGTCAGGTTGCCGAAAAATTCAGCATAGTCCGGATCGCGGGTGATGTAATCCGCCACCGGCCGATCCAGCCCCGTCTGCGGGCGCAGGTTCTTGTCCCAGTGCGGATTGTCCAGGAACCGGACATCGAACACCAGATCCGCCTCACGCGGGACACCGTGGCGATAGGCGAAGCTGGTGACGAAAATGGTCAGGCCCGGCCCGCCATCCAGGCGGAACAGACCCGACAGATGGCGCCGCGTGTCATGGACGGAAAAGTTGGTAGTATCCACCACGTCATCCGCCGCATCGCGCAGGGGCTGCATCAGCACACGTTCGGTGGCGATGCCGTCCAGCACCGGCCGGTCGGCCGCCATCGGGTGCGGCCGGCGTGTTTCGGTATAACGGCGCTGCAGGGCGTCGGCATGCGCGTCCAGGAACAGCAGCCGGACCTTCAGATCCGGCCGGGCGCGCAGGGTGGCAATCTCGGCCAGAAGCTGCTGGGCGTTGAAATCGCGGGTACGGCTGTCGATGCCGATGACCAGGGGCCGGTCATGTGGCTGGCTGACCAGCGGCTGCAGCAGCGACAGGCGCAGATTGTCCACCGCCTCATAGCCCAGATCCTCCAGGCATTTCATGGCCGTGGACAGGCCCGACCCGGACATGCCGGTGGCGACCACCACAGGCAGCCGGCCATCAGGGCCCAGGGGCGACGGACCGGTCATGCCCGCCCCCCCGGCGGCAGCGCGGGACGAGGGGCGGCCAGCGCGCGCCACGCGGTTTCCCCCGGCACCAGCGGCCAACCCTTGGCCAATGCCGCCATGGCCAGACGCAACTTGGCGGGGGTGGAGGCGTGGAAGGCGTCCAGGCGCAGGCGTGGCAGGGTCACGCCCGCCAGAATCTCGAATGTCGGTTCGGGCAGACGCTCCCCCTCACCGTCCAGATCAACGATCAGGACCAGAGGGGCGATGTCCACCGCCGGGACGGGCAGCACGCCCAGGCCCCGCACTTCCATCAGCCCGGCGATGGGCTGGGGGGAGGAAGCCAGCAACAGGCCATCCTCGTCGCGGATCAGATCAACCCGGTCGTCGGACACAAGGGCGGCCCCCTCGTCGATCAGGCGCAGCGCCAGATCGGACTTGCCTGCCCCCGACGGGCCCCGCAGCAGCAGGGCCTGGCCGTCAATGGCGACACAGCTTGCATGTACCTGGACCATGGTCACCAACAGATGGGATCAATGGCCGTGGAAGGCAACGTCCGGCAGCCCATCCGCACATCTTCCGGCATTCCCGCCATCCCGCCCGAGTTCGACTGGAACAACCTTCTTAGCAAACGCGGGAGCGCGGGGCGAGGGGGAAAGCGGATCAGGCCTTCAGCAGCGAGACACCTTCCCGCAATGCGGCATCGGCCAACTCCCGGTCGAGGGTCGCCAAAGGCAGGTCGAGACGCAATGCCAGCTCAAGATAGGCGGCATCATAGGCGGTCAGTCGATGAATACGGGCCAGTGACAGTATCACCCCCTCATCCGGATCACGATCGATCTCGATCCCCAGCTTTCTGACCAGATTCAGAAATTTCGTGACCGTGGCCTGGGACAATCGCCCCCGCCGTTCGTTGACGGTCAGGATGTTCAATATCTCGAACCACCAGAGCGCTGGAGCCATGGCCCGGTCATTCTCCAAACGATCCAGGGCTATGCGAGGCAGCGGCAAGGTCTCGTCATCGAACGCCCAGCCGGCGGCGACGGAGGCATCAAGAATGAACGGCATCAGTAGCGATGCCCTTCATGCTTGGCCGATAGGATATCCGTCACCGACATGGCACCATTTTCTCGGCCCAGCGCCCGCAGTTCGGTAATGGCCCGTCGCCGCTCCCCCCCATCTTCGGGTTCCGGCGTCAGACGGGCGATGCGACGTCCGTGGCGGGTAATGACAATAGTCTCCCCCCGCTCCACGTCGCTCAGCAACTGCGCCAGATGGGCCTTGGCTTCCGTGGATTGGACTTCACGCATGATCCCGCCTTCTAACCAGTTGTTCTGACCGGTTGTATCTTTCCGAAGCGTGGATCACGCCGCTTCGAACGTCAAGCGCTTCCCCCCTTCGGGGGTTCGGCCTATCAAGGGGTGGGCTGCAACCGTGAACGGTAACCGATCTTGGCCGAACTTCTGTCCCCCGACCTGCTGGTCTTCCTGGGTATCGCCGCCCTTCTGGCCGGTTTCATCGATGCCATCGCAGGCGGCGGGGGGCTGATCACCATTCCGGCGCTGCTGTCGGCGGGCATATCGCCGGCGGCAGCACTGGCCACCAACAAGTTCCAGGGCAGTTTCGGCACGGCCATGGCCACGGCCACCTTCTGGCGGGCGGGACAGATCGAATTGCGGGCCATGGCCCTGCCGGTCGCCTGCGTCTTTGCGGGTGCGGCGGCCGGGACCCTGACGGTGCGCATGACGGGGTCGGGCTTCATGACCACGGTCATTCCCATCCTGTTGGTCGCCATCGCCGTCTATTTCCTGTTCAGCCCGCGTGTTGGCGATGTGGAGGCCAGGGCGCGCCTGTCCCTGCCGGCCTTCAGCCTGACGATCGGGTTCGGCGTCGGCTTCTATGACGGGTTCTTCGGGCCGGGTACCGGCAGCTTTTTCGCGCTGGGCTGCGTGGCGCTGCTGGGCATGAACATGCGCCGGGCCACGGCCAATACCAAGCTGCTGAACTTCACCAGCAATGTTGTCAGCCTGGGTGTCTTCGCGCTGGGCGGACAGATCGTGTGGAAGGCCGGGCTGATCATGGCCGTGGCGCAGATGGCGGGCGCCTGGGCCGGCAGCCACGCCGCCATCCGCTTTGGGGCGAAGCTGGTGCGACCCTTGCTGGTGCTGGTCTGTCTGGGTATGACCATCCGACTGGTGGCGCAGCCTGACCACCCTCTATATGTTTTCGTCCGCGACCTGCTCGCTGCCTGAGGGACCTGATGCTTGACCTGACCGACAGCCAGATCGACCGCTATGCCCGCCATATCATGCTGCGGGAAGTGGGGGGGGAGGGACAGTCGACGCTTTTGTCCTCCTCCGCGCTGATCGTCGGGGCCGGGGGGCTGGGGGCGCCGCTGCTGCTTTATCTGGCGGCGGCCGGGGTGGGGCGAATCGGCATCGTCGATGATGATGTCGTGGATCTGTCGAACCTGCAGCGTCAGGTCATCCATGACACAGGCCGAATCGGCACGCCCAAGGTGGAAAGTGCCGCCGCCCGCATCAATGCCATCAATCCCGATGTGAAGGTGGAAATCCACAAGACCCGCCTGAACCGGGCCAATGTCATGGACATTATCGGCGGGTACGATGTCGTGGCCGATGGCACCGACAATTTCGCCACGCGCTTTCTGCTGAACGATGCCTGCTATCTGGCGGGCAAGACCCTGGTCAGTGCGGCCATGCTGCGCTTCGACGGGCAATTATCGACCTTCAAGGCGCATCTGGGCGACCCGCATCCCTGTTATCGCTGCATTTTCCGCGAACCGCCGCCGCCGGGCATGATCCCGTCCTGCTCCGAAGGTGGCGTGCTGGGCGCGCTCGCCGGATCGATGGGCAGCCTGCAGGCGGTGGAGGTGCTGAAGGAATTGCTGGGCATCGGCGACAGCCTGTCCGGCCGGCTGCTGATGTATTCGGCGCTGGAAACCAGTTTCCGCACCGTGAAGATCCGCCGCGACCCGGATTGCCCGGTCTGCGGCACGCATCCCGCCTATCCCGATCTGTCGCACCACCCGTTCTGATCCCGTGGAGCAAGGCCCATGTCCGATACCAACCCCGGTTTGGCCCTGGTCATCCAGGCCGGCGGCTATGACCGCGTGCATTACGCCCTGGTCATGGCCGCCGCCGCCGTGGCCACCGGCCGGCGGGTGACCCTGTTCTTCACAGGCCGCGCCCTGCCGGCGCTGCTGGACCGTGACGGGTGGAAGCGGCTGGATTTCTCTGATGACGGCACCAGCCCGGAAGCGCGGGAGGCGACCCTGGCCCATCGCGGCGTCGGCACCCTGAACGAGCTGCTGTCGGCCTGTGCCGAGCTGGGTGCTCTGTTCCTGGCCTGCGAGATGGGTTGGCGCGCGCTGGGCATCCGCGACCCGCAGCTGCGCCCCGACCTGTCGGTGGAAACGACCGGCATGGTCACCCTGCTGGGCTTGGTGCGGCCGGGCGACCAGCTGGTTTTCATCTAGACCGGATAGCCGCTTTCCGCCCGGCGCCCCTGGTCAGCGCCGGCCACCCGCGGCGCGGCGCGGGCCGGCCGCACCCCAGCCGCGGCGGTCATCCTCGTCGAACAGTTCAGCCAGCTTTTCCATCATGGTGCCGCCCAGCTGTTCGGCATCGATGATGGTGACGGCGCGGCGGTAATAGCGCGTGACATCATGGCCGATACCGATGGCCACCAGTTCCACCGGGCTTTTCGTCTCGATCCAGTCAATGACGGCGCGCAGGTGCTTTTCCAGGTAGGACCCGTTATTGACCGACAGGGTGCTGTCATCCACGGGCGCGCCATCGCTGATCACCATCAGGATGCGGCGCTGTTCGGGCCGGCCCAGCAGGCGGGTATGGGCCCACATCAGCGCCTCGCCGTCGATATTCTCCTTCAGGATGCCTTCGCGCAGCATCAGGCCCAGATTGCGGCGCACCCGGCGCCAGGGGGCGTCGGCACCCTTGTAGACGATATGGCGCAGGTCGTTCAGGCGGCCCGGTTGCGGCGGCTTGCCGGCGGCAATCCAGCGTTCGCGCGACTGTCCGCCCTTCCAGGCCCGCGTCGTGAAGCCCAGGATCTCCACCTTCACGCCGCAGCGTTCCAGCGTGCGCGACAGGATATCGGCGCTCATCGCCGCGATGGAGATGGGGCGGCCGCGCATCGACCCGGAATTGTCGATCAGCAGCGTCACCACCGTGTCGCGGAAATTCGTCTCGTTTTCCCGCTTGAAGGACAAAGGCATGGTCGGGTTGATGACGACACGGGCCAGACGGGCCGCATCCAGCATCCCCTCCTCCAGGTCGAACTCCCAGGATCTTGTCTGCTTGGCCAGCAGCCGGCGCTGCAACCGGTTGGCCAGCTTGGAGATGACACCCTGGAGATGCTGAAGCTGCTGGTCCAGCATCAGGCGCAGGCGGGTCAGTTCGTCGGGATCGCACAGGTCGGCCGCATCCACCACCTCGTCGAAGGCGGTGGTATAGGGCTTGTAGGCACCGGCGTCGGGCTCATTGCGATTGCGTTCCGGACGCGGCTGGGTACCGGGATTGCCCGGCTCCTCCGACCCTTCGCCTTCGGCCAGTTCACCCTCGGCGCGCTCACCATCCTCACCCTCGGCGACCTCTTCGGACCGGCGCTGCTGTTGCTGCTGGTCCTGCATGTCCTGGGACTGGTCGTCGCCGGGCTGCTGCTGTCCGCCCTGGCTGTCCATCTCCTTGTCGCTGTCGCCGGTATCGGGGTTTTCGGGGGCATTGTCCTGTTCCCCGTCCTCGCTGTCCGGTTCGGCCCCGACATCCATGTCCATGTCGGTCAACAGGCGGCGGACGGCCCTGGCATAGGCGTCCTGGTCCTCCATGACCGCGCCCAGCTTGTCCAGCCCCGTGCCCAGCTTGTCGGCCACCTTCTGCCGCCACAGGTCCACGGCGGCGCGCGCACTGTCCGGCGGCGGGGCGCCAGTCATGGCCTCCCGCGCCAGCAGGCGCAGCACGTCGGGCACGGGCACCTGTTCGGGATCGTTCAGCCGGTCGAATCCCAGCTTGCGGTATTTTTCGTCCAGGGCGGCGGCAAGATTGCCGGCGACACCCTTCATCTGTGTGGCGCCAATGGCCTCCACCCGCGCCTGTTCCAATGCCTCGTACGACAGGCGGGCCTGTTCGCTGACGGGCATGCGGTTGGCATGGATGCCGGCATCATGATGGCGAAGCCGCAGGGCCGCGGCATCGGCCGACCCGCGGACATTGGCCACGTCCTTGGAATTAAGGTCGCGCGGCGGCAGGGGAACGCGCACGCGGGCACCATTCACCCCCGGCGGTTCGGAGGAAAAGCCCACCACCAGATCCTTTCGGTCCGCAATCGCCCGCAAGGTGGCGGTCGTGGCGCGCTTGAAGGTCTCAAGGGGGGATTCCTGGGTCATTTTCCGTCACAAATCCTGACCGCGGGATGCTGCGGTGCCCAAAACAATAACGGATGGGCAGCGTTCCGCCCATCCGTTTTGCCATTGTCGCCAGTGCGACCCACTGTTGCGCGACAGACGCCGCTTATTTCGGCGTCTTGTTCGCCATGTCGTTGCGCTGCATCTGCTCGGTTTCAGCGCGCTGCTGACGATTGAATTCGTCCCACTCGGCCTTCGTCTTGCAGGTCTTCTTGCCTCCAAGACGGCTGCCCAGTTCCTTTTCCTTCTTGCAGATCTGCTTGTCCGCATCGGTGGCGACCACGGGGGCCGCGGCCTGCGGCTGGCTGTCCTGGGCCGGCTGCTGCTGTGCGAAAGCGGCCGGTGCGGCCAGGGCCATCGCATAAAGCGCGATGGCGACGGGGTAGGCGACGTGATGCTTCATCCAATCCTCCTGTGGTTGGGGGCTGTCACGCGCTCCCCGGTCGCGCCAGGGCGGTGGAATGGGCGGAAGCCGCCCATCCACCGGCCGGGTCCCCCAAAGACCCGGATGTCAGCACGCGCGGATCAGCCGGAACGCGGCGTCTTGTTCGCCATATCGTTCCGCTGCATGTGCTCGGTCTCTTCCCGCTGCTGGCGATAATACTCGTCCCATTCGGCCTTTGTCCTGCAGATCTTCTTCTTGGCCAGACGGGTGCCCGTGGGCTTCTCGCCCTTGCAGATTTCCTTATTGGCATCTTCGGCCACGGGGGCCTTGGCGCCATCAGCCGAGGGCGCAGCATCTTGCTGCGCCAGCGCGGCCGTTGCCATCAATGGCTGTGCCGCGAGCAAAAGTGCCCCCAGCAAAAGACTCGATATCCTCATTATCGCATTCTCCAGAACTGCTCAGTACGCCCCGGGCCCAACCTAACCGAAATTATTGGGGTCGACAATTGCCACTGTGCAATCGTCGCATAGTACCAATGGCAGAGTCCGGATATTGGCCTGGACGGATGTGATATTTTGGGCCTGACAATTGCAGTATTGCAATGAATTACGGCGAACTCATTCCCCGTCGATGAATTCACTGGATAATAGCAAGTCAATCCTCGATGTCGCCAGGTTCCACCACCATGGGCAGGACAAAGGGCCGGCCGATACGTCTGTCCGGCCGGCCCCCTTAACTTGCTGAACTGGAAACGGTCAGACCAGGGAGCCTTTGAAGGCACCCGTCGACAATTCCTGCCCGAAGCAGCGCTGGTAATATTCGGCCACGGTCGCGCGCTCCACCTCGTCACACTTGTTGAGGAAGGTGACGCGGAAGGCGAAGCCGATATCACCGCCAAAGATGGCGGCATTCTGTGCCCAGCTGATGACGGTGCGCGGGCTCATCACCGTGGAGATATCGCCGGCGATGAAGCCGCTGCGCGTCATTTCCGCCAGACGGACCATGGAGGCGACGGTGCCCCGCTTCTCGTCAGTGTCATATTCCGGCACTTTTGCCAGGATGATGCGCACTTCATCGGCATGGGGCAGATAGTTCAGGGTCGCCACGATGTTCCAGCGGTCCATCTGGCCCTGGTTGATCTGCTGCGTGCCATGATACAGGCCGGTCGTGTCGCCCAGGCCCACGGTGTTGGCCGTGGCGAACAGGCGGAAGGCCGGATGCGGGCGGATGACCTTGTTCTGATCCAGAAGCGTGAGCTTTCCTTCCACTTCCAGCACGCGCTGGATGACGAACATCACGTCGGGGCGGCCGGCATCATATTCGTCGAAGACGACGGCGCAGGCATGCTGCAAGGCCCAGGGCAGGATGCCTTCGCGATATTCGGTCACCTGCTTGCCATCGCGCAGGACGATGGCGTCCTTGCCGATCAGGTCGATACGGCTGATATGGCTGTCCAGGTTGACGCGAACACAGGGCCAGTTCAGACGGGCGGCCACCTGTTCGATGTGGGTGGACTTGCCGGTGCCGTGATAGCCCTGGATCATGACGCGGCGGTTATAGGCAAAGCCGGCCAGGATGGCCATCGTCGTCTCGCGGTCGAAGCGATAGGCCTTGTCCCGTTCCGGCACATGTTCCGTCGGGGTGGAGAAGGCGGGGACGCGCATGTCGCTGTCGATACCGAACGTCTCACGCACGGACACGGTGATGTCGGGCAGTTCGGGATGGGTGGCCGTGCTGTTGGATGCCATGTCGGGAGCCATTCTTCGCTTCGATCTTGCCGTTGATATCAGGTGGTCGGGCCGCCGCCATAGGCGGCCTTCAGGATGTTGTAGGCCTGGTTGATGGATTTCAGCCGCTCTTCCGCCTCCTTGGCGCCGCCATTGGCGTCGGGGTGGTGCTGCTTGGCCAGTTGGCGGTAGCGGACCTTGATGGCGGTGAAATCGGCGTCGGGCGGCAGGTCCAGGGCGATCAGCGCCTCTTCCTCCGGCGTGCGGGCGCGGGCGCGCGGCGGGGTACGGCGGGTCTCCGACTCATCCCCGCTCCATTCCGCGCCAAAGGCGAATCCACCGCTGAACACCCGATCGCGGGTCTGCCGCTCGCGCGTGCGCCAGTCCCCCATGGGCCAGGTCGGCCGCTGCCAGGTCGTGTCCTGGCGCACCTGACGCTCGATCTCCGTCTGGCTCATGCCGGCGTAATAGTCCCAGGACTTGTTGTAGTCACGGACATGGTCCAGGCAGAACCAGTAATATTCGTTCAACCGGTCACGCCCCTTGGGGGCGCGATGTTCACCCGCCTGCAGACAGCCGGGATGGTCACACGCCCGCAACTGTGTGCGGGGTGCCTCCCGGAAGTCGAAACTGAGGTTGGGCCGGTTCTTATGCATCGGCGAAGTATGGGGGGCGGGCCCGCACCTGACAAGCAAGACCCGACGAAAAGCCGATACGCATCAAGCGCTCAACTGCGCGGCTTGCGTGTATCGGCCAGAGCCACGGCCGCCAGGCCGCCCGCGATCAGGCCCAGGCCCGCCAGATTGGTGGCCGTCAGCGGCTCCCGCAGCCAGAGGGAAGAGGCGATCAGCCCCACCACCGGCACACCCAGCACCGAAAGCGAGGTGGTGATGGCCGGCAAGGCGCGGTTGACGGTCACCATGGCCCAGAAGCAGAAGGCCGTGGCAATGGGGCCGTTGTAGATCAGCAGCACCAGCAGCTGGCCCGACCAGTCGATGCGCGTCACATCCTCCGTCGCCAGGGCCGCAATCGTCGCCAGGATGGCGGCCAGCCCCATCTGCCAGGGCGCCAGGGTCAGCGGCGTGCCGACCCAGCGATGGCCGCGCACATGCACGATATTGAAGGCCCAGATCAGGGCCGCCCCCATCAGCAGCCCATTGCCCAGCAGCACGGGACGCTGCGTCCAGTCGAAGGCCGCGGGATTGAACAGCACGGCCACGCCGGCCAGCCCGACCAGCAGGCCCAACGCCTTCAGCAGGTTCAGCCGTTCGCGCAGGAAGATCAACGCCAGCGGCACCACCCAGAGCGGGGTCGTATAGGCCAGGATGCCGGCCCGGCCCGCCGGCACATGCTGGACCGCGATGGTGACCATCAGCATGAACAGGGTCATCTGCAGCACGCCCACCGACAGGATCACGGGCAGGTCGGCACGCGACGGCACCCGCAATTGCCGGGTCGCAGCCGTGAAGGCGATCAGGCTGAACGCCCCCAGCACCAGGCGCGAGGCAACGAAGGTCAGCGGCGGCATATGCCCGACCACCTGTTTCATCACAGGCCAGTTCACACCCCAGAGCAGGATGACCAGCCCCAGCAGGACAAGCGCCATGCCGCGCGACACAGGGGCCGCGGAACGCGCCGCGGGCTTCGGCGGGCTGGTAACCGACATGATGTTCCACTACCTCTTCGGCCATGCCGGTCCGCTGGGGACCGTCCATCTGTCGGCCGGACAAGGCCAGGAAAGACGTCATGGCGATCTATGCGACCCGCATGCGGGACAAGTTGACACAGGCTCTAACCCCGCAGGTCCTGACCATCAAGGATGTCTCTCACCGGCATGCCGGCCATGCGGGGGCGGACCAGCCGGGTGGGGAAACGCATTTCGATGTCATCATCGTCTCTGACCGGTTCCAGGGCCTGTCGCGCGTGGCACGGCAGCGGCTGGTCTATGACACCGTCGCCGCGGAACTGTCCGAACGGGTCCACGCCCTGTCGGTCCGCGCCCTGACGCCGGAGGAGGCGGCGAAAGCAGGCTGAATCAGAGCGCATAATGTGTGCGCCAAAGGCCGGCGACCGCCCGCCCGGCGTTGGGGGGGACGAAAGTATCAGCGACCCTGCGTCGCAGGGTCTGTTGCACTGCAACATGACACTCTGTACCCTGTTCGGACGGGGAAACACCCCGATCGGCAAAAAGGGGTACGGACATGAAGCGACAGGCCCCAACACCCTTGGGCGCCAGGGGCGCGGAAGTGGCGGCCGAACTGGCCACCACCAGCATGGTCCTGGGCGAAACCTTGTGGGCAGCGCAGCAAACCATCTGGCTGCGCGCCATGCGGCTGGCCGCCGCCGGCTATGATCCGGCGCGGCTCGACGATCCCGAATTCACCACCATGATCTGGGAAAAGCTGGACGCGGCGCTGGAGGCGCAGCGGGCGCTGGCGGCCGGCCTGTGGGCCGTGTCGGACGCCTGGCTGGAATGGCTGGCGCAGCAGGTGACAGCGCAGGCCCAGGCCAGCATGGCCCTGGTCACGCCGCCCGACCCCATCCGGTATGGCGGAGCGGCCAGCGATTTCGTGGAAACCAGCCTGAACGCGGCGGAAATCGCCTGCGGGCGCATGGCGCTGGAGGCCAGCCGGCTGGGTGGCAGGGGCCTGGCCCCCTATCACCGCGCCACAAACGAGAATGCCAGACGATTGCTGGGAGCGACAGCCGGCGAGGGATAAGCGCCGAACCTCACAAAAACAATAGAGGGAGGGGGGCAATGGGGTTTCTGCCATACGGAAGGGCCACGCCTATCCGCATGTTTCGTGGCATAATGTCGCGAAGGGTCAGTCCCGGAAGCAGCACGATGCCAGATACCATTCCCACCATTACCCCCGCCGCCACCAACGCCAGCAGCAGCCATCGTGGCGATGGCGCGACGCGCGCACCCTCCACCCCCAGCCGCGCCAGTATCGGCAAGCAGCTGACGGCCCTGGCGGAGAATCATGAAGGCAGCATCGACGGACTGCGGTCGCCGGTCCTGGCCCTGCTGAAGGATGTGCTGACGGAGGGGCGGGCCGCCATCCGTACCCGCTTCGAGTCGTCGCACCGCGGCGACGATTGTGTACATCAGACCGCCAGGATGACGGATGCCATCGTCCAGGCGCTGGCCGATTTCACCCTGGACCATGTCTATCCCACGGCCGAACTGACCAAGGGCGAACGTCTGGCCATCGTCGCCATCGGCGGCTATGGACGGGGCGAGATGGCGCCCGGATCGGACGTCGATCTGCTGTTCCTGCTGCCCTACAAGCGCACGCCACGCGTGGAACAGGTGGTGGAATATCTGCTCTATCTTTTGTGGGATCTGGGTTGGAAGGTTGGCCATGCCGTGCGTTCGGTCGACGAATGCATCCGCCTGTCACTGACCGACATGACCATCCGCACCAGCCTGCTGGAGGCGCGCTTCCTGTGGGGCGAAAACGCCCTGTTCAACGAGATGCGCAAGCGCTTCGCCAAGGAAGTGGTGGGGGCTGCCGGCGGCGTCACCGCCTTTATCGAAGCCAAGATGGGCGAGCGCAACGAGCGGCACCGCAAGGTCGGTGACAGCCGCTATATGCTGGAACCCAACATCAAGGAAGGCAAGGGCGGGCTGCGCGACCTTCAGACCCTGTTCTGGATCGCCAAATACGCCTATCAGGTGGATGAGGTGGAAGGGCTGGTCGCCAAGGGCGTGCTGATGCCCGAAGAGGCGGTGCGCTTCGCCAAGGCCGAAAGCTTCCTGTGGGCCGCGCGCTGCCAGTTGCATTACCTGACGGGCCGGCAGGAAGATCGCCTGACCTTCGACGTGCAGGCCGAAATGGCCCGCCGTCTGGGCTATACCGAGCATGCGGGCAAGAATGCCGTCGAACGCTTCATGAAGCATTACTTCATGGTGGCGAAAGATGTCGGCGACCTGACCCGCATCTTCTGCGCGGCCCTGGAGCAGGAGAGCAAGCGCGCACCCCGATTCGCCTTCCTGCGCCGCCGCTTTGCACGCGGCGCGGATTTCTATGGCTTCACCCTGGATGCGGGCCGCCTGAATGTCAGGTCGGACCGGCATTTCAAGGATCATCCCGTCGACATGATCCGCCTGTTCCATGTGGCGCAGGAAAATGACCTGGACATCCATCCCAATGCGCTGCGCGCCATCACCCGCGCGCTGTCCAGCATCGGTCCGAAACTGCGCGACGATGCCGACGCCAACCGTCTGTTTCTGGATATCCTGTCATCGAAGAAGGATCCGGAAATAGCATTGCGCCGCATGAACGAGGCCGGCGTGCTGGGCCGGTTCGTGCCGGATTTCGGCCGCATCGTCGGCATGATGCAGTTCGACATGTATCACCACTTCACCGTGGACGAGCATACGCTGTTCGCCGTCGGCATCCTGCATCAGGTGGAGGCCGGCCGGCTGAAGGACGAGGTGCCGCTGGCGTCGGAGGTGATCCACACCGTCAATTCGCGTCGGGCCCTCTATGTCGCCATGCTCTGCCACGATATCGCCAAAGGCCGGGGCGGCGACCATTCCATCCTGGGCGCCAAGGTCGCGGAAAAGCTGTGCCCCCGGCTGGGCATGAGCGAGGAGGAGACAGAGACCGTGGTCTGGCTGGTGCGCTGGCATCTGGCCATGTCCGACACGGCCTTCAAGCGCGATCTGGATGATGAGGGCACGATTACCAAGTTCGTCGATCTGGTGCAGTCGCCCGAACGCCTGAAGCTTCTGCTCTGCCTGACCGTGGCCGATATCCGCGCCGTCGGTCCCGGCCGCTGGAACGGCTGGAAGGCGACGCTGCTACGTCAGCTTTATCGCCGCTGCGAAGAGCGGATGTCCGGCACCGTTGGCACTGAAGGACGCGATTCGCGCGTCATCGCGGCCCAGGCGGCCCTGCGCGACCTGTTGACCGACTGGCCGGTGGCCGATGTGGATGCCCATCTGGCCCGCGCTTATCCCGCCTATTGGCTGGGTTTCAACCCGCAGACCCTGGCCCACCATGCCCGGCTGATCCGGGAGGCGGAGCGGACCAGGGCGCCGCTGACGCTGGATACCCGGGTCGATCGCGGCCGCACCATCACCGAGGTCACGGTTTACACCGCCGACCATCCGGGCCTGTTCTCCCGTCTGGCCGGGGCCTTGGCACTGGCCGGGGCCGACATCGTGGACGCCCGCATCTTCACTATGACCAACGGCATGGCGTTGGACGTGTTCACGGTGCAGGCCGCCGGTGGCGGGTCCTTCGACAGCGGGGACAAGCTGGCGCGGCTATCGGTGATGGTGGACAAGGTGCTGGCCGGCGAATTGCGCCTGGCCGACGAACTGGCCCGCCGTCGCCCGCCGCAGACGGCGCGTGCCCGTGCCTTCAAGATCGCCCCCCGCGTGCTGGTCGACAATACCTTTGCCGGCAACCACACCGTGATCGAAGTGAATGGTCGCGACCGTCCTGGCCTGCTCTATCTGCTGACCCGCACCCTGACCCAGGCCAACCTGCAGATCGCGTCGGCCAAGATTTCCACTTACGGCAATGTCGCCATCGACGTGTTCTATGTGAAGGACGTGTTCGGCCTGAAGATCACGCACGAGCGCAAGCTGGCCGAAATCCGCAGCGCCCTGCTGAACGCGCTGGCCGAACCGGAGGGGGAGCCGGAACCGGTGAAGGCCCCGGCCAAGCCGAAGAAGAAGGCGGCGTAGGGACGGCGTGGGTTGAGCCGAAGGGCGTTTCGGGCACCAAGGTGAAATCTCGGCCGACCTTAAAAGCAAACCGCCCCTTCCAGCATCAGGCCGGAAGGGGCGGTTTTAATCAGGAATGGAAATGGGGGGGCCGATCAGCCCGCCGCCTTGCCGCTCTGCAGGGTGCCGGTGACGCTGCCGCCTTCAGAGATATTGATGCGGCCGTAGCGGATGGTGCCATCCACATGACCCGTCTCCCCCACGGCCAGGATGCCCGACACCTCGATCGTGCCGGTGGCGCGCCCGTTGACACGCATCTGCTCGACATTGGCCACACCTTCGAAATGGCCGCCTTCGGCAATTTCCAGGATCTTGATGTCGCTCAGCGTCACATCAACCAGACGGCCGGCAACATGCAGCGTATGGCAATGGGAAATCTTCGCCCCTTCGATCCGGGCTTCGGACGCGATGGAGGTGATGCCGCCGGTCAGGGGACCCGTTTCGGCAGACGCCTCCGCAACACCGCTTAGGCCGGGACGCTGGAAGCTGCGCGGGTCCAGGATATCGTTGGGCATCGGTCAAGCACTCTCCGCCAGGGGCCGTCCGCGTGGGGTCGGCAGAATGCGACCGGCCAGGGCGGCCGGCCCGTTGTTTGCAATCCATTCATAAGCTGAAAGGGTTAAAACCGCAACGCTTCTTGCCCACGACACAAGAGGGATGCATGGGGGTACGTTGACAGGGGGGGCCGTCGGCCCAATAGTCGCCGGTTCCGGCGTGTGGGCATGGGGTTCATGCGCGCGGAAACCATATGGCTCCATGGAGTTGCAGCCGTGATCCCTGTCGTGATGCCCACCTATTCCCGCATCGACATCGTGTTCGAGCGGGGCGAAGGCGCCTATATCTGGGACACGACAGGCCGACGATTCCTGGATTTCACCGCCGGCATCGCGGTGAACGCCCTTGGTCACGCACACCCCTATCTGGTGGAGAAGCTGACCGAGCAGGCGGGCAAGCTGTGGCACACGTCCAACCTGTACCGGGTGGCCGGGCAGGAGAAGCTGGCCAAGCGGCTGTGCGATCTGACCTTTGCCGACACCATGTTCTTCACCAATTCCGGGGTGGAGGCGTTTGAGTGCGCGGTGAAGACCGTGCGCAAGTATCAGCATGACAGCGGCCATCCGGAAAAGACCCGCTTCATCGTCGTGGGCGGCGCCTTCCATGGCCGTTCCACCACGGCCATCGCTGCCGCCAAGTCGGAAAAGATGGTGGGCGGCTTCGGTCCCCTGCTGGACAGCTTCGATCAGGTGCCGTTCGGCAACATGAACGAGCTGCGCGCCGCCATCACGCCGGAAACGGCCGGCATCATTGTCGAGCCGATCCTGGGCGAAGGCGGTATCCAGGTCGGCAGTGCTGACTATCTGAAGGCCCTGCGCGCCACGGCCGACGAATTCGGCCTGCTGCTGGTGTTTGACGAGATCCAGACGGGTGTCGCCCGTACCGGCAAGATGTTCGCCTATGAATGGGCGGGCGTGGAGCCGGACGTGATGTGCATCGCCAAGGGCATTGGCGGCGGCTTCCCCGTCGGCGCCTGCCTGGCGTCGGAAAAGGCGGCGCTGGGTATGGTGCCCGGCACCCATGGCAGCACCTTTGGCGGCAACCCGCTGGGCATGGCCGTGGCCAATGCCGTGCTGGATGTCGTCACCGCGCCGGGCTTCCTGGAGCATGTGAACGAGACGGGCGAGAAGCTGCAGGCGGCCCTGGCCGATCTGGTCGCCCGATACCCGACCGTGCTGGCGGAAGTGCGCGGCAAGGGCCTGATGTTGGGCCTGAAATGCACCAAGCCCAATGGCGAGGTGGCGACGCGGCTGCGGGAGAACGGGCTGCTGGTTGTGCCGGCGGCCGACAATGTCATCCGCATCCTGCCGCCGCTGACCATCGGTGATACGGAAATCGCCGAAGCCGCCGCCATCATCGACAAGACCTGCCAGGAGCTGGCGCAATGACCAAGACCACGACCCCCCGCCATTTCCTGGACATCCACAATCACAGCATCGACGAACTGCGCGACATGCTGGACCGGGCCGCCTTCATGAAGCGCGGCCAGGGTGCGGAAAAGCCGCTGCTGGGCAAGACGCTGGCGCTGATCTTCGAAAAGCCCAGCACCCGCACGCGCGTGTCGTTCGAAGTGGGCATGCGCCAGCTGGGCGGCGAAGTGATCTGCCTGACCGGCAAGGAAATCCAGCTGGGCCATGGCGAGACCATCGGCGACACGGCGCGCGTGCTGTCGCGCTATGTCGACATCATCATGCTGCGCACCGACCATGAGGCGAAGCTGCAGGAGATGGCGGAGGCGGCCACCGTCCCCGTCATCAACGGCCTGACCGACAGTTCCCACCCGGTCCAGATCATGGCCGACATCCAGACCTATGAGGAACGCAAGGGCCCCATCAAGGATGCAGTCTTCTGCTGGACGGGCGATGCCAACAATGTCTGCGAAAGCCTGATCCACGCCTCGGTTCTGTTCGATTTCGAACTGCGCATCGCCTGTCCGCCGGAACTGTCGCCGACGCACCAGACACTGGAATGGATCAAGGCCCATAATGGCCGCGTCACCGTCCACCGTGATGTGGAGACGGCGGCGGAAGGTGCGGATGCCATCGTCACCGACACCTGGGTGTCGATGCACAACAAGGATGCGCATCGCCGTCACAATCTGCTGAAGTCCTATCAGGTAAACGATCGCATCATGGGTCTGGCGAAAAAAGACGCCATATTCATGCATTGCCTGCCCGCCCACCGCGAGGAGGAGGTGACGTCCAGCGTCATCGACGGTCCGCAGTCGGCGGTGTGGGATGAGGCGGAGAACCGCATGCACGCCCAGAAGGGCATTCTGACCTGGTGCCTGAACCGATGAATTCCGACTTCCCCGTGGCGGGCCAGCCCCGCCACGACACCAATGAAGTGATCGCCGAATTCGATATCTGCCAGCCGTTCCAGCTGGACAGCAGCTCTTTTCGCGGGCGGCTGATCCGGCTGGGACCGGCGCTGGACGAGATTCTGACGCGGCACAATTACCCGGACGAGCTGGCGCCGCTGCTGGCCGACACGATCCTGCTGGCGGCGACGCTGGCCTCGTCCCTGAAATATGACGGCATCTTCACCCTTCAGACCAAGGGTGACGGCCCCGTCGCCTATACGGTCGCCGACATCACCTCCGTCGGGGATCTGCGCGGCTATGCGCGGGTGGATCTAGAAAGACTGGCCGAACAGCGTGGGCATAAGGGCTTCAAGGCCGATCTGGGCTCTCTGCTGGGGTCCGGCTATGTCGCCTTCACGGTCGACCAGGGTGAACATACCGAGCGTTACCAGGGCATCGTGGAACTGCGTGGCGCCACGCTGGCCGAGGCCGTGCGCCATTATTTCAAGCAGAGCGAACAGCTGGCCGCGTCCATCAAGAGCTTCGTGGCCAAGGACGCAGACGGCAAATGGGTTGGCGGCGCCATCATGCTGCAGGCCCTGCCGCCGGAGGATGCCGGCACCTTCGCCGACCACCAGCCCGGTGTGCGGGAAGAAGACTGGCATCGTGCCGGCCTGCTGCTGGAAACAGTGACGGCGCATGAACTGCTGGACAAGGACCTGTCCGCGAACGAGCTGATCTACCGCCTGTTCCACGAAGAAGGGCCGCGCATCTTCGAACGCCGCGAATTGCGGCCGGGCTGCCGCTGCTCGCGCGAGCGGGTGACGGACGTGCTGCGCAGCCTGGACCGGAGCGAGCTGGAAGAATTGCGCGTCGACGGCGTCGTGGCCGTGACCTGCGAGTTCTGCAACGCGACCTACAATTTCAACGACCAGGACCTGGACAAGGTCTACGCCGCGTTCTGATACCAAGGGTCTGATTTATGACCATTGGTACGGCGGCGCCCGGCGTTGGGGCGCATGTACCCGGCCGGAAGGGACGCGCCGTCAGGGCGCGATCCCTGCCACCGGACGCAGGGCCGCCCCTTCGGGCAGGTCGATCCGGAACCGTTCCGCCAGCAGGGTGCGGAATGCCCGCTCGTCCGTGATTTCCCGCTCCTCCACCAGGTGCCCCCCGACTCGGAGCCGGTATTGACCGTTCAGCAGCGTGTGCCGTTCGGTCAGGGTGCTGCGCGCCGCCACGCGGTTCTGCACGAACCGTGAGGCCGGGTGGGTGGACGTGAAATGGTTGCCGAAGACCAGATCAAGATCGGTCACCGGATCATCGCTGAACCAGTAAAGACCGAACCAGCCGCCATCGCGCCAGACCTCCACTTCCCAGCCGGGGGCCCAGTCGGACGGGCGGATACGCCAGCGGTCACCGGCACTGTCATATTCCCCCGCACGCAGGGGCAGCGGCTCCACCAGGCAGGCACCGCCAAATCCGACATCCGCGATATAAGGGACGTCATCCAGGGTGACGATCTGCATCAGGTGGCTGCGGCCCCCCGGCTCTCCGCCCATGCGGACGCGCGCCATGGTGCGGCGGACACTGAAGCCGATGGCGGCGAGCGCCGCCTGGAACAAGCTGTTCTGTTCGAAGCAATAACCGCCACGGCGGCGTTCCACCAGCTTGTCCCGGATGGCATCAGCCTCCAGCCGGATGGGAAGCCCCATCTGGATATCCAGGTTTTCAAACGGAATCACCCCGACATGGGCGATGTGCAATGCCGTCAGGGTGGACAGATCGGGCTGTGTCGGCCCGCCATGCCCGATGCGGGCCAGATAGCGGGCAAGGTCGAATTCGGCGTTCATGGTCTGGGCCCTGCCGGGTGGGAACGTCCCTTCCCATAGCGATACCGGCCGGCACCGACCAGCGCCGAAACGTCATCATGACAAGGTACCGCCCGGCCGCCACTCCCCCCCCCGACGGGATCAGCAGGAACCGACGACGCGGCGGCTGGCCAGATCCACGACGCGGCGCTTGTCCGAAGCAGCCCGGCGCGTGCGCGCCGCATCGTCGGCCGCCAGGACCGCCAGCGACAAAAATTCCGCCAGATCGTTCATCCGGCTGCGCTGCGCGTCCTTCACCAGGCTTTCCAGGCACCGGCGGATGGCGACCGCCACCTCCGGCCCATCCTCGTCACCCACACAAAGACCCGGCCGGTTCTGCTCGTCTGTTATGAAGCTCATCTGATCTTGGCCCCCGTATCAAATGCCCATAGAGGGTGAGATGCTGTTTCTTCAGAGAGACTATACGATTTTCTTTTGGATTGGGAGATGTAAACGTATTAATGTTTTCTGTTAACAAGTATACATACCGTATTAACTTATTTACCCAAGCAAAAATAGTCAATTTTCAGCACAACACAACCTTTCGCATTGGTTTTTTGTTCAGTCATACTGGGATTACTGACGAGAGGCCGGGCGCCTTGAAATCGAATACAAGACCATTCAGGTGCCCCGCGAAGGTCGCCGACGGCGGCTGTTCGCCACGGGTAAAGCAGCCTTGCTGAAAACTGTGAACGGCAGATGAAGGCAGGACAGTTGCGGACGGGCGCGGGCCTGCCTATATCTGCTTTGCGTCGGCGGGGAAGGTCTTCCCCGCCAGCTTGGATGCAGGTCCGGCCGGACCTGTCTCGTCCCGGCAGTCAGAACCAATGGGGACCATATCGCGGTGCCGGAGGGCATTTGGGCCGCGGGCGGTCTGCCGAACAAGAGAGGTCGTCATGAGCAAGGTTATCGGTATCGATCTGGGCACCACCAATTCGTGCGTGGCCGTCATGGAAGGCACGCAGGCCAAGGTCATCGAGAATGCCGAGGGCGCGCGCACCACGCCGTCCATGGTCGCTTTCACGCAGAGCGGTGAGCGTCTGGTGGGTCAGCCGGCCAAGCGCCAGGCCGTCACCAACCCGGACAATACGCTGTTCGCGATCAAGCGCCTGATCGGCCGTCGCTTTGACGACCCGGTGACGAAGAAGGATATCGGCCTCGTCCCCTACAAGATCGTGTCTGGCGGCAACGGCGACGCCTGGGTCGAGGCCCATGGCGACAAGTACAGCCCCAGCCAGGTCAGCGCCTTCATCCTGCAGAAGATGAAGGAGACCGCCGAGGCTTATCTGGGTGAGAAGGTCACCCAGGCCGTCATCACGGTCCCCGCCTATTTCAATGACAGCCAGCGTCAGGCCACCAAGGATGCCGGCAAGATCGCCGGCCTGGAAGTGCTGCGCATCATCAACGAGCCGACGGCCGCCGCCCTTGCCTATGGCATGGAGAAGAAGGGCACCGGCACGATCGCCGTGTACGACCTGGGTGGTGGTACCTTCGACGTGTCGATCCTGGAAATCGGCGACGGCGTGTTCGAGGTGAAGTCCACGAACGGCGACACGTTCCTGGGCGGTGAAGATTTCGACGGCAAGATCATCGATTACCTGGCCGAGGAGTTCCAGAAGGAGCAGGGCATCGACCTGCGCAAGGACCGTCTGGCCCTGCAGCGCCTGAAGGAAGCCGCCGAGAAGGCCAAGATCGAGCTGTCCAGCTCGGTCCAGACGGAAGTCAACCTGCCCTTCATCACGGCCGACGCGTCGGGTCCGAAGCACCTGAACGTCAAGCTGAGCCGCGCCAAGCTGGAATCCCTGGTCGATGACCTGGTGCGCCGCACGGTCGGCCCCTGCCAGTCGGCCCTGAAGGATGCCGGTCTGAAGGCGTCGGAAGTGGACGAGGTGATCCTGGTCGGCGGCATGACCCGCATGCCCAAGATCATCGAGACCGTGAAGCAGATCTTCGGCAAGGAACCCAACCGCGGTGTGAACCCGGACGAGGTCGTGGCCGTCGGTGCCGCCATCCAGGGCGGCGTGCTGAAGGGCGATGTCAAGGACGTGCTGCTGCTGGACGTTACCCCGCTGTCGCTGGGTATCGAAACGCTGGGCGGCGTGTTCACCCGTCTGATCGACCGCAACACCACCATCCCGACCAAGAAGTCCCAGGTCTTCTCGACCGCTGAGGATAACCAGTCGGCCGTGACCATCCGCGTGTTCCAGGGCGAGCGCGAAATGGCCCAGGACAACAAGATGCTGGGCCAGTTCGACCTGATGGGCATCCCGTCCGCCCCGCGCGGTGTGCCGCAGATTGAGGTGACCTTCGACATCGACGCCAACGGCATCGTCAATGTCGGCGCCAAGGACAAGGCGACCAACAAGGAACAGACGATCCGCATCCAGGCTTCCGGTGGTCTGTCGGACAGCGACATCCAGAAGATGGTGAAGGATGCCGAGGCGCATGCCGCCGAGGACAAGAAGCGCAAGGAGCTGGTCGAGGCCAAGAACCATGCCGACGGCCTGATCCATTCCACCGAGCGGACCTTGAAGGACAATGGCGACAAGATCTCCCCCGCCGACAAGTCGGCCGTGGAGAGCGCCATCGCTGACCTGAAGGCCGCCATGAATGGTGAAGACGCCGCCGCCATCAAGGAGAAGACCGACGCGCTGGCCCAGGCCAGCATGAAGGTTGGCGAAGCCATGTACAAGGCCAGCCAGGAAGCCGGTGGTGCCGAAGGCGCGGGCGCTTCGACCGCGGGCGACGATGAATCCGCCGGTGGGGAGAAGGTTGTGGACGCCGACTTCGAGGAAGTCGACGATCGCAAGAAGAACTGACCTCGATTGGGCTGGTGTTCGTCGGGGTTCGCGAACGCTCACCCCGACCTACGGGTGGTGACCCTTTCGTAGGTCGTGGGTGAGCATCGCGAACCCCGACAGGCCCGGCTCCGGGGAACGGTGCCGGGCCTGTTGCGTGACGGGTACGGCCATGGAATTGTGACGAATGGCTTCAGGTCCGGGGGCCGGCCCTTGAACGGGCGGTCGGACCGGATGCGAAGGGACAGAGGCCACCATGTCGAAGCGCGATTATTACGAAGTACTGGGCGTCCAGAAGGGTGCCAGTGCCGATGATCTGAAGAAGGCCTATCGCAAGCTGGCGATGCAGTATCACCCGGACCGCAATCAGGGTGACAAGACGGCCGAGCAGAAGTTCAAGGAAATCAACGAAGCCTATGACTGCCTGAAGGACGAGCAGAAGCGCGCCGCCTATGACCGCTTCGGCCATGCCGCCTTTGAAGGCGGCGGTGGCCGTCCCGGTGCCGGGGCGGGCGGCTTCGATTTCGGCGGCGGCTTTGCCGACATCTTTGACGAGATGTTCGGGGAGTTCATGGGCCGCGGCCGCGGTGGCCAGACCAACAACCGCGGCGCCGACCTGCGCTATAACCTGGAAATCAGCCTGGAGGATGCCTTCAAGGGCTCCACCACCCAGGTGCGCGTGCCCACCAGCGTGATGTGCGAGCATTGCAGCGGGTCAGGGGCGGAAAATGGCAGCAGCCCCACCACCTGCGGCACCTGTAACGGGGCCGGCAAGGTGCGTGCGCAGCAGGGCTTCTTCACCATCGAACGTTCCTGCCCCACCTGCGGCGGTGCGGGCCGCGTCATCAAGGATCCGTGCCGCCATTGCGGTGGCCAGGGCCGCGTGCGCAAGGAAAAGACCCTGCAGGTTTCCATCCCCGCCGGCGTGGAGGATGGAACGCGCATCCGTCTGGCCGGCGAGGGCGAAGCGGGTCTGCGCGGCGGCACGCCGGGCGACCTTTACATCTTCCTGGCCATCGGGGCGCATCGCTTCTTCCAGCGTGACGGGGCCAACCTGCATTGCCGGGTGCCCATCCCCATGACGACGGCGGCCCTGGGCGGCACCATCGAGGTGCCGACCATTGATGGCAGCCGCGCCAAGGTGAATGTGCCGGCCGGCACCCAGACAGGCCATCAGTTCCGTCTGAAGGGCAAGGGCATGAGCGTCCTGCGCAGCCCCGCACGCGGCGACATGTACATCAATGTCATGGTCGAAACGCCGGTCAACCTGACCAAGAAGCAGCAGGAGCTGCTGAAGGAGTTCGAGAAGGAAGCGGCCGAAAAGGGCCATAATCCCGAGTCGGAAGGCTTCTTCGCCAAGGTGAAGGAGTTCTTCGCGGACTTGAAGGATTGAAAGGCACCTTTGCCGGTCGTCCCCCGCTCCACCGTCATCCCGGCGAAAGCCGGGACCCAGGGTCACAGGATCAGACCTTGAAGCTGCGTACGATCATGCTGCCGAAAGGTCGGGCGCTTGGCCCCTGGGTCCCGGCTTTCGCCGGGATGACGGGAGAGGGGACTGCCCCCCCATGAGCTTCGCCCGCGCCATCGCCACCGTCGGCGGCATCACCATGGTCAGTCGTGTGCTGGGCTTCGTGCGCGACATGCTGCAGGCCCGCTATCTGGGTGCCGGCATGGAGGCGGATGCCTTCTTTGTGGCCTTCCGCCTGCCCAACCTGTTCCGGTCCCTGTTCGCGGAAGGCGCCTTCACGGCGGCCTTCCTGCCTTTGTTCAGCGGCACGCTGGAAAAGGAAGGTCGCGACAGCGCCAAGGGACTGGCGGAGGAAGCGCTGGCCGTCATGGTGGCCGTCTTGATGATTTTCTCAATCATCATGGCCGTGTCCATGCCCTGGGTCGTGTCCATCCTGGCCACGGGCTTCAATGATGAGCCGGTACAACGCGCGCTCGCCATCTCGCTTTCCCAGATCACCTTTCCCTATCTGGCGCTGATCTCGCTGACGGCCTTGTTTGGCTCTATCCTCAATGCCGTGGGCCGGTTCGGGCCGTTTGCGGCGGCCCCGGTGCTGCTGAACATCGTGCAGATATCAGGCCTGCTGCTGTCAAAGCCGCTGGGCATCGGGGCGCACTGGATGCTGGCCTATGGCGTGCCGGTGGCCGGCGCCGCGCAGATGATCTGGATGATCGTGGCCGCCAAGCGGGCGGGCATGGGCCTGCGTCTGCGCCGCCCGCGCCTGACCCCGCGGGTGAAGCGCCTGTTCGCGCTGCTGGCACCGGGCATCCTGGGGGCCGGCGTCTATCAGTTCAACCTGCTGATCGGCACCAATCTGGCTTCCTGGCTGCCGACCGGGGCCGTGTCTTATCTGCAATATGCCGACCGGCTGAACCAGCTGCCCATGTCGGTCATCGGCGTGGCCGTGGGCACGGCACTGCTGCCGCTGCTGTCGCGACAGATGGTGGCCGGCGACCATGACGGGGTAAAGGCCAGCCTGTCGCGCGGGCTGGAATTTGCCGGCCTTCTGGGCCTGCCGGCCACCGTGGCGCTGATCGCCATTCCCGGCCCCCTGATTCATGTGCTGTTCAAGGGCGGGGCCTTCACGGCCGCCGACGCGGTCGCCACCGCATCGGCCCTGCAGGCCTTCGCCGTGGGCATCCCCGCTTTCATCACGGCCAAGATCCTGTCGTCGGCCTATTTCGCCAAGCAGGACACGAAGGGACCCGTGCGCATCGCCATCATCGTGGTGATCAGCAATATCGCCCTGTCCCTGGCCCTGATCGGGCCGCTGGGCCATGTCGGGCTGGCCCTGGCGCCGGGTTTGACGGCCTGGCTGAATGTGCTGCTGCTGGCCGTGGGTCTGCGGCGGCGCGGGCTGCTCTCGCTGGATGCGCGGCTGACGGGGCGGCTGTGGCGCATGGGCGTCGCTGCGGCGGGGCTGGCGGCGGCCGGGTTGGGCCTGTCCTGGCTGCTGCATCCCTGGCTTTATGACGGGGTGGGGCTGGTGAAGATCGCCGCCCTGGCCGGGGTCATTGCCGGGGCGTCCATCACCTATTTCGCGCTGTGCTTCCTGCTGGGGGCGGCGCGCCCTGCGGAGATCAAGGGGCTGCTGCGCCGGGGCAAAGCGCCGCCGCCGCCGCCCGCCGCTTGACCGGGGCCGGACGGGCGCGCGATACAGGCAGCCCGGCATTTCGCCTTCCACAAGCGAGCTTCAGAGACCAGCAATGAGCCTTATCTTTTCCGGCATGCAGCCGACCCGCCAGCTCCACCTCGGCAACTATCTCGGCGCGCTGAAGAACTGGGTGAAGCTGCAGCATGAGATGGACGCGATCTTCTGCGTCGTCGACCTGCATGCGATGACCATCGAGCATGACCCGGAGACCCTGCGGTCCAATATAAGGGAGGTGGCCGCCGCCTATATCGCCGCCGGCATCGACCCGGAAAAGCATATCCTGTTCAACCAGTCGGCCGTTTCCGGCCATGCCGAACTGAACTGGATCCTGACCTGCCATACGCCGCTGGGCTGGCTGAACCGCATGACCCAGTTCAAGGAGAAGGCGGGCAAGCAGAAGGACAATGCCGTCCTGGGGCTTTACGCCTATCCCGTGCTGATGGCCGCCGACATCCTGCTGTACAAGGCCACGCATGTGCCCGTGGGCGAGGATCAGAAGCAGCATCTGGAGCTGGCCCGCGACATTGCCGGTGCCTTCAACCGCTATTACAAGGCCGACGGCTTCTTCCCCCTGCCGGAACCGCAGATTCTGGGTGAGGCGACGCGCGTCATGAGCCTGCGCGACGGCACCAAGAAGATGTCGAAGTCGGACGAGAGCGAATATAGCCGCATCAACCTGACCGACGATGCCGACACCATCGCCCTGAAGATCCGCAAGGCCAAGACCGATCCGGAGCCGCTACCCGAGACGGTGGAGGATCTGGAAAAGCGGCCGGAGGCCAATAATCTGGTCACCATCTACGCCGCCTTGTCGGACACCAGCCGCGCCGCCGTGCTGGCCCAGTTCGGCGGACAGCAGTTCAGCGCCTTCAAGGGGGCGCTGGCCGATCTGTCGGTCGCCAAGCTGGCCCCCATCGCCGGCGAAATGAACCGGCTGCTGGGTGACCGGGCCGAGTTGGACCGTATCCTGAAGAAGGGTGCCGACCGCGCCGGCGAGATCGCGGCCCGCACCATGAACGAGGTCAAGGACCTGGTCGGCCTGGTCCGGTTCTGATCTGGTTGGTTCTGTTCTGGAAAGCCCCACGCCGGTCCCGCGGCGTGGGGCTTTTTCATTCGCATTCAGCCCGTCGCGCGCGGGTGCTTCGGACTGGGCGCCGTTGGTTCGGCGGCGACCGCCGCCGCGCGGCGATTGGGGGCGCGCGATATCAGGTGATCGCATCCAGCTGTTCGTCGGACAGGTAGCCCGGCACCACGGTGACGGGGATGCGCAGTGTGCCCGACATCTGGCCGACCACGTAATTGATCAGGGGACCCGGCCCGCCACGACCCGTGCCAGCGGCCAGGACCAGGATGGAGATGCTGGGTTCTTCGGCCAGCAGCTTCATCAGCTGCTCGCTGGCCTGACCATTGCGGATATAGAGCGTGGGCATGGAGCCGGCAATGTCCACCACCTCCTTGGCCAGGCGCTGCATCAGCTGCTCCGCCTCCTCCCGCTGCTCCTGCTTCATCAGCTCCTCGATGGCGCCCCATTGCTGAAGCTCCCCCGGCGGGATGACATGCAGCAGCGCGACGCGGCCGCCCGTGGAGCGGGCGCGGCGGGCAGCGTAATGCAGCGCCACGCTCATCTCCTCCGTCTCGTCCACGACGACCAGGAAGATGCGGGTATTTGCGGTCTGGCTCATCTGGCCCTCTCCCCCCGGATTGTTATCGTCACTTGCGGAACACGATGCCGGCCAGCCAGCCCGAGGTCACGGCCAGCATGATGCCCAGTACGGCGTAGAAGATCGACTGGCGGTGGGCGAATTCATAGACATTGGCTGAAAAGCCGATCTTGGAGACCAGCAGCGGCGTCGTCTGGGCGCTGACCACGTCACCGTCCCGCACCAGAAAGACCGAAGCCGTATAGGTGCCCGTGGGCACATTGGCCGGGAAGAAGATGCGGGTGCGGAACAGGCGCTGGCCCAGGAACGAGACCTCCCCCACCTCCGTCGGGTACAGGCCCGCCCGCTGCTTGTTGCGAATCAGGGCAGCGCGGAAATCGGCCAGCTGTTCGGGCGTCAGCTTGGACTTGCCCGGCACCAGACGGACATAGTCCAACCCGATCTCATGCCGCTGCAGCACCGTGGGGGGCACCACGCTGTCCAGCGGGGACGTGACGGCGACATAGTAATAGGCAGGCACCCGATCGAAGGCCACATCTTCGGTATTCACCCAGATGCCGGCCACCCGCTCCTTGCGGCGGACCTTAACCTCTGCTTCCGGCCCCTGCACGACGACGGCCACGTCGCCATCGCCATCCACGGCACCGAACAGCACGACATCGGTGCCCGTGAAGCCTGTGGTGATGGCGATCAGGTGGTTGGACAGGTCGGCCACCAGCGATTGCGCCCAGGCGGGCCGCACCGATTGCCACAGGCAGAAGCAGGCCAGGGCTGCCAGCGGCAGGGCCAACCAGCGCCGACGCCTCATGTCGTCACCGGCAGGGTGATGGAATAGATATCTTCCGGCCGGACAACCAGATCGACGGCCAGCTTCACAGCCACGGCCAGCACCATCATGGCCAGCAGGGCACGGGCCTGTTCACCGCGCAGCCGCATGCCGGCACGGGTGCCGAACTGTGCCCCGATGACCCCGCCGACCAGCAGCAGCAAGGCCAGCACGATATCCACCGTCTGGTTGCCGACCGCCTGCAGGAAGGCGGCCAGCCCGGTGGTGAAGATGATCTGGAACAGCGAGGTGCCGGCGACCAGGGCGGTCGGCATGCCCAGGATATAGATCATGGCCGGCACCAGCAGGAAGCCGCCGCCAATGCCCATGATCGCCACCAGCACGCCCCCGACAAACCCGATCAGGGCCGGCAGCAGGGCGGAGATATAGAGGCGGGAGCGCGGGAAGCGCATCTTGAAGGGCAGACCGTGCAGCCAGGTATGATGATGCAGCTTCGACCGCACGGCCGTGTCGCGCCCCTTCAGCAGGGCCCGCACGCTTTCCGTCAGCATCAGGCCGCTGACCGTGCCCAGGAACAGGACATAGGCCAGCGAGATCACCAGATCGATATGGCCCAGCTTCTGCAGGCGCCCGAACAGCCAGACGCCTAGGCCCGTGCCCAGCGCCCCGCCGATCAGCATGACCAAGCCCAGCTTCACATCGACATTGTTGCGCCGCCAATGGGCCAGCACGCCGGAAACCGATGCACCCACCAGCTGGTTGGCCTGCGTGCCCACGGCCACGGCCGGCGGCACGCCGATGAAGATCAGCAGCGGCGTCATCAGGAAACCGCCGCCCACCCCGAACAGACCGGACAGGAAGCCCACGGCCCCCCCCAGGATCAGGATCAACAGGGCGTTGACCGAGATTTCGGCGATGGGAAGATAGATCTGCATGACCAGCCGGGCGTGGGGGGCTCCACCGCAACTCTACCGCCGGTCCCGGTTCAAACCCAAGTGCCAATCACCACCGACCGCACTTCCGGGTGTTCAATCGGCCGGAGAGCAATCTTATTCAAATCCGGTGCAGCGGATGCGGTACTGGCCACCTTCCTGGGTCAGTTGGCAATTCTGCCAGCCGGCGGCCTCCAGCGCCTCCTTGCGGGCTTCAGCCTCCTCCTGCGTCGTGCCGGGCGGCAGGGTTTCATTATGGGTGGGGGTGCTCACAGGCGGGGGCTCCTCTGCTGGATAGGTCGGACGTGGCCTAGGGCGTCTTGGCCTTGGCGGCGACCAGGGATTGCAGAACGCCGAACTGCGTGCTGCTGGGGCCGATCTCAGTCGACAGCATGCGCAGCGCCTGCTGGGGGTTGCTGTCGAAGGCGGGGCCGAGATTGGTCTTCACGCGCTGCAATTCCGCGTCCAGTGTCCCGCTTTGCGCCAGCGTTGCCAGGATCGCCTTGGCATCGTCGGTCGACAGGGCGCGGATCTGTGTGACCAGGTCCTTGACCCGCTGGCTGGCCTGCATGGTCACATCCTCACGCTTCAGGATCAGGTCGATCGACTGGTTGGCCTTTTCCGCAGCGACGCCGGCATTCTTCTGGATGTTGGTCAGGGCGCCGGGGATGGAACCGGCGAAGATATAGCGATCCACGTCGCCCGACGCCTGCATCAGCGGATATTCATCGGCGGACAGGGTGGTCAGGGCGGAAACGATCTGTGTCCGGATGGTAGCCCGGTCCGACTCCATCTGCGCGACCAGGGTCGATACGGTGCGCTCATAGAACAGTTCCTTGTCGACCAGGGTGCCGGCACTGACCACACCTGCGGACAGGGCCGTCAGCACGTCCTTGGTGCGCTTGCCGTCTGCGATCACCGCCCCTGTCGACAGGCCCAGCGCGCCCAGGCCGAAAGCCAGGCTGGAATCGACCTTGCCCTGATTCAAGGTGCGGATGAAGCCACCGTAATTGGCATCGACCTGGGCAAGATAGGCATAGACCAGTTCATTGCGCGCCGCCTTGCGGCTGGCGGCATCGGTCGGGGCGCTATAGGCCTTCTGCAACTTTTCAATATTCGGCTTGTCCAGCACGGTCGCCAATATGACCGGGCTTTCCACCTGCGCCGGGAAGCCCGTCGCCAAGGAACCACATCCGGCCAACAACAGCGGGAAAAGGGCAAAAACAGCCAGTTTCAGCGTGAACCGCATGCGTGGCACCCCCATTGTCCGGACGGCGCCGGGTTCTGGCCACGCCCCCATCTTCATGCTCCCGACGGGTTCGACCGTCGATTGGCATCGGTAGCTATCACTATATTGAATATATCTGAAATATCCATATGGTTGCTGAACCGGACAGCATCATGCCCGTCGGCGCCGATGTCCCGGCAGCCCGAAAGCGTCAGATCGCGGTCGCGATCCGGTGCAGGATGATCCGTGCCGCTGTTTCCAGCCGGTCTGCCGGCATCCCGGTCCGGTACCCGTGATGGTCGGGTTTCAACTGTTCGGGAAAGGGCGGCACATGGATGAAGCCCGCCGGCAGCGTCGGCCGGGCATGGCGCATCCCGAAGAACAGATGGTTGCAGATATAGCCGCCGGCATCACGGCTGGTCTTGGTGGCGAAGCCGCCGGTTTCCAGATCATCGATGATGGCATCCAGCGGCAGCGACGACCAGTAGCCCATGGGGCCGGCGGGATCGATCGGCTGGTTGCGCCGAACCGTACCGTCATTATCGGGGGCGGTGGCGTCGTCCAGGTTGAGCGCCAGCCGTTCGGGCCGGATGACATCCGTATCATAGGCCAGACCGAACATGACCACGGCATCCGGCCGGTGTTCGTTCACGGCCGCCAGCAATGCCGGCACGGCCCCGGTGAAGGTGACGGGCAGTTGCACCCCGACAATGGATGCCTCGCCGACCAGGGCGCCGTTCACCTGCCCCGCCAGCCACGCCGTCGGGTTGATGGCGTGGTCCAGAAAGGGCGCGAAGCCCGTGACCAGGATGCGGGCCATGGGACGGCTCAGACGCCCAGGTCCGACAGGGAAGCCATCAGGTCGCGCGGCTGCGCCAGCCCGGCATGCGACTGGTCGGCGGCCCCGATCACCAGCAACCGGTCGGCCGTCGCCGACACGCCCAGACGCTGGCCATAGGCGGCCATGTCATCGCGCGACGGCAGGGCATCGATGCTGCCATGACCATAGACCAGCACGGGCAGGACGCGGGTCCCGGCCTGCTGCTGTTCGACCAGGGCAGCCGCGGCCAGCAGCGCACGCCAGCAGGGTGTGCGCACGGCAGCCGGCTTGTCACCGTCGGCAGCGGCGCGCATTTCCGCCCCGCCGGCGCCCAGGGTCCAGGTGCGGCCGCACAGATCCTCCGTCGCCAGCAGGGCGACGATGGGCGTGGCCCCCTTGGCATGGGTGGCAACAGCGACGATACCCGAGCCCTTGGCCATAACGGGCGTCCGTACGGTCTGGTCAAAACGCCGCGACAGGGTGGAAAGCACCGCCTCCACCGTCTGGGCCAGCGCCGCATCACCGGACGGCTGGGCCAGACGCGACCAGGCGCCGAACACCAGGGCGGCAACATCATCCAGCGCATCGGCCGGGGCGGCCGTCGCGGCCGGCACGCCGGGCATCACTGCCGGGCGGCTTTCCAGCGCGGCCAGACGGCGCGACAGATCGGCCAGGGCCGGCGCCGGATCGGCAATGGCGGGTGCGGCCGGTGCCGGGGCCGGCGCGCCTTCCAGCGCGGCCAGACGGCGGTCCAGGGCTGCCACAAGCGGACCCAGATCAGCCGGCGGTTCGGCAGTCGGCACCATCGCCTCTGCCTGTGTCGGTGCCGCCACAGGGACCGGAGCGGCCGTCGGGGTGCCGGACAGCGCCCGCAGGTCGGTGCGGATGTCCCGCACATCCAGTTGCAGATCGCGGACGGCGCCAACGACGCGCATCAGGCTTTCATGCACCTGCCCGATGATGATGTTCATCTGGTCCTGGCCGACAAAGCCACCCGTGGGCATGGGCAGATTGGGCGTATCGCCCTGAGCCATGGACTGGCGCGCTGCGGCGATCCAGCTTTCCAGACCGGCCACACGGTTCAGCAGGTCCGCCGCCGTCTTGGCGACGCGATCCAGTTCTTCCGGATAGCGGGTGACCTGCTGGCTGACGACACCGGTCAGATGGGCCAGCCGCTCGCGCAGTTCCTGGATGCTGCCGCCCAGCGCGTTGATCTTCATCGTCTCCGGCAACTGCACGACCGCCGAATGCATGGCCGCCAGATCGGAGCGAAAGTCACGCAGCCGCGACCCGACATGCAGCGCCAGATCACGGACGATGGTTTCGGCATAGTCGAAGGGATCGACCGATTCCTGGACCTGGCCGACCAGGGGCGCCCCCCTGTCCGTGGGCTCCACCGGCAGACGCTCGTCGGTGGTGTCGGTGGACGGCATGCTCATGGGGCGGCCTCGCTGGAGGAGAGAGTGTCGTTCAGGGAGGCCAGCAGGCGGGCGCGGCGCGCCTCTGCATCCTGACGGCCCAAGCGGGGAACGGCGGTGGCGCCAGCCGCAGGTGCGGGCGGGCGATGGGCCGGCGGCGGCGGCACGGGGGCCGTCTCATCGTCGGCATCCGGTGCCGGCACCTGCGGATTGGATGCCACGCTGTCAGCGGACAGGGGCGGCAGAGGCACGCTGATCGGTTCGATCGCCGGCGGCTGTTCGGTGGCGCGCGGCGGCTGGATCGGCGTACCACTGGTGGCCAGGCTGGCAACCGCGCCGGTGGTCGGCGGCGCGGCAGGGGCCGGGGTCGCCGACGCCGTGAAGCCGGGACCGGTTGACGCGGCCGCCACCGGCGCCGTCGCGGTCGGCGCAACCGGGATGGCCGGGCTGCTGGACGAAGCGACGGGGGCGCTGACGGCAGGTGCCATCGCGGCCGGGGGGGGCATCGCCACCGGCGGGACACCCGGACCTGGCCGGGGCTGCAGAGAGGTCAGCGGCGGCAGGATCGGTCCCTTGGGCACGACCAGCGGATTGGCCCGGTTGACCGGTTCCGGAATGGCACCACCGGCCAGATCGGTCAGCAGCTTGCGCAGGGCAGCCACCTTGGCGCCCTTCATGGTTTCGGTGCGCGCCTGGGCCCGCTGAATCAGGCCCGGTTCCGCCGACAATTGCAGGAAATTCACCTGATCGATCGTCAGGCTTTCCAGCCGCCAGGTCAGATCATCGATCATGTCCTGGCCGCCGACGAACTTGCCCAGCGCCTCAATCGTCGCGGTGACCACGGTGGCGTCGCGCACGGCGCGGGAGGAGAAGACAGGGCCGTTCACGGCCGGTCCCGGCAGGGCTTCCAGGCTGGACAGCGGCAGTTCCGGTTCCGGCAGGGGCTGGACGGGTTCGGGAGCGACGTCGATCCGCACCTCCTCCGCCGGTGGTGGCGGTGGGGATGCGGGGGCCGCGGGCCGTGCCGGGTCAGGAATGATGCCGGTCAGACGGCGCAGAAGGGAGCCAAGCATCTCAATCTCCGCCATCCCCGGTCGAGGATGGGACCATATTGCCGGCGCTGCCCATGGTGGTGGCTGCGCCCCGACATTCCGACGCCACTACGCAATCGATCCACATGTTCCGGGTTTACTCCGGCCAGAACAATCTTTTGCCATTATCGTTAGCACGTTCGGCATCGCCGATGCAATTTCGCACCGGGCCCGACCTTAATATCCCCTTGGCACCACAATTTCCTCCCATCTTACCGATGCCAAGCGTGAAATGTTGCCAATTCGGAGACGGGCGGTGCATGCTGGTATTCTGCGTGTAGATTGATCCAGCGCAATTGGGTTCGCACCGCAACGCAATATTAACGTAATGCGGACTAGTGTTGCGCCGTCCAAGTCGGTTCCGGCATCCACTTTTGGAAAGTCCGTCGTCGCTGATCCCAGCTTCTGGTGTTTCGTCCTGATGCTCATGCCCCCCGTCCCTGGATGGTTCGACCATCCACCGATTGATCGGACCGCCGTTGGCGGCGTGGCGGAGCGCATGGATCATATCCAGCCCCATGGCTGGCTGATGGTGCTGGACCCGCGCAGCCGGGTTCTGTTGCAGGCGGGGGCAAACCTGCCGGGCCTGCTGGACATGCCGTTGCAAGATGCCCTTGGCCGACCGCTGGCGGAACTGTTGGGGCCGGTGGCCGCTCGCGCCCTTGATCGGGCCTTGAGCCAGGCAGGGTCGGATGCCTTCGGGCCAATGCCCCTGCGGATGGGGCGGGACGGTACCCGCCGCCGCCTGATCGCCCACGGGCACCGTGATCCGGCGGGCCTGATCCTGGAAATTGAGAATGCACCGCAGGCGGGCGATGCCGGCCTGACCACGGCCGGCTTCGGGACCGCCATCCGGCGTTATCGGCATGTCAGCGACCTGCACGGGCTGGCCAGGGCCGTCACGCATGATCTGCGGCGACTGACCGGTTATGAACGCGTGGTGATGCTGCGCGCCGCCGAACGCCCGGAGCCGGTGATCCTGGCGCTGGATACGGCGCCAGGCATCCCGGAAGGCCTGGAAGCCGGGTTCGCCCTTCCCCGCTCGGCCGAACGCATGCTGCTGTCGCTGAACCGGGCGCGCGTGGCACTGGACATGGGGGCCCCGCCGGTTCCTGTGCTGCCGGAGGTCAATCCGCTGACGGCGGGACCGGTCATGTTGAACCAGGCGATCCTGCGCCATCCCACCCGCGGCTTCATCGAACGCGCCGACGCGCGCGGCGTCCGCGGGGTCATGGTACTGAGCCTGCAGGTGGCCGGCCGGCTGTGGGGCTATCTTTGGTGCGAAAGTGCGCGCCCCCGCTCCATCACGCCCCCTGTGAGAGCCTTGTGCGAAGGGCTGGGGGAAATCGTCGCCGCACAGATCGCCGTGTTCGAGGAGCGGGAGGTCACCGCCGCCCGCACCCGGGCCGCCCGTGCCCTGGCCCGTCTGGGTCGGCATCTGCGGGAGGTGACGGATCTGGGGGACGGCCTGCAGGCCGCGCGCACCGATCTGGCGGAGATTGTGCCGCATGACGGCCTGGTCGTGGCCATCGACGGCACCGACTGGCACCAGGGCACGGGCCGGCCGCTGTCGCACTGGCTGGGGCTGCTGGAAAGCGACCAGGTCCTGCGGCGGGAAGGGATTGCCTGGGGTCCCGGCCTGCTGGGCGTGTCCGTGCCCGATGGCCATGTCATCCTGCTGCGCAATGACAAGGACCGCGAATGGACCGCGGCCGAGCTGGAGGCGGGGCAGGAGCTGCACCATCTGCTGGCCGAGCGCCAGGCCGAGATCTATCGCCGGCGGACGGAACAGCAGCTGCACGTCATGGCCCATTTCGACCGGGTCACGGGTCTGCCCAACCGGGCGCACCTGCTGCGCGCGCTGGAGCAGGCGCTGGGCGTGGACAGTGACGCCGCCGTCACGGTCATCGGCCTGGACCGGTTCCGCGCCATGAAGGCCGCGTTGGGCGAGGCGGATGCCGATGCCCTGCTGGCCGCCGTGGCCCGTCGGCTGCGCGACTGTGTGCAGCCAGGCGACCTGCTGGCCCGCATCGACACGGGCGAATTCGCCGTGCTGTCGCTGGAGGATGGGGCGGAACGGGCCGAACAGCTTTCCTATGCCGTGCGTGACGCCTTGCGCTCCCCCCTGGCCGTGGCGGGGCGGGAGATGTTCGTGACGGCCAGCCTGGGCGTCGTGCCCAGCACGGACGACGCCAAGGAAGCATCGGCCATGCTGCGCGACGCGGAAATCGCCAGCGCCGAGGCGGAATCGTCCGGCGGTGGCGGCCGCCGCGTCTTCGATGCGGAGATGCGGGCGCGCCTGACGGAGCGTCACGTCATCTATGACCGGCTGCGGCAGGCCATCTATTTCAATAACGGTGTGCGCCCGGTCTTCCAGCCCATCCTGCGGCTGGAAGATGGCGAACTGGCCGGGTTCGAGGCGCTGGCCCGCTGGACGGACCCCGACCATGGCCCCATCCCGCCATCGACCTTTGTCAGCGTGGCGGAGGAAACCGGCCTGATCGTGCCGCTGGGCAACCATATCCTGGTCCAAGCCTGCCGGCAGATCGCGAAATGGAACCGGGGGCGGGAGGACAATCCGCTCTATATCTCAGTTAACCTGTCGCCCTATCAGCTGGACCCGTCACGCCTGGACATCGTGCGCTGGGTGTCGGGTGTTCTGGAAATGACGGAATGCAAGCCGGAATGGCTGCAGCTGGAAATCACCGAAAGCGGCCTGATCGGCCAGGGGGGCGCTGCGATTGCCATCCTGACGGGCCTGCGCGACCTGGGCATCGGGCTGGCCATTGATGATTTCGGCACGGGCTATTCCTCGCTGGCCTATTTGCAGAACCTGCCCGTCAACACGGTCAAGATCGACCGCAGTTTCGTCAATGGCATGGTCGATTCCGACAAGGGGGCGGCGCTGGTCAGCGCCATCCTGCATATTGCCGGCATCATGGATTTCGGCGTCGTGGCCGAGGGCGTGGAGACCGAGGAGCAGGCGGCCCTGCTGCGGCAGATGGGCTGTGACCGCGGGCAGGGATATCTGTTCGCCAAGCCGCTGGAGGCCGATACGGCCATGGCCATGGTCCGCCACGCGCTGACCCTGCCGCACCGGCTGGATGGCGAAGTGCGGCAACTACGCGCCGGCCACTGGCACGGCTGAGGGACGGCCGCCGCCCCGGATGCCGGAAATTCACGCCAGACTTGTCCTTCGTCAATTCGTGGAGCAAATCAGCGCAGGCGGTGCGCCGGCCGGTGTGAAACCATGATGGCGCGTGCTACATAGGGGCCATTATGCATCGTTTCGCCAATCCCGCCCGCTTCCTGCGCCTGGCCGCCCTGGTCCTGCCCTGGGTTTCGGTCCTGTCCGCCATCCTGTTCGCCGCCGGCCTGTATCTGGCCCTGGTCGCCAGTCCCGGCGACTATCAGCAGGGCGATACCGTGCGCATCATGTATGTGCATGTCCCCGCCGCCTGGATGAGCATGTTCACCTATACCAGCATGGCCGCGGCCGCGGCCTGTGCGCTGGTCTGGCGCCATCCGCTGGCGGAGGTCTATGCCCGCGCCGCCGCCCCCGTGGGCGCGGGCTTCACCCTGCTCTGCCTGGTCACGGGCAGCCTGTGGGGGCAGCCCATGTGGGGCACCTGGTGGGTATGGGACGCACGCCTGACTTCGGTCCTGATCCTGTTCTTCCTCTATCTGGGCTATATGGCCCTGGTGGATGCCTTTGACGATCCGGCGCGCGGCAATCGGGCGGGCTGCATCCTGTTGCTGGTGGGCGTGGTGAATGTGCCCATCATCAAATTCTCCGTCGATTGGTGGAACACGCTGCACCAGCCGGCCAGCGTGATACGCATGGGCGGGCCCACCATCGACGGCACGATGCTGTGGCCGCTGCTGCTGCTGGCCGGCGCCTTCCAGACCTATTTCATCGCCATCGTCATCCTGCGCATCCGTGCGGAACTGGCGGAACGCAAGATCCAGACCCTGCGTCTGGCCCAGGCAAGCGGGGTGTGACCAAATGGCCGGGTTTTTCCAGATGGGCGGCTACGCCATCTATGTCTGGTCCAGCTATGGCCTGGCGCTGCTGATCCTGGTGGGTCTGCTGATCGCCAGCCTGTCGGCCCTGCGCCGCAAGGAACGCCTGCTGCGGACGCTGGAGGAAAATCTGCCACGCCGCCGTCGGCGCGCGGCCGAGGAGGATACGCCATGATGACGCGCAAGAAGCGTCGGCTTTACATGCTGCTGCTGGGCCTGATCGGGCTGGGCACAGCCACGGCCCTGACGCTGACCGCCTTTGACGAGAATGTGGCCTTCTTCTTCTCCCCCTCCGACCTGACGACCAAGCCGCCGGGCGACCGGCTGGTGCGTGTCGGCGGGCTGGTCGAGGGGGGCAGCGTGGTCAAGCTGGATGACGGCATCACCACCAACTTCACCATCACCGACACGGCGCACAGCGTGAAGGTCACCTATGCCAAGGCCCTGCCCGACCTGTTCCGTGAAGGTCAGGGCGTGCTGGTCGAAGGCCGCCTGCGCCCCGACGGCATGTTCGTGGCCAGCGAGGTGCTGGCCAAGCATGACGAAAAATATATGCCCAAGGAAGTGGCCGACGCCCTGAAGAAATCCGGCCAGTTCCGCCCGGAACTGCCGGGCAAGCCGGTTTATGGGAACGAGGGCAAGTGAAGGGGCGGGATGGGCAATCGGCCCTATTCCCGTTAGGATGACTGAATTCCAGCCAGTGGGAACGGAGGCCGGACATGCACCATCGCTACAGCCTGAAGCCCGGTGATCCGGTCGCACGGCGCGGCCGCCAGCTGGCGGAGAGCATTGATGTCGCCGCCGCGGAAGGAGCCCTGACGGGACCGGTCCCGGTCAGGGAACTGTCCGTCATCATGCAGGACCTGGAGGCGGAATGGGCCGTCGCGGACGCGCTGGAACGCCGTGTGGATGCCCTGGCCGGGAATTCAGCGCATGGTCGAGGATAAGGGGGAGCCGGCCTTACCGACGAACCTCTACCGGCAGGCCGTTCGCGACCTTGTCGATATTCTGCGCGAGAGCAGGCGCAGTTTCGGAACCCTGGTGGCACGACAGAGTCGGGATCGCCTGTTCGCCCGGTGCGAGGCGATCAGAACGGGAGCGGAGAAAGGTCATCTGCGCGCCGATATCCAGCCCCGGCAGCCGACGCGTTTTGCCAACGAGCATCCCTGGGTCATCGCCTTCGACCCTGAAAGCCGGAACATTTACCGCATTGTCCATGGCCACCGGCATCTGCCATCCATGCTGGGCCGCCAGCGATAGATAAGAGACGAGCATGATCCCCGAGATCGGACATTACGCCCTGGTGCTGGCCCTGCTGTTGGCCGTGCTGCAATCGTTGCTGCCGCTGGCCGGGGCCGTGCGGCGGGATGCCGCCTGGATGGAGGCGGGGCGCATGGCGGCCTTTGCCCAGATCGGGGCCATCAGCATCGCCTTTGCCGCCCTGATGTATGCCCATGTCGTGTCCGACTTCACGGTGCTGAATGTCGTGAACAACAGCCACAGCCAGAAGCCCATGCTGTACAAGGTGGCGGGCGTCTGGGGCAATCATGAAGGGTCCATGGTGCTGTGGGTGTTCATGCTGGGCCTGTTCGGTGCCGCCGTGGCCGGTTTCGGCCGCAACATCCCGCCCACGCTGAAGGCGCGCGTGCTGGGCGTGCAGGGGTTGATCGGGGTCGGGTTCCTGCTGTTCATCCTGCTGACCAGCAATCCCTTCATCCGCGTGCCCATGCCGCCGGTCGACGGCAATGATCTGAACCCGCTGTTGCAGGACCCGGGTCTGGCTTTCCATCCGCCCTTCCTCTATCTGGGCTATGTCGGTTTCTCCGTCGCCTTCAGCTTCGCCGTCGCCGCCCTGATCGAAGGAAGGGTCGATCCGGCCTGGGGCCGCTGGGTGCGGCCCTGGACCCTGGCCGCCTGGTCGTCGCTGACGCTGGGCATCGCCATGGGGTCCTGGTGGGCCTATTACGAGCTGGGCTGGGGCGGCTGGTGGTTCTGGGACCCGGTGGAAAACGCCTCCCTGATGCCCTGGCTGGCCGGCACGGCCCTGCTGCATTCCGCCATCGTCGTGGAAAAGCGCGACGCGCTGAAGACCTGGACCATCCTGCTGGCCGTGCTGACCTTCTCCCTGTCGCTGCTGGGCACCTTCCTGGTGCGGTCGGGTGTCTTGACCTCGGTCCATGCCTTTGCCGTCGATCCGGCGCGCGGCGTGGCCGTGCTGGCCCTGCTGGGGCTGGCCACAGGCGGGGCGCTGCTGCTGTTCGCGCTGCGGGCGCATGTGCTGAAGGTGGGCGGCCTGTTCGCCCCGGTCAGCCGCGAGGGTGCCTTGGTCCTGAACAATCTGCTGCTGTCGGTGGCGGCGGCTGTCGTGCTGATCGGCACGCTGATGCCGCTGCTGCTGGACGCGTTTGGACACAAGATTTCGGTCGGCGCCCCCTATTTCAACTTCATCACGCCTTTCCTGGCCATTCCGCTGGTCCTGGTCATGGCGGTCGGTCCCTTCCTGCCCTGGAAGCGGGCGGATCTGCCGGGCATTCTGGGCCGGCTGTGGGGGGCGGCTTTGCTGACGGCGGTGGCCGTGCTGGTCGCCCTGTGGCTGGCGGGGCTGAAGCCCGTCATGGCCCTGGTCGGCATCGCCATGGCCGCCTGGGCCGGGTTCGGCGCCCTGTGGGAAGTGGCCGACCGGGTGAAGCTGTTCCGCATTCCGCTGGCCGACAGCCTGTCACGCGCCAGGGGCCTGCCGCTGGGTGCCTGGGGCACGTCGGTGGCCCATGCCGGCCTGGGCATCGCCATCGCCGGCATGGTCGGCACCAGCTTCTGGCTGGCCGAAGATGTGCGCGTCATGGGCCTGGGCGACAAGGCCACCATCGCCGGCTACACCCTGACGCTGGACAAGGTGGAAAAGCTGCGGGTCGAGAATTACGAGACGGAGATGGGCACTTTCACCGTGCGCGGCGACAAGGGCGACCTGATCGCCACGCTGCATCCGGAACGGCGCTGGTATCCTGTAGCCCGCATGCAGACGACGGAAGCCGCCATCCACACCACCTTCTATTCCGATCTCTACGCCGTGCTGGGTGAACCCAATCCTGACGGCCGGACCTGGGTCGTGCGGCTTTACCACCATCCGCTGGTGCCGTGGATCTGGATCGGGTCCCTGACCATGGTGCTGGGCGGTCTGCTCAGCCTGTCCGACCGCCGGTTGCGGGTGGGGGTGCCCGCCCGCAAGGCCGCATCCCTTCCCCCCAATCTGCAAGCCGCCGAGTAAGCGTCCATGAGCACCGCCACCCGTCACCGCCTGTTGCTGCTGCTGCCGCTGCTCGTCTTCCTGATCCTGGGCGGCTATTTCGCGCTGGGCCTGACCAAAGACCCGTCCAAGCTGCCCTCCATGCTGATCGACAAGCCCATACCGACCTTCAGCCTGCCGGGACTGGCGGACGGCGATCCGGGCCTGGCCAGCGCGGAGCTGACCGGTAAGGTGCGGCTGGTCAATGTCTTTGCCAGCTGGTGCGCGCCCTGCCGCGTCGAACACCCGCTGCTGATGCGGCTGGCGAAGGAGGAGGGGATCATCCTCCACGGCATCAATTACAAGGACAAGCCCGACGCGGCGAAGGCCTTCCTGGATCAGATGGGCAATCCCTTCACCTCCATCGGGTCCGACCGTGACGGACGCGTGGGCATCGATTTCGGCGTCTATGGCGTCCCGGAAACCTATGTCATCGACAAGGCCGGCCGCGTCCGCTACCGCCATGTCGGCCCGCTGATGCCGTTTGACCTGGACGAGAAGATATTGCCGATGATCCGGGAGCTGTCGAAATGAGGGAAGTTGTGCGTTCCCTCAGGCGCCGGGCGGGCGTCCTCGCCACCCTGGCCCTGACCGCCGCCCTGTCCCTGCCGGCCTTTGCCGTGCTGCCGAACGAGAAGCTGTCGGACCCCGTGCTGGAAGGTCGGGCGCGGGAGATTTCCAAGGAACTGCGCTGTCTGGTCTGTCAGAACCAGTCCATTGATGACAGCAATGCCGATCTGGCCCGCGATCTGCGCGTGCTGGTGCGCGAACGGCTGGTGGCGGGCGACAGCAATGAACAGGTCATTGCCTATATCCACGACCGTTACGGTGATTTCGTGCTGCTGCGGCCGCCGGTGACGGGCTATACGGCCCTGCTCTGGGGCGGACCATTCGCGCTGCTGGCCCTGGCCGGGGTGGGCACGGCCCTTTATCTGCGCCAGCGCCGGCGTGAGGTGGAAACGCTGCCCGCCGCATCCCTGTCGGACGCGGAAGAGGCGAAGTTGCAGGCCCTGCTGGCCGGGGACAAGCCGGAGGATGGGCGATGATCGTGTTTTGGCTGGTTGCAGCCCTGCTGACGGCGCTGGCCATCCTGCCGCTGCTGCGCGCGCTGCTGCGCCCGGCCCCGCCGCCGGAAGGGGCGGCCGGCTTCGCCCGCGGCGTCTATGCCGCCCAGGTGGCCGAAATCGACCGCGACAAGGCGCGCGGCATCCTGACCGGGGATCAGGCCCGCGCCGCCCGTGCCGAGGTGGGCCGTCGCCTGCTGAACGCAGCGGCGGAGGCAGAGAAGGCGGCCGCCGGCACGGCCCCGGCCAAGGCTGCGACGCGCACAGCGCTGGCCGTGACCCTGCTGCTGCCGCTGGCGGCCATGGCCATCTATCTGCCGCTGGGCCAACCCACCCTGCGCTCCCAGCCCTTTGCCGAACGGCAGCCGGAAGAAAGCGTACCGCCCGAAGTACTGGCCGCCGTCGCCAAGCTGGAGAAGGCCCTGACCCAGAACCCGGACGATCTGGGCGGCTGGGGCCTGCTGGCGCAAAGCTATTCGGCCATGGGTCGCATCGATGATGCGGCCATGGCCTGGCGGCAGGTGCTGCGCCTGTCGCCCGACGATGCCAGCGTCAAGGCCGCCTTGGCCGAGGCCCTGACCATGGCCGCCGACGGTGTGGTGGGGGAGGAGGCGGTGCGCCTGTTCACCGATGCCGTGGCCGCCGACCCGATGGATGCCCGCGCCCGCTATTATCTGGGCGTGGCACGCCAGCAGGCCGGCGATATCCGCGGCGCCATCGACCGCTGGGCAGCATTGGTCGGCGACAGCCCGGCCGACGCGCCCTGGCTGCCCACCGTGCGCAGCAGCATCG
>CALRTC020000013.1:0-147624 GCA_943371025.1 Hydrogenophaga intermedia
CAGGCCATCGAGACGACGGATCTGGCGGTTCTGACGACGACCCAGGTGCGCGGCCTGAACTCGACGGCGCTGAACAACCTGTCGACGACGCAGGTGGCGGAACTGACGACGACGCAGGTTTCCAGCCTGACGACGACGCAGCTGAACACTCTGAATTCCACGACCCTTGGGGCCCTGGAAACGACGGATGTGGCGTCGCTGACCACGACGACGCTGCGTGGCCTGACGACCTCGCAGATCGCCAATCTGACGACGACCCAGATCGTGGGCCTGACGACGACGCAGCTGAATGCGCTGACGACGACCCAGGTTCGGGCCATCGAGACGACCGACCTGATCGAGATCACCTCGACCAACATCGTCGCCTTCTCTTCGTCCCAGATCAGCGCCTTCAGCACCACCCAGTTGGGTGCGATGGAGACGACGGACCTGGCGGTGCTGACGACGACGCAGATCGTCGGCCTCAGCTCCACTCAGGTCGGCGGCTTCACGACGACGCAGGTCGGTGTGCTGACCTCCACCCAGGTGGGCGGTCTGACGACGACGCAGGTGCGTGGTCTGGCTTCGACCCAGGTTGATGTTCTGTCGACCACCCAGGTGAGCGTGCTGAGCACGACGGTGATCGCGTCCCTGACGACGACCCAGGTCAGTGCGCTGAACACGACCAACATCGCCTCGCTGACCACCACGCAGGTTGTCAGTCTGACGACGACGCAGCTGAACGGTCTGACCTCCACCAACCTGCAGGCCATCGAGTCGACGGATTTGGCGGAACTGACGACGACCCAGGTGCGTGGCCTGAACTCGACGGCGCTGAACAACCTGTCGTCGACGCAGATGGCGTTCCTGACGACGACGCATGTTGCCAGCCTGACGACGACGCAGCTGAATGTGTTGAACTCCACCAACCTGCAGGCGCTGGAAACGACCGATCTGGTGGCCCTGACGACGACCCAGGTGCGTGGTTTGGGTTCGACGGCGCTGAACAATCTGTCGACCACGCAGGTGGCGGAACTGACGACGACGCAGGTTTCCAGCCTGACGACGACGCAGCTGAATACCCTGAACACGACGACCCTCGGGGCCATCGAGACGACGGATCTGGTGTCGCTGACCACGACGACGCTGCGTGGCCTGTCGACCTCGGTGATCGCCAACCTGTCGACGACGCAGGTTTCCAGCCTGACGACGACGCAGCTGAATGCGCTGACCACGACGCAGATCAAGGCGCTGGAAACGACCGATCTGATCGAGATCAGCTCGACCAACATCGTCGCCTTCTCCGCCGCCCAGATCGGCGCCTTCACCACCACCCAGCTGGGTGCGATGGAGACGACGGACCTGGGTGTCTTGACCACCACGCAGATCGTGGGCCTGACCTCCACCCAGGTGGGCGGCTTCACGACGACGCAGGTCGGTGTCCTCTCCTCCACCCAGGTGGGTGTGATGAACACGACCCAGGTGCGCGGTCTGGCGTCGACCCAGGTTGACGTGCTGTCGACCACCCAGGTGAGTGTGCTGAGCACGACGGTGATCGCGTCCCTGACGACGACCCAGGTCAGTGCGCTGAACACGACCAACATCGCCTCGCTGACCACCACGCAGGTTGTCAGCCTGACGACGACGCAGCTGAACGGTCTGACCTCTACCAACCTGCAGGCCATCGAAACGACGGATCTGTCGGTTCTGACGACGACCCAGGTGCGTGGCCTGAACTCGACGGCGCTGAACAATCTGTCGACAACGCAGGTGGTTGAACTGACGACGACGCAGGTTTCCAGCCTGACGACGACGCAGCTGAACACCCTGAACTCCACGACCCTCGGAGCCCTGGAGACGACGGATGTGGCGGCGCTGACCACGACGACGCTGCGTGGCCTGACGACCTCGCAGATCGCCAACCTGACGACGACCCAGATCGTTGGCCTGACGACGACGCAGCTGAATGCGCTGACGACGACGCAGGTTCGGGCTCTGGAGACGACGGATCTGATCGAGATCACCTCGACCAACATCGTCGCCTTCTCTGCGGCCCAGATTGTCGCCCTCAGCACCACTCAGGTGGGTGCGCTGGAGACGACGGACCTGGGTGTCCTGACCACCACGCAGATCGTGGGCCTCAGCTCCACCCAGGTGGGCGGCTTCACGACGACGCAGGTCGGCGTCCTGTCCTCCACCCAGGTGGGTGTGATGAACACGACCCAGGTGCGCGGTCTGGCGTCGACCCAGGTTGACGTTCTGTCGACCACCCAGGTGAGTGTGCTGAGCACGACGGTGATCGCGTCCCTGACGACGACCCAGGTCAGCGCGCTGAACACGACCAACATCGCCTCGCTGACCACCACGCAGGTTGTCAGCCTGTCGACGACGCAGCTGAACGGTCTGAACTCCACCAACCTGCAGGCCATCGAGACGACGGACCTGGTGGCTCTGACGACGACCCAGCTGCGTGGTCTGACGTCGACGGCGCTGAATAACCTGTCGACGACGCAGGTGGTTGAACTGACGACGACGCAGGTTTCCAGCCTGACGACGACGCAGCTGAACACCCTGAACACCACGACCCTCAACGCCCTGGAAACGACGGATCTGGCGTCGCTGACCACGACGACGCTGCGTGGCCTGTCGACTTCGGTGATCGCCAACCTGTCGACGACCCAGATCGTGGGCCTGACGACGACGCAGCTGAATGCGCTGACGACGACGCAGGTTCGGTCTCTGGAGACGACGGACCTGATCGAAATCAGCTCCACCAATATCGTCGCCTTCTCTTCGGCCCAGATCGGTGCCTTCAGCACCACTCAGCTGGGGGCACTGGAGACGACGGACCTGTCGGTTCTGACGACGACACAGATTGTGGGTCTGACGACGACGCAGGTCGCGGCGTTCACGACGACGCAGATCGGTGTCCTGACGACCACCCAGTTGGGCGGTCTGACGACGACGCAGGTGCGTGGGTTTGAAAACACCGATCTGGCGGAAATCACATCCACTCAGATCGTCAGCTTCACGACGACGCAGCTGAATGCACTGACCACGACCCAGTTCGTGAACTTCAGCACCACGGCTGTGGTGCAGTTGACCACGACGCAGGTTGCGGCCCTGTCGACAACCACGGTTCGTGCCCTGTCGACGACGCAGATCAGTATCCTGACGACGACGCAAATCGTCGCCTTCACCACCAGCAACATTCTGGGCCTGAGCACGACCCAGATCTCGGTCCTGGACTCGACGCAGATCAGCGGGCTGGAGACGACGGATATCGTTGCGATGACGACGACCCAGACCACCGGCCTGAGCACGACCCAGATCGGTTACATGACCAGCGATCAGGCAAACTCGCTTCTGCTCTGACCGTAGCAACCACGCTGGCCGGGTTCGTTCGAAAGGACGGACCCGGCCTTTTCTTTTTCCGGAACCAGGCCATACGATTGGACACATTGTGATCTGCGGCGCGACAGGTCACGTTGGCAGTATTGTTCCCATCGGCTTGTTCAGGTTTCCATGCATCATCGCCAAGTCCTTGACATCGCCTTGCGCGGACTGCCATCGAACCGCGCGGCCTATCTATCGCGGGTTGCCGACGCGCTTGGCCGCGATCCCGCGTTGGAAGAGCGTGAGCATCTGGCCTACCCGGTGCTGGCGGCGGCGGCGGCCGGGATCGAGCCGGTCCTTGACCCTGCTGACTGTGCCAGACTGGCTGTGGATTTTCTGGTCCGGCATGCGGAGGGGATCGCCCATACGCTCTATTCAGCGGCCTATCTGCGCGATGGGGTGGCGGCCATGGGGCCGTGGGCGTCGCGTCTGCAGGCCGATCTGGCCGTAGCGATCATGGATCAGCTGGCATCGGGCCGTCTGGTCATGACAGAACCCAAGGTCTGGCGCTTTGGCGCCGACGGCCGGGGTGCCGCCCCGTTCCCTTACGGCGACGGGGAAGAGGAAGAAGGCTGACCGCAGCCAGCATTGGTCAGGAACCAATATCCTGCCTGGTGCGCATCTCTGGCGCCCGGTGCCGCCCGTCGGCAGCTTTGCTTATGTTGCGCAGAATGCGCGAGGTCCCGGTCAGGCTGCGGTGAAACAAATGCCCCGCAACCTGACCAGGTCCCCTTCCCGTCCGGGATCGAGAATTAGCCGGCCTTGCCGCCCGCCTTGATGAAGGTGCGGACATCGCCGATCAGCTTGTCCAGGCTGGGCCGGTACACGTACATCATGTGGCCGCCCTCGTAATAGGCATAGGTGATGCGGTCGGTCGGCACTCCCGGTCCGTTGAAAGCATTCTCAACGGCGAAGAAGGGCGTGGCCAGATCGTGATAACCACAGGCCACGAAGGTGCGCGTGCCGGCATTTTCCCGCATGACTTTGCCGATCCACGGTGCCACGGTCAGGCCCGTCTGCCGACCGGTGCGGTCGACGACCCAGTTCCATTTGGCGCCGATGCCGGTCAGGATCTTGTATTCCCGATCCATGTCGACGCCGAGATCGGCGAAATACTGGTTCATCGAGGCCGTGTAGGCGCCCGAGATGCCATAGAGCGAGGGATCGTTGTCCGGCGTATCACCGGCATCGTCGAAATCCCTGCCCTTGTAGCGGGTATCCAGCCGGCCGATGGCATAGCCCTGGCTGCGCAGCAATTCCTTCTGGAAGCGCGGCCCGGAGACGCGAAGATTGTTGCGTTCGATGAAGTCCGGGGCAAGGCCTGTATAAGCGGCCAGCTTGACCACCAGCGCCTTGCGTTCTGCCGCCGGCAGGCGCGCGCCCTTCAGCAAGGCCGGGGCATAGGTGGTGAGCGAATAGTCGCGCACTTCATTCAGGAATGCTTCCAACCCCTTGGACTTATCCTTGATCAGCCCGTAATGCCAAGCCGTGGCCGCGTAGGAAGGCAGGTAGGACCAATAGGCGCTGTCACTGCCGGGAGCGAAGCTGAGCGCATCGAGATCGACGGCACCGGATATGATCAGCAACCCGTTGAAGGACACCCAGCTGGCCGGCGTCGACAGATATCTGGCGACGGCGGCCGTGCGCACAGCGCCATAGCTTTCACCGCCCATATATTTCGGGCTGTTCCAGCGTTTATTGTCGGTCAGCCACTGACGGATGAACTGTCCGACGGAGGCTGCGTCCTCCTCCACGCCCAGGAAGTCCTTTTCCTCGCCCTTGCCGATGGCGCGGCTATAGCCTGTGCCGACCGGATCAATGAAGACCAGGTCGGTCACGTCCAGGATCGTGTCGGGATTGTCGATGATGGGATAGGGCGGGCTGCCGGCATCACCACCTTCACTGGGCACATCGACCCGGCGCGGGCCGAAAACACCGATATGCAGCCAGACGCTGGCGGAGCCGGGGCCGCCATTGAACAGGAACGTGACAGGCCGGGCGGAACTGTCACGGACGTCCGACTTGATATAGGAAGTGGAGAAGATGCTGGCGGTCTCTTCGCCCTTGTCGTTCTTCAGGTGGGTTTCGCCGGCCAGGACACTGTAGTTGATACGATTTCCATTGAAGGTGCCGACCTTTTCCTGGCGGAAATGCTTCGGCGCCGGGATCTTGTCCGACTTGTCGGCCTTCTGGTCGGCCTTCGCTTCCTGGGCCAGAACGGATGGCGCAGGGACGACAATGCCGCCCAGCAGGGCCAGCAGCGACAGGATGCTGAATATGCGGGATATCTTCATGGGTGCTGATACTCCCTATGTTGTCCCATAGAGGTATCGTGCGCCGCTTGGATTCGGAAGGGACAATCGACCCCGGCGTCATCGCCGGACACAATGAAAGATAGGCACGGCGACCGGGGCGGGCCGCCGTGCCTGAAAGTTTCCGCACTTCGCCCTGAACCGAAAAGTGGGCCCGGTGGCGGGTAGGACCGGAGCGACGGCACGGGGCGCGGGGAGGTCCGGCTACGGAGGCCCGTTCCTGTGCGACGTCAACATTCCCGCCGCTGTCGTGGCGGAAAATCCGTGACCTTGGCAACCGGTGCCGGTTGTTTGGGTCGCATTGATAGAAGCAAACCCCGGGCCACCCACCATATTTATGGTTTCCAACAGCCATTCCCAGGGAAACCGCGGGATTTCAATCACGGTGCCGGCAAGCGCGTCAGCCGGGGTCATTGCGAATTGCAAATATGTTTAGCATCCTGCAAGTCGATATTGCGTTTAGCAATGCCATGGACGATAATTGCCGTCATGCCGAACGACGCCCCCCATATCCTGATCCTGGAACCCGCCCCGTCCTTGGCGTTGGCTTATGTCAACGCCTTGAAGCGCGATGGCTATCGGCTGTCGGTGGTGGAAGGGGCAACCGCCACGCGTGACCGCCTGGCCGCCGGGGATGTCGACCTGCTGCTGATCAATCTGCAGCTGCCGGATGGCAGCGGGACAGAAAGGCTGCGGGAATGGCACCAGGCGGGGCTGGTGCCGCGTGCCATCGCCCTGACAGCGCAGGGATCGGTACAGGTGGCTGTGGACGCCATGCGTGCAGGCGCCGCGGATGTGCTGCTTCTGCCCGTCGGGACGGAGCGGCTGCGCAGTGCTGTTGCCACCGCCCTGGAACAGACGGCCGAAGCAGCACCTGCCCCGGCATCGACCACACCGGGCGGGCGGGCGGGACGCAAGGGGGGCAAAGGGACTGCGGTCGCCAGCGCCATGGACGACCCCAACGCCTTTTTCGGCTTCATCGGCGCGTCGCCTCAGATGAAGTCCGTCTATCGTCTGATCGATGCAGCGGCGCCGTCCAAGGCCACCGTTTTCATCACAGGGGAAAGCGGTACCGGTAAGGAGGTCTGTGCCGAGGCCATCCATCGCCGCAGCCCGCGTTCGGCCGGTCCCTTCATCGCCATCAACTGCGCGGCGATCCCGAAGGACCTGATGGAGTCGGAAATTTTCGGCCATGTGAAGGGAGCCTTCACTGGGGCGGCCACCGAGCATTCGGGTGCAGCGCTGCAGGCCGATGGCGGCACCCTGTTCCTGGACGAGATCGGGGAGATGGACCTGTCTTTGCAGGCCAAGCTGCTGCGCTTTTTGCAGACGGGCATGGTCAAGAAGGTGGGCAGCGAGAAGCTGGAGCCGGTGGATGTGCGCATCGTCTGTGCCACCAACCGTGACCCCTATGCCGAGGTGCAGGCCGGCCGCTTCCGCGAGGACTTGTTCTATCGCCTGCAGGTCATTTCCATCGAACTGCCGCCGTTGCGGGAGCGTGGTGAGGATATCCTGCTGATCGCGCGGCACTTCCTGGCCAAATATGGACAGGAGGAGCGCAAGGAATTCAAAGGCTTCAGCGCCGACGCGGAAGAGATTTTGCGCAATTACGGCTGGCCCGGCAATGTGCGCCAGTTGTTGAACGTGGTGCGCAATGTGGTGGTGCTGAATGATGGGGACGAGATCCGGCCCTTCATGTTCCCACCGCCGCTGAACAAGCCGACCATGATCGTACCGCCGATGCTGCAGGATCCGCGATGGGCAGCGATGGCGGGGCCCTTGGCCAGCCAGATCGGACAGGCATTTCCCGCGCTGGCCAGGCCGCCGGCGGGGGCGTTCGCGGGTCTGGGCATTCCAGGCGTTCCCATTCCAGGCATTGGGGCCTCCCCACCGCCATCGGCCGCTGCACCGTCAGCCCCGGCATCAGGCGCTGATCAGGGTTGGGATGGTGGGGAGGCAAAAATTCGTCCCCTCTGGATGGTGGAGGAGGAGACGATCGAGGAAGCGATCCGGCTGTGCCACGGCAATATCACCCGTGCGGCCGCACTGCTGGAAATCAATCCCTGCACCATCTATCGTCGTCGGCAAAAGAAGCGTGCGGGCTGAAGCGCCCGGGGAAAGAAAGAACAGCCATGATTACCGAGATCCGGCACATCATCTTCTCGAACGATGAACTGAAGCTGGTATTCCAGTCTGTGCCGCTGGAGGGATTCGATCCTTCGCGCCGGATCACACGTATCCAGGTGGTGGAAGGGCCGCCGCCCTCCATCCGCATCCAGAGCGAGGCACCGGGCGCTCCGGCCCAGCGCAGCGAGGTGGAGGTTGAAAGCTATCAACTGGCCCGCCTGATCGTCGCCTATTGCCGGGACAAGAAGATCCCGCTGCCCAAGGATGCACTGAAGACCATCCACGCGCAGGGCGACGCGCTGTGCTTTTCGATCATGAGCACACTTGGCTGACCCTATCCGCAGGGTGTGGTGACCCGGGTTGGATTCATGCCAGTGATGGCCTATAGTGTGATCATCACTTTTGCCGGGTTGCCGCATCATGCAGATCAATTCCTCCGCCGCCTATGCCTCGGCCATCAGCCTGTCGCAGGGGCGCAGCCAGTTGCAGACGGAGCAGATCAAGCAATCGTCGCAGCAGGACACGCAAGTCACCTCGCTGCTGGCCGGTGGCACCGGCTCGACCAAAGCGGCGCCGACCGGTGGCCGTGGCCAGATTGTGGACATCACGGCCTGATCTCTGGTTTCGACCGAATTATGTGAGAAGCCCCGGCGCACCACCGGGGCTTTTTGTTTGACGGTCAGGAACCGGGGGACGGGTTCAGGCTGCGCAGGCGGGAGACCAGTTCGCCCGTGACCGCTTCGGCCTCTGTCGCATCGCGGATGACGCGCGGGGTGATGAAGACGATCAGTTCGGTACGTTCCACCTTGTTGCTGCGTTCGGAGAACAGGGCGCCCAGGCCGGGGATGGATGAGAGCACCGGCACCCCGTTGCGCCCTTCCGTCTGCCGGTCGGAGATCAGGCCGCCCAGCGCCACGGTCTGGGCGGAGCGCACGGCCACATTGGATTGCAGCACGCGCTGCGAGATGGTGGGGGTCAGAGTGCCGGAATTGCGGGTGCCCGATACATTGGACACTTCCTGGCGCACCTCCATCGTCACCATGCCGCCCTGGCCGATGCGGGGGATGACGCGCAGGATGACGCCCGTATCCTGGAAATCCACATTATTGACCAGGGCGGCATTGGCGCTGCTGAGGTCGGTGGCCTGTTTGGTGATGACGGGCACGCGGTCGCCCACCTTCAGCAGCGCTTCCTGATTATCCAGCACCACCACCTGGGGGGAAGAGACGACGCGCACATCCGTCACCTCTGACAGGGCGGACAGCACGGCACGGGGATCGCCCCCGCCAGAGGCGAAGACCAGATTGAAGCCCGGCACCTGGGAGATGGGCGATGGGCCCTTTTCATTCAGGGTGAAACCGCCGAAGCGCTGCCCGTCGCCGCTGCGGAAGAAGCTTTGCACGCCATAGCGCAGGGCGTCGTTCAAGGTCACTTCCGCGATGGTGGCTTCGATCAGCACCTGCAAGGGCGCGACGTCCAGGCGGCGGATGGCGGCTTCCACCATCCGGTCTTCTTCTGGATTGGCATAGACGATGATGGCGTTGCCGCGCGGGTCGGCCATGGTACGCAGGGCGTCGGTCGGCCTGGCCTCCCCTGCCCCCGCGACAGGCGCAGCGCCGCCGCCGCTGGCCACCAGTTGCGCGGTCTGGTCCAGGGCCTGGCCATTGGCGCCCGGTTCCTGCATGGCCAGCTTGCCCTCTGCTTGGCCGGGCGGGGTGACGGCACTGTCGCTGCGCGTCTCGCTGCCCAGCATGCGGCCCAGGATGCGGGCCACGTCGCCGGCCTTGGCATGCTGCAACGGATGGACATGGATGGTGCGAGCATTGGCCTGCCCGATATCCAGGCGCGCGATCCAGCCCCGCACTTCCTCCAGCCGACGGGCATCGGCGGCGACAACCAGCACGCCATTGACCCTGTCCACGGGCAGCAATTGCAGGCCCGACCCCATGCCGCCACTGGGTCCGTCGAAAATGGCCTGCAATTCGCGGATGACGGGACCGGGCGCGCCCTGGGTCAGGGGGAAGATGCCGACGGAGCGCCCCTGCATCCAGTCGACATCGAAGGAACGCGCAGCGGCCACCATGGCCGCCCGTTCCGCCCCCGTGCCGGCCACGACCAGCAGATTATAGCTGGCATCGGCCACGATGCTGGCGCCCGACTGGTAAAGTGGTTCCAGCAACTTCTGCATCGAGGGGGCGGAGACAAAACGCAGGGGCAGGACGGAGATGCCGAAGCCCGGTGTGCCGGCCGCCGCTTCGGCATTCATGGCCAGCCGCGCCTCGGCCAGCGGCACGATGGCATAGCCGGACGCGGTGCGCGTCAGGGCGGCGCCGTTGGCGCGCAGCACGCTTTCCAGCAGGCCCAGCACGTCGCGCGCCGAAAGGCGGCGCCCGCCATGCACAGTGACGGTGCCGCGCACCAGCGGATGGACGGAATAGGCCTGGCCCAGCATGTCGCCCAGCAGGGCCTTCACCACCGTGGGCAGGTCCGCCTCTTCGAAGGCCACGTCGAATTCGGGATTGTCGGACAGCGGGGCGGCCGGCGAGGTGGTCGTCACCGCCAAGCCGGACCTGCCGCTGCCGGGCACCAGGATCGGCTCGGTCATGGGGGCCGGGGGCGGTCCGCCCGTCTCCGCCGGCCCCGGGGTGGCGCGCATCGACAGGCCCAGCCGGTCAAGCGTGGGGCGCAGGCTGCCATCAGCTGGCGGGCGCTGTTGACAACCGGCCAGGGCCAGCACGGCCAGCAGACCGGTGGCCAGGGACAGGCGGGGGATGCGGGGGGGCATGGTCTGGTTCCTGCGGGCGCGGTCAGCGGCTGGTGATGTCCTGATCCTCGTCCGCCCCACCTTCCCGCCCATCGCGGCCCAGGCTGATGATGCGGAACGCGGCGCCGTCGGCAGGACTGCGATAAAGGTAGTCATGCGCCCACGGGTCCTTGGGCACCTGTCCGTCGCGCAGATAGGGGCCGTTCCACCCGACCACACCCGGATTGGCGACCAGCGCCTTCAACCCCTGCTGTTCGGTCGGATAGAGGCCGACATCCAGGAAGTACAGCTCCAGCGCCGATTTGAACCCCTCCATCTGGATATTGGCGGCCTTGGTTTTGGAACTGCCCAGATAGCCCAGCACCTTGGGCCCGACAAAGGCCGCCAGCAGCCCGATCAGGACCAGAACCACCAATAGTTCGACAAGGGTGAAGCCTTCTTCGCCCTTCTTTGCGGTGATTGTAATCATTTCATAAGTTTCCGCGGCGCGTGAATCGGCGTATTTGTCGATTCTATATTAAATGACTCACTAAAAATTCTGACCATATGTCTTTAATATGTCGAGTGCATTTGTGTTTCTGCCAAGTTTCTGTTGTGGAGTCTATAGATCGTCCCCGCTACCCTGTTCCAGGACTTCAGACATGGAAAGGATGGGCAGGTGGGCACCGGCACGGGCGACAGTGCGGATCTGGGCAAGGGGGCTGCCGGGCCCCTGCCCGTCGTCCTGCCCGTGGATTGGGCCGCAGCCCCGGACCTGTCGGACCAGTTGGCCCCCGCCTTCCTGCGTCAGCGCGGATTGTTTCCGCTGCATGTCCAGGGTGGACGGCTGCGGGTCGCCATGGCGGACCCCACGGACAGCGATGCCATCGACCTGATCGGTTTTGCCACGGGTCAGCCGGTGGAGCCCGTGCCCGCCGGTGCGGCGGAGATCGCGGCGGCCCTGGATCAGCGTTATGGCGGCGCCCCCAGCGTCATGGACCGCATCGTCGGCGCCCTGTCCGACGGGGACGAGGGCGGGGACGAGGTCGACCGGCTGAAGGATCTGGCCAGCGAGGCGCCGGTGGTCCGACTGGTCAACCATCTGATCGAGGAGGCGGTGCGCCACCGCGCGTCGGACATCCATCTGGAGCCGTTTCCCGGCCGGCTGGATCTGCGGCTGCGCATCGACGGCATGCTGCACGACATGCCGCCACCACCGGCGCAGCTGGCCCGCGCCGTCATTTCCCGCATCAAGATCCTGGCCCAGATGAACATTGCCGAACGCCGCCTGCCCCAGGATGGGCGCGTCAATATGGAGATCGACGGACGGCGTCACGATCTGCGCGTGGCCACCATGCCGACGGTCCATGGCGAAAGCGTCGTCATCCGCCTGCTGGACCCCGGTGCCGCCGTGCGCGGGCTGGATGCGCTTGGCCTGCTGCCCGATGATCGCGACCGGTTGCGTCAGATGGTCGACCTGCCGCACGGTCTGATCCTGGTCACCGGGCCCACAGGCAGCGGCAAGACCACGACGCTGTACGCGGCCCTGGGCCTGATCGATGCCGGGGCCCGCAAGGTGATGACGGCCGAAGACCCGGTCGAATATCAGATCCCGCGCGTCAACCAGGTGCAGGTGAAGCCGCAGATCGGCCTGACCTTCGCCCATGTGCTGCGGGGTTTTATGCGCCAGGACCCGGATGTGCTGCTGGTCGGTGAAACCCGCGACCGGGAGACGGCGGAGGTGGTGGTGCATGCCGCCCTGACCGGGCATCTGGTGCTGAGCACGCTGCACACCAATGATGCGGCCGGGGCCGTGGTCCGGCTGGTCGACCTGGGGGTCGAACGGTTCCTGCTGGCCTCCACCCTGCGGGCCGTGGTGGGGCAGCGGCTGGTGCGGGTACTGTGCCCGCATTGCAAGCAGGCCGTGCCCGCCGACCCGTTGGAACATCAGATCCTGATGGATGCGGGGCTGGCCGGCCACGAAACGCCGGTCCTGTGTGCGCCGGCGGGGTGTGAGCGCTGTGGCGGCACGGGCTATACGGGGCGTGTCGCCATTGTCGAACTGCTGGTGCTGGATGATGCCATGCGCCTGCTGATCACCACGGGCGCCGATGCCGCCGCCATCCAGGCGGCCGCCCGCCAGCGCGGCGTGCGCACCATGGCCCAGGATGGGCTGCGCAAGGTGCTGGCCGGGGTGACGACGCTGGCGGAAGTCAACCGCGTCACCGATCTGGTGGTTTAGGGCCCGGGGGACGCGATGGCGAAATTCAGCTATGCCGCCGTCCAGCGTGACGGCAGTCCCGTCAGCGGCCTGCTGGACGCCGACGACGAAGCGGCGGCCCTGGCCCAGGTGCGGTCGGCAGGACAGCTGCCCTTGAAGGTCACGCGGGTGAGGCCCGGCCACGGTCGGTTCCTGCAGCGCAGTGTGCGGCGGTCGGATATGGACGTCATCCTGTTCACGCGCGAATTGCTGCTGCTGATGAAGGCGGGGCAGCCGCTGGAACGGGCCCTGACCCTGCTGGCCGGCGGTCTGGCGCCGCGCGGATTGCGGGGTGCCCTGGACGAGGTGCTGGGACAGGTGCGCGCCGGTATCGGGTTGGCCGATGCGCTGGACAAGGTGGGTGGCTTTCCCCGTCTGTTCATCGCCATCGTGCGGTCGGGTGAAGGCGGCGGGGTGCTGGATCTGGCGCTGGGGCTGTCGGCCGACCTGATGGAACGGTCGCGCAAGCTGCGCGACGGGCTGACCTCTGCCCTGGCCTATCCCACCATTCTGGCCTTCATCACCGTGGCCAGCGTGGCGATGATGCTTCTGCATGTCGTGCCCATGTTCGAGCCGATGTTCGCGCGGTCGCTGGATCAACTGCCCCTGCCGACCCGCGTGGTGCTGGCGGCATCCGCTTTTGCCCGGACGGAGGGTGAAGGAGTGGCGCTGGCCCTGTCGGTACTGCTGCTCTGTTGCCTGTGGCTGGGGCGGCAGCGGTTCGCGCGGGTCTGGTGGCATGGGGTGGTGCTGCGCCTGCCCGTGGCCGGGCCGCTGGTCGCCATGGCGGCCACGGCGCAGTTTGCCCGTACCCTGTCGGTGCTGCTGCATGCCGGCATGACCCTGAACCTGGCCCTGCCGCTGGCCGGGCGCACCCTGACCAACAGCCGCATGCAGGAGGCGGCGACATCCATGCATGCCAGTGTGCGCGACGGGCGCCCCCTGACGGCGGGCCTGCCACCCGGCCACCCCATCCCCGATCTGGCCGTGCAACTGATCCGGGTGGGGGAGGAAAGCGGGCGGCTGGACGAGGTGCTGCGCCATATCGCGGAGATGTTTGAAACCAAGGTCGAAACCGGGCTGAAGCGTCTGCTGACCATTCTGGAACCCGCCTGCATCGTCACCATGGCCGCCATCATCGGCGGTGTGGTCGTGTCCATCCTGCTGGCCCTGGTGTCGATCAATGCGCTGGCGACTTGATTATGTTTGTTCCCTCAGGCGCCGGGCGCCGCCATCCGGCGGCTTGGCTTGCGCGCCCATGGGGGCGCGGGCCGGCGGTCGCCGGCCTGCAAGGGTCATTAGCATGACCCTTGTGTATATTTGTTCCCTCAGGCGCCGGGCGCTGCCATCCGGCGGCTTGCCTCGCGCGCCCATGGGCGCGCGGGCCGGCGGTCGCCGGCCTGCAAAGGTCATTGATATGACCTTTGCCTGTTCCCTCCAGCGGCGGCCTTTTGAGGTAGCGAAGCGTGAGACCCGGGGCGATGCCGGCTTCACATTGCTGGAACTGCTGGTGGTGATGGTGCTGGCGGGGTTGCTGCTCGCGGTGGCGCTGCCCAATCTGGGGACGGCCACACAGCCGGCGGCCCTGCGCGCCGATGCGGCTGCCTTGACCGCCGCGCTGCGGCTGGCCCGCGAACGCGCGGTGCTGGATGGGCGGGAAGTGCGCGTGACCCTGGATGTCCGGGAACAGCAATGGCGCGTGCTGACGGCGGCGGGTACTGCACCGGTGCCAGGTGGCGCCCTGTCCGGCAAGGCGCGTCTGTTGGTGCGGGGGGATGCGGCCGACATGGAGGGCGATCGGGCCGCCGTGCGCTTCCGCCCCGATGGCGGCAGCACGGGGCTGGAGGTTACGCTGACCGCCGGGCCATACCGCCATGTCGTGCGCGCAGACTGGCTGACGGGACGGGTCACGCAGGAGCAGGCGCCATGAAGGGGCAGCGCGGCTTCACCCTGGTGGAGGTGCTGGCGGCCCTGCTGATCCTGGGGCTGGTGCTGGGCCTGTGTTACCGCCTGCTGGGCCAGGGTGCGGGGATGGTGCGGGCCACCGGCACGCGCGCTGACGCCCTGGCACTCGCGGAAGGACAGCTGGCGGCGCTGATGGCGCAGAACCGCATCGCCCCCGGCCAGTTCAACGGTGCGGCCGGTGACCTGTCCTGGGACGTCACCATCCGCCCGCGCAGCGATGGCCCTTTCCGACAGGCTGCCGCCGCCGGCCTGTCGGCCCTGTCCATCGAGATCATGGTGCGGGACGGGCGCGGGGCGCCCGTACGGCTGACATCCACCCGGCTGGTGCGGGGGACGTCATGAACCGGGGACAGGCGGGGTTTACCCTGGTTGAACTGCTGGTGGCCTTTGTGCTGCTGGGCCTGCTGCTGACGGTGGCGGGCGGGGGCTTGCGTGATCTCAGCCGGGGTTATCGGGGGGGAATGGAGCGCACCTGGCGTCAGCAGGATTTCAGTCTGGCGGGCGATATCCTGCGCCGACAGGCCATGCTGGCCCTGGCGCCCGCGTCCGGCCCCCGTCCCACATTGCCGGCCTTCAGCTTTGGTCGCGACCGGCTGCAGTTCAGCATCCTGGACCCGGTGGCACCCGGCCGCGGCGGGCTGACCCAGGTCGGCTTCAGCGTGGAGCGGCCGTCGGAAGGGATGGTGCGCCTGATCTACTGGCAGGGTCGTGATGGCGGCCCGATCGAGCGGCGGTTGCTGGTGGAAGGAGCGCACGACATCACCTTCGCCTATCGCGCCGCCGATGCCGAGCCGGATGAGTGGCAGGAGACATGGAACCCCGGCAGGGGCCGGCCCGCCCTGGTCCGGATGAGCATCGGGGGCGCCGGCAGGCCGCTGGCGGCCCAGGTTGTACGGTTTCCGGCCGATGCCGACCTGTCCTGCCTGTTCGCAGGAAACATTCAGCGGCCTGGACGGGGGCCGGGTTGCCGTTATCGCCCCCCGGCCAATGGTGATGATGGCATCGACCGCGACAGCGAGGCGGCGGAGGGGCCGGCATGAGCCAAGGAGTTTCCCCGGGAAAGACCGGTGAGCGGGGCGCCGCCCTGGTCATGGTGCTGTGGCTGACGCTGATCGTCAGCCTGCTGGCCGGTGCCTTCGCCCTGACGGTGACGACGGAAGCGGGACGCCAGTCCGCGCGCATCCGCAGCGCCCAGGCGCGGGCGACGCTGGAGACCGCGCTGGCCGCTGTGCTGGTCATGGAAATGGCCCCCCGCCCCGGCCGACGGCCGCCCAACGGCGGCTGGCAGGAAATGACCCTTTCCGACCCGGCGGCGCGGGTCTTCTGGTCGGTGCAGGATCAGGCGGGATTGATCGATCTGAACCGCACACCGGTGGAAAGGCTGCGGGCGCTGTTGCCGGCGCTGGCCGATCGCATGGCCTTTCCCGTCCTGTCGGAGATTGAGACGCGCCGCGCCACGGGGCGGCCCTTCCTGTCGGTTCAGGAACTGGCCGCCATTCCAGGCATGCCGGAAGCCACCCAGAGCCGGCTGCTTTCCGCGTTGACCGTCCACCAATCGGCCAATTCCGGAAAGGTGGCCATCCTGGCCGCCCCATCCATCCTGCTGGACATCTGGCCGGACCTGACCCCCACCGACCGGGCAGCACTGCGCAACCTGACAGATGGCGGGCGGGGGCCGGGGGAACCAAAGGGAGAACCAAGGGGTGAATTGGTGCGCCGGTTGAACCGGGCGGGGCTGCGCGTCAATGCCCGCCCTTCCCCGTTCCGGGCCGTCCGGCTGCGGGTGGCGCTGGATAATGGCGCCAATGCAGCTGCGGAGGTGCTGGTCTGGCTGAATGCCGACGATGCCGCCCCGTTCCGGATTCTGGAATGGCGCCCATTGCCGGAGGAGATGCCATGATGGGTGCCGGATTGCCGCCATGGCGGAGCTTGCCCGGCTGGTGGCTGCGGGAAGCCCGACGCCGCATCGAGAAGACGTCCGATCCTGTGGCTGCCCTGTTGGTCGATCTGTCCGGCATCCCCCGCTATTGGCGCCGGGGCCGCGACGGGCGGCTGACCGAGATGAAGCTGGTGCCGCGGGGGCGGCCGGCACGCCTGCTGCTGCCAGCGTCGCTGGTGCGGCGGGTCACGCTGTCCATGCCGGCCGCCGCTGCGGACCATCTGCATGGGCTGGCGGGGCTGGAACTGGAAAACCATCTGCCGATGGCGGCCGATCAGTGTTTCCACACCGCCCGCATTCTGGACAGCGATCCCGTGGCGGGCACCATCCGGGTGGTGGTTACAGCCAGCCCGCGTCGCCGGGTGCAGGGCCTGCTGGACAGCATGCGCGACCTGGGCCTGGTGCCCGTGGGACTGGAAGTGACCGACGACGGCACGCTGATCCCGCTGGACCCCGGTGGGGGGCAGGCCAGGCGATTGCGCCGCCTGGGCCTGACCGCAGCGCTGCTGGCGACCGGGCTGGTCTGTCTGCCCTTCGCGGCGGTAACGGCGCGTCTGCAATGGCTGGAAGAGCAGTTGGCAGAAGGGGCGGGCAAGGCGGCAGCGGCACGCGATCTGGCGGCCCGACTGGCGCCCGCCCGTCAGGCGGCGTCGCTGGTGGCGGAGATGCCGCCGCCCCTGCCCGTGCTGAACGCGCTGGCCGAACGGTTGCCCGATTATGCCTGGGTGACGGCCATTGATCTGGCGGGCCGGCATATCAGCGTCACCGGCCACACGCGGGAAGGCAAACCCCTGCCCGAGGGATTGCATCATATACCGGGCCTGACCGCGATCGAAATTCATCAGGGGGAAAGCGGCTTCACCCTGACCGCGACCCTGGAGGTGCGCCATGCGGATTGACCCCCCTGCCCTGTCGCCGCCGCAGCTGTTCTGGATGGTGGGGACACTTCTGGGGCTGCTGCTGATGGGGGCCGTTGCGGCACCGGGCTGGCTGTTATGGCGCGACATGGCGGACGACCTGGCGCGCGTGGAAACGCGGCTGGCGGCACAGGCGGACCTTGTCCAGCGTACCGAACGGTTGCGGGGAGAGGCGGTGTCGTTGCAACCCTGGACAGGACGTGGCCCCAATCCCCTGCCCGGCAAGAATGCCGCGGAAGCGCGGGAGGCCATGGCAGCGCAGATCCTGCGTCTGGCCGCGGATGCCGGCCTGCCACCGCCTGGACTGACCGTACCGGAGGACACGGGTGGCAGCCGGGTGGTGGCAATGCGCGTTCTGCTGCAGGCGGGGCCCCGTCCGCTGCGCGACTTCCTGGCCGCACTGGAGACGGAGAGGCCGATGCTGTCCGTGCAGGAGCTGCATCTGCGGCCTGATACGCAGGATGGCGGCCGGTTGAATGTCGAACTGGCTGTGGCTGGTATCATGGTGGAGGCGGCGCCATGAAAAGCCGCCTGCTGCTGTCCGTCTGCCTGTGTCTGGCGTCCTTGCCGGCGTCGGGGGCCGAGGATGCCTTCGTAACCCGGCCCCTGTTCAGCCCCGATCGCCGGCCAGCGCCCGACCAGCCGGCGCTTCCGTCCCGTTCCGGACGGGAACTGCCGCCCGGCGGCTGGCGCCTGAGCGGACTGGTCATGGGCGCCAACGGCCAGACGGTCATCCTGCTGACCGGCAGTGAAGGTGGACCGATCCTGCGCGCGCGCCCTGGTGACAGCGTCAATGGCTGGTTGATTCTGGATGTCCAAGGCCACGCCATCCGTCTGTCCCGACGCGGCGAAATGCATTCGACCGGGTTGCGCCAGGCGTTGCCGGAATAGCACCCATGCGCCTCAAGGGCTCCTGCGCACATCGGGTTGAAACAATCCGGCATCGCCCTGCCCCAACGCCGCATCCGTGCGCCAGCAACCAGAAACACCGCAGCAACAAAGAGAATGACACAGCTTTTCTGAATATTTCTGGAATGTTTGCGTCCGCGCAAGTACCGGGCGGGAGGATTACAAAGGTCAAAAAAGTAAATACCCGACCTTTTCCTGACATCACGGAGTCATCCCATGGCCTTTCATCGTCACGCCCTGGCCGCCGTTACAGCCGGTTTCCTGGCCGGCACGCTGTTTACGGGCGCCGCTTCCGCCCAGACCGCCGTCAAGCAAGTCTCCTTCACCTCCATGGATGGAACGACCACGCTGCGCGGCTTCTTCTACAAGCCGACCACAGGCGCCGGCCCGTTCCCGGCCATCGTTCTGCTGCATGGCTGCGGTGGCGCCTATTCCAAGAAGTCGGGCGGCGTGACGCTGGATGCCGCGACGATTGAGGCAGCCCCGTCGAAATATATCAACAGCCAGTACAAGGATTGGGCCACCTGGGCCGCGGGCCAGGGCTATGCCCTGCTGCTGGTCGACAGCTTTGGTCCGCGGGGCCAGACGCTGGGCGTGTGCGACGTGGACCAGGAAGACCGGCCGAGCGACATCAGCGACGTCTACCGCCGTCCGCTGGACGCCTATGCCGGGCTGAAGTTCCTGAAGGATAATGCCGCCAGCAGCGCCTACAACATCAAGGCGGATCGCGTGGCCCTGGTCGGTTTCTCGCACGGCGGCAGCACGACCCTGTCCACCGTCGCCGATACCGGCCCGTCGGTCTGGCACAACAATGTCCTGCCCAGCAATCCGGGTCTGGTCGGCGGCTTCCGCGTGGCGGTCGCCTATTATCCAGGCTGCGGGCTGCAGAACGCCTACAAGAACACCTATCATTCCGGCACGCCGCTGCAGGTCTTTACCGGCCAGAAGGACACGACGACGCCGGCGGTGAAGTGCGAGGCGCTGAAGGTCACGGCGGAATCCGTGGCGGCCGCGCAGAGCAAGCCGGTCAATTTCAGCTATCGCACCTGGGCCAACGCCACCCACAGCTTCGATCAGGCCACCAGCAGCGACTGGACCAGCCAGGAAACGACGGACAACAATGCGGCCCGCGCGGATGCCCGCGCGGATGTGCAGGCACTGTTCACGGCCAAGCTGAAGAACTGATCTACAATGGGGCGGTGCCGCCGGCGTTCCAGCGGCGGCACACCTTGGGGGCCGGCAATCGTGATGGGTGCCGGCCCCCTTCTTTTGTTTAGGACTTGCGCAGCAGGAATATATAGCCCTTGCCGCGCACAGTGCGGATAAACTGCGGGTTGTCGGGCTTCACTTCCAACTTCTTGCGCAGTCGCGTGATCCGCACATCAATCGAACGGTCGAACGGCTCCGGTGCCCGATCATGCGCCAGTTTCAGCAGTTCATCCCGCGTGAAGATCTGGTTGGGGTGGCTGGCCATGGTCAGCAGAAGATCGAATTCCATCGCCGTCAGATCGGCGATGTGCCGGTCGATCAGGTTCATCACCACCCGTTCCCGTGTCTTCAGCAGCCAGTTGCCGAAGGCGATATCGCCTTCGGTCACCTGTTCTGGAACGGGCGTCCGGACACGGGCACGGCGCAGCACCACGCGGATGCGTGACAGCAGTTCGTCTGCATCGAAAGGCTTGCACACATAATCATCGGCCCCCAGGTCCAGGCCCGCGATGCGGTCGCCCCGCCCCGTGGCACCGGTCAGCATGATGACCGGCGGCCCCTCGCTGTCCATGGCGCGCAGCCAGCGCATGATCGTGAAGCCGTCCACCCCCGGCAGGCCCACATCCAGCAGGATCAGGGCCGGCCGGCCGCGTTCCATCAGGGCCTGCAGTTCCGGCCAGTTGCCGGCGGCCAGACCTTGCATACCGTTGCCGGCCAGCATAGCCAGCAACAGGTCGCACACCATCGGGTCGTCATCGACCACGGCGATCCAGGGGGCTGTCGGGCTCATGAATGCTCCTGCATGTCCTATCGTTACCGTCAGTTTTCTGAGCGTGGTTACTAAGGGCGATGGGCATCGGCGCGCAGTTATAAAGGTGTGAACAGGAAACCGTTGCGACTTTACAATTTCTTCACAGGTTTTCGCCGGTTCACTGTCAATTGTGGGCAAGTCCTCGTGCTACACAGCCGCCGCTACAACCAGATGTTTTGCAGCGAATGTCCGGAAGCGGGTGTTTTTCACCTTCCGGAAACATGGGGATGGGGAGAGGGTGTGGTGAGCCTGCGGCTGGAAACGTTGGGATCGTTGAATTTTCTGACCGGTCGCGCGGACCCGGACCTGGCCTCGTCCCTGCGGCAATGGGCTGTCGCCACCAGCGCCATCTCGGCGATTGCCCTGGTTCTGGGCCTGGGCGGCCATCTGCTGGGGCTGGAACAGTCCGAACGGCTGCTGATCGCCCCATTCGGTGCCGCCGCCCTTCTGTTGGGATTTGGTGGCGGTCAGGGACATCCCAGCCCGGCCGCCGTCATGCTGGGACTGGTCCTGTCGGCGGCTGTCGGCGTGACCCTGCACGCAGCCCTTCCGGCCCATTCCGGATTGGCCGCCTGCCTGGGATTTGCCCTGGCCACATTGTTGATGCAGGCCAGCCGCAGCCTTTACCCGCCCGGCGGTGCCGTCGCCATGCTGGCGGCGGGCGGCGTGGATTACGGGTTCAGCGCGGCACTTTTCCCGCTGTTTCCCGTGGCGGTGGGCGCACTGGTCCTGCTGGCGGTGGGGTATTTGGCCAGACGTGACCAGACCGGTGCTGTGTCGGTGCCCCCGCCGCCCGACGCCGCGCAGTTGCGCCTGCTGGGGTTGTTCAACAAAGTGGCCGTCGCCGCGAATGAGGCCGACAGTGTCGATGCGGCGGTCACCGCCTGTCTGGAGGCAGTGTGCCAGCATACAGAATGGCCCATCGCCCACGCCTACCATCCTGATGTCGACGGCACCCTGATCTCCACCCGCCAATGGTACATCGCCCCGCATCTGGCCGGCGGCCCTATCGCCGATTTCATGCGCATGTCCGAGGAAACGCGGTTCAAGCCGGGCATGGGCATGGTCGGCCGCGTGGCGGCCGATGGCGAACCGGTGGTCCTGCCCGATGTCGGCAAGGCCAAGGGTTTCCTGCGTGCCCAGGCGGCGCAGCGGAACGGGGTGCGCGGCTGCTTCGCCTTTCCCGTGGCCAGCGGGCGGCGCGTGGTCATGGTGCTGGAATTCTTCAGCCAGGAACAGGCCGTGCTGGATGATACGACCCTGCGGCTGATGTCCTATGTCGGTGGACAGATTGCCCGGGTGGTTGAACGGATGGAAAGCAACCAGCGGCTGGGCGCTCTGGCCCGGGCGCTGGAGATGGAGGTGAAGGGGGTTGCCGGCACGGTCTGCGCCGCCGCCGGTGCCGTGGCCGATGCTGCGGGCAATCTGGCCGGCGCCGCTGAACAGGCCGGGTCGCGCAGCGATCAGGCCAAGCGCGGGGCGGATCAGATCACGCGCACCGTGGCCCATGTCGCCGATGCAGCCGCCGCCTTTGAGCGGTCATCGCGGGACATTGCGGATTGGGTGGGCCGCACGGACGATATCGCCTCCTCCGCCAACCAGTCGGCGGACGCCACGGCCAAGGCGGTGACGGAACTGGAAGGGGCCATCGATCATGTCGACCGGGTGATCGACGCCATTTCCACCATTGCGCGTTCCATCAACATGCTGGCGCTGAATGCCACGATCGAGGCCAAGCGCGCCGGCGCGGCCGGCCGGGGGTTCGAGGTCGTGGCAAGTGAGGTGAGGGCGCTGGCGGGTCAGACGGCAACGGCGACGGAGGAGGTGCGGCGGATCGTTCAGCAGATCAAGGGGGTGGGGCGCCAGACGCGTGACGCGCTGGACCATATCGGCGCCGTGATTGCCGATATGGCCAGCGCTTCGCAGGGCATCCGCACCTCTCTGGAAAGCCAGGCCAAGGTGACCATCACGGTGACCGATGGCATCCACGGGGCCGGGCGTGACAGCGCCGTGGTGGCGGAAAATGTGCGCCATCTGGATGACAGCACGCGGCAGAACCAAACGGCATCGGCGCAGTTGCTGGCGGCCGCGACCGACCTGACCAGTCAGGGACAGAGCCTGGCGACGTCAATCGACACGTTCCTGGGCGGCGTCCGGCGCCTGATGGAGGCCTGATTGACGCTCCGCTTCTGCCACCACGGCCGCGAGTTCGGACAACGCATCGACGACCAGGGCGCGGATGGCCGGCAGACGTTCGGCCAGGGGCGGCGGTTGCGGCGCCTGCAGCGCCCGTTCGGCTGCCGTCAGTTCCCGTACCACCCCCACCATGCCGACCGCACCGGTGGTGGATGCCAGCAGATGCAAGGCCGCCACACATTGCGCCGTCGATCCGGTGCGGTCGAATTCATCGGCCTGGGTCAGCGTCCCTTCGATCTGGGTCGGCAGGCGCTGGATCAGGTCGCGGACATGGGCCAGCGGCACTTTTTCCAGCCAGCCCCGGATGCGCGATGGGTCGATGGCGCCCGGTTGCCGCGGCGGCGGGACTGCGATCCGCTCCGGCGGGCGATCGACGGCAAGGCCGGAAAGGCGGCCAGCCTTGCGCACCAGTTCGTCGCAATCCAGCGGCTTTTCCATCAGATGCGTGATCCCGGCGGCGCGGATGCGCGCCTGTACCGGTTCAGCAATATTGCCGGTCACCATCAGGAACGGCACCCGCGCGCGCCCCGGATCGGTCTGCGCCCGTATCGCACGGAACAGGGCCAGCCCGTCGATGCCGGGCACGCCCAGGTCGGAAATGACCAGGTCGAAATCGCGCGCGGTCGCCAGCGCCAGACCGATCGTGCCCGTTGCCGCTGCGGTCACCTGGAACCCGCTGGATCCCAGATATTGCCCCAGTAGTTCGGCCAGCGGGCCTGAATCCTCCACCAGCAGCACCCGGCCATGCGGCGGCGCTGTTGTGGTCGGCAGCTCGGGCCATGCCTCCAGGATCAAGGTCAGGCGACCGGCCACCGGCTGTTCGTCCAGGCTGGGGGGCTGGAGATGCAGATGCACGGGCGGCGGCCCGGCAGCACTGCCGTGGATATCCAATGTCAGCAGTCGGGTCGCCGCCGCCGCGATCTGTGCCGGCACCTGCGACAGCAGCAGTGACAGATCGGGAGGCGGGCCATCGGCGGCCAGCCGCATCTGATGCAGCAATTCCCCGTCCAGCCGCACCGACAGCACCAGCTCGCGCACGCCCCAAAGATCGAACAGGCCGTCGGCCGCATCCATCACGATCCCGTCCAGGGGACGCGAACAGCGCATGCGGTGGTGGTCGCGGGCGTGGCGATCGTCGTTCAGCAGCAGGTTCATCAGCGGCACGACGCTGTTGGCCGGTGGCAGCCGGTCGGCGGGTGGCGGTGGACAGTCCCCCTGCTCCGGCGCTTCCAGTGGCAGATAAAGCGTGAAGACGGTCCCGATGCCAGGTTCGGACGCCACCTCGATATCGCCACCTGCCTCTGTGATGGCGCCATAGACCAGGGCCAGGCCCAGGCCCGTGCCCTGCCCCACGGGCCGTGTGCTGAAAAACGGTTCGAAGATGCGCGCCCGAACCTCCGCCGTCATGCCGGTCCCGTTATCCGACACGGTCAGCACCGCACAGGGCCGGTCCACACCGCCGGGCAGCGCGCGGCGGCCTTTGCCCAGGGTGACACGCAAGGTGCCGCCGTCGGGCATGGCATTGCGGGCATTGATGGCCAGGTTGACCAGCGATTGCGTGGCCAGATCGGGATTGAACCGGACCCAGACGGGGTCGGGCGGCACCAGGCATTCCAGCCCTACCGCCTCTCCCAGCACATGACCCAGCAGGCCGCGCTGGCTGTCGATGACGGTGGCCAGATCGATGATGGTGCTCTGTGTCGGTCGCTGACGGGCAAAGGTCAGCAGCTCCCGCGTGATGATTCCGGCGCGCTGGATGGTCAATTGCAGATTGACCAGTGCATTGCCCCCTTCCCCGCCGCCATTGCCGCCCGCGCGCGACGCGATACGGGCATAGCCGGAAATGACCGACAGCATGTTGTTCAATTCATGCGCAATGCCGGCCGCCATCTGACCCAACGCTTCCATACGCTGGGCCTGCAGCAGATTGTCCTGCAGACGCCGCTGCTCCGTCACGTCCTTCACCACCTGTACCAGCCCGCCATCTTCCATGCGGAACAGGTCACGCAGCAGGTGCCGGCCATCGGCCATGGACAGGGTTGACGTGGCCTTATCACCAACGGTGCCGGTCCGGTCTTCGCAGCTGACCAGCGCGCCGTCGGCCGTCAAATGTCCTTCGATCCATTCGGCATGTGTCCCGGTGGACAGCAGATTGTCCGGCAGGCGCAGCAACTGGCCGAACTGCGCATTGGCCCGGACCAGCAACCGGTCTGCGTCGAATATGGCAATGCCCAGATCGACGGCCCGCATCATCTCCATCAGCAGACGGTTGCGGGTATCGATCTCCTGCTGGGCGCGGCGGGCGTCGGTGATGTCGCGCACGAAGGCCGTGAAGCCGTGCCCGTCCAGCAGCGGGATCTGGGTGATGGCCAGTTCGACCGGAAATATCTCGCCGCTGGCGCGCTGCGCCTCAATCTCGATGCGGCGCCCCAGCACACGCGGCGGCTGCCCCCCGGCCAGACGCCGCATGCCGGCATGGTGATTGGCGCGGTGGCGCGGCGGCACGATGACATCGCCCAACGGCTTGCCCCGCACATCCTCCAACCGGTGACCAAAGGTCCGCTCCGCTGCCGGGTTGAAGTCGACGATGCTGCCTTCCATGTCGATGGTGACGATGGCGTCCAGAGAGGCGACGACGACGGCGCGGTTGCGCTGTTCGCTCTCCCGCAGGCGGCGGGCAGCCTGATCACCCATGATGTCGGACACGTCGGTCAGCAGCGACAGGGTGCCGTCCGCCACCCGGCTATGGCTGACACGCATCCAGCGGCCGTCGGCCAGTTCCAGCGCCGGCCCCCGTGCCCCGTCGCCAAAGGCAGGCAGATGGCGGGAGAGGAAACGATCCGTTTCCACCTCTGTCGCGTCGGCGCCGTGACAGGCCATGCGCCCGGCCACGAACGCCCCGCGCAGCACCTGCTCGAAGCTTGATCCGTCACCTTCATCGCCCAGGCCGAACAGGTCGCGATAGGCCTGGTTGCAGAATCGCAGGCGCCCGGACCTGTCAAAGAACGCCGCCCCGTCCGATATTCCGGCCAGTGGTGCGAAATTGTCCGCGGAGAATTGACGGCCGCCGCTGAACCACCGGATCATCCACGTCACCTGAACTGTAGGGCAGGCCCCGATCGCCGCCAGTCTATGTTAAACGCTCAAAAGTGAAAAGATCGGCCGCACCGGGCCGATCTTTCCATTTAGCATTTCTTGCTGTTATTTGCGCCCCGGTCGGGGTCAGCCCTTCATGACCGTGGCGACCAGCGTATAGGCCTCGGTCCAGGCCTGCTTGCATTCCGGCGTGAACTCCTCGCGCAGGCCCTGTTCCAGCGTCCACAGCAGTGCTGCGGCGACCGTGTCGTAATCCTGGTCCTTCACGCCATAGGCCCGATGCCGCTTGCCCATTTCATGCAGGGCGGGAACGATGGCACCGGGATTGGACAGGTTGTTCACGGCCACGGTCAGGGCGGCCATCAGCTTGCGGCCCTGCTCGCGGATGTCGCCCTTGAACAGGGGCTTCAGATCCGGGTCGATGGTGAAAAGCCGGTTGTAGAAAGCCTCGGCGACGGCATCAGCGCTGCCCTGCACCTTCTTGAAGCTTTCCTTGATCAGGGAGATCGTCTGTTCGTTCATCATATCCTCGTGGGGCGTTTTGTTTGCCGGGCCCGTCGCAGGTTCCGGTTGCATGTCCATTGCGAAGGTCGGCCTTGCTCCGCTCTTCAGGCGGTCGGGGCTTCCACTTCGTTTTCCTTTGTCCAGGCCGTGTTTCCGGCCTGCCCATTCTTCACCTGAAGAAATTCACATGGTCCTGTATGCTGCCGCCCATTGCGGGGCGCAGGCATGCCGGCATATTATTTGGCGCCATAACGTTCAGGCATCGCCGTTCTTGTGAATTCTTGTGAAAAAGCTGTAAAAATTCCCATCCACCCGATTGGCGGCAGAGAATTGATGAAGCCGGTGCTTTCCAAGCAGACGATCCTGATGGTGGAAGATGACGACACGGTCGCCGACCTTGCCGTCCCTTATTTCACCGAAATGGGTTTCAACATCGTCCGTGAGCGGACATTGGCGGCCGCGCGACAGCGCCTGGGCGGTGCGGTGGACATGGTGCTGCTGGATGTCATGCTGCCTGACGGCGACGGCCGCACCTTTATCGAGGAGATCCGCAAGCGCAGCCGGGCCGGCGTCATTCTGCTGACCCAGATGGGACAGCTGGTTGAAAAGGTTGTCGGTCTTGAACTTGGGGCTGATGATTATGTGGTGAAGCCTTTCGAACCGCGCGAGCTGCTGGCCAGGGTCAAGGCCCTGCTGCGCCGTCTGGCGCGGGCGGACGAACGGCCGGCCAGCGACGAGGTTCGGTTTGGCGGCTGGATTCTGTATCCAGCCGCGCGCAAACTGGTCAGCGATGCCGGGGAAGAGGCGCGGCTGACCCGCATGGAATTCGAATTGCTGGCAGCCCTGGTCTTGAACATGGGCAAGGCCATGACCCGCGACCAGCTGATGGATGCCATCGGCAAACATTGGGTGCCGCTTGACCGGACCGTCGATGTGCTGGTCGGCCGTGTCCGAAAGAAACTTGAAGGCCACGGCACGGCGTCCGGGATGATCGAAACGGTCTATGGTTCCGGATATCTGTGCCGCCGGGAAGAGTGACGCTGCCCCGCCCGTCCTGCGGTTGCGCACCGGCCGAATCTTCGCCTGCCGCAGAATCGCCGATGGGTTACGCTGGCATGCTTGCCCGGCCTAGCTGTCCGCAGACCGCCGGGTCTGCCTGACTATCGCTTAAGGACAGGTCGGGCAAAAGGCCTGGGTATCCAAGTAAATCACTGATATCGGCTGATGTTTGCACGCAGGTCAACGCTGGCGCGGTCACCTGCCGGACGATGCCGCCTGCGTCCGGCGATTGTCCCTATCCTTTGCGATTCCAAGCCGTTATCGTGCAACCCGTCAGGCGGGTGGGGCCATCCGGCAACAGGATGGCTGTCGAAAGGACAGAAGGCATGAGTGATATCAGCATTGGTCTGGGCGGTGCCGCCGATCAGGGGCGTCTTGCGCTGGATTCCGGAAACCATGCCGACGCCGTCCGACTGTTGCGTGATGCCATCCTGGACGACCCGGGCGATGCCACGCTGCGCGCTGATCTGGGGGTCGCCCTGGAAACGCTGGAGGATTTCGAGGGGGCGGCGCAGGCCTATGCCGCTGCCGCCGCGCTGGAGCCCGACAACCCCATCTATCATTTCAACCAGGGGGCGGTGGCGCAGGCACAGGGCCGGCCCCATGACGCGGCCAGCCATTATGTCGATGCGCTGGAACGCGAACCGATGTTTGCCGAGGCCTATTACAATCTGGGCACCCTGTTCTTCGATGCCGGCCACCTGGAGATCGCGGCGGAGCATTACAGCAACGCCCTGAAGGCCCGTCCTGATTACGCCGAGGCCGCCAGCAACCTGGGCATGACCCTGCGGCGGCTTGGCCGCGTGGACGAGGCGGTCGAGCAGTTTCGCCTGGCCCTGCGTCTGCGGCCGGAACTGATCATCACCCATTCCAACCTGGGCCTGACCCTTGCCGAGGCCGGCCGCTATGACGAGGCGATCGCCTGCTTTGGTCAGGCACTGGCCATGGATCCCAACAACGTTCCGCTGCACATCAACATCTCCATTGCCTGGCGTGGCGTTGGACGGCTGGAAATGGCGGCGGATGCGGCCCTGACGGCACTGAAGCTGGCGCCCGACAGCAACGCCGCCCAGGCGGAGCTGAGCACGGTGGCCGCCAATCTGCGGCGCGCCGGCGACGAAGCCGGCCTGACACAGCTGCTGGACCAGTGGCGCGACATCACCGGGGCGACACCGCAGCTGGAACATACGATGGCCGCGATGGGACAGGCCCCGATGCCGGACCGGGCGGGTGACGCCTATGTCGCCCTGACCTTCGACGCTTCGGCCAAGCGGTTTGACGAGATGATCGGAAACCTGGGCTATGCCGTGCCCGACGCTGTCGGAGAGTCCCTGGCCCGACATCTGGGAGAGGGCAAGGGCGACAAGGATATTCTGGATGCCGGTTGCGGTACGGGCCTGCTGGCCCCGCATCTGGCGCCCTATGCGAAGTCGCTGGCCGGCGTCGACCTGTCCATTGTTATGTTGCAGCAGGCCTTGCGCCGTGGCCTCTATTCAGCCCTGGATCAGGCGGAGCTGGTTGCCTACCTGATCGCCCGGCCGCGCAGCTTTGACATTGTCGTTGCCGCGGACGTGCTGTGCTATTTCGGCGGCCTGGATGCCTTGTTCAAGGCGGCGTTCAACAGCCTGCGTCCCGGCGGCCTGTGGATCGCGTCCACCGAATCCACCAAGGGGGGGGAGGCCTGCCTGTTGCATGAAGGCGGGCGTTATGCCCACGATCCCGACCATGTGCGCCAGCACCTGACCGCGGCGGGGTTCGAGGTGCTGGAACTGACCTCAATGGTGATCCGGCATGAAGGCGGTAAGCCTGTTGAAGGCGTTCTGCTGGTTGCCCGCGCCCCCTGATCTGGGCCACAATCATGACAATGGCGGCGCGCTTTGACAGATGCGCCGCCCAGCCCCGTGCCCGTAGCGATCTTGCGTGTGTTCATGACCCAAACGTCATCCGCCATCATTCCGGTGCTGTTGTCCGGCGGTTCCGGTTCCCGCCTCTGGCCCGTCTCCCGGGAGCGGTTTCCAAAGCAGTTGCTGAACCTGTGCGGCGACCGCACCATGATCCAGGAAACAGCGCTGCGCGTCGGTGGCGATTTCGGCTTTGCCGACCCGATTGTCATCTGCAATCAGGAACACCGCTTCGCCATTGCCGAGCAGTTGCAGGAAATCGGCATCCGCCCCACCGAACTGGTGCTGGAGCCGTTCGGTCGCAACACGGCCCCGGCAGCGGCGGTTGCAGCCCGGCTGGCGGCGCGGCGCGACAGTCAGGCGCTGGTTCTGCTGCTGCCGGCCGACCATGCCATCCTGGCTCCCGACGCCTTCCGTGACGCCATCGCCAAGGGGGCCGTCGCGGCCCAGGCCGGCAAGCTGGTCACCTTCGGCATCCAGCCGACCAGTCCCGAAACCGGCTATGGCTACATCGAAAAGGGCGACGGCATTCCGGGCGCCGAAGGGGCCTTTGCCGTGGTGCAGTTCGCGGAAAAGCCGAAGCTGGAAGTGGCGCAGGCCTATCTGGCCGGCGGGCGTCATCTGTGGAACAGTGGCATGTTCCTGTTCCGCGCCGACCAGTTTGTGGCCGAGCTGGAAAAGCATGCGCCCGAAGCGCTGGCGGCCGCCGATGCCGCCATTGCCGCCGCCCGCGTGGACCTGGATTTCCTGCGCCTGGACCCGGACGCGTTCGCCAAGGCGCCCAACATCTCCATCGACTTCGCCGTCATGGAAAAGACGGACAGTGCAGCCATCGTGCCCTGTGACATCGGCTGGACCGATGTCGGAGCCTGGAGTGCCCTTTGGGAGATCGCGGGCAAGGACGAAGGCGGCAATGCCGTGCTGGGCGACACCATCCTGGTGGATGCGCGGGACAATCTGGTGCGAAGCGAGGTCGGGCTGACGGCGCTGGTGGGCGTCAAGGATCTGGTGGTCATCGTCACCGACGATGCCGTCCTGGTCGCTGATCGCAACCGCGTGCAGGATGTGAAATCCGTTGTCGACCGGTTGAAGGCAGAAGGACGGACGGAGCGTCTGGACCATCGCCGCACCTACCGGCCCTGGGGCTATTCCCATCTGGTCCATGCCGCACCCGGTTTCCAGGTTCTGCGCCTGACCATCCGGCCCGGCCACAAGATCTCCCTGCAAAAGCATCAGCACCGGGCCGAACATTGGGTCGTCGTACAGGGCGAAGCCAAGGTGACGCTGGGAGAGGAGAAACGCATCGTTCGCGTGAACGAGAGCGTGTTCATCCCCGCCGGCGTGCCGCACCGGCTGGAAAATGACGGCGATGTTGATCTGTGCCTGGTGGAGGTGCAGACCGGTGATGCCATCACGCCCGACGACATCGTCCGGATCGAGGATCATTACGGCCGGGCGTGATGGGTCCGGCCCGGTGTGTCTGCTCCCCGACAGAAATCCCGTCGGGGACTGACCGCATCAGGCCGGTTCCAACTGCCGCTGGCGGACGCGGTTGCGGCCGGCGCGCTTGGCTTCCAGCATGGCCATATCGGCGGCATGGATCAGGGCCTCGCCGTCCTGAGGCCCTGCGGGACCGATGGCGGCGACGCCGATGCTGACGGTACAGGTGATCCGCCCGGCGCGCGTCATGATCTGAAGGCCGGCGATGGCGGCCCGCAACCGTTCTGCGGCCTGCATCGCTTCCTCTGCCGCGGTTCGCGGCAGAAGGATGACGAATTCCTCTCCCCCGAAGCGACAGCAGGCATCGCCCGCCCGCATGCTGCCAGCGATGCAGTTGGCAATGGCGCGCAGCACCTCGTCCCCGGCAAGATGGCCCAGTGTGTCGTTCACCTGCTTGAACCGGTCCACATCGACCAGCAGCAGGGACATGTCCTGCCCACTGCGGCGCACCCGGATCATATCCTGTTTCAGGATGTCCCACATCGTGGCCCGGTTGAACAGGCCGGTCAGCGAATCATGGGTGGCCAGCCGGTAATATTCGGCTTCCTGCGACAGCCGGTCGCTGATGTCACGGATGGCTGCCAGCATCAGCCGCCCGTCCCCGTAATCCAGACGCGACAGCGACACTTCCACCGGGATTTCGTGATTGTCCGCATGCAGGGCGAAAACCCCACGGCGCCATGCCATATGGGTGTCGGCGTCGCTGTTGTCGCGGAACATGGTGACCAGCTTCTCATGCCCGGCACGAAACCGCGCGGGCAGCAGCATCGACAGCGTCTGGCCCACCATCTTTTCAGCGGCGTGCCCGAACAGGCGCTCCGCCGCGACGTTGAAAAAGCGGATCGTGCCGCCGACATCCACGCCGACCAGCGCATCAGGGGCATGTTCCGCCACGGTGTTGGGCGGGGCGTGCGCATCATGGCGCCGTTGCAGCCTTCTGATCTCCGCCGCCAGGTCCGGAGCGTGGAGCATGCCGGCCGGCAGGACATAATCCACGCCCAGCCGGCGCAGTGTGGCTTCATTCCCCGTGGAGCCGTCCCGCACCAGACTGAGCAGCAATGCCGCTCGTCCCGTGTTGGACAGCAGATTAAGCAGCCATTCAACACCCGCCAAGGCATCGGGGTCGACAATGATGGCGTCGAAATGCCGGCCGATCATTGCCGGGCTGGAAAGCGCCTCCGACAGGTCGTGGGGCGAAATTCGGACCAGCGTGAGATCGGGAGAGGCCAAGGCCTCTGGCGTGCCGATTGCCGGGCATCCTTCCGTTCCCGACGCGCTGATGAGCAGGATCTGCATATAGGGGAATGTGTGAAATTGCGATTCGCGGGAACCCTATCTTGAACAACTCAAATTGACAATTATTATGAATACGTCTGAATCGTATAATATCTTTGTTTGGAATTCTGATTTTATGATTTCAGGTTTTCTTTAACATTCGGATAGCAATGGAAATTCTACAGAAATAAAGGACAAATCCTGCATCGATTTTCTGGGAAGTGGATGAAACTTGGATTTGCAGTATTGGTACTATCGTCCCCATCGTTCACTCAGACAAATTTTCGTAGGGATAGCTTGTTCTTCGCCGGCTCTGAACAGGAGGTGGATAGGGGTGAAGTCTGCTGCCGGCTGAACCGCTCGGATTTACTGTTGACCATATGCCGCACCGCGGTAACCATGCCCCCTTTATGATTGGAGCTGTCATGGATATGGACCGCCGCCGCCTGTTGACCGCCGCCCTGTCCTTGCCCGTCGCCCTGCCGGCCCTGGCGCAGGGGGCGTCAATGCTGGACCGGGTGCGTAAGGCGGGGGTGCTGCGGGTGGGGACGACGGGGGATTATTATCCCTATTCGTTCCGCGACCTGAAGACCGGTGGCTTTCAGGGCTATGAAATCCAGGTGGCGGAGCGGCTGGCAGCCGACCTTGGGGTGAAGCTGCAACTGGTGCAGGCCACCTGGCCGACGCTGGTCGCCGGCATGATGGCCCGCAAATACGATATCGCCGCCACGGGGGTGACGGTCACCCCGGAGCGGGCCAAGGCCGTGGCCTTCAGCAAGGCGTATCTGCGCCCCACCTTCATCCCGCTGATCCTGAAGAAGGATGCTGAACGTTTCAAAAGCTGGGATGACCTGGACCAGACCGGCGTCACCATCGCGGTGCAGCAGGGGACGGCACCGGAGACCATGGCGAAGAAGGTCTTCACCAGGGCGCGCATCCTGTCCGTGGCTGATCCCGTCATTGATTTCACCGAAGTGCTGGCCGGTCGTGCCCAGGCCGCCTTTACCGACAATCTGTATTTCATGACCAAGATCGGGCGGGAATATCCGCAGCTGACCATGCTGACCAATGGCGCCCGGCCCGGCACCGACACCGAAAATGCCATCATGACGCCCTTGGGCGATCCGGTCTGGGTGGACTGGCTGAATGGCTGGGTCGATGCGCGTACAGCGGACGGGTTCTTTGCCGGCTTGTTCAAGGTCTGGTTCGAAGGCATGGGGCCGGGGAAGTGAGGCTGCCGTTGCGCCTGTTGTCACCCCTGTTGCTGCTGCCCCTCCTGACCGGGTGCAGCGGCGAGGGCTGGCACATTGTCGATCCGACGACGGCGGAGGGCTGGGGCAACCTTTCTTTCCTCCTGGCCGGTGCCGGCCTGACCCTGGGCCTGTCGGCCATGGCGCTGGTGCTGGCCATGGGTGTCGGGCTGGTCACGGCTGTGGCGCGGGGCAGCCGGCTGCGGCTGCTGCGGCTGATCAGCGGCGCCTATGTCGAACTGATGCGCACGCTGCCGCTGTTTGTGCTGTTGCTCTGGGTTTTCTATGCCCTGCCCATCCTGGTGCAGGGGCTGGACCCGGACGGGATTGGCTTTGCCCTGTTCGGCTGGATCGCGGAACTGACGCCCTTCACCGCCGCTGTCATCGCCCTGGCCCTGAATGCCGGCGCCTTTCTGTCGGAGATTTTCCGGGCGGGGATCGAAGGGGTGCCCAGGGGACAGGTGGAGGCGGCGCAGTCCCTGGGCATGGGGCGCTGGCTGATGCTGCGCCGCATTGTCCTGCCCCAGGCGCTGCGGCGCATGCTGCCACCGATCGTGGGGCAGTTCATCCACACGGTTAAGGACAGTTCACTGGCGTCCGCCATCGGTCTGGCCGAACTGACCCGCCGCGCCACGGAATTGCAGACCCAGACCTATCGCCCGCTGGAGCTTTATACGCTGCTGGCGCTGGAATATCTGGTGATCCTGCTGCTGCTGTCCCGCCTGTCCCGCTGGCTGGAGGGACGGTGGGGCGGGGAACGATAGGCAAAAGAAAGGGGACGGCGCTGTCGCCAGCCGCCCCAGGGGTCAAATGCCGCCGTCGGCCACCGTACCGGTCACATCGTCCATGCTGGTCATGATGCGGGTATAGGCTTCCCGTTCCACATCCGTCAGGTGGGGATGCCAGACGTCGAAGATCAGAACGACGCGGACATGGTCGCTGTTGTTCCAGGCCTCATGCTCGATCGTGTCGTCGAAGGCCCAGGCCTTGCCTTCCTGCCATTCGCGCGTGTCATTGCCGACACGGAAGCCGCAGCCGGGCGGCACGATCAGGGGCAGATGCACCACCAGACGCGTGTTGGCCACGCCATGATGGGGCGGGATCTGCGTATGCGGGTTCAGCACGGAGAACATGGCGACGGGCGAGCGGTTGGGCACGCGCGGCTGCGGCATCTCCGCCAGCACGTCCATGGTCACGGGACAGCGCGCGGTATTCACCTCCACCGGCCGTCCGCCTTCCAGCAGATGGATGGCGCTCCAGCGTTTGGAATTGTTCAGTGCCCGCCACTGATCCAGCGGCGCCCAGTCCGGGTACTGGATGTAGGGGGCCATGCGGGCCTTGTCCGGGTCTTCCATCACCTGGAGCATTTCGCGCCGGATATCGTCGGTTCCAGCCTCCAGTCGGTCCATCCAGGGACAGTCGGCGCGATCAAAGAATTCAATGGTCGGCAAACCGGGGAAATGGAAATGGGTCGGCTTGGGTGGGTAGAATTTCCGCCGTCCGACAATATGATCGATCATCAGATCGACCCGCTTCGTCTCTGACCGGCCCAGCGCGCCTACGGAACTGCGCAGTGCATCCTCGAGTTCCCGCAGATAATCACCATGCACCTGCTGTGCCCGCGCGATGGCGCGGCGCGTCGGCTCGTCATAGACGGCACCCGGCTGATACTGGGTCAGGGCATTGCCATAGGTCTGCGCCGCCTGCCGCTTCAGCCCCTGCGTCTCCAGCAGGTGTCCGCGCATCAGCAGGGCCAGGAAATTGCGGGGATCGACCCGCAGGACATTGTCCAGTGCGGCATGGGCCGCCGGCATATCCCCGACAGCGCGGCAGGCCACGGCAAGATTGAGACCGATGGATAGATCGGCAGGAAAGCGTTGGGCCGCCTCTTCCAGCATCTCCCGCGCATCACGCAGCCGACCCATCGCCATCATGCGCATGGCGGTCACATTGGCATCGGGCGCGGTCATCTGGGATATCGCCATACGCCTAGTCCTTTGAGTCTAACCGGAGCGCCGTTGCTATGGCAGAAGCGCTAGACCAATTCGGATCATAGGCATGGGTCCAATTCTGTCCAGACCCCACTTGCAGCTTATGCTTAATTGATGGTTAAGACGGTAACGCCCATCTCCAAATATGTCAAATTACGTCAGCATTGCCCAAAACATGGGCATCTCTTTATTCTTCAGTAGGTTAATGATTGATGCGCTGTCCACGGCCGTTACAGAATCGGAACAATTCGGCACAGACTGGTCGGTGACAGCTCTGTAACGGCCATGCCAGGAAGGTGCCACCTGCGACGGCGGGCGGGCCGTGGGCGCGGGTTCATGCCGCCCACCACCCCTGTGGCCGGGGGGGGCTTCGGCTGCCATGCATTGTATGGACATTATGCAGTCCGCCTTATGACTGCGGCCCCGGCTGTTCCTTATCGGGCCACGGCCAGCAGGCCATCAAGGTCCAGATGCTCTTCCACCCCTTGCGCGCACGCATCCAGGGCGGCATCGACCGTCGCTTCATAATTCATGGTGGCGGTCAGCCCGAACGCTTTCAGGAAATGCCTGCGGAAGGCGTCAGCGGAGAACAACCCGTGCAGATAGGTGCCGGTGACGCGGCCATCTGCCGTTCCCGCCCCGTCCGCAGCTCCATTCGACAGGTGGATCAGTGGCCGGGCGGCATCCGCCCCCGTGGTGACGCCGACATGCATCTCATAGCCGGCGACGGGGATATCAGCGTCGGCCAGACGGCCGCTGACATAGCGCAATTCCTTGCGGTCGGTCAGCACGGTTTCAACATCCAGCCAGCCCAGCCCATCGACGCTGCCGGCCGGTCCTTCGATCCCGGCCGGGTCGCTGATCCGCCGGCCCAGCATCTGATAGCCGCCGCAGATGCCCAGCACACGGCCGCCCCGCCTGATATGGGCGTGGATGTCGACGTCCCAGCCCTGGGCCCGCAGGAAGGCCAGATCGGCGATGGTGGACTTGCTGCCGGGCAGGATGATCAGGTCGGCATCGGCCGGCAGGGGACGGCCCGGCGGCACCATGGCGACCGAGACGCCGGGTTCCAGGCGCAGCGGGTCGAAATCATCGAAATTGGCGATGCGCGACAGCATGGGCACGGCGATGCGCAAGCCCTGCCCCGGTCCCGCCCGCCAATGATCCAGCACGACGGCATCTTCGGCCGGCAGGCGCGATGCGGCCGGCAGGAAGGGCAGAACGCCGAAGGAAGGCCAGCCCGTACGCCGCACAATCTCCGTCAAGCCATCATCGAACAGGCTGATATCGCCCCTGAACTTGTTGACGATGAAGCCCTTGATGGCGGCGCGGTCCGCATCGTTCAGCACGGCATGGGTGCCAACCAGACTGGCGATCACCCCGCCGCGGTCGATATCGCCGGCCAGGATGACGGGCACGTCGGCGGCCAGGGCAAAGCCCATATTGGCGATGTCGCGGGCGCGCAGATTGATTTCGGCCGGGCTGCCCGCCCCTTCCACCAGGATCAGGTCGGCCCCCTGCCCCAGGCGCTGGTAGCTGTCCAGCACGGCCGACAGCAACTGCCCCTTGCGCTGCTGATAGTCGGCGGCCTGGGCCGTGCCAGCCATGCGGCCCTGCACGATGACCTGGGCGCCGACATCGCTCTGCGGTTTCAGCAGCACCGGGTTCATATGGACCGACGGGGCGACGCGGGCGGCGCGGGCCTGCAGCGCTTGCGCCCGCCCGATCTCCCCGCCATCGTCGGTGACCGCGGCATTGTTGGACATGTTCTGCGGCTTGAAGGGCCGCACGGACAGGCCGCGATTGGTAAAGGCACGGGCCAGGGCTGCCACCAGCAGCGACTTGCCCACATCCGATCCCGTCCCCTGGATCATCAGGGCGCGCGGCCGCCGTGCCATCAGAACTCGATCCCCGCCTGGGCCTTGATGCCGGCATTGAAGGGATGCTTGACCAGCTGGAATTCGGTCACCAGATCGGCCACTTCCACCAGGGCGGGGCTGGCGTTGCGGCCCGTCAGCAGCACATGCAGGTTGGGCCGGCGCGAGACCAGGGTCGCCAGCACCTCTTCGGCAGGCAGATAGCCATAGCGCAGGGCGATATTGATCTCGTCCAGAACAATAAGGCGATAGCGCGGATCGGCGAACATGGCCCGCGCCTTGTCCCAGGCATGGGATGCGGCCTGGATATCGCGTTCCTTGTCCTGGGTTTCCCAGGTGAAGCCCTCTCCCATCACATGATGATCGATCAGGTCGTCGAACCGTTCCAGCGCCACCTGTTCGCCCGTCGCCCAGGTGCCCTTCAGGAACTGGATAAAGCCGACGCGGAACCCGTGGCCGGCTGCGCGCAGCATCAGGCCCAGGGCCGCCGTCGACTTGCCCTTGCCATTGCCGGTATGGATCATCAGCAGGCCCTTCTCCTGCTGGCGTTCAGCCACGCGGCGATCCATCAGGGCCTTGCGCCGTTCCATCTTGGCACGGTGGCGGGCCGCCTCCTCCACGGGGATGATCATCACGCTGTCTCCTTCAGCACCATGGGCAGGCCGGCGGCCATGAACAGGACGCGGCCGGCGATCCGGGCGATGTCCTTGTGCAGCCGTCCCGCATGGTCGCGAAAGCGGCGGGAAAGTTCATTGTCCGGCACGATGCCCAGCCCGACTTCATTGCCGACCAGCACGCAGGGAACAACCAGCGTGGGCAGAAGTTCCAGCAAGGCCGCGCATTCAGCCTCAACATCGCTGCCGGCCAGCATGACGTTGGTCAGCCACAGGGTCAGGCAATCGACCAGCACCGGATGACCCGCCCGGTCGGCGGCGCGCAGGGCCCCTGCCAGGTCCAGCGGTTCCTCCAGCGTGATCCAGCCGGGGGCGCGGTCGGCGCGGTGATGGCGAATGCGATCCAGCATTTCCGCGTCCAGCGCCTGCGCCGTGGCGATGTAGGTCCAGGGGCTGGGCAGTGCGGTGATCATCTGTTCGGCCTGCCGGCTTTTGCCGGAACGGGCCCCGCCAATGATCAGGGTCAGGTCGGCCATCATAGTGCTTCCAGGCTGCGGCGCTGCCAGGGCAGCGCATAGGGCATGCCGTGGTGGCCGCCGCGGATCAGGTCAATGCCATAGACATTTTCCACCACACCGGAATCAAGTACCTGCGTGGGCTTCCCGTCCGCGGCCACCCTTCCCTGCCCGTCCAGCAGGCACAGGCGCGTGCAGTGACGCAATGCCAGCGTCAGGTCGTGAAGCACGACCACCACCCCCATCCCGCCCGCCGCCAGCGCTGCCAGCAATTCCATCACCTGCAGCTGGTGATAGGGGTCCAGTCCTGCTGCAGGCTCGTCAGCCAGCAGCAGGCGCGGCTCGCCGGCCAATGCCCGGGCCAGCATGACACGCGCCCGTTCGCCCCCCGACAGCGCCGTGACATTGCGGTCGGCCAGCCCGGCCACGTCGCACTGTTCCATGGCGCGGGCAATGGCAATCCGGTCGGCCGCCGCCTCCCCGTTCCAGGGCGTGGCATGGGGCAGCCGGCCCAGCGTCACCACACGCTCCACCGTCAGTGGCCAATGGCAGGCGGCACCTTGTTCCAGATAGCCGATACGCCGGGCCCGGTCGGGCCGGGTCCAGGCGGAAAGCGGCTTATCCTCCAGTTCCACCACACCCGCGCCGGGGGACAGGAGGCCGGCCATGACCGACAGCAGGGTGGATTTGCCGGCGCCGTTGGGGCCGATCAACCCGACGCACTCGCCGGCTGCCACGGACAGGTCGATACCGGACAGGACGGACCGCCCGCCCCGCCGCACCTGGATCCCGCGCACCGACAATAACGTCATGGCACCCTCCATCAAGGATGACGCCGGATGCCACCGGCGCCATCCATTCATGCATCAGAAGGAGACGCTGACCCCGCCGAAGGCCGAACGGCCGGGCGCGCGGTAGCTGCGGACCTCCTGATAGTCCTTGTCGAACAGGTTCTCCACCCGGCCAAACAGGCTGACACTGTCCAGCACCTGCCAGCGGGCGGTGACATCAACCACGGTGGCACCATCCAGGACGGGGGCCGTGGCCGCGGCATTGTCACGCTGCTTGCCGAAATAGCGCAGGGCCGCCCCCAGATCGATGCCCGACCCGACGGTCCAGTCGATGCTGGCATTGACGGTATCCTGCGGCCGGCGCGGCAGGTCCAGGCCCGTCGTCCGATCCTTGGCATCCAGATAGGTGTAATTGGCCTGCAGCAGCACCGTTTCGATCGGGCGGGCTTCGAAGGTCAATTCGATGCCCTTGGTGCGGGCCTTGGCGATATTCACATAGGCGCTGGTGAAACCGATCATGTCGTCATAGCTGTTGCGGAAGACGCTGGCGCCCAGCGTCACCTTGCCGTCCAGCAGGCGCTGCTGGACACCGGCATCGACACCCTTGCCGTCTTCGGCCTTCAGATTGGCATTGCCGTACCAGGGGGCGTAGAGCTGGTAGAGCGACGGGGCCTTGTTTGCCGTGCCATAGCTGGCACGCAGGATGGTGCCCGTCTGCTGGATTTCATAGGCGCCGGTGGCGCGCCAGGTGGCCTCCGTGCCGAACTGTTCATTATCGTCGATGCGGCCGCCCAGGGTGATGGTCAGGGCCGGCGTGATCGCCGCCTGATACTGGGCGAAGGCCGACTTGGTGGTCAGCGCGTCGTCAATATCGGTGCTGGTGGTCGTGCCCTGGGTATTGGTGGTCTTGGCGCTTTCTTCGTCCACCGACAGGCCGATGGTGGCGACGTCATTGCCACGCAGACGCAGATTGCCCTGATAGTCCAGGGCCTTGCGCCGGCTGTCGAAGGTAGAGAAGCGGTACCAGCCCGTGGGCTCGTCGAAATCGCGGTCGGTGCTGGCATAGCTGGCGGTCAGGCTGTTCTCAAACGCGCCATCCAGCAGGGTCAGCACGCCGCCGGCCCGCGCGTACCAGGTTTCCTTTTCCTGGCTGGCATCGCCATCGGCGGCGAACGGGTCGTATTCGCTGTCCATCCAGGACCAGCCGGCATTGGCTTCGATCCGGAAATTCTCCGTGGCCTTGTAGCCAAGGTGACCCGACACGGACCGCGCATCGGTGCCGTCCTTCTCATTCCCGACAAAGGTACGGGAGAAGCCGTCGGTCGACAGGTTGCTGGCCGTGGCAGCATAGCTGACCTTGTCCTCGGAACCCGACACGGAGGCCTGCTGGCGGAACGTGCCATAGGCACCGCCTTCGACCGTGCCGCGGAAATTCGGTGCGCCTTCGCCCTGACGGGTGATGACATTGATGACGCCGGCCATGGCGTCATTGCCGTACAAGGCACTCTGCGGGCCCTTAAGCACCTCGATCCGGTCGATATCGACGGTCATCAGGCTGTTGAAGTCGAACTCGTTACCCGTGCTGGCGGCGTCGTTCACCTCCACCCCGTCAACCAGCACCTTGACCATGCCGGCTTCCGATCCGCGCAGGCGCAGGGTGGAGGTGCTGCCCAGCCCGCCGGTGCGGGAAATGGACACACCCGGCAGGCGCTTCAGCACGTCCAGCGCCTGTACCTGCTGGCGCCGCTCGATCTCGGCACTGTCGATGACATTGACCGTGCTGCCCACCCGGTCGTCCGATGTCGGCACACGGTTGGCGGTCACAATGATTTCCGCCACCTGCACGGCGTCGGACTGGGCCAGGGCGGCCGTCGCGGGCAGCAGGGCGGCAGCACTCAGCAGCATCGCGCGAAAAGACTTGTTTACCTTCACTTTTTGACACCCTTCCGTTTCGTTCATGACGATACCGGACGGTGTGCGGACAAGGGGATGCGATGGCGGATCCCGGACGGGACGCCTTCCCCCTGCCTACCGAATGTCAGTTCCCGGACGGGGTCTGTTGCCCCCGATGCCGACCTGGTTCACCCGCGCACTCCTTCCGAAGCGCCTACGCGAAACGGTGAACCGTCCCATCAGGGCACCCCGCCCAATGGCCGCGCGACGCATTGCCGATGGCAGGTCTCCTGGCTTGCGGGTCGTCGATCCGCCCGGCCTTCCCAGTTTCCCAGTGGCCATATCGGGCATCACTCGCCGCTTACAGTTGCGGGGGCAGCCGTGGCTTTGAACACCGTTGCCGGTGACGTACCACGTTCCCTTTTCATCCCCTTGCGGGGAACCATCGATGTTTCCGTCTTATCCTGCGCCGCATCGAACCGGCAAGCACGCCGTGTGTCATGGCAGCCGGCAGCCTGGCTCATGCTTGGGGTGGGATCGTTCCCAATGAATAGTTTGCAACAATTGAAACTCGATCCCGCCTTAATAACTGACACACTTTCGTGGTATGTGCCTTAGTGCCAATTCAACACGACAGTAACATCCGGCCGTACACATGTATCGATCGGACCCAGAATCGTGCCTATTGGTCGTCATATGTCACGGACAGCGGGAACGGGGGCCGATCTTAATGCTTTCGGCAATGAAATCATCTTTGAAAACCAGATTACTGATGTCAGGCATTGCCCTGTGTCTGGCCCTGGGGTTGGGCCTGACGGCGATGGAGGCTTTCCTGTCGCACCGGACGATCAAGTCGCAGGCGCAGGAAACATTGCGCGAGGCGGCGGGTGAATACCAGCTGATTGCCGCTGATGTCATCGAACGCGCCATCCGCAACGCCACAAACATCAACGCAATGATGGAAGGCGGCGTCAAAAGCAAAGGTTTCAGCCGGGATCTGGTTACGACCCAGACCATGGCCGCCGTCGAGGCCAATCCCAACATTGTCGGCGTCACCGTCGCGTTCGAACCGGACGGGTTTGACGGCAATGATGCGGCCGCCATCGGCCAGCCGGGAACGGATGCGAAGGGTCGTTTCGTTCCCTATTACTTCCGCAAGGGCGATGGGACCGTCGGCATAGAGCCATTGATCATGACGGTCGAGGCGGGGATCAAGGAATGGTACCTGGACCCGATCGAGCTGAACCGGACATTGCTGACCACGCCCTATATCTATCCGGTCGAGGGCAAGGATGTGCTGATGGTGACGGTGTCGGTGCCCCTGCACCGAAGCGCCAAGGTTGTCGGCGTCACCACAACAGACCTGGCATTGACGGCGCTTCAGCAGCAGTTTGCCGATTTCCGGCCGCTGGGGGCGGGTGACGTCCGGTTGCTGGCCCATAACGACCATTGGGTGGTGCATCCCGATTCCGCCCGCTTGAACAGTGCATTGGAAAAAGGGGCGCTGGCCGATCTGGTCGCGCGCGTCCGGCGGGAAGGCCATGCTGTTCAGGAAATGCTGCCGCTGGATGGTGGCGACCGGATGATCGTGGCAGCGCCGGTGGCCTTCAGTGGCGTGAAGGAACAATGGACGCTGGTGGTGACCCTGCCCATCGGGGTGGTCAACGATGCCCAGATCGCCAACACCACCACGCTCGCCATCATCAGCGTCCTGTTGATCATGGCTGCCGCCATAGCCTTTGCCTGGATGGGCAACAGCGTGACGAAGCCGATCCTGGCCCTGACCGATGCCATGACCCGGCTGCGCCAGGGCCAGCTTGACACATTCGTTCCCGGTGCCGACCGTCCCGACGAAATCGGCCATATGGCGGAGGCCGTGCAGGAATTCCGTGACGGGCTGGCCCAGGCGGAAAGGCTGCGGGCCGACGGCGCCAGGCGGGAGGCGGAGGCGGAAGCGACGCTGCGCGCCGACCGCCAGGCGCTGGCAGAGCGGTTCGAGCGCGAGGTGGGCGCCCTGCTGCGGGCCGTCACCGACAGCGCGGGCCAGATGCTGGACCAGATGCGCCGGATGTCCGGGGATTGTGACGACACCCAGCAAAGCGCTTCCATCGGCGCCTCGGCCGTCACCCAGGCCGCGTCCAACGTGCAGACCGTCGCTGCCGCCGCAGAGCAGCTGCGGGCGTCAATCGCGGAAATCGGCAGTCAGGTACAGATGTCCGCCACCGTCGCCTCCCGTGCCGCCGAAGAAGCCGGCACCGCCACAGGCACGGTGGATGAACTGACGCAAAGTGCCGAACGCATCGGCGCCGTCGTCAGCCTGATCTCCGACATCGCAAGCCAGACCAACCTGCTGGCGTTGAACGCAACGATCGAGGCAGCAAGGGCCGGAGAAGCCGGAAAGGGCTTTGCCGTGGTCGCATCGGAGGTGAAAAATCTGGCGACGCAGACGGCCAGGGCCACGGAAGAGATCGCCGAGCTGGTCGGCGGCATCCGCAATTCCTCCGGCGAGGCGGCGCGGGCCATGAACGGCATCGTGACCACCATCCGCACCATCAACGAAACGGCGACCGCCATCGCCGGTGCGGTGGAACAGCAGACGGCCGCCACGCAAGAGATTGCCCGCAATGTGAATGAGGCGGCGCGCGGCACGGAGGAGGCGTCGCGTGCCATTCAAGGCATCGCCGACAAGGTGCTGGCGGTGACCGAAGCGGCGGTGACGGCGCTGGACCGGGCCACCAAGGTTCGTGGCAGCGCCGGGGAGGCCGACCAGCAGGTTGGCCGCTTTGTCGCCCAGATCCGCCAAGGCTGACAGAAGCGAAACGATTGCGGAACATCGCCCGGAACGGGTAAGGCTTAAGGCCCGATCCCGTTCCGGTGCCCCCGTCCGCCCATGCGCTTCCTGCACGCTGCCGACATCCATCTGGACAGCCCGCTGCTGGGCCTTTCCGCCCGCGCCGGGCATCGGGCCGACCGCCTGGTGGGGGCCACCCGCCGGGCGCTGGCCCGTCTGGTCGATCTGGCGGTAGAGGAGGAGGTCGCCTTCCTGATCATTGCCGGCGACCTTTACGATGGCGACTGGCGCGATTTCCAGACGGGGCTTTATTTCGCCGAACAGATGGCCCGGCTGGAACGGGCAGGCATCCCGGTCTTTCTGCTGCGTGGCAACCATGATGCCGAAAGCACCATGACGCGGCGCCTATCGCTGCCGCCCAATGTGCAGGTATTTGACCATAAGAAGCCGCAGAGCTTCCGGCGCGACGATCTGGGCGTCGTCCTGCACGGACGCAGCTTTCATACCCGCGATGTCACCGACAATCTGGCGGCCACATACCCCGCCCCGGTGGCCGGTCTGCTGAATATCGGCGTGCTGCACACGGCCCTGGACGGCAGGCCGCCGCATGCGCGCTACGCGCCCTGTTCACCCGCCGATCTGAAGGCCAAGGGATATGATTACTGGGCGCTGGGCCATGTGCATGAACGCGCCATCATTGACCGCGACCCCTGGATCGTCTTCCCCGGCAATCTGCAGGGCCGCCACGCCAATGAAACGGGGGCGAAGGGCGCCACCCTGGTCACGGCCGACCGGGGATGCATCCTGGATGCCGCGCATGTCGTGCTGGACGATGTACGCTGGGCCCGGGTTGAGGTCGATCTGAAAGGATGCGTCGGCGAAGCGGAGATGGCCGATCGCATCGTGACGGCCCTGTCCAGCGCTCGCGATGATGCCGGTGACCGCACGCTGGCCGCCCGCCTGATCCTGACGGGACGCACAGCACTGCACCGCCGGCTGAAGGCAGATGCCGCCCGCCTGGACGCTGAAGCGGAACTGGCGGCGGCACGGGCCGGCGGCGATATCTGGATCGAGCGTGTGTCCGTCCATACCCAGGATCAGGCCGATGCGCCGACCCTGTCGGGCGACGCGCTGGCGGAACTGACATCCGTGCTGCGCAGCCTGCGTGACGATCCCCACGCCCTGGCGCCCCTGCTGGACGATATCGCCCAGTTGAAGACCCGCCTGCCCGAGGCGGCGCTGGCCGGCCTGGAACTGGATGGCGAGGGGGCACTGACGGCGCTGCTGGATGACGCAGAGGCGCTGCTGCTGGACCGGATGGCGGGGGAAGGCTGATGCGCATCGACCGGCTGGATCTTGAACGCTACGGCCATTTTGACGGGACCAGCCTGGACCTGTCGGCGGGCGATGTGCGCCTGCATATCGTGCATGGCCGGAACGAGGCGGGCAAGTCGACCGCCCTCTCCGCCATCTGCGATCTGCTGTTCGGGGTGCCGGAACGGTCCGGCCTGGGCTTTCGCCATGGCAATAATGCCCTGCGCATCGGCGCGGCTCTGCGGCTGACCGATGGCAGCGTGCTGGAGGTGAAGCGGCGCAAGGGGCGGACGGCCACGCTGCTGGACGCCGATGGCGCCGCCCTGCCCGACAATCTGCTGGCCCCGCATCTGGGCGGGATCGACCGGGCGGGGTTTGAGCGGCTGTTCGGTCTGGATCATGAACGGCTGCGTCAGGGCGGCGACGCCATGCTGGCGGCCGGTGGCGATCTTGCCCAGACCCTGTTCCAGGTCGGGTCCGGCCTGTCGGGTCTTAAGGATGTCGCGGCCCGGCTGGTGCGTGACGCGGACGAGATCGGCAGTCCCCACCGCAAGCAGCAGTCCAAGCCGCTGTGGCAGGCGGTGGAGGCCCATGGCGAGGCGGCGGCCCGCATGCGCAACGAAGCGACCAGGGCTGACGCCTGGGACGCCGCCGTCGCGGCCGTGGAGACGACCCGCAGCCAGTTGACGGCCCTGCGTGAGGGGCTGTCGCAGGCGCAGATGGCGCGCAGCCGGCTGGAACGGTTGCGCCGCGTGCGTCCCCTGCTGGCGCGACTGGATGATCTGGCAGCAGCGCTGCTGGCCGCGGGCGACGGGCCGGATCTGCCCGACAGCCTGTTGGTCCAATGGCGTCAGGCGGAGGCCGGCCTGCTGTCGGCCGAACGGCAGGTGCAGACCGCCGGGGCCGAAGCGGATGCGGCGGCAGCAGCCCTGGCGGAGGCCGGCGAGGAGCCGGCCCTGCTGGCGCTCGCCGTCCCGATCGAAGCGCTGTATCAGCGGCAGGGAGAAATCGCCAAGGCCCGCGCCGACCTGCCCCGCCGCCGGCAGGACCGCGATCAGGCGCTGCATCGGCTGGAACGGGCGGCGCGTGATATCGGTCTGCCGCCCGATCTGGAGCGGTTGGGCCGAAATGTGCCTGACCGGCTGCTGGTCGCCCGTATCCGCGACCGGGTGAAGGCCCATGCGCGCCTGGACCAATCGCTGGCCGACATCCGGCGGCGCGAAGAAATGGCTGCCGCCGCGGCCCGTCAGGCCGAACGCCAGCACGGTCCCGACGCACCCGACCCGTACGACCTGTCCGCTGCGGAGGCCGCCTTCACGGCGGCCCAGCGTCTGGGCGAGGTGGAGTTGCGGCTGGCCCGGGCGGAGCGGGCGCAGGCCGAGGGCCGCGGACGGCTGACGCAGGCCGTGGCCCGGCTGGGCCGATATGCCCACGATGCTGACCGCCTGGCCTGCCTGCCCCTACCTGCATCCGATGCCGTCGAACAGCAGCGTCAGCGTGAAGTGTCGCTGGAGGCCAAGCGCCTGCGTCTGGCCGAGGATCGCCGGCAACTGGAGGAAGAAGCCCGTCGCCATCGCCAGACCCTGCGCGAATTGAAGGCGGATGGTGAAGTGCCGACCCCGGCGGCGATCGCCGAAGCCCGGCGTCAGCGCGATCTGTCCTGGGCGGGCTTGCGTCCGCTGCTGGACAGCGGCGGAAAGGCTCCGGCCGATGCAGTCCCGGCATTCGAACACAGCCTGCGCACCGCCGACCTGCTGGCCGACCAGCGGGAGCAGGAAGCGACGCGGGTCGCCCGCTTTGTCCGTGCCGAAAGCGATCTGGCGATGTGCCTGGAGCGGCTGGACGATCTGGACGGTGACGCCGCACAGCTGGAGACGGCCGCCGCCGCACTGGCGGCGGAATGGACGGGCATGTGGCGTCCATCGGGGATCGAGCCCGGTGGACCAGCGGAAATGGCGGCGTTTCTGACCCAGGCCGCCGCCGTGCTGGCCACGCGGGAACAGCAGGGGCAACTGGTCGAGGCCGTAGAGGCGTTGACGGCCGAGGAAGAACAGTGCCGCCGCCACCTGACACAGGTATTGACCTTGTGCGGCGTGGCCGTCCCGGTGGACGGCACCCTGTCCGTGCTGCGCACCCAGGCCGAAGCCGCGGTGACCCGGGCCCGGCAGGCCAGCGACGCCGCCGCCCGGACGGCACAGGAACGCCAGCGCACAATTCTGGCGCTGGAGCAGGCCCGTGCCGATCATGACCAGGCCCTGGCCGACCTGACCGCCTGGCGTGACGGCTGGGCTGCCGATATGGACGCTATCGGTCTTTCTCCGCAATCCGGCCCGGCAGAAGCGGAAGCCGCCCTCAGCACCTGGGAGGATATCGCCGGAGAGTTGAGGGAGCTGCACGGGCTGGATCATCGCATCGTGGCGCTGGAGAAGGACATCGCACTCTATGTCGCCGAGACGCAGGCGGTGACGGTGGAGGCTATGCGCCTGTCCCCCCGTCTCGACCTGCCGGATGATGTCCAGTTGCTGCCCGCTGCCCTGTTCAGCACCCTTGCCGCTGCGCGGGAGCAGGCCGCCCGCCGGCAGGTACTGGCGCAGCGCCACGACAGGGCGCGGGAGGCGTTGCAGATCGCGGAGCAGGACCTGTCCCGTTGCCGCGATGCACTGTCGGACCTGCGCCGTCTGCACCGGCTTTCGGTGGAAGATGACGTGGCGGCTCTGGTTACCGCCGCGGGCAACCGCCGCACGCTGAAGCGACAGGAAGCCGCCCTGCTGGCTGAACTGGCCCAGGCCGGTGATGGAATTGACCCGGCGCAGCTGCGGGCCGATGTGGCCGATATCGACCCCGATGCCACCACGGCGGAGGCGACAGTGCTGGCCGCGGAGATTGACCGGGCGCAGGCCGACCTGCCGGAGGTATCAGCCCGGCTGCGCGATGCGGAACGTACGCTGGAGGAACTGCGCCAACGGGCCGGTATCGGCGGAGCGGCCCAGGACGCGGCCGATGCCGCGGCGCGGGCGGCAGCGGCGGCCGGACGCTGGCTGCGGCTGCGCGCAGCCTCGCTGCTGCTGTCGCAGGCGGTTGAGCGTTATCGGGACCGCAACGAACATCCGCTGCTGATCCGCGCCGGGCAGATCCTGGCGGCCATGGCGGCCACGGGCGGCAACCCGATCCAGCGGCTGAAGGTCGATTATGGCGACGCCGACCACCCCGTGCTGGTGGGTGTGCGCGCCGACCGCAGCGATCTGGGCGTGGAAGGGATGAGCGAGGGCACGCGCGACCAGCTTTACCTGGCCCTGCGCATCGCGGCCGTGGAGGCGCATGTGCGCCAGTCCACCCCCCTGCCCTTCGTGGCCGATGATCTGTTCATCACGTCGGACGAGGCGCGCACGGCGGCCGGGCTGCGGGCGCTGGCCGAGCTGGGCAGCGCCACACAGGTGGTGCTGTTCACCCACCATGAATATGTGGTGCAGGCGGCATCGGCCACCCTGGGCGACGCCGCCTGCATCCATCGGCTGGCCTGATTGCGTCAGGCGGGCTTGATCCCCTGCGCATAGGTGAAGAAGGAGGCTGGGTCGACCTCCCGTTTTACCTGCTGCAGGCGGGCATAGTTGGCGCCGTAATAATCCTTCGACCAGTTGGCCAGACTGGGGTCGGGGAAGTTCTGGTAGGCGCCGACCGCGCCTGTGCTTTTGTTGGCGATCTCATAAAACAGGTTCTGCCAGTTCAGGTTCTCGGCGATCCGTTCCTTGCTGTCGGTGGGCACCCACCAGTTGGCTTCCACCGAGAACAGCCAGTCATAACCACGATGGACATAGGCCGTGGCGTCGGCCTTCACGTCATTCACCGCACCGCCCGCCTGGAAGAATTTGAAGGCCACCGGCATGGCCGTGCCCGGCTGTTTGGCCGCGGCGGCGAACATGGCGGCCACAGAGTCCTTGGTAATCCCCTTGGCCAGCATGTAGCTGGACTTCTCCTGATAATAATAGGGGAAGGTCGCCTCGCTCAGATAATCCTGTGCGGCCCAATAGGGGATGTCCTTATGGAGGAACTTCTTTTCCGTCACCTTCCACAGGTCGCCGAAAATCCCCTCCAGCGTCTTGCCGGTCCCGGAATGCAGCTGCGCCAGGATGGAGATGGACATGCCGGTTCCCTGGCAACGCTGCGCCAGGCTGGGCAGGGTGACGCTGATCTTGCTGCCGAACTCGTTGGGTTCGTTGGGCAAGGTGGTCAGCAGCGTGTGGAGCACCTTTTCCAGATCCTTGGTCCAGATCAGTTCACACACCGACACCTTGTCGACGGGGAAGGTCTGCAGGGTAAAGCCGGTATTGATGCCGAAATTGCCACCGGCGCCGCCACGGCAGGCCCAGAACAGGTTCTTGTCATTGCTGTCGTCCGCCAGATGCACGGCACCGTCTGCCGTCACCAGCTCAGTTGACCGCAGCAGGTCCGACCCGACGCCATAGCGGCGCATGTTGAAGCCGATGCCGCCACCCAGCAGGAAGCCGGCCGCCCCCACGGCGTCGCAACGCCCATGGGTGACCGTGCGGCCGATGCGTTCCAGTTGCTTGTAGACGATGGAATTCAGCGTACCGCCCTTGACCAGGACAGTGCCCTTCGCCTTGTCGATGACCTCCACGCCGGTCATCAGCGACATGTCGATCAACAGGCCCTTGGTCGCTGAATAGCCCGCGTAATTGTGGCCGCCGGACCGCACCGCGAAAGGCAGCCCCATCTTCTTCACCCAGGCGATCGCAGCCTGGACATCCGTGGCGGTGACGCAGCGGGCAATCCCTTCCGGCAGCAGATCGTAGCGCAGATTGTTGGGCCGGCACACATCCGCGAAGAACGGATCGCCGGGGCGCAGGACGCCGCCGCTGACCTGCTTGGCCAGATCCGACCACGCGGAGGGCGGCGGGCAGGCAGCACCCCCCGCCAGCGCATCCGCCGCCATGGCGGCAGCCGGTGTCATGGCTGCTACCTCTGCCGCCACGGCGAAACGGCCTACCCCCACCAGGAAATTACGACGCGACGGCTCAACGGTACGTAGCATGGCTGTCCCTCCCAAATTATCTTTTAATCTTATAAGGGCATATGACTAACCGGTCAACTTGACCGTGTAGGGCATAGGATAGTTGCTAGTTTTCGGGGCGCCGTCCCGATTCCCGGTTAGATGGTGGCTGATGCCATACAGCACCATATAGATTGTATATTGTGGGGCATGCGGACCTAACGAAATGACAATTCCAGGCCAGTTCGGATGGCCCTGGATTATCAGAGCCAAAGACAGGAGATAGACCCAATATAATGGTTAATTATAAAGAGATTTATGTTAACCATTTCTGTAAAATATTCCAGTAGCGAACGCCTGCACATGAAATGATCACGATCATGTAATAAATATTGCCCGAGCACGTCATCTTTACGCGGTAGAGGGGCCTCATCGCCTTTTCAGTCGCGGCGCGTTCTCGCGTCGTTGGCACCCATTGCAATGAGAAGACAAAATGAAGCTTCGCTCCGGCACTGCCCTGGTCGCGCTGTCGCTGACGGCCATGCTGTCGCCCGCCCTGGCACAGCAGGCCGCCACCGGCTCCGAACTCCAGTTGGACGAAATTATCGTCACCGGCACGCGCAAGGCGCAGCGGACGGCGTTCGACACGCTGGCCCCGGTGGACGTGATCGGTGGCGGCACCATCGACCAGACGGTGTCGAGCGAGCTGGTGGATGCGCTGGCCCAGTCCATCCCGTCCTTCAACGTACAGCGTCTGCCGGCCAATGACGGCCTAGCCTTTGTCCGCCCGGCCACGCTGCGCGGCCTGTCGCCGGACCAGACGCTGGTCCTGGTCAATGGCAAGCGCCGGCACCGGTCGGCCCTGCTGGGCAATCGCGGTGCGCAGGGGGCCGATCTGGCCCAGATTCCGTCCTTCGCCATCAAGCGGATCGAGGTACTGCGCGACGGTGCCGCCGCCCAGTACGGATCGGACGCGATTGCCGGCGTCGTCAACATCATCCTGGATGACCAGCCGGGCGTGCAGGCCTTCAGCCAATATTCCAAATATTATGAAGGCGATGGCGAGAACTGGCAGGCCGGCGCCCAGGCCGGCTGGGAAATCGGCCAGGGCGGGCATGTGACCGGCACGGTGGAATGGAACAAGTCCGACGCCACGTCGCGCACGCGCCAACGCCCCGACGCCATCACCTTCCAGCAGGCCAACCCCACCCTGTCCGTGCCCAACCCGGTACAGCGCTGGGGCCAGCCGGAGTTGGAGACGGTGCGTCTGGCGCTCGACAGCGCCCTGCCGATCAATGATGACGGCGCGGAGGCCTATCTGTTCGGCACCTATGGTCAGGGCGACGGCTGGACCGACTTCAACTGGCGCAACCCGGCCAGCACCAGCAATGTCTATAAGAATACCAGCCTGTTCCCCGGCTGGAACGCCAGCCAGGTCTATCCCACCGGCTTCACCCCCCGCTTCGGGCAGGAGGATGAGGATGTCAGCGTGACCGGTGGCGTGCGCGGCGACATCGCGCAGGGCCTGCATGCCGATCTCTCCACCTCGTTCGGACGCAACCGCATCGATTACAAGATGAAGGAGAGCATCAATGCCTCCATGGGGCCGTCCAGCCCCACCAGCTTCGATGACGGGTCGCTGATTCAGGAAGAAAAGAATATCAATCTGGATTTCGTCTATGACTGGGATACGGGCGCGCTGTCCGGCCCCGTCAATGTCGCTTTCGGCGGGGAGCGGCGCGAGGAGACCTATGAGATCAAGGCCGGCGACCGTGCCTCCTGGCTGGTCGGGCCCGGCGCATCCGTCGGGTTGGCCACCGGGTCAAACGGTTTCCCCGGTTACAGCCCCGAACAGGCCGGCAGCTTTGACCAGACTTCCTATGCCGGCTATGTCGATGTGGAAGCGCCGCTGACCAGCATCTGGACCGTCGGCATCGCCGGCCGGTATGAGGATTTCTCCGAATTCGGCCATACGACGGACGGCAAGATTTCCACCCGCGTCGAGATTCTGCCGGAACTGGCGCTGCGCGGATCGGCCTCCACCGGCTTCCGTGCGCCGACGCCGGGCCAGGCCAACAGCACCCGCACCTCGCAGGGGCTGGATACGGTGACGTTGAACACCTTCACGTCAGGCCGGCTGTCGCCATCCAACCCGGTGGCCCAGTATTTCGGCGCCAAGCCGCTGAAGCCGGAGCAGTCGACCAACCTGTCGGCCGGTCTGGCCTTCCAAAATGGTGACGGGCTGTCGCTGACGGCTGATCTGTACCAGATCAAGCTGACCGACCGGTTCAGCCAGTCGGCCAGCTTCACCGTCACCCCGGCCGTGCGCGCGCAACTGATCGCGCTGGGAGTGCCGGGGGCGAATACCTTCACCTCCGTCAGCTTCTTCACCAATGATTTCGATACGCGCACACGCGGCATCGATCTGGTCGGCACCTATTCCCTGCCCGTGGCCGATGGCACGCTGCATTTGTCGGCGGCCTACAACTACAACCAGACCAAGGTGGTCGGCGGGTCGCTGGAAGCCAGCGCCACCCAGCGCCGCCTGTTCGAGGAAGGGCTGCCCAAGCACAATGCCAGCCTGTCGGCCGAATATCGCTGGGACGCGTTCAGCCTGCTGGCCAAGATGCGCTATTACGGCCAATGGACGGACAGTTCCGGCAATGCCACGGGCGACATCTTCCAGACCTTCGGGTCGGAAAGCTTCGTCGATCTGGCCGCCACCTGGGATGTCACCGATGCCCTGTCGGTGCGGGTGGGGGCCGAGAATATCTTCGACGCCTATCCGGACGAGGCGACGTTCCAGGCCAATCGCGGCCTGATCTATTCGCGCAACGCCCCCTATGACACGGATGGCGGCCAGTATTATGTTCGTCTGGACGTGCGTTTCTGATCGGACGGACATGAACAGCCTGACAAGACGCGGCCTGCTGCAGGCCGGTAGCGCCGGTGCCGCCCTTCTGGCGGCCGGCGGGGCCACCAAGGCGGAGCCTGTAACGGGGACGGGGGCGGCAGCGGACCTGCCGCCCTTTTCCCTGCCGACACCGACGGGGCCGGAAGATGGCCCCTACTGGCGGGCCGTGGCCGACCTCTATGACGTCACCGACGATGTCGTGCAGCTGGAAAACGGCAATTGGTGCATGATGTCCCGTCCCGTGCTGGCCGAATATCGCCAGCATCTGGAACGGGTGAACCGCGAAACCTCCTTCTATGCCCGCCGTGCCTTCGGGCCGGATGCGCAGAAGGTGGTGGCACGGGTGGCGGCGCTGATCGGCTGCGGCACGGACGAAATCACCCTGACCCGCAATGCGACGGAGGCGCTGCTGGCCCTGATCGGTGGCTATAACAAGCTGCGGCCGGGCGATGCGGTGCTCTATGCCGATCTGGATTATGACGCCATGCAGGCGGGGATGCAGGCGCTGCGGGCCCGGCGCGGGGTGGAGGTCATCCGTATCGACCTGCCGGAACCGGCCAGTCATCAGGGCCTGATCGATGCTTATGAACGTGCCCTGACCCAGCATCCGAACGTGAAGCTGCTGCTGCTGACCCATCTCAGCCACCGCACGGGGCTGGTGCTGCCGGTGGCGGAGATTGTGGCCATGGCGCGCAAGCGTGGGGTGGACTGCATCGTCGATGCCGCCCATTCCATCGGCGTCCTGGATTTCAATGCCGACAGCCTGGGCGCGGATTTCGTTGGCTACAACATGCATAAATGGTTGGGCGCGCCGGTCGGTGTCGGCGTGCTGTATATCCGCAAGGGCCGGGTGCCGGATATCGATCCGCATATGGGGGAGGCCGAGGCCAAGCCCGAGGATATCAGGGCGCGCGTTCATACCGGCACCCGCGATCTGGCCGCCATCCTGACCGTACCTGCGGCCATCAGTTTCCATCAGACCATCGGCACGGGGCGCGTGCGTGAACGGCTGAAGTATCTGCGCGACCGCTGGGCAGAGGCGTTGCGCGACCACCCGGCGTACGAGGTGCTGACACCCGCCGACCCGCGCCTGTCGGCCGGCCTGACCAGCTTCCGCCGCCGCGGCCGGACCAGTGCCGGCGACAATGCCGCCCTGGCCCGCACCCTGCTGGACGATCACGGCATCTTCACGGTGCTGCGCACGGGATTGGGCAGCGGGGCCTGTGTCCGGGTGACGCCGGCCCTGTTCACGCAAGGTGCCGATATCGACCGGCTGCTGGTGGCGCTGAAGCGCATCGCGGTCGGGTGATGGGAATCGGGATGTCTCTCTCTACCGTCACCCCGGCGAAGGCCGGGGTGACGGTAGAGAGTATATAAACCCAAACCTGACAGCCTCAGTCCCCCAGCGCTGGCGCCGCACGGCGCAGGTGGCGCAGGGGGATCAGGCTGGAGAGAAGGATCAGGGCGGGGATCAGGGCGAACAGGCTGGGGATGGCGGCAATGGCCTGTGAACTTTGTTCCACCCCACCTTCGACATAGCCCACAGCCCCCAGCATCAGGGCGGCCAGCGCCCCGCCCAGGGCCATGCCCAGTTTCTCCCCTGCCACCCAGATGCCGGCGAACAGGCCGGCATGGCGGGCCCCGGCGGCGCGGTCATCGGCCTCCGTCGCGGCGGGCAGCAGGGCCAGCGGCAGCAATTGCTGCCCCGCCTGCCCGATCCCGGCCAGCAGCGCCGCCAGACAGGCAAGCGCGACATTGCCGGCCACGACGCTGTAGAGCGTGCCCGTACCGACCGCGCAGACGATGGTCGCCAGCAGATAGGCGCGCATGCCGCCGACCTTCGCCCGGATGCGCACCCAGACCGGCATTGTCAGGATGCTGCCGGCCGTCATGGCGACGAACAGCACCGCCACCATGTCGCCCGGCGCCTTCATCACATGCCGCACGGCATAGGGCAGCAGGGCGGCACTGACGGCGATCGACACCATCTGCACGACATAGGAAATCCACAGCCAGCGATAGGTGCGGTTGCCCAGCAGGTGGCGCAGGGGCCGGACCGCCCCTTCCGCCGGGGCGGGCTTCGTCTGCCGGAAGCCGCGCGCGGCCAGGGCCGCCAGCAGCATGACCGCCCCGCCCAGCAGGGCCACGGTGATGCCCATCTGGGCAAACCCCGCCCGGCCGCCGCCACCGGCCTGCACGATCAGCGGGGCCAGACCGCCGGCCGTCAGCACGCCGACACCCACGAAGGCCATGCGCCAGGCCACCACGCGGGTGCGGGTGGCGGTATCGTCCGCCACCTCCCCCGGCATGGTGACGAAGGGGATGGCGAAAATGGAATAGGCGCTGGTGGCGATGGTGAAACTGACGGTCACCCAGGCCAGGGTCAGGCGCCAATCATCCAGCACGGGCGGGGCGAACAGCATGGAAAAGGCCGGCGGGAACAGACAGGCCCCGGCCAGCAGCCAGGGCCAGCGCCGGCCCGTGCGCTGCTTGGTCCGGTCCGACAGCAGGCCGACGGTGGGGTCAAAGACGAACTCCCACGCCTTGGGCACCAGCACGGCCAGCCCCGCCCAGGCCGGCGGCACCGACAGCACTTCCGTCAGGAAGAACAGCAGCAGCAATTGCGGCGTGACCACAAAACTGGCCGCCGCGATCGACCCGGTGCCATAGGCCAGCGCCCGGCCGTGGGAAACGGTGGAGTGGGACATGGGGGCTCCGGATCGGGTCAGCCGATCAGCAGGCGCAGGATGCGGCGGTGCAGATCGGACAAGGGCGGGCGGATCAGCCGGTCGGTCCGCGGCCAGCCGCGCTTGAACACGGGCTTCAGATGGCTGAAATTGTCGAACCCATCCTGGCCGTGATAACGGCCGATCCCGGATGGACCGACCCCGCCAAAGGGCAGGTCATCCACGGCCACATGGATCAGCGTATCGTTGATGGTGACACCGCCCGCGATGGTCCGGGTCAAGGCCCGGTCGATCAGGGCGCCGTCGCGGCCGAACAGGTACAGCGCCAGGGGGCGCTCCCCCGCACGGATACCGTCCATGGCCGCGTCCACATCGTCATAGGGGATGATGGGCAGCAGGGGGGCGAAAATCTCCTCCCGCATCAGGGCGATATCGGCGGGCGGGTCGATGATGGCGGACGGGACCTGGCTGCGGCCGGGAGCCGGCGGGGACAGGGCCACCACGCGGGCACCCCGCGCCGCCGCCTCGGCCAGCAGGACGTCGGTGCGGTCGCGGCCCCGGTCGCCAAAGACGGATGTCATGCTGGCCGCCCCGTTCAGCACGGGGAAATAGGCCGCCACCCGTTCCTTCAGCGCCGCCAGGAAGGGCTCCACATCGCCGCGCGGGATCAGCACATGGTCGGGCGCCACGCAGGTCTGCCCGGCATTGGTGAATTTGCCATAGGCAATGTCGGCGGCGGCCGAGGCCAGATCCGCCCCCGGCAGAACCAGGGCCGGCGACTTGCCGCCCAGTTCCAGGGTGACGGGCGTCAGGTTGACGGCTGCTGCCTGCATCACCATGCGGCCCACGCGGGTGGAGCCGGTGAACAGCAGGTGATCCAGCGGCTGGCTGGCAAAGGCCTGCCCCATCGCCGCCCCACCCGTCACCACCGCCGCCACATCGGCCGGCAGGGCTTCGGCCACCAGATCGGTGATCAGGGCCGTGGTGCGCGGGGTCAGTTCCGACGGTTTCAGCAGCACGCGGTTGCCCGCCGCCAGGATGCCGGCCAGCGGACATAGCGCCAGTTGCAGCGGATAGTTCCAGGGCGCAATGACCCCGACTACGCCCAGCGGCTGTGGCTCCACCCAGGCCCGGCCGGGCTGCAGCGGCAGGGGCACGGGCCGCCGTCGCCGTTTGGCCCAGCCCTTCACATGCCGGTCGGCATGGCGAAAGGCGGCGATGGTCACGAACAGTTCGGCAAACAGGGTTTCATGCGCCAGCCGCCCGCCGAAATCGGCATCGATGGCGGTGACGAAATCCTGCTGCCGCCTGGCCAGCCCCGCCGCCATGGCACGCAGCCAGCCCCGGCGTGTTGCCACGTCGGGACAAGGATCGGCATAGGCGGCGGCGCGCAGCCGGGCGAAGGCGGCATCCAGTTCGGCCGACATGATCAATACTGCCAGCGCAGGTAACCGGAAATCTGGCGCGGGCGACCGTAATTCAGGGCGTCCAGACCGAAACTTTCCAGATTGTTGATATCGACGACGTAATCCTTGTCGAACAGGTTGGCGACCGTCAGGCCGGCCCCCACCCCGCCATCGCTGGAGGTCCAGCCCAGTGTGACATCGGCCAGCCAATAGCCGGACTGGCTGAGGCGTTCTTCATTGCGGCTGTCAAAATAGACCTTGGACCGATAGGAGACATTGGCCGTCAGCGAAACCTCGCCGATGCCGTCAATCTCCCGATGGTGGCTGACCGTGCCCGTCAGCGACCAGCGCGGGGAGGATGGCAGGCGGTTGCCGTCCAGATCCTCGCCCTGCGACACGTAATCCTGATACGTCGCGTCCAGGTATGAACCTGACAGGCCCAGTTCCATCCCGGCCACGGGCAGGGCCGTCAGCTCGAACTCCGTGCCCAGGATGCGCGCACTGGCGGCATTGTCGAAAGTCTGCACCGCCAGCCCGTCACGCTGGATCAGCTGGAAGACCTGCAGGTCCTTATAATCGTAATAGAAGCCGGACAGGTTCAGGCGCAGGCGGCGGTTCAGCCATTCGGTCTTGGTGCCGACCTCGTACGCATCCACCGTCTCGTCATCATAGGGCGCCAGGTCGGCCGGGTCGCGGGTATAGCCGCCAAAGAAGCCGCCGCTCTTGTACCCCCGGTTATAGGACGCATAGGCCATGGCGTCGTCTGTCAGCTTCAAGGATGCTGCCAGCCGGCCCGACACGCTGTCGAAGCTTTTGTCCGCCTTGTATTCAAACAGCTCGATGGCCTGTTCAACCGTGCTGCGATAGGTGAAGGACTTCTTGTCCCGGGAATAGCGCAGGCCGGCGGTCAGGGTCAGGCGGTCGGTGGCCAGATAATCCACCTGGCCGAAACCGGCATAGCCGTCTGTCGTCTGGCGGTAGGGATAGCCGACGACAGCCACGTTGTTTTCAACCGACAGGCCCGTGGGGTTGTCGGGCGTGATGAACATCGGCCGCAGGTCGCGCAGCACATCATACTGGCTGTCCGTGTCCAGATAATCATGCAGGTAATAGGCGCCGGCCACGGCCTTAACCTTGTCGCCGATATCGCCTTCGATCCGCAGTTCCTGGCTGAAATCGCGCTGGGTTGCCAGATAGGCGGTTTCGATCAGGTGGTTGGGGCTGGCGTCGGTATCCTCGGTGTCGTCACGCTTGGCATGGTCATAGGCGGTGATGGAATAAAGCGTCACCCCGCCCAGGTCCCAGCGCACATTCAAGGTGCCGCCATAAAGATCCACCCGGTCGCGGCCGGCCAGATTGTAATCTCCGGCATAGGGATCGCCGTCAGTATCGGCATAACCCAGCGCATCGGTACAGGCGCCTGTGCCCATTGCCCCCTGGGCGCACAGCCCGTTGGGCCCGGCGGCGGCCGGCACCGCCGGCATCAGGCCGCGGGCCTGGGCATAGAAACTGTCGCCCTTGTTGCGGCCGCCATGGATTTGCAGCAGCGCTTCCACCTTGTCCGACGGGGTGAACAGCAGGCTGGCCCGCCCTGCCCAACGGTTGGTGGCGCCCACATCGCTGTCATCGGTGCGGTTATGGATGTAGCCATCGTCGCGCTGGAACATGCCGGCGATGCGGGCGGCCAGCTTGTCCGCCACGATGGGGGCGTTGGTGGCCGCCTGCAAAGTCACGGCATTGTAGCGGCCATACTCGACCTGCCCTTCCCCGCTGACATCGAAGGTCGGGCGACGGGTGGTGATGTTGATGGTGCCGCCCGTGGTGTTGCGGCCATAGAGCGTGCCCTGCGGGCCCTTCAGCACCTCCACCTGCGCCAGGTCAAAGAACTGTCCCGTCTGGGCCAGCGGCGAGGCGACATAGGCCCCGTCGACATAGATGCCGACCGCACCTGATGCATTGGCATTGAAGTCGGACAGGCCGACGCCGCGAATGAAGATCTTGGGATTGGCCGAGGCGTCGGTGGCGGTGATCTGCAGACCCGGTGCCAGCTTGCTCAGGTCGCGTACATCGCGCACACTCTGGTCCAGCAGGGCATCGCCCGACAGGGCGGTGACGCTGACCGGCACGTCCTGCTGGTTCTGCTGACGCTTCTGCGCCGTGACGACAATTTCCTCCAGCACCGCTTCCTGTGCCATCACGGGGTGGGCGGCCAAGACCACCCCCGGCAGCAGCAGGCCCTTCAGCAGCTTGATCCGATTGTTCTTCCGCATGACCCTATACTCCCTGTCCAATGGCCCCTTTCGGTGCCCTCGCGGCCTTTGCCGCGTTTGTTGTGACGCCACCGCCAGGCCCGACCGGCGGTGACAGATTCAGGCGGAGACCGGGAATACCGGCCAAGCCTGGGTAATGTCGGTCCCGTCGAAAACCGCGATGGGACCGAATTGCAGGAACAGCGCCTCGCTCTGCCGTGGGCGCAGAAAAATCCAATCGTCGGGGTGCATGGCCGGCCGGTGTGGCCCCAGCCAGCATTCCTGGTTGCTGGATGGGCCGAACAGGCGGCTTTGCACCAGATCGGGGGGAGAGGCGGGATCGGCCAGCCAATGGCCGCCATGGATGAACTGCGCCTGCGCCCTGGCTGGCCGCAGCCGGGCCAGCAGCGACGACAGCCCATCCAGCCCCGGCAGCAGGCCGGGATAGGCCACCTTCAGCAGCGGCGTGGCGATGAAGCAGGCCGGCACATGATGGGCCAGAGTGGCGATGTCGAAATCCGTGGGCTTCACAAAGGCGGAGCCGATGGCGACTTCGTTCCCCGGACTGTCCTGGGCATGCAGCGCATAGGTGGGGCTTCCGGCCGTATTCAGCACCAGCCCCTGCCCGCCCACCGTGCCCCGCAGCACATCCGCCATGGCGCGATAGGTCCGCCGCGCGGTGGCATCGGCCCGGGCGCGCAGGCCCAGGGCGGTCGGGATCTTGGCAAGATGCGGGTCGTAACCCATAAGGCCCGTGATCTGAATGCACGGATCCAGCCCGTCGAGCAGGGCCGCCAGGTGTCGCGGATCAGACAGGCCGCCGCGATGCAGGCCGACATCAATCTCGATATTGATGCGCAGGGTCAGGTTGCGGGCCCGCGCCAGGGCGCTGTACTGCGCCAGCCGTTCGGCCGTGTCGATCAGCCATTGCGGGCCCGGCCCGTCGGTGCCGGCAGCATCATAATGGGCGGCGGCAGCGGCAACGGGCAGCGGTTTGCCCAGCAGCAGGTCGGCACCCGGGGCCAGCCGCGCCATCTCCGCCAGCATGGGGCGGTTGAACACCATGTAACGGTCGCTGCCCAGCCGTCCGGCGATATGGCGCAGCAGATCGGCGCAGGGCAGCGACTTCACCACCAGCCGCACGGGCAACCGCCCGCCCAATGTCGCCGCCACGGCATCGATATTGGCGTCCAGCCGCTGCCGGTCGATGACAAGCACCGGTTCGGCCAGCCCGGCGCGGTGCAGCGCCGCCGACAGGGCGGTGAAATATGGATCATGTGCGGCCGGGGTCCTGTTGCCGTCAGGCATCCATCAGCACCCCGCGCAGATAGTCGTTCAGGAACCGACCCTCGGGGTCGACCTGTTGGCGCACCGCCATCGCGTCTTCGAACCGGGGATAAAGGCTGGCGAAATCCGCCCGCTTCAACCGGTTCAGCTTTCCCCAGTGCGGCCGGCCGCCATAGCGGCGCAGGACAGGTTCGACCAGTTGATACAGGAAGTCGTAATCGTCCTTGTAATAGGCATGGACGGCGATCGACCCCGTCATCCGCCCCTGGAAGGGCGACAGCCAGGCATCGTCGGGCGCGATGACGCGCGCCTCGATGGGGAAGAATACGTCGTGACGGTTCTGCTCGATCACCTGGATGACCGCCTTCAGCGCGTCCACATGCGCGTCCAGCGGCAGATGGAATTCCATCTCGTTGAAGCGGACGGGCCGTTCGTTGGACAGCAGGCGCCAGCTTTCATCCACCACCTTTTCTGCCTCCAGGGTGGACAGGACCTGGCGGGCGATCCGGCGGCGCAGGGCGGGTGACCAGCCCAGCCAGTCGCGCAACCGCTTCAGGTCCAGCAGCGCCTCATTATCCTGGGCCGGCGGGCGCGGGGTGGCCGGCGCGTCCGTCTCGTCATGGGTGATGACGGCCGTCATGTCGGTGAAGGGCAGATAATAGAATTCGATATTGCGGTGGGCCGTGCGCAGCGTTGGCCAGTCGGCCAGGGTCTTTTCCAACGGTTGGATCCAGACATTGCGTTCCACCCGGCGCAGCGGGCTGTTGCGCAAGGTTACCTGGGTGATGATGCCGAAGGCGCCCAGCCCGACACGGGCCGCATTGAACAGATCGGCATTGCGCGTGGCATCGCAATCCAGGATCTCGCCATTGGCCGTGACGATGCGGAAGCCGGTGACATTTCCATGCAGGGCCGTCAGGCCGGCGCCCGTGCCATGGGTGCCCGTGGACAGGGCCCCGGCCAGGGATTGTTTGTTGATGTCGGGAAGGTTGGCCATCTCCTGCCCGATGCCGGCCAGGGCAGCCCCCAGATCGACCAGCCGTGTGCCGGCCCGCACCGTGGCGGTTTCCGCGTCATGCGCCACCAGCCCCGCCATTCGGTCCAGCGTGATCAAGGTGCCCTGCGTCGGCACCAGCGGCATGAAGGAATGGCCAGATCCGACGGCACGTAGCGGCCCCGGTGCATCACGGACCAGCGTCGCCAGTTCATCCTCACCCGCCGGGGCGGCGCGCAGTTCGGGATAGGCGGATTGGATGCCCGACCAGTTGCGCCACAGCAGTCGGCCATTGGCATCCTGGGCGGGCGGCGTGGCGGGGTCCGGCTGGACACCCACGCGGGATGCCGCCCAGCCACCGCCAGCCAAGGCGGCCGTGCCCCCCATCAGCAGGAAAAGTGAACGCCGTGACAACATGGCGATGAAAACTCCTTCAGGGGGTCTTGGCCGGCGGCTGGCTCATGAAACGGATCAGGGCTTCGTAATCGTCCGGCCGGCAGGCGAAGCACTGGCCGCCGGCCGGCATGCCATTCACCCCCTCCAGCACATTCTTCAGCAGGGCGGGCATGCCCTTGGCCAACCTGTCCTGCCATTGCGCTGCGACGCCCGTCTGCGGCGCACCGCTTTCCGGGTTGGTGTGGCAGGCCAGACAGGAGGTGACATAAATCTCTGCTAACCGCGCGTCGCTCGGGCGCAACGCGGCGATGGTGGCGGCATCCGGCACCGGCGGGTCGGACCGGCCGCAGGATGTGAGACCCAGGACGAGAACGGGCAGACACAGCAACCCCGTCAGCGCCCGCATGCGCAAAGGCATCGGCATGGCACCTGGAAAAGCAGGATGGAGGACGAGTTGTTAGCTATAACTAACAATGAAGTTAGTGGTAACTAATTTCCGGCAAGCTGGCAAGCGCGCGCACGCGCATGGATCAAGGGTTACGCCATGCGTTCAGTGAAGGGATGTCAGAAATGGGGCTGGTGCGGGCCTCAGCCCAGCCCCTCGCGCAGGCCGCCCATCCACATGCGGGTCAGGCTGTGGCACAGCGGCTCGGGGGCCAGTTCCGGGTCTTCCAGAGCCATTTCAATGACGCTGTAACCGGCTTCCACGGCGATGCGACTGCGCCGGCGCAGTTCCACCGGATCGGCCTCCGGCAGCAGGGATTGCATCACCGCCATGATCCGGTCCGTCACATATTCATGCGATCCGGTCCGCACAGCCGACAGCGATGGCACGGCGCGCAGCGCCCGCATGATCCAGACGGCCCCCGGCACGGCTGCCGTGACCTGGATCGAGGAAAGCAGGAACTGGTAATGCGCGGCGATCAGCCCCTCGTACCCGCCTTGCTCATTATGATCCAGCCAGGCCTCCAGCACGGTGTTCTGTCGCAGCATCAGGTCTTCGCCCATGGCCGCCAGCAACTCGTACTTATCCTTGAAATGCCGGTAAAACACGGGCGGCGTCACGCCCGCCCGCTGGGCCACCAGATTGGTGGAGATGCGTTCGATGCCGACTTCGCCCAATAATTCCGCCCCCGCCTGCATTAAACGCTGACGGGTCGCCAAGGCTCGCGGCGACAGGGTAACGGTATCGATATCACTGCCAAATGCGGCGGGGGGCATGCTGCCTGATCTTTCTTGGAGGGGCCTTTAAACAACGGCCATTTACAGAAGCAGGAAATAGGGTGGGCGGAGCCAATTTTCAACAAACTTTAAGCAACGGCAGGTGGCAACGATCCTGGACTTTGGTCTCTCCTTCCAACGCCGCATATCGGATCACGCGGCCAGCAAGGGCCACACTGTCGCGCAGCCAGACCCATGAATGCTGTTGCTTGCGAACGATTTCCCGACGGTCGGTTCCGGTAACAGGGGGCATGCTGTCTGACCCACATTTGAATATACCTGCCATGCAGACAAATATCCAAATGATGGTTCCTGCCCATCGCGGTGGCTTGTCACGAAAACTTCACCTGAGTTTTTCGACCGGAAGCCGTAAATGCCCACAAGCGCAAACGAGAACAATGCGCATTCCAATATTTACTTGGCAGTGTGCCGCGAAGGAGAGTTTGAATGTCGCCGTCGAAAGCTCGTGGCGCCATGCCGCGCGTCCTCCTGCCTGTCGGCCTGATGGGCTGTGTCAGCATTCTGGCTCTGTCCGCCACCCTGGGCGCATCGGCGGCTGAGGCGCCGGCGGCAGATCCGGCGGTGCTGGAGGAAATCACCGTCACGGGTATGCGTCTGGCTGAAAAGAAGGCTCTGCAAATGAAGCAGAAGGCCCAGAACATTGTCGACGCCATCGTGGCCGATGATGTGGGCAAGCTGCCGGACCAGAATGTGGCAGAGGCCGTCAGGCGCCTGCCTGGCATCTCCGTCGCCAACGACCAGGGCGAAGGCCGCTATGTCATCATTCGCGGCACCAGCCCCAATCTGGCCAATGTGACCCTGAACAACCAGACGGCCGCCGCCCCGGAACCGGATGCCCGTCAGGTGAAGCTGGACGACATCCCGTCGGCGATGATCGGGTCGGTGGAGGTGATCAAGAGCCTGACCCCCGATCTGGATGCCAATGCCATCGCCGGCCAGGTGAACATCAACACGGTCAGCGCCTTTGACCGCAACAAGTTCTTTGCCACGGCCCGCGGCAGCATCGGCCAGTATGAATTGAACGACAAGCACCCGGTCGGTGCCGATTTCACCGTCGGCAATGTCTTCGGTGAGGATCGCCAGTACGGTCTGGTCCTGTCGGCCAATTATGACCAACGGCCCATCCGGTCGGAAAACCTGCAGGGGTCCAGCAACTGGCGCACCATCGGCGGTTATGCCGTGCCCGACGATTTCCGCCCGCGCGAATATAACCTGACTCGCAAGCGCCTGGGCACCGTCGTCAATTTCGACTGGAATGTCAGCGACAGCGCGCGGGTCTATCTGCGCACCGCCTATGACGAGTTCAAGGACCGGGAGGTCCGCGACCAGTTCCGCGTGGAAATCCCCACCGCCATCACGGCACAGACGGCCACGACCGGCAGCTTCAAGGCGCGCGGCACCCGCTATGTCCGCATGCGCGAGGAAGATGACAATACCGTCATGACCAACCTGGGTGGCAAGTTTGAACTGTCGGCCGGCACGCTGGACCTGGACGCCACCTACACCCGCGCCGTGAAGGAAGACCCGCTGCGCAGCGAGTGGCAGTTCCGGACCGGCAACAACGCCTTTGCCGCCACCTATGACCTGACCGACACGATCTATCAGGTCACCCCGGCCGCCGAGGCCTACAACCCGGCCCTCTACAGCGCCCGCAGCGTCAGCTATGACCATCGCAAGGCGGAAGAGAACCTGTATCAGGCCCGCGCCGATTACAAGTTGCCGGTCGATCTGGGCGATGACAGCTTCGTCAAGGTCGGCGCCAAGTACCTGTCACGGCACAAGTCCAACGACCGTGACTATGAAACCTACGACGCGTCGGGTTTCACCCTGGCATCAGCGTCGGTCGGCGCCGGGCGCGGCACCTTTGACGGTCGCTTCCCCATGGACCCGCGCGTCAGCTACGAGGCGGCGGAAGCCTATGTCGCCAGCCATTCCGGCACGCTGAAATACAACCTCTCCGGCTCGCTGGCCAATGCGCTGGCCAATGATTACCGGGTGACGGAGGATATCAGTGCGGCCTATGCCATGGCCTCGCTGAACTGGGACCGGCTGACCGTGATCCCTGGCGTGCGCGTCGAACATACGTCGGGCGATTACAAGGCCAAGGTCATCGCCCCCACCAGCACCGTCACCCAGGATTTCAACTCCTTCGGGGACAAGTCCTATACGGACTGGTTCCCCGGCATCAATGCCCGCTTCGATGTCATGGATGGTGTCGTGCTGCGCGGGGCCGTGACCACGGCCATCGGCCGGCCCAACTATGCCGATCTGCCGCCTTATATCTCCATCGACACGGGTGCGGCCACGGTGGCGCGTGGCAATCCGGACCTGGAGCCGCTGAAATCCACCAATTACGACCTGTCGGCAGAATATTACCTGCCCAGCCAGGGCATCCTGTCGGTCGCCCTGTTCCGCAAGGATATCGACAACCCGATCTATAGTGAGGCGGTGACGGTCACGAACGGCAGTTTCGGCGGCGTCAGCCTGCCCAAGGCCCTGGTGACCACGCCGCGAAATGCCAAGTCGGGCACCGTCAAGGGCATCGAGCTGAATGCCAGCATCCAGGCTACCTTCCTGCCGGCCCCGTTCGACGGGTTCGGCCTGTCGGGCAACCTGACCTTGACCGACAGCGAGGCGTCGGGCGTGTTCGGCCGTGCCGACAAGGTGGCGATGTTCAACCAGTCCAAGCGCGTGGCCTCTGCCCAGGTCTATTATGAAAAGGACGGGTTCCTGGCGCGCGTGGCCTATTCCTACCGCTCGGCCTATCTGGACACGGTGGGCACCGATACGGCCACCGACATCTATACGGCCGGCAATGGTCAGCTGGACGCCCGCGTCGCCTATGACCTGAACAGCCATCTGCAGCTCTATGTCGAAGGGGCCAACCTGACCGACGCGCGCTGGCAGCGTTATATCGGCAATTCCCACCAGTTGGTGGAGACGGAGCGCTACGGCGCCGCCTTCAAGACCGGCTTCCAGTACAAGTACTGACCGGGTGCCGCCCCGCCGGCACCGGCGGGGCGGTCCGCATGGGGGATGCAAATGCGCAAGATGATGGGCGTGGCGCTGGTCCTGCTGGCGTCGACGACGGCGGGTGCCGTCGAAATGCCGGCCCAGCCGCCGGGGCTAGTGCTGGAAAAGGTGGCGATGTTCATGCGCCACGGTATCCGGCCCCCCACCAAGGAACCGGCCGCCGGTCTGGCCGACCGGCCCTGGCCCGCCTGGTCCGTGCCTTACGGCAATCTGACCGATCGCGGTGCGCAGGGGGCCACCCTGCTGGGCCGGTTCGACCGGCAATTCTATGCCGCGCGCGGCCTGCTGCCGGCCGAGGGCTGCCCCGCGCCGGATCAGGTCGCGGCCCAGGCCAGCGCCAAGGAACGCGCCATCCGCACGGCCAAAAGCCTGCTGGACGGTTTCGCGCCCGGCTGCCCCATCGCGGTGAAGCACCCGCAGGGCGATGAGGAGGACAGCGTCTTCCACCCCCTGACCCATGACGGGGCCAAGCTGGACCCGGCCAAGGCGACGGCGGCATCGGCCGCGCGGTTGCCGCCGGGCGGGCTGCAGGCCGAAATCGCGCAGTACAAGGCGGAATTCGACATCCTGCAGCGCGCGCTCGGCCCCCAAAGCCCGGAATGGTGTACCAAGAAGAAGCTGCCAGCCGGCTGCAAGATCACCGACCTGCCGACCAAGCTGGAAACGGACGAGGAAGAAGGGCGTCCCGATGCCGGCGGTGCCTTCGCGCTGGCGTCCACCACCAGCCAGACCTTCCTGCTGGAATATCTGGAAGGCAAGCCGATGGAAGAGGTGGCCTGGGGCCGCATCAGCCGGGCGGATATCGAGGCGATGCTGCGTTTCCACCCCGTGAAGTTCAAATATGAAAACCGTGCGTCCTATATCGCCGACCGGGCGGCCGGCCCCATCATGCGCCAGATCGCGGGCGCCCTGAAGGACGGCCCTGCCAAGCTGTTCTTGATGGCGGGCCACGACACCAACATCGCCGATATTGCCGGCATGCTGGACCTGCATTGGCGCATCGACAGTTATCCGGCCGATGACACCCCGCCCGGCGGCGGCATCGGCTTTGAGCTGCTGCGCGACAAGGCAGGCCAGCGCCATATCCGCGCCTTCTACCGGGCCCAGACGATGGACCAGCTGCGCGACCTGCGCCCGCTGGACCTAAAGGCGGAGCCGGCGGTCGTCACCTATATGGACTTGCCGGGCTGTGCCAAGGGTGCCGACCGTACCATCTGCACCGCGGCGGATTTCTTCGCCCTGGTGGACGGGAAGATTGCGGGGGCCAATAGTCCGTAACGGTGCGTGGGATACAACATCCCCGGTCACCCCGACCGTCACCGGGCCGACGGGATGACGGGATGACGGGGTGAAGGCAGATACGGAGTGTAATTAATTTCCCGGACAGACACCAACAGCCCAAATACCCCACCAATGAAAAGGGTAGAACGACAGCGCAAAGAGAAATATTATGGAGATGACCAGCTTGCCACTGGTAAATTCAACTATCAGCCCACAACGTTGATTGTGAGGTTGAAAGCTGCGCCCGTTGGTCCGCCCTGGGCAAGAAAGAACCGTCCATATATTTTAACCACCCCGTGTCCAATACAACTACCAGTCCAGGTCGTTATCCTGGTGGTGTCCATGTTTAAAACATCTGCACCTTGTTCAATGACCAGAAATGATTGCGGAATCAATATTTCTGACTCATTACCCGGATTCACCGTAACTATATTGAACGTTATCTGGGAGCCGATACCAGCCGCGACCGTGATATCTTTTGTTCCCTGACCATTAACAGCATACCCCTGGTCACTAATCATATAGATGACGGCGGTATTATCTCCAGTTTGCAGGTTTGCCAGACTCGAGGTGATGTCCAAGGCCACAAGTATGAAGACGTTCGACATAGCCTGTCTCCCGAGAAGCGTTGTTAAAACGGAGTGGCGCAATGCAGCTATACGCCGCCGATTTGCCGATATTGGTAATATGACATCAAACAAATTAAGTGCAATTGAAAATATCGTGGAAAAATTCATACATAAAAATCTACAATGTCTGGATTAATATTAGGCCGTATATTAACAATATACGCACAACATACTACAACCGTAAATTTTTAATATTGATTATTTTATATAAAAAAATAATCTATTCAGTACACGCGGAGATCATGGCAAATTTATCTGAACCAATAATATTGGTAGAGAGATTTTTCATTTCGCGTGTTGATCCGCCGGAAGCGTTTAAGCTTGGTGGAAAACGGTTGCCGGCATTGCGCCCTTTGTAGAGATGCTTGATGTAGGCCAGTGATGCCATCCAACTACCCATCCAACGCCTTCAGACTGCCCCACTGGTCCATCCCGAAGGCTGTCAACTTAATCTCCCATTGCTGATCTCCCGGGAAGCAGCCTTGGATCTGAATTCATACAGTCCGGGAAACCCCTAAATCATCAATCTGTCACCGTACCCTGATAATTATTCCATTATCGTAACGTCTCACCTCAACGAAACGCCTCTATTTCGATACCGAAACGTTTGAGCTTGTCGTAAAGCGTCTTTCGCGGCACGGACAGCAGGTCAGCCGCCGCCGGCACGTCGCCGCGGCTGTCACGCAGGGCTGTGGTGATCAGCTGCCGTTCGAACGCGTCCACCTGCGCAGCCAGCCCGCCTTCCACCGGCGCGCCCGTCAGCATGGCCGGCAGGCCCAGCGCCGCGCGGTCGGCAACATTGCGCAGTTCGCGGACATTGCCGGGCCAATTGTGCGACAGCAGGGCCTGACGGTCCGCCGGCGGAATGGTGACGGGCGGGCGGCCCAGCCGGTCAGCGGCGGTCAGCAGGAAATGGTCCAGCAGCAGGGGGATGTCGTCGCGCCGGTTGCGCAGCGGCGGCAGGGTCAGGGGCACGACATTCAGGCGGAAATAAAGATCCTCCCGGAACCGTCCCTGTTTGGCCAGCGCGCCCAGATCTTCCTTCGTGGCGGCCACGAACCGGATATCCAGCTGGATGGACCGGTTGGCCCCCAGCCGTTCCACGCGCCGGTCCTGCAGCACGCGCAGCAGCTTCACCTGCGCGGACAGGGGCATGCTTTCGATCTCGTCCAGGAAGACGGTGCCGCCATTGGCGAATTCCAGCTTGCCGATGCGGGTCTTGGCCGCCCCGGTAAAGGCCCCGGCCTCGTGCCCGAACAGCTCGCTTTCCACCATGCTGTCGGGGATGGCGCCGCAATTGATGGCAACGAAGGGTTTGGTGGCACGGTTGGAGAACTGGTGCAGGGCGCGGGCCACCATTTCCTTGCCGCTGCCCGTCTCCCCCAGGATCAGCACATCGGCGCCCGTATCCGCCACCTGTCGGATCAGGCGCTTGACGGCCATCATGGCGGGTGACCGGCCCAGCAAAGCGGCATCCAGCCCGTCCTGCTGGGTCAGCGCGTGGCGCAGCGCCCCCACCTCCGCCGTCAGGCGCCTTTTCTCCAGGGCGCGGGTGACGGTGGCGACCAGCCGGTCCGACGCGAACGGCTTTTCAATGAAATCATAGGCGCCGTCACGCATGGCGCCCACAGCCATGGCAATGTCGCCATGTCCCGTCATCAGCACCACGGGCAGCCCCGCATCCAGTTCCAGGCTTGCCCGCATCAGCGACAGCCCATCCATGCTGGGCAGGCGGATATCGCTGACCAGCACATCCGCCCCGTCGCGGCGCAGCGCCGCCAGGGCCGGCTCGGCGGCGGGAAAGCTGGTGACGGGCAGATCGGCCAGTTCCAGCGCCTGTTCCACGCCCAGCCGCACGGCGTCGTCATCCTCCACCAGCAGGATACGCGGCATTTGCTCTGTCATGTCGGCTCCCCGGCGGGCAGGTCGATGGTGAAGATGGCACCGCCTTGCGGGCCGTTGGCGGCGGTCAGGCTGCCCTGATGGTCGCGGATGATGCCGGCCGAAATGACCAGCCCCAGCCCCAGGCCGAAGCCTGGCTCCTTGGTGGTGAAGAACGGTTCGAACAGATGCGCCATATGGTCGGGGGCGATGCCGGGGCCGGTGTCGGCGATGGTCAGCCGCACCTGCCCCCCGTCGCTCTGTCCGGTGACGGCGATCTGCCGCTGCTCCGCCCCTGCCACGGCGTCCAGGGCATTGCCGATCAGGTTGACCAGCACCTGTTCCAGGCGCAGCCCGTCGCATTGCACAGTCAGGTCCGGCTGCAGGTCGACCGCCATTTCCGCCCCCGTGCGCCGTATCTTCTCCGCCAGCAGGGTCAGGGCATTGTCGATGGCGCGGGCCAGGGATACGCATTCGGCCCGGTTGTCCGACCGGCGGGCAAAGGTGCGCAACTGCCCGGTGATGCGGGCCATACGCTCGGTCAGGCCGGCAATGTGGGTCAGGTTCTCCCCCACCCGGTCCAGCTTGCCCCGCGCCAGGAAGGCGGCGGCATTGTCCGACAGGGTGCGGAGCGCTGCCAGCGGCTGGTTCAGTTCATGGGTGATGCCGGCCGACAGCTGGCCCAGCGCCGCCAGCTTGGCGGCCTGCACCAGCCCATCCTGGGCGCGGCTGAGATCCTGGTTGGCGGCCACCAGTTCGGCCGTGCGCGCCGCCACCTCCCGCTCCAGCGCCTCTGACGAGCGCCTCCAGGCCAGCCGCGTGCGGCGGCGTTGCCGCCAGTAGAGCCAGGCCAGGGCCAGCAAGGCCGCCAGCCCCACCCCGCCCGTCCGGCCGATCGTGCGCGCCAGATCGACACCGTTCAGGCTGGACAGCAGGTAGAAGCGCCAGGGCGTGCCTTCCACCGGGCTGGCCGTGGCGAAATAAAGGTCGCGCCCTCCGGCCACCGACACGGTGCCATCGGGGCCGGGTCGCCAGTCCAGGTCGCGCAGTTCCACCCCTTCATACTGGCGCGTATCGGCCAGGCGCACCTTCTCCGCCGCCGACAGCGGCGACAAGGTGCGGAAGGTCCAGTCCGGCATCGATGACAGGATGACCACGCCATTGCCATCCACGACCAGGATACGGTCGGCCAGACCGGCCCAGGATTTCTCCACCGGCGCCAGCGACACCTTGACGACGCTGATGCCCAGGGTCAGGCCGCCCTCTTCCAGCGCGCGGGCGAAATAATGGCCGGGTTCGCGACTGGTGGTGCCGATGCCGTAGAAACGGCCCGAGCCCGACGCCAGCGCGTCGCGGAAATAGGGGCGATAGGCGAAATTGCGGCCCACGAAACTGTCGGTCTGCTGCCAGTTGCTGGCGGCCAGGGTGGTGCCCGCCGGGTCCAGCAGATAAAGCGCCGCCGCCCCCGTGCGCGCCGCGATCTGTTCCATATAGACATTGGCGGCGGCGATGGCAGCCGGATCATCCGGGCTTTGCAGGGCCGTGCGCAGGGTGCGCGACAAAGCCAGGATGGCGGGCGTGGTTTCGTGCCGGGTCAACTCGCTGCGCAGGCCGGCAATGTACAGCGCGCGGCGCGGCCCCGCCTGATCCAGCAGGGATTGCCGGGCGATGCCGGCGGCCAGCTCCCCCCCCATCCAGGCCAGGACAAGCGCCAGCAGGGCAAAGCCCAGCCCGATCAGGCCTGTCCTGATCCGTCCCGTGCGGCGCGTAGGGGGAAGGATGTTCATGATACCGCCAGGATAGGGGGCCGGCAGCCCCGCCGCAAGATCACCGCGCATCGCACGCTCGCTCCTGACACCGGGCGCAATTTCAATTCGCCCATCCGTGACCGGTAACAATTACTTTTGTGCATTTCCATTATTCCGCCGTTAATAAATGGCGTGACAGGCTGACCCTGCCTCGACCAGAGGCCCCTGACAGCAGGAAAGGAGTTCGCCTCATGCGTGCAACCTCCATCATCCTTCCCGCCTGTGTCACCGCCTTGCTGCTTACCACCGCCCCGCCTGTCCTGGCCCAGATGGCATCCCCGCCCGTCACCGATGAGATCAACCTGTCCTTGCAGGTGGAGGATTGGGTGAAGGCGGAAACGGCGCGTGTCATCCTGGTCATCGATATGGCGGGCCAGACCGGCGGCGTCAGCCGCGGCGACCTGCTGAAGACAGCACAAACCGTCGCCGACCGCACCGACTGGCGCGTCATTGCCATGGACAAGGCGTCGGACAGTGCCGGCCTGGACCGCTGGCGTACCATGCTGGAAACGCGCCTGCCGGAGGGGCGTCTGGCCGGCTTGGCCGAACGGGCCAAGCGTGCCAGCAAACCCGGACAGCAGGTGCGTGTGGCCAGCGTCCGCTTTGAGCCCACCTTGCAGGAAATGGAGGCTGCCCGGTCCGCCCTGCGCGTCAAGCTCTATGCCCGCATCAAGGACGAAATCGCCCTGGTGCAGCAGGCCTTCCCCGACCGCCGCTACCGGGTACAGAGCCTGCGCTTCAACGAGGAGAGCGGCGGCTACCGCGATATCGCACCACCGCCCCCGCCCTTCATCCCGCCGCCGGAAATACAGATGAAGGTCGATCCGATCCGCACGGAGATCATCGAGGAAGTGCCCCCCGCCAGCGCCAGCAATGGCGGGCAGGAGGATAAGCTGATCGTGCAGGCTACGTTGTCGTTGGGTGCCTTTGCCAGCCCCACGCCCTGATACCCGCACCGTCGGCGCGGATACCAAGGTCAATTTGGGTTGACCTTGGTACGAAACGGGAAAGGCCCCTCTCCCGGTCTGGGAAAGGGGCCTTGAACTGTCCGATATTTACTCCGCCGCGGCCAGGACGGGGCGCGGGGCCTCGACCTCGTCCACGCTGGGGTTGGCCAGTTCGGCCGTCAGCTTGTCCATGTCCAGCGCGCCTTCCCACTTGGCAACGACCAGGGTGGCCACGCCATTGCCGATCAGATTGGTCAGCGCGCGGGCTTCGGACATGAAGCGGTCGACCCCCAGGATCAGGGCGATGGAGGCGACGGGGATATGGCCGACCGTGGCCAGGGTGGCGGCCAGCACGATGAAGCCGGAACCTGTGACGCCCGCCGCACCCTTCGACGTCAGCAGCAGCACGGCCAGGATCGACAGTTCCTGCCAGATGGACAGGTCGGTATTCGTCGCCTGGGCCAGGAAGATGGCGGCCATGGTCAGATAGATGCAGGTGCCATCCAGGTTGAAGGAGTAACCCGTGGGCACGACCAGACCCACCACCGACTTTTCCACGCCCAGCTTGTTCAGCTTGCCCATCAGCCGCGGCAGCGCGCTTTCCGAGGAGGAGGTGCCGAGCACGATCAGCAGTTCTTCGCGGATATAGGAGACGAAGCGGGTGATGGAGAAGCCGGTCAGACGGGCAACAACGCCCAGCACGCCGAAGATGAACAGCAGGCAGGTGGCATAGAAGGCGGCCATCAGCTCGCCCAGCGACAGGAGCGTGCCCACGCCATATTTGCCGATGGTGAAGGCCATGGCGCCGAAGGCACCGATGGGGGCGGCCTTCATCAGGATGGCGACGATACGGAAGAACACGCCCGAGGCCTGGTCGATCAGGTGCAGCAGCGGCCGGCCGCGGTCACCCAGGCTGTGCAGGCCGAAGGCGAACAGCACGGCAATGAACAGCACCTGCAGGATCTCCCCTTCGGCAAAGGCGCCGACAACGGTGGCGGGGATGATGTGCAGCAGGAAATCGACGATCCCCTGTTCCTTGGCCTTGGCGGCGTAGGAGGCGATGGCCTTGGTGTCCAGCGCGCTGGCATCGACATTCATGCCATGGCCGGGCTGCCAGAGATTGACGATGATCAGGCCCAGGACCAGGGCGACGGTGGTCAGCACCTCGAAATAGATCAGCGCCTTCAGGCCGACGCGGCCGACCTTCTTCATATCCTCCATGCCGGCGATGCCGTGGACAACGGTGAAGAAGATGATGGGCGCGATCAGCATCTTGATCAGCTTGATGAAGGCATCGCCCAGCGGCTTCATGCTTTCGCCGACGGACGGATAGAAATGGCCCAGCGCCACGCCGATGGCGATGGCGACCAGCACCTGCACATAAAGGCTCTTGTAAAACTTCTTGCCGCCCGCCGGGGCGGTGCTGCTGGCGATCGATGCCATGACGCTTCTCCCAATTCGATGTTGACCATCGGTGGGTTGGGAGCCCCCCGGCCCCGTCCCGCCCTGTTGCATGCCTGTAGGCAGGAGACGTGCCAGAGGGGTCGTTTCATATGGATCAAGGGCTTGGGCACCGGACCCGGGCGGATTTGTCCGGAAATCCAGACAGAAACCAGGCCGCCCGTGCGGATTTCCGGACAGGGCGGGCCGCTGTGGGGTCAGCCGGGAACAGCATTATTTTCCAAAACAATGATATGGATCGCATTCCGACGCCTTGTTGTTTACTTGCAACCGTCGGCACCACCCTGTTCCCCTCTTCCTTCAAAGGTTGTTTTAGGGTATCCACCGCCGCGGCGTAATCAGGTATACGTGGCTTTGCGTATCCCAACCGTAAACGGGATGCTGGTCGGGCCGAGGGTTGTTTTGTGCAAGAATCGTTAAATAAGCCTCTACATCTCCGGGAAGATGAACTGTCCTGGGCAGGGGCACGGGTTCTTGTGGCGGGCGGCCTGGGTTTCATTGGCTCCCGCCTGGCTTCCCGGCTGCTTTCCCTGGGGGCGTCGGTCGTCGTGGTGGATAATCTCGACCCGCAGACCGGCGGTCATCGGGACCATATCGCCCCCCTGCAGGACCGGGCCGATATTCATATTGAAGATGCTGGCAACCCGGAATTGCTTCGTCAGGTGCTGCCTGGATGCGACTTCGTTTTCAACCTGGCGGGAAAGACCGGACACCTGGCCTCGATGGAGGCCCCCCTTGGTGACCTGGATGCCAATTGCCGCGTGCCGCTCAGCCTGCTGGAGGCCTGCCGGACCCTGAATCCGCGGGCGACGGTGATCTATGCCAGCACCCGCCAGGTCTATGGCCGGCCCCTGCGCGTGCCCGTGGATGAACAGCACCCGCTGGCGCCCATCGACATTAATGGCGTCCACAAGGCTGCCGCGGAGGCCTATCACGGCCTTTACAACGCTGCGCATGGCTTGGATACGCGGGTGCTGCGGATGACCAACACCTATGGCCCCGGCATGCGGGTCAAGGATGCGCGGCAGAATTTCCTGGGTCTCTGGATCCGTCAGGCGCTGCAGGGGCTGCCCATCGAGTTGTGGCGGGGGGAGCAGCGCCGCGATTTCTGCCATGTCGATGATGTGGTCGGGGCCCTGCTGCGGGCGGCCCGCGTGCCGGCGGCCGGCCGGACCTTCAATGTCGGGGGCTGCCCGCCTGTCAGCATGGGTGAACTGGCTGAACAGGTCATCGGTCTGTGCGGCGGGCGCAGCGGTATCGTCAACGGTCCCTTCCCGCCCGAACGGGAACGCATCGATATCGGCCATTACTACACCGACGACAGCCTGTTCCGGCAATTCACCGGGTGGGCACCGCTGATATCGCTTGCCGACGGGCTGGCGGCAACGCTTGACTATTACCGCGACGCCCTGCCGCGGTATCTGTAAGCCCATGCGCGTGCCCTTGAACGATTTGCAGCGGTCCAGCCATCGCGAGGGGGAAGCCCTGACCGCGGCGATGGGGCGCGTGGTCGCGCGGGGATGGTTCCTGGCCGGTCCCGAACTGACGGCGTTCGAATCGGCCTTCGCCGCCTATTGCGGCCGGGACTATTGCCTTGGGGTGGGCAATGGCACCGACGCGCTGGAACTGGCCCTGCGGGGTCTGGGCATCGGTCCCGGGGACGAGGTGGTGACCGCCGCCAATGCCGGCTTCTATGCCTGCACCGCCATTCTGGCCGTCGGTGCCATGCCGATATTCGCCGATGTCGATGCCCGGACGCTGACCCTGTCACCGGCGGCACTGTCCATGGCGCTGTCACCCCGGACGCGCGCGATCATCGTTACCCATCTCTATGGCTGGCTGGCGGATATGGACGGGATCGCCGATGTCGCGCGCGCCATCCCCATCATTGAAGATTGCGCCCAGGCCCATGGCGCCAGCCGTGGCGGCCGGCGCGCGGGTGCCTTTGGCGCCATCGGCTGTTTCAGCTTCTATCCCACCAAGAATCTGGGGGCACTGGGGGACGCCGGCGCCCTGGTGACCAGCGACGCCGATCTGGCCGTCCGGCTGCGCGCCTTGCGCCAATATGGCTGGCGCGAAAAATATGTCGTTGCCGAAAGCGGCGGCCGCAACAGCCGGATGGACGAGATCCAGGCTGCCATTCTGGGCCTGCGCCTGCCGGCGCTGGATGCGCTGAATGTCCGGCGGCGGCACATTCTGGAACGGTATCGCGCTGCCATTGCCGGTGCCGCCCCCGGCTGGACGCTGCCGTTCGGGCCGGATCACGCCGCCCATCTGGGTGTGGTCCGCACGCCGGACCGCGCCGGACTGGCCGCAGCCCTGGCCCGGGCCGGGATCGAGACGGCCATCCATTATCCGGTGCCCGACCATCGGCAGCCGGTGCTGCGGTCGCTGCCGGCCGCTGGCGTCAGCCTGCCGGTCACGGAACAGGCGGCGGGACAGATCCTGACCCTGCCCTTGTTCCCCGACATGACCGACGCAGAGGTCGATCATGTCGCCACGACCCTGGCCGACGTCTGGGTCCCGTTTCCCTGATCCGGACGGGGCCCGTCAACCGCCGCCATGGATGGGTTGTCAGGGTGGGGATGGCTGCTGCGGGGCGTCCTGCCGGCCGGTGGTATCGCCGTCACAGGACCAGACCTGCAACCTGTCTGCCAGGGGCCTTGGACGATACAAGGCCAGAAAGGCCGCCTGCACGCTGGCCGGCGTATGGGCGTCTGGCGCAAACGGCGCCTTGCTCTTTGTCAGCCAGTAGCGGCCGTCGCACCGGGTAAGATAAAGATCGATGAAATGCTGGATGGCCTCCGGCTTGCCCAGATCGATCCAGGCGTTATAGGTCAGGATCAGGGGCACGCCCTGGCCGGTCAACCAGGTGATCTGCCGGTTCAATCGGCTGTCGGCCGGTGAGATGGCGATGGCAGCGCCCGGATGTGCCTGCATGAAATCCTGAATGGACCGGCGCAGCGCCACATCCCGCGGCGCACTGCCCAGAATGTCGGCCATCTCCCGCACGGCATGGTGCGCGCCCGTCGCCATCACCAGCAGAAGGGCCAGGGACTGCCCCACGGCACGCGGCGACCAGCCCGGCCAGGCATCCACCGCACGGGCCAGCAGCAGGATGGCATAGGGAAGCAGGGGCGTAAGATGCCAGACAAAGGCCCCCTCCAAGGCGCCCAGCGCGCTGGCCACCAGCAGACACAGGGCCAGACCCAGGATCATCGCCGCGTGCGCCCGGCGTTCGGCCGACGGCAGCAGCAGCGTGGGAAACAGCAGCAGTGTCGACACGACAAGGTTCGACACAAAGCTCCTGATATAGAAGGCCCAAGGCTTCACCGCGGCCAGATAGGCCAGATAATCCCCCGGCGTCGCCCCGGTGGCGATGAAGGGCAGCAGGGCGCCGGCCAGACCACTGGCCCCGGCCCATAAGATGAAGCGGAAGGCGGCGCCGGGACTGTACAGGGGCAGTGCTGCCAGCAGGGCGGGGCCGATATAAAGCGCGCCCGTCGGCTTCAACGCGGTGGCAAGGCCGGCACAAAGGCCCAGCGCCAGCGTGCGCCGGACACCGGCCGGCCCGGTGACGGCCGCCAGGGACAGGCTGGCCAGCAGCAGCAGGAAGGGATCGGTGCGGAACCCGACACTGGGATATGTCAGCAGCACCAGCCCGACCATCCAGGCCATGGCGAACCGCAGGGCCGCCGTACCGGCCGCTGAACGCCGGATCGCATATGCGGTCACAAACAGGGCCGCCATCTCGGCCAGGATGCCCGGCACGGCCGTCGCCCAGGTGCCGATGCCCCCCAGGTCCTGCATGGCGGCCAGGATACGATAGATCAACGGCCCATAGAGCAAGCCGTAATAAAGACCGTCGCTGGGCAAGGGGTAGAGCGGCTGTCCCCGCAGCCAGGCCGCCGCAATGGCGGCGATGGATTCGTTCCACGGGTCCAGCGGACCATATCGCAGAACCACGCCATATTCGACCAGCCGCAGGATGATCGCCCCCGCCGTGACGGCGGCAATCAACAGGCTGGCCGCCTGCGCCCATCGCTGTGCCAGCGGGCGTGCCGACAGTCGGGCGGACAAAATCACGGCGATCAGGGCCAGGCCCGCACCCACGATGACGCGGGGCGGGCTTTGTATCAGTTCCGCCAGGGTCATGGCGCACCCCCTGCCGTCCCCCGATCATCCTGATCGGCCCGGCGGTCGGTCACGGCGCGGATGGCATATTGCGGGCGGGCACTGACGGTCTGGAAGGTCCGGCCGACATATTCACCCAGCACCGCGATCATCAGCAGGATGACGCCCGACACCAGCAGCAGGGCCGACAGCAGGCCGGCGCCGGCCGTGACGGGCATATCCTGCAGCAGGTGGCGAACCAGCAGGACGCCCCCCAGAAGGGTGCCGCCCCCCGCCGCGACGATCCCCAGCAACCCGCTGAGACGCAGGGGCACGGTGGAGAAATTCAGGGCAATGTTCAGCCACAGGCGGATCAGCCGCCGCAGGGTGTAATTGCTGTGCCCTTCCTGGCGGGGCAGATGCGCCACCTCCAGCCGGCCGATGGACCGCGTCACCTGCAGCACCAGCCCGTCGACATGGGGAAAGGGCCCGACATAGCGGCACACCTCCCGCGCGGCGAAGGCGGACAGGCACCGGAAGCTGGACAGGTACAGGCCGCGCGGCAGATTGAGCAGCAGTGCTGCGGTATGATTGGCAAAGGCGCTGCCCAGGTTGCGGAACAGGCTGTGCCGCTTGCGCGCATAGTAGGTGTAGACCACGTCATGTCCGCCATCGCGCGCGAAGGCATAAAGGCGCGGCACCTCTTCCGGCGGGTTCTGCAGATCATCATCCATGGTGATGATGAAATCGCCCCTGGCCAGACCCAGCCCCGCCATGACGGCATGGTGTTCGCCGAAATTGCGGGACAGCTGGGCAAAGGTGACGGGCACATGGGACGCCGCTTCGGCCAGCTGTGTGCAGACCTGCCGGCTGTTATCGGCGCTGCCATCATCCACCAGGATGATTTCATGCCCGCCGGCAATGGTCAGGCCCGACAGGGCCGTGACCAGGGTGCCCACGGTCTGTGCCCCATTAAAGACCGGGATCACGATGCTGAGGGCGCAGGCCGGCTTGTCCATCGCTGAAATCATGATTTGACCGCCAGCGCCAGAACGGACCCGCCAAAGGGCAGAGGGATGTTGCGACGAAGCACAAGACGCTCCAGCCCGCACAGGGAGGCCAGAAGCTGATTGCCGAGACCGGAGAAGCGCCCGACATCGGAGGTGGCGCTGCCCCGCCACAGCTTCCGCCGGGCCACCATCAGGGGAAACAGGACCATGTTCCAGTAGGTGACGAAGACCGGCCTGAAACCCGCGCCGCACAGCCGTTGGCGCAACGCCCCGGCGGTCGTGCGCCGGGCTGTGCACACCTGCCGGTCATGATCGGCTGTCAACCAGGCATAGGCGGGATAGTTCACCAGATAAAGGCCGCCCTTCTTCAGGCACCGATGCGCTTCAGCCATCGCCGCCGCCTCGTCCACACCAGCAATGCTCAGCACGTCGGTGGACAGGACCAGATCCATGTCGGCATCTCTGAAGGGCAGGCAGTCCACACGCGCGGTGGCCGTAGCGGCAGCTGTCTTGGCCCGGGTCCACCGACAGGCGGTTTCCGACAGATCGATCCCGCAGATCGTCGCCCGGGGCCAGGCCTGCTGCAACCGGAGCATAAGCCCCCCTGTCCCGCAGCCCGCATCCAGAATGAAAGGCGCATCCGTGGCCAGATGACGGGCGAGGCAAAGCAAGGTCAGTTCATGCAGGCATTGGTACCACCACATCGTGGCGTCCGCCTTATTCATCAAGGCGTACTCAATGTCATCCATCAAGGTCTTCCCCCGTCGCCGCCGGCGGTTCGGTGATCATCGGCCCTCCTACATGTTTGCGCAAACATATGCCAGCGGGGATTGCAACGGAAGGTCGGGATGACAGGTCCGGATCACCCTGGTGCACGGACCGAAGCGAATATTCCAGATATATCGGATTTGGGCTGGATCAGGGCTGGACAAATCCCCGATGCCGACTTATATCCGATATATCGCGTTACTGATCGATACGGAGCTTGGATCATGAAAGGCTTTTTGTTTGGCCGCCGCCTGATGTGGGGTGGCGGAGGCCGTGATGGCTGGGGGTTCGGCCATGGGCGGCATGGGCACGGTTTCGGCCATGGCGGCGGCGGCCGGGGTGGACGCGGCGGTTTCGGCCATGGGGGCTTGCGGCTGGTGCTGCTGTCACTGATCGCGGAGAAGCCGGCCCATGGCTATGAACTGATCAAGGCCATCGAGGAACGGTCGGGCGGACGCTATGCCCCCTCCCCCGGCGTGATCTATCCGGCGCTGAGCTGGCTGGAAGATGGCGGCTTCATCAGCATCGCCGTGGGCGAAGACAGCCGCAAGCTGGCCAGCATCACCGACGCCGGCCGCACCTATCTGGCCGAACAGGCGGACGAGGTGGAACGGTTGATGGCGATGATGGGCGATGGTGGTGGCGGGCGGGACCGCGGCACCGACTTCGCCCCGCTGTTCCGGGCCATGGACAATCTGAAGGGCGCCCTGCGCACTCGCGGCATGCGCTCCCTGTCCAAGGGTGAGATCGAGAATATCGTCGACTGGATCGACGAGCTGGCCCGCAAGATCGAAAGGTCCTGACCATGGCACCCGATATATCGGAAAGCAGCCGCACGCCCCTGCGGGTGCGTTTTGAGCCCAAGCGTCGGGAGCTGCGTGTCACGCACAAGGTCGCGCTCAGTCCGCATATGCTGCGCATCGAGTTGACGGGCGATCTGTCGGACTTCCGCTCGCTGGGGTTTGACGATCATGTGAAGCTGTTCCTGCCCGATCCGGTGACGGGCATTCTGACCCTGCCCGATTTCGGGCGGGACCTGCCGGCCGATGCGCCGCGGCCGATCATGCGCGATTACACACCCGTCCGGTTTGACACAAAGGCGGGCCTGATCGTGCTGGAATTCGCCCTGCACGGGCAGGACGGGGATATCGGACCGGCCACGCGTTGGGCCATGGGCGCCAGGCCCGGCGACATCCTGCATATTGGCGGGCCACGCGGGTCGCAGGTGCCATCCAGCGCCTTTGACGCCTATTTGTTGATCGGCGATGACACGGCCCTGCCCGCCATCGGCCGGCGCCTGCGGGAGGCAGCAGCCGGTACACGCATCACCGTGCTGGCGCAGGTGACGGGACCGGAAGATCGATTGTCCTTCGAAACCCGTGCCGATGCCGAAATCCATTGGGTCTATGGCGGCGGGCCGGCGTTGCAGACGGCGCTGTCCGCCCTGACCCTGCCCGGTGGCGATGTCAGCGCCTGGGTGGCGTGCGAGGCGGAACAGGCGCGTCAGATCCGCGCCGCCCTGCTGGAACGCGGGCTGAACCCGGCCTGGATCAAAGCCGCCGGCTATTGGACCCGCGGGCAGGCGGACAGCCATATGCGCATTGAATGACGCCCGTCATTCCGATCGCCGCCATCCGACCCAGGCAATGGCCAGGGCCACGCCGACATGGGCCAGGATGTCGGCCACCGATCTTGCATCGTCCCAGCGCGGAAAAATATCCGGCCAGCGCAGGGGCAGGACCACCAGATACATGACGACATAGAGTCCCAGCCCATAGGCCAGGGCCGATGGCCAGCGGTGACGGCGAACAAGGGCCGGGCGGGTGAAAACCAGCAAATAGAAGGCGGCCATCAGTGTGGCTACCGTAACATGGGTGGCCAGTCCCAGGGCGGCCGTGGCCATGCCGCCATCCTTGGCGGCTGGTCCCAGCCAGCCACCGGCCACGCCCTGCCACACGCGCATCACGGGCACACCGCGCACCATGCCCGACAGGCTGGCATAAAGCCCATCGACCGACGCCCCGGCCAGGCCGGCCAGCAGGATCGTGATCACACTGGATTTACCGCTGTCGTCTGTCATCGCCCGATCCCCCCTTCTTGTCGTTCATGTCAGGTTACGGCCGATGACCGCAGGTTCTGGGACCAATCGCGGGGGCCTGCAAGGGACCGCTTGCCGGGTCGTAGGCGACGGCAGTAAGAGGGCGAAGGGCAAGAAGGATCGGATCATGCTGGATCGGACGCTGGCGGAGAAGTTCGCAACTCTGGCGCTGGGCCATGTCACGCGGGAATATCCCAACAAGCTGGACCATGTGCTGTCGGGGCCAGCGGACGTGTTGGGACCGCGCGACCTGCACCCGATCTTTTTCGGCAGTTTCGACTGGCATTCCTGCGTGCATGGCTATTGGCTGCTGGCCCGGCTGCGGCGGCTGTTCCCCGGCCTTGCGGCGGCAGGGGATATCCGGGCCCTGTTCGATGAATATCTGTGCGATGACAAGGTGGCGGGGGAACGGGCCTATCTGGCCCGGCCGCTGTCGCGCGGATTTGAACGGCCCTATGGCTGGGCCTGGCTGCTGGCCCTGGCGGCGGAACTGGACCGGCAGGGGGATGCGGACGGGCAACGCTGGGCGGCGGCCCTGGCCCCGCTGGCGCGGGACTTCGCCGACCGGTTCCGCGCCTTTCTGCCGCTGGCCACATATCCGGTGCGGGCCGGCACCCATGGCAATACCGCCTTCGCCCTGACCCTGGCTTTGGATTATGCGCGCCAGGCGGGGGATGCGGGGCTGGCCAGCCTGATCGGGGAAAAGGCGTTGGCCTGGCATGGGGGTGACCGCGATGCCCAGGTCTGGGAACCGTCGCAGGATGATTTCCTGTCACCCACGCTGATCGTGGCGGAACTGATGCGCCATGTGCTGCCGGCGGGTGATTATGCCCGCTGGCTGGCGGGTTTCCTGCCCCGGTTGGCGGTGGGGGAGCCGGCGGTGCTGCTCACCCCCGCCCTGCCCAGCGACCGCAGCGATGGCAAGATCGCGCATCTGGACGGGCTGAACCTGTCACGCGCCTGGTGCTGGCGCGGCATCGCCGGCACTTTGCCTGACGGAGACGCCGCCCGCGCCCTGGCCCTGGATGCCGCCGACCGGCATCTGGCCGCCAGCCTGCCGCATGTGGCCGGCGATTATATGGGCGAACATTGGCTGGCGACTTTTGCGCTGCTGGCGTTGGGCCAGCCGGTGCAGGAGGATCTGCAAAGCCAGGTGGACCGGAAGATAAGGCAATGGAACGCCCTGACCGCAGAGGGCCCATCTGTCGCCGGTGAATATGGCCAATTGTAGGTAAATATTCCTTGAAGTCATCGTGGGGATCACCTACCCTCTCCTTTCTCCATGAACGATTCTGTCCGCATACAGGGCCCGGCTTGATCGCCGGGCCTTTTTGCGTTGGGGCGATGGAAAGGGGGTGAGGCATGTTGGACAAGCTGATTGCCGGCCTGCTGGGCGGCGGGGTGCAGGCGCTGGCGGGGGCGGTGACGCCCTTTACCGGCGACAAGGTGCAGGAGGAGCAGAGCCGCCATGGCGAGGCGCTGGCCCGATTTCAGCAGTTCGGCGCTGAATTTGCCGACCGTCAGGGCCGGACCTGGTGGGATAGTTTCATCGATGGGCTGAACCGGCTGCCCCGGCCGGCCATGGCGCTGGGGGTTATCGGGCTGTTCGTCTGGGCATCGGCCGATCCCACGGGCTTTGCCGCGGCCGCCCAGGCCTGGGCCCTGATCCCCGACGAGATGTGGATCGTGCTGGGGGCCGTCGTCACCTTCTTCTTCGGCGACCGCACCCTGTTGGCCGCCCGCCGGTCCCAAGGACCGACGGCGGCACAGCTTCAGGCAGTGCTGGACCTGCAAAGGCAGATGCAGGCCCTGCGGCCGATCACCGACGATGCCTATCGCCGGGAAATGGCCGATGGATCAAAGCCGCTGTCGGATGAAGCCATCCGGGAATGGAACCGGCGGCATGAGAAGGTCAACGCTGCGCCAGGGCCAGCTTCGCCGCCAGGGCGATGAACAGCAGGCCGGCCACCCGGTTCAGCCAGCGCTGCGCCCTGTCGGACGCCAGCAACCGGCGTGAAAGGAAGCCGGCGGCCAGCGCAATGCCGGTAAAGACCGACAGGGCGGACAGGATGAACAGCAGGCCCAGCAGCGCCACCTGTGCCCCCACGGGGCCGCCATCGGCGGTGATGAATTGCGGGAAGAAGGCCAGGAAGAAGATAGCGACCTTAGGATTGGTCACATTCATGACGATGCCGCGCAGGTAGAGGCGCAGATAGGGCTGGGCCTGCCCTTCCGCCGCCTGTGCCGATGCCGGGCCGGCGCGCAGCGCGCCATAGGCCAGATAAAGCAGGTACGCCGCCCCCGCCAGTTTCAGGATGGTGAAGGCCGTTTCCGACTGCTGAAACAGGACGGAAATCCCAAGGGCGACGGCCGTCGTATGCACGATCAGCCCCGTACACAGGCCCAGGGTCACCGCCACCCCCACCCGCCAGCCGCGCAGCGCCGACTGGGTCAGGACGAACAGATTGTCCGGCCCGGGAATGAAGGCCAGGATGACGGAGGTGGTAACGAAGGCGACCAGGGTGGCGGCATCAGGCATCGGGGGGCCTTGCGGAAAGGAAAGCGACCGGCCCTCACCCTATCGGTGCCGGTCAGCGCGCGTCCAGCCCCAAGGCCACGGCGCCCAGCACGCCCGACAGGCCGCCCAGCCCCGGTTCCACGATGAAATCCCCCGGCGGCGGCAGGGGGATATAGCCCGCCAGATGCCGACGCAGGGCGGCATCCGCTCCGGCGCGCACGCCCGGCCGCTGCCCCACCCCACCACCCAGCACGATGCGGCGCGGGGCCGTGACCAGACACAGGCTGGCGCAGAGCTGTCCGACATAATCGCCGACCAGTTCCCAGACGGGATGATCTTCCGCCAGGGTTTCCGCCGGCTGGCCCACCCGGTCGGCGATGGCGGGACCACAGGCCAGTCCTTCCAGGCAGTCGCCATGGAAGGGGCAATGGCCCCGATAGGGATCGCGGGCCGGATCGCGACGGACCAGCAGATGGCCGGCTTCGGGATGCAGGGCGCCATGGACGGGCCGGCCGTTCACCACCAGCCCGACGCCGATGCCGGTACCCACGGTGATATAGGCAAAGTCGGTCAGGCCGCGCGCGGCGCCCCAGCGCCCCTCCCCCAGTGCCGCCCCGTTCACATCGGTATCCAGCGCTACGGGCACGCCGAACCGCTCGGCCAGGGGCTGCACCAGTTTGGTCTGCGACCAGCCCGGTTTGGGCGTGTTGGTGATGCGCAGGCTGCCGGGATCGGCCGGGTCCAGGCAGACGGGACCGAAGCTGGCGATACCGATGGCGTCAAACGGGCCCAGGCCGGCCAGCGCCGCGATGATGGCCGCCATGGTGGTGGCGGGATCGGTGGTGGGGATGCGGATGGTCGGGCTGAGATCGTCCGGCCCGCTACCGGCCGCCACGACAACCTTGGTTCCACCCAGTTCGATACCGGCGACGCGCATGGCTTTGCCCTTTCCCATTTAGCGCTGATAGAGCCAGCACAGACCCCAGGGCGGCAATGTAACGCCCGTCGGGTCGATCACGCCATCCTCCAGCAGGTCGGTCCAGACGCCGGGGCCCAGCACCGCCGACAGATCCGCCCGCATCACGCCGCCGGTGAAATTGCCCAGACAGACCAGCCGTTCCCGTCCGTCCGTGCGTTCAAAGGCCAACAGACCCGACCGATCAACCTCCAGCGGCCGCGCCGGGTTGCGCGCATGCAGGCAGGTCCGGCCGCGCCGCAGGTCGGCAAACCGCGCCAGGGCGGTCAGGGTCGGCCCCCCGTCGCGGGTCCAGTCCATGCGCGGCCGGTGCAGCCAGCGGCCATCATCATGGTCGGGCTCCGACGCATAATCGGGGTCATTGGTCAGCGCCCGCTCGTCCCCCATATAAAGGGTGGGAATACCGTCCAGGGCGAAGGTGACGCCATAGAGCAGGCGCAGGCGATCCAGTGCGGCTTGGTTATCCGCCGCGCCATCGCGCACACCGGCCAGCGAGGCGGCCATGCCGTTGGTGGAGCGCACGGCCCCCGGCTCCCCCTGGAACGCCCTGCCATCGGCGAAACTGCCCGGCACGACACCGGCATAGAAGTCGGAGATCCAGGCCAGGGTCCCCTCGGGGATGACGCCTTTCAGCGCCCCCCAGATGATATCATCATGGCAGCGCACATAGGTCAGCCACCCCGCCCCCGCCGGCCGGGCCAGCGCATCGCGCAGACATTGGGCGACCGGCGCCGTATCGCCTGTGGCCAGGGCCGCCCACAGGGCCGTCATGGCGGTATTGTTATAGGCCAGATGGCATTCCGGCTGCGCCGCATCGCCCAGGAAGGGCAGCACTTCCGACAAGCCGACAATGGCTTCGGCCTTCAGCGCCACGGCCGGGGCCGCGATGGACAGCAAGGCCCGCCAGGTCCGCACGACCAGATGGGTTTGTGGCAAACCGCGGCAATCCGTGCCGGGCTGTTTCCACAGGAACGGCGCGCTGTCCAGGCGGAACACTTCCGCCCCCTGATTGGCCAGATAGAACAGAACGTCCAGCATTTCGATGAACACGGCCGGGTTGGCGTAGTTCAGGTCCCACTGGAACGGATAGAAGGTGGTCCAGACATGGCCACCCATTTCCGGCACGAAGGTGAAATTGCCAGGCGCCGTCTGCGGGAAGACCTGGCCCAGATGCGCCTCCAGGGCCGCAACCTCCGCCGTCGTTGCCACCACATGGTAGAAATCGCGGAAGGCCGGGTCGCCGGTCCGCGCCTTCACGGCCCATTCATGGCTGTCGGCCGTGTGGTTGCAGACAATGTCCAGGCACAGGCTGATGCCGCGCGCCCGCAGGTCGGCCGCCAGTTCACGCAGATCGTCGATGCTGCCCAGTTTGGGGTCGACCTGCCGGAAATCGGCCACGGCAAAACCGCCATCGCTGTCGCCGTCGCGCGGCCTCAGCAAAGGCAGCGGATGGAAATAGCGCACGCCCAGGTGCTGCAACGCGTCCAACTTGCCGCGCACGCCCTGAATGGTGCCCGCGAACCGGTCGATATAGGTGCAATAGCCGACCATGTCCGGCGACTGGAACCAGTCGGGCGTTTGCTCCCGCACATGGTCCAGTGCCTGCAATTCCGCCGGGCGCGACAAGGCGGCGTCCAGCAGGCGGCGGGCCAGCCGTTCCTCCCACCGGGCCAGATCGTCCCGACCGGCGTAAAGCTGGCGGAAGGCGGCCAGGGCCGGCGGCCAGAACCGGTCGATACGCGCATGCAGACGGCTGGCCAGAACCGGATCGCTGTCGGGAAGGGCGATGGGAAAGGCGGTCATGGAATGTTTCCCAACGGGGAAGGGAAGAAAACCGGCGTCCATGTGATCTCACATGGACGCCGTGGTCCAAAATCCGCCCGCCGTGCCCGCCGGACGGACCCGGACCGGCAGGTCAGAACGTGTATTTCAGGGTCGCCGTGCTGGTCCGGCCATTGATGGAACGAGCACGGATGTAATTATCCGTGTTCGCCACGATCGACCCTTCCTCGGCTTCCGTCAGGCCGACGGCATTGAACAGGTTGTTGACATTCACCGACAGCGACAGGTTGTCGGTGATGATATAATCGGCGAACAGATTGACCTGGACATAGCCGGGCATCACCAGGTCGTTGCTGTCCTGGGCGTAGGATTTGGTGGTGCCGATCAGGTTGGTGCCGATGGTGAAGCCCTGATAGCTATAGGACGGGGTCAGCTGGAAGACGAACTTGGCCTGACGGCGGGGCGTATTGCCTTCGACCGCCGGGGTCAGCGCGTCCTTGGTAATCTCCGCATCGGTGAAGGTGGCGCCGCCGGTCAGCACGAAGCCTTCATAGCGATAGCTGGCCTCCAGTTCGACACCCTTCGCCTCGTACGTCCGGTCGAAGAAACGCTGGGACGTCGCTTCGAAATTCTGTTCCTGCGTCTTGGCGAAGAAGGCCGTGGCGAACAGGCTGAGATCGTCGCCGCGCCACTTCAGGCCGGCTTCATACTGGTCGACCATGTCGGTCGCATCTTCCGACGCCACCGACCCGTCGGCGCGCACGCGGCCGAACAGCAGGCGATCGGCATTGGCACGGCCACCGCGGGAGATGCGGGCAAAGGCGCCCAGATCCTGGCTGACCATGTAATTGGCGCCGACCGACCAGGACCAGTAGCCCCAGGTGTAATCCACCGGCGAGGGATGGGCCGTGTCGATGACGGAAACCGACTTTTCCGGTTCCTGGATGATGCCGTCGCGGTTCACATCGACCTGGGCCTGGGTGCTGGCGATGTAGCGGCCATTGGCCTTGCCCTCGTCCCGGCGGATGGAGGCATCGACATTCAACGGGCCGGATTCCCACGCCGCCGACAGGTAAGGCGCGTCGATATCATACTGCACATCGTAGCGGCGGGTGCAGCAATTGCCCCACAGTGGCACGCCATAGGCCAGCAGACCGTTGCTGGTCAGCTTCTGGCCTGATGCCGAATAGACGTCCAGCAGGCGCGCGTCGCGGCCGCGCACATCCATGACGAAGGTGTTCCACAGCCAGTCCATCTCGATATTCTGCTGCGACTTGTAATAGCCGGCCGTGATGTCGATGGTGCTGTCGCCGCTGGTGATCGACTTCGTCAGCTTGAAGTCGTTCGCCATGTTGGAGAAATCCTTGATGTCGACGTCGAACATGGCCACCCGCATGGCCAGACCGTTGCCATTCAGGCTGGACGGGCTGGAAATCGTGGTGCCGTCGGCATAGCGCAGGGTTGCGCCCGCCCCGCCGATGGCGGTGGCCAGCGCCTGGGCGCCCATCACTTCCTGCGGGAAGGGGCTGATGAAGCCGCCCTTGGTATCGGCCACGCGGAACTTGTTGGCGACCGACCAGTCATCATTCAGGTCAAACTTGAATTCGGCACCCACGGCCGTGCTGACCGGGTGCATGCCGTCCTTCAGCTTGCCCGTGCGCGGGTTGTTATCCCCATCCAGGCCGGGATTGGCCAGGATCAGCGGGCTGTGCGGGCTGTCGGACAGGATGTCGAAGCCGGGCACCGACTTGATGTCGGGATCGGAATTGGTGCCGCGCACCAGGACCGGTTGCGGCAGATAGCCGATGGCGCGGTCGTTCAGGTACTTGAGATAGACGCGCGCATAGCCGTTTTCAAAATTGCGCGTCAGGTTGGCCTTGATCTGGCCGCCATTTTCCGCCGTGTAGTCGGCATTGCGCACGCCTTCGCCCTGACGGTAGAAGCCGCCGATATGGAAGTTCCAATCGCTGGCGATGGCGCCGCCGAAGTCGAAATCGCCGCGCGTCGTGTCATAGTCGATACCGCGGGTCAGGGCGAAGCTGCCGCCTTCCTTGTCCCCGGTCTTGGAGATGAAGTTGATGACGCCGCCCGGCGAGTTGGAGGCCAGCGTGCTGGCCGAACCACCGCGGATGGCTTCCACGCGGGCCACATTGGCGTCAGCGCGCAGGAAGATGTCGGCATTGCCAAAGGCGATATCGCCGAACTCCAGAACGGGCAAGCCATCTTCGTGCAATTGCAGGAACTTGGCACCACCGGCGGCCACGGGCAGACCGCGCACGGCGATATTGGCATTGCCCTCGCCGCCCGTGCTTTCGGAACGGATGCCGGGAATGTTCTTGAAAATCTCCGCCGTGCTGCGCGGGGCCGATTGCAGCAGGTCATCGGCCGACAGGCTGGAGACGGAGACGGAGCTGCGCATCTTGGACGTCTCGCCGACCACAGCGGTCACGACGATCTCTTCCAGCTGCAGGGCATCGGCGGCGGCCGGCTGTTCAGCCGCGGCGGCCTGGGCGACCTGCGTCTCCTGGGCATGAATGGCGGTAACGGCGAACGCGCTCAGCGCCGCGCCCATGGCGGACGCACGCAACAGACGGCTTTTCATGATGGTCCTCCCTCGACCTCTTGCATCGGCTGGAACGGTCCTTTGCGTGCCGTTCCTTCTTGGACAGACCTGATAATAGGACGTCTGCAATCGTTTGCAAGCGGCTTTTTGAAGTTTTTTGGATGAGGGTCGGGGCGGATGGCCCGACCTTGGTCCGGGGTGCAAAGACGGCCCAGGCCCGATGACCGGGACAGGCGCGACAAGTTGGTATTGGTGCTACATGCTATTGCGAATGCCTCTCATTACAGATATGTAACCCCATCAATCGCGAACGATTCTCATTTGCCTTTTCGGTTTGGTTCATTCGCTTTCCAAACCATGGGGCGGTCGCGGACGGGACACGGCCGGATCAGGTCGGCCGGTATCAGAGGGTGGGGAAGAATGGGTATTGATCATCGGCAGCGGCTCACAGACACCCCGCGCAACAAGCGGGAGATGGCGTGGCGGCTGGAAGCGCTGCGGCCCAAGGGGCTGACGACCATTTTCCGGATCTTCCCGGCGGAAAACCATGGATCGGTGGTTCTGCCGGCAACAGGCAATGCCCTGCCCTATGCCTTCCCGTTCCAGGAAGGAACGAAGTGAGCAACAGCCTGTCGACCTGAACCGCCGCGGCGACAGGTCGGATTTCCGCATCAATCAATAATGCGACTTAGTCGTGCATCAGGAGCTTCGAAAATGACGATGTCCGCCTTTCCGTCCGCCCGCCATCTGGCGCTGGCGACCCTGCTTCTGTCCGGGACCGCGCTGCCGGTGCTGGCCCAGTCCGCCGATCCGGCCACGACCGACGCCCCCTATGCGCCGGAGATCGTGGTCACCGCCTCTTCCATCAAGCAGACGCTGATCACGGCCCCGGCCAGCATTTCCGTCGTCAATGAGGAACAGTTGCATGAACGGCCCGTGCGCGACCTGACAGAGGTGCTGGACCGGGTGGAAGGCGTCACCATCAACCGGTCGGGCAACCAGCGCACCATCCAGATGCGCGGCCTGAACAGCGCCTATACGCTGTTCATGATCGACGGCAAGCGCGTCAATTCCACCAACGCCATGTTCCGTGGTAATGATTTCGACGCCGGCTGGGTGCCGATCGAGGCCATCCAGCGGGTGGAAGTGGTGCGCGGCCCCATGTCCTCGCTCTATGGTTCCGACGCCATCGGCGGTGTGGTCAACATCATCACCAAGCCCGTGGGCGAAAGCTGGAACGGTACGGTCAGCGCCGATTATATCCTGCAGGAGGATGGCGATGCCGGTGACGCCTACAAGGCCGGCTTCTTCGCCGCTGGTCCGCTGGTGGGTGACAAGCTGGGGCTGAAGCTCTATGGCGGCTATAATCGCCGCCTGAAGGATGGGGACATCAACAATTCCCCCACCGTGACCGGCTTTCGCGACAAGCATGAGGAATATCTGGACGGCACCCTGGTCTGGAACCCGGCCGAAGGGCATGAGGTGACGGGCAATTACGGTTACAACCGCCTGACGCACGACAACTTCCCCATGGAGCGGCAGAGCTATGCCCTGACCCACAAGGGCGAATATGGCTTCGCCAACAGCCAGTTGCGCTATAGCGGCGACCGGATCGAGAACGAGGTCGGCAATGTCACGGGACAGACCAACCCCAACAAGGCCGAGAATGATCAGATCGACGGGCGTTTCACCCTGCCGCTGGACAATTGGTTCCAGACGGCGACCGTGGGGGCCGAATGGCGCCGCCAGTCGCTTAAGGACCCGGCCAACCTGCGCGGCCTGCCCGGCACGGCCGGATATAATCAGGACCCCACCACCCAGGTCGACCAGCACGCCTTCTTCATCGAGGACGAAATCCGCTTCACTGAGGATCTGCGCCTGACCATCGGCGACCGTTATGACGATCATGAGAATTTCGGCGGCCATCACAGCCCGCGCGGCTATGTCGTCTGGCAGGTGGCGGATGGTTTCACCGTCAAGTCCGGCATCTCCAAGGCCTTCCGCGCGCCCACCTTGCTGCAGAACAGCCCGAAATGGGGTTCCGTCTCCTGCGGCAGCGCCACGGTCGGCTGTTACATCATCGGGTCGGATGAACTGAAGCCGGAGACGGCGACGTCAAAGGAAGCGGGCCTGCGCTATGACAGCGCCGATCTGTCGGCCGGCGTCACGCTGTTCGAAACCGACCTGAAGAACATGATCGACATCACCAGCCGCACCGCCAACCGGACGCAGGCCCCCAGCTATTCCAACTTCGTCGGCTTCCTGCCGGACGGCCGGCCCATCTTCCGCTATCAGAATATTTCCAAGGTCCATACCAAGGGCGTGGAAAGCAGCGTCGCCTACCGGTTTGATCCGGCCTGGGATGTGGCGGTGAATTACACCTGGCTGGAAAGCCGCAACCGGTCGAACCCGGTTGAGATCCCCATGATCTATCAGCCCAAGCATTCCTGGAACGCCACTTTGAACTGGCAGCCCACGGACGCGCTGAAATTCTATGTCAGCGGCAATTATGTCGGCCGGCAGTACCTGCAGGTTTCCACCAACAGCGCTTACAACATCACCCAGAAAGGCTATGCCAATTTCGATCTGGGTGGTTCCTACAGCTTGAACGACACGCTGACCTTCCGGGCGGGCGTGCTGAACATCGCCGACAAGCAGCTTATCCGTGAAACCAGCACGGAATATAACGAGGATGGCCGCCGCTTCTTCTTCGCCGTGACGCAGAAGTTCTGAGATGACACGGCTGAGCATGATCCTGGCCGGGGCGTGCGCCGCCCTGGCCCTGGCGGTGGGGGCTCAAGCCCCCGCCGCCGACAATCCCGTCTCTGCCGCCATCGCGTCGGTCGGGGGGACGGCCGGCACGACCGCCTTCTGGGACCGGGTGGCCCGACAGGGGGCGCCGCTGGTCGAGCCCAGTGCCGGAGGGGATGACACCATGACGGTCACCTTCCTCTGGCGCGGGGAGGCGCGGGAAGTGGAACTGCAATGGCCGGTCTGGACGCCCGACCGGCGGGACAATCTGCTGTCCCGGCTGGAGGGGACCGATATCTGGTACAAGTCGGTGCCGGTGCCGGCCGGCACGCGCCTGTCCTACCAGATTGCCGTCAATCCCGAACGCGGCGCCCCCGGTGACCGGGAAGCCTATCGCAAGGGCCTGCTGGCGGCCTTGCGGCCCGATCCGCTGAACCCGGCACGGTTCGGCAAACATTCGCTGCTGGAGCTGCCGGGGGCCGTCCCCCAGCCCTATGTGCAGGCCCGTGCGGATGTGGCGAAGGGGCGGTTGTCCACCGTGATGTTCGATGCGGCCGGCAATGGCCGAACCTATGAGGTGACGATCTACCGGCCGCCGGGCGTGGCGGACGGACAGTCGGTACCGCTGGTCATCCTGTTCGATGCGGAACGGTATCTGGATGCCATCCCCACGGCGGTGATCCTGGACAACATGATCGCAGACGGGGCCATCCCGCCTGTCCGCGCCGCACTGATCCGCAACCCGTCGGGCAGGACGCGGGCGGAGGATCTGGCCTGCAACCCCGCCTTTGCCGACCTTCTGGCCGACCGCTTCCTGCCCTGGCTGGGGCAGCGCCTGCCCGTGCCGGCGTCGCCGGACCAGGTGGTGCTGGGCGGGTCCAGCTATGGCGGGCTGATGGCCACCTGCGCGGCGATGCGCCATCCGGACCGGTTCGGCGCGGTGCTGAGCCAGTCCGGCTCCTACTGGTGGGACCCGCCGGACGCCCCCAAGGCGCGCGACATTGGCGATCATGAGATCATCCGCCGCCTGCGCGACGGACCGCGCCTGCCCATCCGCTTCTATCTGGATGCCGGTCTGCTGGAGAAGCGGCCGGGACCGGAGGACGGACCGGACAATGTCGACAGCATCCTGTTGACCAACCGGGCGCTGGCCGCGGTGCTGACGCAAAAGGGCTACCGGATGCAGTTCCGCCCCTTTGCGGGCGGTCATGACGATGCCGCCTGGCGCGGCACCCTGTCGGACGGGCTGATCGAACTGCTGGGCAAGGGCCAGTAGCCTTATCCCCTGTCCCGGTGATCGCACCCGATCACCGGGCTTCAATCGCCAGCGCCGCCATCCGGCGGCTCGGCTACGCCGCATGTGCGGTGCTGTGGCAGTCGCAGCCGTACCCATTCCCGATGAGTCCGGCTCATCGGGAATGGGCATTATCCCAGCCAGGCACTTGCCAGCGTGTAAAGCCCCAGCACGCCCAGGATGACGCCCGTGCCGACATTGATCCAATGCACGGTGCGGCCCGTCACGAACCGGCGCAGCAGGGTGACGCCGCCGCACAGGATCAACCACCACAGGGCCGACCCGACGAAGATGCCAGCCACCAGGGTGCCGTCTTCTACCGGCCCTTTGGTATGGCCGAAGCCGACGACGATGGCGCTCATCCCCAGGATGGTGACGGGGTTGGTCGCCGTCAGGAAGAAGCCGGTGAAGGTGGCGGCGGGCAGATTGCCGGCCATGGGCTCGGCGGCCAGCGGTTTGGGGTCACGGGTCAGGCTGTGGAAGGCCACGGCCAGCAGAAAGAAGCCGCCCACCACCTGCAACAGGCGGATATTGGACGTGATCATGTCCAGGACAGCCGTGATACCGAAGGCGGCGACGGAGGAAAAAGCGGCATCGGCGATGGCAGCGCCCAGGCCCGTGGCCAGCCCCGTGACCAGCCCGCGTTCCAGGCTGCGGCGGATGCACAGCAGACCAATGGGACCGACCGGGGCCGCGATGATCACGCCCAGTACGACGCCACGCCAGAAAACACCGATATCGTCCAGCAAATTCAGCACCTTCCTTGCGCCTGACGGTTGGCGTGACCCGGACATCCGGATAGGATGGCCCGATCATGCCTGACCGCCACCCCTCCCCTTTCGACCTTCTCGACGATATCGGCCTGCACCTGCTGCGCGAATTGCAGCGTGATGCGAGGCAATCCTTTGCCGATCTGGCCCGTCAAGTCGGGTTGACCGCCCCCGCCGTCGCCGAACGGGTGCGCCGGATGGAAGCCACCGGCCTGATACAGGGCTACCGGGCAGAGGTCAACCGCGCAGCCCTGGGGCTGCGGATGATGGCCTATGTGCGCATCCGCACCTTGCCGGGACGGGACGGCGATCTGGAACAATATGTCACCGCCCAGCCCGAAGTGCTGGAATGCCACGAGGTGGCGGGGGAAGAAAGCTATCTGCTGAAGCTGGCCGCCAGCGACGTGCAGCACCTGAACCGTCTGCTGATGGCACTCTCGGCCTTTGGCGCCACCCATTCCGTCATGGTCCTGTCGACCAAGGTCGCCTCGCGCATTCTGGAGCCCATGGGATGAGGATGCTTGCCGCCGCCACTGACCCGGCCGCTGTGCGTCGCGCCACGCTGATCGGGGGGACGGCCATCCTGATATGGTCGACGCTGGCCCTGCTGACCGCCCTGGCGGGGCCGGTGCCGCCCTTTCTGCTGGTGGCACTGTCCTTCGGCCTGGGCGGTCTGGTCAGCCTGATCATCATCGTCATCACGGGCCGCCCTATCACCATCGCGCTCCGCCAGCCCCTGCCGGTCTGGCTGCTGGGGATCGGGGGGCTGTTCGGCTATCATTTCCTCTACTTTCTGGCGCTGCAGACAGCACCCGCAGCGGAAGCGAACCTGATCAATTACCTATGGCCCCTGTTGATCGTCCTGTTCGCCGGATTGCTGCCGGGGGAAAGGCTGGGACGACCGCAGGTGATGGGGGCGGCGGCGGGCCTTGCCGGCACCTTGCTGCTGGTGACGGGCGGCAAGGGCGTGTCGATACAGGCGGAATATCTGCCGGGCTATCTGGCGGCGGTGGCCTGCGCCGTCACCTGGGCCGGGTATTCGGTTTTGAGCCGCCGTTTCGGGGCCGTGCCGACGGAGATCGTGGCCTTTTTCTGCTTGGCCACGGCCCTTCTGGCCGTACCGTGCCATCTGTTGTTCGAACAAACGGTGTGGCCGGCCGACGGCTGGGCCTGGGCCACCATTGCCGCCATGGGGGCGGGGCCGGTGGGCCTGGCCTTTTTCGTCTGGGACCATGGGGTCAAGCGGGGGGATATCCAGACGCTAGGGGCCCTGTCCTATGCCACGCCGCTGCTGTCCACGGGCCTGCTGATCATGGCCGGTCGCGCGACGCTGAGCCTGCCTGTGCTGGGGGCCTGCGTGCTGATTGTCGGCGGAGCCTTCATCGCCAGCGGCAAGCTGCGCCGCGGCTGACGGCCTATCCCACCGCCCGGCGCAGCAGCACGCCGGCCAGATGCGCCCGGTAGTCAGCATCGGCATGCATGTCACTGTTCAGCCCGTCGGCTGACAGGGTGACACCGTCCGGCCCGTCGCCGGTGGCCAATGCCATCTCCGCCTCGGTCCAGCGGAAGACGCTGGACGCGGCACCGGTGACAGCGACGCGCACACCATCCGGCCCGCGCGCCACGGCGACACCGACCATGGCATAGCGGCTGGCCGGGTTGGGCCATTTCAGATAGCGCAAGGTCCACCCCAGAGGGAAGCGGATGGCGGTGACGATCTCCCCCGGCTCCAGGGCCGTCTCGAACAGGCCGGTAAAGAAATCATCGGCCGCGATGGTGCGGCGGTCGGTCTGGATGTCGGCACCCAGGGCCAGCAGGGCGGCCGGATAATCGGCGGCGGGATCGGCATTGGCGACGGATCCGCCGATGGTGCCACGATTGCGCACCTGCGGATCGCCGATATGGGCGGCCAGATCGGCCAACCCCGGCAAGTGCGTGCGGACCAGCGGGCTGGACGCGACATCAGCATGCCGGACCATGGCGCCGATGCGCAAGCCCCCCTCGACCAGTTCCACTTCCCCCAGGCCGGGAATGGCGGAGAGATCGACCAGCACCGTGGGCATGGCAAGACGCTGCTTCAGGGTCGGGATCAGGGTCTGGCCGCCGGCCAGCGGCTTGGCATCGCCGTCCCCGGCCAGGGTTTCCACCGCCTGATCCAGGCTGACCGGCCGCTGATAATCAAAGGCATACATCGGCTCATCCCTCCCGCAGGGCCTGGGCGCCGGCGCGCACGGCCTTGACGATATTCTGATAGCCAGTGCAGCGGCAGAGATTGCCTTCCAGCCCCTGGCGGATCGTCGCCTCCTCCAGGTCCGGGGCGGTGCGGGCCAGGTCGATGGCGCTCATCACCATGCCCGGCGTGCAGAAGCCGCATTGCAGGCCGTGATGTTCGCGAAAGGCCGCCTGCATCGGGTGCAGTTCGCCGTCGGGATCCGCCAGCCCCTCGATCGTCAACACATCCGAACCGTCGGCCTGAACCGCCAGCACCGCGCAGCTTTTCACGGCACGCCCGTCCAGATGCACGACGCAGGCGCCGCACTGGCTGGTGTCGCAGCCGACATGGGTGCCCGTCATGCCCAGTTCCCCGCGCAGCAGGTCGACCAGCAGCAGGCGGGGGTCGACCTCGTGTTCAGTCGGCCGGCCATTGACGGTCAGCGAAATGGCGATGGACATGGGTCCTCCGGGATGCAAAAGAGCAAATTCTTGTTTTTATTAATATTTTGCGCGCAAGCCTATCGGCGTCGGCATCCGCCGTCAAGACCGTGTCAGGCACCGTGTCAGGTCTTGCCACCCACCCCCGCTTGCCCGATATAAGATGGAAGGGAGGAGCCGACAACATGGCCTATCTTGTCACGGGTGCCGCGGGTTTCATCGGTTTCCATGTCTGCCGTGCCCTGCGCGCGCGCGGCGTGCGGGTCATCGGTGTGGATAATTTCAACAGCTATTACGACCCGGCCCTGAAAGAGGCGCGGGTGGCGCTGCTGGCCGGTGATGATGGGTTCGAGCTGCTGCGCGGCGATATTTCCGACCGCGACTTCATCGACAGCCTGTTCACGGCCGAACCCGGCATCACCCATGTCGCGCATCTGGCGGCCCAGGCCGGGGTGCGCCATTCGCTGGTCGACCCCTATACCTATATCCAGTCCAACCTGATGGGACAGGTGGTGATGCTGGAGGCCGCTAGGCGCCTGCCCGGCCTTTGCCATTTCGTCTATGCCAGTTCGTCTTCCGTCTATGGCGCCAACAAGGACCTGCCCTTTTCCATCCATGACCGGGTGGACCATCCCGTCTCGCTCTATGCCGCAACCAAGCGGGCGGACGAACTGATCACCCGGTCCTACTGCCATATCTATGGTCTGCCGGCGACGGGGCTGCGCTTCTTCACCGTCTATGGTCCCTGGGGCCGGCCGGACATGGCGCCGATCCTGTTCGCCGACGCCATTCGCCAGGGCAAGCCCATCCGCGTCTATAATCACGGCCGGATGCGCCGCGACTTCACCTTCATCGACGATATCGTGGCCGGTGTGCTGGCGGCACTCGACCGTCCGGCCACGGTGGGCCAGGACAGCGTGCCCCACCGCGTCTACAATCTGGGCAACAACAGATCAGAGGCGCTGCTGGACTTCATCGCGGCAATCGAAGGCGCCATGGGCCGCAAGGCGGAGCTGCTGCTGGAACCCATGCAGCCCGGCGATGTGGAAGCCACCTATGCCGACATTGCCGACAGCGAGGCAGACCTGGGCTATCGCCCGACCACGGGGATCGATGTCGGCATTCCCCGGTTCGTCGAATGGTACCGGGATTATTTCGGCGGCAACGACCGTGCCTGACACGTTTGCCGTTCCTTCCGGTCCGGACGTCATCATCCTGGCTGCAGGAAAAGGCTGCCGGTTCGGCGGAACGGAGCATAAATCACTGGTGCCGGTTGTGTACGGGCTGGGCACGCTGCCCTTGCTGCTGCGTCAGCTGCGATGCCTGGGACATGGGGGCAAGGTCTGCGTTGTGACCGGGCACCAGGCGACGACCGTGGCCCGCGCCGTGACCGACCACATGCCGACGGCATTTTGTATGGAGGTCGCGCCGGGCGGCCCGGACACGCTTCTGCACTCCCTTGCCACCGCCATGGCGCAGCCTGGACTGGACGGGCCCGGCGCGCTGGTCCTGTTCGCCGACAGCCATTATCGGCCGGACGTCCTGGCCCGGATGCTGCGTCTTCCCACTGATCATCTGGCCCTGGCGGCGGAACCCTGGCGGGCCGATGCCGATCATCCTGTGGGCCTGCGGCCCGACGCCGATGATCGGATTACAGCCATCGGGCCCGATATGGTGCGGCCGCCGCTGATGATGGCACCGGCCGTCTATTGGCCGCGCGCCCTGTGGGGGGACGTGCGGCGGGCGGCCGATGCCGGCTATTCCGCCCAATGGCAGGTGCTGCACGGGCTGCTGCGCGAGGGTCAGCTGTCCCACATCCGGCAGGTGCCGGTGGCAACGGACGAGATCACCGATATCGATACGCCGGCGGATGTGCAGAGGTTGCGCGACCGGCTGCTGGGGCCGGTGGCGCTGGATTATTTCCGCACCAACCTGTGCAAGGATGAACGCAATCTGGTGCAGCCGGACACGGCCGCCGGTGGCCTGTTCCTGAAGGTCTGCCTGCATGAGGCGGAGGCGGCGCACGAATTCGCCGTGCTGGAATGGCTGCGCCGGCAGCCGGGAGAGCCGCTGGTCCCCGCGCCGCACAGCCAGGATGGCCGGCAACTGACGCAGCAGCACGTCCAGGGTATCCGGCTTTATGACCTGCTGCGCGGCTTGCGCCTGATCGCCCTTGGTTCGGACAGAGCGGTGGCGGACGCTGCCGACCGGGCCGCCACAACCTTGCTGGGTCGCTGCCTGGGCCGGTTGCAGCGGATGCAGCAGGCGTTGCTGGCCTGGCCGGGGGCAGCCACCTTGCCCCCTTATCCCTTGAACAGCCATGTGCGCGACCTGCTGGCCGTGCTGATGCATCTGTTGCAATTGCCCCCGCTGACGCCCGGCACCTTGCGGGAGCTGGAAGCATTGCGGCAGGTGTGGGAAGGGGGGGATGCCTCCGTTCCCTTCCGGGATGCCACGCCGAAAAACATCCTGGTCGCGGTGCCGGCCCTGGCGCCGCATCGCTGGCGCCGTCCGCACGACCGGTGGCAGGCGGTCAGGGATTGGCTGGCCCAACCCGACGCAGCGGAACGGGTGGACCTGGTGGATTTCGATTTCACCTCCACCCGCCACCTGACCGCGCCGGAGGATGATTTGATCAGCCTGCTGGGCCATGCGGGCAGCCGCGATACGGCTGCGGCGCTGCATCGGCGTCAATGGGGTGCCGCCGATGCCAGCTGGCTGGACTGGCTGCGCGGGCCGGAAGCGCTTGCATACAATGGAATGGCGCCCGATTCTGGGCGGGCGGCCCGTGCCCTGCTGGTCCGCTATCTGCGCTTCGGCGGGCGCAAGCTGGCCTATCGCATCATCAACCCGGCCGGATATGCTGTCCGCTTCCGCCATGACGATCCCGCGCCCTATCTCCGCGATCTGCCGGAAAGCCTGCTGGCCCTTGACCCCGGCTTCGCCCGCTGCTGGCCGGAACTGTTCGACCAGCTGCGGACCCTGGCGGATGCTGTCACGGCACTTTCCCCCTGGAACCCACGGGAGACGACGCAGGACGCCTATCTGTCGGCACTGCGCCATCCGGTCGCCTATTGGCAGGAAAGCCCGCTGGAGCGGCGGGGCATTCTGTCATGATCGCGCCCGACAGTCCGGCGGGGGCCGCCCTGACCCGTGTAATTGACCGGGTGACAGATATCCATCCGCCCGACCCGCCGGAGCCCGGCGCGGGGCCGGCGGATATTGATGGGCTGATGCGGGCCGTAACCGCCCGGCCCTGGCGGCGCAGCGCGGTGGACACCGATACGCAACATGACATCGCCCGCAAGCTGTCCGACGCCGTCGCCGCCCGACGCCCCTTGGAATTCAGCCTGCCCTTCGGCGGGTACAAGGGCTGGCGCCTGCCCGGCTCCCCGCATCTGGACTGGGCGGAACTGTTCTGGGTCGACTATCTGCGACGCTATGCCGAACGGCTGGCCCGGCTGCATGCGCCCGGTGTCGTCATCTCCCTGACCTGCCTGACCGGACTGCTGGGCTGGGTCAACAATCTGCGCCAGACCGACCAGGATACCTATCTGGACGAGCTGTGCCGCCTGCTGAAGGGTCGGTCCAGCCCGCGTGTGGCGCTTCGCCTTGTCGACCTGACCGACCGGTGCGGCGGGGCGGCGGCGGCCCTGACGCAGATGACCGAACGCGAGGCGACGGCACCTGACCCAACACCGACGCAGATGGCCAGCGCGGCACGTAACCTTGTCCGACACGGCGGGGAACAGGATCTGTCCGGCCTGGACAGCGCGGCATGGCAGGCCGCCATCACCCGGTCCGCCCGGCGCTGTGCGGTGATGGAGGGGCTGGAACCCCGCCGCACCTTCAACAAGTTCGGACCGCGCATCCAGGTGACCCATGTGCGGGGCGCCAGCCTGTCGCTGCATCTGGGCAGTTGCCGCAGCGCCGTAGCCCAGCCCTGGGTGTCCACCGGCTTCCTGGAATGGCAACCGGATGCGGGGGCGTGGCTGGAAAGGCTGGGCAGCGCATTGCCTGTCGGCGTGCGCGACGTGCCGGTCACCCATCCGCTGCTGTCGCTCTCCCCCCTTCTGGGCAGCATCCCCGTGGTGACGACGTGACAAAGGCATCCGCCACCCTGACCCTGAGCGAGGCCGAACTGCAGGCCCTGCATGCAGTACAATTACGCATGCTGCTGGATTTCGACCGGGTCTGCACGGCGCTGGGCCTGCGCTATCAGTTGGCAGCCGGGACATTGCTGGGCGCCGTGCGACACGGGGGTTTCATCCCCTGGGACGATGATGTGGATGTCGCCATGCCGCGCGCCGATTATCGGCGACTGCTGGCGGAAGGGCCGGCCTTGCTTCATCCCGACCATTTCCTGCAGCATTGGCGCAGCGACCCCGGCTTCCGCACCCGCCATGCCAAGCTGCGCCGTCATGACAGCGAATTCCGCGAAGCGGCAGCGGCCGATCGGGACTGCCACCACGGCATCTTCATCGACATCTTCCCCTTCGATGGGGTGGTGGCCGACCGCGCCTGGGGCCGGCTGCATTGGCGCATCAGCTGGCTGTTCACCCAACTGGGCCGCATTCTTGATCATCCGGGCGGGGGGCGGCTGACACCCGATCGGCCGCGATGGCAACGGATGCTGGCGCGGCTGGTTCATGGTCTGGGCCGGGTCCTGCCCTTCGCCGTGCGGGTGCGGCTTTACGAATGGTGGATCGACCTGCCGCGCCGGGCCGGTGCCCGCCATGTCACCTGCATGGTGACCGCCCCGCCCGACCTGCGCCGCGCCTGGCACCTGATCCGGCCTGCGGCGGAACTGATTTCGACGGTGCGACTGCCCTTTGAAGGGCATCGGCTGCCCGGCCCTGCCGATCCTGCGGTTACACTGCGTCGACTTTATGGTGACGACCTGTCGGAGCCGATGCCGGAACACCGCCGCAGCAAGCATTGCCTGGTCGGCTTCACCTTGCCACGGGACACGCCGTGAGATATCGGGCCAGGTCGGCTGTAACCTGATTCATCACGCCGATCCAATCACCGGGGCGCGATTGCCGGTAAAGCCGCATTCCCGGATACCAGCGCGTTGCCGCCCCCGCACAGCCCCAGCGCCAGTCGGGATCATAGGACAGCAGGTTCCAGACGGGCACCGACAGGGCCCCGGCCAGATGGACGGGCGCGCTATCGATGCTGATGACCAGATCCATGTCCTGGATGCGACCGGCCATCGCCGTAAAGTCCTCTTCGTCCCCGGCAACGGTGAGGGGAAGGCCTGATTCCGCCTGTCCGTCGAAATCGCAGAACCGCCGCGGGGAAAGGGCGAAAAAGGCGGCACGGCCACCGAACAGGCCCAGCAGGCGACGGAAAATCGTAAAGGGCATGGAACGGTAACGGTCGTTCACATGCGCCTTCGACCCGTTCCAGACCACACCGATCCGGGGCTTGTCCCGCCGTTCGCGGCGGGGGGCCTCGCCGGGTACACGCAGATAGGGGACCGGTTGGCCCCCTGCCTCCCCCACCAGCCGCATCAGCGACATGTTCGGCACGGCAATCCGCACATCCGACACATTGCTGTCCCGGTTCGACCGGAACTCGATATCCGCATAGCTGGCGGACAGAAGCGGCAGCAGCGAGGGGTTCGCATAGACCACAAGCCGGGGCGCCAGCCGTTTCACGGCGGGCAGGTAACGGGCGGTCATGATCATGTCCCCATCACCCTGTTCGGAATAAACGGCCAGCGCATCCCCGCCGACCGGACGCCCCGTCCAGCGGGGCAATTTCTGAAGGGCGCTGTTCGTCGCGTTGACAGCCGGGGTCAGACCGATCCGCGCCTCATAGAAATAATAGCCCCCGACATGGCAGCCGATGGCAAACAGGCAGCTTGCCAGCCGGTAATAAAGGACGTGCCGCAACCCATCCTCAAGCGAGGGCGTGCAACGCAGCACATGGCGGTAAATGGCTGCTGCCTCCCGTTTCAGCAGGGCGCAGCGATGGGTGTCGGCCAGCAGAATGAGATCGGCCGGCCCCAGCACATCATCCGGACGTAATTCCGCCTGTGCCAATGCCAAGGCGGCATCGGCCCGCCCCGTATTCAGCAGGCAGCGCATCCGGCCAGTGATGATGTCCCGCCGGTTCGCATCGGACGGCAGCACCGCCACGTAAAGGGCATGGGCACCGTGCCAGTCGCCGGACGCGGCCAACTCGGCGGCCCTGGTCAAGTCATCCATGTCAACAGCCCGTTCCATCCTGCACTCTGCATCGATGCTGGATTTAGCACGGGCGGCATCCGCCCGTCAGCCACGGCCACGGCAGACACAATTGTCACCGCTTGGTAACGCATCTGTTACAGCCCTATCCGGCCTTCGGAACCGCTGGCATCCTTCCGCGCAAATCCGATTGAACGGAGGGATTAATGCGTTTCGGACACTGGGCCCGGGTCGGGCTTTTGTTGACGGTGTCGGCCATCGGACTGGCCGGCCCCGCAGCGGCACAGGACAGGAAGCCGATGTCGGCCGCCGACATGTGGGGGCTGAAACGGCTGGCCTCGCCCGTGCTGTCGCCCGACGGCCGCCAGGCCCTGGTCTCCATCTCCACCTACGACCTGAAGACGGACCAGCGCAACGCCGATCTGTACCTGTTCCCCGTCGATGGCGGCCCGTCGCGTCAGTTGACCACCGACCCCGCCCCGGAAGGCGAAGCAGTGTGGAGCCCGGATGGCAGACTGATCGCCTTCAGCGCCAAGCGCGACGGCGACAAGGTTCCGCAGGTCTATGTCATCCCGGCCGACGGGGGCGAGGCGCGGCGCATCACCAACGTGCCCACCGGCGCGCGGTTGCCGAAATGGCTGCCCGACAATAAGGGCCTGACCTTCATGACCCGCGTCTGGCCGGAACTGCCGACCTGGGAGGAACAGGGCAAGCGCCTGAAGGATCGCGAAGACAGCAAGATGTCGGCGAAGGTCTGGGACAAGGCGCCGCTCGCCTATTTCGACCACTACCTGGACGACCGCCAGAACCATATCTATGTCACCGACATTGATGGGGCAGCGCCCAAGCCCGTGACCCTGAATTCCGGCGTGTCGGTGCAGTATAATGAGGGGCCGGCCCCCTATGACGTGTCGCCCGACGGCAAGGAGGTTGCCTTCACGGTGGATGTCGACAAGGTGGGCAACCATCCCAATGTCGATATCTTCACCCTGCCCATTGAGGGCGGCAAGCCCGTGGACATCACGGCCGCCAACGTGACCGGCGGCGATACCGGCCCCACCTATTCGCCCGACGGCAAGTATCTGGCCTATCGCAAGCGCACGATCTACGGCTTCTATGGCGAGAATGCCAAGCTGATCGTCCGCGACCGCGCCACGGGTGCGGAACGCGACATCACGGCGGGGTTCGACCGGTCGGCCGACAGCATCGCCTGGGCGTCCGACGGCAGCGCCATCTATGGCGCCGTGGATGATGCGGCCACGCAGCGCGTCTATCGCTATGACCCCAAGGGCAAGGAGAAGCCCCGGCGGATCACCAGCGAAGCGGGCGACGTCACCGACGTGGACGTTGCGGGCGGACGCATCATCGCCCTGCGCCAGTCGATCAGCGCACCGGCTGAGCTGGTCGCCGTCGACGCCAAGTCAGGCAAGGTCCGGCAGGTCTCCGCCGCCAATGACAAGGCGCTGACCGGGTTCGCCATGGGCAAGGTGGAAAGCGTCACCTATAAGGGCGCCAATGGCGACGATATCCAGATGTGGGTCGTCTATCCGCCCAATTTCGATCCGGCCAAGAAATACCCGTCGCTGATGCTGGTCCATGGCGGTCCGCACAATGCCATCACCGATGCCTTCTCCTATCGCTGGAACGCGCAGGTCTTCGCCGGCTGGGGCTATGTCGTCACCTGGCATAATTTCCACGGGTCCAGCGGCTTCGGCCAGGCCTTCACCGACAGCATCAACCCCGAATGGGGCGAGGTGCCGTATCAGGACACGATGAAGGCGGCCGAATGGCTGAAATCGAAGCCCTTCATCGACAAGGACCGCATAGCGGCCGCCGGCGCATCCTATGGCGGCTATCTGACAAGCTTCATCCTGGGCCGGGAACATCCGTTCAAGACCCTGGTCATCCACGCCGCGGTCTATAATCTCTATACCCAGTATGCGGCCGATTTCAGCGGCAGCCAGGCGCGGTTCAAGGAATTCTGGGAGGATCAGGATTTCATCGCCCGCAATTCCCCGCACATGCAGGCCGGCAATTTCAAGACGCCCACCCTGGTCATTCATGGCGAACAGGATCTGCGCGTGCCCATCAACCACGGGATCGAGCTGTTCAACACGCTACAGCGCAAGGGCGTGGAAAGCCGGCTGGTCTATTTCCCCGACGAAAACCATTGGGTGCTGAAGCCGCAGAACAGCGTCTTCTGGTATGGGGAGGTGGAACGTTGGGTGAAAGCCCATGTGACGCCGGGGCCGGCGATGTGATGGCGGCGAAGGGCGGGATCGAAAGGTTCCGCCCTTTTTTGTCGGGCGGATTATTCCATCTGGCGTAATGATGAAGTGCTGACCAGACCAATTCACGTCAACACCCCCTTGGCACAATGTTCCCTGGCGGATCGGGAGCGTCCCGGTCCATCCGATCAGGAAACCAAGCCATGAAGCTCTATCATCATCCCCTTTCCGGCAACGCCCACCGCGCCCGGCTGTTCATCTCCCTGCTGGGTCTGCCGCACGAACTGATCGAGGTTGACCTGATGGCCGGCGCGCATAAGCGGCCGGAATTCCTGGCCCTGAACCCGTTCGGTCAGGTGCCGGTGCTGGACGATGACGGCACGATCATTCCGGATTCCCATGCCATCCTGATCTATCTGGCCAAGAAGCATGGCCGCAGCGACTGGCTGCCCACGGAGCCGGCGGCAGCCGCGGCCGTGCAGCGCTGGCTGTCGGTGGCGGCGGGTGAGCTGGCCTATGGCCCGGCGGCGGCCCGCCTGATCAATCTGTTCGGTGCCAAGCTGAACGCGGACGAGGTCATCGGCCGGGCGCATCTGCTGTTGAGCCGGCTGGAGGCGCATCTGACGGGCCGTGACTGGCTGGTCGGGACGGCCCCCACCATCGCCGATGTGGCCCTCTATTCCTATCTGGTGCGGGCGCCGGAAGGCAATGTCGACCTGTCTTCCTATCCGAACGTCAATGCCTTCCTGCGCCGCATCGAAGCGCTGCCGGGCTTTGTGCCGTTCGTCGCCTCGCCCGTGGGCCTGTCGGCAGCCTGACGGCGAACCCGCATCGTCGGATGATGGAGGGGATGATGGGTGACAAATCCATGGGCGCGCTGCCCGTGTGGCATGAGGGCGAGACGGCTATCCAGGAGAAGCTGGGCGTGGCCGCCCGCATGGCGGATGTCGGCCGGCGGGTGATCCGCGATTACATGCCCCAGCAGCATCGCGACTTCTTCGCCCAGATCCCCTTCATCGTGGCCGGCAGCGTCGATCCCCAGGGTGATGCCTGGGCCACGCTGCTGGCCGGCGGGGCGGGGTTCATCACCTCTCCCACCCCGACGCGGCTGGAGATCGAAGCCCGCCGCAGCGCTGACGATCCGGCCAGTGCCGGCATGGCGGCGGGCGATGCCATCGGCCTGCTGGGCATCGAACTGCACAGCCGCCGCCGCAATCGCGTCAACGGCATCCTGCGCCAGTCAACGGGCGGGCTGCTGAGGTTCGAGGTGGACCAGAGCTTCGGCAATTGCCCGCAATATATTCAGCAGCGCGACTTCCAGTTCGTCCGCGATCCGGCCGGCCCCTTCACGGGGGGGGTGCGCGAAAGCGACCATATCGACAATACGGCCCGCGTCCTGATCGAAGCGGCCGACACGTTCTTCGTCGCTTCCTATGTCGACCGGGAGGAGCGCCGGCAGGTCGACGTCTCCCATCGCGGCGGCAAGACAGGCTTTGTCCGCGTGGCCGATGACGGCACGCTGACCATTCCGGACTTTGCCGGCAACCTGTTCTTCAACACGCTGGGCAACATCCTGGTCAATGGCAAGGCTGGCCTGGTCTTCGTCGATTTTACGACCGGCGATATGCTGCAACTGACGGGCGACGCCCAGGTCATCCTGGAAGGGCCGGAGATCGCGGCTTTCCAGGGGGCGGAGCGGCTCTGGACCTTCCGCCCCCGTCGCGTGGTCCACCGGCCGGGCGCCCTGCCCCTGCGCTGGGCCTTCCGGGAACAGGGCTGGTCGCCCAATTCGCTGATGACGGGGGATTGGCAACAGGCGGCCGACCGGCTGCGCGCCGCCGACCTGTCCACGCGCTGGCGTCCGTTTACGGTGACGAAGATCGTGGCGGAAAGCCGAACCATCCGGTCCTTCCACCTGATGCCCGGCGACGGGGCGGGCCTGATCGCGCATGAGGCGGGCCAGCACCTGCCCATCCGGGTTACCGTGCCCGGCACCGACAGGCCCCTGATCCGCACCTACACCCTGTCGGTGGCCCCGTCGGACGGGTTCTACCGGATCAGCGTGAAGCGCGAAGGGCTGGTGTCGCAGCATCTGCACGACCATGTCCGCGTCGGCGATGTGATTGAGGCACGGGCCCCGGCCGGGGCCTTCACCATTGATGCGGGTGAGAAACGGCCGGCCGTGCTGATGGCCGGCGGCGTCGGTATCACGCCGATGCTGGCCATGCTGCGCCATGTCGTCTGGGAGGGGCTGCGCACCCGCGCCATCCGGCCCACCATCCTGTTCCACGCTGCCCGCACCAAGGCGGAACGTCCCTTCGATGCGGAACTGGCGGCCCTGGTGGAAGCCGGGCGCGGCGCGGTGCGGGTGGTCCGGGTGCTGAGCGATATCACCGACGCCGTGGAAGGCGTTGATTATGACGTGGCCGGCCGCGTCGATGCCTCCCTGCTGACCCGGTATCTTTCCTTCAACGATTACGATTTCTATCTGTGCGGCCCGCCCGCCTTCACCCAGGCGCAATATGACGGGCTGCGCGGGCTGAACATCGCCGACAACCGTATCCATGCCGAAGCCTTCGGCCCCTCCTCCCTGACCCGGACGCGCGATACAGCGGCACCATCCGTCCCGCAGCGCCCCGCAGCCACCGCACCCGTCCCCGTTGCCTTCACCCAGTCCGGCAAGGAGGCACGCTGGACCCCCGGTTCCGGCACGCTGCTGGAATTGGCCGAAGCGCGCGGCCTGTCCCCGGAATTCAGTTGCCGGTCGGGCACCTGCGGTTCCTGCAAGACCAGGCTGCTGTCCGGTGCCGTCACCTATGTGAAGGAACCCACGGCGGCGAGGGCGGCGGATGAGGTACTGATCTGCTGCGCCGTGCCCGCCGCAGCGCAGGGACCGGGCGAAGACCGGCTGCAACTGGCCCTGTAACCCATCCCTGCAAGGACTTGGATCATGAATCTTTCCCTGCCGGCCGGTCACATCGACCGGCCGATCGCCCCCCTGTGGCCCCGGCGATGGTTGCGGGCCGCGCCCATCACGGATGCCGGGAAGCCGCCATCCCCCGATTATTTGGCAGCCATTCTGGACGCCACCCCTTATACCAGTCCGGAGATTCTCCTGCGCATGTTGTAGGAGGGCGCGGACATGGGGAACGGGATGGATCGCTGGCACGTCATGCGCATCTTCGTGAAGGTCGCGGAAACCGCCAGCTTTGCCGAAGCCGCCCGCCAGTTGCACATGAGCCCGCCCGCCGTCACCCGTGCCATCGCCACGCTGGAGGAGACGATCGGCGCCCGGCTGTTCGTCCGCACGACCCGGTCTGTGAAACTGACAGAGGCGGGCAGCCGCTATTTCGAGGATTGCCGCCGCATCCTGGCCGATATTGTCGAGGCCGAGGCCGCGGCCGGCGGTTCCTATGCCACCCCGTCGGGCACCCTGGCCGTCACGGCATCGCTCTTGTTCGGGCAGATGCATGTGCTGCCCATCATCATGGAATATCTGGCGCTTTATCCCACCATGGCGGTGCGCACCCTGTTCGTCGACCGGCAGGTGAACATCATCGAAGAAGGCATCGATGTCGCCGTCCGCATCGGCCACCTGCCCGACAGCGGATTCACCGCCATCCGGGTCGGCACCGTGCGCCGCGTCGTCTGCGGCGCGCCGGCCTATTTCGAAAAGCATGGCATGCCCGTAACCCCGGCCGATCTGCGCGACCACCGCATCGCCAGTTCCACCAGCGCCTGGGCGTCGCCTGACTGGCGGTTCGGCCAGGATCAGCGGGTCACCGTCCGCCCGACCCTGATGTGCAACACCAACGAGGCGGTGATCCGGGCCGCCATTGACGGCTGGGGACTGACGCGGGTGTTGCATTATCAAGTCGGTCCGGCCATCGCCGAGGGCCGGTTGCAGGTGGTGCTGGCCGAATATGAGGAAGACCCCCTGCCCATCCATGTCCTTTATCCCGAAGGCCGCCATGCCCCCGCCAAGGTCCGCGCCTTTGTCGACATGGCTGTGGCCCGGCTGCGGGCGAACCGGTTTCTGAATTAGGCGCTGGCGCCCAACTGGCGAATTGTGCCCGCCCCTGGTACCTTGCCCACACGAAAACCAACAAGGAAACCAAGGGATGAACGCCAGGGCTCTTCTCCTTCTCGTCATGTTAGCGGTACCGCTTGCGCAGGCCGCCGATGCCCCCCGGGTTCGCCTTGATGACGGCGCCCTGCGGGGCCACGCGGAAGACGGGGTGGAGAAATTCCTGGGTATTCCCTTTGCCGACCCACCCGTGGGCGTCATGCGCTGGTGGCCGCCGGCACCGCCGGCCCGCTGGCGTGGGGAGCGTGATGCCAGTCGCTATGGTGCCGACTGTGCGCAGAAGCCCTTCATCGGTGACGATGCGCCCTTGGCCACCACGCCGTCAGAGGATTGCCTGTTCGTCAATGTCTGGCGACCGGAAACAAAGGCGAAGAAGAAGCGGCCGGTCATGGTCTGGATCCATGGCGGCGGCTTCGTCAATGGCGGCACCTCGCCCGCCATTTATGACGGCGGCCCCATGGCGCGCAACGGCGATGTCATCGTGGTCAGCGCCAATCACCGGCTGGGCCGCTTCGGCTTCTTCGCCCACCCGGCCCTGACGGCGGAAGCCGCCGGCGGCCCCACCGCCAATTACGGTTTCATGGACCAGATCGCTGCCCTGATCTGGGTCCGGCAGAATATCGCCGCCTTCGGGGGCGACCCTGACAATGTGACCATCTTTGGGGAATCGGCCGGGGGCGTTTCCATCAACATGGTCCTGACCAGTCCGCTGGCGCGCGGCCTGTTCCACAAGGCCATCGTCATGTCGGGCGGTGCGCGCAACACGCTGCTGCCCAGCGTCTCCCTGGCGGAGGGGGAGGTGATCGGCCGCCGCTTCGCCGAAAACCAGGGCATCACCGATGTGGGCGCCGCCGGGCTGGCGGCGTTGCGGGCCCTGCCGGCGGAAAAGCTGGTGGGCGATCTGAATCTGGCCACCCTGTCCGGCACGGCCGATTATTCCGGCCCCGTCTTCGAACCGCACCTGTTCGCGGCCGAGCCGCTGTCGCTGTTCCGGGCGGGCAAGGCCGCACCCGTGCCCGTGATGATCGGGGCCACCGGTGCGGATGGCTGGTACAGCGGCGGCAGTGTCGATGACATCCTGTCAGGCTTCGGCCCCCTGAAGGCAGAGGCGGCGCGCCTCTACAATCCGACCGGTGCCGATCCCGCCATCAAGGTCGGCCACCGCGTGACCGGCGATGCCCTGTTCCAGGAACCGGCCCGCGCCGCCGCCCGCGCCATCGCCGCGGGCGGCCAGCCTGTCTATCTCTACCGCTTCGGCTATGTCGCGCAGGCCAAGCGCGACATCTGGGAGGGGACGGAACATGCCAAGGAACTGCCCTTCATCTTTGACAAGGTGATGTCGCGCTATGGCGCCCTGACCAGCCGGGCCGATACCGACATGGCCAAACGCCTGCAGGCCTATTGGATCGCGTTTGCGAGGAAGGGCGTGCCGGCACCCAAGGGCGATCCGGCGGCCCCCCGCTTCGTGCCGGGCAAGGAACAGCTTATCACCTTCAGCAATGACGGCCCCCTTGTCGGGTCCGATCCGCTGGCGGCCCGCCTGGATGTGATGGAGCGGTTCCAGGACAGCCGGACAGGTGCGAAAGCGCCCTGAACCGGTTATCCTGTGTCCATCCGTCGACAGGAACCATCATGAAGTCGCGCGTCAGCATCGATGTCCGCAGCTATGGGACGGCCCACCCGGCGCACCGGCATGATTTCGCGCAACTGGTCCTGCCGATCAGCGGCATGCTGGAGATTGACATTGCCGGCATGGGCAGCCGCCTCAGCCCCTGCCGGGCCGCGTTCGTGGAGACGGGGTCCGACCATACGCAAAGGGGGGAGCAGCCCAACCGGTCCCTGATCGTCGATCTGGACCCGGCCCTGATGGAACCGGCCATGCATGAACGGCTGGCCCGCCGGCCGTTCATGCCACTGACACCGGCCGCCAACAAGCTAATCGACTATATGGGGCTGATGATCGGCAGCGGCGGGGTACAGGCGACCCATGTCGACCTGTGGACACCGCTGCTGCTGGACACGATCAGCCAGGGACCGATCCAGCCCCGGTCAAGGCTAGCCCCCCTGCTGGCCGGGATCGAACCAGCGATCGGGCAACCCTGGACGGCAGAGCGGATGGCGGACCGCGTCGGTGTCAGCACCAGTCGTCTGCACGCCCTGTTCCGCAGCGAACTGGACACCACGCCGCGCGCCTGGCTGGCGGAATTGCGGCTGCGCAAGGCGTGCCAATGGCTGGCGCAGTCCGACCTGTCCATTGCGGAGATCGCCTATCGCGCCGGCTTCGGTGACCAGAGCGCGCTGACCCGCGCCCTGCGCCGCGCCACGGGTCAGACCCCCGCCGCCTATCGCCGCCAGCAGCAGGAGACAATGCCTAAAGCATGAGAGACGGTGTCAAGACGGTCCCGACGGCGGCTGGCATGCTGCCCTGGATCGGATGACGCTATGTGATTGGCATGAACAGCAAATTCTTGGGCATTGGATGCGGCGTGCTGGCCGGTGCCCTGTGGGGGCTGGTCTTTCTGGCCCCCGAACTGGCACGGGATTTCAGCCCCCTGCAACTGGCTGCCGGGCGCTATGTCGCCTATGGGGTGATTGCCGCCGGGCTGCTGCTGCCGCGCTGGCATATCCTGATTGCCAAGGTTGGAAGACGGGCCTGGATGTCCCTATTCTGGCTCAGCCTGGCCGGCAACATCTTCTATTATCTGCTGCTGGCTTCGGCCGTGCAGTTGGGCGGCATGGCGATGACGTCCCTGGTCATCGGCTTCCTGCCGGTGGCCGTTACCATCATCGGCAGCCGCGATGCCGATGCGGCCCCCTTCCGCCGGCTGCTGCCGTCGCTGGTCATGGCCAGCGCCGGCATCCTGTGCATCGGGTATCAGTCGCTGGCCGGCGGCGATGCTGGCCGGGAAGGATCGGCCATCGGCCTGCTCTGCGCGGTGGGCGCGTTGGTTTCCTGGACGCTCTATGCGGTGGGCAACAGCCGCGCCCTGTCACGGGTGACGCATCTGTCCGCCCATGATTGGAGCCTGCTGACCGGCGTCGTGACGGGGGCGCAGGCGCTGCTGCTGGTTCCGGCGGCCTTCGCGCTGGAACAGCACAGCCAGACGGCGGAACAGTGGCTGCGTTTCGCCGGGGTAGTGGGCAGTGTCGCCCTGTTCGCCTCCATCATGGGCAATGCCCTGTGGAATCGGATGAGCCGGCTGCTGCCCCTGACGCTGGCCGGCCAGATGATCCTGTTCGAGACGCTGTTCGCCCTGCTTTACGGGTTCGTCTGGGAACAAAGATTGCCGACGGCGCTGGAACTGCTGGCCATCGGGCTGGTGACCGTCAGTGTCCTGACCTGTGTGTCGGCGCACAGGGCGGAACCGGCCTGAACCGGCCCCGCCCTTTACCCTTACTTCCCGTAACGGGCCGCCACCGGCGCGTACAGGTCCCAGACCTGCCGGTCACGGACGGACCGCAGCAGCTTCACATATTCGGCATGGCTCCAGGCCAGCGGTGTAGCGCTGTTGGTGCCTTCGCCCACCTCATAGCCCTTGGGCGCCTTGCCGACGCCGTCCCAGACCTGTTCGGGGATCATCAGCCCTTCATTGGCGAACTTCTCCATGGCCCGGACATAGGTCATGCGGATGCTGTCCAGTTCCGCCGGGGTGGCGCCGCCCGCTTTGGCGCTGGCGCGGGCCAGTTCATAATGGCCGCGTTCACCCGTGAAGATCGGCCAGACCCGGCCGCGCTGGCCCGTGCTCATCCCGCCTGTCAGCGGGCCGACGCCGTAATTGGCGCCATTGTCGGCATCCTCGCCATAGCCGTCATTGCCATAACGGCGCCAGCCCGGATATTCGCGGGGATCGCCTTCGAACCTGAAGACATATTTCACGCGGTAATGTTCGTTGATGCCCATATCGTCCAGCTTGGGCAGGGTTTCCAGGATGCTGGAGGCATCGGGGCGGCGCACGCCATAGCGCACCAGTTCCAGGAACCCGGCATCCAGATAGGCATCTTCCTCGCCCGGCTCCTGCCCATTGCGCACACCCAGCGGGCCCTTGTCGTTGGGATCCTCGTTCTGGGTGATGCGCAGGAAATAGCGGCCGTCGCCATAACGGCCCTTGGTCGTGAACATCAGGCTTTCGATGCGGCCATTGATGCTGTCGGCAGCGGCGCGATAGGCCTTGGCGTCATCGCCCATGCCCAGCTTGTCCGCGATCTCCCCCGCCACGACCAGACCGGCAACGACGGCCGCGGTGGTGGAGGGCGAATAGCCGCCCTGTTCTTCCCAGCGTTCCTGCTGGGTCTTGGGCGGGGTGATGGTTTCCTTGTTCCAGTCCAGCCCGACCTTGCCGCCCTTGATCAGGAAATCGGCCGCCGGCTTCAGCAGGGTCGGGTACATCGCGCGCAGCTGCGCTTCCTCCAGCACCCCCGCCTGCCACAGCTTATAGCCCAGCATGATGGGCATCGCCGTCTGGTCCAGCTGCACACCCACCCATTCCGGCGTGCCATCGACATGGGATTTCTGCTGGAACCAGCCGGTGGCGCCCTTGTTGCCCTTGGTGGCGGCCGTGACCTGCACCGTCTTCAGGTAATTGAAGGCGGCCAGCGGCGTCTGGCTGTCGCCAAGCGCCAGCAGGGCCATGGCGCACTGATAGAAGTCGCGCGGCCAGACAGCCTTGTAGCCGGTGGCCAGCTTGGCCGCATCGACCGTGTCACCCCAGGGGGCGGACAGGGACGCGATCAGGGCGCCGGCAAAGCTCTTATCCTCCTGCGCCTTCAGCACCATGGCGCTGGCAAAGGCCAGACGGCCGCCATCAGTGGCCATGGCGGCCAGATCCTTCAGCGGCGTCAGGCTGGCGACATAATCCTCCCAGCCCACGGTGGCGCCTTCGCCGTTGAACTTGGCCAAGGTGGCGGCGTAGCCGGCCTTCAGGCTGGCATCGGCGGCGGCACCGGCCGCAGCGGCATCGGGGCCGAAGGCGACGACGATGTCATGGGTGGCGGACTGGCCCTCGGACAGGGCCGGCAGCTCACCGGCCAGCGCCACATTGCCCGTCTTGGCCCCCGTCGTGTCATAGACGGCAAGCGCGCCATCGCGGCGCAAGCTGGTCAGCCCATCTGAGGCACCGACAAAACCGACGCTGGCCTTGGCAAAGGGCACCGACGCCTTGATGGTCAGGTGATGCGCCCCTTCGGACGCGTTCAGCGTGCCGCCCTTGCTATCGGCCTTGTCGCCGACGCCCGTGCCGGCCATCTGCGGATCGGCCAGCAGCACAGGCGTGACCGTGCCCTTCAGCGCCCGGAAAATGGTGCGCACGAACAGCACATCGCGGTCGGGATCGGTAAAGATGTGCTTTTCAATTTCGAACCGGCCCTGGCGGTCGCGGTTGACCATGCGATAGGCCAGCGACAGCGGCCGGCCAGCGGCATCGGTATGCAGGTAGGAGACATGGGCGTCGGTATCGTCATATTCGGTGACGACATAGCCATCGCCCTTCATCGCGAATTGCAGTTCCCGCAACTGCGCCTCGTGGATCAGCCCCTGCATGGTTTCCGTGACCACGCCATGGGCCAGGGAGAACCAGACGCGCGACACAGGGCCCGTGGCCCCGCCATCCTGATAGCGACCCTGAACATAGGCCTCGTAGGAGGTGCCGATGCCCTGCTTGCCGGCATAGGACAGGGTGGGGGCGGTACCCGGCGCACCGGGGGCCGTCGCGGCCAGCGCGCTGCCGGCCAGCAGAGCCGAACCGAAGGCGGCGATAAGGGCGTTACGCGTCGTCCTGATCATGTCTCTCCCCAACCAACTGGATGTTATGCCGGCGCGCCAGGCGCCGTCGGTTGGGGACATTGATCCAGCATCCGGCCACTTGCCGCCGACTGAATACGTATGTTGTGCGCCGCAAAGCGCGCCTCAATACGTATGCGGCCGGCGGCAAGACCGGTGACCGGTTACTTTCCAGCCATATCCAGCACGTAGATCTGGCCCAGTTCGACGACCTGTCTGGCGGCCGCCATCTGGAAACCCAGCACAGCCTTGCCGGCCGCCACCTCCAGGTTGGACTGGGCCTTCACCTGATACAGTTTCCAGTCCTTGCCGATGGACAGCATATTGTCGCCAAAGCCCGTATAAGGCGGGCCATTCATCTGGATGCGAAGCCCCAGCTTGCCATTGCCGTCGGGCGTATCGGCCTCGACCGTACGCGCCCAGAAAGCGATGGTGATGGACTGGCCGGTGGTGATGGCCGGCAGCAGCGGCACCGACACGCCAATGGCGAACGCCTTCTCCTCCGCGGTGGGAGAGGTGACGCGCAGGGCGTAGCCGCCGCCCGTACCGGGTGTCGTCACCTTCGCATGGCTCTGGGTGCCATAGACGCCCCAATCCAGGCTGGCCGGATCGTTCAGCAGCGTGCCGGGCAGGCCTTCCGGCACGGGCATGCGGATCGCCACCGGCTGTGCGCCGCCGGCCGCCGCCGGCTTCATGCCCATATCCAGCACGAACAATTGCCCGATCTCGATCACCTGCTTGGCGGCCGCCATCTGGAAGCCCAGGGTCGCGTGGCCGGCCTCAATGGCCGTATTGGCCAGCACCTTGACCTCGTGCAGCTTCCAGTCGGGACCGATGGACAGGATATTGTCCCCGAATCCGGACCAGGGCGGGCCGTCCATCTGGATACGCAGACCGACACGGCCATTGCCATCGGGCGTATCGGCCGACACGGCGCGCGCCCAAAACGCGATGGTGATCGCCTGTCCCGGCGCGACGCCGGCCTTCAGCGGTACATTGACACCGATATCATGCGCCGCGGCCAAAGCGCTGGGCGAGGTGACCTGCAACGCGGCCCCACCGCCAATGCCGGGCGTCTTCACCCGTTTATTCTTCTGCCCCTGCCCATACACCGACCAATCAATGCTGGTCGGGTCATTCATCAATTTGCCCGGCAGGGCCGCCTGCAGCGCCGCCAGTTCTGCCTCATCCGCAAAAGCTGCGGGTGCCTGACAAAGGATTAACGATCCCGCCAGCATGGCAAATGCCATGGCCGGGCGGGCCCATTCCCACAAACGCATGTTTCCTCCCGTTCCCCGTGACCGGGTATTGTTTGACAGCTTAGTTAATATCTCTCGGCGCAACCGGATCAATGAAAATGTGAGCGCTATCAATTTGGGATGGTCTTTGTCATGACCGATTTCATGTCTTATCTGTCGGAGAAAGAACCAAATTCTATGTTAGCGCTGTCAATGACTGGAACATGCTGGCGGCTCCGAGCCACCGGCGGCAGACCGGATGGAATGCGCTGGTCCTTCGATGATCTGGACCCGCGAAGGTGGACGGGGCCCGATCCTGGCCAGCGCCATCAGGGCCCGTTCATGAAATTACCCGAACCGACCTGCTTTTTCGTTGCATTGTTACGCATTTCGCGCAAAAAGTGACCGTTCCTACAATTCGGTGTCGACAGCGTTGTCAGTTTCTGCGACATGTCGGACAAAACCAATTCCATGGGAGGTCGCCTTGGCGCAGTCCGTTCCGAGTGCCGGCAAGGGTGGGGAAAGCACCTTTCCGGTAGCCAATAAGATGCTGCCCTTTACCTTCATGCTGTTCTTCATCGTCGGGTTCGTGACCGTGCTGGTCGACCCGCTGGTGGCGAAGTTCAAGGGCGCATTCAATCTCGGCTATGCCGAAGCGATGCTGACCCAGTTCTGCTATTTCCTGGCCTATTTCCTGATCTCCCTGCCGGCCAGCCGCGTGCTGGACCGCCTGGGCTATATCCGCGGCGCCATTGTCGGTTTCACCACTGTCGGAGTGGGCATCCTGTTGTTCATCCCCGCCATCGAGGTGGCGCAGTATGGGGTGTTCCTGGGGGCGCTGTTCATCATCGCCACCGGCGTGACCATGATCCAGGTGGTGATGAACCCGCTGGCGTCGGGCCTGGGCCCGGCGGAGTCGGCGCCGCAGCGCCTGACGCTGGCACAGGCGTTCAATTCCGTCGCCACCATGGTTGGCCCGCTGCTGGCCGGCTACATCATCTTCGACGCCGTGACGGAAGCCGGCGGTGCCACCACCGGGCCCGAGGCACTGCGCGTGCTGGAAACGCCCTGCCTTGTCCTGGCCGGCATCATGTTCGCCATCGCCGCCCTGTTCTGGCTGCTGCGCGGTAATGAGAAGGTGCAGCGTCGGGAGACCGCGCACTGGCACATGCCGTCGCTGAAGGAAAATCCGCGCCTGGGCTTTGGTGCCCTGTGCATCTTCACCTATGTCGGCGGCGAGGTTGCCATCGGCAGCCTGATGATCAATTACCTGGGCCTGGACAGCACGCTGGGCCTGTCGGAAAGCGTCGCCACCCATTATCTGGCCTATTACTGGGGCGGTGCCATGGTCGGCCGCTTCGTGGGTTCGGTGGTGATGGCCAAGATCGCACCGTCGCGCGTGCTGGCCTTCTGCGCCTCTGCCGCCGCCTTGCTGGCGACCGTGGCGGCCCTGACCACGGGTCCCGTCTCTGCCTATGCGGCGCTGGGTATCGGTCTGTTCAATTCCATCATGTTCCCGACCATCTTCTCGCTGTCCGTCAAGGACATGGATGACCAGACGCCCGCCGCTTCGGGTCTGCTGTGCCTGTCCATCGTCGGCGGCGCCCTGGTCCCCTATATCACGGGCGCCCTGGCCGATCTGACCAACCTGCACATCTCCCTGTTTGTGCCGGTGATCTGCTACGTCACCATCATCGCCTTTGCCGTGCTGTGCACGAAGGGCGTGCTGGAGAACGGCATCGGCCGCATCCGCAGCCGCTGATCCGGGTTACGCCGCCGGCCCACCGAAATCCGGGCGAAGGCGTAGGGTTTCATCCCCTGCCTTCGCCCATTTTGGTGGACCCGCGCGGCATTTGCGCTGACAATTCCACCGGTCCAACCGGGAGACACAAATGGCGCCGCCGCATCGCAAGCCGACGATCAACGACGTCGCGGCCCTGGCCGAGGTGTCGATCAAGACCGTCAGCCGCGTCATGAATAAGGAACCTAATGTCCGCGAGGTCGTGCGGCAGAAGGTGATGGCCGCGATCAGCCAACTGGGCTATCAGCCATCCCTGTCAGCGCGCAGCCTGGCCGGCGAACGGTCCTTCCTGATCGGCCATTTCTACGGCGATACCGGCGGCCAATATACCCACGATATCCAGCTGGGCATGCTGAACCGCTGCCGGGCTGCGGGCTATCACCTGCTGATCGAGGAAATCGCCTATAACGCCCCGGATGTGGAGGAGCGGGCGGCCGCCCTGGTCAACCAGGTGCGCATGGCCGGCGTCGTGCTGACCCCGCCCGTCACCGACAATCCCATTGTCCTGGGCGTGCTGCAACGCGCCGGCGTGCCCTATGTCCGCATCGCGCCCGACCGCGATATCGATACGTCGCCCATCGTCCGTATCGATGAATGGAAAGCCACGCGCGACCTGACGGAACATCTGATCGCGCTCGGCCATACGCGTATCGGCTTCATCAAGGGCAAGGCCCAGCACGCGGCCACCCGCCTGCGCTATGCCGGCTTCTGCGAGGCGCTGGCCGACCATGGTCTGGCCCCGCAGCCGGACCTGATCGAAGTGGGCGAATTCAACTATACCTCCGCCCTGCCCGCAGCCCAGCGGCTGCTGGAGCGGGCCGACCGGCCGACGGCCATCCTGGCGTCGAACGACGAGATGGCGGCCGCCACCCTGGCCGTGGCCCATGGCATGGGCATCACCGTACCCCAGCAGCTTTCGGTCGTCGGCTTCGACGATATGCCCATTGCCAGCATGGTCTGGCCGCAACTGGTGACCATCCGCCAGCCTGTCATCCAGATGGCGGAAGCGGCGGCCGACATCCTGCTGGAACTGATCAAGCGCAAGGATGCTGGCGTCTGGGAAAACCCGATGCCGCATCGCCAGCTGGATCATGCCCTGATCATCCGTGGTTCTACCGGCCCGGCACCCGATCTGACGACGGGTGCCAAGCTGCGCCCTGTGCGCAGCGCCGGCGGCTGACCACCCCTTCCTGCCAAACCGTCCCGCCCTGGAACGAGATCATGACCAACGGCACCGCCCCTTTCCTGATCGCCGATATCGGCGGCACCAATGCCCGCTTCGCCCTGGTGGGGGCGACCGGCGAGCCCTTCAATGAACAGGTGTTGCGCTGCGCTGATTATCCGACGCTGCAGGACGCCGCAATCGCCTATCTGACGGCGCATGATCTGGTCGGCAAGATCCAGACGGCGACCTTTGCCGTGGCGTCGCCCATCACGGGTGATCTGGTGCGCATGACCAATCTGGCCTGGGAATTCTCCATCAAGGCCGTGGGCCAGGATCTGGGGCTGGCCCGACTGGACGTGATCAATGACTTCACGGCGGTCGCCCTGGGCATCCCCGAACTGACCCCGGACGATTACACCCAGATCGGCGAAGGTGAGCCGGTGGCGGGCTCCCCCATCGCGGTGCTGGGGCCGGGTAGCGGCCTGGGCGTCTCCGCCCTGGTCCCTATCGACGGCCAGAGCCATTACACGGCGCTGGCCACGGAAGGCGGCCATGTCACCATGGCCCCGGTCAGCGACCGCGAAAGTGCTGTCCTGGCCCAGTTGCGCAAGCAGTTCGAACATGTGTCGGCCGAACGGCTGGTCTGTGGTCCCGGTCTGGTGAACCTGTATGACACGCTGGCCTTCCTGGACGGGGTGGAGGCGGAGAAGCTGACGGCGGCCGAAATCTCTGAACGCGCCATCGCCAGGCGTGACGCCGTCTGTGTGGAAGCCTTGGACATGTTCTGCGCCATGCTGGGCACGGTGGCCGGCAATCTGGCCCTGTCGCTGGGATCGCGCGGCGGCGTCTACATCGCCGGCGGCATCATCCCGCGTTTCCTGTCCTGGTTCGCCCACAGCCGCTTCCGCAAGCGTTTCGTGGAAAAGGGCCGGATGCGGGCCTTTCTGGGGCCCATCCCGACCTATGTCGTTACCCACCCCTATCCGGCATTCCTGGGGCTTTGCGCCCATGTCCGCCGGGTTGGTCGCGGTGGCCTGTAACGGCAGGCCGTGACACGAGGCGTGTCGAACGGGTAGATTGCGCTCGCCCCGTGGTTGTGCGGGGCGAGGCAAGGGAGCGGCGATGCAGCCGACCGTGAGACAGGTCGTGATCGTACCGGGCAGCCAATGGGCACCGGGCACGGTACGCGCGCAGTTGGCGGAATTCGAACGTCAAGGGTTCGACGACCTGCTGATTCTGGCGGAAAACGGGTTCGCCAGCCTGGATGGGTGCCGGCTGGGCCGGGCGTGTCTGCGTGTGCTGCCCTTCACCGACCTGTCGCGGGCTCTGCCCTGGCTCGAGCATCGTTTCCTGCTACACACGGGATTACAGGCCGTCGACGCCAATTTCAGGGCCATGGCCCTTGGCGGCGACGCCATGCTGGTGACAGCCGACGAAGGGCGCCCGTCGGGCATTGCCCTGCTGTCCAGGAATCTGCTGCTGACAACGGATTCCAGCCTGATGGATGGCGGGTTGGAACTGTTGGCCTCGGCCCGCGCCGTCCTGCCGCCGGCAGCCGCCGAACGGTTGTCGCGGCGGCCGGCCGTGTTCCTGGACCGTGACGGCGTCTTGAACCAGGATACGGGCTATGTCGGACGACGGGACCAGTTGGAATGGCTGCCCGACATGGTTACGGCCGTGCGGCGGATCAATGATGCCGGCTATCGTGCTGTTGTCATCACCAATCAGGCTGGGGTGGGGCGCGGTTTCTATACCGAAGACGATGTGCGCACCATCCATGGCCTGATGGAAGACCATCTGGCGGCATCCGGGGCCTATATCGACCGATTCTATTATTGTCCCTACCACCCCGACGCCGTGCTGCCCGCCTATCGGGCCCTGCACCCGGAACGCAAACCGGGTTCCCATATGGTGCTGCGGGCAGCGGCGGAGATGGATATCGACCTTTCCGCCTCCGCCATGATCGGCGACCGCAACAGCGACATGGAATGCGCCGAAGGCGCCAGCATACGCGGCATCATGATCCAGGGCGATGACATCCTGCAAGCCGTCGCCACCGCGCTGTCTCCCGATTGATCAGCCCGCCACACCCATCGAGATAATGAAAATGACGAAGGTGGTACTGGTCATCAAGGTGATAAACAGCAGCGCCACGGTACGCCACAGGGCGGAGAAATTGCTCAGCCGGTAAGTGCCCCGAAGCTGAAAGAACATATGCACAGGTGGCGCGAACACGATCAGTGACCCGATCAAACCATCCGAGTTGTTCGTAAACTTGATCAACAGCGAGATGATGATGAAAAGCAGCGACATGAAGGAAAGCGAATAAAGCGAGAAGATGGCATGGTCATACATGGCCACATCCCGTTTCCAGAAGAACAGAAGCCACAGGAACGGCAGGGATATCGGGATCAGAAGCCAGGAAAACTTATAGGCCGTGTTCTGCATCTTGTAGAGCAGTAGCTCGGGGTTTTTCAGCTTTTTCTTGATCTTCGCTTCCAGCTCCGGCGAGCCGAAATTGAAGTTAAGGTTCTGATCAATGTTCCCGGCCAGCAGTTCCGGCAGGGTGGAGTTGGCCTCCGCCGTCACCGTCGCTGGCTTGCCCCCGACCCCTTCCTTCACGGCCGCCCCCGCCGCCTCCAGCGTCGCCTTGTAAGTGTCCAGCGCCAGTTGCGCCTTCTCCACCTGTCTGGCCGATCTGTCGCGCTGCTTTTCCAGCGACCGGGTCGGGTCGCCCGTCGCCACGGCGGCGGCCAGCTCACCTTCGGCAGAGATAAGATCGTCCTTCGCCTCCTGCAGCCCTTCCTGCAAATGCGCCAGCGCCGCCGCCTGATCCGTCGGGGGAATGGTGACAGGCACCTGGGCAGCACCGCCCAGCAGCGAGAAGACCATGAACATCATGAACACAGTGAACAGGAACATGGCCATGGGCGTGACATAGCGCGCACGATGGCCGTGAATATAATCATAGGTCAACTTGCCGGGTCGGAACATCAGCATGGGCAGGGTGCGCCACGCCTTGCTGTCGAAATGCAGGATGCCGTGGAAAAACTCCTCCACGATATGCAGCATGGACCGGTGCAGATGCCCGTGCTGCCCGCAGGCATGGCAGAAGCGGCCCTTCAACCCCGCTCCGCAATTGGCACAGGCGCCATGTGCATGCCCGCCCTGGCCATGTTCACCCTCGATGGCAGACGCGACCAGTCCCGCCGTCGCCATGGCGCCAACCGATTCAATCCCGTCGCTCATGCATCCCCCCAAGACCGAAGCGCGGGTGCAGCGTGCCAGGGTCATGGGGGCGAGATCAAGCCGTTCCGTCTTCCAACCCGTTGACATCGCCACATAATCACGGGGCGAAAGGCTTGATGACCACACCGCATGCAGATAACGTCATTTACGTATATTTTTAATGTGATATTTGTACACATAAATATAATCACCCAATGGGGAGGAACCATGACATCGCAATTCGGGCGTTGGGGGACGGTGCTGGCGGGCTTGCTGGTCGCGCAGTGCCTGTCGGGCGCGCTGGCCGCACCACCGGGTGGGGAAACGGTCCGGTCGACCGACCAGTTCCAGAGCGGCCGCGACGGCTTCGCCAACCCCGAACAGATGCCGGGGGCGGCACTGTACAAGGACAATTGCGCCGCCTGCCACCAGGGGGCCGTCTATAAGGCGCCGCACCGCACCTGGCTGGAGATGATGACGCCGGGTATGCTGTACACGGCCATGACCGACGGCATGATGCAGACCCAGGCGGCGCATCTGAACCCCCAGGAACGGCGCGACATTGCCGAATATCTGACGCGGCAGAAGCTGGACCTGACGGCGAAGGAGCCGGAGCCGCCGCGCTGCACGGGCAAGGCGGCGGCTTTCGACCTGTCGCGCCCGCCAGCACCCGTGGGCTGGGGGCATGACACATCGCGTTTCGTGCCGGCCAGCACAGCCGGGTTGACGGCGGCCGAGGTGCCGACGCTGCGGCTGAAATGGGCGTTTGCCTTCCCCAACACCCTGCGCGCCCGGTCACAGCCGGCCATCGGCATGGGGGCCGTGTTCGTGGGTAGCAAGGACGGCACCGTCTATGCCTTCGACCTGGACAGCGGCTGTGTACGCTGGACCTACCGCGCCGGAGCCGAAGTGCGGACGGCCATCGTGCTGGAAAGCTGGCCGGCGGGACGGACCCCACCCGCCCATCCCAGGCTTTATTTCGGGGACGTATTGGCGCGTGCCTATGCGCTGGACGCCACCACAGGCCAGGAGATATGGGCACGCAAGGTGGATGACCATTCCAACGCCACCATCACCGGCAGCCCGGCGCTTCATGGCAACCGGCTCTATGTTCCCGTCTCCTCACTGGAAGTGACGGCGGCGGCCGATCCCGCCTATGCCTGCTGCACCTTCCGCGGCGCCGTTGCCGCGCTGGACACGGAAACGGGCGAGACCGTGTGGAAAAGCCATACGATCCCCGACGAGCCGGCGGAAAAGGGGCGAACAGCCGCCGGCACGCCCATTCTGGGCCCGTCCGGGGCACCGGTCTGGAACAGCCCGGCCGTGGATGCGGCGCGCGGCCTGATCTATGTCGGATCGGGGGAGAATTATTCCACACCCGCCGATGGCAACAGCGATTCCGTCATGGCCTTTGACCTGCAAACGGGTCAGCGCCGCTGGCATACGCAGACGACGGCCAGGGACGCCTGGAATGTGGCCTGCATGATGGGCGACAATCCCAATTGCCCCGTCGAACATGGTCCCGACCTGGATTACGCCGCCTCCCCCATCCTGATACGGCTGGCCGATGGCAGGCAGATCATCGCGGGTGGGCAGAAAAGCGGCGCCGTGCATGGTTTCGATCCCGATACGGGTCGGCTGCGCTGGTCGCTGAAACTGGGGCGCGGCGGGGTGCAGGGGGGCGTGCATTTCGGCATGGCCGCGGAAGGCCAGCGCCTTTATGTCCCCCTCTATGACATGGAAAATGCCCGCGATGGCAAAAAGGTGACGGAGCCGGCGCGACCCGGCCTGTACGCCGTGGACGCTGCGAACGGCCAATTGCTGTGGAGTCATCCGGCCCAGGATGTCTGCGGGGGCCGGGAATTCTGCGATCCCGGCATCACGGCCGCCATCACGGCCATGCCGGGCGTGGTCTTTGCCGGCCATTCCGATGGCTGGGTCCGCGCCTATGACGGGGCGACGGGGAACATCGTCTGGTCCTTTGACACGACCCGGCCGGTGATGGGCGTCAACGGGGCGGAAGCCAAGGGCGGGTCGATGAGCGGACCGGGCCCCGCCATCGGTGACGGGCATGTGGTGCTGAATTCCGGCTATGGGCTTTATTTCAAGATGCCGGGCAACGCCCTGCTGGTCTTCGCACCGGCCGGCCACTGACTATTCATTCCGGTACCGGACTGAATTATAATACCAATCTCCCTTGATCGTGACCGATCAAGGGAGATTTCGTGCTCCCTCAATCGCCGGGCGCCCGCATCCGCGGGCTTGGCTTGGCGAGCGCACGAGCGCCGGGCCGGCGGGAGCATGCCTGCAATCCGCCAAAGGTCAAGCCTTCGGCGGATCGGTATGAATCAGTCCGGTACCGGAATATTCCTTGCCTACCGGCCCTGAAAGTGGATAGGCGCCTTGGCGAAGAAGGCGCGCCGTGCCTCCACATGGTCGCGGGTGGACATCAGCATGGCCTGCCCCACCTCCTCCAGCCTCAACACCCCGTCCAGCCCCTGCGGGCCGGCGGCCAGGGCGGCACGGATGGCGGCCACGGCACCGGGGGCGGCATCGGCCAGCCGGGTCGCCCGCGCCAGGGAAACGGCCAGAACCTGCCCTTCTTCGGCCAGCAGGTCGGCCATATGCTCCGCCACCGCCTGTTCCCCGCCGACAATATCGCACAGCATCAGCAATTCCCGCACCCGGCCCATGGGCAGACGCTGCGGCAGCGACCAGAGCAGGCCCAGATCGGGCATCAGCCCGACCTTGCCAAAGGCCGCACAGAAACGGGTGGACGGCGCCACCACCACCAGATCGCAGGCCAGCGCCAGGGAGAAGCCGGCGCCGAACGCCGCCCCCTCCACCGCCGCGACAACTGGTTTCGATAGCGTAACCAGTTGTCGGACGATGCCCTGACAGGCGCGCATCATGCGGGTGGCGTCCAGCGGGTCATCCTCCTTCATCCCGGCCAGATCGCCGCCGGCGCAGAAGACCCCGCCCTGGCCGGTCAACACCAGGGCCCGGACGCTGGTATCGCTGTCGAGTGCGCGCAACTGGTCGGACAGGGCAGCGACCAGGGCGGCCCCCAGGGCATTGCGCCGGTCGGGCTGGTTCAAACGGACGATGGCGACGGGCCCGTCACGATCCACCATCACAGGCGGCTGCATGGTTCCCCCCACCCTTCCGGACAGCGCCAAAGGGGCCGATCCATACAATCCCCATCCATACAATCACCCATACACTCCTCCATACAATCCGGCCGGGACCCCGTCGCGCGGTCAGCATGCGCGCGGATAAGTTTATACATGATCGACAGTCTTTGTATATTATGATGCCGGTTCGTGCACAGGGTTGGAGCAATGATTATGGTCACGGTGGAGATGCTGCGGGCGGCGGGATGGCAGCCGGAAGAATGGCGGGACTATGCCGGTCTGGTCGGCCCGTTCTGGTGGCGGCAGGAGGGTGAAACGCGCGCTTACGGCCTGTTGTGCGAGGAGAAGCACCGGAACGAGCGCGGGACGATCCATGGCGGCCTGATCGCCAGCCTGGCCGACCATGGAATCGGCCTGATCGTCTGGGACAGCGTCGACCGCCGTGCCTGCGCCACCATCCAGATGAACATGCATTATATCGGCGCCGCCCGCGTCGGCGACTTCATTGAAGCCCGCGGCGAAATCCTGCGCTCCGGCCGCAGCGTCATCTATGCCCGCGGCTTGCTGACCGTGGGTGACCGGCCCGTTGCGGCTGTGGATGGGGTGTGGAAGCTGCTGGAGGGGTGAGGCGGGGTTGACCGGCCGGAGCGGACACCCCCGTCACGCCGAAAACGATATGCAATACATGCGACACGAACCGGGGGGATTTCAGAGACGCCCTGACGGTCACTCCGAATGCGCGGTGCAGTGGACGCAGCAAATCAGCGTTGGAAAAGAGCAAAGCTGGATTTGCGGGGAAAGTCCGCAATGCGCTCCATTGTGGGCGTTCAATAAGCCAGCGCCGATTTCTATAAGCCGTCATTCGCCAACCCATCGTCGGCTCAAGACTTTGAGGAGTTACCTGTAGCCAGCCATATGGAATTAGCCATTAGATTGGAGAACGCACCCCTCGTCGGCAAACCTGTACCAGTAATTAGCCGGCATGGGAGTGCGAAAATGGCGAAAGGCGATGAAATCAAGACCGAAGCGATCATTAATGAATGCCGATGTCTTCCCAACGAATTCCAAGCGCTCGATCTCCAGCAACTCCTTCATTACCTTACGGTGCTCTTCCATGCTGTCGGGCAGAACAACCGGCGCCTCAGCCTCTCCACCCTCGTGGTGAAGGGGTCCGAAATATAGCCGCTCAAGCTCGCTTTCCACCGGATGCCATAATTGCCCCGTGACCCCCTTGAACGCATGGGGGATGCCCGCCAGCAGCGCCTCGTAAGATCGCTCATCCCGCAAGTTGACCGCCCACCCGGCAAGCGTCGGGAGAAGCCACGATGCATTGGTGAGTTTCTGAAACGCTTCATCGTCGGTCTCACCATGGCTGGCCTCAACCAAGTCATCGAAAGAGTCTGTTGCAATAGGAAAATTGCGACGAACCTTCATGGTGTAATTATACTGCCAGACAAGTTGTTGAAGCCATTGTTCGGCTGTTCCTCCTTCCCCGAGAAGTAACAACAGTGACATTGCCAAACAAATTTCCACAACATGTTCATCGTATTGAGGGGAGCTGACAATTGGGTTGTTCTTAATGATACCTACTAAAATCTGCATGGCATCCACTGCTACGTAGGCATGTGGGCAATCTTTGTCGATCTCGGTGTATAAATGGGCCAGACCTATAGCGGCCACAATCCCAAGGATTTCAAAGACTATTAATGCGAAGATTCTGGGAGCGCTGGTGTAACCAGATAGCCCGTCTCGCACTTCGGAATGCGCCCTAATCGCATCGAGAAGTGCTCGGCTAGTAGCCGAATAGCCTTGCCATATCGCATCAATTTGGCGCGAGAGTGAGCGGACAGCGGCCTTAGTCTCGAAGTTCAGGCGGTACCAGGACCAAAGGAGCGCGCGCTCGGTCACCAAGAGTGCCCTCTTGGTGTTGCCTTCGCTCATCGACCACCCTGCGAGAATGCGCGTCGTGAGGTTAACGCGAAGAAGTGCGTTACCCAATTCCTTGGGGCTAAACGTCTGCTCGACCTGGCCTTCAGAGTTCAAGCCAAGCTGCCGCAAAATGATGACGTGAAAATCCCTCAGATTATAATCAGGTTCGCTCACAAGAGACAGCGCTCTCCGGAAGTCATTTCGATCACCTTGGCCAAAAATATTTTCATTCAGAAGATTCTTTTGGATTAGTATTGCTAACTTATCTGCACCCCAAAAATCGAACTCTGCCCGGCTCGCGTTTGAATTCGTGAACCCTGACCAATTTGGAATCACTTCCTCCTTCATTTCTCCTGTCGTACTCAAGATTATCTTCTTTGGCAGGACTTCAAAACCTTGTGGAATATGCGCCTTAAGGTAGACATCCAGTACTTCCTCCAAGGTAGGCCGGACAGACTGAGGGCTTCCTGAACTCCACATTGCGCGAGTAATATCCCCCTGTTTGAGCACGAACAGGAAAAGCTTTCTTTCCCCGTTTGCATCGGGATCTGGTCCAACAGCAGCCATATCAACGCCAAATTGACGGGTTCCAACTGACGGGCACGATAGAGGAATAATATCCATGGCGTTCAGGAGGTCGGGGAGCAGTTCGTCAAATTCACCGCGCTCACGTAACGTCCTCAAATAATTAGATATAACCAAGCGCATTTCATTCACCCTGCTTTGCAGCTCTTAAAAAGAGATGGTGGATTTCATACCCAACCGGATCTAAAATATGTCGCCTGGGTAAGGTGTAACTTGCAGAGAATGAACCAAGTTTGGTCGGTTCTCTATACACGCTACCGACGCGGCTAAAGCTTGCGCTACCCGCCTTAAGAGGAACAACCGTCACTAATTTCCTAAATATTGATTTTTCCTCTGCTCTCTTCTGTTGACGCTCCATCAACTTTCCATGTTCTTTCAAAAAAGCGCGCTCCCATCTAGAGGGAGGACTTAGGTCGTTCAGTCTTGGCAAACTCCTAATCGACCTAAAATATGTTTCAATTCCCGAAATTATATAGTTGCAGAATTCAATCACATCACGACTATGAGCTTTCTCTTTAATATCATTCAAATTTGTAAGAACATAACCTGGATAATCCATTCCAATTTCGTCTATAAACAGTTCCTTCAGAATGTCAAGCCCGTGGCGCTGGACGAGTTCTTCTGTAACCATGGAGCTGGCTAACGACACAAGGGATTTCTCGTTCATGACGTAACCGATTATTTTTCTTGTCATATGCAAAAAGGAAGCCTTGTCCATTTTCAGAATAGTTTCAATGTCTAAACTTAAATTATTGACTTGATGAACTGCTAGGGTGGTCACCATGTCGGCAGCCGCCCGAACCAGGGCAGGATGCGGCGAAGCAAACCAGCGCGTCAGCAACCGTTGGATAGTCTCCTTCTCATTGAAAATAGAATTACACGTCGAATTCAATTTGTCGCAAAATTCATCAGCCTCGGAAGGGCTAAGCGTTTCAACTATCCACCTTTCCATGAGTTCCACTGCAACATTGGATTTTCCGTTTTTTATTAAATCATTCAATACAAAATCGATGTTGTTAACTATCCTGGATAGATGTCCCTGCGTCTTGACAAGGCTGGCAACAAATCTGTCAAAAAGGCCCAGGTTCTCCACTAGATCAGCCCGGAATAGGAGCGCCTCGGACATGGCAAAAAGGGCGGTATCATTCGCATCTTGTGCAAGTTCCAGGAGTTTTTCTCCTGCGCTTGGCCAAACACCAAGGGCCTTTTCCGTGGCCAAAACCGCAGCACGTTGGATGTCGGGATCTGCCACCTTTGATTGATTGTCCAATACTTGCCATATTTTTGCTTGTAGTGCCGATGGAAGAACTATCTCGTTGGCCAGCACGCCGAGCATCCAGACGGCATTCGCAGCCAGCTCAGCATTCTCGCTGCAGCTATCTTGCAGAAGGCGGGAAATGACTACTTCCGTAGAGGTTGCCGCCCATGCCCTGGTCGCGCATCCATACACTGGCCCTGCATCTTCAGACATCTGGATGCGAAGGGTGTTAAGGATCGCCTCACAGGTCGCGGGATCGAACTCGAGTCTTTGCCGAACTACGTTGAAAATGTGTCCGGACATTAAGTCACGCCGGGTAGCCTCGAATTGAGCCTTGCAGAGGGCAATCAATCCATTCGCGGTCAATTGTTTGCAATATGGAAACGCAGCCTCTAGGATACGTAGAACGTCGAATACTTCCACCGATGTTTTCCCAGAAATCACTTCCGCTGCCATCAGCAGGAGGTCGGAACTTTGGGCGTATGTGGCGACCAGCCGACCGCTCAATTTGTCTTCGGCTTGGTGTTCCCGAAGATAGAGATCGTGCGCGAGGGCAAAAACATCACTTGGAGAAGCGGACTCGCCCAAAACGTTCAAATGGTACAACACAGCCTGTTGATTGCGTTCTCGTAACGTTGAGAAGAGAAGTTTTCTACCTTCAATAGACGCCGCTGGGCCAACATTTCCAGATAGAAGAGCGACAGCATCGTCACTTAATTGGGCCTCCAGGGAACAACCTTCGGACTGGAGGTTCGCCGCAATTTCACCCAACGTCCTGCAGTGGCTGTTCATCACCGTTCCTCCTTCCCGCCTCCCAAAGCTTCCAAAAAAGTGGGACGCCCCATAGTACACCATTAGGCGATTGGGCTTAATTTTTCTCCCAGCCACCTTCGTAAGTCTTCGCGCCTATCATCCATCACAACCGAGTTCTGCACGACGACAGCGTCCGGTCTTGTCTGTTTCACACAAGAAACCCGCCCGTCCGCTTCCGGCCCCCCTCCCCTCTGCTCAACTCTCCCCCATCCCCCAGACGATCCCCCGGCGCAGCAGCTCGTGAAAGACCGGGTGCTGCCAGGCGCAGCGTTCGACGAAGGGGTAGAAATCGGCCAGCGGGCGCAGGTCGTAGCGGCCGCGGCAATGGCCCAGGGTCAGGTACAGGATTTCTCCGCCATGGCTGGCGCGGGTGTAGAGGACGGGGTGGTCGGCCTCTGCCCACTCGGACCTGACGAATTCCGGGGTGGGGCCGGCGAAGCGGGTGGTCAGCAAGGTGTGGTTGCCGGGATGGCAGGTGCAGAGATATTGCTCATCCTCCACCACGAAATCGCGCAGCCCCTGGGTCAGGGGGTGGTGCCTGTCCGCTACCTTGACCTTGAAACGGGTGACGGGCGGATGGGCCTGGAACTGGCTGCCCAGCATCTCCATGAATTCCGGCGCTGCGTCGGGGCAATCCACCCTGCCATCGGCCAGGAAATTCAGGATGGAGTTGGTGCCGTGCAGGGCGAACCAGCGGCGGCCCCGGCCCAGAAACTGTTTCAACGCCGCCAGCCCGGCCGCATCAGGGACGATGTCGCAGGTATAGGTGATCAGCATGTCGGCCGCCGCGATGACGGCCGCATCGCCATAATCCCCCAATACCGTCACCCGCATCTGTTCATGGTCGGCCAGCAGCTTCAGCAGTTCCAGGCGCGCGAAGTCGATATCATGGTATCTGCCGCCCGCGATCAGGCAGACATTGATGGCTTTTGACATGGTGTCAGCCCCTTCTGCCCGGCTGGCGGATCGGGTCGGTTCCGTCCCAGTCGCGCGATGCGGCCTGGACCCTGGCGAAGAATTTCATCAGGGCGGGCGTCGCCTCGAACAATTCCACCATGGTGCCGGGGTAGTCCCCCTGATTGTCGAAATAGGCAAAGCCGGTGCCGGCGGCCGTGGTGCCGCCCTGGGCCACGGTCTGCCCCGCCGCCAGGGCGCGGGAAAGATCGGCGGCATAATCGGCGCTGGCCACGCCGACATGGTGCAGACCCTGATGCCCGGCCTCCAGGAATTCGCGATAGACGCTGGGGGCGTCGTTCAGCTGCTGCACCAGTTCGATCTGCAAATCCCCGCTATAGGCCGTGGCCACCGACATGCGCACATCCACGGGCACCCCGCGCAGGGTGACGCTGGCAAAGGCGATGTCGGGCAGCACATAGAAGGGACCGACACCCAGATTGTCGATCCAATGGCGCATGGCCGCATCCAGATCGCGGACGACATAGCCATTCTGCGTGATGGGGCCGAACAGGCGGCTCATGCCCTGTCCTCCTTGTCCGGAAAGCTGCGTGAGGGGGATGGGGCGGGGTCGGGCGCGGGGCTGGGGTGGCTGGCGCGGCGCACGAAGGAGATGCTGTCGAAGCTGATCACCACGGTGCCGTCGGCCTTTTCCACCGCATGGCGCAGGGTGACGATGCCGGCATCATCACGCTTGGCAGAGATACGTTTGGCCACCAGTTCAGAGCGGGCGCGGATGACGTCGCCAGGGCGCAGGGGGGCGGCCCAGCGCACATTCTCCCAGGCGATGCCGCAGACCCAGGCGATGTCGCCATTCTCCTGCGCATCCAGCACCCGCCAGAGCGCACAGGAATAAAGCCCCGACCCGATCATGCCGCCAAAGGGCGAGCGGGCGGCCAGATCCGGGTCGGTGTGGAAATATTGCGGATCATATTTGATGGCGAAGTCGCGCATATCCTGCGCTTCCACCGTCAGGGGGCGGCTTTGCGTGCGTTCCCCTATGCGCAAATCCTCCCAGTAACGCCAGCCGGCCATGGGCCGATCCCTCCATTTCTGTATTCTTGTATTGAGAATTGCAGAATTTTGTATGCGCGTCACGGGGGTTTGTATATTTTAGACGGCAATGATGAAATTTACCGGGAGGGTGAGTGCCGATGGCCCAGATCATTGTCACCGATCGCGGCGGGGACAGCCATGTTTTCCAGGCCGAGAGCGGCCTGTCGCTGATGCAGAACCTGAAGGATCAGGGGCTGGATATCGCGGCCATCTGCGGGGGCTGCTGTTCATGCGCCACCTGCCATGTGCATGTCGATCCGGCCTGGATAGTGGCCGTGGGCGCGCCGGCGGCGGATGAGCTGGAACTGATGCAGGACAGCGCGCATTTCCGGCCGGGCCCGTCGCGCCTGTCCTGCCAGATCCGGGTGGATGAGAAGCTCGACGGGCTGCGCGTGACGCTGGCGCCGGAAGACTGAGCGCGGCCGGAACGAGATAATGCCAAGGGAGGAAAGCATGGGTCGGGTTGCAGGAAAGGTCTGCCTGGTCACGGGCGCGTCGATGGGGCTGGGACGCGCGGATGCGCTGGCCCTGGCGGCAGAGGGTGCGCGCGTGGTCATGGCTGACGTGGCCGAAGAAGCGGGAGAGGCGGCGGCAGCGGACATCCGCGCGGCCACGGGGGCCGAGATCGTGTTTGTCCGCCATGACGTGACCAGTGAGGAAAGCTGGGCGTCGCTGATCGCCGGGATCGAGGCGCGGTTCGGGCGGCTGGACGTGCTGGTCAATAATGCCGGCACGGTGGTGGTGGCGGATGTGGAGACCACCAGCCTGGAACAATATCGCAAGGTCAATGCCGTCAGCGCCGAAGGCACCTTCCTGGGCTGCAAACACGCCATCGGGTCGATGAAGAAGACGGGCGGCGGCAGCATCATCAATATGTGCTCCGTCGCCACGCATCTGGGCTATCCGGTGTTCTTCGCCTATTCAGCGGCCAAGGGGGCCGTGCGCGGGATGAGCAAATCCATCGCCATCCATTGCCAGATGCATGGATATAATATCCGCGTGAACACCGTACATCCCGGCGCCATGGACACACCCATGGTGCGCGCCGCCAACACCACCCTGTTCGGCAGCGAGGAGGAGGCGAAGAAGCACCTGCCCCCCATCGGCCAGCCCGAGGATGTGGCCGCCATGATCGTCTATCTGGCCAGCGACGAAAGCCGCTTCGTCAATGGGGCGGAACTGGTGATCGATAATGCGGTGGTGATTTCGTGAGGGCGCGGGGGGGGGGGAGCGTTGGTGGAGATTGAGCCGGAATGGTCTCAACGCCCCCCCTCTCAACCATAGGCGCTAAGATATCAGCTTAGCCCGACACGGCCTCCCCCGCGAAAGCGGGGGTCCAGGGGGGATGATCACGACGCGTTGTTCGGGTGGCCCCTGGACCCCCGCTTTCGCGGGGGAGGCACGGGGAGCGCAGATGGCTAAGTTAGCTCCCATGTTCTGTCGCCGGGATGACGGAAAGGGAAGATTCCGTCTCAACTCGATAACCCGGCCCCCCTAATCCCCCACCGTCACCAACACCCGGCCGCCCTGCACCTGGGTTTCATAGAGCGTCAGCGGGCGATAGCCGGCGCCGCCCAGGCAGCGGCCGCCATCGGCCAGGTCGAAGCGGGCGCCGTGCAGGGGGCAGGACAGGATGCCGTTGCGCAACCGACCTTCCTCCAGCGTGCTGGCGGCATGGGTGCACATGTTACGCACGGCCCGGATGCTGTCGCCCGCGCGGCAGAGCAGGATGTCTTCCGCGCCCAGGGTCACGCGCAGCTTGGCCCCGTCCGGCAGATCGGACAGGGCGCAGGCGTCAAAGGTTTGCGCCATTCCCGGCCCCGTCACGAACGCCGCTGGTCAAAGCGGCGGCCGACCATGGCGGCGGCGATGTTGATCTTCTGGATATCGACGGCCCCGCCGGCAATGCCCCAGCCCCAGCTGTCGCGCAACCGCCGTTCCATGCCATATTCATGGGAATAGCCATAGCCGCCCATCAGCTGCACGGCCGCCCCCGTCACCTCGCGCGAAATCTCATTGGCGAAGCACTTGGCGACCGAGCTTTCGATCAGGGACGGCAGGCCGTCCTGAGCATTGCTGGCGGCGCGGTGGATCAGCAGGCGGGCCGCCTCCACCTTCATCTTCATTTCGGCCAGCTTGATCTGCACTGCCTGGAATTCGACGATTGCGCGGCCGAACTGTTTGCGTTCCTGAACATAGTCGGTCACCTCCTCCAGCGCGCCCGACGCCTGGGCCAGCGACATGGTGGCGTTGCCGCAGCGTTCCAGATCAAAGGCTTCCATCATCTTCTTGAAGCCGCCGGCCCCGACGATGACATTCTCCGCTGGGATTTCGACATCGTCGAAATAAAGGTCGGAACTGGGGATACCGCGGAAGCCCATCAGCTGTTCCTGCGCGCCATAGCTGAGGCCCTTGGCGCCCTTTTCCACGAAGACGGCACCGATGCCCTTGGCGCCGGGATCGTCCGACAGGCGGCAATAGACCACATAGGCATCGGCATGGCCGCCGCCCGAACACCAGCGCTTGGTGCCGTTCAGATACAGCTTGCCGTCGCGATTGGTGACGCGGGTGGTCAGGTCAGTCAGGGCCGACCCGGCCTCTGGTTCCGACATGGAGATGGCGATGATCATCTCCCCCCGGCAGACGGCGGGCACGACGCGGTCGCGGAGCGCCGGACTGCCGAAATGTTCGATGGCGCGCACGGGGCCGACGCAGGATTCGAACACGGGGAAGGCCACGGCCGAGGAGATCTTGGCCAATTCCTCCAGCACGATCAGGGCTTCCAGATTACCCAGCCCCATGCCGCCATAATTGGTCGGTATATTTATACCCAGGAACCCCAGTTCCGCATACCGGCGTATCCATTCGTGCGGACAGGGTTCGCCCGTCAGGTCCAGTTGCTGGGCCAGGGGACGCAACTGTTCCTGGGCAAAGCGACGCGCGGCCTGCTGCAATTCGCGCTGTTCGTCGGTCAGTCGGAAATCCATGGACCTTCGTCCTCCCTCAATGGGCGCGCAGCCTTATCTTTCCTGGCTTTGGGGCGCCGTTTTTCCTATTCGATTGCAGCCTGCGGCGCGGTGACGCGCGCTGACCGCCCCTGTTATCTATACAGAGAGACAGTTTTTTGTATACACAAAATCGGCATCACTGATATACAAACTGACGAACGGACAAAATCAGCACGGTTGCAGGCTTGCGCCGCCCCCGGTTTGCCATGACCATGAGGGCAGAGGGCGGAAAGCCCCGTGATCAAGGGAGGAGAGACGAGATGGATCTGGGTCTGAAGGGCAAGAAGGCCGTCGTGACCGGCGCCACCAAGGGCATCGGCCGCAAGATCGTGGAGGCGCTGGCCGATGAGGGCGTGGATATCGCCATCTGTTCACGCACGGCCGAAGAGGTGGAAGAGACGCTGGCCGTGCTGCGCGCCAAGGGTATCAATGCCGTGGGCGAGGCCGTGAATGTGCGCGACGGGGAGGCCTATAAGTCCTGGATCGCGCGGGCCGCCGAACAGCTGGGCGGCATCGACATCCTGGTCCCCAACGTGTCCGGGGGGGCCGGCATGGACAGCGAAAAGAACTGGCAGCGCAATTTCGATGTGGATGTCATGGGCGCGGTGCGCGCGGTGGACACGGCCGTGCCGTTCCTGAAGAAATCCGGCGAGGGGTCGGTGGTGTTCATCGTGTCCACCAACGCCATCGAAACCTTCGCGGCGCCCATGGCCTATAACGCGCTGAAGGCCAGCCTGATCACCTATTCCAAGCAATTGGGCCAGTTCCACGGCAAGCGGCGCATCCGCTTCAACGCCCTGTCGCCGGGCCCGATCTTTGTCGAAGGCGGCGCCTGGGACATGATCAAGACCTCTCAGCCTGATTTCTATAACGCCACCATCGCCGCCCACCCGTTCGGCCGCATGGGCACAGCCGAGGAAGTGGCCAAGGCCGTCGCCTTCCTGGCCAGTCCGGCCGCCAGCTGGATCAACGGCACCCACCTGATTGTCGATGGTGGATATACGAAGGGCGTCCATTTCTGATCCGGGAGTGCGCATCATGCCGATCAAACGGGTCAAGCCGGGCGATTTCACCCGCACCCCCATCGACAAGGCCCCGGACCCGCAGCTGGGCCACGCCATCATCGCCAAGGAGCGCTACACCAGCCCCGATTTCATGAAACTGGAATGGGAGCGGATGTGGAAACGCAGCTGGCTGCTGGGCTGCCGGGAGGATGACATCCCGGAACCGGGCGATTATGTCTGTACGGAAATCGGGCGGGAGGCGATCCTGATCGTCCGCCAAGCCGATATGTCGATCCGCGCCTTCTATAATGTCTGTCAGCATCGCGGCAACCGGCTGGTGCCGCCCGGCATCGGCAAGCTGAAGACATTCAAATGCGCCTACCACCATTGGGAATATGGGCTGGATGGCGATTATGTGCGCATCCCGGACAAGGAAACCTTCCCGCAGGGCACGCCCTGTCAGGGATTGCCGGAGGTGCCGTGCGACAGCTGGGGCAGCTTCGTCTGGTTCAACCTGAACAAGGATGCCGAGCCGCTGCGGGAATTCCTGGGCGTCATCCCGGAGCATCTGGACCCGTATCATTTCGACCGCATGGTCCTGACCCGGGACTGGACCATCGAATGGGACTGCAACTGGAAAGCGTCCGTTGATGCGTTCAACGAGAGCTACCATGTGCAGGGCATCCATCCGCAGCTGCTCTATTACCTGGACGATCTGGACATCCAGATCGACTGTTACGAGCGGCACAGCCGCTATCTGGTGCCGTTCGCCACCAACAGCCCGCGCGTGAAGGAAACCACCGACATCCCGCCCCTGATCCGCCTGATCATGAAGCAGGCGGGCATGGACCCGGCCGATTTCGACGGCAAGACGCGCGAAGTGCGGTTGGCGGTACAGAGATGGAAGCGGGAGAATGGGGCATCACAAGGGTTCGATTATTCGGACCTGAATGATGATCAGCTGACCGATGATTACCATTACCTGATCTTCCCCAACATCACGCTAAACGTGCATGCCGATGATCTAATGCTGTTCCGGCAGCGACCGCACCCGACCGACCCCAACAAGATGTTCTACGATCTGCAGAATTTCCGCCTGCTGAAACAGGGGGAGGAAAAGCCGGAACGGCCGGAACATCGCTTCTACCGCCATGGGGAAAAGTCGCTGGGTCAGGTGCTGGACCAGGATGCGTACAATCTGCCCGGCGTGCAGTTGGGCATGCAGTCGGAAGGCTTTCCCGGATTGTGGCTGGGGGATCAGGAACTGCGCATCCGGCACTTTCACAAGGTGATCGACGATTATGTGTATGGGGGGGAGAGGTAATTCCCTTCCGTCCTCTCAACCGTCATCCCGGCGAAAGCCGGGACCCAGGAGCCAAAGGCTCCACCTATCAGCAGCGTCGCCGGACGCAGCGTTAAGCTTCTTTCCTGTGGCCCCTGGGTCCCGGCTTTCGCCGGGATGACGGGAAGATCGGGATCGTCAAAGAGGCCTTTCTTCAAGGAACCAACCCATGCAGCTCAACCGTGACGCCCTGCTTCAGGCCTATCGGCGCATGCGCACCATCCGTGAGTTCGAAGAGCGGATTCATATCGAGAACCGCACCGGGGAGATCGCGGGCTTCACGCACCTGTACGCCGGTCAGGAGGCCGTGGCGGTGGGCGTGTGCGAGCATCTGACGGACAAGGACTGGATCGCGTCCACCCATCGCGGCCATGGCCATTGCATCGCCAAGGGCTGCGATGTCGGCGGCATGATGAAGGAGATCTATGGACGCGCCGACGGCCTGTGCAAGGGCAAGGGCGGGTCCATGCATATTGCCGATCTGGACAAGGGCATGCTGGGCGCCAACGCCATTGTCGGCGGCGGTCCGCCCATCGCCGTGGGCGCCGCCATCGCCGCCAAGCTGGCAGGAAAAGGCCATGTCGCCGTCAGTTTCACGGGTGATGGCGGGGCCAACCAGGGCACGGTGCTGGAGGCGCTGAACATGGCCGCCGTGTTGAAGGTGCCGAAGATTTTCGTGTTCGAGAATAATGGCTATTCCGAACATACGGGTGCGGCCTATGCGCTGGCCGGCCAGGATCTGGGACGGCGGGTGGAGGGGTTCGGCATCCCCGTCTTCCGCGCCGACGGGTTCGACTTCTTCTCCGTGTACGAGGCGATGCGTCAGGCGCTGGAGATCGCGCGGACGGGCGCCGGGCCGGCGGCAATCTATGCCACCTGCACCCGCTATTTCGGGCATTTCGAGGGCGACCCCCAGCTTTACCGCGCCAAGGGCGAGGTGGAGAGGTTCCGGGAGGAGAGCGACTGCCTGAAAGGCTTCCGCGCGCGGGTGACCGACGCCGGCCTGATCGACGTGGCCACGCTGGACGCCATCGATGCCGAGGTTCTGGCCGAGATCGACACCGCCACCAACGACGCCAAGGCCGCCGCCCCGCCCCTGGCGGCGGATCTGGCCACCGACGTCTATATCAGCTATTGAGCGGGAGAGGTTCGATGCCTGTCATCACCCTGCGCGAGGCCCTGAACGAGGCCCTGCATCTTGAAATGGCCCGCGACGCCCGTGTCATCGTCCTGGGCGAGGATGTGTCCGGCGGGGCCGGCGGCACGTCCGGCCAGCGCGACGCGGCCGGCGGCATTTTCGGCGTGACCAAGGGCCTGATCCATAAGTTCGGGGAAGGGCGCGTCATTGACACGCCCATTTCCGAAAGCTGCATCATCGGTGCTGCCAATGGTGCGGCCCTGGCCGGGCTGCGGCCCGTGGCCGAACTGATGTTCGCCGATTTTGTCGGCGTGGCCATGGACCAGATTTTCAACCAGGCCGCCAAGTTCCGCTACATGTTCGGCGGCAAGGCGCGCACGCCCCTGGTCATCCGCATGTCGTTCGGCGCCGGCATGAACTGTGCCGCCCAACATTCGCAGACCATCTATCCCTTCATGACGGCGGTGCCGGGGCTGAAAGTGGTGGTGCCGTCCAACCCGTACGATGCCAAGGGCCTGCTGCTGACCGCCATCCGTGATGATGATCCGGTGGTGTTCTTCGAGCATAAGGCGCTGTACAGCCGCAAGGGCGAGGTGCCGGAAGGCGAATATCTGATCCCGTTCGGGGAGGCGGCCCTGGTGCGCGAGGGCGACCATGCCACCATCGTGGCCCTGGGCCGCATGGTGCCGTTTGCAGAGAAGGCGCTGGACAAGCTGAATGCCGAGGGCATCACCTGCGACCTGATCGACCCGCGCACGACCAGCCCGCTGGACGAGGAAACGATCCTGGAAAGCGTGTCGAATACGGGCCGGCTGGTGGTGGTGGATGAAAGCCCGCCACGCTGTTCGGTGGCATCGGACATTGCCGCCATTGTGGCGCAGAAGGGCTTCCGCGACCTGAAGGCACCCATCGAGATCGTCACGGCCCCGCACACGCCCGTGCCCTTTGCCCGCGAACTGGAACGCGCCTATGTCCCCGGCCCCGCCCAGATCGAGGCCGCCGTGCGCAAGGTGCTGAAAGATGGCTGAGATACACCCGATCACCCTGCCCAAATGGGGCATCGAAATGTCGGAAGGCACAGTCGCCAGCTGGCATCTGGCCGTGGGCGCGTACGCCGAGAAGGGCGCCGAACTGGTCGATATCGAGACGGAAAAGATCGTCAATACGCTGGACCTGGAGGTGGGCGGCACGCTGCGCCGGCAGCTGGCCCAGGCGGGTGACGTGCTGCCCGTGGGCGCGTTGATCGCCGTGCTGGCCGATGCGTCGGTGCCGGACAGTGCCATTGATGCGTTCGTGGCGGGGTACAGGCCCATTGATGTGTCGTTTGAGCCGAAGGAGGGGGGTGTCTCTGCCTCCTCAGCATCAGCCGCGATGCTGAACAGCCACACCAGCTCCTCCTGCCTTCCCCGCGAAAGCGGGGATCCAGGGGTCCCGGGCCCGACCGATGGTGCAAGCGGCCCCTGGACCCCCGCTTTCGCGGGGGAGGCAGCAAAGAGCGACATGAACGTTGAACCTTCCCCCGACCCCGCCCTGCTGGCTGCCCGCAACGAGGCCGCCTATGCCAGCCCGCTGGCGCGGCGGCTGGCCAACCGGCTGGGGATCGATCTGTCCGGCCTGACCGGCACAGGCCAGAAGGGACGGATCAGTCAGGAGGATGTGGAGAAGGCGGCCGCCGCGCGCGGCACCGTCCCGCCAGCGCTTGCCCCAGTGGCAGCGCCCGTGGCGACACCCGTGGCCGCACCCGAACCGGCCCCCACCGGCCCCGAACCCCATGCCAGTCCCATCGCACAGAAGATCGCGCGCAAGCTGGGCATGAGCCTGCATGGCATCCAGGGTACGGGCGCGCGCGGCCGGGTGTCGCTGGCCGATGTTAAGGCGGCGGCGCAGACACGCGGTCTGCTGGATGCACCGACACCGGCTTCCCCTGTAGTACCCCCTGCCCCATCCCCCTCCCCCGCTCCCGCTGCGGGACCGGCGGCGCGCAAGCTGGCCGGCGATCTGGGCGTCGATCTGGCCAGCGTCACACCCACGGGGGCCAAGGGCCATGTGACCAAGCAGGATGTGCGTGAAGCGGCCGAACGGGCGTCGGCACCGGCCGTGACGGAAGCCCCCACCTATGACCTGCTGCCGCTGACCGGCATGCGCCGGGCCATTGCCAGCGCCCTGGTCCATGCCAAGCAGACGGTGCCGCATTTCTATCTGACGTCCGATGTCACGGTGGATGCGCTGCTGTCCTTCCGCGAACAGGTCAATGCCCGGCCCAACAGTCCCCGCAAGCTGTCGGTGAATGATCTGCTGATCAAGGCGACGGCCCTGGCACTGACGGAGGTGCCGGACGTCAATGTGCATTGGACGGATGAGGGCATCCGCCGCTTCCGCAGCGCCGACATCTCCGTGGCCGTCGCGGTGGATGGCGGACTGCTGACGCCCGTGCTGCGCGGGGCGGAAGCACTCGACCCCTGGTCCATCGGTGCCAGGGTCGCCGACCTGGCCGAACGGGCGCGCAAGCGTACGCTCGGCAAGGAGGATATCAGCGGCGGCAGCTTCACCATCTCCAATCTGGGCATGTATGGCATCCGCCAGTTCCAGGCCATCATCAACCCGCCCCAGGGCGCCATCCTGGCCGTGGGCACGGTGCGGCGGGAAGCGCGGGAGCGGCCGGATGGCGGGGTGGCCTTCGCCTCGGTCTTGAGCCTGACACTCTCCTGCGACCATCGGGCCGTGGACGGCGCCCTGGGTGCGACGTTCCTGGCGGCCCTGGGCAGGCGGCTGGAGGACCCGATCGGGCTGCTTTTATAAGGGATGGGTGCCAAGGGGGCGCCAAATCCAAGGGGCGTTGATGCCCCTGTCCCCGGTCGGATGAGTGGGCAGTGCGCCCTAAGACCGCGTCTAACTCGCGGTTGTAAACATATTCACACCGGGGACCGCCGCCTGGACAGTGGCCGTTTGCCTTGTTCACGGGAGCGAGAATGGCGCCGATTGTTAACGGCGCCGAGTCTTCCCAAAGGATCAAGACGGCGCAGGCACGCTGAATCAGCCACTTTCTGAGACTTTTCCAAGGAAAAAAGCCCGCCGGCAAGGCCGGCGCCCCGTGATTCCGCTCGCTGTCTTTACCACGCTGACGGGGCGATGGGGGGGGCGGTAACGCGATGGGGAACCTTGGAAACGGGGGGCGACTAATACTTTTAGATAGATACTTTTCGTTGTGTGTGTTTTCTCTAGGGAGATAGAAGTGAAATGCGGACGAATGCCGCTGTTTTGCCGTGGGGCGTGGAACAGTCGCATCGTCGATAGGCAGTTGGGGGCGACTTTGCAGACCACGATCGGACAGGGCCAATTGCGTCGGGCGTTGATGGCTGGCGCGTCGCCGATTGTTCTGGCAGCAACGTTGTTGGTGGTGGTCGAACCATCGCGCGCAGCCGACATCACCATCAGCACCTCCATCACCACCGGCACGGTGTGGAGCGCGACGGCGAACCCCGGCAGCAACCTGACCGTCACCAACAGCGGCACCATCAACACCGCCAACGCCTATGCCGTCACGATCACGGGCACGGCCGGGTCGCAGTTGGGAACCCTGCTGAATAACGGCCTGATCAACGATTCGGCGGCCAATGGCCGTGCCGTGTTCATCCAGGCCGGCAGCGTGTCCGCCCTGGTCAATACCGGCACGATCAGCGCCCAGACCTACGCACTGTGGAATGCCGGCTCCCTGGGCACCATGTCCAACAGCGGCCGGATCGACGGGCGTCTGGTGAACCAGAGCACGATTGGCGCCTTCACCAATACCGGTACGCTGACCTACACGTCCTTCACCTGGGACAATGAATCGCAGATCCGGACCTTCACCAATTCCGGGCTGATCTATGGCGACCGCGCCGTCTACAGCCAGGGCACCATCGGCACCCTGATCAACACCAATACCGGCACCATCCACGGCACGATCAATGCGATCACCATCACCGGTGTCGGTGGCATCAATTCGATTGCCAATTCCGGCCGGATCTTTGGCAATATCCTGAATTCCGGCACCATCACGCCCACCATTTCCGGCGGCACGCTGACCACCATCGGCACCCTCAGCGGCACCCTGGGCAGTGTCGGCACCATCACCAGCGCCAATGCCGGCCTGCTGTTCAGCTCCGGCAAACTCTATCTGAACGACCATATCAATGTCGGCACCAATACGGTCACCAATGCCGGCGCCTCGCTGAGCGTGACCAGCCTGCTCAGCATCACCGGCACGCTGCTGCAGAGTGCGGGCACGATCCAGATCGATCCGGGTGCCGGCCGGTTGGTGGTCAACCGCCCTGTCAGCCTGACCGGCGGCACGGTCGTGGCGGGCCTGAACTCAATCAGCAATTATCTGGCGGGCGATTACACCATCGTCGCCGGGGGTACCGGCTCCAACTATACCGGGCTCAGCCTGGTCACCAGCACGCTCACCGGACAGTCGGCCGTGAGCAGCATCAGCGGTGATAATATCATCACCACTGCTCGTAACAATTATATTGGCGGCACGCTGACCACCCTCAGCAATTCCGGCACCATCAGCGGGTCCAAGACGGCCACCTATATTGCCGCCACCGGGTCGGTGGGCACGCTGTCCAACTCGGGCACCCTGTCGGGCGCTACGCGCGGCATCTTCATGAATTTCAGTGCCCAGGTCGGCACCATCACCAATTCGGGCCGCATCGTGGCCGTTGGCGGGGCTGGTGCGGCCGGCGGTATCGCCAATGCCGGCACCATTGCCACCATCGTCAATACCGGCACCATCATCAGCGGCGCCAGCAGCGGCATCGGCCTGAACCAGAATGTCTCCTCGATCGGCCAGATCACCAACAGCGGGCTGATCAGTGCCGCCACCGGGGCCATCTACAACCAGGGCACCATCGGCACCGTCAACAACACGGGGCAGATGCTGGGTGCGCAGGGCCTTTCCATCAATGGCGGCACCCTGAGCTTGCTCGGCAACAGCGGCACCATCACCGGCAGCAGCAGGGGTATCTATCTCAGCGGTATCCTGGGCAGCGTCAACAATAGCGGCACCTTGAGCGGCCCTGCCGCCCTGTACGCGGCGTCCGGCTCCACCTTGGGCCCCATCACCAACTCCGGGCTGATCGCCGGCAGTATCGTCAATCTCAGCAGCAGCGCCCTGACCATCAGCGGCGGTACCGGCGCCACCATCGGCACGCTGACGGGACAGACCGTCACCAACAAGGGCAGCATCATCAACACGCTGTCCAATGTGGTGTTCGCCAGCGGCAACCTGCTGCTGAACGACAATATCAATGCGACCGGTCGCACCGTGTCCAATATCGGCGCCTCCTTGCGCCTGAACAGCATCATCAATGTCGCCGGCGGCTTCAACCAGACCAGCGGCACGCTGACGATCGACCCGACGCAGGCCGGCCTGATCGCCACCGGTGCCGCCAGCATCACCGGCGGCACGGTGGTGTCCAGCTTCTCCAGCACGGGCAATTACCTGGCGGGTGCCTATACGCTGGTCGGTGGTTCCAGCCTGAACCTGACCGGCGCCACCGTGTCGATCAACAATGTCACGGGCCTGTACAAGAGCACCAGCACGATCGGCACCGGGTTGCTGCTGAACGTGAACAATGATTATGTCGGCGGCACGCTGACCACCCTGACCAACAGCGCGACCATCACCAGCGCCAGCACAGGCCTTTATGTGGCCACGACCGGCCAGGTCGGCACGGTCACCAACAGCGGCACGCTGGGGGGCACGCAGTTCGGCGTCAATAACCGCGGCACCATCGGCACGCTGTTGAATTCCGGCCGCATCACCAACAATAATTTCACGGCCCTGTGGAACCAGGGGGGCAGCATCGGCCTGCTGAGCAATAGCGGCACGATCACCAATTCAAGCTGGGCCATCCTGAATTCCGGCACCATCGCCACGCTGACCAACAGCGGCGTCATTTCGGGCAGCGGCAACGCCATCCAGAATAATGGCGTCATCACGCTGGTCAATAACAGCGGCACCCTGTCCGGTGGCAGCAATGCCATGGCCGGCACCTTCGGCACCATCATCAATAGCGGCATCATCAAGGGCCATATCAACAAGGATGGCGGTCGGGTTGACACCATCATCGGCGGCAGCGGTGGCACCATCGGCACCCTGATCGGCTTTAACGGCACCACCCTGGGCACGCTCGGCATCAGCAGCAATCTGGTCTTCGCCTCGGGCGACCTGCTGCTGCATGACAACATCCTGGCCAAGAGCGTTGCGGCCAGCATCGTGACGGTCAGCAATGTGGGTGCCAATATCACCCTGTCGACGATCGTCAACGTGGACGGTAACTACACCCAGACCGGTGGCAGCCTGAATCTGGGCAATAGCGGCCAGCTGGTGGTCAGCAAGGCCGCCAGCATCACCGGCGGCACCATTTCGGCCGGTAGTGCGGGTCTGTCCTCGACCTCGTCTTATCTGTATGGATCGGCGGGCGGTACGCTGGTTTCCGGCGGGGCCGGGTCCAACTATACCGGCGTCGTCCTCAGCAGCAGCGGCGGCGGCATCACCGGCCTGGCCGTTTCCGGCACGACCAGCGGCAACAATCTGGTCATGCTGGTCGGCAACTACTATGTCGGCAACAGCCAGACCTCGGTCGGCAACACCGGCACGCTCACCAACGTTCTCTATGGCGTCTATGTCGCCTCCACCGGCACGCTGGGCACGCTGGTCAATAGCGGCACGCTGACCTCGAACGACACCAGCGGGGCCGGCGTCTCCAACAATTCCACCATCACCACGGTGGTCAATAGCGGCCTGATCTCCGGTTCCGGCAAGGGCTTCGGCAACCAGTCGACCATCCTGTCGATGCTGAACAGCATCGGCGGCAGCATCATCGGCGGCACCGCAGCAGGCCTGCAGAACGACACCTATTTCGGCACGCTGACCAATGCCGGCTATATCACCTCTGGCTCCGCCGGCTTTGCCAATTACGGCACCATGGGTGTGCTGGCCAATACCGGCTCCATCAATGGCGGGCCGCAGGGCGTCTATCTGGACGGCAACAGCACCCTGACCTCGCTGACCAACAGCGGCACGATCACGGCATCGCAGAGCGCCGTGCAGGTGAGCGGCCGCCTTGCGGTGCTGACCAACAGCGGCAGCATCGGCAATGCCACCAGCGCCCTGAACGTGGCCGGCACGCTGGGCACGTTGATCAACCAGAATGGCGGCACCATCAATTCCAGCAATGCGCTCTATATCAGCGGCAGCATTGGTGGCTTCGACAATAGTGGTGTGGTCAGGGGCAAGATCGACAACCAGAGCGCCAACAACCTGACCATCACCGGTGGCGCGTCCGGGACCATCGGCACGCTCACCGGCCAGTCCGGCATGGGCACCATCAGCAACACGCTGAGCAACCTGTTCTTCGCGTCGGGCAACCTGCTGCTGAATGACCACATCATCGCCACCGGGCGGACGGTCACCAACAGCGGCGCATCGCTCAGCTTCAACAGCATCGTCTCCATCACCGGCAATTACGCGCAGACTGCCGGTACGCTTGATCTGTCGGCGTCCGGCAGCGGCATCGTGGTCAGCGGCGGGGCCAGCATCACGGGCGGCACCATCGCCACCAGCCTGGTGTCCACGGGCAATTACCTGGTCGGTACCGGCGGCACGACTCTGGTGTCGGCCGGCGCGGCCTCCAGCTATACCGGCGTCAGCATCGTCGCCAATTCCCTGACCGGCATCGGCAGCGTCAGCAACACGGTCGTCGGCAACAACCTGCTGCTGATGTTGAGCAATCACTATGTCGGCGGCACGCTGGGAACGCTGAACAATACGGGCAGCCTCAGCGCCGCCACGGCCGTCTATATCGCATCCACCGGCAATCTGGGCACCCTGGTCAATAGCGGCACCCTGTCCGGCAATATCAACAATCAGTCCTCCAACAACCTGACCCTGGCCGGCGGCACCTCGGGCACGATCGGCACCCTGACGGGCACGACCGGACAGGGCACCATCAGCAACACGCTGAGCAATGTCGTCCTGGCGTCGGG
>CALRTC020000014.1:0-139756 GCA_943371025.1 Hydrogenophaga intermedia
ACAGCCGACGACGCTCCGTACCCGTCAAAACCTCCACCCGCTGATAAGCCATCACGTTTGCCACTCGTTTGCGTCCGCGCTATCGCGCTTACGCAAACACTCCCAGCTACCGACCACCAAACACAAGGCGCCTCACACCGGAAGCGTACAAAGGGAATCCCAGATTCCGACTTACAGCGCGACGCTCTATATGGTAGCTGGACACTGTTTTGGGGTGGTCATTGCGAACAGCAAAAAAGCCCTTGAAAGGCATTATCTTTCAAGGGCTTGAGTATTGGATGCGGGGGCTCGCCTCAACCGAGGTTATAGTAAGCTTACGACGTTGATTTAACTGCATATTTTTGTCACCCCCCCTGACAGCAAGCTTCCCGTCGGATTTGGACCGGCAAAATTGCCACCTTAGATCGCAAAATGCTCAAGCAGAAGCTGTGCGCACACAGGGCGTCAGCGCGCAGAATGAGGTCCTCAGTCAACAACTTGATATCGATCCCAATTCAATCTGACATAATCGGCCATGCCGCGCGCAGGCGAGTAAGGCGGATAGAGCGTCTGGAATATCTGAAGCGCCTCGGTGAGCGCCATGCCGGTGAAACGGTTGGTGTGCCTCCTGAGATAAAGCAGGGCGATAGAGGGCGAGCGCGACTGACCCTGGTTGCAATGGAGCAGCACCTTGGCGCTACCCAGATTACGATGAATGGCTTGGAGCGCAGCATCGACAATCTCTGCGGCAATGTAATTGACATCAGTCACATCGACCAAGTTTAGGATCAGGCGGTCATCGCGGCACGCAATCAGATATTCGGGATGGTCCTTCGACGCGGCACGCCCAGTATAACCGAGCGCCTGTCGATGATATGGCTCTTTGCAAGCATGGATGAAGAACCAGCCGGGCTCACGGCGCAGGCGCTGTTCATCGCCTTCATTGCCGATGAACAGGTTCGGATGAACTTCGATCACGACAACTTTCTCCCCTTATCTGTCAAATGGGTAGCGTGCCCTCGAAAGCGAGCTGTCGAAGCCGCAGAGTGTCAGCGGTCTGCGCGGCGAAATTGGCCGCGCAGATTCCCGCTGCCCTCCTCGACGAGCCCTGCACGCGCCAATCGCCTTAGCGCGCGAAGAACATCCCATGGAATCTCCTCAAGCTGGATGGCAATTTCTAAGCCGGTGCGGAAGCGCAAAGCCGTGAGCGCATCTAGCGCTAGCGCCTCGAGCCCGGCGTCGTAGTCGGGCTCGACATTGCCGGCCTCGAAACGGTCACACCAGACTATGATATCGCGCCACAGGATGAAATGGCTCCTGCATCCATTTTCTCTCCAGACTGAGGGGTACAGCGTAACCGATTCGTGGCGAAGGTCGATCGCCCAAGCTTTCCCAGCTCGCCCATCAAGGTTGATCACCAGCGTCTCGCCGCAGCCGTCGGGGCATTTGATGAGCAAGGCGCGCATCCGCCCGCGAATGATCGACGCAGCATCGCCGGCCTGCTCGAGCAATGGCTCGGCTTGGTCGCGATATTCGCCGGCTCCACGCCAGCGCACCTTTCGTGCAGGCCCTGTCATTGGCTATCTCCCTTCATGTCGTTGACGGGTGTAGCGGCGATTGTCGAGATCGCGGCGCTGCCTGGCGCTCGGGTCTGTCCCGAACCACAGCATGTCCCGATGCGCCTCAGTCATGACGCGCCTTCGGTCGCACGGGAAGGCTCCAACTCGCGCCCTTCGCCAACGCGCCCTCGTGCGAGCAGACGACACAGTCCTTGCGGGCCGCCGCGGTGGTCGGCCGCACCGTTCCGCGAAGTCCGTCGTAGAGTTGAAATCGCGCCTTGGCGGGCACTGCGGTCACCGCACCCAGGAACATCGTCACCGCAAGCGAGGCCATCGTGCCGTTGATCGACACCACCGCTGGCTGGGGTGCATGTCCACCGATCACATAGGGGTCAGCTGTCCGTTGCTCGGGGGTCAGCATCTCACGGCGGATCTGCTCGGCGTCGAGCGCGCGGGTGCAGGCCAGACACGGCAGGCCGGGCGCCAGCATCTGTACCCTGCCGGTGACATGGCTGACCGTGCCGTCGGCGACAGTGATACTGACCCCCATGTCGATGGCCGGAACCAGATGCTGATAGGCTGCTTGGCCCACCACGGCACGGCTCGCGTGCGAATCGGTGCACAGGAAGATGAGATCGAACCCGCCGATCATCCGCGCAGTGCACTCGTCGACAATATCACCCACGATCGCCCGCACCCGAGCCGCCGGATTGATCGCCAGCGCAAAGCGGCGCGCGATCTCGACCTTGGGAAGGCCGATATCCGCGTGGGTCGCCCCGATCAGGCGATTGAGGTTGGTCGCCTCGACCGTGTCCGGATCGATGACCGTGATGTCCTCGGCGCCCAGATGCGAGAGCTGCTGTATCGTCGCCGAGCCAGTGCCGCCGGCCCCTACCACGAGCAACTTCAGCCTCGCGATCATGCGCTGCCCATCTGCGCCGAACGCACGCACTTGGCGATCATGCCGCTCATCGGTTCCGCAGCCTCCGTCGCCGGTGAGCAGGGCAAGTCGAGCGCCGACATCCCAAACATCGACCGGCCTGCCGAGGCCAAGCTCGCGCGCGCTGATGCCGTCCGGGCCAATCACCACCGCCAGCGCACACGCTTCGGGGGCGCGGCGGTTCAGATAGGCCTTGATCTCCACCTCCCCGGCGTCGTCAACCGGCGAGAAGTGTGGCATGCCAAGCGTGTGCGGATGGGTGTGGATGATCACCGGGCTGAGCCGGCTCGCCCGCGCACGATTGGCAATCGCCACCAGTGTCTCTGGCTTGAGCAAGGCCGAGACCGCGTCGCGTCCGGCATAGGCGGTCTCCTCAAGGGCGGCGACCTCGGCGAGCACCCAACTCGCAGTCGCCGGGTCATGGTGCGCATAGCCGATCGCGCAGCGCTCGGCATCCGAGCCTGCCAGCAGCTCGCAAGCGAGCGCCGGGAAGGTGCCCGCCAACGTGCGGAGGCCGCTCATTGCAGCCTCCGGAAGCGGTCGAGGATCGTGTTCATCCAGCTCGATAGCGTATCGCGATTGGCATCCCAGGGGCCGGTGAGGTGCCAGGAGAACCACAGGCCCGGCTCGCTCGTCTCAGGAATCACATTGTCTGCGGCCGCGCTCTGGGGAATCGCGCCCGAAGCTAGGCGCAGGCTGTTGTCGGCCCAGAAGCAGTCGAGAGCGGCGAAGGGATAGGCGGACGGCACCAGGAAGCGCACCTGAGCGCGCGGCGCCGACCAGCCCGGCGGGAGCGGAACGCCCGGCACGGTCACCAGGGTCGTTCCGCTTCGCAGCCGGCGAAGCTCGACGGCGCCGAAGCGCTCACCGAGCATGCCGAGCTGACGCTGGAGGATCGTCGACATCAGCCGAAGTTCGCCTTGGGCACCGACGAGAAGCGGCGTGGACCGTGGGACACGTCGAGATCGACCACCTCATCGTCAGCGATCACGCGGTCCGGATCGTCCCCATGGCCCTCGAGGACCAAGTCGTGGGAGGGATCCCAATCGGCGACCCGTGCCTTGATCTGGAGACCGGCGAGCCTGGGCTGGTCGGCCTCGTACTTCACGCCGTTGACGAAGAAATGGTACGTCCTCGGGCGCTTGGCGGTGAGGAAGTGCTCGACGCCTGGTTGGGTGAGATCGACGGTCTCGCCCTCCTTGATCAGGCGATCGGTGCCCCCACGCACCTCGAGATAGATCGCCTCGTCATCGGCCGCGCCGCTGACGAGGCGCAGCGCCTCCTCGGAGATGGCCCCGGGCCCCCACTTCACCTCGCGGTCGTTGGCGAAGAAGCGGAACACGCGGTCGCCGGTGAAGGCGACGAAGCGCTCGACACCCTTGGCACGGAGATCGAACGGTTCGTCGAGGCGCACGTCCTCGAAATCGCCGCTTTCGAGGATCGCATACAGGCTGAAGGCCTCCGGCGGCTTGAGCTTGGCGGCGGCTAGGTACTGACGGCCGAGCGGCACAGGGTCGTCGAGGTTGATGGGCTGGAAGGTGACGCCGTCGAGCGCGAGCTCGGCGGCGTGCTCCTTCCTGATCTGCTTGTCGGTCATTGGGGGGTGATCCCTTGCTACGCCACGGCGGATGCAGCGGCTTCCAAGAGGCCAATCCCGGTGTAAGAGATGGACGGGAAAGCTCAGGCAAAAAATTTTTCGAGGCGGCCTTTCGGCACCGCCCCGCAGGTGAAGAAGGCGGGACATTTGGGGCAGGTTCGGGTCGAGGGTTTGGTCGGAAACGCCCCGGCGAGAATGCCGGCGACGCTGGCGGCGAGCTTCGCTCGGCGATTCTCAAGCGGCTTGCCGTTGAGGTCGAGCAGCTCGCATGCGTCGTCAGACAAGAACAGGAGCTCGGCATTGCAGCCAGGCGCGGCATGCCGCGCGGCAAGCAGCAGCCCCATCACCGCCGCGCCCTTCATCTCGGTCGTCCGCATATGGCCGGTGCGGACCTGGCGGAGCGTGATCACGCCATTGGGCGCCTGCAGCGCATATTCCACATCGACACGAACCAGGGCTCCACCCAGTGGAACAGTGAGCCGAGGCGGCGCGACGAGGGTGCCCTCGGCGCGGCGGCGCACGAACCGGGCAACAAGCTCGTCCGCGAACGGCCGATAGGCTTGGCCGGTCGGCTCCCTCACGAGCGGCGATGCCGCCCAATGCCGGTCGATGAGCACCGAAAGGCTCGCAGGATCGGTAGTAAACCCCGGTGCACCGAGCAGATCGGTCATCGCTGCGCGTACGACATCGTGCAGATCCTCATAGGCCGTCGTAATGCGTCGGCCGCCGAGTTTGAGGATATGGGTATAGAAGAACCGCCTTGGGCACCGCTCATATAGACTGAGCTCGCTTTGGGTGAAGGTCGGCTCGCCATGATAACCAACATCGACCAGCACCTCCACGGGTCCGAGATCATAGGCTGCTGGAGCGACCTTGGAGCGCGCGATCCGGAGCCCGAGCCTGTCGATAAAGGGCGAGGGATTGCGAGTGCTGGCGGCGCGCTCGCCGGCCTTGGTCCGGTCGGGCGAATAGAGGAGGAGGCGATCCTTGGCACGGGACAAGGCGACATAGAAGAGGCATTCCTGCTCCTCTTGATGCTCGCGATCGGTGACTGCGCGGCCGCGCTCGGTGGTTCCCGCGATCATTCCGTCGGGCGGCGGGCAGGCTGGCGCCTGGGCCCCGCGCGGCAGCGTACCCGTGGTCATTCCTGGAATATGCACGACGGGGAACTCCAACCCCTTGCTGCCGTGCATGGTCATGAGGCGCACCGCGTCGATGCCGGCGGCCGCAGCAGGTATATGCCGCAGGTCTCGATCATCGGAAAGGCGTACAAGCCGGCGAATCCGCTCAAGCAGGAGATGGATGGCACCCGCTGACGGATTGGGCTGCGCGCGGACAAAGTTCATAAGCTGCCAGATCGCGATGCCCCGTGCCCTGGCGGCCACGGCGTTCGAGCCCGCGATTTCTGCCGCGATGCGACTTCGGTCGAGCAGAAGCTGCGCAAGCGTATTCCACGGGCTGGAATTCGCATTGAAGCCGTGCAGAAGCCGCGCATAGCTCTGGACCGCCGCCCTCCCGTCGGCAGACAGCGTTGAGGGTAGCGCGTCCGCCCAAGCCATCGGCTCGGCAGCGTCGTCGCGCAACGCTGCACCAATCGCGGCTACATCGGCGAGCTCGAGTTCCAAGCCCGCCGCTCCAGTGCTGCGGGCGAGCGCCATAGCCCGCCGGTCGGTCAGCAGCGATAGCCAAGCGAGAAGGTCCTTGACCTCGGGACGCTCGAACAGGCTGCCGAGATAAAGGACTGGGATGCCCCGTGTCTCAAGGCCGGCTCCCAAGCTTGCGAGGCGGTCGTTCCCACTGCACAGAAGCGCCTGATCGCGATAGGCGAAACCGTCTGCACGCATCGCCTTGATAGCGTCCGCGACGGCGTCGATCTCACGCTCGGTATCGCCCTCGACGTAGCGGAACTCAGGCTTCACCCCGCAAGCGCCGCGAGACGCCTCCAACTCCACCCTAGTCGCACCCTTGACGGGCATCTGCTCGGCGAAGGTTGAATAGGCACGAACGATCTCATCGCACGAACGGTAGTTGACCTTGAGATGACCGCGAGCGCCACCGGGAAAATCTTCGTCGAAGCGATCAAGGTTGAAGGAGGAGGCGCCGCGAAAGCGGTAGATCGACTGGCGAATGTCGCCGACATACCAGAGGTTGCGACCTTGATCGGTCAGTTGCTGGAGTAGCCGCACGCTCGCACGGTTCACATCCTGATATTCGTCAACCAGAATGTGAAGGTATTCGTCTCGAAGCTGCTGGGCGATCTCCGGCCGGCGCTCAAGCAGATCGGTCGGCAGCGCAACGAGATCGCCGAAGTCCACGCGACTGCCGGCCTTTTTGATCGCGGTGTAGCTCTCATAGACGCGCGCGACTTCGCGAGCCTTGGCCACCCGCGCGAGATTCTCGGCACCACCACCTTCCGTGAGCATGGCCTCGACCAGCTCGGCATAGCGCGGTGCCAGCACGACCTCGTCCTGAGCGCGCGAGATTGCGCTGAGCAGGTCGCGCAACTTCTCGGTGGGGTCGACGAGATCACGATAGTGTTTGAGCTCGAGTCCAGCAACTTGGCCGAGCATCAGCTCAATCGCCTCGGTCCGATCCAGCAGCCTCGGCTCACGCGCGAAACCAAGCGCGCCATGGAAGCGACGAACCAGATTGAGGCCGAACGCGTGGAAGGTTCCGATCCACATGGCAGCAGCAGCCTCAGGCGCGCGCGCCGCGATCCGGCTCGAGAGTTCGCCCGCAGCCTTGTTCGAGTAGGTGAGTACCACAATGCCACGTGGATCCTCGTCCTTCTCAATGAGATCGCAAACTCGGCCGACCAGCGTCTTGGTCTTGCCGGTCCCGGGCCCGGCCTCAAGGAGGAAGGCACCGCCCCGATGGGTCGCGGCGTCGGCCTGCCGCCTGTTGAGCGGTCGGTCCTTGCCCTCCTCCTCGTGGGCGAGTTCGACGGGCGGGAGAAGTAATGCGTCCAGCAGCTGCTGAGCAACTACCTCGTAGGGCGCGCCTAGACGCTCGGCGATCGCTAGCGCGGTCATGCCGGCGAGATGCTGATTGCGTACGAAGGTGCGGGGCATCAGTAGTTCGCGCGAAAAGAGATCCATTTGGACCTCACGGCGCGACTTCCGGCTATAGTCGGCGACGCGCTCCTCGCCGACTGGCGCAGCCTCCGCCGATTGCGCCGGATCCGGACTGAATGCCTGATCGGGCAGCCGGTCATCGCCGAGCGTCGCATGTCCAAGCTCGTGACCGATCAGAAACGCGTTCAGGAATGCGTCGCCGGTGTCCTCATGCTGGATGCTGTTGCTCTGGGGATCATAGCTTGCGCGAGCGGTTCCCAGCAGCGGGCTGCCAAGCCTAAGCGGCGTGATCTCATGAATATCCCGCTGGCTCGCCGCCCCCATGACCAACGCCATTGGGTTCCAAGGGTCGCAGCCCTGGGCAACCAACTTGGCGTGAATTGCCGCAGCCGCCTGTCGCCCAAGCTCGAGCGCGTCCAAGCTCAGTCCTCCTCAGCAAGCAGCTCGGCAACCCGCTCCGAGGGCACGCCTGCCTCGTTGAGAAGATATGTGAAGCTGATCTTGGCTGTGACCGCGCCTGGGACGCCATCGGATTTATGGCTGGCCACCCGCGCAAGGACCGCTGGCCCCGCGAGATAGGCTGCAAGCTCGCGCAAGCCGATGCCCAAGCCCTGAGCGAGCCGCTCGAGGAAAGCGAGCGGCACGGTTCCGGCTACAACGACGCGGTCACGAAAGCCATTGAGGACGATACCCGGCACGCCCAGCGATTGCCGTAGCGCTCCGTAGGCTTGCGGGTCGAGACCGGCGAAGGGATTGGCCACAGCCGAGCTTGGCGTCGGCGCCGTCTCAATCCAGCGCTCCGCATCCGCATCCAATGGCGCATCGTCAGGGATCGCGTCCTGGAGTGCCAGTTCATGTGCGAGCGCGATGAGTTGCGAGGCAAGCGCGGGATGCCGTACACAATATGCGCCAAGCTCGGCAGGATCGCGACGGAACGCGATGGCGAACATCGCCAATACATCATCCGCGGAGGACCGATGCGTGCTCATTTGCTATCTCCAAGCCCAAGAGCCTCGCGGAGCGCGACGATAGCGCGGTCTCGCCGGTTTCGCACGGTTCGCGGATCGCAATTTAGAATGCCGCTGATCGATGGGATTTCCGGGTCTTGTGATTGGCTTGGAATATTCGCCATGGTCATGGTGACGATCTCCTTTTGTTCCGGTGGCAGGCTATCAATCGCTGCGAGCAGCCGTGACCGGAAAATCGGGTCGAAAAGAATTGAATCACTCTCGCCCCCGAAGGCGCCTGCGGCCCGCTCGATGCTTGCCGGAAGCTCGTTGGTCTCGGGGTCAAGCTCGATCGGGGCCTCGCGTACCGCGCGGGATGCAATCTTGCCCCACGCCTTGGCACGCAGCATCGCCACCGCTTGGTCGAAATGAACCTCGTAGAAGTCGAGGCGATCGCCACCGCTGCGATCAAGCGTTAGCAGCACCAGGAAGCGGGCGCGCACCTGCTCGTTGATGTCGCTCATCGCCGCATCGACCAAGGTCTGCCCGCCCTGCGTGCGCTCGGCGCGAGGCAAGGCCAGCGCTACACGTCGCAGTAGCTGCGGGAACAACCGGTTGAACCGCACATCACTGTTGTCGTCGCGCGTCCGGCGCAGCAGGTGCATCAAGCATTCAGGACGGATGTAGCCCTGCTCCGACCGCCTCGTAATTGCGCCGCGTTCAACGACCTCGTCGAAAGGCAGCTTGAGGAGCGTCGCCAGTTCGGCCTCTACCTCCGGCATACGTGTATAGGGCATGCCGTCGAAGCATTTTGAAAGAGGGGGAATAGTCTGCAAGCTCATTTGCGCGTCTCTTTCCGGAAATCCCAGGGAGCCCTCGCCTCATTCCTAAATAGGGTCCAGCTAAGCAACCATAGCGCGAAAACAAATGAACTGAAAAAGAAAACACGTCCGAGAAGAATCTGAGCGCCATTCCGATCCCGGAGGCGAAACGAAGGATCGATCTGGTACCAACACTCGCATGCGGCCATTCACATTTCAAACGAACAAGTATCCGCTTCCAAGCATCGCCATTACATCGAACGGCTGTAATGGGGCACAATACGGTCACAAGCGAATGCCCCAAGGGGGGCCGGAAGCGGAAGGGCGGGTTTGGGTAATTGGAACGAAGGACCGGACATTTGTTTCTACACGCCTAGTGCAGTTCCCTCGCGACCTAACCCGATCAATCAATTAAAGCAATCCTTAGCGAGAGGGCCAATGCCGTGAACGACGCCGAGCCCGAGATTTGGGCCTCGCTCGGTGTCACAGGTAGGCTAACAATTCTTCGGCTGGAACCGGAAGGCCCTGCCGTTGGCGTTAAGCTGCTGAAGAACTGCGGTGGCTTCGTTCTTTTGCATGCCGCTAGCGCACAGCACCCGTTGGATATGGGTGTATTCGTTACGAAGATTGGTGGCGAAGATTCCCGGATCATCCGAGCCGACACATATCACCGGCATCGGTATATTGGTCGGAAAGTCTGGATTTCTGCCAAGCCAACGCCGCAGGTGATGCTCCTCGTGGTCGTTGTAGAAACTGATCCGCACATTGCTGGTCGGCAGCGTTTCGATGGCGATATTGCGTTCGTGCAATTGACCCAGCACATGGTGCTGCAGGTCGATCAGAGCATCGGCGTCAATCTCGTCCATGGAGACCTCGGACCATTCCCGACCGCGCTGGTGGACCGCCGGCGTGTGATATTCGAGAAACAAGTTGAACGCGTCGGGAAAGGCTTCATAGGCATCGAGAGCCTTATGAGCCTCAATACGGCGATGGGAATCGCCTTGCCAGCGCGTTGTGATTTCCCTTCGAATCTCATTCGGCTTCTGGAACTTCAATTTCCGGTCCACGTAGCGGGAAAGCAAAGGATCGAGATGGCGATATTCCCAGGCGGAAAAGAGCATGTCCGGCGAGATGTGACGACCGTAGAGGCGTTGCGTCAGAAGAGCTATTTTACTGCCCAGGTTTCGGACTACATCCAAATGTGCCGCCCCCAGCAACCTACAGGCAAAGACTAGATTATCCAGGTGGTCTTGCAGGCGCAGCATCATCTTCGGGCCGATCCGCCTCAGCCAGAGCCGGGGGTCAATTCCGACCGCCGTGCCGTGTCCGATGCGGTCCCCCGATTGCAGGTCGAGGAACGCGACCGCTTCCGATACTCCGCGTATGCCGGATAAAAGATGCTCGAAGTCTTCGCCCACATGGTAGGTGGCGTGGACGATGCCGCCTCGACGAACCATGCGGAAGAGCGGCGCAAAGACCTCGGGAGAAGCATGCTGTTCGTTGGCGGCGGCATCAACGCCGGAAATGTAGTCGCGGATTGCCGGAACACGGTCGAGGATGGACAACACTTGCAGCCCCTGGCTCCAGATCTGACGCCGCAGAAGATGATGACGGACAGGCGTAATGCGGTTCTTCCTACCCGACACAGCCTGGTCCTGCGCCTTGATGAAATGAAACACCAGCCCGAGCTTCATCCGCTTGTCGGAAGTGATCTCACCTTCGCTTCGAGTGAGGTCGCCGAAGCGCGCCCGGCCTTTTGATTCGCCCAAATGATATTCAGCGTATCCGCGCAGGATGGTCTGAATTAGTCTTATGGTCTTTGCTTTCTCCTTTTTGGGGGCGCAGCGTGCCTCCAGATGGTCCAAGTCACGGCCATTTTGGCCGGTCAACTGGTTAAAGCGCTTAAGATAAACACGCTCCGCATTCTCGCGCATACCGTTCAAGGTGAATTTCTGGAACTGATCAAAACCGAACTGATCGGTCTGCTGAATGGTCAGCCGCCCGATCATGCCCAGGATCAGCAAAAAGGCGTGGAATGCTGCTGCATGGGCCGGATTAGGGCTGCTTTTCAGCAAGCGGTAGATGGCAATGTACCAAACTGCCTCCGCCTGCAGATCGGATAAATCCCTTGTTAAATCGGGGCAGCGGTGGGCAAAGGGCGCGCCGCCATACTCCAGCCATGGCGGCGGAGCGCCGTCTGCGGGTTGGATAAGTCGAACCGCTTCGAACAGATCGCTCATGGAAAACGGGTCATCGGGCAAAAGAGGAAAGGCCGCACGGGTCAGCATGGCCCGCAGTCGGCGGGCGATGCGAACATAGCGGTACAGCTTGTATTCGTTAAGGCCGGGCCGAATCTGTTCGTAAAGCTCTCGCACCACCTCCTTGTTCTTCACCTGCCGGATCTCGCCGAAAAAGGCATCAGGATGACGCAGGATTTCCAGCCAGACCAGATCCAGTTCGGTGGAGCCGTTCAGGTGCAGATGCATTTCATTCAGGCCCTCTTGCCGGATCAGGTCATCCAGCAATGGGTCCCAGACAGTGGGCAGGGCCGTGTGAACCAGCCCCGCCGCTTTGACCCTGGCCCGGGCCTGGTGGTCATCGGCCACTTCGCTGGACCAGCCCTTGGCCGAGGCGATCCGCGCGGCGATGACCACAAGTGGGGAAATGAACGGCAAAAGATGCTGCCAGTCGCCGAACCGCTCACGCACCGCAAAGACCCGCCCTCCGCGGACCTCAAGATAGGTATCGGCAAGGTCGTTGATCGCCGTCAGCAGAAAGTCGGCATGGCTGGACGCAGTCCCCAACCGCTGGTCAAGGTAGTTCTTGTAATAGTGGTCGGGCCGCGCGACGTCTGTATCGCGCTCAAGGACGAACAGCCGTCGGCGCATGGCCCTCAGGCTCGGCGCCCGCCCGGCCAGACACTCGTCCAGCGTCTCCCAATCCTCGAAGACCCTGCGGTAAATCAAGCCAGCCATTCACGTAGACTCCCGACCATCATTGCGACGCCGTTGCCTCAGCTGACGCACTGTCGGCCGTCGGAAGTTTCAGAGCCTTGGGTTTGGCCTGCTCAGGGTTGCGCTGGATGTAGACGCTGTTCAATGGGTCGAAGAGATTGGCGAAGGTGAGGTCCGCAACGGTGCTACTTTCGCTTCGGCCCGGCGAGAATCCAGCCTCAATGAGTTCCGCTGCCAGTGACGCCTTGATCTCGTCGTCTGATTTTTCCTTCTTCTCTTTTTGATCAGGCAATTGGATCAGGGTTTCCCACGTCTTCTTTTGCTTGGTGAAGACCTCTTCTCGAGGGCAAAGAAAGTATGCCCAGAGCGGGCAAGAGAAAAGGGCAGAGAAGAAGGGCGGTAACTTGCCCTCCATTGCCGACAGATTATCAAGAAACGGCTTACTGCGGGTTATCGGATTGGTCAGATTAAGGTCACTTCCCAGGCCTTTCGATGTCGCCTCTTCCACCAGAATGGCATTGAGGAAGCAGACGATGTAACGATGCATGAGGACGCCGAGGTAACGGGATTCAAGATACGTCAACTTCTCCTCGATATTGCCGGTAGCGAAAATAAACCGGGTCCAGGCTCGGGCCAGGGTGCTGGGGGCGACCGCGACTTTGCGAGCGGTGAAGCTTTTCCTCCAATCCGCCAGTAATTTGACGAGGGCGCCAACGCTTTCCCGATCTTCAGTGCTAGAGATCAGGATTTTTTCGTCGTCCTCCTCCTCATCATCGTCATCCCCCTGTTCAGTCTCCGCCGCCCCGTCCTGTTGGAATGCGGCCCGCGTTGCCGGAACGTGATAGCTCCGCTCCATGGTTATTCTCTGGATCATCGCGCTAATCTGATCCTCGCGCGATTGATCGCTCAACTGGTCACCCAAGGACATCATCTCGGAGATTAGGGCCAAAATGGGGGTGATGGAATAGAATCCAGATTTCATTCCACTGTTGCCAATGACTATTGTCAGAGGAATCCATGAAATAATAGCGGATGATCCGTGAAGATTTTTTGCAAGTGATCGTACTGAGTTAATGTATCTGTGCTTTATGACCGGATTCCTGTTTCCAAATTGATTATTCTTTTTAATAATGGCGTGAAGATAATGGTGAATTCCGAATCTATTATCAATGGCGTTTCCTATTTCTTCAATTCTTTTTAGTTCAAACTTTACAAAGGGGGACTGTTTGGAATAGGTTAGGCCGTAAAGAGTTTGAAGGGCGGCGCTGTATTCGTCGGGCGACTTAATATCGCGTAGTTTCCGGATCGGCACGGCGGCCACGCCACCGCCTAGACGGCGATCAAGGTTTTGAAAGCCGGTTCCCTTCTCATTGGTCGCGGTCCGACCTCCGGCACGCTCCCAGGCCAGCGCCTTACGAACGGTTTGTAGAGGGCTTTCAACCGCCTTGAGGCCGCAGAACTCAATATAGTCCAGGATCTCCTCGGATTTTTCTAGGCTGCGGCTGATGTACGTCTGAGTGCGCGCCACCTTCAGCATGTATTCCAGCATGGTGCCGGGCTTGTCCTCGAACCCGGACAGCAGGGCCGCCGCAATGGCGGTGACGCAAAGATTGCGGCTGTCATCGCGGTGTTCCGGCCGCAAGCGGTAATCCGAAGTCCAGCCGTCGTTGATGCAAAGCCAGTCAATGATCGACAGGATCAGACGGCGTGGATCGCTGTCGTGCAATTCATCCAGGGGAAACCCCAAGCTGATCAGGGAGCTGGAAAAAGTCTTAAAGATAGAATCGCGCAACGCGGCCACGGATTCGGCGCTGAAGTCGCTCTTCTGCCGCTCGCCAGTTTGGCCGGCGCCACCCGCTGCCTTCGCCTTCGCTTCCCTCTCGGCGCTGTCCACGGCTTCTCGCATCCCTTGCAGTAATTGGATGGTTGTGCGAGTCGGTTGCCGCAGCACCATATCCAGAAACAGCGTTTGATCTGTTCCAGATCGATAGGCCAGGGACGCTGCGGCGAAGTTATTCAGCACTTCTCGCAGAGGTTGTTGCTCGATTTCCCCTCTCTTGGATTTGACCAAAATGTCGTACCGGCCATCGGCACGGATGTAAAAACTCAGCGGGGACAGGTCGATGCGGTTCTCCGGCTTCAACACCTTCAGCAGATACTGCGCCTCCAATTCTTCCACCGTCTGGGCGATTCGGGGCATCAAGGAATGAAACCTATCGCCGGATCCTTCCGCCTTTGCGTTTGAAAACAGCCATTGCTCGGGTTTCAGCAAATTTTCGCCAAGATTGTTCCATTGCCTACCGCGAACCAGCAGGCTGTACAGTTCCAGATCACCAGACAGAATAGTGATCAACTGTGGCGTTGTAAGGTATTTCCGGATGATCTCAAGGACATCCCAGCCGCGGTCGAAGGACGTGTCGATGTCATCGAAGGCCAAGACAAACGCTTTGGCTTTCAGGAATTCGAGACTGATTCGGATGAAGTTCCGCAATTTCCGTTCGAAATTGCCGCCGCCTTCAGCGCGCTCCAGCCCGCGCCCCATGACATAGTGGGGATCGCTCCAATCGTCGCCATAAAAGTCCTTGCCGCCTATGCGGTCCAGCAGGGCCAGCCCATCGGCCATGGCTTCCAGTGATGCTTCCCAGGCCTTGTATTCCTGCCCCGCAGCCGGATCACGGCTCTTGCGATAGGCATTGTCCACCTCCCGCTTGATGCGCGTCAGCAGGGTTACAATGACGTGTTCCTTGGTCTCGATCAGAGTCGGATCGATCAAGTCCAGGCTGATCAATTGGCCCGTGCCTACCCCCAATTCACTACAGAATCTCGGGTCGCTCGCCAGGGCGGCCAGAACGTTCAAGATGAAGGTGGTCTTGCCGCTGCCGCGCTGTCCATGCACCGTGATGGTCTCGTGGCGTCGGCGCATGGAGGAGGCCTTGCTACTCGCTTCATCCTGCTGGTCCGGCGCAATATTGTCCAGATTACGCTTGATCAACCGTTTGATCTTGTTCAACGCCTCTTGCTGGAACAGCTTGCCCAAGTCGCTAAACTCGTTGGCGTCGCGAACATCGTTATCGAGGTCAATGACGATAGGGGTCTTCTCGGAAACAGAGCTGAGCGGCAAAGTCATGGCGTATCCGGTTTGCAGCTAAAGGAAAGCGTCGCGTCAGAGGATACAGTTTCATATGGAAAAACAAATCACCATTCCTACCCCTACGATCGAATTCAGCAAAATCAAGCTTGCCCAATTTGGGCTTATCCAAGGCTGAACGGGTAAGGGGTGACATTTGGCGTGACATTATGAATCAATTCGAGCGGCAGCTTTCAGGATCGACAATTCCTCGTATAAACGTCTGACTAAGACTTTGTTGACAAATTATCGCTTCATGGTGATGGCTGTGGAGAGATCGTATAGTTCCACTCGCCGTGGAACTCGTGGCGCTGGATGTTGATCTCGGTCATCTGGGCATCGGTGACCTTGATGCCGGCGGGATAGGAATTTGTGTCGATCTCGGACCGAACGGTCAGTCCGGTTTTGGTGGTGGTGGCGGCGATCAGCTGGACGATGGTCTGGTAGCTGACCAGCGGTCGGCCGCGCCAGTTCTGGGTGATGAAGGAGAAGAGGCGATGCTCGATCTTGTTCCATTTGCTGGTGCCCGGCGGCAGATGGCAGACCGTGATGGCGATGGCGAGTTCGTTGGCCAGCGCCTGCAGCTCGCGTTTCCACAGGCGGACCCGGGTGCCGTTGCTACCGCCGCCATCGGCGGTGATGAGCAGCCGGGTGGCCTTGGGGTAGCGCTGGCTTCCCATGGTCTGCCACCAGCGCCGGATGGTGTTGACGGCGAAGCTGGCGGTGTCGTGATCGATGCCGACGCTGACCCAGCCGGCATTGCTGGCAATGTCGTAGACGCCGTAGGGTGCCGCGCGGCCCAGTTCCGGGATGATGAAGTCATGCACGCGCACCGCCTCGGGCTGACCCTTGGGGCGATAGTCCCGGCCGGCATTCTTGAAGTCGCCGACCAGTTCCTTCTTCTTGGTGTCGACCGAGATCGCCGGCTGGCTGGCCGCCAAAGCCGCCTTTACCTGTTCGTTGATGTAGGTGAACTGCGCATCGCGGTCGGGATGGTTGCTGCCTTCCAGGGTCTTGCGGTTGGCCTGAAGGCTGTACCCCATGTCGCGCAGCAGGTCGGCCACCACGTTATGGGCGATGCGATGACCAAGCGCGCGAAGCCCGGCGGCCAGGTTGCGCAGGCTCTTGGCCGTCCACAGCAGCGGCGCCATCGGGTCGCCGCGTGTCGTCGGCTCGACCAGCGACTTGAGATCGACCAGCAGCGTCGGGTCCGTCGCCACCAGGGATCGCCGCCCGGCGCCTGCCCGCCGCACCCGACCCGACGGCGCCTCCTGCCCTGCCGCTCCGCGCAGTTCCACCAAACCACGACCAATCGTGCTGCGCGCTATGCCGGTGATGCGCGATACCGCCGCAATTCCACCCAGGCCTGCCGCCAGCGCTTCCGCCGCCGCAAAACGCCGCCGCCCCCGCTCATCGAGCAGAGGATCGAGCGCCTCATAGCGCAGTTTGATCGCGGCGTGGTCAATCATACGGCGATTCTATAAGCTCCAAATCACACGGGGAATCCCCAAACCGCTCCAACCGCAAAAAACAGACCCGATTCACTTATTTATCAACAGGCCCTTAGGGCGCAAACCCGCCGGTAACGCCTGTCACCAAGAAGCGAACCATCCCCTACCCGCGTGACCGTTGCACCCGATGGGGCCCCGCATTACCCTGCTCCAATTCCAGCGTCGCAACCTACATCCAGCAAAGCACCTTACTGAGCGTGGCCCCAGATGATCGTCATGAGAACTTGAATCCGATGGTTGCATCGATGGCCATACGCCGGAAAATCGCCCGCCTGAGAGCTGGCGAGCCCCCGCGGATGATGGACCTGTTTGCAGGATGTGGCGGGATCACCCTCGGGTTCGTTACCGCCGGCTTCGAACTTGTCGCGTCTGTAGAAGCAGACCCATGGGCTGCTGAGTCGCATGGGGCGAATTTCGCCTCGTTCAGCCGAGGTATGAATCGGGATGCCCACCGCAAGGCAAATGACATCATCAAGGAAACACCGGCATCGATTTTCAAGGACCTGGAAATCGGTGGTCCTGTGGATGAGCAGGTGGATGTATTGGTCGGTGGTCCGCCCTGCCAAGCTTTTGCACGCGTGGGGCGAGCCAAGCTTCGCCATGAAGCCCACCGCCGGGACGAGGATGATGCTGACATCGCCTTCCTTGTCGATGGCCGTGTGAATCTGTGGCAGCGGTACCTCCATTATGTCCGCGAGACAAAGCCCGTGGCGCTTCTCATGGAGAATGTCCCGGACATCCTGAATCATGGTGGCCGAAACGTAGCCGAGACGGTGTCTGAACATCTCCAGAAGTTGGGATACCGGGTCCGTTATACGCTTTTGAACGCCTCCTGGTTCGGCGTCCCGCAGACCCGGGAACGCATGTTCCTCATCGGCATTCATGAAGACCTGGATGAGGATGTCATCTTCCCGTCGCCCACGCATTTCACCGTTCTTCCGACCGGCTATGAGGGCACGCGCGCGACAGCCAGGAAGCTGATCAACGCGTTGAGTGCGGGCGTCGAGCACAGCCATTGCCTGATCAATGACCCCTCGGAACGGGATGGCCTTCCGGCAACCACCACGGCGGGCGAAGCCTTTTCGGACCTCCCAGCCATCCACGCCCTGGACCTGTTCAAGGACGGCAAGCTGCTCCGGGGGCGCAAGGATCCGTCAGAACCGGTACGCTACACCTCCGATACGCCGACATCGGACTGGTCGAGGCTGATGCGCAGGTGGCCGGGATTTGGCACGCAGGACCGTAGCACGGGACATGTCATCCGTTACCTGCCGCGTGACTACAAGATATTCCGCCTCATGGAACAGGGGTGGCAATACCCAGAGGTCTGGCGCTTTGTGGAGGAAAAACGCCGCCAGCTCCTGGAACGGGACTGGGCGGACGGACGCAAGCGGAATCCGGAGGAGATGCAGGCGTTCATCAAGGCATGGACCCTGCCCTACGATCCGGGGAAGTTTCCAAACAAATGGTGGAAACTTTATCGAGACAAACCATCACGAACGCTGCTGGCCCATCTTGGCAAGGATTCGTACAGCCATATCCATTTCGACAGCGATCAGGCGCGTACGATCTCCGTCAGGGAGGCCGCGCGCCTGCAATCGTTTCCGGACGGTTTTGTGTTGCGTGGAAGCATGAATCCCGCCTTCAAGCAGATCGGCAATGCCGTACCCCCGCTGGTCGCCTATGCAATAGCAATGGCAATGCGCCCCCTGATCGGGTGCCGGTCCTTGCCGGACATGCGGCAGGAATTGTTGACCATGAACGGGCTGGCTGCAGCCACCGAGGGGGGTGGTGAAAAATGCGTTTCCTGATCCTGCGTCTCCTGACGCACAGCGAACTGGGCATGTTCCATGAGTACCGTCGTCAAGGGAAGGAAGGCTCCAAACAGCGGGCCATCAACTTTGACGGAGACGTCGTGGACCGCGTCTTCCCAGCGGCAAGGGATACCGATCGCATCGTAATGGACCTTCGGTATGATACCGACCAGGGTCAAGGCCGGGCACAGCAATGGTTGAAGAGGCAGGACAAGAACTGGCGCCTCGAGGGCAACTGCCCCCAGGATCGGATTTATCATTTCGTCAGTCCCGGCTGCCTGTTCGCAATGGAGATCGACGCCGGAACGAGCCCAGGACAAGGTTCCTGGACGGTCTTTCCCACGGACCATCCGGTCACCGCGGCCGTCCTGGCCGAGGGAGAGAGCGGCGGGCTGGCAAAATCATCGATGATTGCGCTGCATGACGAGGAAGGCCGGCGCATATGGCAATTGCTGAATGAAGTCCGACCGGACCTTTTCCTGGCGAGGCGCACGGGGAGCGATATGACGCAGGCCCAATCTAAAAGTGCGATGGGCGGGATTGAGTTGCCACCCAATCCCGCACGCTTGGTGGAGATCCTGGCCTCAGTCGGCCATACGATGCCGTCTGCCGTCGCCGACCTTGTGGATAATGCAATCAGCGCCGATGCGACTAAAATAGCGATCACCTTCAGCCGACCGGACAACGGTCACGGGCGATGGATGACCATTGCCGACAACGGCAATGGCATGGATGAGGCTAGGCTTGCCGAGGCGATGCGGATCGGCAGCAACTCGGTGTATGAGGGGAACAGCCTTGGCAAGTACGGATATGGCCTGAAGGGTGCTTCCTGGTCCCAGGCAAAGATATTCACCGTTGTGACCAAGCAGGAAGGGGCAACTCCTCGCCATTTGACCTGGGATACCGATGACATGGACCGGTGGGTGGCCAAGTCGGAGCCGCTGGAGGGATGGGAGTCGGATGTCACCAGCATCGGCAGCCACGGTACGGTCGTGCTCTGGAAGGGCATGCGTCCCCCACACGCCCTCCCGACCATGCGCGGGCTAGATCCCCATTCTACAGAAATAATGCAGTTGGAACGCCATCTGGCGCTGGTCTTCCATCGTTTCCTTGAAGGCAAGGCCGCCGGTCGTAAAGCCACGACCATCACCATCAATGAGAGGCGCGTGGAGCCGAATAATCCGTTCGGTCATCCGCTTTCATCCGCATACGACGCGAAGACCATCCGCATTCCGACGAGCGGTGATGATGGGCGTGTCCGGGTGCAGGCCTATCTGCTGCCTTCAGAGGATGAGATCGAGGAATACCACAAAGCCGAGGATCAGGAGGCGGCTTCCAGGGCCCTGGACCGGATCGGCCTGCACGGGAAGCGCAACGAAACTCAGGGGTTGTTCATCTATCGTCACGACCGCCTCATTAAATGGGGCGGATGGCACCAGATGTGGAACACCAACGACGAGAAGACGAAGCTCGCGCGTGTCATTGTCGATTTCGACAAGATTCTGGATGACGCTTTCAAGATCAATATCAGCAAGCAGATCGTCCAGCTTCCCCAACAGCTTCAGGCCGAGATCAAGAAGCTTGCCGAAGTGGCGCGCCGTGACAGCCAGAGGAAATACCGAAAGCAATCCTCGAAGCCACCATTGACACCTGCAGCCGGACCTGGAACCGGTCGGCCGGTTCCTGCGGATGGTGGCCTGGGAGGAACGATCGGAAAACCCCATGTTCCCGGCATCGTGGACATGCCGCCTGCACAGCCTCACCATCCACAGATATCCGTGAAGCGGGTCACGACCGAGAGGTTCCTCTGGAAGCTGACCAAGGGAATGACCGGAGCCATGGATATTCAGGTCAGTAATCGCGATGACAACCTGTCGGCATTGCTTCAGCTGATTGAAACGGATCAAGCAGCTGTTGCCCACTTGGCCGCCTTTCTGGGCAACCTGGATGAGGTGGACGTCCAGAAGCTGCTGTTGGCCAGGAAAGGTGGCTGATGGGCACGGTTCGCATTGTCAGCGCCCTTCCCCCAAGGCCCATCTGGACAGACCGCCTTTCTGCGGATGGCTGGTATCACTGGTCCCGACTGGAGGGGTTGCTGCGCGGGGGCAGCAGGTGGGAACCGCAGCAGGTCGATTCTGTTGCAGCGGAATCACTGAGGGTGCTGCGGCAGCTGGCGGACCCCTTGCGGAACGCTCCCTTCCAATGTCGCGGCCTCGTGGTGGGATATGTCCAGAGCGGCAAGACGGCAAACTATACAGCACTCGCTGCACGTGCCGTTGATGCCGGCTACCGGATCGTCATCATACTGTCGGGCATACACGACTCCCTACGAAACCAGACACAGAACCGCCTTGAGCGAGAACTGACCGGCCATCAGCCGGGCGGCCTCCCGCCCGCCGAAAGGGGACGTGAGTGGATTGCTCTGACGACCCCGACGGAGGACTTCAAGGAACAGGATGTCCGCATCCTGCAGTCCCCGGCGCCATTCCTTGCCGTCGTCAAGAAGAACGTGCCCGTGCTGGCAAAGCTCGACCGCTGGCTGGATGCCGCAGGCCGCTATCTTGAGGACATGCCGGTCCTGATCATCGATGACGAGGCGGACCAAGCATCCATCAATACTAAGGGCAACCGGCCGCTGGATGCAGCGGTCGGAGACGAGGATGAGGACGAAGGGTACGAGAATGTTGCTCCTTCAAGGACAAATGCCCTCATAAGATCAATACTCAGGCGCACATCGAAGGCGGCCTATGTCGCCTACACCGCGACGCCGTTCGCCAACATCCTCATTGATCCGGATGCAATGGATCGTCGGGTTGGCGAGGACCTGTTTCCGAAGGACTTTGTCATCCAACTGCCCCGACCAGCTGGCTATACGGGCACCGAGGAGCTGTTCGGCGCCTCGGCGCAGTCCCGCGATGTTTTGCGGGTGGTACCGGACGAGGACGTGACGGCCTTGCGGGCGCCACGCCGGCGGAAGAGCGCCGAGGTCGTAATTAGGGGGCAAGGGCCCGCGCTGCCGGCGTCCCTGGTAGAAGCCCTTCTTTCGTTCTGCCTGGCAGGCGGTGTCCGGTCGTTGCGGAAGGATCTTGCTGGCAAGGCGCACACCATGCTGGTGCATGTCAGCCAGCGGACGGCGGACCAGGAGCGCATCGCCAGGGCCATTCGTGACCAGCTGGAATTGTGGCGGGAGGCCGAGCGCCAGGGACAGCGGCTCGAGGCCGTATTCGGTCCGGCATGGGAGGCCATGAAGGGCGGTATCGAGGCACCGGCCGGCGATGACGAAGTGATCGGGGCTTCAACGGCGATCCTGCGACAGATCGTGGTGCTGGAATTGAATAGCGTTACGGGTGAGGACCTGGAATATGATGAAAAGCCCGGCCGGCAGATCGTCGCCGTCGGCGGGAACCGACTTTCTAGGGGATTGACCCTTGAGGGGTTGACGATCTCGTATTTTCTCCGAACCGCCTCCATGTGCGACACCCTGTTACAGATGGCGCGCTGGTATGGCTTCCGCCGCGGCTACGAGGATCTCATCCGAATCTGGACAACCGACGGCATCGCAAGGTGGTTCTCCGAACTTGCACTGGTCGAGCAGTCGCTTAGGGATTCGATCGTAGCGTTAGGGCGTGCCGGCAGGAGGCCTGACCAGATGGCCATCCGGCTGCGAGCCCACAGTGAATTGCTGTTGACGGCGCGGAACAAGTCTAAGGCGGCACTGTCTACCCAGGACTCCTGGTCGGGAGAACATCCGCAGACGGTGCTGCTACCTCTGTCTGACAGCGCGCGGCTCGCCTATAATCACGACCTCGCAGACCGGTTCCTTGCCGGATTGGCTTTTTCCACGATGCAGCAGGGAGGGATGCTGTCTCGTGATGTCGCCCCGGAAACCGTATGTGATTTCCTGCGCGCCTATCGCGTTCATGACGATATCGTGGCCTTCCGCAGCGATCTGTTGGCCGATTGGATAATGGAACGGGCTGCGGCAGGTGAACTTGTGGACTGGTCAGTTTTCCTGGCATCCCCGGAGGAGGGGCGCCGTGCGACATTGGGACAATATGGAATCGGCCTTGTCAGGCGAAAGCGCATCTCCAGTGAAAGCATCGGCATCCTGACCGATCCACGGCATGAAGGCATCGACCTTCGGGGTGGGCCTGATTCCTACAGGCGGAGCAACGGAACGTATGATTCTGAAGCGATGCGGGCGGCACGGCCGGTGACGCAAGGTCTCCTGATCGTCTATCCTCTTGACCCCGAATATCTCGGGCTGGCACAGACCGCACCCGTTGTAGCCCTTGCCCTCAGCCTTCCCAGAACATCCGATACGGGTGCCTCCTGGATCGTGAATGGGATGCTGTCGAATGGTTGATGGCCCCACCTCCCGGCAATGGGCTGAACTTAGAGCTTCCCGCCCCGTCAATGACAACGCCTTGTCAACATTGAGCATCACCCATGACGGTGAGCAAACAGCGCTTGCCGTGGGTATGGACCAGGGTGGCAGCCTCCATCTCCTGATCCCTGTCAGCCGAGGCCCTGCCGGAACACCGCCTCCCGACCTGAACGGCCTCAAGGTGCGGCATCGCCTGCTCGAAACGGGGGAGGTGATCGAGCTTTCCGCACCCCCGTCGCACGAGGCGGTGTTCACACCCTTCTGCCGCGACGTCGCCGAAGCCATTGTCGTTGATCGAAGGGAGCCATGGACTGCGGTTGCTTCAACGGTCCGGAATTGGCAATCTGCGTGGCGCCCTTTGCGCCCGGCCATGGACAAGACTGTTCAGATCGGCCTCTTTGGTGAATTGTTCGTGCTTCGCTCCCTGATGATCCGGGTTCTGGGAACGGGCGCCGTCGAACAGTGGAGCGGCCCGGATTCCGAACGTCACGACTTCGTCGGCAATCGGCTCCACGTCGAGGTCAAGACCACGCGCAAAAGCAGACCGGAACATGAGATATCCCGCCTCGACCAGTTGCGGGTACCGGATGGACGCGAACTGCTGTTCGTATCGGTTCAGCTTGAACAGTCAGTGGGCGGGACGGATACGGTGGCGACCGAAATTGATGCGGTCGTGGATTTGCTGCGTAATGATGCAGCCGCGCTGGACAATTTCATGGTGAAACTGGTGACCCTTGGCTGGACCGACGAGATGAGGAATTCCGGCGACCTGCTTAGGTTCTTTGTCCGTGGCGCATCAATCCATGCGGTAGACGACGACTTCCCCAGGCTCCCGGATGATTTCACACCGCCCACGGGCGTGGTATCAGTGAAATACACAATAGATCTGGCCAATCTACCCGAGTTGGATATCAGCGAGGCAATGTCGATTGTCAGGCACGCCAATCCGGGATACGCGACATGATCCTCTGATGACCACAACAAGGAAAAGGCGGAAGCCCAAGCGGGTTCCAATGACCCGTTCGGAAATCATGGCCCGCATCAAGGGTAGGGACACCCGCCCGGAACTTGAGGTTCGCCGGGCAATGTGGGCAGCAGGGCTGCGTTACCGCCTGCATGACAAGCGGCTTCCTGGCCGGCCGGATCTGGTATTTTCGGGGCGGCGCATCGTCATCTTCGTACATGGCTGCTTTTGGCACTGCCATGATGGCTGCGGAAATTTCACGATTCCCAAAACAAGGACCGAATGGTGGATTGCCAAGTTTGACCGGAACAGGGCTCGGGACGCTGCAGCACGCGCTGAACTTGAAGGGCGCGGATGGAAGGTGATCACCATATGGGAGTGTGAAACATATAGGCAGGAGACGTTGGAAAAGCATGTGGTGGATGTGAGCCGGTCCAATACATGAAACGGAATCTTGGCGTATCGCCCTGGGCGAACCCTTTGATGGTCGGTGCAGGGCTTTATCAAATGCCGATTCTGCTCATCCTTGTTGTGTGCTTCCTGGATTCTATAAAGATCCACTCGCATTGCTTTATCAATCGCAGAACAGTCTGAGATCGGCATCCTATAATGGAAAGGTGTTTTTACCCCAAGCTCACCCAAGCGGTGACTTCCACCCCTGCGCCTCCGCGACCCATGTACGACGGGACTGCGGATCGTAGACGCACAGCATACTGATGGTAACTTTCTTGCCCGTAGCCAGCCTGCCCTTTCCCGTCACCAAGGTCACGAACTTGCCGAGTGTGTCGTCGAACCCGATGACCTGCCCGCTTCGCGCCTGCTCCAATTTGCTGGCGGCAGCGCAGCTTCTGGCGACATCGGCATTCAGGGCGTCCCATGCCGACGGCGAGGAAGCGAGCGCCGCCGACGGCATCATCAACACGGTCGCCGCCATCAAGATCTTCCGTGACATACGCTCCTCCTGCTGATCAACATGCGCACGAACATCCGGCAAGATAATTGAACACAGACGCTATCCTGACGTTCCGCCCACCACAGTAGGCCGTACCCGAAACCACAGCGCATAGAAGCAAGATCAGCGCTGTGGTTGGCGGTTCAGCAGCACCACACAGAAGACGTCTGATGTCGGCATCCGGTGGGGAGGTCGGCCCCTTAGTCGATGTAGATCGCGAGTTCGTCCGGCGTGCCATTCGGAAATGCTGCCTTCAGGTGATCAAGGAAGGCCGAGACGCGGGCGCTGAGCAGCCGTCGGGATGGATAGAGAGCCCACAGCTCGATCTCCGGCCCGGCAACGTCACCCCAATGCACCAGGCGGCCTGCATCCAAGTCCCTGGTCACCAGCGAAACGGGCAGGCGCGCAGCCCCGATGCCTGCCCGCACCGCATCGCGGACCATGACCAGCGACGACAGTCTCATTAAAGGGGCAACCGCGAGTCTGGACACTCCCTCCGCGGTCATGACCTCCCATGCCTCCGCTCCATCACCAGCGCCGCGCACGACGGCCCGAGCGGTGGATCCGTCCTGCGGCAACGCCAAGCCGGGGTTGGCCACGACCACCAGGCGATCACGGAGGAAGACCTTGCCGACCAGGGTCTCGTCCGGATCCGGATTCACCCGGATCGCCAGATCATAGCCCTCCTCCACCAGGTCGACCTGGCGGTCGTCCGTCGTCACCTCCAACCGGACCTCGGGGAACTTGCACGCGAAACCGGCCGCCAGCCTCCCCATGACGGTCTGGGAGAACAGCAGCGGCGCGCTGACCCGCAGGCGCCCGCGCGGGACCTCGCCGCCAGACGCGATCGCCGCCGCCGCCTCATCGAGCTCGGTGAGCAGGATGCCCGTCCGCTCGAACAATGCCCGGCCCTCCTCCGTCAGCTTCAGCGTGCGCCCGCCACGCTCGAACAGGCGCAGGCCCAGGTTGGCTTCCAAATCGGCGACCCGGCGCGACAGCGTGGCCTTGGGGCGGCCCGCCGCACGGGCGGCGCGGCCGAACCCGCCATGCCGGGCGACGAGATTAAAGTCGGCAAGCGCAAGCAGGTCCATCTGTTCCACCAATGAGACGATCTGTTCAGATATAGCGTCTATTGGTCCCGATGTGGATCGGTCATTTCTCCATTCATCCAATCACCCCAACCCGGAGATACTCACATGACCATCCTCGTTACCGGCGCCACCGGCCGTGTCGGCCGCCATGTCGTCCAGCAACTCCTGAATCGCGGCGCCGACGTGCGCGTCCTGGTCCGCGATCCCGCCAAGGCCGACTTTCCGGCGGGCGTGGAAATTGCCAAGGGCGACATGCTGGACATCGACGCGCTGCGCAGCGCCTTCAAGGGCGTCAGCACGCTGTTCCTGCTCAATGCTGTGGCGGGCGACGAATTCACCCAGGCGCTGGTCGCCTTGAACATCGCCCGCGAGTGCGGCATCGACCGCGTCGTCTACCTGTCGGTGATCCACGCCGACCGCTTCGTAAATGTACCGCATTTCGCGGTGAAGTCCGGTGCAGAGCGTATGATCGAGCAGATGGGCTTCAGCGCCACGGTCTTGCGCCCGGCCTACTTCATCGACAACGACCTGATGGTCAAGGACGTCATCCTGAACCACGGTGTCTATCCGATGCCGATCGGCGGCAAGGGCGTGGCCATGGTCGACATCCGCGACATCGCCGAGGTCGCCGCGATCGAACTGGTCCGCCGCGCGCAGTCCCTTGGCAAACTGCCCAACGAGACCATCAACTTGGTTGGCTCCGACACCCTGACCGGCGCGGACCTGGCCGCGATCTGGTCGGACGCCCTGGGCCGCCCGGTCGTCTATGGCGGCGATGACCCGAGCGGGTTCGAACAGAACCTGGCAGGGTTCATGCCCCGGTGGATGGCCTATGAGATGCGCCTGATGGCCGAACGCTATGTCAGCGACGGCATGGTCCCCGAGACCGGTGACGTCGAACGCCTGACCAGACTGCTGGGCCATCCACTGCACACCTACAAGGAATTCGCGCGCGGGGTCGCCGTCGACACCGAGCGGAGTTGATCCGGCCAGCGCTGTTCCGCTGAAAGGGGAAGACCAGGCGAAGCGCGGAGGGGTTTAGCCGTTCTCAGGCTCGGGCAGGTCCGCGTAGCACCACCACCACCACGGTGCCGAAGGCCGCCCGATTTCCCTCGCCACCACCTTTCGTTCTCAGGGCGCGTAAGCGCCAGCATATGGAGGGCGCCTCCATATGCCAGCAGCAGACCCGTGCTGCTGGAATTCCATACTCCTCTGCGCTATATGACCATCTATATGGTCAGGAGCATGAAATGGACACGATCAACCTCGCGGATGCCAAGGCCCACCTGAGCGAACTCGTGGACCGCGTCGAGGCAGGGGCCTCCATCGACATCACCCGGCGCGGCAAGCCGGTCGCGCACCTGACGGCGGTGGCCAAGCCGCGCAAGCCGATAGACGCCGGCATGCTGCGTTTGCTGACGGCGACCATGCCCCCGCAGGCACAGGACGCCGGCGACCTGGTGCGGTCGATGCGGGACGGCGACCGCTACTGATGCTCTACCTCGACACGTCCCTGATCGTCGCGGCCCTTTCAAACGAAGCCATGACGCCCCGCATCCAGGGGTGGCTGGCAGACCAGGACCCGGCGCTGCTCGTCATCAGCGACTGGACCGTCACCGAGATGTCCTCCGCCCTGTCTATCAAGCTGCGGACCGGACAGATCGACTTGACACAGCGCGCAGCGGCGCTGGCCATGTTCAACCGGCTCGTCGCGGAGAGCTTCACCGTCCTGGCGGTGACGGGCGGGCACTTCCGGGCCGCTGCGAAGTTCGCCGACCAGCACGGGCTCGGGCTTCGGGCAGGCGACGCACTCCACCTCGCGACGGCGTCCGAGCATGGCGCCACGGTCCATACGCTCGACCAGCGGCTGGCCGGCGCCGGTCCCCTGCTCGGCGTGCCCACGCGGTTGATGGGATGACCCAAGGCCCGCCCTTCCCCCCCGCCAACTCCGGAGCCGCCCATGTCCGATAGCTGGACCGACGGGCAGAACGACGCCATCGTGGCGGACTACTTCGCGATGCTGGTCGACGACGTCGCAGGGCGGCCCTACAACAAGACCAACCACGACCGGCGGCTCCAGGCGCATTCCGGACGTAGGGGGCGGCATTTGGAGGGCCTACTCCCCATCCGGCATCAGGCGGGTCCAGAGATCATTGAACTCCATGGCGTCGAAGAAAGCCGAGGCCCGGATGATGCGGCCGGCGCGCAGTTCCAGGAACCAGGCATAGGTATTGGCATAGGGCCGGCCGTCACGCGCCGTACCATAGGCGTCGAAATGCACGATCACCGTGTCACCGTCGGCATAGAGCTGACGCACCTTCGGCCGTAGCGGTTTCGCCTTGCGGGCATTTAGGGGTGGATGACGCCGGCCAGGAATGCCTCACGGCCGGGATAGGTGCGCGACGCCAGCGAATCGCCCTCGATGGTCCAGCGCGCATCCTCGGCCAGCAGGTCGAAGGGACTGCCGGTGCCGGCCACCCAGGCATCGAAGGCCCGGCGCACGAGGCGACGTTTGTCGTCCGGCACATCCCTGCCCGGGGCCAGCAAATCAGCCACCAGGGCACGGGCGGCGGATGCGGCTCCGTGGTCGGTCATCTCTTATCTCCTGGAAAGCATAAGGGAAACGGGGCGGCCTCTCGGCCACCCCGTCGGATCAGATGCGATTTTCCCAGGCGGCCAGTTGATGGTTTTTCAGCATATCCTCGATCACCTGGGGCACGACGTTGCGGAACTTGCCCTCGGGAACCCGTACTTCTCCCCTGTGCCATGGTACTCACCATTTTGACCTCCATCCCCATGGAGTTCCGCCACAATCCCGAGCTGCCCGTTTCAGAAACTATGAAGAACCTGGAGTTCTCCGCCACCTGGATAACCTTTCCCCTCCGTTACATCAGCTTTCTAAACGTGTTTTACCTTCAAAAAATGAGCTGTGTTATCTTCGAATATTGGCGTTTTATGTAGAATTTAAAAAGAAAACAACGACTTACCATCCATAAAATGCTCCATCACATTGAAATGATTATATATAATTAGATAAAACAGACAATCAGCGATTCAACATAAAACGCTATAATCACTTGAAATATTTACATATATTACGATAACACAGATATCGCATAGGCAGCCAGCCGTTCCACGCCGGTTGACCACCACCGAAGCGGTGTATCCGTTCAATTCGTGTGTTTTATGTAAGGCCAGGGCACCAATCGCTCTCGTACCGTAAAACATCTTTATATATTGATATTTAACAATATTATTCGACACAAGATCGACATGGGCATGCCGATCTTTTTTACAAAGACTGTTAACACCTCAAGCAAGTGGCAGCACATGCTCCAGATACCAGCTTTTGGTCATGAAACGTTCTCAACACAAGTTTCTTCCCACAATCGGGGAAACGGTATTTCCGTATAATATCATATACATAAGTTGTTTTAAGGCAGACCTGTGTCAGCGTTTTATGTGTTCAACAGTCAAGACTTGCGATCTGGTAGAGAATGACTAACCCAGTTTCCTCCCGGTTCTGACCAAGCAACCAGCAATTTCCTCCCCTTTAGCCCTCTGTTCGCGCGAACGAAAGGAATTCTAGCAGTATCGCTTTTATAGCCGAGCCCCTGAGCGATTATCTTCCGAGAGAATCCTATACACTGAAGATCAGATGCAAATGCATGACGAAACGACGTAGGTGATATTGGATTTTTTAATCCAATCACTGTTCCAATATTACCAACTACATGAGCAAGTTCTGAGGTGCGCCATAATTCCTTTCCACCGAGATTAACCGTCGCGTGATCATTCTTTAACTTCTCGGCAAGATTATAGAAAGGGTCCCCTACAGCAATGCCAATGCCCCGCATCAGCCCCTCGCCCTTCTTCGAATAGTCGAAGCCAAATGAGATTGAGGTCCTCGAACGGCCGATACCAACACCGCGCCGAACGTCATCTGGAGAACATCCGGTAAGGAACAAAACAACAACAGCGGCCCAGTATCGTCCTTTATTCTCAGTGAGATGCTGATATATTTTAAATCTATCGCTTGCTGTTAGCGGACGACTTGAAGGTTTATTGGATTTTTTATTAGAAATTTCAAAATTCATTACAATCAATGCCTCAAACCACTTGAGAAGCATGTCCAGCTTATCAAGGGCGGTGGTGAAATTCACGATGCCTTGCCTATCCACAATCGGGAAGTGATGGTCATGCAATTCCTGAACAATTCTTTCAAATTGCCTTGAAACCATGTGCCGGAGAGCCGAACGGATAGATCGCATGTCTCCATTGGATTTGGCCTCTTCATTCATCATTACTCGCAAGGTGTCATCCACAGAAGATTTCGGATGCCCTGAGTTACGGAAATTATCTGCGTTCATAAATTTTGGAATTACCTTATTAATTATCGATATATATTGAACACACGTCCTTTCAGAGAGGCTATCTTTGTGGTTCCATTTTTCTTTGAGCAGGGCATAACGCTCCACTATAAAATCGTAATGCCTCATCGCCTCATTGAGATCGCCCGAGAACGCATCGATATCCATGTTCCACTCTCCAAGCAGTTCACATCACGGCATATGGATGGAACCGAGGAACATGGACAGCCCTGAATTTGATCTGCTGTTTCACTATGTTGGTTATGTCGTCACCTTATCACAAGATCTATACCAGATTTGCTGAGCCTCGCCGGCACCGTTGCCGGTGCTGACGAAGACGTTTGCACTTCGCCTGGATGGAAGCCAAGAGGCGCCGACAGGCCTTGTTTACGTTCCGCACCAGAAACCCATACCATCCCGGCGCCGACCGCTGCCATCGGCACACCGGCCAATGCACTGATCGGTCGGGCTGACCAGGATGCCGAGCCGGATTACATCTCCACCAGGAGGTTGCCTTTTGGGTCCAGGAGCTGGACCTTCACGATCTCCGCATTCACGATCTTTGCACCCAACTGCTCGCCGGTCGTGAAAAAATACACCTTCGACTTCATGTTCGCCGACTCAGCCCTTAACGTCTCAATTTGCCGAGCCATGGCCTCATCTGTCACCGTGAATCGCCGATACTGCACGGCATTCGTGAAGACCATGCTGTAGTTTCCGGTCGTTGGGAAGTAGACGCTGGGGGTGTCGTTGGCGAATGCCATGAAGCGGAACGACTTGCTGTCGAAGTCATATCTGTCCAGTATTCCGCTCATGTCCATGTAATAATACCTGATCCCCTTGGCCTGCTCGATCTCCGCGTCGATTCCCGGCCGTAGGGACTGGATGAGGTCGCGCTTCTTGAACTCGTCGGCGTAGGACAGCCCAGGCGCGATCACGCCGGCTACCTGTTCGTAATCAACGGGCTGCGTGCCCACGGCCAAATATGCGAACAACAGCTTCCGGCCGCTATCGAGTTTCTCGTATGTCGAAAGCGGCTTGGACCGGTCCGCAAGCGGCACGGCGGGCGCCGTGGCCTTTTCCGGGACGGTCTCCGTCGGCGCCACGACGGGCGCGGCGGCGACGGCCACGGCCGGCGCAGGATTTGCGGCCTTCGGTGTCGCGGCCTCTTCCGGCTTGGAGCAACCCGGGAGAATGATGGCTGAGCAAAGCAGCAGGAAGGAAAGATGCTTCATCTTCAACATGTTGTTCATCCCCCCACCTTGATGGAAGCTAGGTACTGAGAGCAGACGGCGTTGATTTTCTTTACCCTCCTGCCGAAGAACCAGACCATGCCACCACCGGCCACCACCATGGGCAGGCCGATAATGGCGCCGATTACAGTCAGGCTAGCCAGGATGCCAAGCCCCAGGACCCAGTAGCCAATCCGCTTCAGCAGGGCGGCGCCGCCGACCATCTGCACGCGCAGGGCTTCGACACGGGCCGGGTCATTGCCTGCCTCCAGGGTGAGGGCGGCCCGGATAGCCTCGGGGCTACCGAGGGCGACTGCCGATGCGGCGGATTCTTTCATGCTGTTCTCCTATTTGATTTGCCGACGAGACGCCTCGTCCCGCACCGGCGGTCGATTTGTTCAAAGGGAATAGCGGAGGACTGCGGCCGTCAGCCGTAGTAGGACCATTCGATCCCGACGTCGGAGGTCGCAACCAACAGTCGGCCCTCCGCCTGACCGAACTGGAGGAAATGGGTGACCGGGTTCACCTTGGCGGCCTTCAGATCCTGGTACTCGTCCAGATAGGCGGATACGTCGAAATAGGCCGAGGGATCGCGCCCTTCCTGCCAACCAAAACTCATAAAGTGCATCCAGGGATCGACGCCCGCTGCCTTGATGTCGGGGTTGTGACCCAGGTAGTAGCCGGCGTCGAACAACGGATTGGCCACCCTCCCCTCGGTCTTGCCGAAGGTGAGGAAGTGTTCGTAGCCAGTGGCGAACGTGCCGGCCTTCACGGCGGCGGCGATGTCCGGGTTGACCGCCAGATAGAAGGTCTCATCGTAGAAAGGGTTCGCCGCCAGATCGATGGCGGAGCGTCCTTCCGCCCGGCCCCACTTCGTCCAATGGTCCATGCCGCTGGCGACTACCCCGGCCGCAACGGCCGATGCTACATCGGGATTGCGGGACAGGTAGAAGCCCTCGTCGAAGGTCCCGATGCGGTTGAAGCTCACAGGCACGTTCAGGAGCAACTTGTTGCCGGTGAACGCGAGGAATTCCACGCCGGTGTAGACGTCGGCGATGCCCTGCCCCGTCACAACCGTGCCGGCAGCGTTGGTGGAAATGGTGAAGGCCGAACGAGTGCCGCCGACCCCGGCCACGTCGATCCCCGCGCCGCCATCGACGACATTGCTTCCGGAACCGGCCACCACCCAGTCGTTGCCGGTACCCAGGAACAGGTGGTCGTCGCCCGCCCCACCCCAGATGCTGTCCGCCCCGGCACCGCCGCTGATCTCGTTTGCCGCGGCGTTGCCGTTGATCCGGTCGTTGCCGCTGCCGGCCCGAACGTTCTCGATGGTCCCGACGATGCCCAGGTTGTTCTCGCCGGTATAAAGCTGCGCGGTGTTCTGGGCGCTCTGGTAGAGGGTCGCCGTGTTGACCAGCTTCTCGGCGACGGTCACCCGCAGGTTGATGCTCGACAGGCTGTTCGGGGTCAGGTCGATGGACGAGCGCATGGTCGAGGCGGACAGGTTGATCATGTCGCTGCCGCCCGCGTCGTAGATCGTCGTGCGGAAGGCCGTGTCCTGGGCCCAGGTGTAGGTGTTGTTGCCGGCGTTGGTCGCGGTGTTGGCGCCGTAGAGGTGCTGGATGGCCAGCACGTCGAGGATCTTCAGGTTGCTGTCGTCGATCATCAGGGCGCTGCCGGCGGCGGTGAAGCCGTAGGTATTCTTGCCCACGTCGGCGTAGGACATAATGCTCAACGTCTTGACCTGGTAGTCGGCGACCAGCGAGATGTCGTTGCCGAAGGTATGGGAAAGGCCCATCCCATGTCCGATCTCGTGCAGGACGACATGGGCGATGGCGTTGTACTCGGCTGTGCTCACCGTGCCGTCGGCCTGCATGCGGTTCAGCCAGGTATTGTCGATGCGGATGTCGCCGGCATAGGGGGTATAGGTGATCGAGGACACCTTGCCGGCGGCGTCCTGGGTGTAGGAGACGGAGCCGGGGTAGGCACCCAGGCCGACGGCGGGGGCTTCGGCGTCGGAGAAGGTGTCCGTGCCGAAGGACAGGGTCTTGCCGGTATTCGTGGTCGTCTCGGTGAAGGTGACGTTGGCCACGGCGGCCCATTTCGCCAGCTGCTCGACGACGATCTGCTTCTCGATGGCGTTCATCGGCCGGAAGCCGCTGATACCGACGAAGCCGCCGACGCCGGTGGCCTGGGCAAAGTTATAGTTGAGCGCAACGGCCGTGCCGACGCCGACGGTCGAGTTCAGCGCCTCCAGGTAGGTCATGCCCTTGCCGGCCGATGCGTCGAAGTTCCAGCGGGCGGCGCCGGCCGCGAAGTTGCCGGCGCTATCGAGATCGCTGCGATAGGCCAGCAGGGCCCGCAGGTCGACGGTGGACAAGTCGTAGGCGGAAACGCCGGGGATCGTCGTGGTCAGGGCGGTCGCGGCCTGGGGTGCGTCGGCGGAATTGCCCCGTCCGGCGCAGCAGGGGCAAGTGGCGGAATGACTCTCAATAACCTCTGGTCGCGACATATCCATAATCAGGTTTCCAAATGTGTCAGATCAGCCTGCCATCAGGGTTTGGACTCACGATATCCGTATCCATATGCGGCACAAAGCGCAAAATACCGCACGGGAAGCGGTTCAATCAATCTGGATTCCTGATCATCATGCGGATATGGACGTTCGCACACGCGTGGCAATGCGGATTAAAGCCCTCCGCAAACAACGAGGCCTCTCCCAAGAGGCCTTGGCCGAGCTTATTGACAGGTCCCCGGACGCGATCTCCAATTTGGAACGCGGAATTTCCACGCCGGGCTATGACACGCTGGATTTGCTGGCCCAGGGCCTGGGAGTTCCCTTGGCCGACTTCTTCACGGACGAAGGTGCCGAGAGCCCTTACCGCGCCAGAACTTTGGCTCGCCTGAATGGTGCAGCGCGCCAGTTGGATGACAGCACCCTGGCCAAGGCCGCAGCGATCTTAGAAATCCTTGCCGCCGCTCCTGAAGCAAAAGCCTCTTAATGGGTCCGGCACCCCACCACGACACATGAAGCGTCAAGCCTTGCTCTTCATAAGATCCTTCAACGCCTGAGCAACCAGGGCAGGGATCGGCACCTCGCCGCCTTCATACCGTGCGATTTGACGAACTCGCCTGCCCAAATCCTGCGCCAAATCCTCCTGCGTCCGGCCTAAGAGCCTGCGCATGGCAATGAACTCATCCGCAGACATGGCGCCAGCGGCCTTGGTCGTCAATGCATTGTACGCTGCCTCGATACGATCACGTGAGGCTGCGGGGAGTTGGTCGTCCTCCAACGTTTCCCGGAGCAATTGCACAGCCTCGGCAATTCCATCCCGCTTTGGACGTGCCATTCCATTCCCCATCCGTGAGCGCCCGAACCGCACCATACCGAAAAGGATGGTGCGTGCAAGAAAGGTCTTGACGACTCAAATGACATGTCTCATAAAAAGACATGTCCAATAAAACTGAAAGCTGACGATGACCTCTCAAACCATCCCTCCCGTCATCCTCCCTCCGCCCGTCGAGATGCTGATGGACAAAAACATCAACCGCCTCCGTCATCTGCCGGTCCACCCGGATCCGATCGTTCCGAAGTCGCACCTGCGCGCATACGGGGTGATCACCTCGGCTGTCAGGTCCGATGGCCAGCTCTTGGAGACGGCCCTCAGCGAAGCTCTGAAGGCAGCTCCCCACCTTACGGTATTCCGGACCCCCTCCATCTTCATCCCCGGCGAAGTTGACCAGTTCGTCAGCGGTAGCGTCAGCCACGCAGCACTGCTCCGGTCAGACCTGCACTATGCTGACGGTACCGGCCGCAAGGTTTCACCCGATCTGGTCATCCTCGATGCGGTACGAAAAGCGATCGACTTCCTCGAAATCAAAAGGGGGCTGACCAAAACCGACGCCGGGAAAACCAGGCAGACGGTCCGGGATCTCCGCTGCCTCCGGCTGATTGCCAGGAGCTATGCGGAAACCACGCTGAACACGCCAATCTCCGTGACAACGGCCAGCGTCTGCGCGGTACACGGAGCGTCGGCGGTTCCGCCAGACCTCCGGGTCAGTCTCGATGAGCTGGAAGCCCGATACAATGTCAACCTGAAGTCCGTCATCGAGAACACCTACCTGGAGTTTGGCCGGCGCCTGGAAGCTTTGCTTTTCGAACAGGCGCTGGAAGATGATCTGCCGAATCTTATGGCGAGCTTCGAACTCATCGAGCCTGCTTCCGTCTCCGTATACTGATCGTCCCCAGTTTCATCTCATCCTGTCGTGAACCCTTTACCGAGTTCTGCATCACATCGCTGGCCGCCGTGATCGTCCTGAAAACCCAGAAAGGGAAGGGATTTGATCACCCTGAGCGCCGCCGTGCGTCACATCCAGGAACTCGGTCGCCTGCACCTACTGTTGTGCACGCCTTCTGATCCGTGACCTTCACCCTCACGGCCCCCTTCTCCGCATAGAGCAGTTGCCGCCGCCTCTGGGAGCCGGCCACTGCCTTCGCCATGCCTGCATCATCAGGCGTGCACCCCTATGCCCATCCGCACCGCCCGCCGACCATCCGTCGACGGGAACACCCACCCTTTGCCTGTTAAGAGGATAACCATGACCGATGCTGCCACCAACGTGCCGCTCACCCTGGCCGTCGCCGCCAAGCGATACAACGCTCAGATCGCCGCTTCCCTCGAAATGGAACAGCCCTCATGTCCTTTTCCGACAATTACGACTGGCGACTGTGCCGCCGCGTGGGCGCTGTTGGATCGCGGCCTGGCCGCATCCCCGCAGATCGCTGATGCGCTGGACAAGGGCGGTTGCCTCATCATTGTTGAGGTCCCCGGACTGGACTGGGTTCGCCCGGTCCGCGAAACGCTGAAGCTCTACATCTCCGGCCCCACGGAAATGGATGATGCGCAGTTCACGACAATGATGGAGACCTTGGCTCTCGGTGATGACGAGGAAACGCCGCTCCCGGAAGTACCCGAGTCCCCCGCGCCCCCGGAATGGGTATGGTTCAGCGGGTCGGGCGAGAAGGATAAGCAGTGGGCTCAGCACGATATCGATTCCATGACCACAGCCTTGTTAGGTGGCAAGGGCGTCATTACACTGACGTCCCGGGTGGATAGCCTGCCGGCAACCGTCAGGCTCGCCCCTGATCACCGTCTGACCCTTCCCGCACTGGACGGCGCTGCGACGACGGTGGCCGCACACGTGCTGACCGGCCACCATCCCACCATCACCATCGATGATCGCCTCTGCGGCTACCTCACCCCCGACGTCCTCCGCATGTCACAGCGGTCGGGAGAGGACGGCGATGCCTGGATCCGGCGCCTGCGGTCTTTCGCGAGCCTCGCATCGCAAGCCGTCCCCTATGATGGCCCCAAGTTGGTCGATCTTCACGGCATGGATGACGCGAAGGCGTGGGGTCTTAACCTCGTCCAAGATCTCAAGGAGTACCTGGCCGGACGCTTGCCCTGGAAGGAAGTTGACAGGGGGTGCCTGTTGGTAGGCCCTACTGGCACGGGCAAGACGTCGTTCGCGCGTATCTTGTCAGGGACAGCCGGGCTGCCGCTTGTGACCGGATCGCATAGCGAATGGCAGGCGGCGGGGCACCTTGGTCTGATGCTAGCGGCAATGCGCCGGACGTTTGAACAGGCACGGGCGCAGGCCCCCTGCATCCTGTTCATCGATGAGATTGACGCCTTCCAGGACCGGCAATCCCTGCGGAGCAATCAGAGGGACTATAGTCTCCAGGTCGTCAATGCCCTTCTTGAGGCGACCGACGGAACCCTCGCGCGGGAGGGGGTTGTTCTGCTGGCGGCAGCCAACAGCCTGTCAGTCGACCCGGCGTTGGTCAGGCCTGGCAGGCTCGACAGGGTGATCGTGGTGTCCTTGCCCGATGACCAGGCGCTGGCCGGAATCCTGCGCCAGCATCTCGGTCCCGATCATCTCCCCGGTGTTGACCTTCTCCCCTTTGTGTCAGGCATGACGGCATCCGGCGCCGAAGCCGAACTGTGGGCGCGTGATGCGAAGCGTAAGGCCCGTCGCGCCGGGCGGCCGATGACGCCCGAGGACTTGGTAGCGGATATCCCACGGCCTGAAGCCGTGTCCCCCGATCTGCATTTCAGGGTCGCTGTTCATGAGGCTGGTCATGCAATCGCCGCCGCCATCGAGCTGCCGGGCCAGGTCCAGATCGTCACGGTTCAGGGCGAACATGCCGGTGTTCGATTCGAACTGGGCCAGTTCGACACCGAGGCTGAAGCCCGTGCTCATATCCGCATCCTGATGGCAGGTCGCGCTGCGGAACAGTTGCACCTGGGAGCGGCTGGTTTCGGGTCCGGCGGCCCGGCAAATAGCGACCTTGCCAGGGCCACCAGCTTGGCAACCGCGCTGCTGGCAGGACACGGAATGGGTGGGCGTTTGCTGTGGCTTGGTAACGCCATCCCCGAGAATACTCCTTCGTTCCTGTCCGCTCACCCCTCCTTGGCCGACCAAGTCAGCCGCATGCTGGCCGAGGAGCATGAACGAGTGATGGCGCTCCTTCAACCGCGCCAGCAGGTCATCGACCAGGTGGCCGCTATTCTGGTCGAGCGTGGCAGCATGTCGGGTCACGAACTGGAAGAGCTTGTCGCGGCCATGCCCATCAGCACCGAACCGGCACCATGATCTAAGGCCACCCATGGGGGGCTCTTTCGCCCCCGTGGGCAGATATCTCCACCATGTCTTTGGTGATGACAGAAAGGGGGCGTCCATAGGGATCGGTGGCCGGCCGCTGCCAAATGGTGACGTTCGAATGGAGGTTCCGGGCCCCTGACTGACGTACGCCTATTCATATGGGGACGCGATAGATGGTTGGATACCGGCACCGCGCCAAGTCCTAACCAAACATGCTCAGGGCGCATACATGGATTGCGATCCTTAGGCGTCAGATGAAGGGTGGGCCGGGTCTGGAGGCTGGAGCATATGGCCGTGCGATTGGGCGCATCGCGTGCCCAAAAGCCAAGGTGCCACATGATCCATCTCCGCCTCGCTGTTCCACCACCCGCCAACGACGGCAACCAAACGCCGCTCGACGCGTGTGCCGACACGCTCCATCCTGCGATCCTCGTGGTGGCCGCCGCCCTCGGCCGCAAGATCGCCCGGGACCTGATCGCTGCGGCGACCGCGAACGACAAGCGCCCCAACCCTGACGAAGCGTGATAGCCTTCCGTTCAGGAAGGTTGCTCCCCCACCCCCGTAAAGCCGGTGACTCATGAGCCTCCGCACCGCCGTGTATGCCCGCTATTCCAGCGACCAGCAGAGTGCCTCGTCCATCCAGGACCAGTTCCGCATCTGCCGCGAACAAGCCGCCCGCGATGGCTGGCAAGTGATCGGCACCTATCAGGACGCCGCTATCAGCGGCGCCTCCCTGACCTTGCGTCCCGGGATTCAGGCCCTGCTCCAGGACGCGCAGGCGCGCAAGATCGACATTGTGCTGGCCGAGGCCCTGGACCGCTTGAGCCGGGACCAGGCCGACACAGCCATCCTGCATCGGCAGCTCCAGTTCGCCGGCGTCAAGATCATCACCCTGGCAGAAGGCGAGATCAGCGAACTCCATGTCGGGCTCAAGGGCACCATGAATGCCCTCTTCCTGAAGGACCTCGCTGCGAAAACCCATAGAGGCCTTCGGGGTCGCGTCGAAAAGGGCAAGGCCGGTGGCGGCCTGTGCTTCGGCTATGATGTCATCAAGGAACTCGGGCCCGACGGCGAACCTGTCCGCGGCGGAAGGCGTATCAATGAGGCCGAAGCAGCAACCGTCAGGCGGATCTTTCAGGAATTCGCGCAGGGCATCAGCCCCCGAACCATCGCGGCCAACCTGAACAAGGATGGCGTCCCCGGCCCCAATGGCAGGCAGTGGGGTGACACGACAATCCGTGGGCATGCGATCAGGGGAACAGGCACGCTCAACAACGAACTCTATTCCGGCGTGCTGGTTTGGAACAAGGTCCGCTATATCAAGGATCCGGCAACCGGCAAGCGTGTTCCCCGCCTGAATCCAGAAGGCGCCTGGATCAGGGCGGAAGTGCCGGACCTGCGGATCGTGGATGATGAACTTTGGCAAGCAGTGCGTCAGCGCCAGCAGGCGCTGGCCATTCAATACGAACCGGCCATCAAAGCCAGCCGGGAGGCGCACGCCAACCGGCTGAACGACCGGCACCGGCCCAGCTTCCTGTTGTCCGGCCTGCTCAAATGCGCCTGCTGCGGTGACAATTACGGAATCATCACCTACGATCGTTATGGCTGCCTCAACCGCTACCGGCGCGGCACCTGCGAGAACAGCCACACCGTCAAGCGCCAGGAGATCGAAGCCCGTGTGCTGAACGGGCTGCGCCACAATCTGGTCTCCCCCGAAGCCGTCGAGACGGCTATTCGGAATGGGGTTGAACTGGTCAACCGCTCCAACCGTGAACTGCGCGCCCGGCAACTGGATGACCGGCAGGCCCTGGCCAAGGTGCAGCGCGGCATCGACGCCATCACGGCGGCCGTCGAGGACGGGCTTTACCAGCCCTCCATGAAGGCTCGGTTGGCGGACCTGGAACAGCAGAAGGAGCAGCTCGCGGCCCGGCTGTCGGAAGCGCCAGCCGTCATGCCCGACATCCACCCCAACGTCGCCGGCCTCTACGCCCGGATGATTGAGCGGCTGACGACGGCCCTGGAGGATGACACCACCCGTAGCGACGCCATGGAGGCGATCCGGTCGCTGATCGACAAGGTAGTAATCACGCCTGGCGATCGTCGTGGCGAGGTGCAGGCTGAGCTTCACGGCAAGTTGGCGGAGATCCTGAACGCAACAACCCGTCCAGACGGGGCTGGACGGGTTGTTATAACGTCAGTGGATGCGGGGGCAGGATTTGAACCTGCGGCCTTCAGGTTATGAGTTTGAAAAGTATTCATACGACAACGTACTCCTGAATACGTCCAAATCACCTAAATACCTGATAACACTTTTGATATTTTGACTTCCCTGTACGATCAGATACCATCATCAGCGTTCCGATTTTATCTCATTTGGTAGCTATATGGTAGCTGATACCAAGCACCAGGATGACTCTTTCGGTGATTCTGGAGATGGATGATGGCAAAGCTCTCCAAGCGGTCGGTGGATGCCGCGACTGCCGGTCCGACCCTGAAGGTGATCTGGGATGACGAGTTGCGTGGGTTCGGCGTCCGCATCCATCCCACGGGTCGTAAGGTCTACATCGTGAAGTGCCGGATCAACGGGCAACAGCGGTTCATCACGATTGGTCAGCATGGCCCGGTGACCGCGGAGCATGCGCGGGCACGGGCCTATGAAATCCTTTCCGAAGCGAAAAACGGGCGTGATCCAGCACAGGAACTTGATCAGGCGCGGAAGGCCCCAACCATGAAGGCGCTGGGACAGCGGTTTCTGGAAGAGCATGTCGCCGTTCGCTGCAAGCCTTCGACCCAGTATGAATATCGGCGGTCGGTGGAGCTGTTCATCAATCCCAAGATCGGCACTCGCCGGGTCACGGATATCCAGCGCCGGGATATTGCGGAACTCCACCATTCGCTGCGGCACATCCCGTATCAAGCCAACAGAACCCTTGGCGTATTATCCAAGATGTTCAATTTGGCCGAAGTCTGGGGTCTTCGACCTGACGGCAGCAATCCATGTCTGCATGTGAAGAAGTTCCTTGAGGAGAAGCGGGAGCGCTTCCTCAGCGCGGACGAATATGCCGCGCTGGGGCGGACACTGGCCGAGTTGGAAACAACGGAATCGGAACCCGTATCCGTCATCGCGGCCATTCGGTTGCTGATGCTGACGGGTTGTCGGCTTGGCGAAATCATGACCTTGAAGTGGGCCTATGTTGACTGGCAGGCCAAGGCGTTCCGGCTGCCGGATTCCAAAACGGGGGCCAAAGTCGTTCTGTTTGGCGACGCCGTTGCCACCGTTCTGCGTGCCATCCCGCAACTGCCGGATAATCCCTGGGTCATAACCGGCACAAAGGAGGGAGCCAGACTGACAGACCTGCAACCACCATGGCGGCGTATTCGGCATAAGGCGGAGCTGGACGACGTTCGGCTTCATGATTTGCGACATTCGTTTGCCAGCGGTGCCTTGTTCCTGGGCGAAGGGCTGCCGATGATCGGAAAGTTGCTGGGCCACACGCAGGTGCAGACCACCGCCCGATATGCCCATCTGGCACTTGATCCGGTCAGGAGCGCAGCGGAGAAGGTGTCCAGCTTCATCGCCAAACAGGCGGCGATCCCCCAAGGCACCAAGTCGGAACGAGGGCGTCGGTTCAGGATTACCAGTCGATGCGCAGTCACCAAATCCGAGTGGCGGGATCGTCGATGACACCTGGGCCTGCGTCGCCAAGGACATTGCAGAAAAGATGCGCGAGGCTGCAGCCGCTCAGCGTCGTCGCCACCAGAGCCACAGGCCGGTCAGGCAAAGTCCAGCGGTCGCCAATCCGGCGAAAAGCACCAGAACCCGGCCCACCATGCCTAACCCCTTGCCTGAGTGTAGCGGATACTGCCAGGCGAAAAACAGATCGCCAGCCCCCTCCCCCCGGTCATGTCGGCGGCCCGCGATGCTGCCATCGACCATCGACACATAGACCCACAGGCGTCCGTAGTCGTCCATATCGCGTTCATCGAACAAGCGGACGCCATAGACGCCCAAGCGATGCAGCAGCACGACGCTGTCAGCCTGCCCTCCCGCCAACGCGACGGCCTGTTCCACGCTGACCTCCGGTTTGGATACCGAATGGGATGGAAAATGCTCATGTAGACGTTCCGATACCGGAATAAGCAGTCGGGCGGCATCCCGCGTCTGCTCGTGCCAGACCAGGGTCACAGAGGTGATGGCCAGTATCAGCGTGACCGGGAACAGCCACAAACCGCCGGCCCGATGCAGGTCGAACAACCATTTCAGGCTGAACCTGCGCCCAGCCACCGCGAAGGATGCCCGCCATTTGGCAAAGGCGGGGAATGAAAGTGCCGCAGCAATGACGTGATCAATGATCCAGAAAAGAGCCATCAGGCCCAGCACCCAGGCAACGACCGGCCCCAACATCAGATCCATATGCAGGGCGTAGAGTGTGTCCATCAGATGCCGGCGGTCAAACGACAGGACCTCTGTCTGCCGCCAGCCCAGCACGGACCCGTCACGCGGATCCGCGAAAAGCTGTACAGCGACCGCCTCGCCGCCACCGATCTCCGCGGTGCCGATCACGGCGATAGCGTCACCTGCGCGGTTGGGGATATCCAGGAAGCGCGCGGTGAAGCCCGGCAAATGCTGTGACGCCGCCACCAATGCCTGGTCCAAGGCTGACGGACCATCGTGGAAGGACACTGTCCGCCAGTCCGGGTTAAGCCAGCGGTCCAGTTCGTCGTAGAAGGTGATTGCCGATCCGGTCAGTGCCAGCGGCAACAGCCAGAGGACAGCCAGCAGCCCAAACCAGCGATGCAGCCGCCGCGCCAGGGGACGCCATCGCCAGGACGACGCCCCCGTTTCTCCAACCGCCTTGCCCATCTCAGTAGCGGACGGCAACAGACAGCCGTATATCGCGGCCCGGTTCATAGACGCCTGCGACCCCTTCCCAACCCGCAATGGCATTATAGTCGGCCACGCTGGCATGCGCCCGATACAGCTTGTCGAAGAGGTTATAGACGCCGGCTGTCAGGGTCAGGCTGTCATCGGCCAGCGGCTGCCAGCGGGCGAACAGGTCGACCACCGTATAGCCGGGCTTGCTGACATATTGAGTTTTGTCGATCCAGCCGATGGAGACACCGCGCTGCAGAACCTCGATATCCTTCAGCGCATCGAACCGTGTCACCGCCACCTCGAATCCCAGAGCAGGCGTAGGCGCATAGCCCGCCGTAACGCTCCAATTGTCCCCGACCGAGTTTCCCAGGCCGATATGTTCATAGCCTTCGATAAGGTCGCCATTCAGCCGCGACCGGTAATGGTTATAGTAAGCGTCAATGGCGAAGGGGCCATGGCTATATCCGGCCCTCAACTCCATGCCCTTGGCCCGGAACCGCCCAACATTTTCGTAATAGACGGCGTCCTGAGGCGGTGCGCCATTGCCAATCTGGTCCAGGATCACATCCTTGATTTGCATATTGTAATAGGCGAACGACGCGCGGAAGCCATCCTGGTCATAAGCCAGCCCCGTTTCGAAGTTCCCGACCTTCTCGGGCTTGAGGGTCGGAGACAGCGAGATGCGGCCCGGACGTTTTTCCAAGGTGAAGGCGTCGCCGATCTCCTTGCCACGGAACGCCTCGGCATAGCCCAGATTGGCCGATACCGCGTCGGTGATCTGATAATTCAGGCCGGCATTCAGACTGATCCCGTCACTGTCAGTGCCGTTGGCATAGGTCACCTGATCCAGATCATAGGCGTCATAGCGTGCGCCAAAGCTGATCAGCAGCGGTTCAGCAAGCTGCCAATGGTCCTGCACGTAAAGGCCCAGCAACTCCCCCTTCTCCTTGAAACGACCGACAGCAGCATTCCAGGCCCAGCGACCCCAGACCGCCGGATCGCCCAGATACCCCCCGGTCACCTGATCATCCCGATATTCACCACCCACAGTCACGTCATGGGCGGCAACGTCAAAACGCGCGCGCAGGTCGGCCCCTCGACTGCGGATGGTGCCGCCATAAAGACCCCAACGGTCATAACGATCCTGGACGAAACGCGAGCGGGTCCAGTATCCGGTCGCCTCAAGGTCAACCAGATCAAACTCCCCCTGATAGTTGAGGACCGCCGTCTGCCGCTTGCCCTCCGCCGGGAACAAACGCGCGCCCTCCAGCACCGGCCAGTTGGGGCGCTGACCAAAGGATGCCTTTTCATTGCGTTGTTCAAAGCTGGCGGTCAGATAATGATCGTCCGCCACCTGGCCACCCAGCTTCACGAAGCCAAGTTCCTGTTCGGCCGACGTACCGCGCAGGCGGTTACCGGCACCATCCTTCATATCGTCACGATCGACCCGCACATAGGAACCGACAAACCCGATGTCATCGGCCAGACGACCGTAAAGCGTACCACTCAGCTTGTAGGCGTCATTGCTGAACCAGCCCGCCTTGGCGATGCCGCCCATATTGCGGTCTGCCGCCAACAGGTCATCAGCATCCTTGGTACGGAAGCGGATGGCACCACCGATGGCTCCAAAGCCAGCGGTCGCTTCGCCAGCCCCCGCCTGCACCTCGACGCTTTTCAGCAATTCGGGCTCAATGGACACGCGACCCACATGATGAAACAATGTCCCATGCTGGGGCGCACCATCGACGGTGACGTTCAGCAGACTATCCTCTAGCCCTCGCACATAGATTTTCTGCGCAATGCCGACTGATCCGCCGACCGATACCGACGGCACCTGCCGGAACAGGTCTGACAGGTCGGCCGCCTGCCGCATCTCGATCTCTTTTTGGTCAATGGCGACGTCGGTCAGCACGCCGACCACCACGATCTCCGGCAGGTGGGTCGCCGCATCCGGCACCCGCCCGGCGGGCCGGACGGAAGCGGGCAGCGGCGACAGGCTATAGGTCCCGCCCTGCCCGACCTGCGCCCGCAGGCCGGTGCCAGCCAGCAGCCGTTCCAGGGCCAGCGCGGGCGTGAAACGCCCGGACAGGCCCGGCGTCTGCTTTCCGCGCACCAGATCGGGATCAACGGTGATGATCAACCCGGCTTGCTGTCCCAGCCGCGCCACGGCGGCACCCAGCGGCCCCGCCGGAATGTTGAACACCTGTTCCGCAGTCTCCTGCGCCACGGCCGGCGGCACCGTCACAATGCCGGCCCCGGCCAGCAGCGCCACGGCAGCGGCCATCTGGCCCATCTTCTTCCAATCACGCATCATCCCAGTCCTTGGCAAGAATGTCTTTCCGCCATGGAGGACGGGCGACATTGCGAAACGGGACAGGCTGGCGTGGAAATATTTTCAGCGGTTGGCGGAGAGCAGCAGGTCGCCCTGACTGTCGCGCGTCAAACGCAGGCCCGTGGCCGCCGCCAGTGCCTGTGCCGCGCGGTCGGTATCGTCCAGCGGAAAGCTGCCGGTCACGCGCCGACCGTTCAGAAGACTGGCATCACACCGGATCGGGCGCCCCCGCTGACGGTTCAATTCGGCAAGCAGATCAGCCACCGGCATATCATCCGCCTCCAGCCAGCCGCGCGTCCAGGCCGTAGCCGCACGCGGATCAACATCGGACAGCGGCGTCACGCCCGCCTGGGTGACCATCGCCCGTTGCCCGGCCGTCAGTTGCCGACAATCCGCCGGGTTGGCCTGTCCGCAGACACGCACGCGGGATTCCACCACCGTAACAAGGGTGCGCCCACCCTCTTTACGCACAATGAACGCCGTGCCCAGGGCAGTTGCCGTGCCGTCCACCGTCGCCACGGTGAAGGGGCGGGCGGCATCAGGTGACACTGTGGCTTGAACCTGTCCCCGGAACAGCGTGACCCGGCGCTCCGCCGAAGCCATATCGACATCGGCGGCACTTCCCCCATCGAGGATCAGAGCGGAACCGTCGGAAAGGACCAGCGACCGCCGTTCCCCACGTCCGGTCTGATGATCGGGGAAAAGCGGTGCCAACCAGGGGGAGGCCGAAAGCCAGCCTGCCCCCACCAGCAAAAGCAGCAGACCCAGCGCCACCATGGCCGGGCGTCGTCCCGAAAGCGACCGACCTTTGGTAGCCATGCCCAATGCTGCACGCTCCGCCCCGTCAAGCCGGTCGAAACGGCCCGCCAGTCCCCGCATCCGCTCCAACGCCAAACGATTGCGCGGGTCCTCGCAACACCAGCGCTCACACGCCTCCTGCACCCGCTGACTGACGCGTTCGTCGTCAAGCAATGCCGCCCAATGGGCCGCACGCGCCACGATCTCTGGCGTCGGTGCAGTCGCCGCCCGCATCAGGCGTCCCCATAGGCCAGGACGTAGCATCGGGAATAGGCGGCTGCGATATGGCGCTTAACCGTCCGATCCGATATCCCCAGGGCCACCGCGATCTCTGCATGCGCCAACCCATCCAGTCGCCGCAGCAGGAAGGCCTGCCGCACCAGATGCGGCAGACCATCCAGCAGCCGCAGGATACTATCCAGAAGTTGCACCGCCTCGGCGATGCGCTCCGGTGTTAGGTGATCGGCGCTGCCATATCGGTCAGCAACGATATCCAGATAGGCACGCTCCACCTCCCGCGCGCGGATATCGTCAATCAGCAGACGACGGGCGACGGTGGCCAGGTAACGCTTGGCATCCTCCGGCATTGCAGGCCGTTTCTCCAACAGCCGACAGAAAGTGTCATGGGCCAGATCGGCTGCCCGCTGCGGACAGTGCGTGTACCGGCGCAGCCAGTCGCGCAACCATTCGCCATGGGTCGCATAAAGCCCCCCGATATCCGCGACGGCGTCGCCCACTCGATCCCCCCAGCAGAACGATAAGATGCACAGACCTCAGTTAGCTGGATTGAGATTGATTATCAACAACAGTTCGACCAAACCGGATACTGGCAAGAAGCAGGACCGCCATCACCAGCAGAACCGCATTGACGACCCAGCCCATCGGGTCGGCACCCGGCCCCATCCGCAATAGCGCATGCAGCAGCGCTAGCGCTGCAAGCAGCTTCCCGGACAGCGACCGCCCCCAACGCGACAGCACATCGACGCTCAGGAAGGCCGCCGCGGCCAACACCGCCAAGGTCAAAACGCCCCACAGGGCCAGAGCCATCTGTTGCGTCGCCGCCGGCACCACCAGAACAACGATCGCTGCACCGGTTAGCGCCAGCGGCTGACCCCAGACGGTAGCCGTCCACACCCGTTCCCATCCCGGCGCCGGTCGTCCCTTGTCACGCCGCCGCGCCAGCCAGATAGTGACCCCGTTCATGGCCATATAAGTAAGGCCCAGACCCAGCAAGCCATAGGCGATCTTCACCAAACCGCCACCGAACCAGCCGAAATGCAGGGTACCCAGGGAGCCGATGATCCCTTCCCCCACATTTGCCTCATCAGCGCGCTTGCTGAAAAAGAGCTTGCCCTCCCGGTCGAATGTATAGGCGTCGGTGTGAGCCAGACGTTGTGACCCGTCATCGACATTGAACAAGGCGGCCCCGCCCATTTCCGTCGGATGTTCCAGGAAGATATACTTGATCCGCCCGTCCGTGTGCCGTGCGACTTCAGCGAACATCGGGACAAGGTCCAGCAACGGGGCTGGACGCGGGTCATCCGCCGGGTGCGGCGGCACGAACAGGGCATAGACCTTTTCCGTGTCCCCTTGGAAAACCGCAAGCCCCAGCACGCCGACGATCAGCGTGGTCAGCCCCAGCAATGCCCCAGTCAATGACACGGTGAAATGAAAGGGCAGCGCCCAGACCCCGATCCGGTTATGCAGGTCGGCCTCCTGCAACCGCCGCGACCCGCCAAAGCGCAGATGGAAGGCATCGCGGAAGAGACGCGGATGCGCCAGCAGACCGGAGATCAGTGAGGACAGCAGGGCGACCCCCGTCAATCCGACCAGGAACATGCCCCAACTGCGCGGCAGATGCAGGTGGATATGCAGGGCCGTCAGGAACTCCGCCCACGGGCTGGCGGCCCCTTCTGTCAAAACACCCTCAGCATCAGCGATCCAGTGGCGGGTGGTGCCGGCAACATCGGTCGTCACCTTCAACCAGGGCAACTCATCGCCGGGCAGGGTGATATAGACATGCTCCACACCCTCCCCTGTGGCGGCAACCGCCGCTGCCATTGCCTCCTGTGCCGTCTCGGGCGAGACAGCATCCACGCGTGGCATGCCCGCACTTTCCCAGCGCTGCAGCTCATGGGCAAAGACGGCGATGCTGCCGGTCAAGCAGACAAGATAGAGGATGGCGGCGAAGGCCAGGCCCAAGCCGCTATGTCCCTTCAGGACGGCGGCCACGAAACCGGGGGGCAGCAGCGGGCGGCGCTTGCGGTTGGCGCTATTGGGAAGGTCCGTCATGCGAAGCCCTTCAGGATGGAAGCGGTGAAGCCGACCACGGCCGTGCCCAACAGCACGGCCGTGGCCCGGATGATGCGATTGTCGGCAAGCGTCCAGGCCATGGCGCCACCCCAGACCAGCGGCACCAGCAGCCCGCCCACCACCAGCCGCGTCTGGGCGGCGCCCGGCACCCAGACGGCATAGGCGATGCCGGTGGCCAGGGCCGCGACCATGCCGATGGGACCGGCCAGCGACCAGCGCAGGATGGTCCGCCAGGTCGTGCTGGGCCGTTCCAGCGGCTCCGGTGCCAAGCTTTCCCGGCCCGCCCTTCCGGCACGGGCCTTGCGCACCTGAAGGCCCAGCGCGACCAGATACAGGGCCGCCACCGGCACCAGCGACAAGGCGATGAAGGGTCCGCGAACCGGACCCAATATCCAGGCCGGCGCGATGAGACTGACCAGGATCAGCGTCCAACCAGACTGCAGCCAGGGCCAACGGCCCTGACCACCACCCAGACGCCAGGACTGGCGCAAGGCCCAGACTCCGCCCAGCCCAGCCGCCAGGATCAGCGCGAATGGCAGTTGGTCGCTCACAGCCGCCCCTCCAGCATCACGCCGATCACCCGCGGCGCCCCCAGCAAGGCCTGCTGTGTCGCGGCATATTCATACTGCTTGTATTTTTCATCGAACAGGTTGTTGGCGAAGACGGAAACGGTCCAATCCTCATACGTGTAGGCCAGTTTCGTGTTCACCAGGGTCCGTGCCTCAAGCCGCATATTCTCCTGCGGGCGCGCGACGTCGCCGAAGACCTCCGTACGGTGGCTGCCATTCACATTCAGGGCGAACCCGTCACCGAAGCGGACATTGAAGCCGGCCGCCAGCGTCCAGCGTGGGGCATAAGGGAATTCCAGGCCGGACAGATCGGTAGCCGAGCCGACATTGGTCTTGAATTCATCAAACTTGGTGCGGGTATGGCCCAGCGAAGCGTACCAATCGACCTCATCGGTAATCCGGTGGCTCAATTCCACTTCGCCGCCATAGACATGGGACCGGCCGGCATTGACCGTATGATAATCATAGAGGTTCAGGCCGAAATTGACTGTCGTCTGCTGATCCTTCCAGTCGATATAGTAGGCATTGGCATTCAAGGTCAGGCGCCCGTCCAGCCATTGCGAGCGCAGGGACAATTCATAGTTCCAGGTAAATTCCGGATCATAGGCAAAGGCCTGCGAACGCGCCGTATTGGCCGTCGTGCCGCCGGACCGGTAGCCACGCTGAACCAGGAAGGTCGTGGACAGGTCCGGCGTCCAAGCCCATTCGGCCCCCAGCTTGGGCAGCCAGGCATTGAAGTTGCGCGTGGAGCGTGGTGTCGCGCCCGACGCCTGATCCACCAGCCCCTGCACGCCGGCATTGATGGCGGTGATCAGCGGGGCGTAGGCACCGAAGACGGTGGGGTTGGGATAGGTGCCGGCAAAGCTGGCCGTCTGCGTCACCGTGACCGTATTACGCTCATGATCATAACGCAGGCCACCCAGCAGCGACAATTGATCGGTCAATTCCACCCGCCCATCGGTGAAGAGAGCCATTGTCTCCACCTTCATCGGCATGTCTGCCGCATACTGCACAGTAATGTTGGGTAGCGCGGTTGCGTAAAGGGAGGCGATCTGTCCCGCCGTGGCAGCATCGAACCCGGCTCCCTGCAATAGCAGCGAGACCTGATTGATGGGTGTCGGCACCAGGGTGCGGCTTTCGGAATTGCTCTGCTGGTCGCGATGGTAATAATAAGCGCCCACCAGCCCTTTCACCCAGTCCGCATCATGATGCAGACGCAGTTCCTGCGAGAAGGTCTTGTACTGCGCCGGATTGATGCCATAGCTCACCGGCTGGGCGGTATTGTCGCCGTCATAGGTCCGAAGATGGTCGACATCGCTGTAATTGCTGACAGCACTGAGCGAAGTGCGGTCAGCAATCTCGTAATCCAGCTCCAGATTGACGATGTCGGCGCGCGTATCGCTGCTGTTGGGATAGTCACCATAGGCGACCCGGTCGTCATAATAATCGGGTGCGGCGGTACTGGCGTAGGTGAAGGTGTACCCGGCCTCCTTCTTGAAATGCGTATAACCCAGCCGCGCTTCCAGTTCGGGCAGCGCCTGTGGCGTCCAGAGAAGTTTGGTCCGCACAAGGGTGCTGTCCAGCGGCTCCTCCGGCGTGTCGCGTGTAACATTATGGATGAAATTGTCGCTGTCGCGCTTCTCCGCCGCGACCCGGAAAGCCAGTTCATCGGCAACCAGCGGCCCGCCACTGGCCAGGGCGAAGCTGGTCGTATCGCCGCTCGACCGGATGGCGCGGCCCCTCAGATCCCAGTCGAAGGTCGGGTCCTGTGTGCGCAGCACGATTGCACCGGCCAGCGCGTTCAAACCCTGTAGCGTTGATTGCGGTCCCCGGAAAATCTCCACCTGGCCCAAGTCCCAGGTGTCGGTGGGACCGGACGCGATAATCCCATCGGGCAAGGCTGCCCCGTCCAGATAGATGGTGGCCAACGGCGCGTCACCACCGCCCGACACGCCGCGATTGGCGATGCCACGGATGGTGAAGCCCGAGGCGCCATAGGTCTCCGCCATATTGGCGGTGCGCTGGATGATCTCCTGCAACGACTGGATATTCTCGTCCTCAAGGCGCTGGTCGGTCGTCACGGCGACCGAAGAGGCCGTCTCCTGAAGCGACCGCGCCACCTTCTCCCCGGTCACGATGATCTCGGTTTCCATCGTGGCATCGACAGACTGTGCGGCAACAACGGGTGCCAGCGCCAGCAAGGCAACAGTGCTGGCAGAAACAACATTCGATCTTGACATAATTACCCCTCCCCCACGGGTCGGCCCTGTGGTACCCATTAGCATTAATAAGAGTCAATCGCATTCGCATATGCTGTTTTACGGGCATTCAGTAGCGAAAGAGGCACAAACACCCATGCAACACATGCAGCATACATATGCGGTTAAGAGTCATTCGCATTCTGCGCCCACACCAGTAAACACTATGCGAATAGTTCTTAATTCGGTTTGGAGCCCTATCATGTCTGTTGTCCGGCCCTCCTCCGTAGCGGCACCGCGCGTGCTGCTTCTGTCCTTGCTGCTGGGCAGCGTCTCGGCCCCGGCCCTGGCCGATACCGCGTCGGGCGATGCGCAGCAGGTGGCGGAGGCCATCGACCGGGATCAGATCGTGGTGGTGGGAGAGCGCGCAAGGCGGGCCAGTGGCGGCACCAAGACCGACACCCCGCTGGCCATCACCCCGCAATCCATCGCTGTCATCACTGACGAACAGATGCGGGAACGGGGTGCCCTGTCGATCCAGGATGTACTGCTGTACAGCGCCGGGGTGCGGTCGGATGCCTATGGCAATGACAGCCGTACCGATAGCTATCTGGTCCGCGGCAGCCGCCCGCTCCAGTACCTGGACGGGATGCGTACCTCCTATGACAGCTATAATGTCGCCCGTGCAGACACCTACATGCTGCAACGGGTGGAGGTCGTGAAGGGACCAGCCTCAGTCCTTTACGGCCAGGGCAGCGTCGGCGGTGTGGTCAACCTGACCAGCAAGCGCCCGGATTTCACCGCTTCGAATGAAGTTATCCTGTCCTATGGCAGCTATAACCGTAAACAGGCACAGTTCGACCTGACCGGCCCGCTGGACGAGAAAGAGACCCTCGCGTTCCGTGTAACCGGGCTAGCGCGCAAGGGCGATACCCAGGTTGACCACGTTGATGACGACCGTTGGTTCATTGCCCCGCAACTGACCTGGCGTCCGACCGAGAAAACCGAGGCCACGATCCAGCTTTACCACCAGAAGGATGATACCGGCCTGACCACCCAGTTCTTTCCCTGGTCCGGGACGCTGTATGACAATCCCAATGGCCAGATCGGCTTTTCCACCTTCATCGGGGAACCCGACTATGACCAGTTGAAGACCGAGCAGACCAATGTCTCCGCCTTCCTGGCGCAGCAGGTCACCGACTGGCTGCAGGCACGGCAGAATTTCCGCGCTGCCTGGAGCGAGGTCACCTATCAGACCATCTATTCCAACTCTTTCAGCAATCCGCTGAACCCGTTCCTGTCGGCGGGCCAGGCCGGCTATACCGGCGCACAGCGCAATGTCGGGCGCTATCTGACAGGGTCCTATCCCGATGTCCGCATCCTGTCGTCCGACACCCAGCTTCAGGGGAATTTCGCCACGGGCAGCATCAGCCATACCCTGCTGGCCGGTATGGATTGGCAGGAATACCGGCAGGAGCTGGACCAGATCACCACGCGCCTGACCACGCCCATCGACCTTTTCAACCCCGTCTATACGAGTGGCTTCACTGCCCCTGCACGCGCCAAGGGCAATACCTCCGAACAGAAACAGATCGGCTTCTACCTTCAAGATCAGACCAAATGGCAGGGCTGGAACCTTCTGCTGGGTCTGCGTCATGACAATGCTCGGTCTTCGACCCTGACCCCGGCGGGGGTGGAGACCAAGAAGAAGGACAGCGCCACCTCCTACCGAGCTGGCCTGCTATACGAAGTCGAAGGCGGCTTCGCCCCCTATGTCAGCTATTCAGAAAGCTTCCTGCCCGTGGCCGGAACCAATCTGGCCGGGGAGCCGTTTGATCCGCAGATCGGCAAACAATGGGAGGCCGGGGTCAAATGGCAGCCGATGCAGGATATCCTGCTCACCAGCGCCATCTTCGACCTTCGCGACACCAACCGCGTCACCACCAGCCCCACCAACCCGCTGGACCGTGTACAGACAGGTGAAATCAAGGCTCAGGGCTTTGAATTCGAGGCGCAGGCAGCCTTCCTGGAGCTGTACACGATCAGCGCCAGCTATACCTACACCGACGCCAAAACATCCAAGAGCAATGTGGCGACGGAGATCGGCAAGCCGGCCAGTTCCACCCCGCGCCATATGGCGTCAGCCTTCGTAACCCGTACCTTCCCGCTGGAGAACGGTGCTGAGGTGAAGCTGGGCGGCGGTGTGCGCTATGTCGGCAGCCAGACCGATCAAAACAGTGCAAGAACCATCATCATCAATACGCCAGCCAACACCTTGGCCGACCTGATGCTGTCCTATAATCAGGATGCTTGGCGGCTCAGCCTCAATGTCAACAATCTGACAGACGAGAAATACATTTCCACCTGCCTTGCTCGTGGCGATTGTTTCCTGGGTGCCCGCCGATCGGTGGTGGGCAGCGTCGGTTATCGCTTCTGACCGCCGGACAGCAGACAGGTAACCCGATGACCCAAAGCAGCAAGGCCAACCGCACCAATAGCACCAGAGCACGTCCCGTCTGGGACGTGCCGTTGCGAATCCTGACGGCGTCGGTGGGCGGCTATGCCCTGACGGCGGCGGCCACGGCGCTGCTGGCCCGGATGCTGCCCGGTTCGCCGCTGGAGACCGCCATGGCGGCCACGACCCTGTCCTTCGCCCTGTTCACGGGTGTCGTGGTCTGGACCTTCGGTGCCGGCCGGGCGCTGGTGGTGGCGGGCTGGATCTGGGGACTGGCGCTGCTGACAGGCGGGCTGGCCTGGCTTTCCATGCAAGCGGGATGGCCGGCATGAAGGGTTTCCGCCAGACGCAATCGGCCCTGCATACCTGGACCGGCCTGCTGGTCGGCTGGGTGCTGTTCTTGATCTTCATCGCCGGCACCGCCAGTTTCTGGCGCGAGGAAATCAGCCGCTGGATGCGGCCTGAATTGTCCGTGACATCGGAAATGCGCACGCCTGAGGATGAACGACGGATGGTAGAGGGTGCCTTGGCCGCATTGGCCGCCCGCGCGCCCAATGCCACCAGTTGGTCGATCACCCTGCCGGGTTCGCGTGGCGTGGGCGTCCAGGGGGTGTGGACCGAACGCTTGCCCCCCGGTGAACCACGCCGTCCATTCCGCTGGCCCGACGCCACCAACAGCCTGTGGGTGGATGGTGACGGTCAGCCCGTGGCCGTGCGGGAAACGCGCGGTGGCGATTTGTGGTACCGCCTGCATTTCGACCTGCATTACATGCCGGTGATCTGGGCGCGCTGGTTCGTGGGCTTCTGTTCGATGTTCATGCTGATCGCCATCGTCACCGGCATCATCACGCACAAGAAGATATTCCGGGAATTTTTCACCTTCAGGCCCGGCAAGGGGCAGCGCAGCTGGCTGGACGGGCATAATGCCACCGCCGTGCTGGCCCTGCCCTTCCATCTGATGATCACCTATACCGGGCTGGTCACGCTGATGGCGCTGTATATGCCCTGGGGCATGCTGGCCAATTTCGATGACCGCAACGCCGCGTTCGCCGCCACCCAGCCCAACGTGCCGCCCGCCACATACGCCGCCACGTCGGCACCAATGGCACCGATGGGCGTGATGCTGGAAAAGGCGCGTCAGGTGTGGGGTGGCGTCGGCCCCGGCAGCATCCGCATCGCCAATCCCGGCGATGCGTCCGCCCGCGTGACCATGGGCCGCGACCTGCACCATTCCATCCTGGATGATGGCGAACCGCTGGTGTTCGACGGGGTGAGCGGCGCGCTGCTGGGCCAGGCACCGGCCAGCGGTGCCGGCACGGCCACGCGTGATGCCATGGTCGGCATCCATGCCGGCCGCTTCTCCCCCATCACGGTCCGCTGGCTCTACTTCCTGTCCGGACTGTCGGGCACGGTGATGGTCGGCACCGGGCTGGTGATGTGGACTGCCAAGCGACGGGAAAAGCTGCCCGATCCGGCTCGTCCGCATATCGGCTTCCGGCTGGTGGAACGGCTGAATGTCGGCACGGTGGCGGGATTGCCGTTGGGCATGGTCACCATGCTGTGGGCCAACCGGCTGCTGCCCGTGGACATGGAGGGGCGCTGGCATGGGGAGGTGAACGCCATGTTCATCGCCTGGGGCCTCGCCCTGGCCTATGCCTTTCTCCGCCCCCCAAAGCGCGGCTGGGTGGAACAGTTCGGCCTGACCGGGGCAGCGCTTGTGGCCCTGCCGATCTTTGACCAGCTATCCGGCCAGGGAATGTGGCAGCACCTAGCCCATGGTGACGCCACCCGCTTCTGGACCGACATCACCTTCATGGCTCTGGGTCTGTCGCTGGCGGCCATCGCCGTGAAGGTCCATCGTCACAAACCGCGCGTGGCCCCCGCCAAGGGCCGTGCCCCAAGGGAGGCGGCATTGGCCGTGGCCGGGGAATGAGCCTGATATCCTGGTTGCTGGCCCTGGCCGGCTTTGCCTGTCTAGCGCTGGCCATGGAAGACCATCACCATTGGCTGGTGGGCCGCCGCCCCTCCAGACGGGGAGCCTTCACCCTGCGCCTGCTGGGCTGGTCGCTGCTGGCGCTGTCCTGGGGGTCCGCCGCCGCGTCCTGGGGGCCAGCACTGGGCAGCATCGCCTGGTGCGGATTGTTGAGCGTCGCCGCAGGCCCTCTGGTGCTGACCCGCACCTACGTAACTCCAAGGCGGCGCTGAGCCGTGCCTGACCGCCGTTTCTTTACGAAATTCGAAGGAAACCCAATGTCCCGTCCTCATTCAGGCCGCCCGTGCGTGCGGGCCGGTACCGCCCTCACCTTGTCGCTGGCATTGCTGGCAGGTCCGACGCTGGCCCAGACGGCGACGGAGGGGAACGAGCAGTTGCTGGACGAGATCCTGGTGCTGCATCGGACCGAGGGCTATCACGCGCGCGCCGCCAACACGGCCACCAAGCTGCCGCTCTCTCTGCGCGAAACGCCGCAATCGGTCACGGTGATGACCCGGGAGCGCATCGAGGATTACAACCTGATCACCGTCGCCGACGTGCTGGAACAGACACCGGGCATCACGGTGCAATCCTATGACAGCAATCGCACCCGCTTCCTGGCGCGTGGTTTCCCCATCACCAATTTCCAGTTCGACGGCGTGCCAACCGTGTTCCAGACCGGGGCTGCCGCCAACTCGGTGATGAGCGACACTTCAATCTATGAGCGGGTGGAGATCGTGCGTGGTGCCACGGGTCTGGTGACCGGTACCGGCGACCCATCCGCCACCATCAACATGGTGCGCAAGCGGCCGCAGGAGACCGTCAAGGCCAGCACCAGCCTGACCTATGGCAGCTGGAACTATAAGCGGGCCGAGGCCGATATCGGCGGGCCGCTGCTGGCGAATGGCCGCATCCGCGCCCGCCTGGTTGGTGCCTATACCGACCGGGAAAGCCATGTCCGCTTCCAGCGCGACAAGTCGCCCAGCCTGTATGGCGTGATCGAGGGGGACATCACGGAGACCACCCGCCTGCGCGTGGGCGTGGATTATCTACGCACCGACAGCCAGGGCGGCTCCTGGGGCGCCTCACCGCTATTCTACAGCGATGGTACCCGCATCCGCACCGACCGTTCCTATAGTGCCGCATCCAAGTGGAGCCGGTGGCAGCGCGACAATATCAACCTGTCCAGCTCGCTGGAACAGTCGATCGGGGACTGGGTGGCGCGCCTTGCCTATAACAAGCGCTGGACCGACACGGAAAGCCTGCTCTATGTCGGCTCCAACTCCGGTGCCACCAGCTTCATCAACAAGGCCACCGGCCTGGGTCTGGGCCGGTCGGACACCTATGGCGTGGGCGAGACGCGGGAGGATTCGCTGGATGCCTATGCGTCCGGGCCCGTTGAGCTGTTCGGGCGCAGCCATGAACTGGTGTTCGGTGCAAACTATTATGACCGTGATTTCGCGTCGATGCATGCCAGCATCATCAGCCGGCCCTATGGCACGACCTTCCCCAGCATTTACACCTGGACGGGCGATATCGGCATGCCCACGGTGCAGAATCTGGGCATTCCCCGCACCCTGGAACATTCCACGGAAAGCGGCGTCTATGGCGCCATCCGGCTGAACCCGATGGACGGGGTCAAGGTCATCGCCGGTGTGCGCTATTCGGATTTCGAGACGGAAACGGAGAATTTCTCCACCGCCGGCGTGCGGACATCGATCAGTGCCGTCAATGCCGACACCAAGCTCAGCCCCTATCTGGGTGCCGTGGTCGATTTGACCGAAGAAATCTCTGCCTTCGTGTCCTATTCCCAGGTGTTCCGGCCGCAGAGCCAGCGTGACCGGGACAATCAGCAACTGGCGCCCCTGACCGGCGCCAATTACGAGGCTGGATTCAAGGGCGAGTTCTTTGACAAGCGGCTCTATGGCTCGCTGAACGGCTTTCATATGCAGCAGGACAATGTGGCGGAACTGGACCCGACCGCCACCCCAGGCATGCTGCCCGACGGGGCCGACGCCTATCGCGCTGTCAAGGGTGTCGAAACATGGGGAGCGGAGGCCGAGGTCTCGGGGTCGATCACACCAGAATGGCGCCTGACCGGCGGCTATACCTATGCAAGCAGTGAGGACCAGACGGGCGCGCGGACCTTCACCGTCAGCCCAGCCCATATGCTGCGCCTGTTCAGCAACTACAGACTGGGCGATTACAGCTTTGGCGGCGGCGTTACCTGGCAGAGCGAGATTTACCAGAATCAGGCCATCCCCACGGGCCGCTTCAACGCCAATGGCACACCGATCACGGCCCAGGGCCGGGTCACCCAAGGGGCCTATTTCCTGGCTGACCTGATGGCGCGCTATCAGGTCAGCGAGCAGGTCAGCGTTGGCGTCAACGCCACCAATATCTTTGACAGGAAGTATTATCGCAATGTCGGCTATTTCAATGCCGGCCTCTGGGGACAACCGCGCCGTTTATTGGTCAATTTAAGGGTATCGATGTAGGGATGATAGGGCGAGGTTCAGCTGTAATTTCAGACCTCCGTATCAATCTTCCTTACAGGACTTGATCACTGAACATTTCTGTACAGTATCAGGAACATGCTCCCACTGACAGAATTTTGGATACTGTGACCGAAGCCACTCCACCCCTTCCGACAGTTCCGCTGTAATCAGGCCCGGTACGCCAAATACCTTCTCCACACTCAGGGCCGCCATCCGGCCATAAGCGGATGGCGGCACGACGTTCACCATGGCATCGACCTGTGACCGGATGGCGTCTCCTGCCCCATCGGTCAGCCATTGCTTTGTCGCCTTGGCGACGCCATCCGCTTGATCCAGCGACGCTTCATCCATGAAAACCCGCAACACAATGAAGCGCGGGCCGCGCGCGAACCATAGGTTCCACGCGGCCAGATGGGCCAGGTGATCGTCAAGGGATGCGTGCCCCTGGTAAACCGCGATGACCAGGGGCCAGAGGGTAAGCGATGTCTGGATCGGCTTCATCAGAACGTCACCTTGACACCCGCCAGGAAGGTGCGCGGCTGAACCAGCACCGCACTGTCATAGTCGGCCTCCACGCCACTGCCGCCGGTCGGGACGACACCGGGATAACGGGCAAGGGCCGCCTCACTGTCGAACAGGTTCTTCAGCGACCCGAAGAAGCGGAACCGGCCCAGATCATAGGAAGCCTGAATGTCGGCGATAACGCGCCCGTCGGTGCGACCACGTGGGCGATTATTGACATCGGTGAAATAGGCACCGGTATAAGTCAGGGCACCGGAGGCGGTGAAATCGCCATGGCGCCATTCCAGACTGCCGCCCGCCGTGACGTCAGGCGCCGTCAGCAAGTCGTTCCCCTCCAGGCCGGAGCCCGGATAGTGGGTGATCCGGGTTCGCAGCAGGCCAAGCTGGGCGCGCGCCGTAACGCCATCCAGAACAGTGCCCTCGATGCCCAACTCCGCACCCGTGGTTTCAACCCGCGGGGCATTGCGGACTACAAAGGCTTCGTCATGGGTGTTGGCAGGTGTCAGGTCGAATGGCAACTGCATGTTCCGATACCGGGAATGGAATAGGTTCTGTGTTGTCCTGATGGTCCCGTCGGCCCATTTCTGGCGGCCGAAAAGCTCCGCCGTCCATACATATTCGGGCCCGTATTCATAGTTCACGATGGGGATGGCAAACGCGATGCCGCCACCACCGGCATTGTATCCGCGTGAGATCTGGGCACCCCAGCTCAGACGGTCGCTGGGGTGCCAGGTCACGCCCAGCTTGGGCAGAAACACATCATAGGTCGCATCGGACTGGATGCGAGCAATGGCCCCGGCGGCATCCCCACCATTGCGCTCGCGTTCTTCCCGCTCGTACCGCAGCCCTGCCGTCAGGTCGAGCGTCTCGCTGACCGGCAGCAATCCTTCGACATAGGCGGCGGCAGTGTCGGTGTTGTCGCGGAAATTTTGGGCCGCAATGAACTCGATGAATTCCTTCTGCCGCGCCCGGTACAGGTAAAGGCCCCCGACCAACGATGCACCATCCGCTGCCTCGTACCGCAGGCGCGGCTCGGCAATAAATTCGTCTGTGTCGATGCGGGCATTGGAGCTGTTGGGCACAGCCCGGCGGCGGAACCGGAAATCCGTATAGGAGGTGAACAACTCGATCCTGTAACCGTCCGACAGGGGAATTCCCGCCTCCACACTCAGGCTGTCCGTGCGTGGTTCATGCACCGGCTGCTGGGGGAAATTGGAGCGGCGGTCGGCAAACGGTCGGACAATGATCTCGCCATTGGGCCCGCGATGGTCGACATGCGCCCCCGTCACCAGCACACGCAGATCTGGATCAGCAGGCGAAGTGAAAAGCAGCTTGCCCCGCAGCGTCGTTGACTTGACCCGGCCGGGATCGCTCACCCCTTCATAGCCATCATAGCTGGTGACAGAATCGCGTTGATACCGATCCGCGGAAAGGCGCAGGGCGACGCTGTCGGCCAGGATCGGCAGATTGACTATGGCAGATGCCCGGCGTTGGTCATCGCTGCCAGCGGCGATCTGGGCCGCCCCTTCGCGCACAAAGGTCGGGTCGATCGTGTCCACCACCACCGTACCGGCAATGGCATTGCGCCCGACCAGGGTGCTTTGCGGGCCACGCAACACCTCGATACGGTCGATATCCCACAGCCCGACATCGCCGAACACCACCTCGTTGTAACTGGCGGGCCGACCATCAATCCGCCAGTTCAGACGCGCCCGGCTTCCCGCGAAGAAGGCGTTGGCATTTTCCGCCGGCCCGGTGCCATCCACCCCGCGCACGGTGGGTGCCTTGCCGGTCCCCGTCACCAACGTGAGATTGGGGACCGTTTCCAGCACATCGCGAACGGTATCAAGGCCCGACCGATCCTCCAGATCCTTGCGGGTCAGGATAACCGCACTATTCCCCGTCAGCATCTGCGGGCGGCGGATCATTTCCGCTGTGACGATGATTTCCGGTATGCCAACCACCCCCTCATCCTCCTGGGCACCAACAGGCAGGGCACATGCCAACACGGAAATGGCACCGACACTGGCGATCCAACGGCTCATCTCTCTCATACCCCAAGCGCGAAAAGCGATATTGCGAATAATTCGCAGTCCGTGTTTCCTTTATCGCATCTGGTGGTTTGCGCCACTCCACTCCTGGGGAAATTGCTCCAATCATGTCGAAATCGACACAGGCAGACCTGGAAATGGATGCGCAGGCTGAATTTGACGCGTTGCGTCAACGCGCCGCCGTCCTGGGGGTCATCCCGCAGCAGATTGCAATGGCGCGGGATGGGCGGGTACGCATGGCAGTGCTGGACTATACCCGCTTTTCCGGCGATCAACCGCCAGCTGGCTATATCAGTCTCGGCCTGTGCGTCCGCTCCGTCGCGGCGATCAGCCGCCATTCGCAGCACGGAACCCTGTCGGGTGTGTTGCGACCAGGATCGGTCATTGTTTCCCCACCAGACGACGGGGCGTTCGTTCGTTGGGACCGCTGCCGGATGGTCGCCATCGGCATTGATCCGGCAGGACTGGATGACCGGTTGGGCCTTGGGGATAGCAGCCGATTTGTTTCTTCAGCCGCAATGCGGATCCACCGTGATCCCTTGCTGACGGCCATCATGACTACCCTTTGGCATGAAAGCCAGCTGCATGGGCTTTCTGGTGACTTCTTCGACCATTGCATCGGGCGGATTTTCACCCGGCTCGGTGAGCTAGTGAACGTTCAACCTGCTCGGCGACGCGACCGCCCCCTGACCGATCGTCAGATCAAGATGGTGAAGGAGTTCGTGGAGACGCATCTTGTCGATGGGCCTGACGTGGCGGCAATGGCGACCCTGGTTGGGCGGGATCCTGCCAGTTTCAGTCGCGCTTTCAGGGACGCGACGGGTCTTCCGCCACACCGGTTCCTTACACAGGCCAGGATGGCTCGTGCTGAAACCCTGCTAAGCGGCGGCTTGTCCGTAACGGCAGCGGCATTGGCCGTCGGGTACAGCAATCCCAGCAAATTCAGCGCAGCCTTCCGGCGCCATAGAGGCGTAAAGCCATCACAGTTCAGCATCCAGGACGCGGCGGATCAGTCGCCCGCCATTTGGCAGGGACCAAAGTAAATGCTGACCTTATGTTCAAGTTCACACATTGCATTCACCATACCTGCCTCGATTGCACAGGCGTGACGTTGCGGCGCCCATAGGCTTGTGTGGCTGTGAAAAGGTTTTTCAGCGCTGCTGTCCACCACCGGCAGCGTCATCTTCGCTTGATTTATGTTATGTTATAACATTAATGTCGCAACATCAGTCCCTTTCCAAGAAGCGCCCAATGTCCGACACCCGCCTGCCCGTCACCGTCCTTTCCGGCTTTCTGGGTGCCGGCAAGACCACCTTGCTGAACCATATTCTGAACAACCGGGAGGGTCGTCGCGTCGCCGTCATCGTCAATGACATGAGCGAGGTGAATATCGATGCCGACCTGATCCGCGCCGGAGGCAGTGACCTGTCACGCACGGATGAGAAGCTGGTGGAGATGAGCAATGGCTGCATCTGCTGCACCCTGCGCGACGACCTGTTGCAGGAGGTGCGGCGGCTGGCGGCGGCGGGGCGGTTTGATTACCTGCTGATCGAAAGCACCGGCATCGCCGAGCCGCTGCCCATCGCTGCCACCTTTGATTTCCGCGATGAGGAAGGGCAAAGCCTGTCAGACGTGGCGCGGCTGGACACGATGGTGACGGTGGTCGATGCCGTCAACCTGCTGCGCGACTATGCCTCCACCGATTTCCTGCGTGACCGGGGAGAATCCCTGGGCGACGACGACAACCGCACCCTGGTGGACCTGCTTGTCGATCAGATCGAATTCGCCGATGTCATCCTACTCAACAAGCTGGACACAGCCACGCCGAAACAGGTGGATACGGCACGCAAGATCATCCGCTCGCTGAACCAAGATGCCGACCTGATTGAGACGGCGCAGAGCCGGGTGGATTTGGGCCGTGTGCTGGATACCGGGCGTTTCGATTACGAAAAGGCCCAGGAACATCCGCTTTGGTTCAAGGAACTGCACGGGTTCAAGGATCATAAGCCGGAGACGGAGGAGTATGGCGTCTCCTCCTTCGTCTATCGTGCCCGCCGACCCTTCCATCCCGCTAAAATTCATCAGTTCTTTCAAGAGGAATGGCCCGGCGTCATCCGCGCCAAGGGGCATTTCTGGCTGGCCACCCGCCCCGATTGGGTGGGGGAGATCAGCCAGGCCGGTGCCCTGGTTCGGCATGAAGCCATGGGGTTCTGGTGGGCCGCCGTGCCCAAGAGCCGCTGGCCCGACAGCGATGAGTACCGGCAGATGATCAAGCAAAACTGGCACCCAGTCTATGGCGACCGTCGCCAGGAGCTGGTCTTTATCGGTACCGGCATGGACGAGACGGCGATCCGCCGGCGGTTGGACAGTGCGCTGGTGGGCGATATCAACGCCCGCGACATGCCGGTCAATGCCTGGGCCCGACTGCCCGATCCCTTCCCGCGCTGGAAGCGGCAGGGGGAGGCGTGAGGCGATGATCGGGGTAAGCGAAAAGCTGGCCCGTGGACCGGCTGATACGATCCTGTCCAGGGTGCTTGAACCCGACGTCAGTCTGGCCGTCTGGGACCGGACGGCACCCCGCGCCCTGCTGGACGGGATGGCGGGGCTGTGTCCAGCCCATCTGCCACAGGGGCGGGTGCTGGCCTGGTTACCGGATGCGCCGGCAGCGCTGGCCAGTATTCTGGCCGAAACCCCGGTTGCCGCCACCCTGTTGGGCCGGGCGCTGCTGGATGATATGCTGATGCTGGTGCAGCGCTTCGCCAGTGTCGCCGGTACTGATGTTGTCGATATCCGGCTGGACCGGTTGCGGCATGACGCCTGCTGGAAGTTTCACCGCGATCAGGTGCGGCTGCGGCTGCTGACCACCTATCGCGGGCCAGCCACACAGATCGTGCCGCAGCGCCATGCAGACGAGGCGCTGCGGGACCAGCGTGCCTATCACGGGCCGATAGAGGCATTGCCGGACGGTGCCGTCGCCCTGTTCAAAGGCACCCAGGCTGGGATGGATGGCGGGGTGGTCCACCGGTCCCCGCCCATTGCCGGTACGGGTGCCGTGCGGTCCCTGCTCTGCCTGAACCTTCCGTCGGACACGTCACCCCGGCTCTGGCAACCATGACAAGCCGTCAATGGCACCAGAGCGTGCCATCTACGCCAGGGTGGCAGCATTGGACTGAATTGACCATGGCGGCGGCACGGGCACGGTAAAGATCCAAGGCCCGTTGCCTCATATCCCGCGTGTCGGTTTCGGCGGGACCTCCGGGCACGGGCGCTTCGGGCGGAGCCTGCTGTTTCAGCTTGGCCTCCATCTCCTTCTGGCGGGCCAACGCCTCTTCATACTCGGCGGCCCCGCAATCCTGGTTCTGATACAGCTTGCCACAGCTTTCCTGCGCCAGAGCGGGACCGGTGGTCAGCAGCAGGACCGTGACCGCCATCAGCAACGCCTTATGATTTTGGGACGACACGGGCGTTCTCCAGGTGGAAATAGATGCCATTCACATCCTCCGCCGACAGGCGCAGGGTGCCTTGCAACTGCACCTGATCCAGGGTCGCCGTCACCGGCTCTGCCGCACCCACCTGGATCAGGTCGGCAGGGCCCGGCGGCGGACAGAAGGGACAGGTGGGAGCCAATGAAGACAGCAGGAAGGACCGGCTGGTTTCACCTGTATCCAGTGGCAGAAAGAAACCAGCAACGGTAAAGGGCTGTCCGTCCAGTGCCTTGACCCCCGGCCCGAACACGGCGATCAGCCGATTTACATCCTGAATCCGCTTCTGCGTTTCCGTGGTGTCGGCCAGTTTGTCCCAGCCCAGGGTGGCGCGGGGTACGGCGCGCGGGTCATGCGGCATGGCTTGCGACACCAGGGCCGGGTCCTGCACCTGTTTGAAGGCCCATACCGGGGTCGTTGCGGTCAGGACCGCCAGGATCATGGTGAGTTTCAGAAGCTTCATAGTGCCTATCCCTTGGCCAGCAAACGGCTGACATCCGTCCGGTAAGCCCGGATCGCAGGCAAGGCGGCGGCCAGCAGGGCCACCAGCAGCGAAAACGTCAGCAACCATCCCTCTCCCACCACAAACTGCCCCGCCGACAGGCCCAGATCCCGCGCACGGGGCGAAAAAGCCGACAGCGCCGCAACGCCGACATGGGCCAGGGCCAATCCCAGCAGCGCCCCACCCAGCGCCACCAGCAACGCCTCCGTCAATATCTGACCCATGATCCGGCCCCGGCCTGCGCCCAGCGCCCGCATCACCGCCAGATCATATTGACGCTCCTGCAAGGCATTGGTCAGCGCCACGAAGGTGGACAGACCCGCCGCCAGGACCAGCACCAGACCCAGCAGGCGCATGGCATCCAGCCCCACACTCATTAAGGCGCGCAGACGCAACATCTCCGACGCTGGGCTGGCCGCCTGCATATCCGTCTGGCTGTTGATCTCCCGCGGCAGGCGGGCGGCCGCCAGCGGCGTGGCATAGCGGACCAGGATGGCCGTCACCTCGCGGTCATGGTCAGGGCTGTCGGCGGCGGCGTCATGGTCGTGGTGATGATCATGCCCCTCATCCCCATGATCATGGTCATGGTCATGGCCGCTATCGTGGTCATGATCTTCCCTTGGCTCTTCCTCATCATGCTGATGATGGTGGTGTTCATGCACGGCCCAGACACTGGCGACGGGCGTCAACACCAGCCGGTCCAGGATTGTGCCGGTACGGGCCAGGATGCCGACAACACGGTAGGGCATGCCCACATGCGCCTCGCCCCCCGCCGTCAGGCCGTGGGTGCCAATCAGGGAGCTGTCCAGGCCCAGGCCCGATGCCACCGCGACATCGGCACCCAGCACAGCCTCCATCGGTTCCGCAAACATCCGGCCCGAAGACAGCGTGCCGCCATAATGGTCGATATAGGCGGGTTCGGTGCCCAGGATGCGGAAACTGCCGAAACTGTCGCCCATGGCAACCGGCACGGCCTGTTTGACCAGGGGGTTGCGGCGCAGCGTCTCCAGCGCCGTCAGGGGAACATTGCCAGTGGGCACATCCACCTGAAGCACCGCCGACAGAACCAGTTGCAAGGGGCTGCCCTTGGCCCCCACCACCATGTCGATGCCGGCCACATCGCGCGACAACCGGCTTTCCAGCCCGCGTTCCAACAGCAGCAAAAAGGCGATCAGGGCGACCCCAAGCGCCAGCAGCAGCAGGTTCAGTCCCGTGGTCAGCGGGCGCCGACGCAGATAGGCAAGGCTTAGTCCCAGCGTGTTCATGCCACGCGCTCCATCGGTCGGGCCAGTTCCAGCAGGACCGGCAGGCGGGACATCAGACGGCGGTCATGCGTGGCGACAAGCAGGGTAGCCCCGCTGAGGTCCGCCTGTTCGACCAACAGGTCGATCACCGTCTGGCAATTGGCATCATCCAGGGCACTGGTCGGTTCGTCCGCCAGCAGGATCGAGGGCTGGTTCACCAGGGCGCGGGCCACCGCTATGCGCTGCCGCTCCCCCTGGGACAGGTCGGTCGGCAGGGCGTTGGCGCGGTCGGCTAGACCGACGCGCGTCAGCAACTGCATCACGGCCTTGTCATCTGGGCCCTTGCCGGCCAGACGCCGGGCCAAGCGCAGATTGTCGACGATGCTGACAGCGGCGATCAGATGCAATTGCTGAAAGACGATCCCCACATGATCGGCACGCCATCGGTCTCGCCCGGCATCACCCATCGCCCGCAGATCCTGCCCCAGCACCGACAGGCTTCCCTGTTGAGGCGCCAGCAGGCCCGCAAGCAGGTGCAGCAAGGTAGTCTTGCCGCTGCCGCTTGGCCCTAGCAACAATCCATGCCGACCCAAAGGCAGGGTCAATTGCTCCACGACCAAAATGGGACGGCCACCGGCATGGTGAACCACTTCATGCAGGTCGATCAGATTGGAAGCGAGCATCGCTGGCCACATTGGGAGGAGGACATTACATATGATATAACATTACGTTTACTGTTGATGCAGCAGTTGAAAAATGAATTCGCTGTCATGCGGACTGGCCTCGTTGGCCCGCGCTGATATCCATCACTTGGCCCGATAGGGATCGGTCCTTGGAAGGCCGGCGCGTCGCCGTAAGGCGCGGCTGGTGATGAAATCGCGCAAGGCCCGGGGGATGGCGTCCCGGCGCGTCCAGCGGATGGTCAACCGGGCCTGGCGGCATTCCCAGGCCAGTTCCCGGCCATTCTCATACCGATGCTGTTCATATTCGGTCATCGCATCGAGCGCGGCATAGTCGAACGGCTTGCCGGACATGGCCTCCACAAAGCCGGTATGGAAGGCGTGATGACAAACCGCCTGGCGGGCAGACCGCCAAGAACAGGCGCCGTGGATCGTATCGTTCGGGACCATCAATCAAATTGCGCCGAGTACGTGATGTTATAACGTATATACGCAAACAGGCCGGGGATCAATGGGATCAGAGAGCCACGCCTGACGACGCATGATCTGGATTATCGTCATCAAAACGCACGCGGCCTTCATTGAGTTTGCGTTATGTTATAACATCACATAATGTGCGCGCCGCTTCTGATATATCCGTACTGGAAACGGTTGACCTCTTATGAAATCGCACCGCTTTACCACCCCGATCCGCCTTGGCGCCCCCCTGCTAAGCCTACTGCTGTCCACGACCTGCCTCCCGGTTGCGGCCGATCCCGCGCTGTCGCCGGAGATCGTGGTGACCGCCACGACTACGCCGCACACCACCGTTACCAGCCCCGCGACCGCCAGCGTCATCAGCAAAGATGAACTGACCAAGCGACCGGTGCAGGATCTGGCTGATGCCGTGCGTGGTACGCCCGGCGTGACCCTGAACGGTGTAGGCATGACGCGGCGGGGCATCGCGCTGCGCGGCCTGTCGGAGGAACATACACTGACCCTGGTGGATGGACGCCGTGTGAACGTCGCGTCAGCCGCCATGGCACATGCCGATTTCGACCTTAATTGGGTGCCCGTCGAGGCGATCGAACGGATTGAACTGGTGCGCGGGCCGCTCTCCTCCCTCTACGGGTCGGAAGCGCTGGGGGGCGTGGTGAATGTCATCACCCGCAGCCCGACTGACAAATGGCAGGGCGTGTTCCAGGCCAATGGCGGCCTGCGGGAGGATGGCAAGGGCGGGGCCACCCATCAGGTGGGCGCCTGGTTGGCCGGCCCCCTGATGCAGGATATCCTGGGCATCAGCCTGTCCGGCCGCCTGAACCGCCGACAGAACACGCCCGACGCCACCGAACCACGCCTGACCGCCCTGGAAGGGCGCGACAGCCTGTCGGGCAGCGCCGCCCTGTCCTTCACCCCCGATGCGGCCCAGCGCATCGACCTGACCTATGACCGGGGGGACGAGGAGCGCTGGCGCAATGCACAGCAGGCGGGCGCACAACCCTATTTTTATGAATATGTCGATGATATCGACCGGGAACAGGTCTCGCTCAGCCATAAAGGCGATTGGGATTGGGGCAAGACACAGCTTCGTGTCTATCGGTCCAAGCTTGACCGCGTGAACAGCCGCACGCGGGGTGCTGCCACCCAGCCCACCCGATTGACCGACGATATCGTCGACGGCCATGTCAGCCTGCCGCTGTTCGGCAATCACCTGATGACGGCCGGCGGCGAATGGCGGCGGGAGGAATTGGCCGACAGTACGGTCAATGCGGCCAGCAAGGCCGGCACCGATCACGCCGCCCTGTTCATACAGGATGAAATCGGCCTGACCGATGGCCTGTCGCTGGTGCTGGGCAACCGCGCCGACCATCATGAGGAATATGGCTGGCAGCACAGTCCCCGCGCCTATCTGACTTATGCCGTGGACGAGGCGCTGACGATCAAGGGCGGTGCCGGGCGTGGGTTCAAGGCGCCCAGCCTGAAGGAATTGTCGCCTGGCTATTCCGCCGTGGGCGGCGGTGGGCAGTTCACCATCATCGGCAATCCCGACCTGAAACCGGAAATCAATACCAGCTATGAAATCGGGGCGGAATATCGGCCCGGTATCTGGGCCCTGCGCGGAACCCTGTTCCAGAACGATCTGAAGGATCTGATCCAGACATTGTGCACCAGCGCCTGCGGCCGGCGCGGGCAGGAGCGGCGCACCTACCAGAATATCGACCGCGCCCGCATCCAGGGGGCGGAACTGGGGGGCGAGGTGACGCCGCTGGAAACGCTGACCCTGTCGGCCAACTATACCTGGATGGTGACGGAGAACCGCGTCACCGGCCTGTCGCTGGCTGAACGGCCACGCCATGCCGGCAATGTCTCGGCCGAATGGACGCCGGTGGCGGCCGTGACAGCACGGGTACGCGGCGAATATGTCGGCCGGCAGACAGTCTATAGCAGCAATGTCGCCAATATCCTGCCCGACTATACGCTGTGGTCGATGGATGTCTCCTGGCGCCTGACCGACCGCGTCACCCTGCGCGCCAATGTGGAGAATATCGGCGACGAGGAATTGGCCGCGCAATCCGCCCTCTATTCCTATGCCGAGCCGGGGCGCAGTTATAATCTTGGCCTGTCGGTGAGCTTCTGATGCGCGGCGCCGTCCGGATCTGGCTCACGCTGCTAGTGCTGGCTCTGGCGGCACAAGCAGCCCTGTGCGCGGACCAACCGCTGGTCCGCATCATCACCAGCGACTTCGTGCTGCCCGGCAAGATCCATCGGCTGTCGGAAATCGGCGCGAAGCATGGCGTGACGGTGGAAGGCCTCTGGGTAGAGAAGGCCACCGGCAGCCCCACCGACTGGCTGGCCGGCGCCGATCTGGTCATCATTGACGCCCCACGCGGCAATGACATGGCCAAGGTCCGGGAACGGTTGGGGGACGCGTTGGGCGGTGCCAGGGTTCCCTGGCTGCGCATTGGCGGCGGCCCGCCTGGTTCCGGCAATCTGCCGCCGGATCAGGCCCCGACCCTGATCGCCTATTACGCCAATGGCGGCCCGGTGAATATCGACCATCTGTTCGCCTTTGTCGCAGCCCGATCCAAGGGGGCTGAGGGCCAACCCCTGCCCGAACCGGAACGACTGCCCAAGGCCGGCCTCTACCATCCCGCCGCGCCCGCCCCCTTCACCGATGTTGCCGCCTATCTGTCCTGGGGACAGGAACGTTGGGCCCGGCAAGCCCCGCGCGTGGCCATTGCCATCAATACCGGCATGCTGTCGGGCATGCAGACAATGATGGTCGATGGGCTGGTGGCGAAAATGGAAAAGGCCGGGTTGGCTCCCCTGCCCTTCTGGTTCGATGCCGGCAAGGAGGATGGCATGACCAGCCTGCTGGCCCAAGCCGGGATCGACGCCCTGGTCAACCTGACCCATATGCAGAATGGCGGCGCACGGGCAGCGGAACTGGCAGCACTGGACGTCCCCGCCCTGCCCGCCTTTACCTGGCAGGAGGGTGACGAGGCCGGCTTTCAGGCCGCCACCAGCGGCATCCAGGCCGGAACCATGGCCGCCTTGCTGACCGTGCCGGAGTCCTGGGGCATGGCGGATCCAATGGTGATCGGTGCCTTGCGCAATGGCGAGCCGGTGCTGATGGAGGCGCAGGCCGATGCCCTGATCGCCAAGCTGGTCCGGCTGGCGTCGCTGCGTCGCAAGCCGGTGGCTGACAAACATCTGGCCCTGATGTTCTGGAACCACCCGGAGGGCGAGAAGAATATCAGCGCCTCGAACCTGAACGTCCCGCGCAGCCTGGAGCATCTGACGGTCGCACTGAAACAGGCGGGCTATCAGGTAGAAGCGCCCGACGAGGCGACCTTGACCGAAATGGCGCAGGCCATGCTGGGCGGGCTCTATCGGCCAGAGGCGGAATTGTCCGGCCTGCTGGACAAGGGCTTGGCGCAGGCCCTGCCCCTGTCCGTGTACCAATCCTGGTTCGACACTCTGCCGGCGGCACAGCAGCAGGAGATCAGGCAGCTCTGGGGCGACCCGGGTCAGCATTGGGCCCTGCGCACCGTCAAGGGCAAGCCGGCCTTTATCATTCCGGTAACGAAACTGGGCAACCTGACCCTGATGCCGCAGCCGCCGCGCGCCGGCAAGCCCGGCGCCTCCTATCATGACACCAAGGTGCCGCCCGATCATTTCTATCTGGCGGCATATCTGTGGCTGCGACGGTCCGGGGCGGATGCGTTGATCCATTTCGGCACGCACGGAACCCAGGAATGGACACCCGGCAAGGACCGGGGCCTTTCGGTCAACGACTACCCATTCCTGACTGTCGGCGACCTGCCCGTCTTCTATCCCTACATCCAGGACAATGTGGGCGAGGCGATGCAGGCCCGCCGCCGCGGCCGCGCCGTCACCATCAGCCACCAGACACCGCCCTTCGCGCCGGCCGGACTTTATGACGAGCTGCGCGACCTGCACGCGCTGGTTCATGAATATCAACAATTGGAGGAAGGGGCCGTCCGCGACGCCACCGCCGCCCGTATCCGTGACGCGGTGGCGGCAGCCCATATGGATAAGGATCTTGGCTGGGACGCCACGCGCATGCAGGCCGACTTCCCCGGATTCATGATCGTCCTGCATGACCATCTGCATGTCCTGGCCCAGAATGCGCTGCCGCTGGGCCTGCATGTCTTCGGCCTGCCGGCCGATCCGGACCATCGCCTGTCGACGGTGATGCAGCAACTGGGGCCGGATTTCTATCGTCTGGCCGACGGCCAGCCGGACGAGCTGTTTGCCAGTGATTACAGCCAGTTGCAGCAGGCAGCCCCCTATCGGTTGCTGAAGGCGCATCTGCGCGACGGGCAATCGCTGAACACCCTCAAAGACAGTGCCCTTCGCGCGCTGATGGAACGGGTCATCGCCTTGGACCGGCATCTGGCCGCGCCGGGTGAGGTGGAGGCCCTTCTGGCCGGTCTGGCCGGTCGACTGGTGCTGCCGGGACCGGGTGGCGACCCGATCCGCAATCCCGACGTGCCCAGCGGCCGTAACCTTTACGCATTCGAACCCAACAAGCTGCCAACCCGCAGCGCCTATGCGGCGGGGGAAAAGGCGCTGGCCGACCTGATCGCGGCCTATCAGGCCGAGCATCAGGGGAAGATCCCGACCAAACTGGCCTTCACCCTGTGGTCATCAGAGGCGATGCGGCATCTGGGCGTGGTGGAAAGCCAGATCCTCTGGGCGATGGGCCTGCGCCCCGTCTGGGACCAGGGGGGGCGGGTGACGGCCATCGAGATCATTCCCGCCACCGAACTGGGCCGCCCCCGCATTGATGCAGTGTTGCAGATCACCAGCGTTTACCGCGACCAGTTCGACGGTTTCATGCGCCTGCTGGCCGACGCCATCGACCGGCTGGCAGCCCAGGAGGAACCCGGCAATGTGATCGCCGCCAACAGTGGCGCGTTGGCCGCCGATCTGGTGAAGGCTGGCATGGACCCGGCCAAGGCCCGGCGGCTGGCCGCCCTGCGGCTGTTCAGCAATGAGCCGGGGGATTACGGCTCCGGCGTGCCCGGTGCGGTGCTGGATTCCACGAACTGGGAACAGGATTCCACCCTGGCCGAGACCTTCCTCACCCGGTTGCAATATGCCTATGGTGTCGATGATTGGGGCGTGAAGCTGGACGGCACCAACCTGTTCGCCCGGCAATTGACGGGCGTGCAGGCGGCGGTGCTGTCGCGCTCGTCCAAGCTGCACGGCATCCTGTCCACCGACCACCCGTTCGAATATCTGGGGGGCCTGTCGCTGGCCGTGCGGCATCTGGATGGGCAAAGCCCGTCGCTCTACATCGCCGATCTGCGCAACCCCACCACCCGCATCACCGGCGCGGCTGGGTTTCTGGCCGACGAGTTGCGAACCCGCTATCAGAACCCGCACTGGATCAAGGCCATGCAGGCCGAAGGCTATGCCGGCGCCTTGGAGATGCTGAACGTCGCCAACAATCTGTTCGGCTGGCAGGTCACCGACCCTGACAGCGTGCGGGCCGACCAGTGGCAGGCCTTCCACGACACCTATGTTATGGACCGGCGGGAACTGGGTCTGAACGAGTGGTTCGCCGCCAACAACCCCACCGCACAGATGCAGCTTGTCGAACGGATGGCCGAGGCGATCCGCAAAGGCTATTGGGATGCCAGTGCGCAGACCCGCGCCGAACTGGCGCAGCGCTGGCAGGAACTGGCCGCCACCACCGGCACCCAGGCGACGGCCCTGCCGACCGCCCAGTTCATCGAACAGATGGCCGCGGGGTTCGGACTGGATGCTGGCCAGACGGGCGGTGCCACGGCCAGCGGGGACATGGTGAGCATTCAGGGACAGGTGATGCGGCAGGTGACACAGGCTGAGCAGGGTGGGGAGCCCCCGCCCTGGCAGCGCTGGGCCGGCTTCGCCCTGCTGGCCGGCCTGATCCTGCTGGGGGCGCTGAACCAGCGTCGCGTCAATGCGTTCTAGCCTTTAAGGAGAGATGATCAATGAATGCGTTGGAAACCGGTCTCTACGATCTGGCCGGTCTGTTCATGGTTCCGGTCATGCTGCTGATCCTGGCGGCCCTGGCCTATGCCTTCCTGGCGCTGGGCAGTTTCGGGATGGAAGCGTGGCAGCGGCTGCGCGGCCACCACCGCTCCGCCCTGTCCGCCTATCAGGCAAGGACCGGAGCGCTCTCGGATGATCTGGAGCTGTGGATATTGAAACGGCTGGAATGGGTGCGTATCGTGTCACGCACCGCCCCCATGCTGGGGCTGGTCGCCACCATGATCCCCATGGGCCCGGCCCTGCTGGCGCTGACCCGCAATGAGGGGGCAACGATGGGTGAAAACCTGGCCGTCGCCTTCGCCGCCGTGATCCTGTCACTGGTGGCCGCCAGCATCTGCTTTTTCATCCTGACCATCCGCCGCCGCTGGCTGCTGGAGGAACTGCGTCAGATCGAACGGGCGGGGGGCCGGTGATGCGCTTTCTGGAAGGGGATGAGGCGGATGACCCGCTGTTGTCGGTCGTGAACCTGATCGACCTGTTCCTCGTGGTCATCGCCGTGCTGATGATCCTCATTGTCCGTAACCCGCTGAACCCGTTCAGCCAGGACAAGGTCACGGTGGTGGAAAATCCCGGCACGCCGGAAATGCGCATCACCATCAAGGACGGCCAGGAACTGACCCGCTATGACAGTACCGGCCAAATCGGCGAGGGCAAGGGCGTCAAGGCCGGCATCACCTATCGCCTGCCCGATGGCCGCATGATCTATGTGCCGGAGGGGGAACCAGGAACGACGAAATGATTCCGTGATTGGCCGTTTCAACCATTTGGTTGGCAGACATCAAATTCGGTGACGGTTCCATATCAGCTTCGCGGACACACCATCTTCGCAGGGAAACAGAACAGCACTGACCGGCCCCGACAAAGCCGGATCATCGAAACGGATGCGGAGATAGGGGCGCTGCTCCTTGTTATCAGCGTCAGCTCGGGCTTCCCAGGCATCTCCTATGTGATGGTGGCACAGCAACAGGCGATAGGCCGGTGCGGAAGGATTGTCGCGGCCGTCGTTCAGGACCAGACGCACCTTGGCATTGATGGTCAGAGTACGGATGGTTCCGGTCCATCCGCCATCTTTGGTTTGAGTGAATCTGCCAATGGCGGCCATGGCTCAGTCCTCCGGCCCGCAGGGCTGACGACCAGATGCCGGGTCCACTCTCCGGCGTTTTCGACGTCCGCCATCGTCATGGGCGGAAGAACGGTCCTCCTTCCGGGCTTTTGCGTAACCCCGGTCGCTGTCCAGGAAGGCGTCCAGCATGTACGGCATCAGATCGGCCACCGCCTCGGAGGTGCCGTAGGTGTCCCGGTAAAGGGCAGCGTAGGATTGCAGCCGCTGGTGCAGTTCGGGATTGATGGTGATGGTCAGCTTTACCGGCGTTCGATCGGGGAGCTTGGGGAGCTTCAGCATGGGTCAGCCTCCACGGTAGGGCGACAGGATCAGGTCGCGGCGCACGATCACGCGCAGCGGCCAGCCGGGGCGGACGGTCAGGGTCGGCTGGATATCGAGATTGCGTTCAACCAGACGCTGGCCAGCACGGTCGGCATTTTGTTGGACGGACTCCCTGACGGCTCGGACCAAGTCGCTTTCCTGCTGCCCAAAGGACAGCTCGGTACCGACACCCAGCAGCGTGGCCATGGCAATGCCCTTCAACAGACGTCCGGTGTGGAAATCCACTTCGTCGGTGAGACCAGACCGGCCTTGGGTATCGCTGGCGGGCAGGTTGTCCAATTGCAGGGATGAACCATCGGGCCGGATCAGGCGCTGCCAGACCAGCAACGCACGCTCCTGCCCAAAGCTGACGCGACTGTCATAGGTGCCGATCAGGCGGGAGCCTTGGGGGATCAGCAGGACCTGGCCGGTGATAGCGTCATAGACGTTCTCGGTCACCTGGGCTGTCACAGTGCCCGGCAGGTCGGAATTGAGCCCTGTGACCAGGGAAGCCGCGATGACGCTGCCCGCCATGATCTGATAGGGGGACACCGGGTGCTGCTCGGCGTAGGGGTTATAGATGCCGCCCGTTTCGGCGCGGGCCAGGAAGTCCATCTTGCGCTGCGGCTCATCGGGTGCGGCAGCTTCAGCAACAGAGACCGGGACATTTTGATTGGCCGAATTTCGAGTTTCCGGAATACTCGGTCTTGTTTTCGGTTCCGTGCGGATGAAGAGACCGGATTGACGCGCTTGGTTGATTTGGACCTGCTCCGGGCTTGGCTGATTTTCAGGTCCATTGGGTGACCATGACGTGCTGCTCGCCTGTCGACGCTGCTGTTCCAGGATAGGGCGGCCGAGATCACCAGGCAGTGGTGGCCCCAGTAGCGGCGTGTCAGGCTTGACCTGGCTGTAGTCGGTGGGCAGTCCGGCCAAAGCTTCCGGTGCTGGTTGCTTCGCCGATTGTGCCAGTTCCTGACGCTCGGCGTCGCGTTTAGCAGACGGGCTCTGGAGAGACAACATGGTCAGGGTCAGGACGGTACCGGCGGCGATGCCGCTACCGCCAATGATCACCCCCCGCCGCAGCCGCAGAGCGCGGCGCGGGGCTGCCCGCAGTTCCAGTTTTTCGGGTGATTGCTTGGTGTCGGGAGGAGCCCCGTTCATGATGGCCTCCCATCCGTGCGTTCGATCCGCACAACCTGCTGCGGCTCACTGCCCAGACGCAGTTCGGCAGCGGCAAAGAGCCGGTCGACGATGTAATGCCGTCCGCGCACACGGTAGTTCACCAATTGCGCCTCACCCTGCGGGCCGATGACAAACAGGGGCGGCGCTTCGCCTTGATCCAGGCGGACGGGGAACTCGATATAGACCTTGGCCCCATCGTCAAAGACCCGCTGCGGCCGCCAGGGCGGATTGTCGCCAGTGATGGCGTAACGGAAGTGCAGGTTTTCCAAGGACAGGCCGGTGGCGACCGGTTGCGTTGCCGCTGCCTGGCTGTTGCGGCGTTGCAGGGCCAGCAACTGGTCCTGCGGGTAAGTCCAGGACAGCGAGACCATGGCGGTCTGCGGCGTGCTTTCCAGCAGCAGATGATAGGCGCGGCGGTCGGTGGTGATGACCAGGTTAGTGGTGAGGCTGGCAGCAACCGGCTTCACCAAGACATGTACCCGGCTGGCCTCCCCTGCCCCGCTGCTGGTATCACCGATGATCCAGCGCACCGTGTCGCCGGCGGAAACGGCGACCAGGGTCTCGCCCGGTTGGAGGGCGATGTCGGTCACCCGTTCCGGGGCAGCGTAGAGCCGGTACAGAGCCCCCTCGGTATAGGGATAGACCTGCATGGCGTTGAGATAACCGCTGCGCGTGGGTTCCAACGTGGCTGCCTTGTTCGCGTCCGTGACACGCTGGGTCGGGAGGCGATTGTCAGGCGTTACAACGGTCGGCGCGGATGGCAGCGGCTGCAACTGACCGGGCAGCGGCAAGGGGACGGGCTTCTCAATGATTTGGACCGGCAGGGGAGCCTCGGGTTCAACCGTTGCCGCTCGGAAATCGCTCCTGTCATAGGCGATGACGGGCGGTTTCTTGGGTTGACCAGCGCAGGCAGAGAGAATTCCGGCCATCAGGACCGGCAGGATCAGCTTGGTCATGGCGTGTTCCTCGGGGATGGTTGGGCGTCGAACTCCCGCGACCAGTCGATGGCGGTGATGGTGACGCCCAGGGGGTTGCGGGCCAGGGCTTCCGGCGTGCTGGGGGGCCGCAGGCTGACAGTCAGGATCGACGTCCAGCGGTCGGTGCGGACCAAACTGCCGCGCTCGAAATGCTGCTCGGTCCATTTGACCTGGAAAGATTGGTCGGACGCGCGGACGATGCTGGTCACCTGCACGGTGACGCTGCTGGTGCCGATCCGGCTGAAAGGATCGTTGAGCTTGGCCTGTTCGTTGAGGAACAGGGCGGCACGGTCAGCGACGAAATCATAAGCGGCCAACCAGTTCTGCCGCACGAGAACGGGATCGGTGGAAAGTGACCGGACGTTGCTGATGAAACGACCCAGGTAATAGGCGACCTGGACGTCGGTTGGCTGAAAGGCACTGGCTGCCGGTGCCACGGCACGGGCCTCGCCCAGCCGGTCGATCTCCACCACATAGGGGATGATCCGACTCTGGCCGGACTGCCAGGCCACGATGCAACCCAACCCCATGGCCAGCCCAATGCTGCCGAAAGCCATCAGCCGCCAATTCCGGGCCTGGACGCGGGCGCTGCCAATCCGTTCATCCCAGAGCTGGGCAGCCTTCTGGTAGGGCGTCACCGGCTCCGGCGAGGTGCCGTAACGTTGCAGGGTGCGTTTGAACATGGTTAATCATCCTTCTGATCGAGGGACGGGGCGGCACTGCCGCCCGACCGGTCCCCATCCTTGATGGCCTGTTCGGTGCTGTGGCGGCGGGCGCGCGCGGCCTGCTCGGCGCGAAGCTTGCGGGCCCAAACAGGAGCGTTGTCGGTGGAAGCTGGCGACGCTGTGCCAGCCACCTCCCCACCTGTCTCAGACGAAGGGTCGGGGTTGGTGGACTGGCGACCGAACTGATAGGCCTCGCGCAGCGGTTCGGTCATGCGGTGACCGGCATCCTTGGCCTTGCGCACGGTGGCCTCTCCAGCGGCCCGGGCGATACCGCCCACGCCCGACTGTCCAGCGGCCTGCGCAGACTGGTAGGCACCGGAGGCGGCACCACCCAGACTGGCGCCCGCTCGCACGGCGGCTAGGCCAGCTCCACCGGCCAGCCGCGCACCCGCGACAGCAGCACCACCCGCCAGCAAAACCGTGCCAGCGGCGGCACCGGCGGTTCCCAGCGCGGCACCCGCTCCGAGTTGTGGTGCGCCAGACACCAGCCCTGCGGCAATACCGGGACCAAAGATGCTCAGCCCCAGCAGCGCCAGGGATGCCAGAACCATGGTCATGGCGTCCTCAATCGACGGCGTCTTGCCTGCTAGCGCCTCCGTGAATTCTTGAAAGAAACTGGAGCCGATACCCACAATCACGGCCAGGACCATGATCTTGATGCCGGAGGAGATGACATGACCCAGCACCCGCTCAGCCAGGAAGGCTGTCTTGCTCCATAGAGCAAAGGGAACCAGGACAAACCCGGCCAGCGAGGTCAGCTTGAATTCCACCAGCGTGATGAAGAGCTGCACCGCCAGGATAAAGAACGCGATCACCACGAAGAACCAGGCCAGGACCAGGATGGTGAGATGCAGCGCGTTTCCAAAAATCTTGGGAAACCCGATCATGGTCTCCGCCTGCTTGAGCAGCGGATGTGCCGCCTCAAACCCTATGGCGGCCAGTTGGCCCGGATGCAGCAGGTCACTGGCCGACAGACCGGAATTCCCCGCCCGCAGCCCCAGTTGGGCAAAGGAGCTGTAAACAGCCTCGGACAGGGCCTGGAAGTTACCCAGCACCAGCGCGAAGAAGCCGACATAGAGCACCTTGCGGATCAGGCGCGGCATCATTTCGTGATGGCCATCCATGGCCCAGAACAGACCCGCCAGCACCATGTCGATGGTGATCAGGGTGGCTGTCAGGTAGGCGACATCCCCCGACAGCAGCCCAAAGCCGCTGTCGATGTAGCGGATGAAGATTTCGGTGAACCGGTCAATGATGCCGAGGTCGCCCATGATGGTTGTCCTCAGCGGCTATAAGCGTGACCGTCGCCCAGGAACTGCCGGGTGCGTTCCCGCGCCATGGCATTGGCCTCGGCAATGGTGGCCTGGGTTTCGGCGTCGGCGCGGTATTGGGCGGCCATCAAGTTCTGCAGCTGCATCTGCTGCTTGATGGACATGGCGAGGAGCTGGTTACCCGCCTGCTGGGCCTGCAAGCTGCCGTCGGCCCCCTGGCTGCGATTGACCAGATCGGCCAGCAGGGGTGCATCCGCCTGGATGGCGGTGACGATGCCGGATTGGACCCGGATGGTCTGCTGGTACGCAGCCCTAGCGCTGCGCCATTGGATATCGGCCTGCTGTTCCAGGCTGGCGGCATCGGCATCGCGGTAAGTACCGGGGTAGGTGCGCTGCCAGGCGGCATCACTGCCGGCAAGGTCAAAGCCGATGCTGTCGGCCTGGATCATCAGCCCGTCGATACGGTTCAAGGCGCTGGTGATCTGCCCCAGCGACGAATAATCCAGACGCTGAAGCTGCCGGGCCATGTTCTGCAACATGGTGGCCTGATTTTGCAGGGTGCGGATCTGGTTGTTGATCTGCTCCAGGGCGCGGGCGGCTTGGAGCACATTCTGGGCATGGTTGGCAGGATCATAGACGGTGAAGGCCTCAGCCCTCCCGATGACAAGGATGAAGGCCACCAGGGCCGCGAACAGCTTGGCGGTCATGGTTTTGTCTCCTCGGGATAGCGGTCCAGAAGCTCGGCCGCCCAATCCAGGCCTTTGGCGCGCAGCCATGAGGCGGCAAAGCCACCCTGCCCGGCCTCAGCTAGAAGCTGGTCGATCAGCACCTGCGAAGCCGGGTCCGAGGCCGCGCAGAAGGCCTTGGCCACAGGTCCAAGCCCCAACTGGAACAGCCGGTTGCCGCGCCTGGATTGCAGGTAGTAATCCCGCTTGGGCGTGGCCTGGGCGATCAGGCCAATCTGCCGGTCGTTGAGCCCGAAGGCGGCATAGACGGCCCTGGCCTGCGGTTCGATGGCGCGGTCATTGGGCAGGAAGATGCGCTGCGGACAGCTTTCAATCAGGGCCGGGGCAATGAGGCTGCCAGCGATATCGGCCAGCGACTGGGTGGCGAACAGCACCGCGACATTGCGTTTGCGCAGGACTTTCAGCCATTCCCGGATCCGGGCGGCGAAAGCGGGGTTGTCGAGATAGACCCAGGCCTCATCCAGGATCAGCAGGGTGGGCGCGCCCGTGAAGCGCTCCTCCTGCCGATGGAAAAGATAGGTGAGCACGGGCAGCACGGCCCCTGCCCGGTGCAGCAGCGCCTCCATCTCGAAGCACTGCACGGCGGCCAAGTCCAGCCCATCGGATGCTGCGTCCAGCAGGGCACCGTGCGGCCCCTCCAGCGTGTAGGGTTGCAAGGCAGCTTTCAGCGGGTTGGATTGCAGCAGCAGGGACAGGCCGGTCAGGGTGCGCTGTTCTGGTGGTGCCCCGGCCAGGCTGTTCAGCGCCGACCAGACGAGGTCCTTGATCTCCGGCGACACCGCGACCTGTTCATGGTCCAGCAGACCAACAATCCAATCCGCGGCCCAGGCCCGCTGGTCGGGATCGTCGATGCGGCGCAGAGGCTGGAAGGACAGATCGCCCGTCTGGCCTAGCGCGTGGTGGCGACCACCCATAGCCTGGGTAGCGGCTCGGGCAGAGTTGCCCTTGTCGAAGATATAGACCTGCGCACCGGGATAGCGGCGGAACTGCATCGCCATCAGAGACAGCAGCACCGACTTGCCCGCGCCCGTCGGCCCCACCACCAGCATGTGCCCGACATCGCCGACATGGGTGGAAAAGCGGAACGGTGTCGCGCCGCTGGTCTCGGCCTGGAACAGCGCCGGGCCATTGAGGTGGCCATTGCAGGCAGGCCCTGCCCAGGTTGCCGACAGCGGCATCAGATGGACAAGGTTCAGGCTGTGAACCAGCGGTTGGCGCACATTGGCATAGACATGGCCGGGCAGGCTGCCCAACCAGGCTTCCACGGCGTTGATCCGCTCGGGGATGATGGTAAAGCCAAGCCCCGTCAGCACCCGCTCGACAGAGGCGAGCTTATCATCCGCCGACTGCGGGTCAGTATCCCAGACCGTGACGGTGGTGGTCAGGTGGCCATAGGCGACATGGTCGGCGCCAAGCGATTGCAGCGCCTCATCAACATCCATGGCCTTATTATCGGCATCGCTGTCCAGCAGGGTTGAGGGCTCATTGGTCATCACCTCGCGCAACAGCGCACCGATGGATTTGCGCTTGGCGAACCAGTGGCGACGCAGACGGTTCAAGGTCCGGGTGGCCTGCTCTTTATCCAGCGGGATCCAGCGGGTGACCCAGCGATAGGGGAAATCCAGATGGTTCAGCCCATCCAGCAGGCCGGGCCGCGTCTGGTTGGGAAAGCCCAGCACCGACAGGACCCGCAGATGCCGCTCGCCCAACATCGGCTCCAGCCCGCCCAACAAGGCCGTGTCCACTAAGACCCCGTCGAGATAGAGCGGCACGTCCGGCACGGCGACAGGATGCCGCCGGGTGGAAATACAGCCATGCAGATAGGTCAGCGTCTCCGCATCATCCAGATCATGCTGCTCGGGCAGGATGGTTTGCAGCAAACCCGCCAGCCGGAAAAATTCCTGCTGGAACTGATCCAGTTCCAGCCGCCAGTCACGACGGCCACCCGTTACCTGCCCACCATCCAGCAAGGCATTGCTGGCGCGGGCCTGAGTGTCGGGCGGCGGCAGATAGAGGATTGTCAGGTGGTAGACACTCTCATAGTGGCTGCCCGCCTGTTCGAACCCGGCCCGGCGTTCTTGATCGACCAGCCAGGACGTGGCATCGGGAAAGGTACCGTCGGGATAGCCCGACGTCGGCACCCGTTCGGCCTCAAAGAACAATGCCCAGCCCGATCCCATTCGCCGCAGGGCATTGTTGGTGCGCGCGGCCAACGCGACCAGTTCCGCCTCCGTGGCGGAATCCAGGTCCGGCCCGCGATAACGCAGGGTGCGCTGGAAACTGCCATCCTTGTTCAACACGGTGCCGGGGGCGACCAGTGCCGCCCAAGGCAGATGATCGGCCAGCCGGTCGGGCCGGGGGCGGTATTCTCGCAGGTTCAGCATGACCAGCCTCCCGCTTGGCGCAGGTGGCGGGCCAGGATGGCAGCGATGTGGGGGTCGCGGCGGCTGACCAGCACGGCCAGGCTGTGCCCGCCCAGGGCCAGCAGCAGCCCCGCCAGCCATTGCTGAAGCCCGAGACCGATGGCAGCAGCGATGGTGCCGTTGAGGATGGCCAATGCACGAGGGGCACCGCCCAGCCGGATCGGCTCGGTCAGCGCCCGGTGCAACGGTACGGTAAAACCTTCGGGCAGGTCCTTCATGGCAGCAGCGCCCCGCCGCCGAAGGAGAAGAAGGACAGGAAGAAGCTGGAGGCGGCAAAGGCCACCGACAGCCCAAAGACGATCTGGATCATCCGCCGGAAGCCACCCGAGGTTTCCCCAAAGGCCAGGGTCAGACCCGTGGTGATGATGATGATCACCGCCACGATCTTGGCGACGGGGCCCTGGACGGAATCCAGGATGCGCTGAAGCGGGTCCTCCCAGGGCATGCCTGATCCGGCGGCATAGGCAGGTGCCGCCAGCAGCATGGCCATGCCGGCAAAAGCCAGGGAACGCAGACGGGACACGCGGAACGGTCGCATGATGATCTCCTATCAAAACTGTTGAAGGTCGGCCGGACCCAGGATGACGATCCGGTAATCGCCATGGGCGTCGAGCCCATCGGTGCGGGCGATAGCGTCCACCCGGCGCTGACCGCCGCGCGACTGGATATGGACGATCAGGTCCACCGCCTCGGCGATCAGGCGGCGGGGCACGGTAACCACCGCCTCCTGCGCCAACTGTTCCAACCGGTAGAGGGCGGCCTGGGCGGAGTTGGCGTGCAGGGTAGCGATGCCACCGGGATGGCCGGTGTTCCAGGCCTTGAGCAGGTCGAGCGCTTCCCCGCCCCGGACCTCGCCCACGATGATCCTGTCGGGCCGCAGCCGCAGGGTGGAGCGCACCAGATCGCGCAGGCTGACCACGCCCGGCCGCGTGCGCAGCGCTACACAGTCCGCAGCAGCACATTGCAGTTCGCGCGTATCCTCGATCAGCACCAGGCGTTCATTGGTCTCGGCCAGTTCTGCCAGCAGCGCATTGGTCAGGGTGGTCTTGCCGGACGCGGTGCCGCCTGCCACAAGAATGTTACAGCGCGCCCGGACGGCCCGACGCAAGGCATCGGCCTGCAAGGGCGACAGGATGCCATCGGTGACATAGTCGGCCAGGGTCAGGATGCGCGCCGCCGGTTTGCGGATGACAAAGCAGGGGGCCGTCACCACGGGCGGCAACAACCCCTCGAACCGTTCGCCAGTTGGCAGTTCCGCCGACAGAATGGGCCGGTCGGCATGGGTTTCGGCACCGACATGTGAGGCGACCAGCCGGATCAGCCTTTCCACCTCCTCAGGCGGAACCTGCATGCCGGTGGCGGCAATCCCCGGCCCGGCCCGTTCCAGGCGCAGCATCCCGTCGGGATTGACCATGACCTCGGTCACGCTCGGATCATCCAGGGCGGCGGCGATATCCGGCCCCAGGGCGGTGCGCAGCATGGAATGGCGGCGTTCGTCCGCCTCGCGCTTGGGGTTCATGCTGCGCCCTCCCGGCTGGCGGACAGGGTGCGGGTGGGGGCAGCCATCTGGCGGCCCACCTGGTCGATGAATTTCTGAAACCGCTCCTTGCCCACGGCATGGGCGGCCCGGTCGGGTTCGGGCACCGGGGCCGTGACGGTCAGTTGGTAGCGGACATAGAGGGCCAGGCTTTCCAGCAGCACCTGCACATCACGCTCGATCCGCTCCAACTGCCGCCCCTGCCGGTCCAGCCGGATACGTAGCGCCTCCTCGATGCCATTGGCCCCCCGCCGGGAAAGGTATTGGCGCAGGGCATCGGCGACGATGGCGGATTTGGTCGTGCCCGGCTTGGCGGCGAGTGCCTCCAGCTGGATCGACAGTTCATCATCGAGATAGAGGTGATGGCGGGGTTTCATGGCCCGGCTCCAACAACGAGAATGTTGGTGCCAAGCGTGGGACAGAGCGGCGGAATCTCTTATGGCCGTTACCTACGCCCTTGCGCGATCTGCCCCTGTCCATCCAGGTAACTGGTCAGCGGCGGATCATTCAGGGTAAAGGCTTGGAAATCGGGCACTCTGTTGGTGCCTGCAACGTAGCACGGATTGAGAGATGACGGAAAAGATCAGCAAGGACGACCTGGCCGCCATCGTGGCTGAGGTCACGGGCAGCACCAAGGTCAGCGGCAAGGAAGCCGTAGAGCGTATCCTGGGCGCCATTGCCACCGGCCTGAAGGATGGCAAGGAGATCAATCTGGCTGGCTTTGGCAAGTTCACGGCGCAGCAGGTGCCGGAACGTCAGGGCCGCAACCCCCAGACGGGGGCGCCGACCACCATTGCCGCCCAGACCAAGGCCAAATTCTCGCCGGCCAAGGCTCTGAAGGATGTGCTGAACGGCTGATCCTGATGGCGATGCCCACACAGTTGGGCATCGCCCATCCAGCTCTGTCAAAAATTAGGCAGCAGATCGTCGCGTGATCCTTCGTTGATCGCGTGGGCGCGAGCGACATTCGACAAACGGTCCATGGCGCGCTTATCCGCCGCCACATCCGTCTCGTCTTCAACAGTCCCAAATAGGTCGGCACCGTCAGGGTCGACCGGCCTGACCATCCCCTCCTCCGGCAGCCCCGGATGGCGCTGCTGCTGTAGACCGCCCTCGGTCGGTTCGTCCAGGGCGGTATCCTTGTCATCCTCCGCAAGCCGCTGATCCATGCCGCGCACCTGTCCACCCCAATCATCGGATCGGGCTGGGGGGCGATCAGCATACGGGCCATCCGACAGGGTTGGTGCCGGCAACACCCGCTCTGTGAAGTTCCGGTCCTCATAGTAGCGCAGCTTGCGAGCGCGGATCGGGGACAGGCCGGACACCAGCACCAGTTGATCCGACGGCGGCAACTGCATCACCTCGCCCGGTGTCAATAGGGGGCGGGCCGTTTCCTGTCGGCTGACCATGACATGGGAAAGCCAAGGGGCCAGCCGGTGGCCGGCATAGTTGCGCTGTGCCCGTAATTCGGTGGCTGTGCCCAGCGCGTCCGAGATGCGTTTGGCCGTGCGCTCGTCATTGCTGCTGAAAGCGATGCGGACATGGCAATTATCCAGGATGGCATTGTTCTCGCCATAGGCCTTGGATATCTGGTTCAGGCTCTGGGCGATCAGGTAGGCGCGGATGCCATACCCCGCCATGAAGGCCAGCGCCGTTTCAAAGAAATCCAGCCGGCCCAAGGCTGGGAACTCATCCAGCATCATCAGCAACTGGTGCCGCCGCCGCTTGGCGGGGTCTCCCTCCAACCGCTCGGTCAGCCGCCGCCCGATCTGGTTCAGCACCAGGCGCACCAGCGGCTTGGTGCGGGAAATGTCCGATGGCGGGATGACGAGATAGAGCGATACCGGTTGCGGCGCATCCACCAGATCGGCAATCCGCCAGTCACAGGCCGCCGTCGTGGCCGCCACCGTGGGATCGCGGTAGAGGCCCAGGAACGACATGGCGGTGGACAGCACGCCCGAGCGCTCATTCTCCGACTTGTTCAGCACCTCGCGTGCCGCTGACGCGACGACGGGATGCACGATGGGCTTGTCGGGCGTCCCCAGATGGTTGGTCGCCATCATCCGCCGAAGGGTGTGAGCAAAGCTACGCCTTGGATCGGACAGGAAGGTGGCCACCCGCGCCAGGGTTTTCTCCTCCTCGGCATAGAGCACATGCAGGATGGCCCCGACCAAAAGGCTGTGGGAGGTTTTCTCCCAATGGCTCCGGCGTTCCAGGGCCCCCTCGGGATCGACCAGGATATCGGCGATGTTCTGGACATCACGGACCTCGTCCGGCCCCTTGCGTACCTCCAGCAGCGGATTGTAGCGGGCTGAGCGCGGGTCGGTGGGGTTGAACAGCAGGCTGTGCGAGAAGCGCCCCCGCCACCCCGCTGTCAGCTGCCAGTTCTCGCCCTTGATGTCATGGATCACCGCCGATCCTGTCCAGGACAGCAGCGTCGGCACCACCAGCCCCACGCCCTTGCCCGACCGGGTGGGTGCAAAGGCCATGACATGCTCCGGCCCATCATGCCGCAGGTACCGGCCCCCCAACCGCCCCAGAAAGACCCCCGCCGGCCGGAACAGCCCCGCCCCCTCCACCTCCCGGCTGGTCGCCCAGCGCGAGGAGCCATAGGTCGTGACCATCCGGGTCTGCCGGGCGCGCCACAGCGACCCCATGATGGCAGCAGCACAGCCCATGAAACCACTGGCCCCGGCCAGCATGCCGGCCGTGTCAAAGACATGCGGCGCATAGGCCTCGTACCAATACCACCACTCGAACAGTTGCCAGGGGCGGTAGACCGGCCATCCAGCGATGACGGTCCAGGCGGGGCCGAGCTGTGCTTGATAGCCTAGCATGGCAGCCGCCCATTGCGTCGCCGCCCAGACACCCAGGATGACGATGGCGAACACGACCAGGATCTGGCCGATCAGCAGTTTGGTGGCGGTCATGGGGGCCTCCGCGCACGACAAAACGATCTACGGAGGGTGAAAGTTAGACGACTGACAGACTATGTCCCTTATGTACGACCTTTCCCGCCGGCCATCCGATATGAATACTCAAGGGCCGATTCGGAGCCAATCGTGGCTCCGGGTTTATCATCCGGAACCACGATTGGTTTATTTGCAAACGTGATTTTTCATCATTGTATGATGGACAGTGACGTTCAACCGAGGATGTCACCGGTCAACGTGCCGCCCGCTGCCTTGATGGCTTCGCCAACCAAGGACTGTATCTCACGCAGCAGGTCGGTTGACCGATGATCAAGGATAGGTCCAGGCACAGGCACATTTTCTAAGTAGACTGATTGGATCCCGCGAGCGCGTTCAAAGGTCGAGCCCCGACCTGATAGATGAAAAGCGCGTGTCCACCGGCTGTACCCGGCCTCAATCAATCGCTGTTCAGCCAGAGGCTTCAAGCGTTTGTAGACCTCCCGCTGGACCAGCCCTAACGCGACCTCGGCCTCCTCTTCAGATGGTTGTTTGCCGTCCCACCGAAGCGGCGTATCCAGATAGCGCGTGATCCATTCAGATAGCCGACCGAGAAGGTCGGACACTGGCATAAGGTCACGATACTCACAATTTTCGATACGTAGCGCCACCCGACGGTTTAGTGCTTTGACCTCGGCCCAATGGGCGCGCCGCACGTTCGGCGCGCCACCCAAGCGCAGTATTGCGTCCCAGCGACTGTGGAACTCGGCTACGGCCCCTTGAATGGAAAACAGCAGGCGGGCCGGTTCATAAACCGGTTTGACCTGAACTGAAGCAGCGTTAGTCAAGCCAACCTTCTCAAAGTAGGCGAGTAAGCGGAGCAACTCGGCCGCAGGTGCAGGATTTTTGTCGGTAATAGGCCGGTCGAGATAGCCTAGCATGAAGCACCGCTCGTCTATGTCGCGGTTGATGGCCCGAATAACGGGCGCTCCCACAACCTCACGAAGGCTAACCAATGCTTGGTTGACCATGGCCATGACGTGGGCACGCTGGTCAGCTTGGGTTGGAAGATTGGCTTGGCGTTTAAGCAAGTCGAAGCTCGTGAATGCAATGGCCAACTTGTCGTGGTGGCCACTAGCAGCCACGGCACGCACAACCGAAGTGGGCGTGTCGAGCATCGGCGTCCTGGCAGTATCAACGAGAAGGATAACGTCGACCTGCTCAAAGCGGCTGGTGATGTGAGATGTCACGCCCGTCGCCGAATCCTTGGCGTGACCCAGGCCCTCACCATCAAGCAGAACGAGCTTGCGTTCGCCATTGCCGAAATGAGGAGCAAACGGACCGCAAATACGGATACCGTCCACGAGTGGCGTCAAGAGTGTTCCGAATGAAGGGGCCCAATTACTCGACAGGCGGCGGATGGTACGGATGAATTCATCGCGGTCGTCAGATTCGAAAACCCAAGATTCTGGCCAACCGCCAGGGCGTCGGTTCAAGCCGTCACTCAATTGGTCGAAACGCTTACGCAACTCGTCCATTATGTCACCGACCAGTTCATCAAAATCGGTCAGTGTCTGCAGGCTCTCTTCGAAAAGGTCCTGGGCCGCATCACGGTCTTCCTTTATCAGCGTCTCAATCTCAACGCCGAGGTCGGCCTTGGCCCTAACCGCTATTGCTCGGATACGTGCCACATACCCCTGAAGTGTCACCTGCATAATGGCGATTTCCTCGGGGATGGGAACCTCTTCGCCTTCAGCTTCGAAGGCGGTAGGTCCATCATCGAAGCCATCGTCGGCGTCGGTCGGAACAGTTGCACCCTGGCCCCAAGACCCTAGGACATAACTTAGCCGGAAACGCATGTCGCGGTGTTGCAGCAGGCGCTCGGCTATCTTGGCGTCTGGCTGTTCGTCCCAGAGAATGGCACCGGCATCGGCGACGCATTCGTGGACAAGCGTCTGAACTGTCCATTCATTGAAGAAGGTCGCTACGCAGCTGTATTTCCCACCCGGTGTCGTAATGACCTCAATGTCAGAGATAGTGGTTCGAGATGCCGACGTAGATGGGAAGCGATCACGCTCAGGATGCGAACCAATAAACTGACGCAAAAGCGAGGTTTTGCCTACGCCGGTGGGGCCGACCAACAGGACGCGGCAATAGCCATCCTCCTTGCTTGGCAGGGGGATTTTTTGACCGCGCACATCGAAAGAGCGCACCGTTGGGGTGGTGATGTCTTCGTAGAAGGCCCGCACCACAACATCATCAAACAATTCGGCCGCTGCTGCTTGGCGGTCGGCCGAGAACCAACCCTCGTCTGACAGCAGAGTGTTGAGCTGCTCCCGCAGTTGTTCGGCACGAACCTCGTCGGTGGTCCCAGCGCTCCGGCGCATCTTTCGGCCAGGCTTGCCTCGCTGGTCAGTCTTCAGTGGGTGACGAAAGGTCAGCACCCAGGTGGCTCCTTCCTTGGAACGGACCTTGGCGGCAGTATATCTGGCATCAGACATTGGATTGTTCCTCAATGTTCCATTGACAGATACCCCCTGGATGACGCGACGTCAAGCGCCTTGGAACATCGCGGAACAATCAACTATGATTGCCTAAATTGGGCGCGCTCTGTCCATCAAACTGCCCAAGGGTGGGAGGGAAACTTCAGAACAGAGGGCAATGTTTGGCCCAAAACATTGAGGCCGACCAGGGTGGCCTCCGGGCGGCATACGTTGCACCGTTGAGCAAGGTCCTCCTCACCCAATTGTCGGCCCGCCGCGCTGCCGCCCGAAATTCCAGGTCACACTATCCCCGCCGAGCGTCCCCGACACCTGCTGCCCGATATGCCGGTCCAGCACAGGCCGCCAGGGGACCAGGGTGAAGTCACGACTGCGTTCGATCAGGGCCAGCTTCTCGCTGGCAAGCGTCACTGTCCGACGGTACGTGCCCTCGAAGGGTTGGCCACGGGAGAGGTTGGCATAGGGTAGGCCCAGTTCGTCGGATAGTTGGCCGGCAACCCGCATCAGTTCCCGCCGCCGCAGGGTTACCAGTAGGTCCGAACGGTAGAAGGTTCGGCCTTGTTCCTCCCTGGCTAAGTCCTCGACCATCAGCCATTGGCGACGGCGGTCCTGGGCGTCGCGGACCTCACGACCGAAACCAGCATCGCGCAACAGCACGGGGTTGGAGGCGACCAGTTCGCGGTCCAGCCAGGTGGCACCGTCGGTGGTGACCTGCTGTTCCAGCGGCAGAGTAGACAGTACCCGGACGTTGACGGGGTTGAAGCGGCCCTGGGTGCGCTCATAGTCGGCGACGCGGTCCAGGTGGTCGGGTTGGATGATCCAGGTGCCGTCCGGTTCACGGTTGATGGCGTTGGTCAGACGGCGTATCGCCTCCAGCCGCCGGACATGGGTGTCGGCAAAGGCTTCGCTGGCCTTCGGATCGTGGCGCAAGTGGATGTCGATGCTGTAGCGGCCATCATGGGCTGCGGCGATGTCCATGATGCGTCGGTCCATCGGGCGCGGGGCCGTGGCATGCGGCTCCAAGCGCAGGATGCTGCCCGGCGGTGTTGGCTCCGTGGCTTCACCCTTGCCGATATCGACATAGTGGGTTCGGCCATCGGTGGCGTCGATGATCAGGTAGTGGCGGTCATTCACCTCGTCAGACAGGCCGCGCGCGATGACACGGCCGGTGATGGGCGGAGCGTTGGCGGCACCGGGATCATGGATGATCAGGTCGCTTGGCGCACGGGACAGGTTTTGGGCGGTCAGTTCCCGATGCAGGGTCTTGATGACATCACCGCGCTCGCCCATGCGGCGCAGGGTGGTTTCCAGGTCAGAGTCGAGCCGCCATTGACCAGCGCCTAGGTCCTCGGCCAAACTCAACCGCTCCAGCTTGCGCAGACGGCCCGTGCGCAGGGCCTGCTGAAACGGATTCTGGTCGCTGCCCGACACGAGTTGATCTGGCCCACGGTCCCGCAGCAGACGCCGGTCCAGGCTGGTGAACCGTTCCTGTTCCACCTCCCGGCGGAGCTTTTCCTGGACCTCCAGGTCGGTGCGGGGGCCCAGATCCAGGCTGACAATCTCAGCGGCGCGCTCGCGCATGCCCTGAGACAGATATTCCCGCGCAATGATCAGGTCTTTGCCTCGATCGTCTTTGCCCCTGACGATGATGTGGCTGTGGGGATGGCCGGTATTGTGATGATCGACCGCCACCCAGTCGAGCCGCGAGTCCAGGTCCTGTTCCATCTGCGCCATCAGGCGACGGACCAGGGGCTTCAGATCGTCATACTGATCACCATCCTCGGCTGAGACGATGAAGCGGAACTGGTGGCGGTCGCCATCAGCACAGTCAAGGAACGCCCGTCCGTCCAGCTTATCCTGGTCGGCGCCATAGAGCTGGCCGGGTTGCCCCTCACGGGTGACACCATCGCGCTGGATATAGCGCAGATGGGCGCGAGCACCGGCCATGCCTTTGCCCGCCAGTTTGACGATGCGGGATTTGATAATCACGCGCCGCTGCCGCAATGCTGAAAACTGATCGCGCGAGGCCAGCACCCGGCCAACGCCGGCACCGCGCCCAATGCGGCTGCCATCGAAGCGAGTTGATCGGCGCGTAAAACTCAGCGGCCCGCCCCTGGCCAGGACGGTCGCCGCCAGCACCCGGTTCAGGAAGCGTTTGCCACGCCGCCCGGAGGCGCTGCGCATACGACCCAAACGGGGGCGGAAATCATGATCGTCGCCGAACATTGCGGTGTCTCCCGATCCGAGGCTGGCAAAGCGGCCCCTGGGCCGGGTTGGTGCCAGAATGGTGCCGATCCCGTCGCCCTGGCGCCACCGCAAAGCCCCAAAAAGGATGTGCAGACAGGGGGTTACGGGGGCGCTGGCGCCACCGTTTTATCTTGCCCTACAACGCCCCTGATCGGTTCCAGCGCTTATCCACGCCCTCCTACGACCCACAAGCAGGGAAATGAGAGCGACGGTGCAGAACCGTCGCTCCCGGATGATTGCCGCCCTATCAGCTAGTCGCGACCTGGAAGGCCTTCTCGGCGGCGTCCCGGCTGCTGTATGCGCGTTGCCGGGTCATGGAATGCAGGCGCTCGTCACCATCGACAACAGCGCTGGCAACGATCCATTCGCCCCGGAAAAGGCTCAGGATCAGGATGCAGAACAGGCTTTCCTCACCTTCTTCGGCACCGGCCCACTCGCCCAGATAATACTCCTGGCAGCGCCCCTCCCAGATGAAATCGGGCTGTTCGGCTGCGATGAAACGCTCGACATTGGACGCCAGACCTTCCTCGCCGAACTCGGCACGGACGCTCTCCACCAGGTCGGCAAAGCGGTCAATTGCGGGCTGCTGGGGGGCGGCAATGAACGACATGGGAACCTCCTTGGCTGTCGTCCTCATCATCGAGAACGGGTTCCCCCCTCAGCCGGAGAGGGGCCGGTCAAGGACGCCGAAGGCGCCGCGGAGCGGGGCGCGGGGGAGCCAAAATGCGCAGCATTTTGGGGGGACCGCGCATCCTTGATGGGCACCTCGGCCTGGCTGGTAAGATGGGCGTGTCGAGATGAGAGGACCCTCTCCACGCTGGGCATCGGGATACATCGACGCCGGCGAGACGGAAAAGAAAGGGGCGGCATCCCGCGATGGGACACCGCTCCGAAGGGTCATGCGGTCAGCAGGGTAAGCCGCTTATGAGCCGCCAAGGTTTCCATCACCATCGGGTTCCGGTGAGCCTGGTCCTGGAGCGCGCAGACCCGATCCCACGGCCCGATATTCTCGTCAGGATCATCGGGTGAACCAATGTACATTGGTGCCTCGTTACGCACCTTGATGGCCCGCTCCAGAGTCCGGATAAGAGCAAACGCCTCACGACGCTGCCGCCAATATTCATCCGTCCCTGGGATCGGGCGGGCGTTGCTAATCGACATGGTATCCTCCATCGCTGTCGTCCTCCTCGTCGAGGACAGCGCCTGCGCATCGGCCGGAGAGGGGCCGGTCAAGGACGCCGAGAGGCGCCGCGAAGCGGGGACGCGGGGGAGCCGAAATGCGCCAGCATTTTGGGGGAACCGCGCATCCTTGACAGGCGCGTCGATCCGGCTGGTACGATGGGCCGATCGAGATGAAGGCCTCTCAACGTCCTATTGCCGACCCATCGACACCGTGTTGAGTGGCACGAACAAGGCGTCGGCACCGGCCGCCATGTCGCCCGTGAAAAGGGGATTGGCTGCCATCCGCAAGGGAAAGAACAGCCGTGTTCCCGACAGCACGGCTGGCGGCAGGGCCCGATCAGGTGGCATCTGCGCCAGCGTCGCGATGTAGCGTCGTGTCTCCATCGGCAACGCCACACCCTCGCGCAGATGGGCTTCGTAGCGGGCTGGGCCAGCATTATAGGCGGCGAACAGGCCGGGATAACCAAAGCGGTCGTGCATCTGTCGGAGATAGGCCGCACCCGCCAGGATATTGGCAGCCGGATCGAATGGATCGTCACCAAGCCCATACCGGACACGCAATTCGGCCCAGGTTCCGGGCATGATCTGCATCAGTCCCATGGCCCCTTTCGGCGACAATGCCTGCCGATTGCCGCCGCTCTCCGCCTTCATCACCGCTCTGATCCAGTGCGGAGGGATGCCGAAGCGCCGGGCGGCCTCGACGATCTGCGGCTGCCACCGGTCGAGGTCGGCGGCCGGTGCCGGGGCGGCTATCGCCACCACGACGCCGGCCAGGGCCAATCTTAGCCGGTCCATAAGGGCACCAGCCGGCCGATGACATTCTCCACCGGCACCGGCCCGAAATAGCGGCTGTCGAAGCTATCCGGCACCTCGCTCATCAGCAGGAACAGTTCGCCTGCCCGCAATGTCCGGCAGCCATTCCAGGTGGGCAGCGGGCGTCCCTGCCGGTCTTCCTCCAGGCGCGGTCCGGCGACTTCGCCATTGATGACGACATGGTGCCAGAAGCCACACACCTCGTCGCCACCCAGAGCCGCCACCTGCTTCACCAGCGGCACCCCAGCCGGCAGATAGCCACGTTGAATGGCCAGACCCCGCGCCGCTTCGGGTGCGTCGGCCAGCACCATATCGCCCTTCATGACCCGCTGAACCGGCAGCACCAGGTAGAGGCCGATCGGTGCCGAAGCACTCGCGTTCCACACCAGAAGCGGCGCCGGCCGAAGAATTGGCGCGATGCTGATGCCGCCGATGCCCAACGCTGCGAGGACCAGAATTGCGCGACGCTCACGCCGCCGGTGCCGTCGCCGGGAGCCTTTATTGAGCCCGCTGATCATGATGACCTCCCGGATCAGAGGTGCTGTCCCGGCCCTCGCCCTGCGACCAGCTATCCAGGTCATCGATGTGGTAGCGAACGTAGCGGCCATGCTTACGGAAGCGGGGACCACTACCGGTCAGGCGCATCTTTTCCAGCGTCCGGTGCGACAAGCCGACATAGAAAGCGGCCTGTGCGGTGTTGAGGAAGGGACTGCCCTTCCTGGCCTGTGCAGCCCGGTTCACCTCGTCTTCCATGCCAATCTCCATCAGCCCAAGCAGCGGATGTCGCCGCAGGTGGGATCAGCATGTCGGTCCTGGGCGTGCGTGAGGACGCTCGAAAATCCACCCCCTTGTTTTCGATCCCCCTGGCGCTGGACACACGAAAAGCCCCGCCCCGGACGATACCGGAACGGGGCTTCGGAGAAGCGGATCAGCGGTCGCGCGGCTCCCAAAGGATGATGTGGGTGTGGCCTTCGTCGGCGGGCTGGTCCAGCTTAACGAGGCGGGCGTAGAGGGAGGACGGACCCAGTTCGGGCGCCCCCATCTTGAGGTTTAGATAGGTCTGACCGCTGGTTTTGGCGATCTGGCTCCAGCCGGCGCCGATCTCGTAGCGCTGGCCGTTGCCGGCATAGACGCGATGATCGGGAGCATCCTCCGACAGCTTGTACGTCGGCACGATTGTGAGATTGGCGGTGACGTTGAGGGTCTTGAGGATGCCGGAATAGACACCGTCGTCGAGCTTGGTGAAGGTGCCGAGGGTAAGGGCCATGATCTGTCTCCTTCGCTGCTGGTCGCAGGATCATCCCCGCGATGTCCTCGGCGGCAGAGCCCGCATAGGCGGCCATGCCATCCGACGCGAAGCGACGGACCGGAACGAAGTGGAGGACCTGAGGGTGAGAAAATTTGCTTCGCGAGGAATGCCGGAACCGGGGGCCCCGCCCCTGGCGGGGTGGTTCCGGCAGGGGAAATTTTCTCAAGCCCCGAGGGTTGGCAAGGGCGCCGCGGGCTCTAGCCATCAGGAGGACAGCGGGGATTGGGCTGCGAAAGCAGGGGTCTGAAGGAGACGGTAGCGCCAACCTCCTGCCCAACCACGATACGATGCGCGACCCTCCGGACGGAACCAAGCCCGTTGTCAGCATCGAGCCCAATGCCCCACGGACAGCACGGCAAGGCCCGCACAGTCCGGATTGCTGCGATGGCAAGCACCGATGATTGGCTGCCGAAAGGACGGCCAAAGCCGGAACCCTGGGACCTTGAACCCGACGGCGGGCGCTGTGTCGGGCTCCAACCCATCGGCCCGCGTCAAAGCGAACTCCACTCCCGTCGGGATCAACCGACACAGGCTTCATCTGCACCCGTGAGCGATCATTGGGGGCAATGCGAACGTGGCGGATAGAGATGGCGCAGTCCACCTCCGTCTTTTGCAATTCCTATCGCCTCATCCGTGCATTAGTTTCGCGCCGCCCAATGACGAGGTCGATGATGGACAGTGACGTGAAATGCCCCGAGTGCGGGTCTGAACATGCATATCAGGACGGCAGCATCTGGGTTTGTCCGGAATGCGCCCACGAATGGAGCCAGCAAGCGACCGTTGGCGAGACCGGCGCACAGGAAGCGGATGGGCTTGGCACCATCCACGATGCCAATGGAAACGCGCTCGCCGATGGTGACAGCGTCACGGTCATCAAAGATCTGAAGGTCAAGGGATCATCTCTGGTCGTCAAAGGCGGAACCAAAGTGAAAAACATCCGCCTTGTGGACGGGGCCGATGGCCACAACATCGCCTGTAAGATCGATGGTATCGGCGCGATGAATTTGAAATCGGAGTTCGTGAAGAAGGCTTAAAAAGGCCGGGGGAACACCCGTCACCCCCCGAACCGCCACACCGGAATGCCCATCCTGCGGGCCTTGTCGGCCAGGTTCTGCGAGATGCCGGAGCCGGGGAAGGCCACCAGCCCGATGGGCAGCGCCTCCAGCAGCGTGTCATTGCGGCGGAACGGTGCTGCCTTCTTGTGGCGGGTCCAGTCAGGCTTGTAGACGATCTGCGGCACCTGCCGGTGATCCGCCCAGCAGGCGGCGATGCGTTCGGCCCCCTTTGGGGTGCCACCATGCAGCAGCACCATGTCGGGGTGCTTGGCATGGACCTTGTCCAGGGCGGACCAGATGCGATCAACGTCGTTGAACTCAACGCCGCCGGCAAAAGCGATCTTGGTGCCGGGCGGTATCAGCATATTCGTGTCGGCGTAGCGGCGGGCGGCGATATGATCGCGGCTGTCGATCACCGCCGCCGTCAGGGTCCGGTGGCTCAATTGCGATCCCTGGCGGGGGCGCCAGATGGAGCCGGTGAGGGCCTCGTACATCTCGGCGGCAGCGTCGCGGAAGAACTCGAAAGCGTTGCGGCGCTCGATCAGGCCAACGCCTTCCGCTATTAGCCGCTCCAGTTCGACGGAACGGATTTCCGAGCCGTCCTGCTCATTCTGGCTGCGCAGTTGGGCCTGCTCGTTGCTGTCCAGGTCGCGCTCCAGGCCGGCGATGCGGCGGTGGAAGACGTTGACGCAGGCCCAGAGCAGGTCGCCCAGGTCGTCCTCCAGCCGGGTGCCGGTCAGCAGGCCGGCCAGGGTTTCCAGGCACGCCCCGATCTCGGCCCGGGCCTGCTCCGCATCGGGCAAGGGGCGTGGGTCCGGCTCGTCCTGGAAAGGCCGATAGCCATAGAGCTGCAACTCCTCCAGCAGGTGGGCGGACGGGGCCGATGCGTCTGGCGTCTCATCATCGGGGGACAGGGAATGGGTGGTCAGGCGGGTCATGGCGGCCTCCTGGATCTCCGGTTGGCCACGCCCTCCGCGGCCTTCATGGGGATCACCGGCCTGGGCTACAGGCCGGGTCCGCACCCGCTTTGCGGGCCGGAGCGGCAGCGGAGGATGGGGACCCGCGCTTTCTTGTCCCGCGAGGAGGCCGCCCTCGGGCGGCCGGGGAAGAAAGCAAGCGGGCCGCCATTGCGGACCCGGCCGGCCCTGGCAGATCCCCTCCCCCGAAGGCCGCGGGCGCGGTCCTGACCGCATAACCCGGAGAGCCCAACACATGCCGCCAACCAGGTCCCTGCCCCTCCCCGATGAGGCTGACCATGGCCGGCGATCACCTGCCGCTATGGAAGGAAGTGCTCGACGTCGTCGGGATGGAGTTGCCCGACAAGCCGTTTCCGCAGCGCCGGCAGGCCATCGACCAGCATATCGGCGTTGAAATCCTTGCGATGTGGCCGCAGCGGCTGGATGTCGATACCAGCGGCCTTACCGCGCAGGAAAAGCCGTTCCAGCGCCCGACTGCCGGCTGCGTCCTTGTCCTGGAGAACGTAGAGACGGCGCAGGTCAGGCGGGAATAGCAGGGCGGCGAGGTGGCCGGCAGACAGGGCGGCGACCAGCGGCAGCCCCGGCACGATCATGCGCACCGTCAACGTGGTTTCGATGCCTTCGCCCGCCGCCATGATGGCACCGGCCGCACCAAAGCGCACGCCGTTGCCCAGCAGATGCCCCATGGACCGACGGGGTTCGTCCAGCGCAGCCTTGCCGCCATCCACGCCCAGCCAGGTGCGGTGCAGGCCGGTCAGGTGACCATCTTGATCGGTGACAGCGGCGATCAGTGCCGGCAGGCTGACACGGCCTCGAGGCTCCCGCCGGTGACAGCGTGGATGGAAACGCAGGGCCGGCTCGGGCTGGGCCAGGATGATGCCGCGTCCGACCAGATAGCGCTCAGCCAAGGTGCCCGGCAACGGCCGGCTGGCCGCGAACAGGCGATGGCAGGACTGGGGTGAGCCGGTACCGGCCGGCACAAAGGAGCAACCGGACGACACCGGCAACGGCATGCGCAGGAAGGCTCGGGCCTCGTCCATGGCCTCGCGGAGAGACAGGTTGCGGTTCAGGGCGATCAGGTCCAGCAGGTCGCCATGCTGGCCCGTGGCAGCATCGGCCCACCGGCCGGCCGTTGACCCTGTCAGGCGGACATAGAGGCTGCGGCCGGCATGGCCTTGTACATCGCCCACCTGCCAGTAGTTGCCCTGGCGGCGGCCATTGGGCAGGAACTGGCGGCACACCGCCTCGGCCTCCAGCGCGAGGCGATGTGCAAGGTGACCGGCATCCCCCATGGTCAGGCGTCGGTGCCGCCCGGACCACCGGGGGCATCCGGCGGAAGGTAAGCGTCGTAGGGATTGCCATCGGCGAGATGACCGAAGGGGGTAATGATGATGCCGCGCTGATCTCGAGCGACGGCACAGATGACGTAGCGCGGCTCGCCGGTAATGGCATCATTGCATTCCAGCAGCGCCAGATTGCCGTCCCGGGCGGCGCGCAGAAGCGTGCTGAAATTGCCGCGGGCATGGTCGGGTATTGCCATGATCCGTCTCCCGAAAAAAGAATGGCCCGGCGCTGAGGCCGGGCCAGGGGTGGAAGGGGAAGGTCGGATTATTCGGCGGCGATCGACTGTGCCACCTCTTGCGGGTCTTCCACCGGTACCGTGTTTTCCGGCTCGATATCGGCAGCCGGCTGTTTCACGGGGTTGGTTTCCCCTTCCGGTGCGGCCATCACCTGCCCCGGCGTGCGCAGCAGTGCGGGCAACCAGTTGCTGCCGGCCAGCATCAGTTCGGCCTGCACCGCCATGTCGGGCTTACGGAGATGGTCGATCTGGCGGGCGGCAGCCTCGCCCTTGGCCTCGGTCACGGCTTCCAGGATGCGGGCCTTGGTAACGCGACCCAGATAGTTCAGCGCCGTCGGCGCCCAGCCCAAAACCGCCATGTCGAGTTGGACGGCACTCGCCAGCCGGTCGGCGTGATGCCGGCTCTCCGGCCCATACTCGCCGGACGATTGCACGGCATGCACCGTCTGGCCGACACAATGGGCGAACAGCGCCGCCCGGCTGTCGGCGTCGAAACCCACCAGCGCATCCCAGAGATCACGCGGGTCCTGGGGCAACTGCTCCCCCCAGTTTTCATGCCGGGCGTTGATGGACCGGGCCGGAATGCTGTCTGCCAGCCCCGGAGGTTCCGCCATGAAGCCGGGACTCCGGGCCGTGATCTGCAGGCAGGAATTGGCGCTGCGATGGTAGAAGAGCTGGAGGCACAGAAGGTGCAGTGCTGCGATGAAGGCCGTGTCCGGGTCCCGGGCCAGGGCATCGCGCAGGGCCAGGGTCCGATAGGCTGTCAGTTCCATCACCAGCCGTTCGGGCAGCGGCTTCAGCCCCTCGTCTTCCGGTTCGGGCTCCTGGCTGACGGAACCGCCGGTATGGGCGACATGGGCGACCGCCGGGATACGGGAGCCTTCCGCATCGCCACCTTCCTCGGCGGGAGAAGCTTGCGGCGGCGCCGGTTCTTCGACGCGCGGCTCATCCTCCGGCCGGACATAGCCGCGTTCAACCCGCAGCAGCCCGTCCGACCCAATGCTGACATAGCAGCCGGCCCGCGCGATCTCTTCCGGATCGTAGCGCACGGGCCGCTGTTCCAGCACGGCGATCTCGCCGGAAATGGCCGTCAGGCGCTGATCCACCTCCTCGGAAATCTCGCCATCATCGTCATGCTCCTGGGCCAGCCGGTCATATTCATCCTGTAGCGCGGCGTAGCAGGCCTCCTCCTGCGCCGTACGAGCGATCACCTCGCCCCGCAAACGGCGCTGGCCGGCGGCATGGCCGTAGAGGAAGTCGGTATCGACCTCCATCCATTTCCAGCCCTCCTCCATCACCGTCTCTGCGGCCTTGGCCAGCTTATCCGCCGCCAACCGTTCCAGCAGCGGCACATCGCCCAGCCAGCCGCCATCATCGGGCGTGAACAGATCGCGCATTACCGGCCCACCCGCCGCGACATAGGCGTCCAGCCCCACGAACTGCGCCCGCTTGTCATGGGCCGGGATGCTGCCGGCTGTCAGTGCGCGGCGGATGTGATAGGGTTCCCGCTGCCAGGGCTGGGTCAGGGAGGCCCAAACCTGCTCCTGGTGCTCATGGTTGCTGCTGACGCTGAAGGCCATCACCATCTCCAGCGTCATGCCATCCTCGGCATAGAGATCCAGCAGCTTCGGCGACACCGAGGCCAGGCGCAGCCGCTGCTTGACCACGGCGGGTGTGATGAAGAACCGAGCGGCAATGTCCTCCTCGCTCAACCCCTTGTCGCGCAGGGTCTGGAAGGTGCGGAACTGGTCGAGCGGGTGCAATGCCACGCGTTGCAGGTTCTCGGCCAGGCTGTCCTCCTCGCCCAGCCCTCCGGTACGGATAACGCAAGGGATAGGCGCGGTACGGGAAAGGCGCTTCCGCTTGACCAGCAGTTCCAGCGCCCGGTAGCGCCGCCCGCCCGGCGCCACTTCGTAGATGCCCGTCTCCTTGCCTTCGGCGTCCAGCCGCGGACGGACGGGGAGGCCGTGCAGCAGCGTGCGATTGGCGATGTCCTCCGCCAGGTCGGCGATGGACACGCCGGCCTTGACCTTGCGGACATTGGCCTGGGACAGGACCAGCTTGTTGAACGGAATGTCCTGGGACCGGCTCAGGACGATCTTGGCGGTATTTGCAGCCATGGATTTTCTCCACGACGGGCCGGTGGAAGCCTCTCTCCCACCTAGCAGCCCGTCGCAAAGCCCCCCTGCCCTCCTCTGCCTCGAAACGCCCGAAGCCGCCCCCCGGCCGCCGGTCAGGCCACCCGGTCCAGCAGCTTCTTGGCCCGCCCCTCCATCTCCAATCTGGCATCCTGGTGGGGTTTGTCGCGGGCCACGGCCGTGATGCCCTGCACGAAATCGAAGATGCTCGCCGGTTTGCGGCCCTCCTCAGCCAGCACGGTTTCGATGATCCTGCCCGTCTCCACCTTGGAGAAGCCGCGCTTACGCAGGAATTCCGACCGGTCGTCATCATCGCGGGCGACAATTTGTTCCCGCGCCGCCTTGATGCCGTTGACGAAGGGCATGGGCGAGGAGTCGGCGAAACGGGCCAGGGCGGGTGCGGCCTCATGGGCAAAGCGGGAGGGGGCATATTTGGAATGGCGGATAGCAATCTCCTGGAAATCCTCGGCACCCCAGATATTCCGATTCTGACACACAGCCCGCAGATAGAAGCTGGCCATGCCCAGGGTCTTGGCGCCCACCTCGCTGTTCCAGCAGTAGAAGCCACGGAAATAGAGATCCGGCGAGCCGTCCGGCAGCCTTCCCGCCTCGATCGGGTTCAGATCATCGACCAGGAAAAGGAACACGTCGCGGTCGCTGGCGTACAGTGTCGTCGTGTCCCGCGTAATGTCCACGCGCGGATTGTAGATCCCCGTCGACCAGTCCAGCACACCCGGCACCTTCCAACGCGTATCACCGTTGCCATTGCCGGCGATGCGCTGTACCGCCTCGACCAGTTCGTGATCGAAGATGCGGCCATAGTCCGGGCCGGTGACGGCGCGCAGTTCGGTGCGGCCGTCTTCGATTTCCAGGGTCTTGATCTGCTCGCCCCGGTGCGAGGTCAGGCCGTACTGCAGGTTGATCCCAGCCAGCGCCGCCGGCAATTGCCGCAGATAGGCGGCTGGCGCACCGACGAGGCTGGCCAACTGGCCAAAGCTCCAATGCGTGGGCGCAACCGGCCGGTCGCTGCCCGGCAGCAGCAGGGACAGTTTCTCGGGATTGTCACTCCTCGCCTCCACGCGGATGTCGGCGCTGGGCATCGTCCGGGTCCGGCTGCGTTCGGTCCGCGACCGGACGGAGGCGTAGAGATCGGACAGCGACAGGAAGCGCTCATCATCGGGTCGCGAGAACCATTCGGACGACACGCGGCCGATCCGCTGGCCACGGGTCACGTCCACCTTGTAGCCGCCACTCCGGTCGGGGGCAGCGTCGAGGATTTCTACTTGGGTCATGGCACATCATCTCCAGGACGGGCGCCGGAAGCCTCTCCTCCGACTGCGGCCCGTCATCCGGAAATCCGTCCCACCTCTGACTCTCCACCCATTCACCCCGCACATTGGTCGGTCGGTGTCGGTGGAACGAACCCGCCCCGCCACAGGCCCGAGGCCAGGAACCTTGCATTGTTCTCCCAATTGCTGAGGTCTTTCCGGCCGAAACGGCAGGCCAGGGCCCAGCCGCCACGAACCATCCGCTCCGATAGGGCCGTGTCGCCGACGAAGCAATCGGACAGGTCGGCGCTGCCGGGATGAGGCCGACAATACACAGGAGTGCCGGTCACCAGCTCCCGCAAGCCCTGGACGGCCTCCTGCCCGCAGGGCCAGGTCGTGCCTTTACGGTCGACACAGTGCTGGTCGGGCAATGGCGGCACGATGCCGGCCAGACGGTGCCGGGTACCGGCGATCTCCAACAGGCCGGCATCGATGACGGTCGCCGGCCCCTCCTGCTCGGTACGGTCCCTGGGCCGTAGGGCAATGGCGCCCGCGCCAATCCCAATCAGGATCAGCACCGGCAGAGCAATTTTCAGGGTCTTCATCACGCAGTCTCCTTCCGGTTGGGTTGCTGACAAGGCACCCGGCAAGCTCCCTTTCCTGCCTGCCAGAGTCCGTCACGAAGGTTCCAGCCGCCCTCTCGCTCTCTGCTGGCCACTGGCAGTTCTGCCCCCCGGTTCATGTTGCTCCTCTCGAGCGAAGCAGATCACGATAGCCGCCACGCACCATTCGCCAGGCGTCTCGAACCAGCCGTTGGATTCGCAGACGCAGATAGTCGGAGTGGCCGTTCCAATTCTCCCGGACCTCCCGTTCGCCCAGCAGGATGGCGGCGATCTCACGATGGCTGGCTCCGGCGCAGACCCCATCAAAGGCGCGGAGCTTTTCGATCCAGCGCGTGGCTCTGGTGTCCGTGGGGTAGAGTTTGTGGGGCAATCGGCCGGAACGGTGGAGTTGCATCAAGCGGCGAACGGCCTGCAGGCTTTCTTCTGTGAACCGCAAGTCGGTGATCGTGCAATGCAGCCGCACGGGGCCTGATAGCAACGTTCCCGCAGTCACCATCAGTTGGAGATGATGGCGACCGTCACTGACCAGAACATGCTCGGCCCCGCCGGAGATCTTCAGAACAACGGCAAGCTGCTGGAGCCGCCGCACATCGAAAACACCCTCTGCGTCGGGTTCGGCGCAGGACGCCTCGACGGTAAGGACGGCAGGGGCCAGCGACGGACACCAGAAGGTGATGTCCGGTTCGATGGCATCGGCAAAAAATCACCCCCCAGCGAGCATCGGCAGGCATCTTGGATAGAATGATGATCCGTGGTCCGTTCGCGGAGCAGTTGGTTGTTTGAACCCTTTCGGCGAAGCTGTTGAGAACGTCCGCAAAATTAGGAGACCGGCGAAGCCATTCTGCCGCCCAGCCCGCCTTGTCCAGGGCCAGCAGCGGCCGGTACTGTTCGGGATCGCGCCAGTCTGGCCGCAACGGAAATTCAGGGCATCGAGATTGTCGCTGCACGGTAGCCTCCCGTTGGCCGCATGGGCCATACAGGCCCAACGACAACTGAACCATCTCGCCGAGTGCTCGAATAGCAGACGACAAATGCAGCTTCATCACAACGTTGATAAACGTCTTTCGTCAGGTTGCGATGCCTAACGGGACATTGCGGGGAAAGAAAATCAATCAATATATAAAATTCGTGATCACCAATAATTATAGTGATTAAACTTACAAAATCGAAGCTTCTACTGATTTGATTAACTCTAAAGCTGGAGACCAGACCATGAAATCAATTCATCCACTTCATTCAGTTGATAAGCGCGCAAGACTATTATCGACGTGTGTCTTCCGCCATCAGGAGGTGACGATAGCCGCTGGTAGCCATCCATTGAGCCCGCCGCAGGTGGGAGATCCAGCAGTGGTGGGCTCGATCCTTGTCCAATAGCGCGTCACGATGCAAGACGATCCTGGCAACGTCCTGCCAATCGGCTCCCGATGCCTCGGCATCGAGCAACCGGACATAAGTGATATAATGCGCTTCATCATAGGGGGTGATGGTCTCCGACCAAGGCACCTCATCCTGAACATCCGGGTTCAATTCACTCATGTTCTTGCCTCCCGTCAGAGTCTTCATCGCAGTCCGGAAGCACCTGTTGGACTCCGTACTGCAAATCGACAAATCGCCCAAGGGCAAACTCGGTGACAAATGCCCCGCTCGGGCAACCGCTTCATCGCCGGTCCTTGCGGAACTGTGACGGTGTCGTTCCCGTGATCTTCCGGAAGGTCTCAGTGAAATGGCTGTGGCTCGAAAAGCCCAGAGTGAGGCCGATCTCGGTGATCGACAGATGCGGATCGAGCAGCAATTTCTGGGCTCGCGCGATGCGCCGCTTGTTGAGATAGCGGAAGGGAGATGTACCCAGGCTGACCCGGAAAGCCCGGATAAAATGGTAGCGGGTGAGCCCGACTTCAGCGGCCAAATGGCCGAGATTCAGCTCCTCCCCCAGGCGGGCCTCGATATATTCGACAACACGCCGCTGCCGTGAACTGCCGAGGCCGCCAATCACCGGCGCGGGTTGGCCTGCATCTCCGAAAGTCTCATACAGCTTGAGAAGCAGCATCGCGCCAATGTGATCGAGATAGAGGAGGCTTGTTGGGCCCGTCTCGTCCATCCCTTGGCGCAAGTAGTCGACCAGCTTGCCGATTACGGGGTTGTCCACGGCGACCATCGGCTTAAGGTCGGGTATCCTCCCACCGAACGCCTCAATCAACGTGCGCTCGACAAAGCTCTGGGTGAAGGCGATAGCCAATATTCGCTGGTTGCCATTCCAGTCGACATGGACAAATTGATCAGGCGGAAATAGATGGAACTGACCAGTGTTGACGACATGGCGTTGGGGTTCCAAAACGCCATGCGGTTTCCAACCCAGTTCAAATGGCTCTCCCCGATGGACTGCCATGCTCAGATGAGGAGTCCCGACCCAACTTCCGGCATTGGTCGGGACCTCGAACTCACCAACGATCAGGCCTCGATGGGCAATGCGCTTGCCAATCCTCACCGACAACGGCAAGGGGTCGGAGGAGAAGTCGATCAAGGCGCGTCTGATTCTGGACTTTGAGGACAATTAAACGTCCCTCCATCAGATACAGCTTATATAGCCATCAGAATTACCCCGATCAGATCGCCTCCCTATCCAACAGTCGCTGAGCCGGTCCTGCATACGCGTCCTACAAGCCAGACCCTATTCGGCTTGAAAAGCCGGTTCTCTTAACTATGAGAAGAAGTCGGACATGTCGGTCGACACGCGCGCCCCGAAGACCAGACAACGCTGTCCCTTTATGTGTCTGCGCACTGAAAATCCGGCTTTCGACGCTCTGCAAAGGCCGCCAACCCAACAGCGCGTTCTGCGGTCGCAGCTTGTTCGGCGATCTGTTCACATTCTGCATCAAGCTGCATTTCCAAACCGGTATTGGCACCCGTCAGAAGCAGTAGCTTGGACCTTCCGAGCGCCCCCGTTGCGCCATCGGCCAGTTCGTCTGCCAATGCCGACACTTCATGCGCAAGACCGCCACTGGCGACAACCCGGGTGATCAACCCCATGGCCGCGGCATCCTGCGCCGAGACCCGGCGATTTGTCAGGGTCAGTTCCTGGGTGCGGCGAAGGCCGATCAGCCGAGGCAGCAGCCAGGTCGCCCCACCGTCGGGCGTCAACCCGATCCGCGAATAGGCCATGGTGAAATGGGCCTCAGGTTCAGCCAGGGCGATATCGCCAATGGCCGCAAGCCCGATGCCCGCCCCCGCCGCCGGTCCCTGGATGGCCGTGATCACCGGCTTTTCCATCATGGCAAGACCGGCGATCGCCGGATGCAGATAGGACAGGATTTCCCGAAGCAGTGCGGGCAGCGCATCGCCGGCCGCATGCAGGGCCTTCACATCACCGCCGGCACAGAACATCCGGCCAGTGGCACGAACAACCACGCAGCGGACCGCGGCATCCCCCTCCACCGCTTTCACCGCCGCCAACAGGGCCCGCGCCAGCGGCACATTGAAGGCATTGCCGGCATCGGGACGGTTGAGAGTGATAAAGGCCACCGCCCCCTTGCGCTCCAGTTGGACTGGATTGGCGTCATCATCCGGCATTTCACACTCCAACCGGCAGGTCTTTGAAGGGAATATCGCGATCGACACGAATGTCCGGCGGCAGACCGAGCACGCGTTCGGCGATGATGTTCTTCAATATCTCATCGGTACCGCCCGCGATCCGCATGGCGGCACCCCAGAAGAAGTTGCGCTGGAAACCACCGGCGGGAGCGACGGCATCATCATCCGCGATGATGCCATGGGCATCCAGCAGGTCCAGCGCCTCAGTCGCTAGTTCCTGCATCTGGCGGGCGGAAACGATCTTGCCGATGGAGGCTTCCGGCCCCGGCGTCCCGCCACGGCTCAGGGCTGTCTGGCTGCGCAGCCGGGTCAGCCTCAGTCCTTCCGCGGCCACATACCAATCGGCCAGGGCCCGACGGAAGCCGCCATCGCGCAGGGCCGAACCATGGCCCTCCACGCCGGGCAATTGGCCAGCCAACGCCATCAAGGCCGCCCAGTTCGGACCCGCCCCCCCACCGACCGACAGACGTTCATTCATCAAGGTCACTAGGGCGACATCCCAGCCCTTGCCAACCTCTCCTACCCGCTGGGTATCCTTCACCCGCACGTCGACGAAAAAGACCTCGTTGAAGCCCCGGCCCCCGTCCGCTTGATGCAGGGGGCGTATCTCGATCCCGGGCGACTTCATGTCAACCCAGAACATCGTCAGCCCCTTATGCTTGGGAACGTCGGTGTCGGTGCGGGTCAGCAGCAGGCCGAAATCGGCGAAATGGGCACCCGATGTCCAGACCTTCTGGCCATTGATGATCCAGTCCCCCGTCCCATCGGCTGCCGGAATCGCGCGCGTCCGGCTGGCCGCCACATCGGAACCCGCCGATGGTTCGGAAAAGAGCTGGCACCAGATCTCATCTCCCCTTAGCGCGGGGTGCACGAACCGCTGTTTGTCTGCTTCGTTGCCGGCCGTCATGATCGTGGGCAGACACATGCCGAGCCCCACACCAAAAATGGCCGACCCCAGGCCGAGATTCATCTCCTCGTGACCAAAGATGATGCTCTGCATCAATGTCCCCCCAGGGCCACCCCATTCCCGGGGCCAATGGATGCAGGCGTAGCCGGCATCAGCCTTGCGGGCCTGCCAGTCCTTGTCTGCCGCAATCGACCGGGCGTCTTCTTGGCCGTGCGGGACGATGATGCGCGATATCGGGGCATTGGCCGCCAGCCATTCACGGACCTGGGCGCGGTATGCGCCCTCTTCCGGGCTGTCGTGAAAATCCATCCCTTTTCTCCCGGTCAGGCGGCGGCGCGCCGTTCAAGCGCGCACACCAGCCGTTCGCGCCAGACGGGCGGCCCGCCCAGCGCCAGCGCCAGTTGGCGGGCACGGCGCAGATGCAGGTGACAATCCGCCTCCCAGGTGAACCCGGTCCCGCCATGGATATGCAGGTTCTCCCTGGCCGCGAAATCATAGGCCTGACTGGCGGCAATCCGGGCTGCCGCTGCGGCTTGGGGCAGTTCCGTGGCACCGGAATTCAACGCCCAGGCTCCATAGTAGGCGTTGGAACGGGCCAGTTCGTTCCTGATGTAGATATCCGCCAGCTTGTGCTTGATCGCCTGATAACTGCCGATCACCCGCCCGAAGGCATGGCGCTCCTGGGCATACTCCGTAGCAGCCTCCAGACAGCGATCCGCCCCGCCGACCTGCTCGAACGCGAACAGCACGGCCGCCCGATCCAGAATATCGGAAGGCATCGCCACCCCCGCCTCTTCCGCACCCAGCCGTTCACACGGCACATTGTCAAACGTGAGCTGTGCGGCGCTACGGGTGGGGTCCAGCGTCCGTACCCGTGTCCGCGCCACGCCATCATCCGCCAGATCGACGATGAAAAGGCCTGGTCCCGCCGCATCCTGCGCCGCCACGATCGCATGGGTCGCGATATCCCCATCGGTGACGGGGACCTTGGTGCCGGTCAGTCTGCCGGCGGTGACACGAGCCCCCATGGACGCTGCGACCTGCGCTCCCGGATGCTCGGCGGCAGCAAGGCAGCCCATCACACGGCCAGCGGCGATACCGGGCAACAGCGCGCCCCGCTGCGCATCGGTGCCGAAGGCCAGGATGGCTTCGGCAAAGATATAAACTGTGGAGGCGAAGGGGATGGGGGCGACGACACGGCCCAATTCCTCGGCAAGGGCACAAAGTTCGACATGGCTGAAGCCGGCACCGCCCCATTTTTCCGGAATGGCGGTACCGGTCCACCCCATCGCAACAACCGCCGTCCAAAGATCAAGATCAAAGGACCGGCCGTCATCATCAAGTACCCCACGCGTCACCGCCACCGAACAGCGCGCCTGAAGAAACCGGCGTGCCTCCCGCTTCAGGTATTTCTGGTCATCTGAAAAGTCGAAATTCATGCCCGATCTCCCGCCGCGATCCCCTGTCGGACGTCAATGCCGCCTGATTTCGAACTCCTGCCCTGCCTCCAGCCATGCCTCGCGCTCGGCCTTCAGCGCCGTCCGCCGGACCTTGCCGGCGTCATCCCGTAGGGGCGTCGCGCTCAACTCATAGCTTGCCGGCCATTTATATTTCGCCAGTCTCTCCTCAATGTGGGCGTCAACGGCCGCAATGTCGAACTGCCTTCCTTCGCGCAACTGGATGATGGCATGGACGCGTTGGCCCAGATCATCGTCGGGCAAGCCGATCACAGCCGAGGATGCGATGAGGGGATGTTCGTCCAGCGCCGCTTCGATTTCGGCCGGATAGACATTGGCCCCGCCACGGATGATCAGGTCCGACCGGCGATCCGCCAGGAACAGGTAACCATCCGCATCGACATGACCAAGGTCGCCGATCCAGAATCCGCCGGACGCGTCCCGGCTCTGTTCCGCGCCGATATAGCGGAACCGGGCGGCACCCGCCGCAGGGAAATGAACCTCGCCGACCTCGCCGATATCCGCCTCGCTGCCATCTTCGCGCAGGATGCGGACCGTCCCGGGCGCCACCTTGCCCACCGACCCCGGTTTGCGCAGCCAGTCCCGACCAGTGATGGCGGTGCCGCTGCCTTCGGTGCCACCATAGGCCTCGAAAATCCGATCCGGGCCCAGCCAGTCGATCCAGGCGCGCTTGACCCAAGGCGGGCACGGCGCCGACATGTGCCAGACGCTTTTCAGCGAGGACATGTCATAGAACGCGCGGACGCTGTCCGGCAACGCGCAGATGCGCTGCATCATCGTCGGCACCATGGCGACGAAACCGGCCTTGTGGTCCTGCACCAGACGCAGGAACTCCTCGGGATTGAAACGGGTCATGCCGACGACATGCGCACCTGCCAGCAGGGCCAGAGAGGTGAACAGGAACGGCATGTTGTGGTAGAGCGGGCCGGGGTTGAGTACCACCGTGTCCTCGGTCATACCGAGCGGCGCATAGGGTGGAGCGGCAATGTTGATGAAGGCCGGCATCGTATCGACGACGATCTTCGGACGCCCGCTGGAACCGCCACTGGCGATGGCCTTCCAACTGTCAGCGCCGACGTCGGGCACAGGCGCATCGCTGAAAGCTTCCAAGGCACAGCCGGCTGGTATCCTGGGACCGGCATAGGTGAAATTGGCGTCACCGATGACGGCGGCGGGGGATGCCAACGCAATCATCTCGCCGGCTTCACGGTCGGGCAGCTTGGATGGCATCAGGCACGGCGTTGCACCGGCTTTCCAGACACCAGCCACCGCCTCATGGAACTCCGCACCGTTGGGCAGCATGACAACCACCCGATCATTGTGCCGGACACCCAGCGATGCCAGCAGCCGGGCCCGCCGATTCGAGCGTCGATCAAGTTCCTGCCAGGTCAGCGAACCGTCGGGATAGGTAACGGCGGGCGCCTCCCCCCTCCGCTTGGCATGGTCCTGGATTATCGACGACATGGACTTGAAGGGCATGTTTTCCATTTCCGTTCCGATGGTCGGGTAGGCTGGTAAAAGCCGGCTGAATGGCGTCCTTATCCAGGCAGCGCGTCGAGCAGCGCCCGGGTGCGGGCCTTAATGGGCTCTTCCATGATGCGATCGGTGTGGATGTACAGCTTGTTCTGTTCCACCGCGGTCAAGACCATCCGACCGACCTCGTCAATACCGGTCCCCTGCTGCAGCGCCTGGTTCAGCAGTTCCCGCCGCTCCGCACGCCGTGCTTCCTGGGCCTCCGACAAGGGCTCCGCCCCCTTGGGTGCGCCTTCCTGCGAGCGATGGATCACATTGGTCGCAACGGGGCCGGGGCACAGAACGCTGACACCAATTCCTGCCGGCGCTAGTTCCAGATTGAGCGATTCAGACATTCCCACCACGGCAAACTTGGCCGTGCAGTAAAGGACGCCCGACCCGGTTGCCACCAGCCCCGCACCGGAAGAGGTGTTCACAATGTGACCACCCTGGCCGCGCCGCAGCATCCTGGGCACGAAGGTCTGGATGCCGTTGATGACGCCGTGAAGATTGATTCCGATGGCGAAATCCCACAGGGCATAGGTCAGTTTCCCCGGTGTTTCCGCCACTATGACGCCGGCATTGTTGAACAGCAGGGACACAGGGCCAAGTGCTGTTTCGGCCGCGTCCGCCGTGGCAGCATAGGCATCGCGGTCGCGGACATCCAACCGATAGGTCTCGACCTGGGTGATCTCCTGCAACTCCGCCTTGGCACGGGCAAGACCCTCACTATCCAGATCTGCCAGGGCCAACCTGACCCCAGCGCGTGCGAAGGTCCGGGCGATGCCAAGGCCGATGCCATTGGCGCCACCTGTAATGAAAGCCGTGCGCCCCCGTATGTCAGTCATCCGATCTCTCCTGACGTCATATCCCAACCTGGCCGGTGGTGCCTCCCGGCCGGGACCATTGTTGCGTAACCGGTCAGGCAACCGGGGCGGGCATGGCATCCAGCAGGGCTTTGGTCCGGGCCTTGATGGGTGCTTCCATCACACGGTCGGTATGGACGTAGAGGCTGTTCTCGCGCACGGCTTTGAGCACCATCTCGCCGACGTCATCGATGCCGACACCCTGCTTCAGGGCCTCCGTCATGATGGCAATCCGTTCCGCGCTCACCCGTTTCTGCTCCTCCGTCAGGGCCAGACCCGCCTTGGGCGATGTGCCGGCCGATCGCTGGATGATCCCCGTGGCCACAGGACCAGGGCACAGCACCGTGACGCCGATACCGGCAACCCCCAGTTCGGCATTGAGCGCCTCTGACATGCCCACCACCCCGAACTTGGCCGTGCTGTACAGCACCCCGGAACTAGTCGCCGCCAGCCCGGCGCCAGATGCGGTATTCACGATGTGGCCGCCCAGACCCCGCGCAACCATTCCCGGCAGAAATGTCTGGATGCCATTGATGACGCCATGGAGATTGATCCCGATCCCCCAATCCCAGAGATCGTAGGTCAGCTTCGCCGCCGGCGCGCCACCCGCGACCCCGGCATTGTTGAACAGCAGCGATACCGGTCCCAGCGACTGCTCGACCTCTGTCGCAACAGCGGCGTAGGCGGCGCGGTCACGCACATCAAGCCGGAAGGTCTCCACCGAGGTGATCTGCTCCAGTTCCGCCTTGGCGCGGGCCAGTGCATCGGCATCCAGGTCGACCAGGACCAGCTTGGCCCCGGCCCGCGCCAAGCTGCGCGCAATTCCCAACCCGATACCGTTGCCGCCGCCGGTGATAAAGGCGGTCCGCCCCTGTACGTCGGTCATTCAGTGTCTCCCTAGCCTTCGTGTCTTCTCGCCGCCTGAACAGAACTACCATGGGCGCGGGGCTGTACCCTCTGCACCCATGTCCCTGTAGGCAATTGGCCTGGATGAATTCGCTCCAACGCTAGGGTACGACCCCATGAACACCAAATGCAAAGGGGAGCCGGGCAATGCCCTGGGGGAATAGCTGCGGCCGCTTAGTCGGTCCTCAACCTGCCCCACCCCCTATAATCTTCACATTGGCTCAAGGCGGAATGCCGGCGGCTTCACCTGTGCCATGCATCCAGATCGCATAATCGCGGGGGCAAAACGTCGCTTCCCCGCGCTTGCGCCTCATGAAGCCACAGGCCTTCAGATCAACCGACAGAGAGATTGTAATGGACATCAATGGAGTTGGCGCCATCGTCACCGGCGGCGCATCGGGACTGGGCGGCGCCACAGCGGCGCTTCTGGCCAAGGCCGGCGCGAAAGTCACCATCTTCGACCTCAATGCCGAACTTGGCGCGGCCCACGCCCGGCAGATCGGTGGTCATTTCATCCCGGTCGATGTGACGGACGAAAATGCTGTGGAAGCCGCAATTCAGGAAGCGGAGGGCCTGAATGGCAAGGCTCGTATACTCGTGAACTGCGCCGGTATCGGCCCCCCGGCAAAAATGATCGGGCGCGACGGCAAGGCCCTGCCCCTTGCCGCATTTTCAAAAATCATCAACATCAACCTGATCGGAAGTTTCAACGTCCTGTCAAAATTTGCCGCCCGCATCCATGAAGCGGAAATGATCGGCCCGGAGGAACGGGGCGTTATCGTGAATACGGCCAGCGTCGCCGCCTTTGATGGCCAGATCGGCCAGGCCGCCTATGCAGCCTCCAAGGGTGGTGTTGTCGGCATGACCCTGCCGATCGCGCGGGAACTGGCGCGGTACGGTATCCGCGTGGTCACCGTCGCACCGGGCCTGTTCCTGACCCCGCTGCTGGCATCGCTGCCGCAAGAGGCACAGGAATCCCTGGGCAGGCAGGCACCATTCCCAAGCCGCCTGGGCCACCCCGATGAGTTTGCCCGCATGGTGGCAGCGATCATCGACAATCCGATGCTGAATGGCGAGACCATCCGCCTGGATGGCTGCATCCGCATGGCGCCGAAATAACGCCGCCTCCTTATCCGAGCAGGAAACCAGCCCATGAGCTATCAATATGTCGATGTGAGCCGCGAGGGGCGGCTCACCATTGTCACCCTCAACCGGCCCGTGGCGCACAATGCGCTGAACCTCGACGCCCACCTGGAACTGGAGGCGGTTTTCGATGCCTTCGCCGCCGATGATGAGCAATGGGTTGCCATTATCACAGGGTCCGGCACCAAGGCGTTCTGTGCCGGCCATGACTTGAAACAGCAGGCAGCCGGTGGCGGGCTGCAACTGCCGCCGACGGGCTTCGCCGGCCTTACCTCCCGCTTCGATCTCACCAAACCGGTCATCGCCGCCGTGAATGGCGTCGCGATGGGGGGCGGGTTTGAAATCGCGCTGGCGTGCGACGTGATCGTGGCGGCGGCCCATGCCGTCTTCGCACTTCCCGAGCCCCGGGTCGGCCTTGCCCCGCTGGCGGGCGGCATACAACGACTGCCGCACAGCATCGGGCTTCATCGCGCCATGGGGCTGATGCTGACCGGTCGCCGGATCGGCGCTGCGGAGGGCGCAGTACTCGGTTTCGTGAACGAGGTGGCGGAAGCTGACGTTCTGGACACCGCCCGCCGCTGGGCCGACGACATGCTGGCCTGCGGTCCCCTGTCCCTTCGCGCCATCAAGGAAGCTACCCTGCGCGGTCGTGACACAACCGTGGCGGAGGGCATTGCCGGACAATGGGAATACCCTGCCATGAAGGCAATGCTGAACTCGCAGGACTATGTCGAAGGCCCCGCCGCCTTTGCCGAGAAGCGGACACCAGAATGGAAAGGCCGCTGACCCTGTAAACGGGTTCGGGCAGCGATGACGGTTTCGTCATCGCTGCCCGAACGGAAATCAGGGCCGGAGGGCCGGCCCCACCGTGTCAGAAGGAGTACCCGACCGACACGCCGAAGACCCGCGGCTGGACATAGCGCACGGCTTCCAGCGACAGCGCATTCTGGCTCATGCTGATCTTGTATTTGGCATCGGTGAGGTTGCGTCCATAGACCGAGAAGGTCATGTTATCATTCACCGTCAAGGTCACGGACCCGTCGAGCGCCACATAGCCGGGCTGGCTGAGGCTGTTATCGAAGGTAAAATAGACACGGCTGCTGTAATAGGGCGACAGCGCCACCGTCAGCTCCTTGTTTGCATCCAAGGACGCATAATAGGTCAGCGTCGAACTGGCCGTGAATTCCGGTGCCCGCACCATGGTGGCACCACTGACATCCAGACTGACATTGGCGTAGAGCAACCCGCCCGCCGTCGCCGGAAGCCTGGGATTATCCACATAGCCCGGTGCGGATTTGAAATCGACATAGCGTGCATGGGTATAGGCCACGGCGGTACGCAGATCGAAGGCCTCGCTGAGATGCGCCGTAACATCGGCCTCCACGCCATAGATGCGGGACTTCGGCACATTGAACAACTGGTTGAACACCGCGCCGTTCTGGCCGGAGATTGTCGCATTCACCTGCGTGTCTTTGTAATCATAATAGAAGGCAGCGGCATTGAAGGAAATGTCGCGCGTTGCTGACTTCAGGCCAATCTCGAACGCATCCACCTTCTCCGGCGAGACGCTGGGTCCGTTTGCCGACGTCGCATCGAACACACCGCTTTTGAAGCCCTTGCTGTAGGTCGTGTAGACCTTGGTTTCCTCGGTAAGCGCATAGCTGACGCCGACGCGCGGCGTCCATTGCCGGTCAGTCTGTTTCTGGATGCGGGTATAAGGGGACGGCGCCAGGACGCCCATGGCGCTGGAATTTCCACGATCCTCATCACTGTAGCGGATGCCGCCGATGATTGAGAAATCACCGATCCTGTAGGTGCCATCCGCATAGCCGGCAATGGAATTCAAACGGCCAGCGGAATTGGACAGCGGCGTGCCGGTGGATGTCAGGATCGGCACCTTGCTGCGGCTTCGGTAGTAGTAGATACCGGCGACATAGGTGAAGGGCTCGTTCTCGGCCGATGCAAAATTCACCTCCTGGGAGAAGGTCTTGGTCGCGACCTTCAGCGCGACATCCTGGTTCAGATAGCTGAGGTCGATCTCATTGCGGGCGGCCAGATCGTTGCGGAGGAATGCCGTGAAGGACGACAGCGTGCCACCCCAGACATCAAGCCTGGCGCGGGCGCTATATTCGTCGGTTTCGGTCTTGATGTACTGCTCGGTATTGTTGGACGAATGGTAACGATCCTGAGCGATCGGCCCGCCCATGGCCGCGACAAGCCGGGCCGGTCGGATATTCTTGGTATCGCTGCCTGACGGATCGTCGAAATCGGCATGGGCCACGGTGAAGACGACCGACAGGTCGTCCGTTGGCTCCACAAGCAGCTTGCCGCGCGCTGTGAAACTATCACCCTGGTTGGTGATCTTGTGCGTCTTCAGGTCGCGGACATAGCCGTTGGCGTAACGATAAGCCACGGAGCCGTTGACGGCGACCTTGTCATCCAGTGGAACATTCAGATAGGCGCTGGTGCGCACCTGATCGAAACGTTCGTAGGAGGCGTTGAAACGGCCCTCCACGGTCGAGCCTGGATCCAGTGTGCGCAGCAGAACGGCACCGCCGGTGGCGTTGCGCCCGAACAGCGTCCCCTGCGGTCCCTTCAGCACCTCCACGCCGGCGATGCTGGCCAGATCGAAAATATTGCCCGACGGTGTGGGATAGTAGATCTCGTCCACATAAACGGAAACGTTCTGCTCGCCGCCCGAGGTGGCAAGCGTCGAGCCGATACCGCGGATTGTCGGCGACAGACCATAGATATTGCGCTGCAGATAGACGCCCGGTGCAGCCTTGGTCAGATTCTCCAGCGAGGCGGGACCGATGCGCTCAAGATCCTCCGCCGTGGCGGTAGTAATCGAGATCGGAACATCCACCAGCCGCTGAGACCGGCGCTGCGCCGTTACCACGATATAGTCCAGGCTGATTTCCTGCAAACTGTCGCCGTCAGCTGGCGACGCCGCTGGTGTCGTGGCGGGATTCTGTGCGTAGGCGCTGGCGGCACCTGTAATCACCAACAGCGACGTGAGTGTTTTGACTATTCTCGCCTTCATTGTAACCGTCCTCCCCGGACTTTCGTTGTTGTTACCGTCATGTCTGCGCGGAGAGGCAAGTCAAATCCCCATCCCGGCAGGTCGTACCTGAAAATCATGGCAACAGGGGAGCACACACCTCCCCCCGACGCAGGCACCGGACACCGGACTGCGCTGATCACGCTTCGTATTCGTCGTTAATCAGGATCAGCGGCGATGCTGTCGCCCCGATCCTCAAAGTCGCCGTTTCAGCTCATGCCGCAGGCGGCATGGCATCAAGCAGGGCCTTGCTCCGCTCCATGATCATCCCCATGGCCAGACGATCAGTGTGGACATAGAGCCGGTTTTCCCGGATCGCGTCCCGCACCATGTCGCCAACAGCGTCGGGTGAGGTGCCCTTCGCCAGATATTTCGATGTTTCCTCGATCCGCGCCTGCTGCGCGGCCGACAGCGGCTTGCGGGCCGTCACCGGCTGCGCGGCCTGTGTCCGCGTTACGATGTCGGTTGCAACCGGACCGGGGCAGAGGACCGTCACGCCGATACCCTGTGACGGAAGTTCAATGGCCAGCGCCTCGCTCATCCCCACAACGGCGAATTTGGCAGTGCAGTAAAGAACACCTCCCGTCCGTGCCACCAGGCCCGCGCCCGACGCCGTATTGACGATGTGCCCACCGTCACTGCGGGCAGAGATACCGGGCAGGAAGGTCTGGATACCGTTGATCACCCCGTCCAGGTTGATCCCCATGCCCCAGTCCCACAGGTCATAGCTCAACTTGTGCGCAGGCGCCCCGCCAGCGACACCGGCATTATTCACCAGGATCGAGACGGGCCCCAGTTGTGCTTCGGCATCGGCGGCCACGCTTGCATAGGCCGTCCGGTCGCGGACATCCAGAACAGCCGTGAAGACCTCCGTAACCTCATCCAACTCGGCCTTCGCCCGGGCCAGTCCATCGGCGTCCAGGTCAAGCAGCGCCAGTCTGGCCCCGGCACGGGCCAGGGACCGGGCGATTCCCAGGCCGATGCCATTGGCGCCACCGGTGATGAAAGCCGTACGATTTGCAATGTCGGTCATGTGAGTTCCAATCCGAAGGCTAGCTGGTGGCGGCTTGGCGCGCGGCCAGCAGCTTTTCGATATTGGCGCGCATGGCCGGCGGCATGCTGTCGAGATCAATGGGGAAACCATTGGCCAGCATGGCCTGCATGTGACCGATCTGATGCAGGTGGAAACCGAAATCCACCGACGCCTTGCGCCCCATCTGGTCCTGGGCGAAATTCATGGCCTGCTTGACAAGTTGCATGGTGAACGGATTGCGGGCGGCGATCGTCTCCGCCAGTTGCAGGGCACGTGCCGTCAACTGGTCGCGGGGTACGACATGGTTGACCATGCCCCGCTGCTTTGCCTCCTGCGCCGTCATCCAATCGCCCGTCATCAGCCATTCCTTGGCCTGACGCACGCTCATCTCGAAGGGATGCTGCCAGAATTCCACGCCGGCGATGCCCATCTCCGCAGCGGTCGCATCACGGAAACGGGTATCGTCTGCACACACGATCAGGTCGCACATCCAGGTCAGGATGATGCCGCCAGAGATCACGGACCCCTGAATCTCAGCGATGACCGGCTTCGGCGCGTTGCGCCAGCGCTCGGTGATTTCCAGATAGATCTCCCGTTCGCGGGCGTAATAACCCTGCCACCCCTTGCCCCCGTAATCACCCCAAAGCCCCACGACCTGTTCCGGCGGCGGCATCCGTGCCTCGTCGCCGCTGATATCGTGGCCGGAATTCCAGTGGTCGCCGGTCGCCGCCAGGATGATCACATTGATCTTGTCGTCATGGCAGGCGCGCTTCAGCGCATCGTCCAGTTCATAGGTCATCGTGATGCCCTGGGCATTGCGCCGGCTGGGCCGGTTCATCACGATGCGGGCCACTTTGGGCGCGGGTTCTTCGTAAATCAGTTGCTGATAGTCGCGACCTCCTGAGGCCATATTCATTTCTCCCTGCTTTGCCGGCGCCTACGCGCCTTCCAAGGCTGTCGTGGCGGGTTGTTTCGGAAGCTTTCCCTTTTCATACACCAGCGTCCAATTCCAACGCACCGCCAGGCATGAGATGAAGTAATACCTCATCGAGAAAGCCGTTCAGCGACGGGTCAGCGGACGCGCCTGCGGGCGGTCAGATCGGCCCTGATCCTCGCATGGGTCTTCTTGTCGATCCGGTAAAACAGGACCAGCGCCACTCCCGCCACCGAGAGCAACCCCGCCCCCGGCCCGCCGATGATGCCCAGCCATGCAAGCGTGTGGGCAGGCAGCGCCACGGCCGGATCCATCTCGGCAAGTTTTTCGGGAAAGCCGATGAGCTGCAGGGCTACGCCCGCAATCAACACGCCAGCGCCGGTCGCCGCCTTGGTAGCAAACGCCCATCCGGCAAAATAGAGCCCTTCCCGCCTTGTGCCGAACAGCAGCTCATGCTCGTCCGCCGCATCGGGGATGATCGCCACGAAGCCGATGATCGACAGGGCCATCATGGCACTGCCCAAGAGCACAACAGGAGACAGTACCAGGATCAGCTCATGCCCTGTCAGGTGAAGCAGTCCCACCAGCTTCAAGGTCGCCGGCAGAGCGTGGCAGAGGATCATGCCGACCATGCCGATCAGCAGCATCGTGCGCTTCTCAAAGCGCCTGGCCAGCGGTCCCGCCATGGGGGCACCCAGCGCCAGCCCGAGCACGGCCGGAACGAACACGATCTTCATCTGTTCGGCCGTCATGTTCCAGAAGGAGGTCGCAACATGCAGCGCCAATGTCTGGTTCACCCCAACGCCGATGTTGAACAGAAGGGCAGCCGCGAACACGATGCGGAAGGTCGGATTGCGGGCCATCTCCAGCATTTCGCCTAGCAACCGGACATGAATTCGCTCGGTCGGTGCCTCCGCCACAAATTGCCCGGCCCGTGTGGCCAAACCCTGCCAGATCGCAATACCGGACCCGGCCAGCAGCAAAACGGTCAAGGTAAGTGTCAACGGCAGATAGGCATCCCGATTTGCAACCCCACCCGGCCCGTCCAGGAACACCCCGTAACCCAGGACGACCACCGCGACGGTGCCCAGAATACCGATACCCCAGCGCCAAGCGGCAATCGACGAACGCTCATGATAGTCCTCACTGAGCTCAGCCCCCAGCGCCTGATAGGGCAGGTGGAATACCGACAGGGAGATGCGTAGTGTGATGGAAAGCGCCATCAGCCACAGGAACAGCGCCGTTTGATCAAGCGATGCCGGCAAGGCGAAAGTCAGGTTGAAGGTCAGGACCAGCGGTATCAACGATACCACCATGAAGGGCACCCGTCGCCCGAAGCGGGAACGCCAGCCATCGGAAAGCGACCCGATGAACGGGTCCATGATCGCATCGATCACGATGCCGGCACCAAGGGCGACGCCCGCCAGGCCACCAGGAAGTCCGCAGGCCACCGTCACATAGAACAGCACGAAGATATTAAGCATGCTGGAGACAACCAGTTCCACCAACTGGCCTGCCGCGTAGCCTGCCTTGCGGCCGAGCGGCACGCGGCGGGGCGGCCCTTCGTCCGTTACTGTTTCGCCCCCGACCGCCGCTGACGGCAATGCGTCTTCCATATTCCGCAACTGCATTCTGCTTACCTTTTTCTTGTCAGATGTTCCGTGCGGCTCCCTATATCCGCACGCCGTCATGGTCAAAGGCCGAACAGCGTACACCTGCTTGTGGACATTGCGCGCCTGTCTGCATCCGCGATCTCTCATCCCGTTCAGCGGCCCGGCTCACCAGACCATCAACTGTAAACGGGTCATCCGGCCACAGTGACCGTGACCGAAGCCTGGATGGCATCGGCTCGCATTCGATTTCGTTCAGCATTATCGACCATGACCTGTTCGGTCTGGCAGGACCTGACGGTAGTGTTCAGCCGATCCGGCCTGGGCATCAAATTCATTCCCAGCCGAAGGTATGCTGACATGGAATACCTTCGCCGGGCATGCGGATAGCTTGCTTTAGATGCTGTCGACCACTTCCGACGATGGCAGCCGCTCACGGCATGCCTTGATAAAGGCGCGCACAGCGGGCCGGGGGCTCCAGCGGAGGCGCGTGGCGCAGCACAGCGCCGATGGCGGCAGTGTAAATGGCACCACCGCGAAGTGCTTCTTGAAAATGCTGGTCTGCGTATAGTGAATCGATGCGACGCTGATGGCGTTGGTGTTGCGTATCAGGCGGGCCACGATCGGAAAATAATCGACTGTATGCAGCCGTTCCTGGACGTCGACGCCGCAATCTTCATATATCTGGCGCCAGATGAAATTGTAGGGCGAAGCGCCTGAGGGCGATATGAGATCATATTTGGCGATCTCTGCCTTTGTCACATCGGGACAGTCCAGGATTGGATGCCCCCTCCTGGCGAAGAATGTCGTCTGCATCGGTGCCATCTGTTCGCACCGGAAGTCGGGCTGTTCCTTGAACGCGGCCTCATACCCCAGTGCGACATCGATCGTGCCCACACGCAGTTGCTGCACGATCCGGTCGTAATTTCCGCCGACAATATTGAGCCGGATGCTGGGATGCCGGGAAACCAGCGTCGACAAGGGCTCAACCAACAGCCATTCGAGCGAAGGGGGACACACACCGATCCGAAGCAGGCCCGCATAATGATCCGACCCCACGGCGGCGCCGCGCAGCAGATCATCCGTCTCCTCAAGAACGCGCGATGCCCGTTCAACAAAACTGCGCCCTTCCTCCGTCAGGATGACGCCACGAGCCGTTCGATTGAAGATTGCGTAGCCCAGCTGCTGTTCAAGATCGGCCACACTTTTGGTGATGGCCGACTGGGTGACGCCCACCCGTTCCGCTGCTGCGGTGAACGATCCATATCGCGCAGTGGAAACGACATATTGCAGGCGTCGGTCAGTCATGCACTTTTCCTATCTACGGATGACATCTGACTGCCCGGCGACAATGGAGACCTCCATGCAGAGCGCACTTCAAGTGGGTGGCGATTTCAAGATTATGATACCGCCGTCAGCCTGTCGTCCCGCAATTTCGATCGGCGGGCCTTGCCAGCATCATCACGCAGGTTCTCGTCCGTGAACTCGAACGTGCGTGGGATCTTGTATCGGACCAGCTTGTCCGACAGGAAGGCGCGCAACGCATCTTCGTCGGTCCGGGTGCGCGCCTCGTCCCGCATCTGCACGATGGCATGGGCGCGCTGACCCAGATCCGCGTCGGGCAGACCGATCACGATGGAGGACTGAACGTCCAGATGCTGGTCAAGTGCTGCCTCGACCTCCGCCGGGAAGATGTTGGCACCGCCCGACACGATCATGTCGGTACGCCGGTCGGCAATATAGAGATAGCCATCCGCATCGACATAGCCGAGGTCACCATAGGTTTCCCAGTCACCTTTGGCCTTGGCCTGGGCACCGATATATTCGTATGTCGAATTTCGCCCCCGCGCGGGCAGAAAATAAATCTCCCCGATTTCACCGGGGGCGCATTCATCGCCCTGCTCATTCAGGATGCGCATCTGCGATCCAGGTCCCGGCTTGCCTACCGATCCCTTGTGCGCCAGCCATTCCCGCCCAGTGATGGCTGTGCCGCCGATCAGTTCGGTACCGCCGTAGACTTCGATGATCCTGTCCGGACCCAACCAGTCGATCCAGGCCTGTTTCAGCCATTGCGGGCAGACCGACGCCATATGGAACACCGTGCGAAGGCTAGACATGTCAAAGGCCAGGCGCTGTTCTTCCGGCAAGCGCCAGATACGGCTCATCATGGTCGGTACAAAATTGACCCAGTTGACACGGTAGCGCTCGATCAGTTGCAGCGCCAGCAGCGGGTCGAACTTGCCCATTTCCACGACATGCCCGCCGGAGAACAGGCAGTGGAAGACACCGACAAAAGGGGCGTTATGATAGAGCGGACCCGGATTGAGCATCGTGTCGCCAAGACGCTGGCCACCGGGGGGCTTGCCCGGATCATGCATACCCGCCTGCCTGTCCACGATCAGCTTGGGCCGGCCGGTCGACCCACCGCTGGTATGAACCTTCCAACGCGGGGCAATTTTCACCGGCAGCGGGCCGGCAGACAGATCGTCCGCCGGCTGTGAACCAACGGGCAGGAAGTTCCATCCCTCAACCCTGGCGCTTTCTTCGGCGATGATCAGACGAGGCTGCCCCAGTTCCGCGATGGCCCGCAGCTCCGCCGCCGGCAGTTTGGAGGACACGATGCCAACGGTCGCGCCCAGTTTCCATACCGCGAAGGCGGTCTCATAGAATTCGGGGCTGTTCGGTATGGCCAGGGTCACCAGATCCCCTTCCCCGACGCCCAGCGCCGCCAGTTGGCGCGCCTTGCGGTTCGACCTTTTGTCCAGTTCGGCATAGGTGATCGTCACGTCATGATAGGTCACGGCCGGACGCAACGGGTCCTTGCCGGCGTGATAGGCAAGCAGTTCCCCAATCGGCATGGGCACGGTCTCGCCCTGTGCCATCTTTACCTGATCGTTCTGCAACTCGACGCTCCTCTCATGGGGATGCACCGGCCTTGAAGCCCGCATCACGGTTCTGCCCGTCTTTCCCGCGACACTAACAGAGGGCAGCGCGCATCATGGTTGGACAAATGGGCGGGACCTATGAATGCCAGGAATAGCTCCGGCTTACACCCGACTTTGCCGACCTGCCGGCAATAGGGACCATCTGTGATATGCCCCCGGGGCATCCCTACCGCCAGTTAAGAATTTCTTCTGCCGTGTTCGTCCCTCTACTACTGGCAGCGGAAGCCCGATGGCCATGAGAGCAAGGGATCAGATGAACGACTATACGACGATCAATGTCGTGCAGGATGGCGCCGTCGACTGGTTGACGCTCAATCGACCGGAACGCCTTAATGCGCTGAATGGCACCATGGTGCGGGAGCTCTGGGACTATTTCCAGAACGTCCAGTCCGATTATACCCGCCGGATTGTGGTCCTGCGGGGCGCCGGGCGGGCATTCTGTGCCGGGCTGGACCTTCTCTGGTACAGCAGTTCGACCGAGGGCATGCCAAAAGGTGCCACCGAAGACGGGCCTGCCCCCTCGCTCTCCGATATCATCCTGACGATGCGGTCCTGTCCACAGATCATCATATCGCTGGTCCATGGTGCGGCCTGCGGCGGCGGTTTCAACTTCGCCCTTGCCTCTGATATCCGCATCGCGGGCCGCAGCGCCAAGATGAATGTGGCTTTCATCAAGCTTGGGCTTTCCGGCTGCGAACTGGGAACCAGCTATTTCCTGCCGCGCATGGTCGGGACGGCCGTGGCCGCGGAACTCATGATGACGGGCCGCTTCATCCATGCCGATCGCGCGCTGGCCGTGGGGCTGGTTTCGGATGTCGTGGATGATGAACGACTGGAAGAGGCCGCGCGCACGCTGATCGGCGATCTGCTGGCCACCTCCCCCCTGGGCCTGCGCAAGACCAAGGAGGTCATGGGCCGTGCAGCCGGGATCGAGGACCTGACATCAGTTATCCGTTTGGAAGAACACACACAGCGCGCCTGCATGGAGGCCGGGTCTTTCGCACCAAAGATCGGTATCGCCGGCGGAACCAGGACCGCCGGTGCCAATGGAACGTGACGCGAAGGACCAGCCTGGGGCGACAAGTTGAAAGGGAGTGAGCGTCGATGACGAATGATTTCAGCGGGTTCCTGCCCGCCATCCCCATGATCAGGATCGATGACGATGGCAAGGCCTATATCGCGGGCAGCCATTGTCGCAGCTGTGGTGAGACGGTGCCAGGTGAGCGCGTCGCCTGCGCCTCCTGCGGCAAGCGCGAGATGCTGGAGCCCGTGCGGCTGGGCCGCAAGGGCTCCCTCTACAATTACACGATCGTCCACCGCTCCTATCCCGGTGTGAAGGTGCCGTTCGTGTCGGCCATTGTCGACCTGGAAGGCGGCGGTTCGCTGCGCGGCACCTTGGCAGAGGTGGCGCCCGACCCGGCACAATTGCCCTGGAACATGCCTGTTGATGTCGTCTTCCGTGACACCGGTCAGACCAACCAAGAGGGCAAGCCGTTCGTGAGCTATGTATTCGTACCTGCCCAGGGAGAGGCAAGATGAGCGAAGACGTCTACATTATCGGGATCGACATGATCCCGTTCGGCCGCTATCCGCAGCGCACAGTGGCACAGTTGGGGGCTGAAGCCGCACTGCTCGCCCTTCAGGATTGCGGGCTTACCATCCAGGACATGCAGGCGCTTTACTGCGGCAACCAGATGCGGGCCTTCGGCATGGTCGGTCAGCAGATCCTGCACGAGATTGGCGAGACCGGCATTCCGGTGGTCAATACCGCCAATGCCTGTGCCAGCGGCGGTACGGCCTTCCGCGAAGGCTATATCGCGGTCAAGGGTGGCATCTATGATCTGGTTCTGGCCGTTGGTACGGAACAGTTGGGCAAGGGACTGCTGGGCGCCGCCGGCGGCGGCCGCACCGATGGCTTCATCGAAGAGGGGATTATTGGGTCGATGACGACGCCGGCCATGTTCTCTCAGGTCGGCATGGAGCATCAGCGCAAATATGGCACGACGTTCGAGCAGTTCGCCAAGATCGCGGTCAAGAACCATCACCATTCCACCTTCAATCCCAAGGCCATGAGCCGGCGGGAGACGCCGCTGGAAGAGGTGATGGCAGCGGAGATGATCTCCTACCCCAACACGAAGCTGATGTGCTCCATCAATGTTGATGGAGCGGCGGCGGCCATCATCGCCTCGGAACGGAAGGTCCGGCAGTTGGGCCAGATGGGGCGAGCGATCCGCGTGCGGGCATCGGAGATGACCAGCAATCCCTATACCCCGCGCCAGGACGCCATTGTCGATTTCAATCTGGTGACGCGCAACTGCGCCAATGCCGCCTATGAGCGTGCGGGCGTGGGGCCGCAGGACCTGCATCTGGTGGAGTTGCACGACTGCTTTGCCACAGCCGAGATGGTCCACTATGAAAATCTCGGCCTATGCGGCGAAGGCGAGGCCGGCCGCCTGATCGACACGGGTTTCACCGCCATCGGCGGCAAAATCCCCGTCAACCTGTCGGGCGGCCTTCTGTCCAAGGGGCACCCGCTGGGTGCCACCGGCATCGCCAACATCTATGAGATATCGCTGCATCTGCGCGGCGAGGCCGGTGCCCGTCAGGTTGAGAAGGCAAGCATCGGCCTGACCCATGTGGTCGGCGGGATGACCGGGCTGGGATCGTCCTGCGTCGTGCACATCCTGGAAAAGGCCTGATATCGCGACGTCATCGCCGGATCCGGCACGTTGCGACGCGAGGCCGGACCACAGGGGGCGATGCCTGACGGCGCGGCCGGTCAACGGCCCGCCGTCAGGCCTGCCGCAGGGGCATGCACTGCCCGGCCGACAGCAAGGATATGAGCGTGACAGGCAGTTCCCTTCATCATTTCACCACCCCGGATGGACTGACGCTTGTCGGGGACCGCGTCGGTCCCTCGGATGCACCGACCGTCATTCTTCTGCATGGCGGTGGGCAGACGCGTCATTCCTGGACAAAGACGATGCATCGCTTGGTCGACCATGGCTACGGCGTCATCAATTATGATGCCCGCGGACATGGGGACAGCGCCTGGTCGCCGGTGGCGAACTACACGATCCAGGCATTGGCAGCCGATCTGCGCACCGTTCGTGAGACCGTACAGGGCCCTGTCGCCCTTGTCGGTGCCTCGATGGGCGGCATGACCAGCTTCTATGCCATTGGCACCAGTGAACCACCCCTGGCCCAAGTCCTGGTCATGGTCGATATCGTCCTCAGCATCGCCCAGGAAGGTGGACAGCGCATCCGCCGCTTCATGCAGGGTCACGACCAGGGTTTCGCCGACCTGGAAGAAGCTCGTCTGGCCGTTGCCGCCTATAATCCGGATCGGCCGGCCCCGAAGGACACATCCGGCCTGCGCAAGAACCTGCGGCAGGGGGAGGATGGCCGGCTGTACTGGCACTGGGACCCGCGAATGCTGAAAATACCGGCCGGCAGCGAACCGCCTTCACGCATCGACGCACTGCTGTCGGTTAGCAATCGGGTCACCGTGCCGACGCTGGTGATCCGCGGGGGGCGCAGCGACATCGTCAATGATGAGGGCGTCGAAGAGATGCAGCGTCTGGTTCCGCAGACGGAAATCTATGAGGTCCCCGCCGCTGGCCACATGGTGGCCGGAGATCAGAACGACATGTTCAGCGCGGGCGTGCTCTCCTTTCTGCAGCGACATTTCCCGGCACGGCACGACGGATGCGGCGGAGGCCATGAATGGCAACCATGACATATGACTATGTCGTTATCGGCGCGGGGTCGGCGGGCTGCGTGGTCGCCGCACGGCTGAGCGAGCGCCCGGAGAACAAGGTTCTGCTGCTTGAATCCGGCGGCACCGACAAGGATATCATGGTGAAGATGCCGCTGGTCTTCACCATGCTGCAATACCACCCGACGCTTGATTGGGGTCTGTGGACCGACCCGGAGCCCTTTGCTGGTAACCGCAAGATCAAGGCGCCGCGGGGAAAGGTCCTCGGCGGCTCCTCATCCATCAACGGGATGATGTATTCGCGGGGCCACCCAAGCGACTACGACGAATGGGCGGAGATGGGGGCAGAAGGCTGGTCCCATGATGAAGTGCTGCCCTATTTCAAAAAGTCCGAACGCAACTGGCGTGGTGAAGGGCCGAACCATGGCGGCAGCGGGCCGCTTAACGTGATCCCCTATACCAGTGACGAACCGATCACCAAGGCCATCCGCGACACGGCACAATCGCTGAATTACCGGCTGCTGGACGATTTCGAGGCAGGCGACCCGGAAGGCTTCGCCCTGCCCGACAGCACGATCCGTCGCGGCCGGCGGGCCAGCACGTCGCAGGCATTTCTGACGCCGATCCGGAACCGGCAGAACCTGACGGTTGTTACGGGTGCCCATGTCACCCGCATACTGACCGAAAAGGGCCGCGCCACGGGCGTGGAATATGTCAAGGATGGCGGCAGGCAGACGGTCCATTCTGATGGCGAGATCGTGCTGTCGGGCGGCGCCTATGCCTCGCCGCATATCCTGATGCTGTCGGGCATCGGCCCGGCGGATCATCTGCGCGGGCTCGGCATCAAGGTCGAGCTGGATCTGGCTGGCGTCGGACAGGACCTGCAGGAGCACCCGCTGGTACCCATGGGTTTCGTAACAAAAAAGCCGCTCGCCTTCGGCCAGGCGCTGCGCGCCGACCGGCTGACACTGTCCGTGCTCAGCTGGCTGCTGACGGGGCGGGGATTGCCGGCCACCGTGCCGTTGAGCAGCATCGCCTATCACAAGTCGCAGCCCGACCTGTCCCGGCCCGATCTGGAAACCGTGTTCATGGCGGCGAACATGATGGCCAAGGTCTGGTTCCCAGGCTTTCGCAAGAAACATCCAGACATGCTGACGACGCTGAATGTCGTGCTGCGACCGGGCAGCCGGGGGTTCGTCAAATTGCGCTCGGACGATCCGCTGGCCTTGCCGCGCATTCAGTTCAACCTGCTGCAGGATCCCGACGACCTGCGCCTGCTTCGCCATTCGCTGCGTTGGACCCGCGACTTTGTCCGGCAGGGGGCGCTGGCGGAATTTGTGGGCGCGGAGAGTTTTCCCGGTGCTGCCCTGGACCAGGATGCGGCCCTGGATGCCTATATCCGCAAGACGGTGGCCACGGCCCACCACCCCACCAGCACCTGCAAGATGGGCATCGGCGATGACGCTGTCGTCGACCCGCAGTTGCGGGTGCGCGGTATCAGCGGCCTGCGGATCGCGGACGCTTCAATCATGCCCCGGCTGATCGGCGGTCACACCAATGCGCCGTCGGTGATGATCGGCGAAAAGGTCGCCGACATGATCCTGACCAATTAGAGACAAGGAACCCAGCATGGCCCTTTCAATTGATGTGACGGAGAAAACCCGGGCCAGCCTGGCCCGTCCGTTCCAGTTGCTGATCGATGGCCGTTGGACGGACCCGGATGGCGGTGAACGGCTTGACGTCGTCAACCCCGTCGATGGCGGCGTCATCGCCAGCATCCCGGCCGGTAGCGCACGGGATATCGATCGGGCCGTTGCCGCCGCCCGGCGGGCGTTCGAAAGCGGCCCCTGGGCTGGCCTACCCGCTGCTGAGCGCGCCCGCCTGCTCTGGCGCCTAGCCGACCTGATCGAGGCCCGCAAGGAGGAATTCGCGGAACTGGAAACGCTGGACAACGGCAAGCCGATCACCATGGCGAAATGGGTGGATGTCCCCGCCTCCGTCGCCACCCTTCGCTACTGGTCGGGCTGGTGCGGGAAAATCACCGGCGAAACACGGAGTGTCGACATGCCGGGCGAGTTCCTGGCCATGACTCTGCGGGAACCGGTCGGGGTCGTGGGCCTGATCACGCCCTGGAATTTCCCGCTGATGGCGGCGGTATCAAAGCTGGGTCCGGCACTGGCGGCCGGCTGTACCGTCATCCTGAAGCCTGCCGAGCAGACTTCCATGACCGCCCTTCGCCTGGGCGAAGCAATCCTTGAGGCGGGCATTCCCGCTGGCGTGGTCAATATCGTAACCGGCCTGGGTAGTGTCGTCGGGGCGGCCCTGGCCGAACATGACGGCGTCGACAAGATCTCCTTCACCGGCTCCACCGCCGTGGGCAAGTCGTTGATCGGCGCCGCGCGCGGCAACCTGAAGCGCCTGACGCTGGAACTGGGGGGCAAGTCCCCCACGATCATCCTGCCCGACGCCGACCTGAAGAAGGCCGTTGTCGGCGCCGCCCAGTCCATCTTCCTGAACAGCGGCCAGATCTGTGTGGCCGGTTCCCGCCTGTATGTCGCGCAGGAGAAATTCGATCAGGTGTTGGAAGGGCTGGTGAAGGTCGCGGCCAGTTTCAAACTGGGTCCCGGCCTTGATCCCACCACGACCCTGGGCCCCCTGGTCTCCGCCACGCAGCAGCAGCGGGTCATGGACTATATCGACAGCGCCCGCGCCGAAGGGGCCCGTGTGGTCACTGGCGGCAAGGTGGCAAGCGACCGGGGCTATTTCGTCGAACCGACGATCATCAGTGACGTGACCCCGGACATGCGCGTGGTGCGGGAAGAGATTTTCGGCCCCGTGCTGGTCGTAACCCCGGTTGCCGACCTGGATGAACTGGCCGCCCTGGCCAACGACACCGTCTATGGCCTGTCCGCCAGCATCTGGACGCGCGACATCTCCACTGCCTACAAGCTGGCGCGCAAGATCAAGGCCGGGACCATCAACATCAATACCGGGTCCGTGGCCGGCCCGAACCTGCCCTTCGGTGGCTTCAAGCAATCAGGCTGGGGCCGCGAGAACGGCAGCGACGGCATCAACAGCTTTACCGAGCTGAAAACGGTCATCACCGCGCTGTAACGCACTATACCGCCCCCGCCCGTAACCGGCGGGGGATGTGCGCCCGTATAGAGGGAATATCCCGATGCAATCTGAACCAACCGCGACGGATGGCGGTGCCACTCTGCTGGGCCAGGGCCTGTTCTGGCAGGACATGCGGGTCGGTGCCGCTTTCCGCACCTATACGCGCACGATCACCGAAACCGACCTTGTCGCCTTCGTGACACTGACGGGCATGACGGACAGCGCCTTCCTGGACGCGACACTGGTGGGGCCGATGGGTGGGCGACCGGTGCCGGGGGTGCTGACCCTGTCGATCATTGAAGGCTTCATCATCCAGTCGCTGATCCGCGGCACCGGTCTGGCCATGCTGGGCTACACACTGGAACCGGTGGCCCCGGTGCATGTCGGAGACACAGTGCATGCCCGCATCGAATTCACCGGCGTGCGCCCCACCTCGACCGGCAACCGCGCCATCGTCGACTCCGCCATCACCATCTTCAACCAGCGGGCCGAACCAGTCATGCGCTACAGCTCGCGCCGGCTGATCGCCGGACGGACGGAGGCGGAATAGCGCCATGCTGCCGTTGCAGAACATCAAGGTCATCGACCTGACCACCGTCGCCATGGGACCGCTGGCCAGCCAGTGGCTGGGCGATTTCGGTGCCGACGTGATCAAGGTTGAGGCGCCGGGCGGTGACAGCACCCGCCAGACCGGCCCGGCGACGGAGCCGGGGATGGCCGCCCTGTTCCTCAGCACCAACCGCAACAAGCGCAGCGTAGAACTGGACCTGACCCGGCCGGAAGGGCGCGAAGCGCTGGCCCGGCTGATCGATGGGGCCGACGTCTTCATGCATAATATCCGGCCGCAGAAGCTGGCGAAGCTGGGGCTGGAGCCGGAAAGGCTGATGGCGCGGAACCCACGGCTGGTCTATGCGGGCCTGCTGGGCTTTGGCGAAGCCGGACCCTATGGCGGACGGCCCGCCTATGACGACATCATCCAGGGTCTTTCGGGCTGTGCCGACCTGATGCGGCGACAATCAGGCGAGCCGCGCTATTTCCCGACCATCACCGCCGACAAGACGACAGGCCTGATCGCGGCGATGGCCATTCTGGCCGCCCTGACCGGGCGTGCTGCCAGCGGTCAAGGGACGGTAGTCGAGGTGCCGATGTTCGAGTGCATGGTGGGGTTCAATCTGGTCGAGCACCTGTATGGCCGGCAGTTTGAGCCGCCCCAGGGCGAAACCGGCTATCCGCGTGTGCTGTCACGCCACAGGCACCCCTATCGCACGCGCAACGGCTTCATCTGCATGCTGCCCTATACCGATGCCCATTGGCGGGCCTTCTTTACCCAAGCGGGTGCGCCCGGACACGCCGACGATCTCCGCTTCGCCACCATGGCGGCGCGCACGGCCCATATCGACACGCTTTACGAGCTGGTCGCCGATCTGGTGGCGCAGCATGATAATGAGCACTGGCTTGCCGCCTGTGAGCGGATCGGCGTTCCCGCCTCCCCCGTCCTGTCGCTGGATGAGGTTGTCAACGACCGGCACCTCCAGGCGGTGGGCTTCTTCACGACCCTGCATGACCCCGGCTTGGGTGACGTGCGCCTGCCGGGCGTGCCGGTGCTGTTCAATGGGGAACGGCCGCCCGTTCGTCTGCCGCCCCGCCTGGGGCAGCATAATCCCGACATTCTGGGCAGCAACGACCCCACGCCGATCTGACGGCACCCAAGAAAGCGGAAGTACCCATGCTGGACACATCCACACGCACCATTTTCGGCGAAGAACACGCCATCTTTCGCGACAGCGTGCGCAAACTGTTCGATCGCATACTGGTGCCGCACCTGGACGACCACGAGCGCGACGGCATCGTCGGGCGGGATTTCTGGCGGCAATGCGGGGCCGCCGGCCTGCTTTGCCCGACCGTTGAGCTGGCCTATGGCGGGCCCGGCCTGGATTTCACCTACAACGCCATCGTGCAGGAGGAACTGTCCTATGCAGGCTCCCATGCCGGGCTGATCATCCAGAACGATATCACCGCCGACTATATCCAGGCCTATGGGTCGGAGGCGCAAAAGCAGCGTTACTTGCCGCGCATGGTCAGCGGTGACTGCATCACCGCCATCGCCATGACCGAGCCCTCGGCGGGGTCGGACCTGAAGGCCATCCGCACCCATGCCAGACGCGACAGCGCCGACTATGTCATCAACGGGTCCAAGATCTACATCACCAACGGCTGCAACGCGGATCTGGTGATCCTGGCCGCGAAGACCGATACCGCGCGCGGTGCCGCCGGCATGTCGCTGTTCCTGGTGGAAACCGATACGCCCGGCTTCACGCGTGGCCGCAAGCTGGACAAGATCGGGCAGCGTTCCGGCGACACGGCAGAGCTGTTCTTCACGGATATGCGCGTGCCAACCGACAGCCTGCTGGGCACAGAGAACGCCGCCTTCGGCTATCTGCTGACGCAACTGGCGCAGGAGCGGCTGTCGGTGGCGGTGACAGCCCAGGCGGCGGCGCAGCGCGCCTTAGACGAGGCGCTTGCCTTCACCAAGGGGCGGCAGGCGTTCGGGCAGCGCATCTTCGATTTCCAGAACACCCGCTTCGTGCTGGCAGGGCTGAAAACCGAACTCCAGGTCGGCTGGGCACATCTGGACTGGGCCATCGCCCGGCATGTGGCCGGCAAGCTGGATGCGGCCGCCGCGTCGGCCGCCAAGCTCTGGCATACGGAGCTGCAGGGCCGCGTCGTCGATGCCGCGCTGCAATTGCATGGCGGGGCTGGATACATGAACGAATACATAATCGCCCGACTTTACCGCGACGCCCGCGTAACCCGCATCTACGGCGGCACCAGCGAGATCATGAAGGAAGTCATCGGCCGGAGCCTGTGAGCACCCGCGCCGCCCTCCAAAAAACAGCATGGGAGTTCGACCGATGCCCGAAGCCTATATCGTGGGGGCCGTCCGCACGCCGGGCGGCAAGCGCAAGGGTGCCTTGGCCGGACTACATCCGGCCGATCTGGGCGCCACCGTTCTGAATGCCCTTATCGACCGGACCGGCATCGACCCCGCCGCGGTGGAGGATGTGATTGTCGGCTGCGTGACGCAGGCAGGCGAACAAGCCTTCGCCTTCGGCCGCAACATGGTGATGGCATCGCGCCTGCCAGACAGCGTGCCCGCGGTGACGATCGACCGGCAATGCGGCAGTTCCCAGCAGGCCCTGCATTTCGCCGCCCAGGCCGTGATGTCCGGCACCCAGGATATCGTCATTGCCGCCGGTGCCGAAAGCATGACGCGGGTGCCGATGCTGTCGAACATGACCCTGCATGCCCAGGCGGGCATGGGCGAAGGCCCCTGGAGCCGGGCGATCCGGAACCGCTATGGCGTTTCCAGCTTCAGCCAGTTCCATGGCGCACAGGCCATGGCCGATAAGTACGGCTTCAGCCGCGAAGACATGGACGCCTTCGCGCTGGAGAGCCATCGCCGCGCCGCCAGCGCCATTGAGGCCGGCGCCTTCTCCCGCGAGATCGTCCCTGTCGCCACCGAAACCGGACTTCTCACGCGGGACGAAGGGGTTCGTTTCGATGCCTCGATGGAGGCCATGGCCGCCGTTAAGCCCATTGCCGAGGGCGGAACCATCACCGCCGCCAATGCCAGCCAGATGACCGACGGCGCATCTGCGGTCATGGTGGTGAGCGAGGCGGGAATGAAGCGTTTCGGCCTGAAGCCGCTGGCACGCATCCACAGTCTCACCGTGACGGCGGGAGACCCGGTCATCATGCTGGAGGAACCGATCCCGGCAACCCGGAAGGCCTTGGCCCGCGCCGGCCTGCGCCTGGATGATATCGACCTGTTCGAGGTCAATGAAGCCTTCGCCTCTGTGCCGCTGGCCTGGATGAAGGCACTTCATGTCGATCCGGCGCGGCTGAACGTGAATGGCGGCGCCATCGCCCTGGGCCATCCGCTAGGCGCGTCGGGAACCAAGCTGATGACGACGCTTGTGCACGCGCTGCATGCCCGCGGTCAGAAATGGGGCCTGCAGACGATGTGCGAAGGGGGCGGCATCGCCAACGTCACCATCATTGAGGCACTGTAGTCACGCCAGCCGCGCCACCCGGATCAAATCGAAGGACCGTTCCATGACCCGCACCCCATCCTTTCCCGTCCGGCATCCGCTTTCTGTCGATCCGTCCCGCGTAGAGCGATTGGTTAAGATCATCGACCGCGATATTGACGCTCTCACTTTTGACGGCGTTACGCTGAAGGTTTCCATCGGTGACGAACTGGTGATCGACATTCAGCGGGGTTACGCTGACCGTGAAGCAGGTACTTCCGTCGATGCGACGACCGTTTTCGCCTCAATGTCGACCGGCAAGAATTTTCTGGCCACGCTGTTCCTCAGCTATGTCGAACGCGGCTTGCTCAATCTGACCGCCCCCGTCGCAGAGGTGCTGCCGGAGTTCGGGCAAAGGGGCAAGGGCCGGGTCACGCCATTCCATATTCTGACGAATACCAGCGGCATTATGGCGCAATCCCCGCCCCTGCCGGTGGCGGAGGCAGTATCGAACCGCGCGATCTTCGACTATGTCTGCAAGGAGCGGTTGGAATTCCAGCCCGGCGAGCGGATCAATTATTCCATGGTCGCCGGTCACGCTGTCCTGGCCGAGATGCTGCTGGAGGTCGATGGACGCCGACGCGGCCTTGCCCAGCTCATGCATGAGGAACTTTTCCAACCGGCCGGCATGACCAGTACCGCACTGGGGGGACGCGCCGATCTGGCGGCACGGATGGCACCGATCGTCGCCCGCTTCAAGGAGCCGGGTGCCTTCCATCCCGAGCGCATCAATGCGATCAACATGCTCTACAAGACCGAAGGGGCCGAGATTCCTGCCGCCGGCTACCTGACCTGTTCCCACGACCTGCACCGGTTTGCCAATATGCTGCGCCGGGGCGGCGAGATCGATGGTTTCAGGTTCCTGTCACCGGCCATGCTGGAATGGTGCACAGCCGACCATACCGGCCTGACATCCAACGGGTTGCTGGCCTATGCCGCAGAGACGCGCAATTGGACACTCTACCCCAATGGCACGGGCATCGGATTCATTCTGCGCGGCGACAAACCCACCCACGGCCCCATCTCGACGCTGGCCTCGCCCCGCTCCTTCGGCGGATGGGGTGCGGGATCAACCTGCTTCTGGGTAGACCCGAAGCGCGACGTCGCGTTCAGCCTGCTGATGGCCGGTGTGATGGCCGACGATCGGCATGTTGAAAAAGCGTCCAGCTTTGGAGACATGGTTCTTGCCGCCATGTACTAATACCGTTTGTGGACGGCCCTGTTTGAACAAGGGGTATGTTTGAGATTTGGTGTCGGATTTGAGCCCCTGGACTGTCCATCCAACCGAGCTAGCACCTGCCCTTTCTCCACCACGTCGCCGACATCAGCCAGAACGTCGCAGACCTACACGCCGGCCAGTTCCGTCATGATTCGGATTTCCTCCCGCGGGACGGTCATGCCGGTCGCGGAAACGGTCTGCGCGAGGCTGCCTGGCCAAGGCTTCGTCACCGTGACGCTGAGCGCGGCCACAGCGCCGGCCCAGGGGGCATCCCCCTTCCCCCACAGGTATGCAAAAGCATAGAGCAGCATTCCGGCAATAGCCGGGATCAGCAGGATACGCTTTCTCATGGGCACGTTCGCTCGCGGGTGGCACTGTTGATGGTCTGGGGAAGCGTTTGGCTGGTCATCCCCAGTCGAACGCCACCGGTGAGCGGACCTGCCCCTCCGCCAATCCATTCGGCTGCGGTATCGTCTCCGGCTGACTGCTGGGTCGGCTCCTGTCACTTCCACTCGCGACAAATCCAACCCCTGTCCACCATGATATGTCGGCGATTTTGCCCGGCAGGCGGGACAGGGGAGGCGGGCTTGGGAAACCGGGCATCTCATCCCTCCAAATTTCTTTTGGCGGCAATGCCCGTTCCCGCATAGTGCGAGGACAGGCGGCACCGCGATATATCCAGTGTATTCAGATGTCCCTGGTGCACATTGGCCTTGAGGATGATATTGCGGCTATTCCTTGACGATCCCCTCTCGCCAGGCATAGACGGCCGCCTGCGTGCGATCGGTCAGGTAGAGTTTGCCCAGAATATTGCTGACATGGGACTTGACGGTCTTCTCCGATATCGACAGACGCGCCGCGATCTCCATGTTGGACAGGCCCTCGGCGATACAGTGCAGCACTTCCATCTCGCGCTCGGTCAGGTCGGCGTGCAACTGGTCCTCTTGCGGCTTGCCACCACGCATGCGGGACATGATTGTCACTAGCGCCTTGGCGATGCGCGGGCTCAGCACGCTTTCCCCCGCCGCCGCCTTGCGCACGGCGCGGATCAGGTCCTCCGGCGTCGTGTCCTTCAGGATATAGGAGATGGCGCCCGCCTGCGTCGTTGGCACCACATATTCATCCCCCTCGTGGGAGGTGACCATGATGATCTGGCTGCGCGGGCTGACCCGCTTGATCTGCCGCACAGTATCGACGGCGGGCTGGTCAGGCATGAACAGATCCAGCAGCACCACGTCGGGTGCATGCCGCCTGGCCGCAGTCACCGCCTCCACGCCACAGGTGGCGACGGCCATCACCTGGATGTCGGGTGCCGTGGCCAGAAAAGCGGTCAGCCCGCGGCGGACCATGGCATGATCGTCTGCAATGATAAGTGTAATCCGATCGGTCATGATTCGCTTTTCCAGTAAATTGTCAGGCGGGTTCCCTCACCTTCCGCACTTACAATGTCGAGCCGTCCGTCCGGCAGGTCGCGCGCCCGATCACGCATGGAGATGATACCGAAGCCTTTTGTTTTAGCGGTCATTTCGAAACCAATCCCATTATCGGCAATGACCAGCATTGCAGCATTCCCGTCAATGGCCGCGGCCACGGTCACCTTGGACGCCTTGCCATGGCGCACCGCGTTCATCAGCGCCTCCTGCAAAATACGCGACACCTGATGCTCCACATGTGCGTTGGGTTGGATAGCCCCCATATCACCCAGCTCAATGTCGACGTCGAACCGCCGCCTGAAATCTTCGGCGATCATGCCGACCCGGTTGTGAAGCGTACGGTCACCGGTGCTGGTCGGGCGCAGCTGCGTGATGATCTCCATCAGATCATGCTGCGCTTCCCGGTTGATGGTCTCCGCCTCCAGAATGGGTTCGCGGGCGGCCTCCAGCACAGCGGGATTGGCCTTGGCCGTCGCCAGCTGCAGGCCCAGCGCAAACAGCTTCTGCTTCACCGTGTCGTGCAGTTCGCGCGCCACGCGGTTGCGTTCGTCGCTGACGGCGAGATTCTGCTTCAGGTGTAAATAGAGCTCCAGATCATCCGCCATGTCGTTCAGATGCTGGCTATGCCGGATCAGAACATCGTCGTTGGGAAGGGCGATGCGCGCGGTGAAGTCACCCCGCCGCCAGCTTTCGGTCACGTCGTTCATTCGCCCCAGATGCCTCGTCACGTAATGGGCGGCCGCCACGCCGCAGGCGATGCCAATGGGAACGGAGAAGAGAATGACATAGCCCCATGCGCCGAGCAGGAATTTGAAGATGCTCTGTATCTGTATCCAGGTATCGAAATCAGCGATATAAAGGATGCGGACGCGTCCGATCCGGTTGCCCTTGCCATCCTTGATGAGCATGTCCACCCAGATGGGGCCGTTTTCGACCATCCAGATGACTTTGTCGGCCACCGCTCGCTGCTGCTTCATCGCGGCGAAAAGCGGGGCCAATTCCGCCGGAAGATCGACGGGATCGGACATGACAAGCCGATTATTTTCGTCCTCTATTTGAATATAAACTTCGGGCCGGCTGGAGTTGGTGATCCGATAGACGGACCCGTCGTCGCTGGCCTGCTCAATATTTTCAAGCTTTTTCCGGATGTTCTCGCACGCTTGCTGGCGCCACCTGACATCGGTGACATCAAGGATTGCCTGCGCAACGGTGAGCTTCTCACTGGAGACCAACTCCCAAACATGCTCCAGGGTGACCGCCTTCCGGAAATCACCATAATCGTTCACGCTGTACTTGCTGACGCCGAGCAGCGTCATCGCGCAGAACGCCAGCAGCGTATAGATCACGGCAAATTGGAACCACAGGCGGCTGACAAACGCCGGGCAATGGTCGAGCCAGTTCTTCATGTTCCCGTGATGCTCCATTCTCTTCCCACCCACCACCATACTGACGCCGGATCTGTCCGGCGCCGGCGGTCGCTCCTTGCAGATATCGAACCAGCATATCTGCTTTTCCGGCCTGTACATCCGCCTTGAGACCGATGTGCAGGCCGGAAAAGCCCGTAGGATGCGGACGATCGGCACCCCGCTCCTGGAGCATTCGATGAAGTATTCCAACAGCTTCAAGACTGTAAGCACGCTCAAGGCCCTGAACTTCATACCACTTGCCGCGTCCATCACCCTGACCTTCTTCGCCAATGTGAAGGCACAGGAGACCGGGCCTCAACCGCAGCAGCCGGCGGAACAGCAGGGAGAATTCGTCGCCCCCATGCCGGGGGCCGGAATGGAACATGATTGGAAACTCTCCGTCGGTCTTGCCGCCCTCTATATGCCGGCCTTCAACGGTTCCAAGGACTATCAGGCGATGGTCCTCCCCGACATCAAGGTGGAATACCAGGATGTTTTCTTCGCCTCGCTCTTCGGCGGTGTCGGCTACAATGTCATCAACGGGGATGGCTGGCGCGCCGGCCCGATCGCGAAGCTGGATGTCGGCCGTCAGGAGGATGACAGCAATCCCTTCCGTATCGCCGGCAAGAAGACCAGAGCACTCAAGGGCCTGGGAGACGTGAGCATCGCACCTGAACTTGGCGGCTTCGTGGAATATAGTTTCGACCCGTTCAGCTATTCGCTGGAAGTGCGACAGGCTGTCGGCGGCCACAAGGGCGTCGTGGCCGACATCGGCGCGCAATATATGGGCATGACGGAGCAGTTCGGCCAACAGGTGATCTACATGATCGGTCCGCAGGCGACCTTCGCCAGCGCCAAATACACCAACGCCTATTTCGGTATCGACGCGAAACAGTCCGCCGGTTCCGGGCTTGCCCGGTACAAGGCTGATGCCGGCCTGGTCTCCTACGGTGTGGGCGCCTTCGTCATCATGCCCGTCACGGATGCCCTGTCTTTGGGCCTGATGGCGCGTTACGACCGGCTGGGACCTGAAGCCACCGACAGTCCGCTTATCCGGGAACGCGGCCGGAGGAACCAGGTCATGGCCGGCTTGCGCCTGACCTACGAATTCGGCTTCTGACAGAGCCCGTCAACGTTACATCAAGTGATTGTATCGTAACGTTGACCAGGAGAATCACAGGCTGAAATTGACGGCGATGGATACATTTGGTGCCGGAATATGACCATATGCGTCGACTGCCCCGAACAGTCCCCTAACGCTCGACCACCCTGACGGCCGCGAACTGCAACAGCGCATAGATCAGGTTCGCACGCTCCATCCCGCTGGCTACCCAATCAATGGTAAGGATGGCAGCACGGTCACCGGCCCGAAAATACCTACGCCCATTTTCACTTTCTGTTGTTACCTATATGTTACCTGCGGGGGTTTTGCTGGCGCTTGGCGCAGATAGCAAAAGAGCCTGATCTCGGTTTGAGATCAGGCTCTTAGGTCTTGGATGCGGGGACAGGATTTGAACCTGTGACCTTCAGGTTATGAGTTTGGTTCCCCGTCTGCGCTGATTTCCGCCGGCTTGTCACGGGATGGCATAAAGCCAGGAAATCTGCGCGTTTCGGGACATGGATAGACCGCTGGATTGCTCCAATCCGGGCCGGATTTCGCCATCTTCTGCTTCCACGGTGCTTCCACGGCCATCATGGAAGCAGGCGGTTCCCATGCCCAAACTGACCAAGCGGATTATCGACAGCGCGGAACCACGGGACACAGATTATTTCATCTGGGATGAGGATATCCCCGGCTTTGGTGTGCGCGTCCTGCGCACGGGCAAGAAGTCATATGTGATCCAGTACCGGGCCGGTGGGCGGACGCGGCGATATAGCTTTTCCCAGCATGGCGTGATGACGCCCGATGAAGCGCGCAGGCAGGCCCGCGAGCTGCTGGTGTCCGTCGATAAGGGGGAGAACCCATCGGAGGAAGCCCGCACCCAGCGGCATGCCCCGACCATGGCGGGCCTGTGCGACCGTTTCATGGAAGAGCATGTTCAGCATCGCTGTAAACCCAGCACCCAGGGCGAATATCGCCGTGCGGTGGAACTGTTCATCAAGCCGGAAATCGGGGCGCACAAGGTGCAGGACGTGACCAGGGCCGATATCGCCCGGCTGCACCACAAGGCCCGCGACACACCTTATCAGGCCAACCGCACCTTGGGCGTGATGTCCAAGCTGTTCAATCTGGCGGAGGTCTGGAACCTGCGTCCTGACGGTTCCAACCCGTGCCGGCATGTGAAGAAATACCGGGAAGAGAAGCGGGAACGCTTCCTGTCCGCCGATGAACTGAACCGGTTGAGCATGGCCCTGAACGATGCCGAACGGGACGGGAGCGAGGGCGTGCATTTCATCGCCGCTATCCGGCTGCTGATCCTGACCGGGTGCCGTCTGGGGGAAATCCAGACCCTGAAATGGTCCTATGTACAGCCGGGATTTCTGGCCCTGCCCGACAGCAAGACCGGGGCCAAAAAGGTCTATCTGGGGGAAGCGGCCATGGAGGTGCTGGACGCCATCCCGCGCCTGCCCGGCAACCCTTATGTCATCTGCGGTGCTGTCGAAGGTCAGCACCTGCAAGACCTGCAAAAGCCGTGGCGTCGGCTGCGGCAACGGGCGGGCCTGCCCGATCTGCGCATTCACGACCTCCGCCATTCCTTTGCGTCGGCAGCCGTCGGCATGGGTGAAAGCCTGCCCATGATCGGCAAGTTGCTGGGGCACAGCCAGGTGCAGACCACGGCGCGTTATGCCCACCTGGCCGATGATCCCCTACGGGCGTCGTCAGAACGGGTATCGGCCCTGCTTGCCACCCGTATGAAGGGGCCGCCGGCGGGGTGAGGCC
>CALRTC020000015.1:0-135041 GCA_943371025.1 Hydrogenophaga intermedia
GTGGTGATGATGGTGACCAGATCGGCATTGTCGGCGACATAGGCCAGTTCATGCGCGCGGTAGCGGGCATTGATCGGCACGGTTACGGCACCGGCCAGGGCCACGCCGAACAGCACCTCCACAAATTCGATGCAACTGGGCAGCAGCACGCCGACATGATCGCCGGGCTCCACGCCCAAGGCCATCAGCCCGCGCGCATGATGCAGCGCGCGGGTGGCCAGATCGCGATAGGACAGGCGTTCGGTCGGGAAGATCAGGGCATCAGTATCGGGCCAGCGTCCCGCCGCGGACAGCAGCAGGTCGCCCAGCGTGGTGGCATGGATGAAACGGTCGGACAGGCTCATCAAGGCGTATCCCGTCAGGCGGCGGCACCGGCCACGGGGGCCGGCACGCTCAGCGGATGGAAATATTCACGGACATAGGCCCCGTCGAAACAGGGCAGCATCTGGGGCACGATCTCCTGAAACCAGGGCGTGGCCTGATGGTCATGCTCCGCCGCCTCGTCGGGGAAACTCTCCACCACGACAAAGCGGCCGGGCCCGTCGGCCCGGTAGAAGGCGTAATAGAGGGTCTTGGGCTCATGCGCCCGGACCTTCTCCGTCAGGGCGGTGGCGAGGCGGATGAACTCCGCCTCCTTCTCCGGCAGCACGGTGAAACGCGAGACGAAGAAGATCATCGGGCTTCCTCCCCGGTGCGCATGTACCGGTCCAGCTCGGCATGGAAATGCCGCAACCTTTGTTCCTGTTCGCTGAACAGCATGCCCTTGAACCCGCGCGAGCGCAGGCCCTTCTGCACCACGGGCAGCAGTTCGCTGTCCTGGTCCAGCACCAGCCCCAGGTTCGCGGGTTCGCCCAGAGGCACATGCACGCAATCCGGCCGCACCCGGCCCGACACATCGGTACCTTCGGGCAGACCCATCCAGGCCGGCACATCATAGGCACCAGCCACCCCGTCCGTGACCGGCGCCGGCCGGAACAGGATGGTGATGTCATAGAAGAACCGTTCCGGGTCGGTCGGATGCGGGATGAAGCGCATCAGGAACACGCCTTCGGGATGGCAGCCGATCTGCACATTGGGGAACAGGCCATAGGCGAAGCTGTCGGTCAGCTGCGCATCGGTCAGGCGCTCATAGCCCAGACCCAGTCGTTCGGCGCGTTCACGCTTGGTCTTCTGCGCCGCGATCCGCACCTCCTGCGCCGTGCCCTGGAACTGGGCGGGGTCCAGGGCGGCGTCGGGCATCATCATGCGCAGCCCTTCATTCACGCCCACCTGATCGGGCACGCGCGGGCTGGGCCGGTAGAAGGGGATGCACATCCGGCTCATCCCGTTGGGGAACAGGTCGTACTGGACGAAATAATCCTCCATCACGCCCTGGGTTTCCGGATGCACGGCATGCAGGTGGTACACCTCGTAAAAGGCATCGACGCCGACCTTCCAGTTGGCAGCCCATTCGCTGCGCACCTGGCGGACGACATGCATCTTGTCGATCTGGTAGGCCTCCAGATGGTCGGCCACCGGCCCCAGCCAGGGGCGCAGGTCCGGTGCGTCCGGGTTCATGGAGATGAAGACCAGCCCGGCCAGCACCTCGCACCGCACACCGGACATGCCGGGATTGTGGCACACCACCTCCGGCCGGAAGGTTTCCCGGTCGGTGATGGATTTCAGCGCCCCGTCCAGGCCGAATTTCCAGCTGTGGAAGGAACAGGCGAAACCGTTGGCCAGACTGCCCAGTTCGGCATGGACCAGCCGGTTGCCGCGATGGGGACAGACATTATAGAAGGCGCGCACCTGATCATCGTCGCCGCGCACGATGACGATGCTTTCGCGCCCGATTTCAAAGGTGGCGAAATCACCGGCTTCGCGTATATCGCTGGCCGCACAGGCGATCAGCCAGGTCTTGGTCCAGAGCTTCTGCCATTCCTGCGCCATCCAGCCGCGATCATAATATTGCGCGGGGTCGATGCTGCCGGTGCCATTGTCGATATAGGGCGCCTTGGCATCGGCATCGCCGGGCCGCGCCGTCGGATTGATCGACCAGCCCTTGCGATAGTCGAAGGACGAACTGATCCCGTCCATGACGATCCCTCCCGATTTGATTTTTCTGAATTGGTTGCCAGCCGCCGTCATTGTACCACGGCGCTTAAAAAAATATACTCACATCGCCATTTCTGTGTAAAATAAAAAAGTCAAATCCGCTGATTTTGCTGCGACGCCGCGCCAAATGCCTGTGCGATGCAGCGTGACAAACGGCTCAATGCCTCATTTTCTGCGGCCTTGAAGATTTATCCGCGTCCGGCCTATTCTGTATGCAGAGCAACAGAATTTTCCCGGCGCTGAACGGTTGGGGAGACGATCCTTTGGGACAGGTGCTGCAAGGGGTGCGGGTGCTGGATTTCGGCCGTTACGTGGCCGGTCCCTACTGCGCGACTCTGCTGGGATATTTCGGAGCCGAGGTGATCCGGATCGAACGGCTGGGCGGTGGCGAGGATCGGTTCATCACCCCCGTCACCGACCAGGGCGAAGGGGCGGGATGGCTGCAAATGGGCGTCAATAAACGCAGCCTGACTCTGAACCCGACCCGGCCGGAAGGGCGGGAGATTGTGCGCCGACTGGTGGCGACGGCGGATGTGGTCGTCGCCAATCTGCCGCCGCCGGCCCTGACCGCCATGGGGCTGGACGAGGCCAGTTTGCGCGCCGTGAAGCCGGACATCATCCCCGTGCTGATTTCCGGCTTTGGCAGCAGCGGGCCCTGGGCCGCCAAGGGCGGGTTCGACGGGGTGGGACAGGCCATGTCCGGTGCGATGTATTTTTCCGGCACGCCGGGGCAGCCCATGAAGGCCGCCGCCCCCTATGTGGATTTCGGCACGGGCATGTTCGCGGCCCTGGGCGCCATGGCAGCGCTGATGGAAAAGCGGCAATCGGGACAGGGACAGAGTGTGCAGGCCAGCCTGCTGGATACCGGCCTGACCCTGTTCAACGCCTTTCTGATCGAACAGGCCGTGACCGGCATCAACCGCCAGGGCACGGGCAACCGCGTACAGACCTCCGCCCCGTCGGACGTCTTCGCCACACGGGACGGGCATATATTGGTGCATACGGTGGGGGATGGGTTGTTCGGCCGCTGGTGCGACCTGATGGGGCTGGCCGACTGGAAGGCCGACCCGCGCTTTGCCAGCGACCAACTGCGCGGCGATCATAATCAGGTGCTGTGCGCCCGCATGGCGGCATGGTGTGCACAGCGGACGACGGTCGAGGCACTGGACAGTCTGGCCGACGCCGGTATCCCCAGCGGCCCCGTCCTGACGCCGCAACAGGCGCTGGACCATCCGCAGGTGGCGGCGTCGGGCCTGCTACAGCCGCTGGATTATCCGGGCCTTCCCCGCCCCGCCCCCGTGGCCGGCCCGCCCGTGCGCCTGTCGGCCACGCCGGGCAGCATCCGGCAGCGGCCGCCACAGGTGGGCGAACATACCGACGCCATCCTTGGGGAACTGGGCTATGGCCCCGATGCCATCGCGGGTTTGCGGGCGGGGCGGGTGGTTTAGCGCCAATCGGTCGCAAGTCTTGCATAATCATAACGATGTTTATGTATGCAACTTCTTCTGCTATGTATGCGGACAAGAACGGCCGGGGACAAACCGGCGCACGTCCAAGCGATGAAACGGGAGGGAAAGATGGATGCCCTGGAGATTGACCGGATCAAGGCCGGCATGCAGTTTGAATCCTCGCGGCAAGGCCCGCCCGACGATTTCCCGGAGCTGCCGGAAATCCCCGCCGGCCGCTATGTCGACCCGGGCTTTTACGAGCTGGAGCGTCAGGCCCTGTGGCGGCGCACCTGGGTCTATGCCATCCATGGCGACGAGGTACCGGAGATCGGGTCCTATCTGAAATGGGACCGGCTGGGCGACCCGCTGCTGTTCGTGCGTGGGGACGACAACAAGGTCCGCTGCTTCTACAATACCTGCCGGCATCGCGGCGCCCCCGTGGCGACGGAGGAGCGGGGCAAGGGCCGCGGTCTGGTCTGCGGCTATCACGGCTGGACCTATAATCTGAAGGGCGACCTGATCAATCTGCGCGACAAGCGGGATTTCGTCGGCCTTAACACCAAATGCAAATCGCTGATCGAGATGCGGTGCGAGAATTTCGGCAACTGGCACTTCATCAACATGACCCCGGACGCCGAACCGCTGATGGAATATCTGGCGCCTGTCGTGCCCGACCTGTCGGAATTCCAGCCGCAGAATCTGCGCCTGGCCGACCGGCATGGGGTGGTGGTGGATTGCAATGTGAAGGTGCTGCTGGATGCGTTCCTGGAGGTCTATCACCTGAAATCCATCCACCAGAACACGGTGGACCGGTTCCTGGACCATCGCGGGTCATTCATGACCCTGTGGCCCAACGGCCATTCGCGCATGGTCACCCCCAACCGCCGGCCCGACTGGCAGGACCCCGGCACCAGGGGCCTGCCCGACATCCCCACCGTGGGGGAGATCGCACGCAATTCCAACGTGTCGATCAATGTCTATCCCAATATCGTGGTGCCGCCGGCGCCTACGGGCATGCCCTTCATCGTCTTCTGGCCCCTCGATATCCGGCGTATGTATATCGAGGTCTGCTGGTTCTCCCCCGATTGGGGCGATGGTCCCCGGCCGGAGATCTGGGAAACCCGGATCAGCAATTTCGACCGTATCCTGGAAGAAGACACGCAGTTCGCCGACAGCATCCAGAAATCGGTGGAAAGCGGCGGCTTCACGGGCATTTCCCTGAATTATCAGGAACGCCGCATCTATCACTGGCACGAAGAACTGGACCGCCGCATTGGCGAGGCGGTGCCCGAACATCTGCGCGTGGCCCAGGTGCTGCGCCGGTTCGTGGAGCCGGCGTGAGGCGGGGGCGCTTTACGGTGAAGCACGTTCGACCGTCACCCATGCTACGGCCAATAGGCGCTAAGTTAACCCTCTACTCCAACCTGCCTCCCCCGCGAAAGCGGGGGTCCAGGAGTCAAGGGCATTAAAGCGTCGTCGCTTGTGGCCCCTGGACCCCCGCTTTCGCGGGGGAGGCAGGGAACGTGCAATTGACTAAGTTAGCCTATGGGCTCAGGCCGGGGTGACGGTTGTAAAAGCCTTTCCCGTTCAAAATGAACCCAGCGAATTTCCGTTTCCGAAGCGTACCGCCCCCACCCTCCCAAGCGTTCCGGCTTAGGCAGGTGGAGCAAGGCAGAAACGACAGCGCCAGAACCCGAAAGGTCCCCCCGTGACCCAACACCCCACCGGCATCACCGGCTTTGGTGCCTACATCCCCCGCCTGCGCCTGTCGCGCAAGGCGATGGCCAGTGCACTGGACTGGCTGGACCCCAATCTGGCGGCCCTGGGCAAGGGTGAACGCGCCGTCGCCAACTGGGACGAGGACAGCCTGACCATGGCGGTGGAGGCGGCGCGCGACCTGCTGGCTGCCCGCCCCCATAATCCCGACCGGCTGGTCCTGGCGTCCACCACGCTGCCCTTTCAGGACAGGTCCAATGCCGGTCTGGTCATCGATGCGCTGGGTCTGCCCGACACCACGCGGCCGGCGGATGCCACGGGCAGCCTGCGGGCCGCGACCAGCGCGCTGCTGGCCGCGTTTGAGCAGACGGGCAGCACCCTGCTGACCGCTGCCGACCGGCGGCTGGCGCGGCCGGGTTCTGCGCAGGATTTCCTGTACGGTCATGGGGCGGCCGCCGTCAGCATCGGCAGGGGGCCGGGCGTGCTGGCGGAATTCCTGGGTGGTCATTCGATTTCCCGTGATCTGGTCGACCATTACCGGGCGGAAGGGGAGACAGCGGATTATGTGCTGGAAGAACGCTGGGCCCGCGACGAAGGCTATCTGAAAATCATCCCGGCGGCCGTAAGGGCTGTGCTGGACAAGGCCGGGATCGCGCCCGATCAGGTGGACCATTTCATCCTGCCCGGCACGATCCCGAAAATTCAGGCGACACTGGCCGGCAAGCTGGGCCTGCGCCCCGACAGCGTGGTCGACCCGCTGGGCGCCAGCGTGGGCGATACGGGGGTGGCGCATCCCTTGCTGATGCTGGCGGATTTGCTGGGCCGCGCAAAGCCGGGACGCATCATCCTGCTGGTCGGGTTCGGCCAGGGGGCGGATGCCATCCTGCTGCGCACCACGCCCGCGCTGGCCGATTTCAAACCGGCGGCGGGTGTGGCCGGATCGCTGGCGCGGCGGCAGGAGGAAACGCAGTATCTGAAGCACCTGTCCTTTGCCGGCATGGTCGATATCCATTTCGGCATGCGGGCCGAACATGACAAGCGCACGGCCCACACGGTGGCCTATCGCAAGCGCGACATGGTCAATGGGCTGGTGGGCGGGCGGTGTACGGCCTGCGGCTGTGCGCAGTTCCCGCGCACGCGGGTCTGTGTGAACCCCGCCTGTGCTGCTGTTGATACGCAAACCCCGCTGCGGCTGGCCGACGAGCCGGCGGCCGTGAAGACCTTCACGGAGGATTGGCTGGGCTTCACCCCCTGTCCGCCGCTGGCCTATGGCAATGTCCAGTTCGCCAATGGCGCCAATGTCATGATGGAATTCACCGACATCCGGGCGGGGCAATTGTCCGTGGGCTTGCCCGTGCGGCTGGTCTTCCGCCTGAAGGATGTGGACGAGAAGCGCGGGTTCCGCCGGTATTTCTGGAAGGCGACGCCGCAGGGAGAAGGCTGAAATGGCCAAGGGTATCCGCGACAAGGTGGCGATCATCGGCATGGGCTGTTCGCGCTTTGGCGAACGCTGGGACGCCGGGCCCGACGATCTGATGCTGGAGGCGTTCCAGGAGTGCATCCAGGATGCCGGCATCGACAAGTCGGCGATTGAGGCCGGCTGGATGGGCGTGTTCTTCGATGAACAGAGCGTGGGCAAATCCGCCTTGCCTTTGTCGATGGCTTTACGTCTGCCCAACATCCCCGTGACGCGGGTGGAGAATCTGTGCGCCACGGGGACGGAGGCGCTGCGCGGGGCCGTCTATGCCGTGGCGGCCGGCGCGTGCGACATCGCCATCGCCATGGGCGTGGAAAAGCTGAAGGATACCGGCTTCGGCGGCCTGCCGGAGCGCACCAAAGGCACGTTCGAGGATCTGTGGCTGCCGCAGAACACGGCCCCCGGCGGCTTTGCCCAGCTGGGCGCCGCCTATGCGGCGCGCACGGGCACCGACATGGCCGACCTGAAACGCGCCATGGCCCATATTTCCGTGAAAAGCCATGCCAACGGGGCCCTGAACCCCAAGGCGCATCTGCGCAATCCCATCACCGAACAACAGGTGCTGGACGCGCGCATGGTGGCCTATCCGCTGGGCCTGTTCGATTGTGCCGGCGTGTCGGACGGGGCGGCGTGTGCCATCGTCACCACGCCGGAAATCGCGCGGTCGCTGGGCAAGACCAACCCGGTGACGGTGAAGGCCCTGCAGCTGGCGCCCAGCAACGGGGTGGAGTTGGCGCATGGGTCGTGGGACGGGTCCTATACCCTGACCACCCGCATCGCCGCCCGGCGCGCCTATGAGGAGGCAGGGATCAGGGACCCGCGGGCCGAACTGTCGCTGATCGAGGTGCATGATTGTTTCTCCGTCACCGAACTGGTGGTGATGGAGGATCTGGGCCTGTCGCCGGAAGGCGGGGCCGTGCGCGATGTCATGGACGGCTTCTATGACCGCGACGGCCGCATCCCCTGTCAGATCGATGGCGGGCTGAAATGTTTCGGCCATCCGATCGGGGCCACGGGCCTGCGCATGGTCTACGAGATTTACTTACAGCTTCAGGGACGCGCGGGCGCGCGGCAATTGCCCGACCCGCGCTTCGGCCTGACCCACAATCTGGGCGGATTGCCCAACCGCAACATCACATCGGTCGCCATCATCGGGCGGCTGGAGGGGTAAAAGATGACCGAAACCAGACAATGGGGCTTCAGCGAGGACCAACTGGCCAGCCTGCCCACCGTCTATCGCAGCGATCTGTTGCAGGATCAGGTGGTGGTGCTGTCGGGCGGTGGCAGCGGCATGGGCCGCGCCATGGCCTATCTGTTCACCCGTCTGGGGGCAAAGGTCATGATCTGTGGCCGGCGGGAGGAAAAGCTGGCGGAAACGCGCGACGGTATCCGCCGCCATCTGGGCCGCGACATCGCCATCATGCCCATGACCATCCGCGATCCCGATCAGGTGGACGCGCTGATGGACCGGACCCTCGCCGAATTCGGCCGCATCGACCATGTCATCAATAATGGCGGCGGGCAGTTCCCGCAGGCGGCCATCGATTTTTCCAAGAAGGGCTGGAATGCCGTCATCGACACCAACCTGAACGGCACCTGGCACATGATGCAGGCCGCCGCCAAGCGCTGGCGCGACCGGGGAGAGGCCGGTTCCATCATCAATATCGTAGCCTATGTCGAACGCGGCATGCCGCAGGCGGCCCATACCTGTGCGGCCCGCGCCGGCGTGATCTATCTGTCGAAATCGGTGGCCATCGAATGGGCACCGCTGAATATCCGCGTCAACTGCGTGGCGCCCGGCACGGTGGAAACCGAAGGCTTCAACGTCTATCCGCCCGAAGCCACGGTCCGCTTTGCCGACACCAACCCCATGCGCCGCATGGGCGATGCCTGGGACGTGGCCCAAGGCGTGGTCTATCTTGCCGCCCCGTCGGGCAAATTCATCACGGGCGAGATGCTGACCATCGATGGCGGCATGCAGATGTGGGGCACCGTCTGGCCGGGCGGCGTGCCGGATTATTTCAACGTGGTGTGAGGGCGGGGCATCACTCCACCTTCAGCTTGCCGTGGGGCACCACGCGAACCGGCCGCGTCTCCTCCTCCGGCTTCGGGTCCCGGTCGACATTGATCCGTCGCAGGGTGCTGCCATAGCTGGTCGTTTCGGTATAGCCGACCTCATCCGGCTTCTTGGGCGGACGATAGCGGGGATTGGCGACCGGCTGGTACTTGTCATCCTCGTGCAGTTCGGGAAAGACACTCCGGTCATCCGTCTCTTGCAGGAAATGCACAGGTAAAGACTCGCTGGTCCCACCAAATCGGCCTTTATATTGCGAGACCACGTTGGGCGGATACAGAACCTCGCCCCCGTCAGTGGCAGACCCCTGCACGCCGAACGGGTTGATATAGCGTCCAGAGGTCCCCTTGACGGCCAGCATCGTTCCGGCCTCCCCCAGCCGGTCGGCGGTGGTGTGCACGTTGTAGGAGGTCGCCACCGACATGAAGTGCTTCTGCCCCTGGTCCATGACACCATGACCATGCAGGATGCCTGACCCGACGGGGACATTGTCGGTCAGGGTCGTTCCCTCATCCTTGCGCGGCACCCGAAAGCCCGAATGGATAAGTCCCAGATCACCGGTGGACGGTATCTTTCCAATCGCCCGGCTGAGATGTTTCCACCCTGTCGGCGCATCGCCGAACGAGTCTTTCATCAGATTATTGGTGTGGGCGTTGGTGTAATGCTGGATGGACAGCCTTTCCTCCTCGCTCAATCCATAGGCGTCCTGGATGTCCTCCTTGTTGTCGTCGGCCAGTCTGGCGATTTTCGGTAACTCCCCAAACGCCTGGTGGTCAGCAGGCTCTTCCCCGGTCAGCATCCGGTCGAAATAGCCCATGCCGTGCAACATGTTCATGGCGGCCAGTGACCGCACCATGTGCAGGTTGGCCGCGCCATGGTCCGGATGATAGCCCGCCTGGTAGGTCACCGCAGCCTGCTGCGCAGCGTCGCTGTTCTGTTCAACGAAATCCCGCAAGGAAATCTGGTGATGCTGGAGAACATCCTTGAGATGCCCCGTCGCCTCCGGCCCTGCGATCGTGCGGCCACTTTGAATGGCCCTGTCGGCCAGCGCCTTGCCAATCGCCTCCCGCGCTTCCTGGTGCTGTTCTGCCAGGGCGTCATTGCCGGCGTCGCGCTCCCGCTGATGGTCGTCATGGGCCTGCTGTCGCAGTGCGCCCAGTTCCGTGGCCGATTTCTCATCCGTCTCCACATCATGACCGCCGACCCGCGTCCGCACACGCTGGATAACCAGGGCCGGATCGGCGGCGCCCGTCGGCAATGCTGAAAGCCGGGGCCGGATGCCGGGACCGTGGGCAACCCGCTCAACCATCGCACCGGCGCCGGCGGGGGCCGAGGCGGTAAGGCTGCTTCGCGCAGAATTATGCAGATGCTCTTGGTGCATAGAGGACGCCTTTGAACCCGTCCGAGCCGTTACAAGATCATATATCCAGTTCCATCAAAAGACTATAACCGTCGTTTTAACACTACCAACTTAGCATTGTCCTGGGTCAGGCAACAAAATGGGGACCGGCACAGGTCCGGTCCCCAGGTTGGAAGCCCATGGAAGGGTGTTCGGGACAGCGCCCGCTCAGAACTTGGAGCCGACGGTCACGCCCAGATAGCGGGGCGGGCCATAGGTGGAGAATACCCAGAGCGAACCGACGACGTTGGAGGCCGTCTTGTAACGCTTGTCGGTCAGGTTGCGGCCGACCAGCTGCACCGTGTACCTGTCCGCCTCATCATGCCAGGTGATGGTGGCGTTCAGCAGGGTCTTGCGGTCCAGCTTGCTGTCAAACTCGCGGCTGACGTCGGAATAGACATAACCGCTTTCATCCTCGAACTGGACGGCACCGTTGAACAGCAGCTCCCCGGCCGTACCCAGGTCGGCCGTGTAGGTGGCGTCCAGGGTCCATTGCCATTTGGGCGCCCGGTTCAGCGGCCGGTCGGAGAAATCGACATCGATCTTGCCGTCGAAATTCGTGTCGGCTTCGAACTTGTCATATTTGGCATCCAGATAGCCCAGTACGCCGCGTACCTCCAGGCCCTGACGGACGATCCAGCTGCCTTCCAGTTCCAGCCCCTTCACCGTCGCCTCGCCGGCATTGAAGAAGCGGGTTTCCTGGACCTGCTGGCCGAAGGAGTTGGTCAGGGTGGCGACCAGGCCGCGCTGCATGTCCTTGTATTTCACAAAGAAGGCCGTGGCGTTCAGGCGCGCCGTCTTGTTGAAGAAATCGCCCTTGAAACCGGCTTCATAACTGTCGGCGATTTCCGGGTTGGTGGGTCGCGCGGCCAGCGCCGGGATAGACAGACCCGTCGTACCCGTCTGGTCGTTATAGGCGCCGCTGCGGAAGCCACGGGCATAGGTGGCATAGGCCATCAGATCATCGGTGACGTCATAGGATGCGCTGGCCCGCCAGGTTGGTTCCTTCCAGGTCTGGCTGTCGCGGACGACACCCGTCGGGTATTTGTCGAAATCACCGGCATTCAGGATGTCGCCCAGCTTGTCCCAGGTGAAATTGGGGTCGAAGGTGCCCGACAGGGCCTGGATGAACACCTGGTTGCGGCCGGCCCAGGACTTCTTTTCATCCGTCCAGCGGGCACCGCCGATCAGGGTCAGCTTGTCTGTCACCTTCCAGGTCAGGTCGCCGAAAACCGCATAGGCCTTCTGGCGTTCCTGGTTGCACAGGATCTGCGGATTGGCATTGAAGGTGCCGAACGGCAGCGTCACGCCCAGCAGATCCAGGAAGCCCAGCGTCTGAGCCACGCAGAAATGCACATTGTTCTGCTGATAGAAGCCACCGGCCACCATCTGCACCGGCCCGTCCCAGTTGGAAGCCATGCGGACTTCCTGCTGGAAGGTCTTGCGCATGTCGGTGCGGTTGGCATCGAACAGGGAGATGGGTCCGGCTTCGCCCGTATAGGTGCTGGGCAGCTGCGACAGCTGCTTGCGATAGCCGGTGACCGAGGTCAGAGTGACCTTGTCCGCGTCCCAGTTGATGGTGCTGTAATAGCCGTCGACATCCACCTGATGCCCGTCGGACATGTTCAGCAGGCTGTCATCGCGATTGGTGATGCCAGCATGGTCCAGCGGATCGCCGCCATTGGCCCCGAAGCCCAGATTGTAAAAGGTCCAGCGCTTATCATTGGGCGTGGTGTTGACCACGGGCACGCTGTCGGAATTGTCGCGCACCCGCTCCACCTGGAACAGGGCCTCCACGCTTTCGACGGGCTTCCACAGCACCTTGGCGCGGCCGTTGAAGATATTCTCGCCACCCACCGTGCTGCCATCACCGCAACCCGTGGCCTTGGTCCCGACCACGGGGCCGTAGCAGGCGCCATTCTTGTAATAGCCGTCGGACTTGTTGTAGCCGGCGACCAGTCGGATACCCAGCTTATCCTCCACGATGGGCAGGTTCAGCGAGGCCTTGGCGGCCCGGGTGCCGAAATCGCCCATGGTCAACTGTACCGCTCCGCCCTGTTCGGTAAGCGATGGTTTCTTCGTATACACGGTGACGACGCCGCCCGTGGTGTTCTTGCCAAACAAGGTGCCCTGCGGACCGCGCAGCACTTCCACCCGCTCCACGTCGAACGTGTCCAGCAGCTGGCTTTGCACCGAGGGCATGACGAAATCGTCCAGCATCACGCCCACGGGCGCTTCGGAATAGACGATGATATCGGTCTGGCCCACGCCGCGCATGGCGAAGGAGGCGGCGTTGAAGCCCGTGACCCGCGCGGCGGAGAAATTCGGCACATAGGCCGCGATATCCCCAAGGTCCTTGGGCGGGGCCGCATCGAACATGGCCGGCGTGAAGGCCGAAACGGCAACAGGTGTTTCCTGCAGGTTCGACTCACGCCGGTTCGCCGTGACGACGATTTCCTCCAGCGTAAGGCCCGCACCTGCCTGCGTCTGGGCCTGCTGCGCCGCGGCCGGCATGGCGGCCAGCAGGGCGACCAGGCTGGCAAACATCGCCGGCCCCGCCGCGCGTGGATTTGATGACATCAACTTCTCCTCCCTGAATGCCGTACTTCGACAGCTTTTTTCATCCCGTCCGGTGGGCACGCGGCACGAGCGGACCCATTCCAGGGCCGGCGCCGGATACGCAATCCGGTCAGTACGCCGCGCCAACCCCCTCTTTCTGGATACGGGATTGACCTTATATTATTTTTTTCAGCCAATCAATGTATACGAACATCATGATGACAAAGAATTGCGGAAGCAATGCGGGAACCGGTCCGTGCCCTTGCCGATCCTCGCGGATCTGCCTCAGACCCGCCTCAGTACACCCCCCCGATCCTGTCGAAGCACCGGCGGCGCGGTCACCAGAAACGCTGGCTCCGTATGCAGATATGGATCATCGCGTATCCACAAATTGGACCACAGCTTGACTTGGCCTCCGTCCTGCCCGATACATGACAGTAAGGCATGTTCAGACCCCGGGATCATCGCGCCTTTCGGCGGCCCGGTTCGGGTTTGGACCTGTCTGGCGGAAAAGCGGAGGTCCGATGAACAAGCCTACACACGTCACGCATGCCGAACATGTGCGTGTGTCCCTGGAACAGGACATTTTCATGGGCCGGCTGCGGCCGGGGGCGCGTCTGGACGAAGAAGCCATCGCCACACGGTTCGGCGTGTCGCGCACGCCCGTGCGCGAAGCCGTGCTGCAACTGGTCCAGTCCGGGCTGGTGGAAAAACGTCCACGCCAGGGGGCCGTCGTGGCCAGCATGGACATCCGCCGCATGGTCCATATGTTCGAGGTGATGTCAGAGCTGGAAGGCCTGTGCGCCAAGCTGGCCGCGCGTCGCATGTCACCGGAGGAAAAGGTCAAGCTGGCGGATATGCACCGCATCTCCGAAGAACATTATAATGCCGGACGGCAGGACGAATATTACGCCACCAGTCGCAAGTTCCATCAGCTGATCGTCTGGGGCAGCCACAATGACGTGCTGGTGGAGATGACGGACAAGCTGGCCCTGCAGCTGGTCCCCTATCGCCGCTATCAGCTGAACTATCCCGGCCGCGCGGAAGAGAATTTGCGCGACCATGCCGCCATCCTGGAAGCCATCCAGCAGGGCGACCCTGACGGCGCCTATGGCCGCCTGCGCCGGCATACCACCATCCAGGGCGACATCTTCGCCGAATATATCTCGCTCACCAGCCAGCACGCGGCGGAATAAGATCGCTCTTCCCGCATGGCGGCCCGGACGACAGTCCCGACCGCCATGGGCCGTGTCCGTCGCAACCAGGGCATGCGGTGAAAGGGGGCTGGCAGTCCCTGACCCGACCGCTTACCTATAGGCGGAACAGAGGGGGGCCAGCGGGCCCGGCCAGCAGGAACAGCAGATGTCAGCCGAATTCAGCAATGCCGTCAGCATCGGCCGTCAGGTCATCGACCGGGAAATGGATGGGCTGGTGCTTCTGCGGGACAGCCTGGACGGCAATTTCGAGCAGGCCGTGTCGATGATCGCCAATGGCGCCGGCCGCCTGTTCGTCACCGGCATCGGCAAAAGCGGGCATGTCGGGCGCAAGATCGCCGCCACCCTGTCCTCCACCGGCACCCAGGCCTATTTCATCCACGCCACCGAGGCCAGCCACGGCGATCTGGGCATGATCGGGGACCAGGATATCGTGCTCGCCCTGTCCAATTCCGGCGAGACACAGGAACTGACCGATATTCTGCATTATTGCGGCCGTTATGCCATTCCGCTGATCGGCATGACCAGCAAGGCGGAGTCGGCGCTGGCGAGGGCATCGACCCTGCTGCTGCTGCTGCCGGACGCGCCGGAGGCCTGTCGCGTGGGCATGGCGCCGACAACATCGACCACCATGATGATGGCACTGGGTGACGCCATCGCCGTGGCCCTGATGCATCGTCAGGGCTTCACCGACGAACATTTCCGCAATTTCCACCCTGGCGGGCGTCTGGGCCAGCAGCTGATGCGCGTGGACCGTATCGCCCGGCGCGGCGATGCACTGCCGCTGGTCGGTGAGGCGACCCGGATGTCTGACGCCCTGCTGGAAATCACCGCCAAGGGATTGGGCGTGGCGGGTGTCGTGGATGACGACAGGCGGCTGGTCGGCATCATTACCGACGGGGACTTGCGCCGGCACATGGCGGGTGACCTGCTGTCGCGGACCGCCGCGGAAATCATGACCCGGCGCCCGCGCACCACGCGCGCCGATGCCCTGGTCGGCGAAACGCTCGCCCGCATGAACCGCGAGGGTATCACCTGCCTGTTCGTGGTGGATGGCGACAGACCGACGGCCATCGTCACGCTGCATGATTGTTTGCGTGCCGGCGCGTAACCTTTCGCCAGCGGCGGACGAATAGCGCAGGATAGCTCTCCCCTCCCAAAGGTCCGCTCCGCCTTGCGCCGTTTCTTGCCCCTGCTGTTCCTGCTGTTCCTGTGCCGGCCGGCAGCGGCCCAGACCAGTGACGTGCGCTGCGGACCCGACCTGTACCGGCCGGGCATCATCCTGTCCTCTTCTGCCGTCTGCGGCGCCGTCTACAGCCGGCATGTGGACGGGGTCGGCCGCCTGCATCTGGGCATATTTCATGCCCGGCAACCGGGGCGGGCCGACGCCGGTGCCGGCCGCGTCGTCAACCTGACGGCCGGAAGCTTCTATAGCCTGGGTGATGATCTGGCCGGCTTCGCCGATTACGGGGTGCGGTTCGAGGATGGGCGGGCCGCCCTGGCGCTCTATAATGACGTTATCCGCTATGTCGGCGATGATCTGCGCTTCTTCGCAGGCTATGAAGGGGTGCGTTTCCTGCGCGGATTTGACCGCGGCTATGACAGCCTGCATGCCGCCGTTGAACAGAAGTTCCGGCCGACAGACGGACGGCTGGTCATTGATCTGGTCGGCATGGCCTATTGGACGCGCAAAGGCACCGGGCCGACCGCCGACAGTTTCGCTGGCCTGAACCCCTGGGTGGAAGCGACATACCAGCCCTGGCCCGATGCGGGAGCGCGCTGGCGGGGCGTCATGCGCTTCTACGCCCAGCTTGCCGCCTTTACCGGACAGCCGGGCCGGCCGGGCATCGCCCTGACGGGGTTCGCCGGCATACGCACCAGTTTCTAGCGTCCATCAGGACCTTACGGAAGCGGGGCCACCTGTCAGCCGAAGAACCGCTCATAGATGCGCTGGCAGGGATACATGTCGGACGGCATGGACGCGAACCAGGCCAGGTCATCCGGGCGCCGGAACCGGTCAGGCGGCGGTGGGGACAGCAGGCGACATTCGAACAGCAGGGAGATGAAATGCCCGCGTTCGTAAAAGAACTGCTCCAGATGGACCGGTGCCGGACCATGGGAGACCGTCGCCCCCAGTTCCAGCCGCGCCACCGCCGCGATGCGCTGATCCCAATGTTCGCGATAGCGGATGATGCCGCCGGGCACATGCCAGCCGGTACCAAACGGATCCTTCCGCCAGGCCAGCAGCAGGCGACCCGCATCATCACGGACCAGCAGGTCCACATTGACCATGGGCACGGTCTTCAACACGAACTGGAAGGCCGCATCGGGCAGGCCCTGGCGGGCATCGGGGATCAGGTCGTGGGCCCGCGCCAGCAATGATGGCAATGCGTCCTGGTCCGGCATCAATGCGCCCCCTTCCCTGCCGCTGCCCGGCCGCTCATACCAAGTTGCGATGAGTAGAACTTATTGCAACTTGGTACGGCGGCGACTGCCGCCGCGCCGCTCGTGCGGCGTAGCCAAGCCAACGGATGTTGGCGCCGACGATTGAGGACATTGATCAGAACTACCAGGTTCTGATCAATGCAAACGGGTATCAGCTGTCCAGCAGGCTGCGGGCGCCGCGCCGCGCCTCAAACCGGCCGAAGCGCCACCAATGATAAAGGGCAGACGGCACATGACCGTCGGCCACCGATTTCGCCACGTCGCGGTTCACGGCCAGATAGGTCTGGCTGGAGAAACCCGGACCGACATCATGTCCGGCCGCCGCCCCGGCCCGCAGGAAATATTCAAAGGGCGGCATGCCGCTGACCGCCGCTTCCTGCACTTCCCGATAGGCATTCGCGTACCATTGGGCATCGAACAGCGCGAATGGGCGCAGCCCCTGGCGCAACCCTTCCTGCCGGAAATGGTCGAAGGCCGAGACGTAGCGTCCGCTTTCCAACGTCCGGATAACATCGGGATAGGTGGACAGGTAGAAGTCAGCGTCGAACCAGAACAAGGGCGACAGGTTCAGCCGACGACCCAGGGCCAGCCAATGGTGGAAGCCGCTGATCCAGGCCCCCTCCCGAATCCCGTCTTCCACCAGCGGATAGGCGCTGCGGTACCAGGATTCCTCGAACCAGATGCCGGGCGACCGGCCCAGGGCACTGCCCCGGGTCAGAAATTCCTGGCCCGGGTTGGTCGGGGCCATGTCCGCAGCCCAGTCCGGATAGGTCGTCACATACCAGGCCGCGTCGAAATAGTCCGCCGCCACGGCACTGCCCACCGGGGCCAGGGCCGCCCGCGCCGCGGGCAGCTGGGCATATTCGGAACGCGCCTCCCGGGCGGCCTTCAGGACAAGCCGACGCAGCGCCGGCCGGTCATCCGCCGTCAGGCACAAGTCGGCATCCGGCCCGGCAGCGCCCGCCGGAACGGCAATCTGCCGCCCCAGCCACGTCCCCAGGGTCCAGCCGCCCAGCTGTTCCCCGTCCGCGGCCGGCCAGAGAGCCGGCGGCTGGGCCGCGATCAGCGCGTCCAGTGCTGGCGCATTGTCTGCAACCAGGACCCATGGCACTTGTCCGGCGGGATCGATCTGGTTGAGGTCGGCCAGTTGCGCGGGCGTCAGCCGGTGATCCGCACGCACGGCCAGATGGACGCAGCCGACGCGGCCCCGGCGATAGGCGCCCTGCACCGGCCAGACAGCAATGCTATCGGCCATGTCCCGCCGCAGGTCGATCAGTTCACGCGCCGCTTCCACCCGGCGCCGCACCGCGTCCCGGAACAGGTCGCGCAGACGGTCGCCGTGCAAGGCGGGCAGTCCGCGCAGCAAGGTCGCCAGCGCATGGTCGGGGGTCTGGCTTTCCACATTGTTGCGGCGATCACCGGCGACCACGGCCAGGATATCCACCAGAGAACGAAGGCCCGTGATGATATCGGCGTCCCACACGGTCAGTGGCCGGTAACTGTCCATCGCCCGGTCGAAACAGCCGCGCGCCCAGTCAGCCGTCGCCGCGAACAATTCATCGCGTTCGGCTGTGGACAGCAGCGGAATGACATCGGCCGCATAGATGCCATGGGCGGGACCATCCTCGTCCAGCGCCCAGGCCAGGGTCTGCGCTTCCACCAGATGACGCAAGGCCTCCCGCGGGCCCAGCTCGCCACCGGCAACCGCGGGAGCCAGACCATGCAGCAAGGGCAGGTCCAGCAATTGTCCCGACCGGTCATTTTCCAGCCACAGCGTGATCTGCTCGCACACCCGATTCAACAGGAAACGCGCCAGATCGAAACGACCCAGATGGTCATATTCAACCACCCGGGACAACAGATCGGATGCGATCCGTCCCTGTGCCGCCAGCGCTGCGAAATGCCGGGGGATACCGCCGATCCAGGGTTCGAAAACCGGCTTCTCGGACAGGGCGGCCAGACGCTGGAACTCCCGCAGGCTGGTCGATCCCAGCCGGACCGTCACCAGCGGTTCGTTCAGCAGCAGACAGCGTGCGTCCCGCAGGCAATCCAGATAAAGCGCCACATGCGCATAGATGGCGGCCCGGCCGATCACCCCGCCCCAGTCCGCCCCCTGGATGCGGGCGCGGCGCACGATGGTCGTGCTGAAACAAGCCATCAACCCCATGAATCCGATGCTGACCACCAACTGCTCGATGGTCAGCATCAAGGACGCGGCCCGCATGGGCAGCAGGTGATGGATGACCGACTGGTCACCATGGCGCAGGACCCGCGGATTGACGACAACCAGATCCGGTGCCTGATCATGCAGGACGGTGCGCATGCGGACGATGGCGCCGGGCTCCAGAATGTCATCATCGCCGAACAGCCACAGGAACCGGCCCTTGGCGCCAGCCACGGCGAAGGCCAAATTCTCCTCCGCCGTGTGCAAATGACAGGCGGGGCGGACCACCCGGATGAAAGAATGGCTGGTGACGACCTGCTCCAGCAGGGCAGCAGTGCCGTCCGTCGACCAATTGTCGCTGATGGTCAGGACAATGGAACCCAGGCCAGCCTCAAGAACATCGACAATAATCCTATGAACCAGCACGCGCAGATCATCGCAGCGATTATAGGTAGGAATGATGATCTCAATATCAGGCTCCTGCACCGGGTCCGCCGGACCACGGAAGTCATTGCAGGGATTGTCAATCATCTAACGGACTTCCTGATTTTCGGCACTGATCGGACAGTATGTAGTGGCGCATCGTGACGCCGCAGCCGCCCCCTGGCAAGCCGAAAATACGAACATGGCCGCGTTAGGTATAAGGCTTTTTTTCCTTGATTTATAGGAATGTCGGCCCTATAGCTGGACATGTGATTTATATCCTATCGGAGATCGCGATGTCCAATACCTTCATGCCACGGGACAATGATGGCGGCATCATCCCCGTCCTCGGATACCGCACTGGCGGCGCCCACAAGCTGGCGGTTGCCGGCGCCAGCGGCAATGCCGGTCCCTTTTTCAGCGGCACAAAGGTCGTCAGCCTTTATGCCGACGGGCCGCTTTACTTTTCGTTTGGAGCCGCTGGCGTCACGGCCAGCGTGACGGACCATTTCCTGCCGCCGGGCACCACGATCGACGTGGCCATCGGCGGGCAGAAGCGGGCCCAGAAGAACTACCTGGCTGCCATCCGGGCCGCGGGCGACTGCACCTTGTACATCTCGGAACGGGAGTAGCCCCATGCTGAACTGTTGCAGGGTCAGACCCGCCATCAGCCAGCCGACTCAGCGGCTTTTCCTCCTACTAACCGAAGACGGAAAGGGTCTGGACACGGAAGCCGGTGTCGCCCTGACCGGAGAGGATTGAGACATGTCCATCGCACTATCGCAACTGCCGATCGCCTCTGCACTTGCGGGCGGCGAGCCCATCCCCGTGGTCCAGTCCGGGCAGACCCGACGCACCGACGTGAACAGCATCCGGTCCGGCTGTGCCCGGCTTGCCGATAATAACAGTTTCACCGGACAGGGTGTCTGGGCCTCCACCCATAACTGGAACTACTCGCCGCTGGTCCTGCGCCGCGCCCTGTCCAACACGAACCAGGCCAAGCAGATCGCCTTCCTGCTGGATGGAGACAGCGTGGCGGCCACCACGGGGACATCATGGTCGCTGTTCCTGCGCCACAGCGCCACCATCGGCGCCGGCGCCACCTCCAGCGCCAGCACGCATCTGGAATGGCTGGGACCGGGCGAATATCGCATCAACGGCGTCAGCCTGTCGGCCAGCGGCATTCTGCCGGTCGCCGATGGGTCCGGCAGCCTGGGCTCGGCGTCACGCCGCTGGTCGGACGTCTGGGCCGCCAATGGCGCCATCCAGACATCCGACCGCAACGACAAGCGCGACATCAGTCCCCTGCCCGACGATCTGGGCCTGTCTTTCATCGAAGCGCTGAGCCCCGTTCTGTTCCGCTTCCGGGACGAGGTGCAGGCGCCCACCACCGATATAAGGGAAATTCAGCGGCCGAAAACAGCCTGGATCGAAACGCAGGTCGACACCCTGGTCCAGCGCGACGGCAAATGGCTGCTGGTCCCCGAAACCCGTCGGGAGGAAAGGCCCGTCACCCATCTGGTTCCCCTGCATGATCAGCACGGCTTGCCACTGACGGAAGAGGACGGGTCCCCAAGGCTGGTCGAGGTGCCAGTCATGGAAACCGCGATGGAAGAATTTGTGGTGGAGCCCGGGATCGACCGCCGGCATCACCGGCTACATGCCGGGCTGCTGGCACAGGATGTCCAGGAAACGCTGCGAACCGCTGGATTCGATCTGGGCCTGTTCGTGGAAGATCAGCAGACCGGCCGCGTCGGGCTGCGGCACAGCGAACTGTTCGCGCCGCTGATCAAGGCCGTCCAGGTCCTGGCGCAACGCCTGACGGCGCTGGAGACAGCCATCAGTGCCGGGTGATCCAGCCTTGGCACCCTATTCAGGGCGCGACCGGCCGGCCCCCGCGGGCTGGCCGGTTACGTTGGTGCAGGTCGGTCAGCCGGCGACCAGCAGGGCCAGCTTGGCATAAAGGGTGGGATTAGCACTCAGCATCGCACCGGTTGCAAAGCGGCCATTGCCTGTCTGCTCATCAACGGTCACGCCGGCCTCCCGGCAGATGATGATCCCGGCCGAAACATCCCACGGGCTGAGCCCCACGGCAAAATGTCCGTCCAGGCGGCCGGCCGCCGTATAGCAGAGATCAAGGGCCGCCGACCCGGTGCGGCGCATGGTGACACCATCATCCATCAGCCGGTTGGATGCCGACAGGAAGTGCGGGAAATCCGGCTGGCTTTTATAGGGAAGACCCGACGAAATTACCGCCCGCCGCGGTTCGGCCACGGTCGACGGCGCGATCGGCGCCCCGTTCAGGCAGGCACCCTGGCCTTGCGCGGCGGTAAAGGTCTCCCCCCGCAACGGGTCATGGACCAGGCCGGCAACGACCGATCCGCCGACCTCCGCCGCGATCGACACGCTGAAGAACGGGAAGCCGCGGATGAAGTTGGCCGTACCGTCGATCGGGTCGACGATCCAGCGCAAGGCGGAGGCCGATTCCACGCTGCCCGCCTCTTCCATCAGGAAGCGCGATTGCGGGAAGCACCCATCCAGGACCTGACGGATGGTCTGTTCCGACTCCAGATCGGCGGAAGACACGAAGTCCGCCTTACCCTTCTCGGATGTCGTCAGCTGATTGAGGCCGTTGAAATAACGGAGAATAACGACGGAGGCGGCGTCGGCCGCCGCCTTCATCGCGGCCAGCAGCGCATCGTGCGTGGCGGGGTGGGACATGGTGTCGGCTCCGACGTCATTTTGTCCACCGGTCACCGCCCCGAGGCATGACCGGTGACGGCCACCATCCAGAGGATAGCCGTCACCGGCAAATTAGCGAACTTGCACCAGATCCCGATGGACAGAACCGATCGGGACGTGATTCGGCGCCGGCAATTTGAGGCCGGCGATCGGTCAGATCACCGGCCCGCTAGGTTACTGACCGCTGAGAACCTTCCAGCGGCTTTCCAGCATGTCGATGCGCTTGGCGTCTTCGGCGTGGATCATGCCGTAATAGTCGCGCTTGTTCTGCAGCCACAGCAGTTCGAAATGCACGGCCTGCAGCAGGGCGTCATGGATGCGCTCGCTCTCCACGGCACCGGCGTCGAACACCACCTTGCGGGTTTCGAAGCGGGTCAGATAGTTGGAGCGCATGGTCTTCAGCTGCGACAGGGCGTCGATCGACACGGCACCGCCGACCACCAGGTCCAGCTTATAGTCCTTGCAGATCTTGCCGACATTCACGACGTGATCGGTCACGTCCTGGGTATTGATGTCGTCGCGGCTCTTTCCACGGGACATCGAGAAGTCGACGCGGCCGAACACCATGCCCTGCACGCCACCGGGGGCGGCGGCCAGCTTGGCCATCTCTTCGGCGGCATGATAAGCCGTGATGGTCTCGATGTTGAACAGGAACTCGGTGTCCTGCTGCTCGTCAGCCGTATAGACCTTGTTCTTGGCTTCGATGTACTTGGACAAAGCGTAGGGGGTCTCGATCATCGGCGCGATGATGTAATCGACGCCGATCTGCTTGGCTTCCAGCAGGTCGCGGATCGCCTCGCAGCCACCAACCTTCAGCGCCAGCTTAAGATCCGCCTTGCGCGCAATCTCGACCAGTCGCAGCAGTTCATCCACGCGGGTACCTTCTGCCTCGAACTCGGCCTTGACGGCGCAATACCCGGCATATTCTTTCCCCTTGCGGAGGATGTCGAGCATCAGGCGTTCGCGCTTATTCATGATTCACCCCATCTTTTCCAAAAGTTTGTTCCAAAAGCCAAAGTCACATACCGATTTCTTCACAACATCTGCCGAATCCAGGAAGACCCGACATACATTGCACGCGGGAACGAAGCTGTGGCGTCAGCGCAAATTAAGAATGTAGAAACCACTCTACTTCGATGCGCACCCTAGCCTCGCCTTCCCGAACACGCAAGTACCGTCAACATTGTGTAAAGAAACCTCCTTTTACTTATCCCGACACTCACCCGCCCGAACAGGGCCGAATTGCCATCCCCACGGCCCCCCGTTGCTGGAAAGGGGAAGGGATGGCATTGTGCAGTCATCACGACGTTACAATGGAAACGACCTCCCGGGCCGGGGCGTTACCATCCCAGCCAAGATATCGTGCAGTATCGACGATCTGCTTGTCGAGACTAGCAATAGTCATATTGGACAAGCCGGCAAGTGTCCGCATATGGGCGCCATCGCCGACATACCGGTTGGCCGGCTGACCGGACAGGGCAGGCCGATGAACCGGCCAATCGGCAACACCCAGAACCCGGGCCACCCGTGCGGCCAGATCGCCCACCTCGACCTCCACCTCGCCCGCCGTGTCGAAGGGGGTCGCATCCGCCCCCTGCCCGCCCCAGGCGCCGTAAAGGCCAAGATTGGCCACGTCGACCACATGGGTATAGGAGCGGATGACCGGCCGATCGGCACGCAGCGTGATGGGCCTTGCGGCCAGAATGTCCTGGATGATCGAACTGAGAACATAGGCATCGCCCTTGTTCACGAACGGTCCGCCCAGATTGAAAATGCGGATGATGGAGAGCGGAATATGCTGCGACGCGGCCAGCGCGCCGAACAATTGCTCATCCCGCACCTTCAGATAGCCATAGGGATTGCGGTCGATATCGGTCTCAAGGCCGCCATCTGCCCGATAGACGGCCCCGGAGGAGGGAAGGAAAATGCCGGCCGCACCCATCCGCCGGGCCGCGGCCAGTACCCGGTCGGTGATCGCGCCGTTGGCGTCCACATAATCATTCAGCGACATGCCCGCGGTCTGCTCGCGGGTGAGAAAGGCGCAATGAAGAATGACCGGCCGATCCAGCTCCAGATTGTCCAGCAGGGCGAGCGGCTGGCATTCGATGGTGCGCCCCGACCGCAGAACCTGCTGGCGCCCCGTCTTGCCGAACGCGGCGACGGACAGCCCGGGAATGGCGGCATTATCCAGCATTTCCAGGAATGTGCGCCCCAACCAGCCGCCGGCACCCGTCACAATGACGGGGTGCTGCGACCGGGTCATCAACGTCGCCACGGCACCCGTCAGCGAGAGGAGGTCAGCGGAAATGCTCATTCATCCTTGTCCCGTGGGTCACGCCTGGCACGTCGTGAAACCCGCTTCCTGTCGGTCAGCTGTTGACCATGTGCCGAACCGCCGCCAGTTTCTCCAACATGCTGGAGGCCAGCAGTTCCTGGACCGCCTTGCGTTCATCGGCCGTCAGGTGCTTGAACTTGGACAACAGCACATTGTCCGCTGTCTTCGCCCGCGACGAAATTTCGCCGCTGAGAAACCCGAGCAGGGTATCGATCCGCCAGATCAAGCCCGACAGCTTGTAGGCGGCCTCCATGAATTTCGTCGGGACGCCGGGCGCAACATTTGAATAAATGCGCAACAGCATCTCGGCATCGCCCTCCGCGAAGGGGGAGACACCGTCCCGCTTGGCGATGGAAGCCGTGATCTGTTCCAGCAGCTTGTTGAAGCTGTGATGGGCCTGGGCATAGATCGCGCTGGGGTTGCGCTCCTGCAAGGTGGAGAAGAAGCGGCTGTCCACGCCCACCTGCCGGGTCACGGCATCCACCAGCCGCATGATGCCCAGCGACCAGGGGAACTCCTTGGCCAGCTTGCGGCGCTTCAGGATCATCTCGAAGTCGAATTCCGGCCCAAGATCGGAACGGTCATAGACCATTTCCGCAATCTCGGTCTGCCGGAGGGCGGCGGGGCGGTCGTGGAAGGCATGCAGCAGCACCGCTCCGAAAAGGTAAACGGGGCTGATCTCAAAATACTGGTCATAGTCGACCGCCTGCAGAAGGGCGGTTCGGACGATGATACCGGACATGTTGTGCAGCAGACCGGTAAAGCCAATATCGGTGACGATCTTCACGCCGGTATAGCCGAGAATCTCAGTCTTGTCCGAGACGAACGCCTTGTGCGCCACGGTCCCGGACAGAGACTTCACCGGCAGATTGGTGACAATCAGGTCGTCGCTGCTGGTGCGGAGCCCCGATAATTGCGCCGCGAACTGGGCAATGTTCAGCCGGTCCTTCAGGCGCATCAGCAGCGTGTAGCTGCCGGTGCAGGAACCGAGGCCCTGCAGCATGATATGTTCGATGGAGGCCGTATGCGTCACCTTGGCATGGACGATGTCCATGCCCTGGGCCCGGAACTGCTCCAGCATGAGGGCCGTGTTATCCAGCCCCTTATAGTCGGCGACGACAACCTGCAGCTCGGTACCCAACAAATGCGACAGCGGCAGCAGGTTGGTCAGCATCGCGTGCAGCGGACCGAACTCGCCACCCATCGGCATCAGAATGGAGATGAATTTGTTACTCATGATGATTACCGCCCCAGGAACAGTGTCTTTGCCGCACGCTCAATTGATCGGGTCATGACAGCCGGGCGCCACTACGCCAGCCGGTACTGATCCAGTGGTGGAACGCACTGCGATAATGCCCCATCTGAACCTCCACGGCGGCCGACGCGTTGAGCTTCAGATATTCGGCGCCATCGAACCAGGAGCAGGGATTGACGCCGACGGCCTGGCCGAACCGCAGGTAATGCAGGTAGCTCGGCAACTCGCTGCCACCCGGGACATTCGGCCGGCGCGCCCGGTACCAGGCACTTTCGAAGATGGCGTTGGGGATGCGATCTTCCGCCGAGCCATAGCTGAGAAAATGATCGAAGCCGCAGACGAAGGCGCTGTTCAACTCAATGGCCCGATCAATATCCGCGTAGAGACGCCGGTAGAAGGGCTCATCGAAATAGACCGACGGGCTGAACCCATTGGCCCGGCCGACGCGGACGTAGAAGTCAAACCAGGACTTGAACTCGCCCTTCTGGATCGCGGCGGCGACATTGGGATACATCAGCAGTGCGGACGGCCCGTGGAAATAGGGCGACGGATCAAGGCCCAGTTCGATCCCCTGGTCCAGGAAATGGGCCATGCCATTGGCGTAGGCTCCGTTCCGGATTGCGGCCGCCACCACCGGATATTGCCGCACATACCAGTCTTCGCTGAAATAGCGCTCAATCACCGCCTTCTCAGCGGCACCGGTCGCCTTGCCCAGGCCGCTGATCCCGATGCGGGCCAGGGAAGCATGGTGCTCCAGGCTGTCGATGACCGCCTTCAACACATTGGGGTCCGGGTGCCCCAGCGTGTCGGGATAGTATTTCCAGGGGTTGAAGCGCTGGGGCAGTGGACGGCGATAATTGATCTTCACCGCCAGATAGCGGTCATCAACAAGCTTGATGCCATAGCCCTTATATTGTCCACCATCGACGACACCGACCGCCGCGTTGCTGGTGGCGCCGCGGATAGCATCCTTCAACCCGATCAGGGACGGACGAATGATGGTTTCGGGGAAATATTCCTCGAAATCGACACGGGCGACGTCGACACCCTGAACCTCGCGCTCGACCCCGATATAGTTGGTGCCGACGCGGAACAGATTGTAATTCTGGTACGGCTCAATGGGGCGGGCCACACGACGCGGCGCCAGCAGGGACCGCACCTCATTGATCATTTGATCCGCCCAGCGGCGGACAATGCCCAACAGCCCGGCCTTCGTCCCTGCCGGCAGGGCGCCGACATAGTCGGCAAAGGTCCCCTGGCCAAGCTTGGTCACCTCCACATTGTCGGTGGCCTTCACGGCCTCCCACACCTGCTGGACCTTGGCCAGCTTGTAGAGCGCCTCCACATAATACTGATCACCAGCGGCGAATTCGTTCATGTATTCGCGGATATGCTCGGCCGTGACGGCTTCGTAATCCAGGTCGCTGTTCATCCAGATCTGCATCTGGGCGGTCAGTTCCCACAGCACATGCTCGTTCAGCAGGAACGGCCCCTGCAGATCACGCTCGATCACCTGATGCATGAAATTCTGGGGTACGACGCCCTTGGTGCGGACCAGCCAGAACAGGCGGATCAGACCGATGGACCAGGGGAACCGCATGGGCATGCGCAGCACGCGCGAACGCGTCTTCCAGGCGTCATCCTCGGTCCCGCCAATGCGGTACTGCAACAGCGGCTGGTTAAGGAAAATGCCCTTACGGCCGCTGAACGCCTCGCAATACATCATGACATGCGAGTAGATGGGCGACTGATCGATATAGCTGCGCCAGTCCACCTTCATGAATTGCTCACGATGGTAGATAACGGCGGAGAAGCAGCAGGACAGGTTGATCATGCCCAGCCGGGCGATCATTTCCCACAGCGGCAGTTCAAGTTCGTCCGGCAGGCAGTCGATCAGGCGTTCGGCCAGCAGCTTGCCTTCCGGGCTGATCAGCGCCGGGTTGATCAGGATGAAATTCACCTCGCGGCTATGCAGATAGCCAAGGATGGTCTTCACCGACCAGATTTCGGGAATATCGTCGTCGGAGAAGGTCCAGACATAGGTTCCCCGGCATTCGGGCATCGCCGTGAAAATATTCTCTTCACCGGAATTGTAATGAACCGGCTGGCGATAGTACCGGATATAGGAATATCGGGCAGTAAATTCAGAGCAGACGTCGCCGGTCCCATCCGTCGACTGATTATCCGACACCAGCACTTCGACCTGATCAGAAGAAACGCCAGCGAATTCGATCGCCGCGACCAGATGGTGAAGAACATTCTTCAGCAGGAAGGCCCGCTGGAAAGTCGGGACCAGGATGGACAGCTGGATCGGGTTATCCCCCAGATGCGGATTCGCGGACACGGTCGGAATATCTGTCAGATCAACATGGGAAGACATAATCTTGGGTCCGGCTGTCTGCTGTAGACGGGAGCCGTGGCCTGCCTTGCGGGCGCGGCCACAGCCAGTTCAGGAATGGGAATCAGCGCCCGCGAAGGAAGCGGCGGATCCGGTCGATCGCAAAATCAAGCGCCGGGGCATCCAGACCGGGATAGAGACCGATCCAGAACGTGTTGGTCATGACCAGATCGCTGCTGACCAGGTCGCCGACCACACGATAATTGCGATCCTTCATGTAAGGTTGGCGCAACAGATTGCCGCCGAACAGCAGGCGCGTCGCGACCTTCTCGCTGTTCAGATACTTGACCAGATCATCACGGGCGACGCCCGATTCAGGGCGGACCGTGATCGGGAAGCCGAACCAGGACGGGTCGGAGTTGGGTGTCGCCTTGGGCAGAATCAGCACATCTTCCATATCCGACAAGCCATCGGTCAGGTGCTGGAAGTTGCGCTTGCGCGCGGCGATGAAATCGACCAGCCGATCCATCTGGGCCAAGCCGACGGCCGCCTGCATATCGGTGATCTTCAGATTATAGCCCAGGTGGGAATAGGTGTATTTGTGGTCATAGCCGAACGGCAGATCACCCAGCTGCCAGTCGAACCGGCGGCTGCAGGTATTGTCCATGCCGGGTGCGCACCAGCAGTCACGGCCCCAATCGCGCACCGATTCCAGAATGCGCTTGAACTTGCTGCGGCTGGTGAAAACGGCCCCGCCCTCGCCCATGGTGATATGGTGCGCGGGATAGAAGCTCAAGGTACCGATATCGCCGAAGGTGCCGACCAGACGGCCATCATATTGCGCGCCCAGGGCGTCGCAGCAATCCTCAACCACGAACAGGTCATGCTTCTTGGCAACGGCCATGACCGCGCCCAGATCGAACGGATTGCCCAGCGTGTGGGCCACGACGATGGCCCGCGTGCGCGGCGTGATGGCGGCTTCCAGAAGGTCGGCGCGGATATTGTAGGTCGGGATGTCGACATCCAGGAACACCGGCACCAGACCGTTCTGCAAAACCGGATTGACCGTGGTCGGGAAGCCGGTGGCGCAGGTGATGACCTCGTCCCCCGGAACCAGCGCCTTGTCCTTCAGCAGGGGAGAGGTCAGGGCCGTCACGGCCAGCAGGTTCGCCGACGAGCCGGAATTGCAGGTCAGGGCATGGAAGGTGCCGATGAAGGCAGCGAGGCGCTTTTCGAACGCATCATTGAAACGACCCGTGGTGAGCCAGAAATCCAGGGCGCTGTCGACCAGCAGCTTCATTTCCGGGGCGCCATAGACCTTGCCCGACACGGGCACGGGCGAGGTGCCGGCCACGAAGGATTTGGGCGCATGGGCCACCGCCGCATAGCGCTCGACGAGGCCGAGGATCTGCTGACGCAGCTCCTCGGCGCTTTCCGGGGCGGGCGGTGCGGCGTTCGACATGCTCTCGCTCATTCCAGACTCCAATAAACTCAAACCGAGAAACGCAGAGATAGCGCGTTCTCGTATTCGTCAATCTGCTGGTTGGTGACCTGCCACATGTCGCCGCCGGCGCTGAACGCCTTGTACCAGTCGACAGTGCGGGCCAGCGTCTTTTCCAGATCCCAGGTCGGCGACCAGCCCAGCCTGACCCGGGCCTTGGTGGAATCCAGCTTCAACAGACCGGCCTCATGTGGCTTCTGCCCATCCCCGGCCACGGTCAGCGCCTCGGGTGCCCCCCACAGCGCGCAGAGGCGGGAGGCGACCGTCAGCACCGGCTGGGCGCTGGCGTCATCAGGACCGAAATTCCACCCTTCCCACGGCTGCTCCCCACCTTCGATCAGACGGCGGGCCACCAGCAGATAGCCGGACAGAGGCTCCAGCACATGCTGCCACGGGCGCACGGCACCGGGATTGCGGATGACGACCTTTTCCCCGGCCATCAGGCCACGCATGAGGTCCACAGCCAGACGATGGGGGGCCCAGTCGCCACCCCCGATAACATTGCCGGCCCGGGCAGAGGCAACCGCCCCCAGACCTGCGCCGGGATAGAAGAACGATCGGCCGAAGGCGGCCGCCACCAGTTCGGCCGCCCCCTTGCTGGAGCTGTAGGGATCGTGACCACCCATCGCGTCATGTTCGCGATAGGCCCAGATCTGTTCCCGATTCTCGTAGCATTTATCGCTGGTGACGATGACCGTCGCCTGCACGCCGCCGACCCGCCGCACCGCTTCCAGCAGATTGGCCGTCCCCATCACGTTGGTCGCATAGGTGTCGACCGGATCGCGATAGGAATCCAGCACGATGGGCTGTGCCGCCAGATGGAACACGATTTCCGGCCGGAAATCACGGATGGCAGCTTCCAGCGCCGGCAGATCGCGGACATCACCAACGACATGCCGATCCAGCGCGCGACCGACATCCGCCACCGTGAACAGCCCCGGCTCCGTCGGCTGCGGCAGGGAATAGCCGGCAACAACCGCGCCCAGCTGCTTCAGCCAAAGAGAGAGCCAACCGCCCTTGAAACCCGTGTGCCCTGTGACCAGAACCCGCCGCCCGCCCCAGAAAGCCACACTCATTTCCAGACCTTCCACGGCGCCTGCTTGCTGTCCCAAAGGCCGTCGAGATATTTGCGGTCGCGCAACGTGTCCATCGGCTGCCAGAAGCCATTGTGCGGATAGGCGGCCAGCTGACCGTCGCGCACCAGACCTTCCATGGGCTCCCGCTCCCAGATGGTGCTGTCGCCGTCGATATAGTCGATCACCTTGGGCGACAGGACGAAGAAGCCGCCGTTGATCATGCCGCCTTCCGACACCGGTTTCTCCTCGAACCGACGAACAATGCCCTCTTCAACCTCCAGCGCGCCGAACCGGGCCGTAGGCCGCACGGCGGTCACGGTGGCCAGACGGCCATGCTGCTGATGGAAGTTGATAAGGGCGTTGAGATCGATATCCGCGACACCATCGCCATAGGTCAGGCAGAATGACTCGTCCTGATCCAGATAGGGCTTCACCCGTTTCAGGCGCCCGCCCGTCATCGTCTCCGCCCCGGTTTCCACAAGGGTAACGCGCCAGGGCTCCGCCGCCGACTGATGGATCGTCATGCCCTTGCCGATTTCAATGGTGACGTCGGCAAGGTGTAAGTTGTAATGGAAGAAATATTCCTTAATCTGGTACCCCTTGTATCCCAAACAAATAATGAAGTCATTAATACCAAACGAAGAATATATCTTCATAATGTGCCAAATAATAGGCCTGCCGCCAATCTCCACCATTGGCTTTGGGCGAAACTCTGTTTCCTCTCCCAAGCGGGTCCCCAACCCACCAGCGAGAATGACAGCCTTCATCCCGGATACCATACTGCCCCCACCAACGTTTTATTAAACGGATCGCCCGCAGCCCGGCCGCAGACTAATTGACTATGCTGCGTTAACTGATCATAAACACCGCCCAACAATCAAGAGCATTTATCTTAAAGAATGCCGAAGCGAAAACAAGTTTCGGCGTCGCAGCAGAATAGAACTGTCAAGAAACAATCACATCCCGCCGGTCATCCCTGGCGCAGAACCCTTGTCAGGCTGGCATCATCCCTGCGATACGGGCGATATCTGGGTGCCCGGGCTCCAGTGCCGTCGCCCTCTGCAGCCAATGACGGCACCGATTCCACTCGCCCCGCAGCGCTTCAATGTTGGCCGCATCTATATGCCACTGGACGACACGCGGATTGATACTGAGCGCCGCCTCATAAAGCTTGGCGATCGCGTCCAGATTACGGGGCTGCCGTCGCATCATGGTACCCGCCAGACCCGTATAGGCTGCGGGCATATCCGGGAAGTCCCGTATCGCCTCGTTAAACACGTCGACCGCCTCATCGAAGCGAGCGGCATCAAGCAGCATCAGGCCCAGATGGACGCGATGTCCGCCAATGGCCGGGGCGCATTGGCAGGCCTTGCGCACGCTTTCGATGGCTGCCTCCCTGTCACCGTTGGCCCACAGCGCCTTGCCAAGGAAGCTGTGCGACAAATGGAAGGACGGCTTCATCTCGATCGCCTTACGCAGGAAGCGGATGGCGCGTCCATAGGATTTTGACGTCAGGTAGAATTCACCGATCGCGTGGAAATAATTGTTCGTCGTGCGTGACCGCTCGCGATAAAGGCGCTGGATATCCTTGATCGCATCCGCCTGACCCGGAGTGATCACCGCCTCGATCAGGGGGCGCAGCAGCTTGAGATCGTTCAGTGTGTGCAGGACACCGTGCCCGGCGACGGGGAAGGCGATGTTTCGGATATTCTCATATCCGGCCAGCATGGCGACATGCTGACGATCCTCGCGATGCAGGCTGTCAAAGATGACATAGATTTCCGCATCGGAAAAAAGACCGTCACGCGCGTCGGCCCGGACATAACTGACCCGCTTGCCGATATCCTGCCAGCGGACGTCGAAATGTCCCACCAAACGGGGATCAATGGAAATCTGCGGACAGCCCGACAGGACAATGCGGGCGTTCAGCTCGCGCGCGAACGCCAGTGCAGCGAACCCGCCCATCGACGATCCGTAGACGATGGGCCGGACACCGGCCGCTTCCAGAACCTCCCGACAGACGGCCAGTGCCTCCCAGATCTCCTCATGCTGATACCACTCGTTCAGCTTGGGGACGATATAAAGGGCCCGACACTGCCGACCCGTCAGATATTTCAGGCCGAAGGGCTCGGGCGTCTGAAAGGAACTGAAGGTGACCCAGTATTCCGACGACGTATCACAGATATCGTGGATCAGGACGGTCAGGAACTTTCCGTCATAAAGGGTCCGGGGGGCGGGAATCGGCGATGGCAGTTCCACGCTTGCGGGCGTGATTTCTTTCGGCTTCCCCGCCGGCCCCTTGTCTTCGTCGTGGCCGGAGCCGGAGCCGGGGTTGCTGCCTGTAACTGGGTCGATCTGCAACTCATGCAACTGGATACCAAGGATGGTCTGGTTATCCGCCAGCCCCAGATCGGCCAGCGAACAGGCATCCGGCACATCCAGGATCAGATTCAGCATCCCGCCGACCAGCAGGTTGCCGGGCAGCGTCACCTCATGCCAGCCAAGCCCTGTGACGGTCCATTCCGCCCATTGCTGGCCACCTGCGCCGAGTCGCACTTTCTGGGCATCAAGCTTGCCGGCGGCCTTCAAGGGCGCAACCCGCATCCGGACCTTCAATGCCGAAAGATCATCGACCGGCACCAGCGGCAGACGCAGACTGGATTGCTTGCCATTTGTCCAGGTGAACATCGCTTCCGGTCGCTTCCAGCCGCGGTCCAGCCAGCTTTCCACGCCTTCACCAGCCCGGAAGGGCACAGACACGCCCCAGGGCAGCGGCGAGACCGGCCGATAGCTCAATTCGTGAAGCTGCACACCAAGCAAGGTCGGGTCCGGCGCCACGCCGACGCTGTCCAGAGACCGGGCGTCGGGCAGCAGAATCTGGCAATTCAACATCCCCCCTTCGCTGAGGCTGGAAGAGTGAACGCCGAATCCATACCAGCGGTTGCCATCCACCATCAGATCGGCGACGCGGCTGTCCGCCACATCCACGCTGATACGCTGGGGATAGACCTGTCCGTTGGCGGTCAGCGGGATCATCCGCATCTCCACCAGCAGATGGGTCGGGGTCAGCGGCACCTCGACCGGCAGATGTAGAGTCGCCTTCTGGGCCGCCGTCCAGGTGAAGAATTTCTCCGGCGGCTTCCATCCCGGCCCGAACCAGGATTCCACGTCCGCCCCGGCGCGCGTCGGTTGCGCGATGCCGGGCAGCAGGCGCACCACCGGCTTGCAGACGATTTGATGAAGCTGAACGCCCAGAAGGGTGACATCGGGGCTGATGCCGAGGTCATGCAGAGAGATCGCATCCGGCAAGTCGAGATCAAGCGCCAGGACGCCGCTGATGACCAGGGCATTGGGCACCACGACCGTATACCAGCCGGGCCGCGACACCTCCCAATGCGCCAGCAACCGCCCACCGCCGCTGACACCGATACGCTGCGTCTGCACGGCCCCTTTGGCGCTCAACGGGACAAGATTGAAGCGCAACTCAACATCGCGCCCATCCAGTTCACCGCCAAGCGGCAGCTGCAGCCCTGCCGAACGCGCGGCCGTCCAGGCGAAGTTGGCTTCAGGCTGCTTCCATCCATGGGAAAGCCAAAGCTCTATCGATTCAGAAGAACGGATCGGCTGGCTCACCCCAAACGCCAAGCTGGCCACCCGGTCCCACATCAGGGTGCGGAACTGCAGCCCGAGTTCGTTTCTGTCGTTCTCACCGAACCTGAACGGCATCATGGCGTCTGGTATCTCAATCCAAATCCTGACAACGCCGTCGCGCAGGTGATCTTTAGGGATGACGACTTTTATTTGACAGAATCGGGAGACGATTCCATCAAATACTCGCTCCCCGGCAGAGAACATGCGTACGCGCTGCTTTTCGACCCAACCCGGGAACAGGAAGGGGGCCATCCCGAAAATAACGCATATCGGTCCAATGTCCAAGTCTACCGAAAACTGCATTAAAACATTCTTGCCATCAGACCAGATGAAATCCTCCCCGGGCTCACGAAACCGGAAGCCGATAGGAATAAGTGCGCTTCGTTGAGAAATTTCACACACATTTAACTCGACGCCCGCTGGCAAAACGGGAGTCTGGGGCGGAACCAACTGCCCATCAGGCATAATCTCGCCAATAAATTTCCAGGCATCGATGCGAGCCGAGGGGCCCCGCACCTCGTAGGCAAGTAACGGGAACAAGGCACCGTCCCCGGACAGGTCCCCATAGTGGAAAAACGGCCTGGTTCTCTCGGCCTGATCGAGGGCGAACAGCGACGGTCCTTCAATCAGGCCCATATCCGCCAGAACCGTGTTCTTCACGTCCAGAAGGCTGGCCTGACAATCGCTGGTGGTCATGGCGGAGCGTGCCGGACCCAAGGGCTTCAGCAGCAGCAGGGCGGCAGCGGCAGCCTGAAGCCGGGAGCAGGAGACCGGGATATCGGCGGCAGAATAGGTCGCCGATATCTCCTGTCCCTGCATACCCGCGCCATGGTCGCCCATGACGGCGATCATGGCATTGTCCATCACCCCCTGGGCGCGCAGCAGGTCGAGATAGGCGATCACGGCTCTCAGGACGCCCGTGGCCTGACGCTTATAATTTTCCCGCGAAATGGGCATGATGTGACTGTTGAGATTCTCATCATGCGTGAGGGGAATATGCACCCCTTCCAAATGCAGGAAGTGGAAGCAAGGCTGGTCGACCAATTCGACGCGCCCCTTGCCGGCAAGCAGTGCCAGAGACCTGTTCCCCTTAAGTTGCATCAGATGGGAAATGTGGTTGTCATGGAACCAGCGGCGGAACGGATCTGGACAAGCGGAGAACAGGACAATCGGCAGCAGGCTGCGAATATCCTCAAGGGCACCGAGGACGGACTGCCGGATGACCTTGTCACCCAGCAGAAAGGCCAGTTCATGGTTCAACGGCTGCAACGACACCTCAAAGCCATGGCCCGCCAGGATGTCGTGAATGAACTTCCCGTTGCGTGACTGGCTTTCAAGATGTTCGAGAAAACGCCCCTCGTTCCGAAAAGCGTCGCCCGTGAGGATGGAGGGAATGCTGGGCGTTGTCTTGGCAAAGGCCGACATCGTGTCGGCAAAGAATGTGAAGCCGGCCAATCCGTCGCGGACCCACGCATGCTCCCGGCTCAGTTCAGCGAATATGTCGGACTGGAAGGAGTCGACAATGATCATGATCACGTTGCGATGGCGCGAGAAGCGCAACGGATGGGCCGGTAGCAGATGATAGGACGGACGGGTCAGGTTCTGGCGCGCAATGGCCGGTATGCGCCGCATGCCAAACAGCAAATCCGCCAGACTGATCAAGACGATCGCGCCAAGAAGCGGGGCCGTCCCGCCCAGTCCCCAGACGCTGGCCCCGACCAGAATGGCGGCAATGACGGGCGCGGTCGCCACTTCCTTCAGCCACCCAAACGGGGAAAGTTCCGGCCATTTGAAACGGTATCCCTCGATCGCCCCATGACGCCAGGGCAGGAAGGAACGCTGCACCCAACTGGTGGTCGCGACCGCGACAATCAGCCATTCCGCCCATGGACCGCCAAGCTTGATCGCAAAACCGACTGGCACTGCAATTGTTGCACAAATAATCAGCAGGAACGCGAAAATGGCCGCGAGGCTCGACGATCTAGTGGAAATATTATTGACATAAGAAATCAGTATTGGGATCATAATCCCAACAACAAGGGATGCTAAAGCCGTTAACATATTTACATAGAAGGCATTCATTACAGCACCACACGAATCATCGGCCAGCATCATTTTTGACGAACCGACGAATGCTACATCGTCGGTGCGACAGGATACATGAGGGTATACCCCACATCCATTGCACGGTGCCGACAATAGCGATGCTGTGCAACACCATCAAGCCTTGCCCATGAACACCCTGGCGGGATGTTCGAGCAACATATGTCATGACAGGAGAGCCGCGCCGTCGAAGCGGGGCGCCAGATGATAAATGACGCGTGTTTCATTGACCGCGCTTTGACGGGAAATAATGAAATGCCGCTGAATGGCCGCTTCCAGCACGTCGCGATCATAATCGCTGAAGACGTCCTCACGCGTCGAGAGCAGATGTCGGACCATGCTGTCATCGCGTGTCGGAAATTCCAGCACCACCTCCGCCCCCAGCGATCCCAGCCAGGCGATGAAGTCTTCCATGCGGATATTGGCGCCGATGACGATGTGATGGATCACGGCCAGTGCCAGGACCAGCTGAGGCCGCGCCCGGTCGGTCAGGCTGCGCCGTTCGCGTCCAGCCCAGCCATTGCCCGGTGACGGGTTGGCCAGATTGACGACCAGGGTCTGGATATTGTCGATGCCATCGGCCCGGATCTGACGATAACAATGCTCGGCGGTGGCATGATCGCTTTCGATGGCGACGACATGATCCACATGCGGCGCGATCAGGCGGGAGAAGCGCGCGTCATTGGCGCCGATATCCCAGGCCAGCTGCCGGCGCCGCGCCGAGGCCACGTCCAGCACGAAGCGCGCCTTCGCATCCAGGTCCTGCCCGGCATAATGACTGCGGTTGGAATAGCCGGTCCAGGCGCTTTCGGGCGGATTCCAGTCCAGACGCCGCACAACACCGGCAAGACGCCGGGCTGTCGCCCCGACCAGACGCGCCGCATCATCACGCGACAGGCCGGGTGCCGCCGTGGCGGCCGAACCGCCGCCACCCTTGCGGCTGAGCAGATCGGCCAGCCAGAGATTGGTCAGAACACCGGGCTTGAACAGGTCGCGCCAGGTGAACAGGCCGGCAACGTCCCCCGCCTTCATGCCTTCCAGATCGCCCCGCAGCCAGGGATGAAACGGCACATTCTTCAATGCCTGCAACATCAGGGGATAAAGCTGCTGCTGACAGAATTGCTGATAGCCGCGCCAGAGCCAGCGCGGATCGAGCGGCTGGAACGAGCCGACATCAATGAAGACCGGGCGGGACCCGCGCCATTGCACATTATAGGCCGTGCCATCGGACAGGACGAAGCCTTCCGACGCCGCCTGCTCCAGCAGGGAAAGCTGCAACAGCGCCGCATCCTTCAGCGCGCCGAAGGTCCATTCGTAAGGATAGGAGATGAACGGAACGGTTTCGTGCTGAAGCACCCGTACCCAGCCTTCGGCCTGGGCCAGCGCGCCATCGGGGATGGCAACATCCCGCGTGCCGATCACGCGCCCGTCTGCCATCGCGCGGGCCATGAAGCCGGCGCGGCTGACGTCTTCCCAGGCCTGTGCGGCCTGTGGTCGCAGGCCGCGATGATAGAGGCCATCGCTCAGAAACACCCGTGAACCGCGATCACGGAAGCTGCCCGGATCCAGATCCGCCCGCCCAGCATCAGCCATCTCAGTGGCGACCCTTGGCGTCCGTATCCTTGCCGGCTTCGTCCGTCTTGGACGGCGATTTGCCGAACAGACCGCCAAAGAAATTCCGCAGCGCCACAAGCAGACCGGTCACGCCGCTGGCCATGATCTGCTGAACAATCGAGCTTCTGCCCGGATCCACATAGGCGTGAGCTTCCTGCGTCAGCAGGCACAACGCGACCACCGCGACGAACAAACCATAAGCGCTGCCAAACCGCATTGTCGCGAATCCTTAAAAATGACTGACGTGAGAAACTGCCCCGTCCCAACTGCCCCATGCAGATTTTCCAGCTGCTTTCGGGTCATTCGATCAGTCCATATCCGGTACTGTCCCTGCGCGTCAATATTGCGGATTATCTATACCGATCCGCGGAAGCGCCGCGAGAAAGGCCGCTGGCGGGATAAGGTTGGATTGGGTAGTGTCTGCCACCTGCCCTTGTCCGTTTTGGATTTGAAATGATGCGTGTTGCCGATTATGTGACTGAAGCGCTGGCCAATCACGGCATCAGCCATGTGTTCCTCGTCACCGGTGGTGGCGCGATGCACCTGAATGACGCCTTCGGTCGCAATCGCCAGCTCAATTATGTCTGTTGCCATCACGAGCAGGCCTGCGCCATCGCCGCTGAGAGCTATGGCCGTCTGCTGGGCCGCCCGGCCGCGCTGAACGTCACCACCGGTCCGGGCGGTGTCAACGCCATGAACGGCGTCTACGGGGCCTATGTTGATTCGGTGCCGATGGTCGTTGTTTCCGGTCAGGTCAAACGGGAGACCCTGGCCCGCAATTATCCCTTGCCGCTGCGCCAGCTGGGCGACCAGGAAGTGGATATCGTCCGCATGGTGGAACCCATCACCAAATATGCGGTGGTCGTTCAGAACCCGGCGGATATCCGATACGAGATGGAGCGCGCCATCCATCTGGCCAATAGCGGCCGTCCCGGACCGGTATGGATCGATATTCCCATCGATGTGCAGGCGGCACCGATCGACCCCACCACCCTGCGCGGATTCGATCCCACCGGTGATGACGCCGCCCTGGCCGCGGTGGAGGCCGAGACGGGCCTGATGACGGGCGCCACGCTGGCGACGCAGCTGGACGAGATCGTGGCGCGCCTGGCCGCCGCCAAGCGCCCCGTCGTCCTGGCCGGTGCGGGCGTGCGCCTGTCGGGCATGCATGAAGCCTTCCTGGCCGCCATCGACCGGATGGGCATTCCCGTCACGTCGGGCTGGAACGCGCATGATGTGATCTGGAACGATCATCCGCTTTATGTCGGCCGCCCCGGCACTGTCGGCGACCGGCCCGGCAATTTCGCGGTGCAGAATGCCGATTTCGTGCTGATCCTGGGCAGCCGCCTGAACATCCGGCAGATCAGCTACAACTGGAAATCCTTCGCCCGCGCCGCCTATAAGGTGATGGTGGATATCGACAGCGCCGAACTGCGCAAGCCGACCCTGACCATCGACCAGCCGGTCCATGCCGACCTGCGGGAATTCCTGCCGGGCCTGATCGCCAAGCTGGGCGATTGGCAGATCCCGGCCGATCACACCGGCTATCTGGAATGGTGCCGCGCCCGCCACGCCAGATACCCGACCGTCCTGCCCGAATATTGGGAAGCAAGCGGGGTGGTGAACCCCTATTGTTTTGCCGACAGCCTGTTCCGGCAGTTGCAGGAAGACGAGATTGTCGTCACCGCCGATGGCACCGCCTGCGTGGTGACCTTCCAGGCGGCGGCGCTGAAGCGCGGGCAGCGGCTTTACACCAATTCCGGCTGCGCCTCCATGGGCTATGACCTGCCGGCCGCCATTGGCGCCTGGCACGCGGCCCGGCCGGACCGGCTGGTCTGCATCGCCGGCGATGGCAGCATCATGATGAACCTGCAGGAGCTGCAGACGATCGGCGGCCAGAAGCTGCCCATCAAGATCTTCATCCTGAACAATAACGGCTACCATTCCATCCGGCAGACGCAGCAGGCCTATTTCCCGGACAATGTCGTCGGCTGTGGTCCGGAAAGCGGCCTGACCTTCCCGGATTTCCTGGAACTGGCCAAGGCGTTCGGCATTCCGGCCCGCCGCTGTTCCGATCATGCCGATCTGGAAGCGGCCATCCAGGAGACCCTGCAGGCTGCAGGGCCGCAGATCTGCGAGATCATCCTGGACCCGAAGCAGGCCTTCGCGCCCAAGCTGGCATCGCGGCGGCTGGAGGATGGCAGCATGGTGTCGTCCCCGCTGGAGGATCTGGCACCCTTCCTGCCCCGCGACGAGTTCGCGGAGAACATGCTGATCGACCCGGCATCCTGATCGGCGACCGGTCCGCCCGGCGGGGAACCTCCCCTGCCGGGCGGGCGCCCCATCGTGCTGCCGATCCCATCGGGTCGCCCCGTGAAGCCCCCTGTACCCGACGTGTCATTACGCGGTACGTGTATGGCGGGCCACGCGCCACCCGGCCGTCGCCTGAACAACCCCACGGACCGCATGCAGATCGTCGGTTACCTGGAAGCCTATGTGGACCATGCGCTGGTCGGTTGGGCCCTGGACGCGGCCCGGCCCGGCCACCGGCTGCTGCTTTGCGTCGAGATCGAGGGTGAGCCGAGCGCTGTCGGCCTGGCCAACCTGGAGCGGGGGGACGTGGCCCAGGCCGGCCACGGCGATGGCCGCTGCGGCTTCCGCATCCATGTCCAACTGCCCCCCGGCTGCCGGTTTGTCATCCGGGATGCAGAAGCGGGCGCCATCCTCTTTACCCAGGACCATCTGGGCCCAGCCAGTGTCACGACCGACGACGGCGACGCCGATGCCAGGGCCCCCGTGGAGGGCAATGTCGATACCGCCGACGGCACGATGATCTCCGGCTGGTGCCGGGTGCTGGCCCATCCGGACGCCCGCCCGGAGGTGGAGGCCCTTGTCGACGGCCATGTCGTGGCCCGGACCATCGCCAACGAATTGCGGGGCGATCTGGCCAATGCCGGGATCGGCGATGGCGACCATGCCTTCAATCTGCGCATGCCCTACTGGATGCTGGACGGCACCTCCCGGCAGGTGGAGGTCCGGACGCGAGGGGTGACCCTGCCCGGCAGCCCCGTGCGGTTTTTCGGCCTGCCCTCGGGCGGGCGCCCCCTGGTGCAGATGCTGCTGGAGGCCGTACCGGCACCGGATGCGGAGATGCGCAGGACCGCCGCGATGCTGGACTGCTATCTGCAACAGATGGAGATGGTGCATCCCCGATCGGTGGGGTTCAGCTATTACGAGGCGTGGCTGGCGGCGCAACTGGCCGGCCATCCGGGCGCCGATGCCACACCGCCGGCATCGGCCGATGGCAAGGGCGCCAGCCTCCGCCTGCGCGACCAGGAAGGAAACACCTATATCCTGATCATCGACGAGGGGGTGACGGCCCTTCCCCACGCCATAACCAGCCTTGTCGGCGCCATCGCGGATGCCGATGCGGTCTATGCCGATGCCCAGGTGCCGCTGGATGGCGCGCTTTACCCCTGGTTCCGGCCGGACTGGAGCTATGATCTGTGTCTGGCGCAGGACTATACCCGCGGCATCGCCCTTTTCCGGGAAAAGGCGCTTCCCGATCTCCAGGGTCTGGAAACACTGGCCGGTCTGCGCGTCGCGGCCCTGTTGAATTGCGGGGCGGGGCGCATCCGCCATGTCACCGAGGTCGTCTGTACGCTGGACCGGCCAGCCACTGCCGCGGCCACGGCCGATGTGACCCGCGCGGTCGCCACCCATCTGGCCCGCCGGGCACCGGGGGCAAGTGCGACGATGCTGGACGATCAGAACGGCCTGCGGCGTATCACCTGGCCCCTGCCGACCGAACAGCCGCTGGTCAGCCTGCTGATCCCCACGCGCGACCGGCTGGAACTGCTGCGCACGGCCGTCGACAGCATCATCCAGCGGACGCGCTACGATCGTTTTGAAATCATCGTCATCGACAACCAGAGCCGGGAACCGGAGACGCTGGCCTGGCTGCGCGATGCCGAGCAGAAAGGCCGTCTGGAGGTCCTGCGCTACGACGCCCCCTTCAATTTCGCGGCGATGAACAATCTGGCGGCATCCCGCGCCTCCGGCGATATTCTGGGCTTCATCAACAATGATGTGGAACTGATCAGCCCCGAATGGCTTGAAACCGCCGTCAGCCTGCTGGCACGGCCGGAGGTGGGTGCAGTGGGCGCGCGGCTGCGGTTTGCCAACGGCATGATCCAGCATGGCGGCGTGGTCATGGGCACGGGCGGACTGGCGGAAAACGCCTTCCAGCAGGTGCATGTGGACGATCCCGGCTATTTCCACCGCACGCGCGTGGCCGGCAATTACAGCGCCGTGACCGCCGCCTGCCTGTTCTGCCATCGGGCGGAGTTTCTGGCATTGGGCGGTTTCGATGCGGATAATCTGCCGGTGGCGTTCAACGACGTCGATTTCTGTTTGCGCCTGCGCCAGCACGGCCGGCAAATTGTCTGGAGCCCCGATATCGAACTGTACCATTACGAGAGCGTCAGTCGGGGGCGCGACAACACCCCGGAGAAGCGGGCACGGGCGATGAAAGAGGAACTCCACATGCGTCGCCGCTGGGGCCGTCAGGCACTGCTGGATCCGTTCTACAACCCGAACCTCAATCTTGATGGTGCCCCGTTCACGGGGCTGGCGGTGCCCCCGCGCCACCGCTGGGGGACGTCATCTTGATCCAGGGGCATTTCGATTGCATCGCAGGCCGCGATGTCTGCGGCTGGGCCTGGGTTCCCGGCTTTCCCGGCCAGACCGTGGCGGTTCGCGTCCAGGTCGATGGGGAAATCGTGGCGCAGGGGGCCGCGGACCGGCACCGGCCTGATCTGCAGGCCGCCGGCATCGGCGATGGCCACCATGCCTTCTTCATCCCCCTGCCGGATCGGCTTCTGGATGGACGCATGGCGCAACTGGTCCTGGCCGGCGACGATGGCGTGCCGCTGGCCGGCACACCGGCCACGGTACAGTTGCCCTGTTTCCAGTTCCGGCCGGTGCCGCCCCTGCCGGGTCCGCTGCCGCTGACCCTGTCCATCTGCGCCATCGTCAAGAACGAGGCGCCCTATCTTCTGGAATGGATCGCACATCACCGGCTGGTGGGCGTGCAGCATTTCGTGCTGTTCGACAATGGCAGCAGCGATGGCACGACGCAGGTGCTGTCCGCCCTGGCACGCGCCGGCATTGTCGACCACGTTCCCTGGCCCGACATCCCGCATGTCGCGGCACAGCGCCCCGCCTATATTGCCGGGCTGGCCCGGCTGGCCGGCCGGTGCCAATGGGTCGCCTTCATCGATGCGGACGAGTTCCTGAACCCGTTGCAGGGCGAGGCGGTTCCGGACATCCTGCGCGACTTCGACACCGCCGCCGGACTGATGGTGCCGTGGCGGCTGTACGGTTCCAATGGCCAGAGAACCCAGGAAGATGATCTGGTCATCCGACGCTTCACCCGCCGTGCCGTGGCGGCGTCGACGCTGAACCACAGCGTCAAGACCATCGTGCAGGCACGGCTGGTCGGCGTGCCGGATATCCATACGCCGAAAATCACCGATGGCAGTCTGGTCGACGAGTTCGGCCGGATCGGCGGCAGTCAGGGGCACCCCGATCGGCATGCGGTGCCCGATGCCCGCCGGCTGGTGCTGAACCATTATTTCACCAAGTCGCTGGCGGAGTGGCGGCGCAAGCGCGACCGGGGCCAGGCCACCGAAGTGGTGGGCCAGAGCGGCTGGCTGCGCCCGGACAATCATTTTTCCGCCCATGACCTGAACGATGTGGAGGATCTGTCCCTGGCATCCCGCGCGCCGGCGATCCTGGCCGAGATGCAGCGGCTGCGGGAGTGTCTGGCATGACCGCCGGCTTCACCCATCTGGACCGGCTGGAGGCCGACGGCATCCACATCATCCGCGAGGTGGCGGCCCAGTTTCAGAAGCCCGTGATGCTTTATTCCATCGGCAAGGACAGCGCCGTCATGCTGCATCTTGCCATGAAGGCCTTTTTTCCGGCCAAGCCGCCCTTCCCCCTGCTTCATGTCGACACAGGCTGGAAGTTCAAGGAGATGATTGCTTTCCGCGACGCGCTGGCGGCGCGTCTGGGGCTGGAGCTGCTGGTTCATACCAATCCCGACGGGCTGGCGCGGGGCATCGGACCGGTCAGTCACGGATCGGCGGTCCATACCGACGTGATGAAAACGCAAGGGCTGAAGCAGGCACTCGACAAATATGGTTTCGACGCGGCGTTCGGCGGCGCACGCCGCGACGAGGAACGGTCGCGTGCCAAGGAACGCGTCTTTTCCTTCCGCGACCGCAACCATGGCTGGGATCCCCGCAACCAGCGGCCCGAATTGTGGAATCTCTACAATGGCCGGATCAGCCCGGGGGAGAGCATCCGCGCCTTCCCGCTGTCCAACTGGACCGAGCAGGACATCTGGGCCTATATCGCGCGGGAAAATATTCCCATTGTTCCGCTTTATTTCGCCAAGCCGCGGCCCGTGGTGGAACGTGACGGCACACTGATCATGGTCGACGACGATCGACTGCCGCTTCATCCGGGGGAGATTCCCCAGATGCGGTGGGTCCGGTTCCGGACCCTGGGCTGCTACCCCCTGACCGGCGCCATCGACAGCCGGGCCGACACGCTGGAGGCCATCCTGGCGGAACTGGCGTCCGCGCGCCTGTCAGAACGACAGGGGCGGTTGATTGATGCCGATGCCGGAGCCTCGATGGAACAAAAGAAGCGCGAGGGCTATTTCTGATGGCCGATCTTCTGCGCTTCATCACCTGCGGTTCCGTCGATGATGGCAAATCCAGTCTGATCGGCCGCCTGCTGCATGATTGCGGCGCGCTGACAGAGGATCAGCTGGACGCGCTCCGCCGTGACAGCGCCCGCCATGGCACGACGGGTGCCGGCAATCTGGACATGGCCCTGCTGGTGGATGGCCTGGCGGCCGAACGCGAACAGGGCATCACCATCGATGTCGCCTACCGCTATTTCGGCACGGCCCGGCGCCGCTTCATCGTCGCCGACACGCCGGGGCATGAGCAATATACGCGCAACATGGCCACCGGTGCATCGACTGCCGACCTGGCCGTGCTGCTGATCGATGCGCGCAAGGGTCTGCTGACGCAGACACGCCGCCACAGTCTGATCCTGTCGCTGATGGGCGTGCGCCACGTCGTACTGGCCGTGAACAAGATGGATGCCGTCGATTGGGACAGGGGCGTCTTCGACGCCATCGTCGCCAATTATCAGACCTATGCGGGCGCGCTGGGCTTCCGTACGATCCAGGCCGTGCCCCTGTCGGCATTGGCGGGTGACAATGTGACCAAGGCGTCCAGCCGGATGCCCTGGTACCCGGGCCCGACCCTTCTGGATCTGCTGGAAACGGCGGATGTCACCGACGGGATCAATGACCAGCCCTGGCGGATGCCGGTGCAGTGGGTGATCCGGCCCGATGCCGATTTCCGTGGTCTGGCCGGAACGCTGGTCAGCGGCGTGGTGCGGGCCGGGGATCCGGTCCGGGTGCTGCCCGGCGGCCGCGACAGCCGGGTGGCCCGAATCGCGACCGCCGATGGCGACCAGGCCGAGGCGCGGGCGGGCCAGGCGGTGACGCTGGTGCTGGCCGACGCCGTGGATGCTGCGCGTGGCGATATCCTGTGCGATCCCGCCCGCCCGCCCGAGGTGACGGATCAGTTCACCGCCCACATCATCTGGATGCACGAACAGCCGCTGCTGCCGGGCCGCGCCTACCTGCTGCGGCTGGGGACGGGCCAGGTCGGGGCCCAGATCACCCATCTGAAATACCGCGTCGATATCCATACCGGAGAGCATCTGGCTGCACAGACATTGGGGCTGAACGATATCGGCCTGTGCAACCTGTCGCTGGACGCCCCGCTGCCCCTGGAACCCTATGCCAGCAATCGGGCCGGCGGCGCCTTCATCCTGATCGACCGGCACAGCAATGCCACGATCGGCTGCGGGATGGTGGTTCATACGCTGCGCCGTGCCGACAATATCCGCTGGCAGCCGATGAAGGTCGACAAGTCCGCGCGTATCGCCCAGGCGGGGCATCGTCCGGCCGTGCTCTGGTTCACCGGCCTGTCGGGGGCCGGCAAATCCACCATCGCCGACAAGGTGGAACAATGGCTGCATGCTGCCGGCTGCCGGACCATGACCCTGGATGGCGACAATATCCGGCATGGGCTGTGCCGCGATCTGGGCTTTACCCCGGCCGACCGCGTGGAGAATATCCGTCGCGTCGGCCATGTGACGCAGCTGATGGTGGATGCCGGGCTGATCGTTCTGGTCAGCCTGATCAGTCCTTTCCGTGATGACCGTGACATGGCACGGGCCATGGTCGCCGCCGGTGAGTTCGTGGAGATCTTCGTCGACACCCCCCTGTCCTTGTGCGAAGCCCGCGATCCAAAGGGACTCTACGCCAAGGCGCGGGCCGGCAAGCTGCCCAATTTCACCGGAATCGACAGTCCTTATGAACCGCCGGAGGCGCCGGAAATCCATCTGCGCCCGGAAGATGGCGATGCCGACGCCCAGGCAGCGGTCGTGGTCGACTGGCTGCAGGCGCATGGAATGCTGGCGGCCCGATGATGGTGTCGGCATGGACCCTATCGAAACGGTGGCCTGCCTCCATGCCCACCGCCCTTGACTTCGAAGGGCCGAACCCCCCAATTTCCGCCAGCGAGGCTGGCCCCCAAGAAGGACCATGATGGTGCAGGCGGAATATGGTGCCCTTGACGACGAAGAGGACGTGACGGCGGCCGGCGCCCACACCATGTTGGAAGGGCTGCTTTACGTCGCACGCTACCACGGGCTGCATCTGTCGCGTGAGCAGGTGATACGGCAATATGCCCGCGACAGCGCCGAGGTGCGGCCATCGGTCATCGTGGCCGCTGCCGACCGCGCCGGGCTGAAGGCCAAGGTTACGCGCATGCGGTTCGAGCACCTGCTGCGCCTGGGGCGCGCCGTGCCGGCGCTGCTGCGCCTGCGCGACGGCAGCGCCCGGCTGCTGATCACGATCCATAATCATGGATCGCCGCCCCTGGTGGTTCTGCGCCATCCCATGGACGGCGCGCAGCCGCAGCCATTCGACATGGTCGGCCTGTCGGAAATCTGGGATGGCGAAGTCATCCTTTTCAAGCGCAAGCATGCCGCCGCCGAAGTCAGCAGCGATTTCAGCCTGGATTGGCTGATCCGCCAACTGGCCAAGGACAAGCGCATCTTCCGTGATGTCGGCCTGTCCGCCCTCGCCCTGTCGATCTTTGCCCTGGTTCCGCCACTGCTGTACTTCGTGGTCGTCAACCGGGTGCTGGTGCATCAGCGGATATCGACCCTGTTCGTCCTGACGGTCGGGGTGGCGTTCGTCATCATTTTCGACACGATCTTCGGCTATCTGCGCCGCTGGCTGGTTGCTGAGGGGTCCGCCCGGACCGATGCCCGCATCAACACCTATATCTTCGACCGGTTGATCGGCCTGCCGATCGAGGTTTTCGAGCATCAGAGCACGGGCACCATCAGCTACAAGGTCGGCGAGGCCAACCGCATCCGCAATTTCCTGACCGGTCAGGTGTTCACGACCTTTCTGGACAGCACCGTCCTGATCGTGCTGCTGCCGGTCATGTTCTACATGCACGCGCCCCTGACCTTCTTCGTGCTGGCCATCGCCCTGATCATGTTCCTGGTGATTGTGCTGTTCCTGCCGTCCGTCGGCCGCGCCTATGGCCGCGTCGTCCGCGCCGAACAGCGCAAAGGGTCGCTGCTGATCGAGACGATCTATGGCATGCGCACCATCAAGACGCTGGCGCTGGAGGGACGGCGCCGGCACCAATGGGATGACGCCGCGTCGGAGGCCGTTCTGGCCCACCGCGAGATGCAGTTCCTGACCAATGTGCCACAGACCATCCTGCAGCCGCTGGAAAAGCTGATCTATTCCGGCTCGCTGCTGCTTGGCTGCTATCTGGCGCTGACCTCGAAGGAAGGGGCCGTCGCCATCGGCGGACTGGTCGCCTTCACCATGCTGGCCGGCCGCGTGACCCAGCCCTTCATGCAGATCGCCAGCCTGCTGCAATCGGTGCAGGAGGTGCGCGGCGCACTGGCCCAGGTCGCGTCCCTGGTCAATGTGCCGGCGGAGGACACGCGCTCCACTCACGGCCTGCGGCCGCGCTTTGCCGGCCATATCATGTTCGACGATGTCCGGTTCCGCTATCCGGGGTCACAGACCTATGCGCTGGATCGCGTCTCCTTCAACCTGCCGCCGGGCAGTGTCACCGGCATCATGGGCCGCAGCGGATCGGGCAAGACCACCGTCACCCGCATGCTGCAGGGCCTGCATCAGGATTACGGCGGGCTGATCAAGATCGATGGCACCGATCTGCGCCAGATGGACCTGTCCCATCTGCGCGCCAATCTGGGCGTCGTCCTGCAGGAGAATTTCCTGTTCACGGGCACCATCCGCGAAAATATCGGCATCGCCCGCGCCGACGCGACCTTTGAGGAGGTCATTGAGGCCGCGCGGCTGGCGGGCGCGGAAGAGTTCATCGAGCGGTTGCCGGCCGGCTATGACACCATGCTGACAGAGGGGGCCACCAACCTGTCGGGCGGTCAACGCCAGCGCCTGGCCATCGCCCGCGCCCTGCTGGTGGACCCGCCCATCCTGATCCTGGATGAAGCGACCAGCGCGCTGGACCCGGACAGCGAGGCCATCGTCAACAACAACCTGCGGCACATCGCCGAAGGTCGGACGATGGTTGTCATCTCCCACCGGCTGGCATCGCTGGTCGATTGCGACCAGATCATTGTCATGGACCGCGGCACCGTGATCGACATCGGTACGCACCAGGAACTGGTCGTGCGTTGTCCCATCTACCGGCACCTCTGGTTCCAGCAGAACAGACACCAGTCCCCGCCCACCGGAGCAAGCAGCCATGAACGGTCGATCACTGGTCCTGCGTCCTGACGCGCGGACCGAAAGCGCCGATCAGGACATTAATGATTTCCAGTCCCATATGGCGGAAATCACCGGCGCGCCCTATCCGCGGCGCGTGCGCATCACGGTGCATGTGCTGCTGGCCATGCTGGTGGTCGCCATCACGGCCAGTTCTGTGCTGCAGCTGGACCGCGTCGTGACCGGCATGGGCCGTCTGGTGTCCCGCAGCCCGACCCTGCTGGTCCAGCCGCTGGAGCCGTCCGTCCTGCGCCAGATCCATGTCCGGCCGGGCAATGTGGTGGCAAAGGGTGATCTGCTGGCGACATTGGACCCCACCATCTCCACCGCCGACGTGACGAAGCTTGTCTCCACCCAGGACGCCCTGCGCATGCAGATCGCCCGTCTGGAGGCGGAGCAGAACGGCACGGACCTGCCCAAACCAGCGGACGATGACGAGGCGGCCAAGACGCAATATTCCATCTGGAAATCCCGCATCGCCGAGCGTAACGCCCGCGTCGCCGTCTTCGAGCAGAAGATGCAGGCGACAACCGGCCTCATCGAAAGCGGCCTGCGCGATGCGGAGCATTTCCGGTCCCGCCTGAAGGTCAGCGACGAGATCGAGCAGATGCGCTCCGAACTGGCACGCAAGGAGGTGGGCAGCCGGCTCAACGTGCTTCTGGCCCAGGACACCAAGGCGGAAATCGCCCGCAACCTGTCCAACAGCGAACAGCAGGTGCGTACCTCCCGGCATGAACTGGAAAGCCTTCAGGCCGAGCGTGAGGCCTATCTGCAGGAATGGCGCTCCAGCCTGACCAAGGAGCTGGTGGCCCGCCGCAGCGAGCTGGCGCAGGTGGAGGAGGATCTGGGCAAGGCGCAATTCCGGCGCGGTCTGGTTGAATTGCGCGCCGTGGCCGATGCAACCGTCGTCAGTGTTGCCGATGCCGGCCCCGGCTCGGTGATCCCGTCGGGAGAGATCATTGTCAGCCTGATGCCGGCCAACGCCACCCTGGAAGTTGAAGCCGACGTGCAGGGCATGGACCAGGGCTTCGTCAAGGTCGGCGACGAGGTGCAGGTGAAGCTGGATGCCTATGACTTCACCCGCTATGGCACCGTCCGGGCGGAGGTCCGTTCGATCAGCGAGGACAGCTTTACCCAGAAGGATGACGGCACCGTGGCGCAGCAGCGCTATTACAAGGTGCGGGCGGAGATCAAGTCGGTGGACCTGCGCAATGTGCCGGACACGATCCGCCTGATCCCCGGCATGCCGCTGCAGGCCGATATCGTGGTCGGCCGCCGTCCGATCATCGCCAGCCTGCTGGACAAGGTCATCGCCAACACCATGGAAGGGATGCGGGAGCCCTGACATAAGGTCGCGCCTTCCCACCTGCTGCCGGCACGCGGCGGGTGGGGGTGCCGTTCCTGGATCAAGGGCCGGCCAAGCCCGCGGATGCTCATTGTAAGCTCTTGGTAAGGCTGATAAAATGTTCGTTGTTCGGTCTTGTCGCAAGATACCGAGGGCAGTTTGCCATTTCGATAGAATGAAAGACCATGACAATAATTAAATTAATCAAATATTCCTGGGCAAACGCCCCTGACATTTACGACTATGCTCGCGCGCGCACGACGGCATTATTCAAGCCCAATCATGTCCGGCGCCGCTGGGATGGCGATGTATCGCTGCAAGGGGCCAAGCGTGTTGCTGTTTTCAATCATTTCGACACACATGGCGTCGTTCATGACTATGTCGAATATTATATCCAGGAAATGCAGAAGGCCGGATTCGCCGTCATTTTCACGTCGAACTCGCCGAAATTCCCCGAAAGCAGCGTCAAGCAGCTGAAGCCTTTGGTATCGAAGATCATCTGGCGTGCAAATGTCGGCTATGATTTCGGCGCCTTCAAGGACGGTATCGCCGCCATTCCGGATTCCCAGGCGCTGGACATGCTGCTGGTCACCAATGACAGCATGTACGGGCCATTGCGGGATCTGCCGGACATCATTGCGGAATCGGATCCCTCCCAGGCGGATGTCTGGGGCATTACCGACTGTTGGGACCGTCAGTTCCACCTGCAAAGCTACTTCCTGCTGTTCCACCCCAAGGCGCTGCGCAGCAAGGCCTTCCAGCAGTTCTGGAAGCGCCTGCCCTATTACCAGCGCAAACGGTGGGTGGTCCGGTATGGTGAAATCGGCCTGACGCCGTACTTGCAGCGCTATGGCCTGCGCTGCCAGGCGCTGGTTCCCTATCGCCAGACGGTCAGCACGCTGGCCCCGCGGATCGAATCCTATCTGGAGGAAACCAAGCCGGACGAGGATCCGATCCGTTATCGCTATCTGGAAACCATTGCCCGCGCCATCCGCGATGGCGTGCCGCTGAACCAGACCCATTTCTTCTGGGATCACCTGCTGGGGCCGGCGCGCTGCCCCTTCATCAAGCGCGACCTGCTGCAGCACAACCCGATGGCCATCCCGTTCCTGCACCATTGGGAGCGCATCCTGGCCGGCCATTCCCAGTATGACAGCCGGTTGATCGTCCGCCATCTGGAACGGACGATGCGCAATCGCGTCTATTGACGGCCCGCCGCCATGGCGATCAGCGCATCGTTGATCGCCGATGGCGTCATCTCCAGGGACAGCAATATCCCCTTTCCATAGGCGCGCAGCCGTTCAGCCTGCGCGCCCAGATCAAACGTGGCCACCGGCAGCCCGGTCGAGAACAGGTGCGTCAGCGCGTAGCACCAGGTCTCTGGCCAGGTTGAGGGCAGGAAACCCGCATGCGGCGCCAGCCGCGCCAACAGGTCCGGCGCTTCCCCCTCCTCATAGGGGCCTGTGACATCCACCCGTCCGGTATCAAACAGCGCCGCGTCATCCAGCGTATAGCCCATGACGATGAAGCGCAGCGGCAAGTCGCGGGCAGCCGCGTCCAAGGCGCAGGCCAGCAGCAGGGCGAAACCCTTGGGCGGACCGATCGCCCCCGCAATCAGCACCGACCAGGGACGCTGATCCGGATCGGCCCTCACCACCGGGCCAACGATCGGCGCGGTCCCGTCCTCAATTGCGACCATCTGCACCGGCGCGCCGGGCGCATAACGGACGATTCGCCGGGCGCTGTCGGGCGTGGCGCAATCGACAGCATCCGCGCCCTCCAGCACCCGGCGCGTGCCGTCACGCCATTGGGCGACCGAGACATCAATTCCCAGCAGATCGCCGTTATCGATCACGCATTGCTCGCAACCAGTCACGTCTGGTTCACCGCAATAACGGCCATCCTGCGTTGTCAGGGTGATGCGGGGGCATATCCATGCGTAATCGTGCAGATGCACGCGATAGGGGAACCAGCCGGTCAGACGGGACAGGACCGGCAGATCCAGATTGAACAGATGATGGATTTCCATCCGTTCAACACCCAACTGACGCAGATCGGCCAGCAGATCAGCCAACCCGTCCGCCAGATCATAGACCAGATTGGGCAGGTCCGGCCGGCCGGGCACCTCCAGACGCAGCGAACGCGCACCCTCCGCTGTCCGTTCCGGACGCAGGATCAATGTCGACACACCCGCCGCTGCACACCGCGCGACGCGCGCGGTGACGAACCGGTCCGTCCCGCCCCCCAGTGTGGCGCAGACCAGCAGCAGCGGGAAAACCGTCCCCTGCCCCACCAACCGGGCAATATCCAGCTGGCGCCGGGCCGCGGCCAGCGGGTCAGCTGCCAGGAAACAATGAATTTCCTGCTCATAGCCAGGGTAGCGCTGTTCCAGAATCGCCAAGGCGTTGCGGATGCGACTCTGCTTCTCCGGACCGAAGGAGCCGCCGCCGACATGACCGACGAAAACATCCAGTGCCAGCACATGCCGCCAGCCCAGGGCCGTCGCCCGCAGGCAGAAATCATTCTCCTCGCCATAGCCCGTGCCGAAGGCCACCGCATCGAACCAGCCGGTCCGGTCCAGGCAATCCCGGCGGATATACATGCAGAAGCCGACCGCGGTCGGTATCGGCGCGACTTGTCCGGCAAGCGCCGACTGGGCCACGCTGTCCAGCCCGGCCGGATCGACCTGATCCAGCGGCGTGCGGTCATTTCCGGTGGGATAGGAACAGATGGTCGCATCGTTGGACCAGGGCGTGGCCGTGCCGATATCCGATGAAAGGTAGGCCGCCGCGCGCAGGCGATGCAACCAGCCTGCGGAAACGATGGTGTCTGCATTCAGCAGTACCACATCCCGGTCCGCGGATACGGCCATGCCGATATTGACGCTGCGCACGAAGCCCAGATTGCCGGGGTTGCGGCGCAGCAAGATATGCCCGGCTCTGGCCAAACCATCCAGGAATGGCACCAGGGCCGGAATGGGTCCGGCATCATCGACGGCGATAATCCGCATCGGTGCGCCGGCATCATTTTCCAGCAGAGCCGCAAAGCACGCCCGCGTCGCCGCCTCGTCCCCATAGACGGGGACAATCACGTCGACAACATCATCTGTCCGCCCCCGCGACGCCGCCTGCGCCCCGGCGGGCAGATGCAGGGGTTCCCCCGTCAGTTCGAACAGCAGCCGGGGGCGGGCGATGTCGTTCGGCACCGGTACCGACAGAAGGGGGGCATCCAGCAGGTCCGCGATGGGCTGACCACCGGGAGGGACAGAAACATGACGCGACAGCAGCCGGTCCCCGTCCAGCAGTAATACCGCTACCGGCCGGCCCGGTGCGGCCAGATCCAGCACGCGGGCCTGCCAGTGCCCATCTTCCCGTTCCTCGACCAAGCCCGTCAGCCGCGGCGGCCGCAAGCTCACGGCATCGATCGCCGGGCCCACTGCCTGCCCATCGACCAGCACCAGCGGATCAATGATGCCGCGCAAAGGCTCCGGCAGGCGAATCGCCACGACACGGACGCCATCACCCGATGCGGCCAGGGTTTGATCGGCCAGAATCAGGCCCCGCCAGACCATCGCCAGTCGCTGCGCTGTCGGCGGCAGGATGCAATGCACCGTCCGCCCGGCGATATAGGTCAGGGGTGCGCCGGCGCGCGCCACCTGATCCATCAACTTGCGAATGGCATCGACATCGGTTTCCGCGTGCCAGGACAAAGCGGCGAGGACGGAGCCATCAATCACGCCCAGTCCGAGCAGGCCCTTGGCCGCCGTGAGGTGATAGGGATCGAGCGTCAATACCCGCCGCAGAAGATGACGGGCCTCCTCGGCATCGCCACAGCAGAATCGCATGGTGGCAACGACGGTAAGGTCATCGGCAGCGGCCGGTACCAGACGACCAAGATATTCGCCCAGCAACCGGGCCCTGTCATGATCGCCCCTGGCAAGCGCTTCCAGCAGTTCGGTCCGCAGACGTAGGCGCAATGGCGCGGCCGCCGCCCCCGCATCAGGTTGCGCCTGCGGATCCTGTCCCTGGGCCATCAGCGTGCGACGATGGCAACGCGCACGGCAATCAACGGGTCCTGAGGCTGTGGCGACCGGCACGGTTCGCCATCTGCGGCTTCCATTTCACCATGCCGAAGGAACCGGGCGCCATAGATGACCCGATGTGTCTGGGACAGCGGCGGCATCAGCCGGAACGCGATGCCTGACAGCGGCCGCCCCCCCGGCGTTCCCAGAAGCAGAGGCGACGATGTCCAGTTACCGTCACTGGCCGAAGAGCCCGGCACCCGATATTGCAGCAACTGCCCGACCGATGCGCTGGTCTCGACATGCAGCGCCTCTATCCAGAAGGGCGCATCCTCTGCGGCGGCCCATTGGCCCGCGGCAAAGCTGACGGGGCCGACCTGCTGGATATGGGCATGCAGCCGCAGGCCCACCTGGGCAGCGGGCGCGACATTGTTCAGCCGCTTGATCTCCAGATCCAGGCAAACCTGCAATTCAGAGCCGAACAGGTAATTTGTGATCAGCAGCGGGGCCGGACCGGCCGGCACCACCATCACAGCCTGCCCCGTTCCATTCAGCCAGGCCGCATTGACCAGTTCGCCATTCTGCAGAAACTTCAATCCGGCCGTGCCGGGCTGTGGCAGGCAGGACAACTGCGCCGCGGGGAAGCTGACGCCATTGACCACCCGATCCACCTGGGCTCGCGGTCGCACCGAGACCAGATAAAGCCCCTCCGGCAAGGCCAGCACCTGGCTGGAAGAACGAAAACGCTCCGCATTCACCTCCCGCTCGCCCGCGGGTGTCACTGCATTCTCTGTCGTCATCGCCTGCGCACCGGTTCTGCAATGGCTCATCGTAGCAATTTGCTGCGATTCCACAAAAAGAAATGGCGGGACAAAGCCCGCCATTTCCTTTCACTTCGGCAACGGTGAGGGTTACTTCACCGTGAACCAGCTCAGATTGATGTTGGTCACGCCGACAAGCGTGATGGTCGAGCCATCGGGCAACGTCAGGACGGTGTTGCCACCGGACACGGTCGCATTGTTGATCAGCGACAGCAGGTCCAGCGTCCCGCCCGCCCCGTAATTGATGCTGGAGAAGGCCAGCGTATCCTTCGTCGGATCAAAGCCGACGACACGATCACTGCCAGCGCCCGGCTGGAAGACGATAATGTCGTTGCCCGCACCAGCGACCAGCGTGTCGTTACCTGCCTCACCCAGCATGACGCCGCCACCGGCACCGGCCACGATGCTGTCCGCACCGGCGCCACCGCCCAGGGTCGAGGAACCCGTACCACCGATCAGCGTATCGGCACCGGCACCGCCGTTGGCGACACCGAACTCGCCCAGCTGCACCTGGTCGTTACCACCGCCACCGATGATCGAGTCGTTACCGACACCGCCAACGACGGTCAGGGCGACGGTGCTGTTTGCGTTGCCAACGACGAAGCTGGAGCCGGCATCACCGACGATCAGGCTGGTGCCCGTGCCGGCGAAGAGAGACACGACCTGATTATTGGACGTCCCAGACAGGACGATGTTCTGGACCCGGTCATCGATCACGACGTTGCTGATGGAACCAGAACCGCCAGAGGGGGCAGTAATCTGCACCAATTCATTCGCGGCACCGGTCGAGGTGATAACCGAATTGGTGATGTTCGTGGAGCGGATGTTACCGATCAGAACTTCCGAGGCCCCCGTAACCACGGTCGGCGTCAACGTAATCGGCTGAAGCACGACCGTCTGGCCGGAACTCTGCGTGTTCAGAACCGATGCAATGAACTGGTTCTCCGTCGCCGTCAGACCGATCGTCGCTACCGTTGCACCACCCGTCAATGTCGCCATCGCAACCCCCACCTATCGCAAAAATTATCTACACCAACCGCCTAATGCCTTGGCGACTTCCGGGCCAAGCTTACCCAACGGATTACGCTGAGATTTCTCGAAAACTTTAGCAGTCATCCCCACCTGATGCAACCTCATTGATGCGTCGCATCCTTACCCAGATGTTAACGGATTCATCCCGGCATTTGGCACCCCGCCCCCGGCCGTCGCGGCGACCAGCCCAGAATCTCCGTTAATAACAAGGACTTGAGCCATCGCCCCGGCCTGCGCGCCGCAGGCAGCCTCCCATCAGTATGACCTTCGGCCTAGTCCTCTTTACAGACACATCACAAGCCAAACAGTTGCATCAACCTAGCCCACCCCGCCTATCTCGCAGATGCAGCAATCTCCAAAGCGGTAGCCACCGGTGCATCATCCGCCAGGGACGGATCTTCCCAGGCAGCAAACAGCCCCCGTGCTTCCGCGAATGCCCCCAGCAGAACCAGCCGAATCAGGGCCAGTTTGCGCGCGTGACGAATCGTTGTCGCCGACCGGGCCGCCCGGGGTGAAAGCCAGATGTCCCGCAAGGCGCGATGGACGGCGTCCGGATTCGCGGCGTTTTGGATGGGCGCGAACACGGCCTCCGCCGCCTGCGGCACCGCCGGTCCGGCCGACCGCGCGATCTGCAGGGCATTGCTCACCGACGGATCGTCCGCCAGGGACGGATCGTCACAGATCTCGAGCAGATAGCGAGCCTCCGCGAACTCACGCAGCTGCACCAGTCGGATCAGGGCGATGCGGCGTGCGTGACGGATGGAACAGACGGCCTCTGCCGCATGGGGAGTCGCCCAAATATCCCACAGGGCCTGACGCAGTTCCTCGGCGTCCTGCGCCGCGGCCAATGCCTGGAGGGCGGGTACCGGCTCTGTGGGCAGCCCGTTGCGCAACAAGGTCCACAGCAGGGCCAGTTCATCTGGCGCGGACGGACGCGGACACAAGCCCTGCCAGAGCAGGGCCGGGTCATGGCGGGCCCGCAGGTCGCAGCAGATGTTCGCGCGCAGCCCGCGGCGGAAGCCGTCGGGCAGCATCAGCCCATGGCTGTCGTCCCCGGATTCGATGCTGGACAGCAGCGTCGCCATGTCGGCGCCGGCCCCGATCCCCGCCGACAGCGTCAGGTGCGTTGCCGCCATGGTCAGCAGTTCGGTTTCGCCATCATCCATGCCGGTGGGCAGGATTGCGGCGCGCAGGGAAGCGCCGGCCAGCGCCGCGACGGCAGCGAAACGGGCGGCCAGACGCGGATCGCCCTCTGCATTATTGGCCAGCACGGCCCGGAAATAAAAAAGACCGGTAATGTTCCCGGGAAGAATCTTCAGCCAGTCGAAGAACCCGACACCCCTCTCCGGTACCGGCAGCGTCTCCGGCTGTCGCAGGTCGATGCCGAACCGCGCGACCGCCTGATCAGCCAGCGCCTCGAACTGTGCCATGGCTGCCGCCGTCTGACCGGCATTCACCAGCTCCTTCAGCAGGCGATAGCGCAACCCCGACAACAAGGCCGGCGAGAGGTCGGGCGTGTCGATCCGCTTTCGCAGGTATTGCAGAAAGCGATCCGGGTCGAGCGGCACGATCGGCGGCAATGGCGCGTCGGAGGCATAGGCGCGGATCTGCGCGCCGCAGACATCCACCTGCACGTACCCGAAACCGACTCGTTTCAGCGCGATTTCCATTCCCCGGGCGCTGAACAGGGTCAGGTGCAACCCCGGACTGGCGATCGGCGCCAGCATGCCGGGGGTTGTGCCGACATTCAGCGCCGCGCCGTCCGGCGTGGTCAGAACGGCCACGCCCCGACTTCCCACCGCGCGCCGCATGGAGGCCAGGAATGCCGATGGTTCGGGGATATGCTCAACCACTTCCGACGCATAGGCGATGTCGTAGGGCTCCGTCATCGGCACATCGTCGGTCCAATAGTCGCGAACGATGTCGAGGCCGAGATGATCCCGCCCCAGGGCTGCCAGGCCGGACGGGTCATATCCCTTGGCCGTCCATCCCAGCACCTGCTGGACATAGTCGCTGGCAAAGCCATAGCCGCCACCGATTTCCAGCATGCGCCGACCCGGCCCCGGTTCGGCGAATCCCAGCGGTTCCAGCATGGGGCGCAGCCCCGCCCCCTGTTCCAGATAGAAATCCAGCACGACCCCGCCGGGCGCCTCCTCCCCCCGGTAATCCGCGCCCTGGCGGTCGCTGGAAAAACGGGTACCGCATCCGGCACATTCCAGAATGCGCCAGTCGGCGCCGGCCGGTCCGGCACCGGGGATGACCAGCACCGGCCGATGGGGGCCAGGGTCCCGACAAACCGGGCACACGCAATCAACCGCCTCGACATCTTCTTGTTGCCACAGGAAATGCACGGGTCACTCCGGAAAATCATCGGGGAAGCATGAGGTCGTTCTGGACCAACGCGCCATAGCTTTAGAAGGTGCGGCCACAACAGGAAAGCAAATCTCTTGCGGGACGCCAATCGGCTGGGCCACGCTGCGGGCAAGGCGCGGGGATGGGACGATGTTCAGGATACTATTTCTGCATAAGGATTTTCCGGGACAGTTCGTGCATCTGGCCCGGTACCTGGCAGCACAGCCGGGTATCGAGGTCCGGGCCCTGGCCAGTGATCCCGTCATGGACGTGCCCGGCGTCCAGCTTCACCGCTACGTGGCGGAGGTCGGTGCCGACAGTCGCCCCCATCCTTATCTGTTCCTGCCCGACCGGGCCATGTGGCGCGGGCAGTCGGTGCTGGCCAACTGCGTGCTGCTGGATCGGCAGGGCTACCGGCCGGACCTGATCATCGGGCATAATGGCTGGGGCGAGATCCTGTTCCTCAAGGAAGTCTGGCCCGATGTGCCATTGATCGGCTATTTCGAGTTCTACTATCATGGCACTGGTGCCGATGTCGGCTTCGACCCGGAATTTCCCGCCAGCTTGAATGACCGGGCGCGGGTCCGGGCCATGAATGCCACCAATCTGCTGGGGCTGGCCACGGTTGACCGGGGCGTCAGCCCCACCCGCTGGCAGCGTGACCTGCATCCCCCGGCCTTCCGGGACGCGCTGGCGCTGCTGCATGAGGGCATCGACACGGTCAGGGCCAGTCCGGGTCCGACGAAACCGCTGGCTTTGCCTGATGGACGCGTGCTTGACGGGTCGCGGCCCATCCTCACCTATGTGGCGCGGGATCTGGAGCCCTATCGCGGCTTTCACACCCTGATGCGGGCCGCCCCGGCCATCCTTGCCCGGCACCCGGCGACGGATCTGGTGATTGTCGGCGGCGACGGCACCTCCTATGGTCCGCCGCCTGCGGATGGCGGCGGCTGGCGGGAGCGGATGCTGGCGGAACTGGCCGGCACACTGCCGCTGGACCGCGTGCATTTCATGGGGCGGCTGGCCTATGATGATTTCATCAATCTGATGCGCCTCAGCACCCTGCATCTCTATCTGACCTACCCGTTCGTGCTCAGCTGGTCGATGCTGGAGGCCATGGCCTGCGGCGCGCCGCTTCTGGCCTCGGCAACAGCACCGGTGGAGGAGGTGGTGGCGCACGGGCAGAATGGATTGCTGGTACGGTTCCCGGATCCTGCCGCGTTGGCGGACGGCGTTTCAGCCGCACTGGCCCTGCCCGCCGAAACGCGGTCAGCCCTGGGAGCGGCAGGCCGGCAGACGGTGCTGGACCGGTATGACCTGACCGGCATCGCCCTTCCGGCCTGGCTGTCGCTGCTGCGCCGGGACGGAAATCTGCCGATCTGACCCTGCCCCCTTTGCGGGGCGGGCCGCATCCGCTAGACCTTGCGCCTTGCACGCTGCCATCGGCAAGGTGCGTTCCGAACCATCGCCCCCTGCTTGTCCCGCCCCGAAAGGTGGAAACATCCCGTGTCGGTAAACAAACCCCAGAAGTCCTTGATGCGCCGGGCAATCGACAAGCTGGGCGGATCGTTGTTGCAGCGCGGCACCCAGGCGGCACGCAAGGGCAAGCTGTCGGATGCCACGCGGCTGTGGCACCAGGGCGCACAGGAGGGCGACCCCCATTGCCAGCTGGCCCTGGCCAATGCCCTGGCCCAGGGGCAGGGCGTGCTGCGTTCGGTACGCAATGCCTATCGCTGGTTCGAGGAGGCCGCAAAGGCGGGCCTGCCCGCCGCACAGGCCCAGCTTGCCGTGTTCCATGCCAATGGTGTCGGGGAGGTGGCCGACCAGGATGCCGAGGGGGATGGTGGCAGCCGCCATCAGGACAAGCTGCGTCAGCCCTTCTTTCTGCCGCGTGACGATGCCAAGGCGCGATACTGGGCCCGGCTGGCGGCAGAACAGGGGCATGTCGATGCCCAGGTGCTGCTGGGCTGGCTGCTGAACCGCGATGCCAGCGAGCAGGCGCCGCGCCTGCCGGCCGAGGCTGCGGAATGGTACAGAAGGGCCGCCGAGGCCGGCAACGCCCAGGCCATGGTCGGACTGGGGGGGCTGATCGCCGACGGCCAGGTGCCGGGCAAGGATGTGGCCGACGCCTACCGGCTCTACGAACAGGCGGCAGCCCAGGACAATGCCACGGCCTATTATCTGGTGGGCGCGCACCTTCTGCATGGGGTGGGGGTGGAAGCCGATCCGGTCGCTGCCCGCAAATGGCTGTTGAAGGCCGCCGACGCCGGGATCGTCGCGGCGATGCAGACTTTGGGCCGGATCTATCTTCACGGCATCGCCACCAGCGTCGATATCAGTCAGGCGGAAACCTGGATTCGCCGCGCCGCGTTGAAGGGCGATGTCGACAGCATGGCCATTCTGGCCGAGTTGCACGCCACGGGACAGGCCGGCATCCCGAACAAGGCCGAGGCCATCGTCTGGTACACCGCCGCGGCCGAGCGCGACCACCCGGGCGCCGTGCTGGCCATCGGGCTGGCCCACCTGACGGGTGACCATGTGCCGGCCGATCCCGAACGCGCCGTGTCCTATTTCGAGCGGGCGGCCGAGCGTCTGCCGGAGGCGCTTTTCCGGCTCGCGATCTGTCATCTGGACGGTACCGGCGTGCCGCAGGACGAGGAAAAGGCCGCGCAGCTGATGATGAAGGCCGCAGGGCAGCAGCACGCGAACGCGCTCTATAATTTTGGTGTGCTGCTGTATCACGGGCGCGGCGTGCCGCAAGACCAGGAGGCGGCGCGGCGCTGCTACGAGGCGGCGGCCAACATCGGCAGCGCGTCGGCGCAGTTCCGGCTGGCCCATGCCCACACGCTGGGCGAAGAATATGCGGAGGATCCGGACCGGGCCATCGAGCTGTTCACGGCCGCCGCCGCACAGAACCATTGCGCCGCCCAGGTCAATCTGGCGCGTATGCTGCTGAAGCACCGGCCGGACGACCGCCCGGCCCTGGACAAGGTCCGCGGGCAGCTCGCGCGCTGGACCGAGAAGGAGGTGCCGTCGGTCCTCACCGTGCTGGCCGAGCTGGCCTGGCGCCTGGACCGGGACGAAGCGACGGCAAGGGCGCTGTTGGACCGCGCCGAGGTTCTGGCCGATCCCCATGTCGACTATGTTCGGGAAATGATCAGCCAGGACACGATATAATACAATCTGCCGAGGGTTTGACCCTTGGCGGATTGCAGGCATGCTCCCGCCGGCCCGGCGTTCGTGCGCCGCAAGCCAAGCCCGCGGATGCGGGCGCCCGGCGCTTGAGGGACCACAAATCACCCTTGATCGGTCACGATCAAGGGTGATTTGTATAAGGCGTGATCGGTTACCTCCGCCGGACAGATTACCCCATATGCACGAGTCTGCCGTCCGCCTCGACCCGGTCGGCGATGTAGGGATAGGCGTTCAGGATATGGGCCGGCCGCACGGTCCCCGCCTGCAACGCCCGCAGCATGTCGGACACATATTGGCTGGCGATGATGACCGTGGAGGGTTCCATGTCGGCCGGATCCAGGTCCTGTGGGCAGCGCAGCGGAAGCCCCTGCACTTCCCCCCGGCTGCGGCTGTCCAGGAAGCCGCGCAGCCGGGCGCGGGCTGTTGCCGGCAGGGCCGCCATGACCAGCTCCCCGCCCCGGCCCGCCCCATAGAGCCAGATCGGCCCGCGTGGCGGCAGCCGGTCGAAATCCGCCGGGGACCACAGGCAGGGCAGGTCGGCGGCCAAGGCCGGCGACAGGTCGTTGATACCGGTCACCCGCGGCGGCCGCGCCGGCGATGACACCGGCGACAGCGGCTGCCAGGCCAGCGATGCCGGCTGCCCCGCCGGTGAAGGGTCAATCAGGCGCAGACTGGTCACGGGGTGAAAGGCCAGTCCGTCCGCGGCGGCCAGGGCCGGCGGCAGGTCCAGCGCCAGCGACCGCCAGTCGGCTGCGGCCAGTTGCAGCCCCCGCAACCGCTCCACCGGGCAATAGAGCGCCCCGGCCCGCAGGAGGGCGAGGGCTGGTTCATCGCCCCCGGTGGTCAGCGGAGCCAGCGACCATTCCTCCGCCGAATCGACCGGAAAGCCCGTCGTCCCCGCCGGTCGCGGCCACAGGGCAGCGGCAAGCGCCGCCCGCCCCGTCGGCGCCATCTCCCGCATCCGCGCCAGATGGTCGGCGTGCCATTCCACCCAAGCGGGCAGGATGGCCAGGCCGGCCGCATCCCCCATCGCCGACAGCAGGGCGGCGGCATCCGCCGGCCCCGGCAGGGGACGGACCGTGATGTCGGCCATCGCGGGCGGCAGTTCGGCCCCGCCCGGCACCAGCGCGGTCACGGCCGGCGCCCCGCACTGCCCCGCCAGCATGGACAGCCGTTCCGCCAGACCGGGCCCGTCCGGCAGCAGCACAGCCACACCGCCCGGGCCACCGGCCCGACGCGCGCCCGCCAGTTCGGTCAGAAGATCGGGCAGCGGGGCCAGCAGTTCCTCCAGGCAGAGCCGCCGGTTGAAGATGGCCTGTGCCGTGGCCGCCATCTCCCGCGCCGTGGCGGGATTGGCCCTGATCCAGGCGACACGGTCCAGGATGTCGGCTGCCGCCGCCGCCTCACCCTCGTCGGTCCCGACATATAGCACGCTGTCACCAAACCAATGTTCGATGAAGGGATGCTGGTCGGACACAATCACCGCACCGGCCGCCGCCAGCTCGAACACCCGCATGTTGGGGACACCATCCGCCCGATGCTGCGGCAGGTGCAGGCACAGGCCCATGCCCCAATGATGGGCTGCATCGATCACCGATCGCCCGTCGAAGGGAAGTTCGCCCTGATACGCCCCCGGCAGGTGCGACCAGCGCGCCGCCGCCCCATACAGGGCCAGCGCCCCTTCCTCCGCCAGACGGGCCATCAGGTGCGGAAAACGCAGCCCGTCCCAGTTCGACCCGACATAGAACAAGCGGCTGTCGGGCCCCAGGCCCGGCTTCCGGCTGGACCGGGGCGAGCTGACATGCATCGCCCGCATCGGCGCCGACCGGCCCGCCACGGCCAGCCGCCCGCGCAGATGAAGTTCCAGGGACTCGCCGGACACCAGATAGGCGTCGTGGCTCAATTCATTGACGGCGGCCAGATCGCGATCCGCTGCCTTCATCCCCTCGATGATGGATGGCGGTCCCCAGGCGCAGCCCAGCCATGGGTGATCGGTCAGTTTCGGGGCCGCCACGGGAAACAGGTTCAACACGGCGTCGGGGTTGAAGGTCCGCACCTGGTCCGATCGATGATGGATGCCGGCCTGCCACCCCAGCCCGGTCATGGCCTGGGCAAAGCGCAGGGCCAGTTCCCTTTCCGCCACGGGGCGATCAGGATCGATGGGATTGAAGAGGGAGAGGCGCAGGGTCATGGCGGCGGCGGGGCCTTGCGAAGACAGGAGGCGGGAGGTCATTATGCCCTGCCGACGGGGTACCTGACCAGTTGAGCGAAATCCCTGCGAACAGGATGGAACCGGCCGGATGCGCGTGGCGCTGCTGAACACTTTCGACACGGCCGGCGGGGCGGCCCGCGCCATGCATCGGCTTTATGTCGGTCTGGGCCGGCTGGGCATCGACCGTAGCCTGTATGTCGCCCGCCGCGACAGCGATGATCCCGCCATCATTCCTGTCCGGGCCGTCACGGTGGCGGAGCAAGCGGAATATCAGGCGGCGGAGGAGGCCGTCCGGGCCGAGGAGGCCCCCTACCCCCGCTTGCGCACCTCCGGCTTCGTTCCCTTTCATTCGGAACGCGCCGCGCGTGCGCAGCTGCTGGAACAGCGGCTGCGGGATGCCGATGTCTTCAACCTTCACTGGACGCGCGGCCTGGTCGACTGGGCGCACTTCATGGAACGGCGCGGACCGCATCAGGCCCTGGTCTGGACGCTGCACGACCAGAACATTTTCACCGGCGGCTGCCATTACACGGGCGACTGCGAGCGCTATACCCGCGCCTGCGGGGCATGCCCGATGCTGGATTCCACGGATGAGGGTGACCTTTCAGCCGTGATCCTTTCACGCAAGCGGGCGGCCCTGACCCGGCTGCGGGCGCCGCTGCATATTGTGACGCCCAGCCGCTGGATGGCTGCGGAAGCCGCACGCAGCAGCCTGCTGCGCGACCGGCCCATCCATGTCATTCCCAACGGACTGGATATCGACACATACCGCCCCCGTGACCGGGACGCGCTGCGCCTGCGACGCGGCATCGATTGCGCGGCCACCGTGGTCCTGTTCGTCTCCCATGCCCTGGATGACCCCCGCAAGGGCTATGCGCATCTGAAGGCGGCCCTGGACACGCTGCCCGGTGCGGACCGCCTTGTCCTGCTGCTGGCGGGAGAGGGGCAGGTGCCGCCGCCCGTCAATGTGCCCGTCATCCATGCCGGCACCGTCCGCACCGACGCCGACATGGCCGAACTCTACGCCCTGGCCGATCTGGTGGCCGTGCCCAGCGGCCAGGAGAATTTCCCCAATACCGGTCTGGAGGCGCTGGCCTGCGGCACGGCTGTCATCGGCTTTGATCTGGGCGGCCTGCCGGACATGATCCGGTCGGGCCGGAACGGCATCCTGGCCCCGCGGCACGATACCGCCTGCTTCACCGCCGCCCTGCGGGAGGCACTGTCGGATCGCGATCGGCTGATCGCCTGGGGCCGTGAAGGTCGGGATTTCGTGGAACGCGAATGCAGCCTGGAACGGGTTGCGGCCCGCTATGCAGCACTTTATGCCACGGCCCTGGCCGGCACGGCCGCTGCGGGCAGCCGCCGCCGATGATACCAGGGATGGAAAGCGCCTTGCGAACTCAATCCGTCCCCAGGGATGCGGCGATGCGCGTCGGCAGGCGGGAAAGAACACCGCGGATACCGACCGCGTTCCCATCCAGCCTGGCCGCTGGCGGCTGACCTGCCTGCCGATCATACCAGGCCCGGACCACCTGCACCCAGGGGTTGCCGGGCAGCGCCTGTTCTGCATATTGCAGATGGCGTGCAGCTTCCTCCGCACGGCCCAGCAGCAGCAGCGCCGCCGTATGAAGCGCCGCCGTCATGCCGTGAACGGGGTCTTCGGTCAGGCGCCCCAGTTCGGCCAGTGCCGCTGCCCCATCATCCAGGCTGATGTTCAGGATCGCGCATTGGCGGGTCGCAACCGCCCCGTCGCGTGGAAGCGTACCCAGCAGGGAGCGCACCTCGTCCAGCCGCCGTGCGACAACCAGAGCCAGGGCCCGGTTGATCAGGACCGTTTGATCCTCCGGCTCCAGCGCGCAGTACAGGTCGAAATAGTCGATGCCGTCCGGATTGGCCCATTGCAGGCACAGCTGACCCGCCTGGCGGAACGCGCCCCGCAGCGGATAAAGGATTTCCAGCTGCTGCCGGTCCAGGGGCGCGGCCGGATGCGGTCGGCTTTGCCGGGCGCCGTCGCACAGCAGGTCGATCAGGACCCGCGCCCAGGCCAGCACCTTCTCATCGGATGCCGGACCCGAGATATCGGCCAGCACCTGACGCGCGCGCGTCGCCTTCCCCGCTTCCAGCAGCGAGGCCAGATGCTGGATCAGGCCCCGCAGCCACTGTGCAGGGTCAAGCCGTTCGGCCGGCGGCTGCCCCTGTGCGGACAGCAACTGTTCCAGATCATAGCGCGCGCCCAGATGATCGGGCGTCAGTTCCACGGATTTGCGGAAATTGGCGATGGCGGCCTCGGTGGCGCCACTATCCGCCAGGGCAAGCCCCATATGGTAATGGTAATTCGCCGCCGTGGTGAGGCGGATGCGTTGGCGCCATTGATCGATGACCTGGCTGGACAGCGGGTCGTCGGAATGGAATGCGTTCCCCATGCAGATATTCCATGCTTCGCCCCGGAAGGGGCGCGGATCGAAGCCCATAGGGCGTTGATAAACCATTACCCCTGCCCTGTCTTGTCTAAACGGCCGGGCTCCTCAGCCGTTGCCTTTTCCCTGGCCGCCCCGTCCAGGACAGTTGCAACCGGCGGCGGCACGGCCCCATATCTGCCCTGGCTTCTCCCCCAGCCCGCCCGGAACCCGATGATGCGCTTCCTGATCGACGCCCTTTCCGCGATGTTGCGGCGCCAGCCGCCGGCGCCGCCGGTTCCGGTTGAACCACCGTCGATCCCGGCCGGCTTCCTGGTCTATGCGGTCGGCGACATCCATGGCGAGGCCGGATTGCTGGAGGCGATGCTGGACGCCATCCGCGCCGACGCCGGCGACCATCCACCGTCCCGCATCGTTCTGATCTTTCTGGGCGATTACATCGATCGCGGACCGGACTCACGCGGCGTGCTGGAGCGGCTGACGGGCACCCCCCTGCCCGGCGCCACGCTGCGCTTCCTGCTGGGCAATCATGAAGCGGTGATGCTGGAATTCCTGTCCGGCGGTGCCGGTGGTGCTGAATGGCTGCGCTTCGGCGGGGTGGAGACGCTGGCCAGCTATGGCATCGCGGCAGCGGGCGCCACGACCCCGGCCAGACTGGCCCAGTTGCGGGGTGAACTGGAAGCAAAGCTGCCGCCGCGGCATCTCGACTTCCTGCGCGGACTGGAGAATTCCTGCGTGACCGGCGGCTATGCCTTCGTTCATGCCGGCATTCGGCCGGGCCGGCCGCTGGATGCGCAGGTGCCAGAGGATCTGCTGTGGATCCGCGAACCCTTCCTGTCCGATCCGCGCCCGCACGGTCATGTCATTATCCATGGCCATACGGTGACGCCGGAGCCGGACATGCATCCCAACCGGATCGGCCTGGACACCGGTGCCTATGCCACGGGCGTGCTGACGGCGCTGTGCCTCAAGGGGACGGAACAGCGGATTCTTCAGGTGAAGCGTCCCTAGCGCGCGACCGGCGCGACCAGGATTGGGCAACACCGATCCCCAGCACGAAGGACAGAGTGGCCGCGACGGCCGGCACCTGCGGGCTGAAATCCATCGCCCCATGCACGCCGGCCATGAACAGACAGGCCAGCGCCACGGCCGGATAGACCTGGTGACGCCGTCGGCGGCGCATGCCGCGGACCAGCAGGATGACCATGGCCGCCATGGCCACATAGACCAGCGCCGCCCCGGGGATGCCCAGATCCATCAGCAGTTCCAGATGCACATTATGTGCGTAATCCCAGACCAGGGGCCCCGGCAGGCCGGGATCCCGGAACTGCCGGAAAGCCGACAGGAACGCCCCCAAGCCGTACCCCGTCCAGGGGGCCTGGGCGATGGCCCCGATCACCAGCCGATAGACGGGCGTCCGCGCCTCCGCCTCGGTGGAGACATGGTCGCTGGTTTCGCTGAGCCGGCTCAGCGTTTCCTCCCCGCTGAACAGAAGCAGCCCCAGGACCAGGGGGATGGCCACCACCACCAGCAGCAAGGCCTTGCGCCGCGAGATCAGCCGTGCCGCAACGAAGCAGGCCAGCAACGCCGCCAGCCCCGCCAGCACGCTGATCATCGCCCCGCGCGAATGGGTCAGCAGCACGGCCGTCAGCAGCAGGAAGGTCGCCACCAGCATGGGCACGGCGCGGATGGCCAGCCGGTCGGCCAGATCGCGCAGCCGGAACGACCGGCCGGAATGCAGCGACGCAATGGCCTGGGTCAGACGGGCCAGACAGCACAGCAACCCAATGCCGGCATAGGCGCCATAGGCGTTTCGGTTGACGAAGGTGGCCGTCAGATCCCCCTGATAGGCCCATTTCGGCATCCACAGGATCATCTGCATGCCGGACAGATGCATGAACAGGCCGTAGATTGCATAGGCCGCGCCCGCGACGGCCAGGGTGGACAGTGCCATGGAGGCATTGGACGGGTCGCGGCCCAGCTGTACTGCCAGAAAGAAGATGCCGACATAGGCGGCATTGCGCAGCACCGCATCGAAGGTCGCCTGCGGGTCGAGCGAAAGGGATGCCGGCCCCGGCACACCAAGCGTCCGCCAGGTCTCTTCCCATAAGGGATGCAGGAGACCTGCTGGCAACTGGCCCGTCCCCTGCAGACAGGCCCAGGCCAGGGCCAGCAGCAGCGGAAGGATCACCGGCAGCAGCCGGCGTGGCGCCACCGCGAGATGAAGACGACGCAGCAGAAGCAGGACACTCCAGGCCACAAGCAGCAGAGCGACCAGCATTGTCAGCACCAGCCACGCGACCGGTCTGGTGCTGCCCAGCGGCAGGGGCGCCAGGGCCACGACGGCCACCAGCATCCCCATCAGAATACGACCGTTGCGGGAGGCGGCCGGGCCGGGACCGTGAGGATGATGACCATCCGCCTGCTCGGGCTGCGCCTCAACACGCTCCATTCGTCCCATTCCCTCGCGGCTTCAGGCGAAGCACCGTCCTGATGGCTCGCCGCTTCGAAGCTAACGTTATCCGGCACGCCACCGCAACCCGCCTCGAACCGGATCAGCGCAGCGACAAGCCCGACAGGTCCATGCCCAGGCAATCATCAATCTAAGGTTACAGTCCCTGGACTGTGATCCATCGGTTGCAGAGGTAGATAACGCTCTGGCATGATGTTGTACACTCATTGATCATTCTGACGGAACGGGACAGAATCATGGCCGCACGCGATGAAACATGCCGCCGCGTCGCGGGCCTTGTCATGCGCGTTGCTGCCAACCGCCCTGATTCTGCCCGGCCCTGCGCTGCCGGCCGGCCCCGGCCGTGCCTGCCCTGATAATGGGCATCAGCCGTCCGGAGGGACGCAGGGCATCGCGCCCGCCACCGGCATCGGGGCAATGGCGCCCCCTATCTTGCCGGTGGAGCACTTGGCCGCCATCAGCAATCTTCACTGGTGCCTTGCCTAAGAAGGGGGTGATCAGTAAGACATGTCGGCAGGCTCCGGTGGGGCCACCTATGCGGACGAAAGCGGTGTATCCGTTGTTGGCCACCATCGGGTGGCGGTTCCAGATCATGGACCTTGAGGCGATATGAACAAGCATTCCAGTGTCGGCCCCACGGTCGAGGAACTTTTCCCCGAAGGTCAGCCGGGTCACCACCACCGGCCCCACACGCCGGCCGGGCGCTCGTTCGACTTCCGTCAGACCATGCGCTGGGCTGCTCGCGTGCTGTTGCGCGGCAAGTTCGTCATTCTGGCCTCTGTCCTGCTGCTGGTGGTCCCGACCGCCATCATCCTGAAGCAGATGGAACCGCAATATACGGCCACGGCCCGCGTGGTGGTGGAAACCGCCGACAGCAGCAACATGCTGTCGGAGCAGACCGCGATGTTCCGACGCCAATGGCTGTCACCGGAAGTGATCCAGACCGAAGCGGAACTGATCACCTCGACCAATCTGATCCGCCGCGTGATCAACCGGCTGGCCCTGGACAAGGACCCCGAATTCAACGCCGCCCTGCGCAAGGGCGCAACGAAGGACGGCGAAAGCTCGTGGCTGTCCTGGCTGTCTCCGCTGAACTGGCTGAAAGGCCGCGACAGCGAGAGCGCCAACAGCGACGTCACCCCCGGCGCCCGCGAAGAGATGCGGCAGGCCCGCATCGTCAAGGCCGTTCTCAGCCGGCTCACCGTCGTCTCGCAGCGTCGATCCTACGTCATCGAAATCCGCTTCATCTCCAGTGATCGGGAAAAGGCGGCGCAGATCGCCAACATCGTCGCCGAGACCTATATGAACGATCGGCTGGAGGCGAGCCTGGAGGAGGCCCGGCGCGTCACCAGCTGGCTGGGCGACCGGCTGGAGGGGATGCGCGCCGACGTGGTTGCGGCCGAAAACGCCGTGGAAAACTTCCGCGCGGCCAACAACCTGCGCCGTTCCGACCAGCGTCAGGCGACGCTCAGCGATCAGCAGCTGTCGGAAATCAATTCCCGTCTGGTCATCGCCCGGGCCGAACTGTCACAGCGGGAAGCGCGTCTGGCCCAGGTGCGCGCCCTGGCCCGGTCGCCGGAAAGCCTGGCCACGTCCAGCGACGTGCTGCAATCCTCACTGATCCAGCGCCTGCGCGAGCAGGAAGCGGTCAAGTCGCGCGAAGTGTCGGAAGCCGAAAAGACCTATGGCGACCGCCATCCCCGCATTGTCGGCCTGCGCGCCGACCTGGATGATCTGCGCGCCAAGATCACCTAGGAGATCAACAAGATAGCGGCCGCGCTCAGCAATGACGTGCAGATCGCCATGGCCGGTGTCCGGTCGATGGAGGCCGAACTGGCCGGCATCCGCCGGGAGACGACGACCGCCGGCACGGCCGAGGTGAAGCTGCGCGAGCTTGAGCGTCAGGCAGACGCCAGCAAGAGCCTGTACGAGGCCCTGCTGGGTCGCTTCAAGCGCGATACTGAAATGGAACAGATGCGCCGCGCCAATGCCCGAATCGTCTCTCCGGCTGAAATTCCCATCGTTCCGTCGGCACCGCGCACGATGTCGATCCTGTCGGTGGTCTTCATGCTGTCGCTGATCCTGGGCGTGGGCCTGGTCTTCCTGATCGACCGTCTGGACAGCACCCTGCGCTCTGCCGACGAGGTGGAGGATGTCACCGGTCTGCCCGCCTTCGCCCTGATCCCCATGCAGAAGGAAAAGGGCGACAAGACCGCACGGCAGTTGCTGGAGAAGCCGACATCCGGCCTCGCGGACAGTCTGCGCAACCTGCGCACCGCGGTGGAATTCGGCGTGCCGCCCGGCAGCAGCCTGATCTCGCTGGTCACCTCTTCCGTCCCGCGGGAGGGCAAGACCTTCGTGTCGCTGTGCCTGGGTATCACCAGCGCACGCAGCGGCGGCCGGGTGCTGATGATCGACGCCGACCTGCATCGTCCGCGTCTCAATACCGCCTTGGAACTGCCGGGCGAACGGGGACTGGGTGACATCCTGGATGGAACCGCCACCTTCGATGAGGTCGTGCAGCATAATGTCGTCGAAGGCGTGGATCTGCTGGCGGCCGGCCGTACGCAGCGAGTCGTGGACCTTATCCATGCCCAGGCCATCCAGACCCTGCTGAACGAGCTGCAGGGGCGGTATTCGCGGATCATCATCGACAGTCCGCCGGTGCTGGCCGTGTCCGATACGCGCATGCTGGCCCGCATGGCCCATCGCGTGATCTATCTGGTCCATTGGGGCTCGACGCCCCGCGATGCGGTCCGCAACGGCATCAAGGTTCTGCGCATGGCCGGGGCCCCGCCGCATGGCATCGTCCTGTCGCAGGTGAACCAGAGCAAGCACGCCACCTACGGCTATGGCGACTACGGGCAATATTATGGCCGTTACCGTGACTATTACGGCAGCCGGTAACGGAACGGGCCGCCTGGCCGGACGCCTCACCCTGCTGCTGGTTGGCGGGGCCGGGCTGGCCCTGGTCGCCTTCGCGGCGCCGCGTCTGGCCGCGACGATCGCGGCCCTGCCCGCACGGCCCGTGCTGTGGGAGGCCTATGCCGGCCAGCCTGTGGCCTTGCCGGCCTTGCTGACGGCTGTACAGGCGCTGGACCGTGCCGCCGCCCTGGGCGACCGCTCGTCCGACGGCGACCGGGGATTTCTGCTGTTGCGGGCAGCCGCGATCGCCCCGCTGGCCGACCAGTTCCGCCTGCTGATGGCCGCAGAAAGCGCCACGGAGGCCGGCCTGTCGCGGACACCCGGCAATCCGTCCCTCTGGCTTCGCCTGGCGGCCCTGAGGGAGGGGCACGGCGACATGACCGGGGCCCTGGCCGCCTGGCGCATGTCCGTCCTGACCGGCGGGTTCGAGCCGGCCATCATGCCGGACCGTCTGCGCATGGGGGCCCGGCTGCTGCCCTTGATGGACGCGGACGGCCGCAGCCTGTTGAAGCGGCAGATCCGCAACAGCTGGACACTCTCCTGGGAATGGCCGGAAATGGTGCGGGCGGTCCCGGGCATGGCGCCGCTGGTGGACGAGGCGCTGGACAGCCTGACCGACCGCGAGTTGGCAGCCTATCTGCGCAACAATGGCGGTCCCCCGCCGCCGCGGCCGCCGCGCTCCTGATCGCTCACCGGCCCGCCGTCCGGTCCTGACGCAGCACGATCTGCACCTCCGCCCACGCCGCCTCCAGCGACACATCCTCGATACAGGGGGCCGGCCTGCGTCCCGTGGGTCGGTATGGGCATTTCCAGGCACAGCCGAAGCAGGATCTGGGGTGGACAGCCACCCGCGGTGGTGTCACCGGCGCCAGCCGGACATCCGGGTAGGGCACAAAACGTTCATACCCCCCACCCCCCGTGATGCAGACACCGGGTGTTCGCATGGCCGCTGCAATATGGATGGCGGCGCTGTCGCACGACACGACCAGACGCGCCCGGGCGATCAGATCGGTCAGGGCCGGCAACGCCGTGGCCCCCGTCATGTCGATCAACGGGACTGCCGGCAGCGTCGCCCGCAGCCGGTGGGCGCGGGCCCCGTCGTCACGGCCCCCGCAGATGATACCCGTCCATCCCGTGGCAGCGTGGATCCGGCCCGCCAGGGCCGCAAACCTTTCCACGGGCCAGCGACGCAGTTCCTGACTGGCCCCCGGCGCCAGCACATAGAATTCCGGCGGCAGCCCGGGCACGGCGTCGCGGGGCAGCGGCACACAGGGCCAGGACCCAGCCTCCGCCACCCCCAGCAGGGCCGGCAGCGCCTCGTTGCGCGCCAGCTCGCTGTGCATGCCGGGTGGGGCGGAAAGCAGCTCGGTATAGGCGCTGTCGCCCAGCCGCCGCTCGAACAGGCTGCTGGCCGCCCCGTCGCCGACCCAGCCGACACGGCGGGAAGCCGCGCTGGCGCGGACCACCGCGTCACCAAGGGCGGCGACGCGCGAAAATGTCGGGTTCAGCGCCAGCGTGGCACCAAGGCGCCGCACCCGCCGCAGGGTCCGCACACGATAGACCGGATTGAGCAGCAGCGCGGCGCGGTCGATGGTGATGATCTCGTCGATTGCCGTGATCTCACGCAGCAGAATGGCGCATTCGGCCGCCACCAGTACCACCACGCGATGGCCGCTCGCCTTGAAATGTTCTGCCAGGCACCGGGCGGCCGGCAGCCACAGAACCACATCCCCGATCCGATCAAGCCGAACCAGCATCGCTGTCGGTGCCTGTGTGACCGGTCGCGGCAGCCAGGGCAGCAAAACGGCGTCCACCGCCTGCCACGCCAATCCCAGCAGGGATTTAAGGGCGCTTTTCGGTGCCGGCAACAGCGGCCTCATGACCGGGTCCACCGACAGGCGGGGTGCCCCGTCATCATTCGATCGCCGCCAGCGGCTGTAGAACCAGCGGCCGCGTCTGCTCCCGATAGGCCCGGTTCTCCAGGTGGATCAGAGCGACGCCGAAGCCGATGATGCACCAGAACCAGATGCCACCCTGCGGCCCCTCCAGATAGACGTCGAAACTGGCATTGGTGAGGGCCGCCAGCCAATAGGCCATCACCCAGACATTCAGACGCACCCAGCCCAGTGCGTTGATCCGACGCATACGCAGGCTGCAAAAGACCAAGGTCGCGCCGAAGGACAGCTGCGACACCACCCACAGCATGAAGCCGGGAACGCCCGCCCGGGCCAGAAAGGTCATGTGGGCATTGTGCGGGCTGCGCAACGCCCCGTCGGGATCGACCTGATAGCCATCGATCGTTGCCAGATTGGGACCGAAGCCGCGCCCCGTCCAGAACAGGTCCCCGAAGAAAGTGTAATCAACAATGTCCGACCACCAGTCCAGACGCCAGCTGGCGGTCGACCCCAGGGCCTGCATGTCGATGTCACTGCCGGCGATGGAGGCGCTGTCCACGTCAAAAACCGAGATCAGGTTGGCGACAACCTGACGGGCGGAGATTTCACGGTATTCCGTCGCAACGCGGATATCCAGGATCGCCGATGCAATGACGACCAGAACCATGGCAAGGGCGGCCCAGGCCAGCAGCCTCCGGCTGAACCCCCACAGAAACAGCGCCCCCAGACCCAGCATCATCGACATCAGCGCACCGCGGCTGAGCGAGGCGCACCAGAGGCCGACAAGCACGGCAATCAACAAGGTCGCAGCCAAAGCCACCCGGAACAGCAGCGCGGGCCAGCTGTGATCATTGCTGTCGAGACGCCGCCCGAGACCCAGCAGGAAAAACGCCAGTACCCCCGTCAGATGAACCGCCGTGTCACCCGGTTTCAGCTGCGTGGGCGAGCCATCCGCCAAATCGGCGTCGCTGACGCCGATGATCAGCAGCATGGCAAAGATAGCCGGTATGGCCACCAGTGCAGCGTATTCATACGTGCGGACAGAGAGCAGGACCGACTGCGGAGTCGACAGACAGCCGGCGACCAGCACTGCGAACAGCATGTAGCCGTAAAGCACGCTGTCGCGCAGGGCAAAGATGCCAAAGACCTCGATGAAGGGCGCCGTCCGGATGAAACAGACAAATGCCAGCAGAAAGAAGGGCAAGGCAACGTAGGAGCTGAACACGGCCCGGAAATTGGGGGAGAAGATGAACAGGGTCACGGACGCTGCCAGCACCATCTCGCCGATATAGAAATTGGCGATGCCCAGATAGGCAAAACCCTTGCTCCCGACCGCGTAGCCGAAGAGCAGGAAACCGATCAGGGACAGGATGATGGCGTGACTCTTGACACTCATCGGATACGGCCTGCTCGCGATCGACCGGTCATGCGGGCATGGCCGGATCGCCGCCTCTTAGAAGCGCCGCTCTAGGACGCGGACAATGTCACCCGGGAATAGCGGGGTCAGTTCCGTCGCCTGATATTCCTTCTGGGCGCCGTCGACATTGCGGACCAGGACCACCGTTCCTGTGACGGCCCGGTAATCATATCCACCCGCGCGGGCCACGGCGCTCAGCACGGTGATGCCGGCCGAATATTGGTATTCGCCGGGCTGGCGCACCTCGCCCAGCACATAGAAGGGCCGGAAGGTCTGCACCTCCACGGCCACGCTCGGCTGCTGAAGCAGCCCGTCCTGCTTCAGCTTATCCTCGATCCGCGCGCCCAGTTGCTTGGCCGTCAGGCCCGCCGCCGGAATGTTGCCGATCAGGGGCATGGCCACATTGCCGGTGGCATCCAGGGTGAAGTCGCCGGACAGGTTCTGCTCGTTGAAGATATTGACGCGTATCTTGTTGCCGGGCTCCAGCTTGTAGCCCTGCATCACCTCTGTGGTCTGCGGCGCCATCTCGGACGGGAAGACGCCCACCGTCTGGCTGCAGCCGACGATCAGCAGCATGAACGGCACAAGCAGCACGCTTTTCCAGTTGAAAGCCATTGGCAACACTCTGTCAGGCACAGGAAAATAAGGCAGCGCCCAACAGCGGGCGCATGGCGGTCTTCACGGCCATTCATATGCGATGCGCCGCCCTCGGCGCAACCCCGACAACCGTCGTCGCCGGCCACCGTCGATGTAGCATACAACCCATCGTTCAATCGAGACTTGTGCCTTCGCGGGAGTTGCGGCAATATTCGCCAGGCTTCAAGAATATTGCCCTGAAAGCGGAAACCCCTGCCATGACCCGTCTGCGCCTCGCCGTCCTCATCACCGCCCTTCTGGCGGGGACCGCACTTGTGCCCGCTCAGGCCCAGCAGCAGCAGGCCGCCGCCGCAGGTCAGGCGATGAATGCGCTGCCGCCGGCATTGCGGGCGGCCGTGTTGAGCGGCAATGGCGGCGCCGTCACCCAGGCGATCAATGTATTGTCGGGCGGCAGCCCGACGCGGGCAGCCAATCTGGCGAATCAGGTGGTGGCCGCAGCCGAACAGCTGGTGCAGACCAATCCCCAGGCCGCCATCATCGCCGCCGGCGCGGCGGTCGAAGCCGTGCAGAGCAGCCCCGTGCAGACCAGTTCGCCGACGCAGGTGCAGTCGGTGGTGACCACGGCTGCGCGCATCTTCGTCGCCCCGCCCGTGCAGGCCGTCGCACCGCAGATCGCGGCCAGTGTCGCCGCCAACACGATGCAGGTCGCCGTGCAGACCAGCAGCCCGGCCGTCATCGCCGCCGTCGCGCAGAGCGCCGTGAATCTGGCGGAAGCGATCGTGGCCACCAATCCCGCCGCGGCCGTGTCGCTGGCGGCCAGTTCCGTGCAGGCCGTCGCCGCCCAGAACGTGACCAACAGCGCGCCCACGCAGACGTCCGGCGTCATCACCACGGCGGCCCGCATCGCGATCCAGCCGGCTGCTCAGGCGGCCTCGCCGACCGCCGTCGCCCAGATGGCAACCGCCGTGGTGCAGGTCGCCTCCACGCCCGCCGTCTATAACGCCGCACCGCAGGCCGCCATCCAGGTCATGTCAAACGCCTACAGCGCCGTGACCAGCCAGGCGGTGACCGCCGCCGCGCCGGGCGCAACGCAGACCGTCGTCCAGACCCTGAACACGGCCAGCAGCAATACGGCCTTGTCGCAGTCCAACCCGACCAACGCCGCCCAGGTCAACGCCATCCTGTCAGCCGCGGCCCCATCCACGCCGCAGACTGGCACCACCAACCAGGGCAGCGCAACCACCCAGGCGACGACGACCCAGACGGCGAATAACAATACAAACAACAACAATAATACAAACAACAACAATGTGACCGAGCAGCCTCCGATCTTCACGGTCAGCCCCAACTGATCAGGCGTAAGTTCGCCGGCCGCTGGATATCCTGGCCACGATGTTCTCATTGACGATCACTGACAGTTGCTGATGCAACACGGTGCGATAACTTTTCGTCTGCAAATGTAGGGCGTAGCTCGCCGCTGGCAACAAACCTATTGATTGCAGTGCGGGGAGTGGTATTTTGCAGCTAACCTTTGTTTCGACGGGCAGGTAACGACGTCATGCTGGTTTTGATGCGGGCGATTTCCATGAAGATCGGCACCATTGGACGTTCCCGGCCGATGAGCGTCCTGGCCTTGCTGGCGACGACGGCTCATCTGGCGCTGGTGTCGCCTGCCATGGCACAGACCAGTACCCCGACGATCGCAGCTCGCGACCAGGCCGGCAACAGCTCCGCGGTCGTCCGCGAGGCCAGCCCGGAAGCGGACGGCGGGCCCGGTGCCGACGACGTCAAGCGCGTGGACGAGTCGTATCAGCCTAAGGGCATCGAGATGGGCAGCTTCCTGATGCTGCCGCAACTCGAAGTCTCGGAGGTCTATAACAGCAACATCTACGCGACGTCCCAGAACGCCAAGAACGACCTGATCACCCGCATCACGCCCGAAGTCCGGCTGCGTTCGCGGTTCCCGGTCCATGCCCTGAACGTGCTGGCCCGTCTTGACCAGTCCGTGTTTCAGAAGCATGAGGACGACACCCATCTGGACGGGGTGCTGCTGGTCGATGGCCGCTATGACTTCACCAAGCAGTGGGAAGCCAACGCCACGGCCGAGGTGAACCAGTATTACGAGGATCGCGGCACGCCCAACGCCGCTGCCGGCAAGAAGCCGACGCGCACACGGGCCGTCAGCGGTGGCCTGCAGAGCAAGTCGCGCATGGGCAACCTGACGCTGACCGGCGACATTGACGTGGCACACCGTGATTATGCCGATGTTGAAACCTCCACCGGCACCAAGATCAACAATGATGACCGCGACCTGAATGAAACCACGTTGACGGCGCGCGCGGGTTACGAATTCTACACCGGCTATTCGGTCGTTGTGGAGGGCTCGCAGAACTGGCGTCGCTATATCGACAAGCTTGACGATAACGGCTTTCAGCGCTCCAGCGACGGTCAGCGGATTCGCGCCGGTGTCGGCGTCGATATCAGTGAATTGCTGCGCGGCGATTTCCTGGTCGGTTATCAGGTGCAGGACTACAAGGACAAGCGCCTCAGTGACCCCAAGGGCTATTCCATCGTCACGAAATTCAACTGGACGCCCAGCCGTCTGACGGTTGTCGTGCCGTCGCTGGAGCGTTCGGTTCAGGAAACCACGATCCAGGGTTCCTCCAGCATCGTGCGCATGGCCGGCAGTGTGCTCATCCGTCACGAGGTGCGGCGCAATCTGGTCCTGACCGCGGTGGGCAGTGTCTCCCGCGACAATTTCAGCGCTAACCCACGTCGCGACTGGACCTATGACGCGCGCCTGCGCGGGACCTGGGCGCTGGCGCCGGAATATTACATTGGTGGCGAGTTGGGCTATCGTGACCGTAACTCGACGATCGATACTGCCGACTTCCACCAATATGTTGTCGCACTGCGTTTCGGCCTGCGGATTTGATACCTGAACCTGCCGTTGGAAGGGCGGGTGCCGTTCGAGGTGACCCGGCACCCGGTATCGTGAAGTGCAACCGCAGGCAGACCGTCGATACCCGCCCGAGGGACGAGAGGCAGGGATGCCTGCTGACATGTTGATTGATCAGGCCCGGCAGGTGGGTCGTGCCCTCCCCGTCCGCCAGTACGGACGCAAGCTTTGGCATGTCTCCCTGCTGATGATGCTGACCGATGCGCTGCTGCTGCAGGCCATCGTCATATTGGCGACCTGGCTGCGTCTGCTGCTGGCACCGCAACTGCCCATCGAACTGAACGCCGATATCTATCAGGGTGTGCATCTGGCCATTCTGGCCCTGCCGCTGCTGTATCTCGCTGGTGGACTATGCCCCGGCTATGGCCGGTCGGCAGTCGACCGGCTGCGGGTGAAGGTGACGCTGACGGCGGCTTTCTTTGCGGCAATGCTGCTGTTTGACCATCTGGCGCAGGGTGGACAATGGTCGCGCGGCATCATGCTGATCGCCGCCGCCATCGCCATCCTGGTCATGCCGATGGGCGATTCCCTTTTCCGCCACCTGATGATCCACCACCGCCTGTGGGGCATCCCCGTACTGGTGCTGGGCAAACCGGTGGAACGGGCGCGGCTGACGGCTGTTCTGCGTGCCCATCCGGAACTGGGCTGGGTTCCGGCGCTGGAGGGGGAGGCACCGCCGGCGGCCCCGCCGCTGGCACCTGGCATTGATCTGGCACTGATCGCCATCCACGGGCTTGACAGCCTGGCCGCCGCCGACCGTCTGCCATTCCGCCGAATCGTCCTGGCCAGCGGATTGACCGAAATGCAAAGCCAGTGGGTGGCCGCGCGCGATCTGGGCGGACAGTTGGGCCTGGAGATGCGGCGCAATCTGCTGCTGCCGTGGAATCGGGCCGTCAAGCGGTTGATGGATCTGATGCTGGGTTCCATCCTGCTGGTGCCGGCCGTCCTGATCTGCCTGCCCTTCGTACTGTTGGTACAGATCATGTCGCCGGGGGACGTGTTCTACAGCCAGCCCCGTCGTGGCCTGGATAACCGGCTGATTCCCGTGCTGAAACTGCGCAGCATGTATCCGGACGCTGATCAGCGACTGCAGGCATTGCTGGCCACGTCGGAGGCGGCGCGCGCAGAATGGGATAGCGCCATGAAGTTGCGCCATGATCCCCGCCTGATCCCCTTTGCCGCCAAGCTGATGCGCCGGCTCAGCATCGATGAACTGCCGCAATTGCTGAACGTGCTGCGCGGGGAGATGAGCATCGTCGGCCCGCGCCCCCTGCCCGATTATCATCTGCAATCCCTGTCAGCCACCGCCTGCGACATCCGGGCCAAGGTTCTGCCCGGCATTACCGGCCTCTGGCAGGTTTCCGGTCGCAGTTCCCTGCCCTTGGAGGAAATGGAGCGGCTGGACAGCTATTATGTGCGCAATTGGTCGATCTGGCTCGACATCTATATCCTGGCCCGAACGGCCATCGAGGTGGTTCGGGGTCGCGGCGCATGGTGAGCCATCTCCACCGTGCGCCCATCCTGGGCGTGCCGGTCCATATGCTGACCCTGCAGGATGCAGTCACGCTGGCGGCGTCCTGGATCGAGGACGGCGAAAAGGCCTATACCTGTCACGCCGATGCCCGGTCGATCCTGGAAGCGCGCGACAATGCGGATGTCCGACGGGCCTTTGACGGCGCCCATCTGGTGGGTGCCGACGGCATGCCTGTCGTCTGGCTGGGCCGGGCGCGCGGGCACCAGGTCGGGCGCGTCTACGGTCCGGATTTCATGGAAGCGCTGATGGCGCACGGCCTTCATCACGGCCGGCGGACATTTCGCCATTTCCTGTTCGGTTCGACGCCGCAGGTGCTGGAGCGGTTGGTGGAGCGACTGGGCCATCGCCATCCGGGCCTTGCCATTGCCGGCACCCTGTCCCCCCCCATGGGTCAGTGGGATGAGGAGGCGGAGGCAGAGCATCGCGCCATCATCGATGCGGCGAAGCCTGATGTGGTCTGGGTGTCGCTGGGCGCCCCGCGCCAGGATCTGTGGATGGCCCGCAACCGCCCGCATCTGCACGCCCCGCTGCTGTGCGGGGTGGGGGCCGCCTTCGATTTCCTGTCGGGCAGCAAGCCGCAGGCCCCCGCCTGGCTGCGCCGCAACGGTCTGGAATGGGTGTTTCGGCTGGCCACTGAACCTAAGCGCCTGGGCGGACGCTATCTGCGCACGGTGCCCCGCTTCGCGGCACTGGGGCTGGCGGAGGAAATCCGTCGGCGTCTGCGCTGATCCGCAGTCGAGACGGAGAGCGTGGGATCAACCCGCCAGATCCGTCTGGGCGCGGGCATAATCGGCCGGCACCCCGATATCGATGAAATATCCGTCTCCGGCCAGACCGCACAGCCGCCCCTGACGGGCCAGGACCGTCAGCACATCGGCTTCCAGCGACACGACGCCCGGTGGAATGCCCGCCGCCGCCTGACGGTCCAGCCAGTAAAGCCCGGCATTGATCAGGCCCGGCTGGTCGGGATCGCCCGTGGCGGCAAAATCCGTGATCTGGTCGCCATCCAGCCGCACCACGCCATAGCGATCCGTGCGCGCAACGGACCGCAGGGCCACACGGCCAAGGCTGCCCGCGGGCAAGGGGACCGTCAGTTGTCCCAGATCGATGTCGAAAAGACTGTCGCCATTCAGCAGCAGGAATTGCGGCGCCAGGAAGGGTGCGGCCTGCCGCACTGCACCGCCAGTCCCCACAGGCGAGGTTTCCGCGTGACAGGTCACGGATAAGCCCATGACCGGACCTTGTTCAATAATGGGCTGAAACTGCTCTGCCAGATAGCCCGTCAGCAGGTGGATGTCGCGGAACCCCGCCCCCGCCAGCCGGTCCAGCAGATGCAGCAGGAAAGGCCGGCCGGCAACCGGCAACAGGGGCTTGGGCGTGGATGCGGTCAGCGACCCCAGCCGCGTCCCCTTGCCCCCCACCAGGATGACGGCCTGACGTGCCTCAGACATTGGAATAAAGGCTGTTGCGCAGCATGCGGTAGCCCTTGATCAGTTCGGCAATGCCGGCATCCAGGCTGTGGGCCGGCATGTATCCCGTGCCTTCGATGCGGGCGTTGGACACGATATAGTCGCGCTTGTCCGGGTCTTCGCCGATGGGCGCCTCCAGGAAGACGAAACCCGGCAGCTGCGCCTGGATACGCTGGCACAATTCCCATTTGGACAGGTTCGCGTCCGACAGGCCGACATTATAGGGCCGGTCACGCATCGTGTCGAAATTGTCGATGCCGTGCAGGAAGGCCCGCGCCACGTCGCGCACATGGATGTAGTTGCGCTTGAAATGCGGCTCGAACAGCACGACCGCACGGTCATAGACGGCGCGATAGACGAAATCATTGACCAGCAGGTCGACACGCATGCGCGGCGACATGCCGAACACCGTGGCCAGCCGGAAGCTGATGGCATTGCCGCGCGCCAGAACGGCCGCTTCCGCCTCCACCTTGCTGCGCCCATAGAGCGACAGAGGGTTCAGCGGCGTTTCCTCGGTGCAGAACTTGCCCGCCTCACCCACGCCATAGCCGGAATTGGTCACCGGCATCAGCACGCGCTGATCCGGCGACAGCATGTTCAGCAGGGTCAGGATCGCATCATGATTGGTGGTCTGGGCGGCTGTGCGATCGGCGTCGCACAAGGGCGCACCGACCAGGGCGGCCAGCGGAATGACGATATCAGCCTTGGCCAGCAGCGGCCGCAGCGTCGCCGCCTCACGCGCATCGCCGCGCACCACGTCGAAGCCGGGGTCGGCGCAGACATGGGACAGCGAATTCTGCTTGAACAGGAAATTATCCAGCACGGTCACCCGGTGCCCGGCCGCCAGCAGCGCCGGCACCATGGTGGAGCCCAGATAACCGGCGCCGCCGGTGATCAGGATGGAATAGCCCTTGGACATGCGTGTCACTCCGGTTCAGCGGCAGGCCTGATCGAGCACGGCGCGCAGCCGCTCGATCTGCGGCGTCAGGTCGAATGGATGGTTGCCGACGAAGAAGCCGCAATCATGAGCCAGGTTGGCATTCTCGATCCCGCCGACGATGTCGTAATCGTAATATTTGATGACGTCATGACGCAGGAAGCAGCCGCCCGTGATGATGCGGAAGCCGATATCGGCCTCGGTCAGGGCGGCGAAGACCTTGCGCCGGTCCAGCTTGGCCGCCGGGTTCAGGATGATGGTGAAGCTGAAGCTGGAGCTTTTGCCATTCTCGCGCTGGATGATGAAACGCTCATCCCCGGCGAACAGCGACTGGAACAGGGCCAGATTGCGTCGGCGGGCCGCCGTCATGGCGGGCAGCTTCTTCAACTGTTCCAGGCCGATGGCGCCCTCCATCTCCAGCGGCCGGACATTGTAGCCGGGCAGGATGAAGCGATAGGCCTCGAAATGGTCTTCCGACTGGCGCTGATAGACGGGGCTGTCCGCCGGCAGGTCGCGGGTCCAGCCATGGGCGCGCATCGACCGGCACAGATGCGCCAGTTCGGTATCGTCGGTCAGGACGATGCCGCCTTCCATGGTGGAGATATGGTGGGAGAAGAAGAAGCTGAAACTGTTCAGATGGCCGAAGGTGCCGGTCTTGCGACCGTTCAGCTCCGCATCCATCGACTCGCAATTATCCTCGAACACATAAAGGCCGTGGGCATCGGCAAAGGCGCGGATGACGTCGAGGGCCGCCGGATTGCCCAGGATGGACACGGGCATGATGGCGCGGGTGCGCGGGGTCAGCGCCTGTTCCAGCTTCGACACGTCCATGTTCAGCGTGTCCAGCTCCACGTCCACAAAGCGCAGCTTCAGCCCATATTGCTGCAGCGGGTGGTAGGTGGTGGCCCAGGAGATGGCGGGCACGATCACCTCGTCCCCGCGCTGCAACGGCCGGTCCTGCTTATAGGCCAGGGCGGCGACGCCGACCAGGTTGGCCGAAGAGCCGGAATTGACCATGATGCCGTGGCGCATGCCGAAATAGCCGGCGAAGGCCCGTTCAAAGGCCGCCACCTGTTCACCCATGGTGAAGCGGCCGGAGGCCACAACCCGCTGGATGGCGTCAATTTCTTCCTGGCCCCAGCTGGGGGCGGCAAGTTCATAGAACATGTTCGTCGTCACCAATGATCGAAGGCTCAGAAAGGTCCCTTGAAGGCCTGCTGATAGGCCAGGCGCGCACGCTCGGGATCGGGCTCCCACCCCCCACCACTCCCGGCCAGGGCGTGGGCCGCCTTGGCGATGCTGATGGGGTTGGGATAGAACAGCGCCTCCAGCGCCGGCGTCGTCGGACAGGTAGTGGGCGCAAAACCCAGGCGCTTGATGGATAACGGGCCGGAACCGCCCAGCCGTTCGGCCACCTGAGCCGCGATCTCCGCCCCCGCCCCGGCCGACACCCAGGCATTGTCGACCACCAGCAGCCGGCGCGTACGCGCCACCGACGCCACGATGGTCTCCATATCCAGCGGCACCAGGGTCACCGGATCAATCAGATCGACCGACATGCCGACATCGGCCAGCAGGCTGGCGGCACGCAGACATTCCACCGCCATGTTGGAAATGCCGACGATGGTGATGTCATCCCCGCGCGTCATATGCCGGGCCCGGCCGAACTCCACCGCGAACGGCTCTTCCGGAACGGGCGCCTCTGTGGGGTACAGCAGGCGGTGCTCCATGAAGATGACGGGATTGTCGTCGCGGATGGCGGCGATCATGCAGCCCTTGGCGTCATAGGCGTTGGACGGTGCCACCACCTTCAGGCCGGGCACATGCATGAACATGGCGTGCAGCCCCTGCGAATGCTGCGCCCCCTGGCCCCAGGATTTGCCGATCATGGACCGGACCACCATGGGCACCTTGACCGACCCGCCATACATGTAATGGGCCTTGGCCGCCATGTTGACCAGCTGGTTCATGCACAGCATCAGGAAATCCATGCGGATATGCACATGGATGGGCCGCATGCCGGCCATGGCCGCCCCGATGGCGACGCCGGTCATGGCATCTTCGGACAAGGGGGTGGTGAAGCAGCGTTCCGGCCCGAATTCGGCCAGCAGCCCGGCGGTCGACCCCTGGATGGATTTGTGGTCATCCACATCCAGACCGAAACAGAACACATCCGGATCACGGCGCATTTCCTGCGCCACGGCCTCGCGCAGCGCATCGACATAGCGCAGGGAACGCACGGCGGTATCAGGCGAAGACATGGGCGTGCAGCTCCTCTGCCGCGGGGAACGGGCTCTGTTCGGCAAAGGCCACGGCGGCCTCGATCTCGGCTTCGATCTCGGCCTCGATGCGGGTGCGATCGGCGGCGGGCAGCATGCCGGCCAGGCGGCCCACCTGATCCTTGCGCTCCCACGCCTCCATCTCGGTGCGATGGCGATAGCCGGAGGCGTAATCTTCGGCCGGCCCCACATGTTCACGCCAGCGATAGGTGTGACATTCCAGGAAGGCCGGACCGCCCCCCTCGCGCATGGCGGCGACCAGACCGGCGGCGGCGTCGCGGATCTCGAAAATATCGCCCGACATGATGCGCCGGGCGGGAATGCCGAAGGTCGCCACCCGTTCCGTCAGCTGGTCGGCCGCCCAGCGGCGATGCAGCGGTTCATGGATGGCCAGAAAATTATTCTCGCAGATGAACAGGATGGGCAGCTTGTGCAGGGCGGCGAAATTCAGCGTCTCGTAGACACAGCCTTCCTCGCTGGCCCCGTCGCCATAGAAGGCGGCAACCACCTGCCCGCGGCCGCGCCGCTTCAAGGCCAGGGAATAGCCGGCGGCCACGGGGACATTGCTGCCCACCACCGCCGAACAGCCCAGGATGCCGTGATCCATGCCCACCAGATGCATGGAACCGCCCTTGCCCCGGGCACAGCCGTCAACCTTGCCGAACATCTCTGCCAGCATGGCGCCGGGATCGCCGCCCTTGGCCAGATATGTCGCATGACCGCGATAGGTGCCGGAGACGATATCATCTTCACGCAGCACGTCGCAGATGCCGACGGCAATGGCCTCCTGCCCGATGGACAGGTGGACGGGGCTCTTGATCTTGTCGGTGGGATAGATTTCCGCCACCCGTTCCTCCATCCGGCGGACCAGATAGAGCGACCGGTAAAGCCGGCCGATCAGGTGCAGATCGGGAGCTGAGCTGTTGGCCATGCGCGACGCCTGTTTCCCCTGAGATTGATGGCGGAAGATCCCTCTTCCGCGCCCTTATAGCAGTCCCACCGGGCAACGCCAGCGGGGCGCGCGACCTATGGCCCGGCGCGCAGCAATGGCAAGGCCCGGAACAGGCCGATGGCCGTTCCTGAATCCTCGATCTCCGACCCGATCAGCATGCGCTCAACCTCTTCGGGCGTGAACAGGCTCAGCCGGCCCAGCCCCAGTTCGCCCTCGTCGCGGGCGCCGAAGGGGTGGCAATCGCGGGCCAGGAACAGGGCCCCGCGCACCGCCATCACCGCCGCTTCGGGCAGAAAGGTGCCCAGAGGGTAAAGGTCGGAAGGCGCGCAGGCGTGCCCCGTCTCCTCTCCCAGCTCACGCAAGGCCGCCTGGGCCGGGGTCTCGCCATCATCGATGAAGCCCTTGACGATTTCCCAGCAGGAGCCGCCGACGGGATGGCGGCTGTTGCGCAGCAGACCTATGCGGCCATTGATAACCGGCACCACAGCCGCCCCGGTCAGCAGGTCAGGACGGGGATTGGCCGGGGAAAGGACCATGAATTCCGGCACGCGGCGACCCGCGGCATCGGTGATATCATCCAGATGGATGGTCCATTTGCCGTTGCCGCCCAAGGTGCGACGCCCATGCCGTGTGATGGTCATGGCGTCGCCCATCACACAGCCGCCGGAACGGCGGGCGTCGCGGCCCCCGCCGCCGGTTGACGCAGCAGGATGTGACTGCCCTGCTGGGCGATGCCGAAGGTCAGGCTGGTCAGCCCATCCAGCCGCCGCACCAGATCCTGCCGCCGCTCCGGCGGCACGAAGAACAGCAGGAAACCGCCATTGCCGGCTCCCAGCAGCTTGCCGCCAACGGCGCCGGCGGCGCGGGCTTCGGCATAAATGGCATCAATCTCGGGGTTGGACACACGGTCGGCCAGACCGCGCTTCAACATCCAGCTTTCATGCAACAGCTCGCCCAGCCGATGGACGGGCTCGCCTTCATCGGCCAGCATGGCCGCGGCCGGATCGATCAGCGCGGCCATGCGATGCAGTTCGGCCTCCCGCCGGTCCAGATTCTCGATCTGGTCCTTGGCGACTTCCGACGCGATGCGGGTCTGACCCGTGAACACCATCAACGTCGACGCCAGCAATTCCTCCCGCCGCGTGGCCGACAGGGTGATGGGGGTAACCCGGAACTGTCCGTCGGGCATGAAGCGGATATGGTTCATGCCCCCATAGGCGGCCCAGACCTGGTCCTGGCAGCCGACATTCTCTGCGATCACCTGCTGTTCGATACGGATGGCTTCCGTCGCCAGATCATGCGGGGTAACCGACTGGCCCCGCATGGCGGCCAGGGCATGCAGCAGGCCCACCGTGAAGGATGAACTGGACCCCAGCCCGGACCGGGCGGGCAGATCGCCCTCATGGCGCAATTCCAGCCCGGGAGGCACCCCCAACTCGGCATAGACGGCCCGGACGGCCGGATGCTGGATGTCGGCGATCCGGGGCACCTGCTCCTCCCGCGCATAGATCACGCGGTAAATGTCCTTCTCCGCCCCCGCCAGACGCGTCAGGGTGATATGGCAATATTTGTCGATGGCCATGCCAAGCACGGCCCCGCCGTGCCGGGCGATCCAGGCGGGATAGTCCGTGCCGCCGCCGAAAAGCGAGACGCGGTAGGGCGTACGGCTGGTGATCATTACGAACTGGCTCACGGATCCCCGAGAATTTCTGCCGCAGTGGCAGGTTTGACCCGCACCCATTTCCGGGCCGGCGCCCCTTGCGAAGTGTCGCTAAATTGTCCTGCTATAATTGTGATAAGCAAGACTTTTATCAATGTATGATAATCCCTCGGCCGGGTTGGGCACCCTTATCCCGACATTTGCTGAGCACGGATATGAAGAAACCCCCATATCCCTGATCTGCGCCTGACACCGGGCCATCGACCCCGGGTCATCGGCCGTTACAGCGACAGACGCTTGAACACCCGCTCCGGAATGGCCCGGATAATTGCCATGATCAGTGACCAGACCGGCCGGACGTAGATCTGGTCACGGTTTCTGCGCCATGCTTTGTAGATGGCCTCGCCCACCTCGGCCGACTGGGCTGTCAGCGGCGCTGGCGTGCGCATCCCCTCGATCATCCGCGTCCGGACAAAGCCGGGCTTCACGGTCAGGACGTGAACGCCATGGCGGGCCAGGCGATTGCGCAGGCCCGACAGGAAGGCGGTGAAGCCGGCCTTGGCAGACCCGTAAACATAATTGCTGGCCCGGCCGCGCTCCCCCGCCACCGACGACACACCGATCAATGTTCCCCGCCCCCGCGCCTGGAACCGGTTGGCCAGCAGCCCCAGAATCAGGGCCGGCCCCTCATAATTGCTGCGCATGATCAGGCTGGCGTGATCGGCGTCCGCCTCGGCCAGCGCCTGATCCCCCAACAGACCGACGACGCAGACGGCGACGTCCGGCAACCAGGGCAGGCCGTCCACAAAGGCCGCATGCCCGCCGGTGTCCAGCACATCGAAGGCATGGGCCGTGACCGATACGCCATGGCGGATGGAAATATCCGCGACGTCCCGCTCCAGCCGCTGCGGGTCGCGTGCCGCCAGGGCAATGGCGAATCCGTGGGCGGCAAAGACCCGCGCGACGGCAATCCCCATATCGGAAGTCGCCCCCAGCAGGAGCAGGCGTTGCGGTTCATCCATCATAGGCCCAGCCGTTCGGAAAGAAGGGAATGGAAGCGGGTGTCGGCGCCGATCCGCCGCCGGATATCGCAAAAACGGTCCAGCCGCTGTCCATAGGAGCGGCGCAGCAGGTCGGCATCCATGCGCGCGTCCTTGGCCAGGTAAAGCCGCCCACCATGGTCGGATACGATGGCATCCAGTTCGCGCAGCAGCGGCAAGGTGGCCGGGCGCATGGGGAAATCCAGCGCCAGGGTATAGCCTTCCATGGGAAAGGACAGCAGCCCATCGCCTTGTGCGCCCAGCAGCTTCAGCACCGCCAGGAAGGACCCGATCCCCGCCCGCGCGATAGCGGTCAACAGGGCCCGCAATCCCTGCTGACTACCATCGCGGGGCAGCACACATTGATATTGGGTGAAGCCGTCCCGGCCATAGATACGGTTCCAGGCCAGAATGCGATCCAGCGGATAGAAATAACTGTCCCAATCGACCAGCGCCGAACCCGGCCGGCCATGGCCATAATAGAAGGCGTTGAAGGCGCGCACCGACAACCCGTTCAGCGCCAAGCCCGGCAGGTAGAACGGTATCGTCAGCGGGCGGCGTGCCGGCGCGCGCAGCGGTTCCGCCCGCCGGGCCGCATCCAGTTCATCCAGCTGCGCATGTTCGCCCCGATAGACAAGACTGCGCCCAAGCTGCGCCCCGCCCGCCAGGCCGTCGATCCAGGCAACGGCATAGGTGCTGGCCTGCGCCGCCTCCAATGCCGCCATGGCCGCCATCAGGTCCGGACAGCGCACGGTCTCCTGCCGGATCCAGGCCGTTTCGATCCGGCGCAGCCGGAAGCTGACGGTGGCGATGACCCCCGTCAGCCCCATGCCCCCGCAGGTCGCCTGGAAAAGGTCCGCATTCTGCGTCGGGGTGCAGGTGACGATCATACCGTCGGGCAGGATCAGATCCAGGGCTTCCACATGACGGCAGAAGGATCCGTCGATATGATGGTTCTTCCCATGCACATCGGCCGCCACCATGCCGCCAAGCGTGACCAGTTTCGTTCCTGGCGTGACCGGTGGAAAAAATCCCTGCGGCAGGAACCGGTCCAGAATGTCTGACAGCATGACGCCGGCTTCGGCCTTCAGCCATCCTGTCGCCGGATCGAAGGCCAGGATCCGGTCGTGCCGTTCCATCAGCAAGGTCGCACGGGCGTTCAGGGCGGCGTCGCCATAGGCCCGGCCGTTGCCACGCGCGATCAGGGACGGCTCCGCCGCCACCCGCCCCGGCAGGGCGGCGCCGTCAGCCTGGATCATCCGGCAGTCAACGCGGGGATAATTGCCCCATCCGGCCAGCGTCGTCGTCACCCCCTTGGTCATGCCAGCATGCTCCAGCCGACCGCGACCATCGCCAGCATCAGGATCAGCAGGCTGACCCGGTCCTTCAGGGCAAAAACGATGGGATCGTCATGCATGCGGCCGCGATGGGCGATCAGCAGCGCTCGGCTGATCCAGTACAGCAGCAGTACGCAGATGCTCCACAGCCCTTCCGGCCGCCGGTACAGCACCGTCACCGCCTCGCTGTTGACATAGAGCGCCAGCACGACCACGGCGGCATAGCCGGCAGCACCGGCCAGCGCGATCAGCAGGGGCATGTCGTCCAGCAGATAGCCGCGCCCCAGCGGCGCCGGCTTGCCGGCATCGAAGCGCGAGCGCAGTTCCGTGTAGCGCTTGACCAGGGCCAGCGACATGAACAGGAACAGACAGAAGGCCAGGATCCAGGGCGAAAGGGGCAATGTCAGCGCCACCGCCCCAGCCATGACGCGGATGGTGTAAAGCCCAGCCAGCGCCAGCACATCAACGATGACCAGCTGCTTCAGGTACAGCGAATAGGCACAGGTGAGCAGAAAATAGACCAGAACGATACCCAGAAACGCGGGCGACACCAGCGACGCCGCCGCGACACCCCCCAGCAACAGCAACGGCGCCAGCGCCGCCCCATGCCGGACGGGCATGTTGCCGCTGGCAAGCGGCCGCAGGCGCTTGCGCAGATGATCCCGGTCATTGTCCAGGTCGATCAGATCGTTCAGCACATAGACCGACGACGCCACCAGGCTGAAGGCCAGAACGGCCAGCGCGATCAGCGCCAGATTGACGGGGTCGAAGGCATGGGCCGCGATCAGGGGCAGGAACAGCAGGCTGTTCTTGGCCCATTGATGCGGGCGCAGCGCACGCCCATAGTCGCGCCAGCCGCCGGGCCGTCGATCCAGCACGGTGAGATCGGGCACCTGTGCCCGCAACCGGCTTTCCACCCGGGCATTGCGCGCCACCAGCAAGGCGCGCCGCGCCCGGCGCCAGACGGGAATATCCACATGGCTGTCGCCAATGTAATCAAACCCGCCCGGCCCGAACCGCGCGCACAGGTCTTCGGCCTTGCGTGTGCCGGTCAGGTTGATCTGCCCGTCGGATGCCAGCACCCCGGCAAACAGGCCCAGATGGTCTGCCACCGCCTGGGCGAAGGCACGGTCCGACCCGGTGGCCAGATAGACAGGCCGGCCCCGCGCCTGTTCCGCACGGATGAAGTCCAGCACGGTTTCGTTGTAGGGCAGCCGGTCCGGCGTCAGGGGCACACGCATGGCCACTGCTGCCTTGAACGCGGCCTTCCCCCGCCGGAGCCGGATAAGCGCCGCCGCTGCGGCCCCGGGCCGCAGGGCACACAGCCGGATCAACGCCTCGTGCAGCAGGTCGGTGCGGATCAGCGTGTCATCCAGATCGACCACCAGGGGCACAGGCGGCACGGCACCGTCATCCGGCCGGTCAAAATCCTGACTATTCACCGACTGCCGCATGACCTGATCCGCTGAAACCCCGTGGCGGGGACGGGCGGAATTATAGGGGGCCGCCCGCCGCCCCGGCCACAACTTTCTATAGAGGCAGCGGGATGGTGGCGGTGCGCCGATGCCGCGGGTCGAAATGATTGCTGGCCCCCGGGGCCCGCCTCGGGCAATCATTCCCGCCTGTCATCCTTGTCCCTGTTGGAGCCCCTCTTTCATGATCGACCAGAACGGCAAGCCCGTCACCAAGCCGGCGCTGAAGGAATATCTCGCCACCTATAATGCCGGGGTGCGCGGATCGAAGGAATTTGGCGGTCTGCCCCGCGCCCTGATCACCATCTGCGACGGGCTGGCCCTGGGCAAGACCACCTATGTCAAATGCGTCGAGGGCCAGGTGCAGCTGTCGCGCCGCAAGGATGGCAGCGTCGCCGGCAACGGTCTGTAACCCCATGCGCGTGGCCCTGTTCCAGCCGGACGCAGCCCCCTGCCCCGCCCTGGACCGGGTGGCGGAACAGCTGCGCGCCGCGGGCTGGCCCCTGTTCCAATGCCGCCTGTCGCGGGAGGTGGAGGCGGCCGCCCCCGATCTGGTGATCAGCACGGACATGCAGGACGGCAAGCGCACGGCCCATCCCTGGCTCTGCTGCTTTACCGACGACCCGGAGCCGCTGCGCAGCGACCGGCGTCGGCTGGAATGCCTGCTGTCCCATGACGGGTTCCTGACCGGGACGGAGGTACAGGCGCGCTTCGTCCGCGACACGCTGTTTCCCACGGACCGCACGGCACAGATCCTGTCCCTGGGGGGGCCGTGGGGGGAGGCGGACCTGCCGGCCCGGCTGGTGGCCCTGGCGGCCGACATCCAGGCCGAGGCGGGCTTCGGGCCGCGCCATGACGGACCCAGCGTCGATTACATCATCCGCGTCGGGGGCCGCGACATTGGCTTCGTGCGCCGCAGTCTGGCCAGCCTTGCGGCGCAGACCGCGTCCGGCATTGGCGCCATCCTGGTCCGCTATGCCCCCGTAAAGGGCCTGGAGGCAGAGATGGAGCACTGGCGGCCGCATCTGCGCCGGCTGACGCTGGTGGACCTGCCCCCTGTCCCCGCCCCGCGCAGCACGGCGCTGTGGGCCGGGCTGGCGGCGGTGGAGGCAGAGCTGTTCGGCGTACTGGACGATGACGACGCCCTGCACCCCAATCATGTCGCCAGTCTGGCCCAACTGGCCTGGGGCGGGCAGGTAGCGGCGGCCGGGTCGGTACGGGTATGGGACGATGCCGACGGGCCGGTACCGCCGTCCGTCACGGGTGACAAGGCTGAACACCGGCGGTTTCACGGCCTGCCGGTCGCGGACAGGGGCCGGTTCCTGGCCGACCGCATGACCATCCATTCCAACGCCTTTCTGGCCGCATCCAGCCTGTTGCCCGCAATCGGACCCGACCCGGAGCTGGATTTTGCCGAGGATACCTATCTGATCCGCCGGCTGTTGCTGAGGGGCCCTTTACGCGCATCCCTGCGCGTCAGTTGCGATTTTCACTGGCGCGACGGGCAGGCCGACAATACCGCCTTTCGCCAGGAGGGGCGGGAAGAGTCCGCCCGTCGCCTGGCCGACCGCGAGCGGCTGGACCCCATCCTCACCGCACTGCGCCAGGGCCCCGGAACCGGGATGGGGGAGGACGGCCCCCCCGCCTGGGGGCAGGAGGCCGACGTCGCCGCCCTGCCCCGCCTGGCCCGCCCCGCCGATTTCTGGGCCCTGCCCACGGGGCGGCCGCTTTTTGTCTATGGTGCCGGCTTTGGCGGGCGGGTGGTCCTGGGCGAATTGGCCAAGATGGCGCATCTGCCCGTGACGGCCGTGCTGGACAGCACGCATCGCGGCACGGCCTTCGGCCACCCGCAGCGCCTTCCCACGGACCTCAGCGAGGCGGAACGGGCCAACGGCGTGTTCATCATCGCCAGCGAGTACCGGGCAGAGATGACCCGTACCTTGACCGACCTGGGTGCCCGCACGCTGTTCGACGCCAATCCCTTTATCCGCACCTATGTGGACCTGCGGCGGGGCTGAGCAGCATTGACATGCAGGCTTGTTCGCCCTGACCAGCCGTTGCCCCAGCTCCCCGCAGCCGGTCAGCCCGTGATGGCCTTGCGGAAGTTGCGTATGCGCACATAGGTTCTGGCGGAGACGTGGTCACGCAGCCAATCGTCAAAGGTGTGAAACGCCATCTTCAGCAAGGCAAACGCCCAGACGGGCACCGGATTGGCGCCCAGCCGCACATTGGCCAGCGCATTTTCCACATAGCCCGTGATGTTGTGCCGGGTGGAATTGCCGCCGATACGGAAATCATACCCGATCGCGGGGTCATAAGCGCCCTCGCAGCCGCCGCGATGGACCCGGAACAGCCACTCATAATCCGGGGATACCTTATAGGCCGGATCATAGAGGCCAATCTTTTCATAAACCTGGGCCGTCGCGGACAGGCTGGGGAAGTTCATCACCGGCCCCCGATAGGACATCTTGCGCCGATAGTCCGGGTCGCCCGGCAGCCTGAACAGGAACTCCCCATCCTTGTGGAAATTCATGTCGCCGAACACAAAATCGGCGCCTGTCCGGGCGAACGCGGCGACCGACTTTTCCACGAAATCATCGGGCAGCCAGTCGTCAGCATAGACAAAGCCGATATAGCGGCCTGTTGCCTTCAATATGGCCTTGTTGGCGCCATCAATTGCGCCTTTGTCGGGTTCCGAGCACCAGAAACTGAAGAGATGTTCATACCGACTCAGGATATCGACCGTCCCGTCCGTCGATGCAGCGTCGACGACGATATATTCGATGGCCGGATAGGTCTGCCGGGCGACACTCTCCAGCGTCTTTTCCAAGGTGCCGGCCGCATTGCGCATCATGGTGATCAGGCTGTACACGGGCATGTCCGGCGCCGGTGGGGGCCGCTTGCCGGGCCTGAATCCAAAATGTTCACTCATGCTGCTGAACTCCGACAGGTGACGGGGCCGCGGGGCCGTTCGGCGGGGATGACCAGGGGGCCATGTCTAGACGGTGCAACCTTACCGTACAAGTGCCCAGCACGAGCAGTTCCGACAGGATATTGGCCAGGGCCGCGCCATGCGCCGCCTGTTCGCTTCCCAGCATGGAACAGAAGGCCAGGCGCAGAAGGCCCGCGGCAAGGTAGGCGTTGCGCAATGTCGCCTCCTGCCCGATGGGGATCATCCATTGCACCCCAAGGACACTGTTCAACACCGACAAGGGCACGAACAGGCACAGCAGACGCAGGATGTCAGCCGCCCCCACCGCCTCAGGCCCCAGAAAGTAGCGGCTGACCAGATCGGCCGTCAGGAAAAGCCCCAGCGCGATGATGACAGAGACGCCGCCAACCCGCACCAGTGCCCAGCGCCAAAGCCGCGCCCCTTCTTCCCGGCTGTCGCGCATCAGACTGGTCATGCGGGGAAACAGGGCGGTGCGGAACGGCCCCAGCAGGCCCGTCAGGGCACGCGCCAGCTTGTCGGCCCCCACGAACAGGCCGACGGCAGCAGGGCTGGTCACGGTGCCCAGCACAATGGGCATCAGCATGTCAAAAATATTGCCGCCCAGATGAAGCTGAAATATCCGAAAGCCATCCTTCAGCACCGGCCATGGGTGCCTGATATGGCGGGCCGTGAACCCGGTCTCGCGCCGAACCCAGATGATGCCGATGATCAGCACGGCTAGCCAGGCCAGCGCCTGGGACATGAAATAGATCCATGCATCGCCGGGACCGCGGATCAGCAGCACCATGCCGCCCAGGGCCGCCAGCCGTGCCACGATCGTCACCATGGCAATACGGCTGGGCCGTTCGGCGCCCAGAAAGAACCAGAGCGGATCCTGGGCCTGCAGGATGGCGGCCAGCAGGGCCCAGGCCGGCAGGATGCGGTCCGCCTCGACATGCGGCAGCAGCAGGGTCGCGGCATAGAGTGGCCCGGCCAGCACCAGCGCGATCAGCAGCTTGGCGGCGGTCACCGCCCCGAAAAGCCGGGCCAGGGCCGGCCGATCATCCTGGCGGCGGGCGGCCGCCTGGGTGGCGGTGATGTGGAAACCATATTCAAGCGGGATCAGGGCCAGCTGTGCGAAACTCATCAGCAGCGCCAGCCGTCCCCAGCCATCCAGCCCCAGCACCCGCAGCAGAAACGGGATCGTCAGCAGCGGAATGACATATTGCATGGCCTGCACACCGAACAGGGCCGGCAGCGACTTCAGGACCTTGGCACCATTGCTCATGACCATTCCAGACAGTGCGGACGACCCGATCGGACGATTATGCGACATCCAGTGACCGGTCGCTTATCACAATTTTGGCGGGAATGCGCGGTGCGCCCTTGCACGGCTGCCCGCACGGATCGCACAGCCGATTGGCCGATTTGGGCTTCCCGGTGTGGGCAAGTGGCAGCCGCATGACCAGGCCGGAGACAGTCAGCCGAAGATATCGCCTTGCGCGCGCCACGCTGAACGACCCACAGCGCGCCTACGTCGGCCGATGGCCGTCTTGGCAGTCAATCCTACATTGTAAATGTCAGATACCATGACATTCTGCCCACCAACCTGATCGCCGGGCGTCGGGCATTGTCCGATAATACGTAATCCTCTGCTTTTTTCACTTTTAGGTGATACGACGATCTGCATAATGGTGGGGATTTTGGGCGGCTAACCATTCCGTGATTGAAGCATTGCTGGTCGGGGCTATTTATCATGGCAGAGAAGATCGATCTCCTGTTGATCAACCCTGGCGGGCGGGAACAGATTTACCAGAGCCTTGGCAATGAGTTGACCGCTGTGGAGCCGCCGCTCTGGTGCCGGCTGATCGGCGGCTATGTCCGCGATCGCGGCTATTCCATCGCCATCCTGGATACCGAGGCCGAGAATTGCGGGCCACAGATGGTGGCCGAACGGGTGCACCAGCTGAGCCCGCGCCTGGTCGCCATGGTCGTGTTCGGCCACCAGCCTTCGGCCTCGACGCAGCAGATGGTGGGTGCCGGCATGGCCTGCCGGGCCATCAAGGAGCTGCTGCCCGACCAGCCGATCATCATGGTCGGCAGCCATGTTTCCGCCTTGCCGGAACGCACCCTGCGTGAGGAGAAGGTGGATTTCGTCTGCAAGGGCGAGGGGCCGCGGACCATCGTGCAGCTGATCGAGGCGCTGAAGGCCGAAAAGCCCGCGGATTTCGCGACGGTGGAGGGGCTGGGCTGGTGGCAAGGCGGGACGGTGACCGTCAACCGCAGCCCGGCCCTGATCGAGGATCTGGATACCGACCTGCATGGCCATGTCTGGGACCTGCTGCCGATGGACCGGTACCGGGCCCATAATTGGCAATGTTTCCACGATCTCAGCACCCGCAAGCCCTATGCCTCCATCTATACGTCGCTGGGCTGTCCCTATAAATGTTCGTTCTGCTGCATCAATGCACCGTTCGATGTGAACCGGTATCGCATGCGCAGCCCGCAAGCCGTCGTGGCCGAGATCGACTTTCTTTACCACAGCCATGGGGTGCGGACCTTCAAGATCGTCGACGAGATGTTTGTGCTGAACGAGCGTCACGTCATGGGTATCTGCGATCTGCTGATCCAGGGCGGCTATAGCGATCTGAATATCTGGGCCTATGCGCGGGTCGATACCGTGAAGCCGCGCATGCTGGAAAAGCTGCGCAGGGCGGGTTTCCGCTGGCTGGCGCTGGGCATCGAGTCCGGTTCCAAACATGTCCGGGACGGTGCGCAGAAGGCGCTGAAGCATGATGACATTGTCAGCATCGTCCGGGAAATCCAGAAGGCCGACATCGCCGTCATCGGCAATTACATTTTCGGCCTGCCCGACGATGATCTGGAAACGATGCGGGCGACATTGGACCTGGCCAAGGAACTGAACTGCGAATTCGGCAATTTCTATTCGGCCATGGCCTATCCGGGCTCCCCCCTGTACGACACCGCCCTGGCCAGGGGCTGGGCCCTGCCGGCCGCCTGGTCCGGCTTTTCCCAGCACAGCTATGACTGCCAGCCGCTGGCGACCGAGAAGGTCAGTGCCGCCGACGTGCTGAGATTCCGGGACGCCGCCTTCCACGAATATTTCGAGAACCCGCCTTATCTGGACATGGTGAGCCAGCGTTTCGGGCCCGAAACCCGCGCCCATGTCGAGGATATGGCCAGGGTGCGCCTGCGGCGCCAATTGCTGGAAGCACCACTCGTCGCGGCGGCGAAGCGCCCAGCCTCCCCCGCCCCGCAGCTGCCTGTCAGCCGGCATTGATGCAACCAACTGCGCCATCATCATGGCCTGCTTGCGCTCCGGCGTGACCGGAAAGGGATATTCCTCCCATCACGGCAGGCCGGAGAGAGGCAAGAATCGCGGCGGTTTCGCGGTGCGGGTGCAATGGGCTATGCTGTGCTGGAATGAGGTGTGGAGGGGGACGCTGGATGCCGCTGTACCGGGATGACCAGGGTGCTCTTTATCATTCCTGGCGCACCGACCTGCGCGGGGAACCGGTGCCAACGGGCGCCATCCAGATGCCGGAGGATGCGTGGCTGCGCTTGGCGCGGGTGAAACCGGAATGGGTGGCGCGGTTGCCACGGGCAGCGTTGGGCCTGATCGTGCTGTCCCTGCCGGCCCTGGCGGCCCTGGGCCCGCTTTATCGGTGGGGTGGCGTTCCAGGGACCCTGGCGGCCTTGCTGATTGTATGGCTGCTGTTGGGCCTGGGCGGCATCGGTCTGCTGGCTGTCGCCTGCCAGCAGGTGCCGATGGACCGGCCCCTCTCTCTGGTGACACCGCAGCCGGGCGGGCTGTTCGCCTTGGAACTGCTACGCCCCTGGGCCACGGTGGCAATGATGACGGGCGCCCTGCTGATGCTGGACCGCGTCCCCGAACTGGCCGGATGGCAGCGATGGGTGTCATCCGTGATCGGCTTCATCATTGCCCTGGCAGCAGGCGCCAACCTGCGGCTGATCGGCCGGTTGCGGCGGGGAACGGCCTGAACGCGCTCAGTGCCAGGACGAAAGGCCCGTATAGTCATATAGCAAGAGCCATGGGACATGGCTCTTGGTAGCGGTTGCGCCCTCATGCGCCGGGCGTCGCCACCGGCGGCTTGGCTGGCGCGCCCAGGGGGGCTCGCCTAGCCCGGTAAACGGAAAATGCGCAGGGTTGCGCGCTGGCTAAGGTTTCGGACGCCGGACTCACCCTGGGTGCCGGCTTTCATCGGATAGGGAAAGGGGCGCCTGCGGGAGCGACCGGCCCTGTCAATCCGCGCTGATCTTGAGCAGGGAGTACACGTTGAACAGGAGGCCGAAGCCCATATCGCCGATCGCGTAGTGATATTGGTACCGGCCGCCATCCTTGTCCTCAACATGCATGATCACGGCAAATTGCGATTTGTGGAGCACGCCGTGATATTCGCTGTGGAAGGCGGGGGGATAGGGTCCCCTGGTGTACCGGATTTTGAATCCGCGATCGGTCAGGTGCTTCTTGACGCAAGCCGTGGTCCGGCGAATGCCGAAGGCCATGACCGAAATGACGGCACAGGTGACCATGAAGAACAGCAGCAGAAATTCGTCCCGGTCAACCTGCAATCCGGCCCCCTGCGTCAATTAGAATGACATCTGTCATATTCTAGGAGAAAGCGACTTCCGTCGTCAATCTGGCGTCGGTTCATGGGAGCGGCCGACAGCGCGGTGACGGCCACCGCCCCGATCTTAGCCAAAGCTTATCGCAGCCCCCCAAAAGCAATGATCCGACCGGCCTGCCCCTGTGCCATCACTGGAGCCGTAAATCCGCAAAGGACCGCACATGCAAGCCCCTGCCCCCTGTGACGCCCCGCTGGTGATCCTGCCCGGATTGATGTGTGACAGCCGCATGTTCGGGCATCAGCTGCTGGCCTTTGGCGGGCGCTGTGTCGATGGCTTTTATGGCGGGGCCGACAGTATCGCTTCCATGGTGGATTATGCCCTGGCCCGGATGCCGGCGCGCTGTGCCCTGCTGGGCCATTCCATGGGGGCGCGCGTGGCGCTGGAACTGTATCGCCGCGCGCCGGAACGCGTGGCGCGGCTGGCGCTGGCCGATACGGGCGTGCATCCGGTGCGGCCGGGGGAGGCGGAAAAGCGCTTTGCCCTGCGCGATCTGGGCCGCAGCAAGGGGGCGGGGGCGATGGTGGATCAGTGGCTGCCGCCCATGATCGGCCCGGCCCATGCCGGGGACAGGGACCTCTACGTCGCGCTGCGCGCCATGTGCGTGGATGCCGGGGTGGCGACCTATGAGGCGCAGATCACGGCCCTGCTGGCCCGACCCGATGCGGGGCCGGTGCTGCCGACCCTCACCTGCCCCACCGCCTTGATCGTCGGCCGGGATGATCAATGGTCACCCGTGGGCCAGCACCAGGAGATGGAAGCCGTCATCCCGGCCGCGCGTCTGTTCATCATCGATAATGCCGGCCACATGGCCCCGGCCGAAGAACCGGCGGCTTTCAATGATGCCCTGCGGGCGTGGCTGGCGTAGGGGTTGTCGGTTTTTTTTGGGGGGGCGGTTTCTTCCCGTCACGATGGCTTTCGTCCATCGGTGCTAGGTTAACCTCTTGCACCAAGGTGCTCTCCCCCTGGTGAGCGGGGATCCAGGGGGCCCCAAGCGACGACGCTTCGGTGCATTTGGCCCCTGGACCCCCGCTTTCGCGGGGGAGGCAGAGAGTGTACCAATTCCCAACTTTGCGCCTATGCGCAACAGCCGGGATCGCGGACCAAACCCACCCGGCACAAAAATGGGGGTGACCCTGCGGCCGCCCCCTTCGCCTTTACCCCACGGAAGAGCGGGTCAGGCGGTGCGCTTGGCCTGGATCATGTCCAGGATTTCGGCGGCGGCCTTGGGGATGTTGGTGCCGGGGCCATAGATGGCGGCGGCGCCGGATTTCAGCAGGAAATCGTAATCCTGGGGCGGGATGACGCCGCCGCAGATGATCAGGATGTCACCGGCCCCCTGCTCCTTCAGGGCGGCGGCCAGTTGCGGGACCAGGGTCTTGTGACCGGCGGCGAGGCTGGAGACGCCGACGACATGCACGTCGTTTTCGATGGCCTGACGCGCCGCCTCCTCCGGCGTCTGGAACAGGGCGCCCACGTCCACGTCAAAGCCGATATCGGCAAAGGCCGTGGCGATGACCTTGGCGCCGCGGTCATGGCCGTCCTGGCCCATCTTCACCACCAGCATGCGGGGGCGGCGGCCCTCCGTCTCGGCAAAGGCGGCCACGTCCTTCTGGATCTGCTGGAAGCCGGCATCGCCCTCGTACGCCGCGCCATAGACGCCGGAGACGGAGCGGATGATGGCGCGGTGACGGGTGAACACCTCTTCCATGGCGTCGGAAATCTCCCCAACGGTGGCGCGGGCGCGGGCGGCGTCCACGGCAAGCGCCAGCAGGTTGCCGGACTTCTCCGCCGCGGCCTTGGTCAGGGCCGCCAGCGTCTCGCGCACCTTGGCTTCGTCGCGGGTGGCGCGGATACGCTGCAACAGGGCGACCTGGGCCTCGCGCACGGCGGTATTGTCGATGTCCAGCACATCCACCGTTTCCGGGTTCTGCGGACGGTACTTGTTGACGCCGACGATGACTTCCTCGCCCCGGTCGATGCGGGCCTGACGGCGGGCGGCCGCCTCCTCGATCATCAGCTTGGGCAGGCCGCTTTCCACGGCCTTGGTCATGCCGCCCATGCCCTCCACCTGCTCGATCAGCTTTTCAGCCGCCTCGGCCAGGCTGGCCGTCAGATGCTCGACATAGTAGGAGCCGCCCAGCGGGTCCACGACATGCGGGATGCGGGTTTCCTCGGCGATGATCAACTGCGTGTTGCGGGCGATGCGGGCACTGAAGGGCGTGGGCAGGCCCAGGGCCTCGTCAAAGCTGTTGGTGTGCAGCGACTGGGTGCCGCCCATGATGGCGGCCATGGCCTCGATCGTCGTGCGGATGACGTTGTTATAGGGGTCCTGCTCCGTCAGCGACACGCCAGAGGTCTGGCAATGGGTGCGTAGCGCCAGGGAGCGGGCGTCCTTGGGCTGGAAATGCTTGTCCATCAGCTTGGCCCAGAGCAGGCGGGCCGCGCGCAGCTTCGCCACCTCCATGAAGAAATCCATGCCGATGGCGAAGAAGAAGCTGAGGCGCGGGGCGAACTTGTCGACATTCAGGCCCTTGGCCAGGGCCGCGCGCACATATTCCATGCCGTCGGCCAGGGTGAAGGCCAGTTCCTGCACCGCCGTGGCGCCGGCTTCCTGCATATGGTAGCCGGAGATGGAGATGGAATTGAACTTGGGCATGTTGTGCGCGGTATATTCGATGATGTCCGCGATGATCCGCATGCTGGGTTCGGGCGGATAGATATAGGTGTTGCGGACCATGAACTCCTTCAGAATGTCATTCTGAATGGTGCCGGAGAGCTTGGCCGTCGGCACGCCCTGTTCCTCCCCGGCCACGATATACATGGCCAGGATGGGCAGCACCGCGCCGTTCATGGTCATGGACACGGACATCTTATCCAGCGGGATGCCGTCGAACAGGATCTTCATATCCTCGACACTGTCGATGGCCACGCCGGCCTTGCCGACATCGCCCACCACGCGGGGATGGTCGCTGTCATAACCGCGATGGGTGGCCAGATCGAAGGCCACCGACAGGCCCATCTGCCCCGCCGCCAGATTGGCGCGGTAGAATTTGTTGCTGGCCTCGGCCGTGGAGAAACCGGCGTACTGGCGGATGGTCCAGGGCTTCACCGCATACATGGTGGCGCGCGGACCGCGCACGAAGGGTGCGAAGCCGGGCAGCGTGCCGGTGGTCTCCAGCCCCTCCAGGTCTTCGGCCGTGTAGAGCGGCTTCACCGCCAGACCTTCCGCCGTGGTGCGGGTCAGGTCGGACAGGCTGGCATCGGCGCCGGCATCCTTGGCGGCAAGCGCTTCCCAGTCGGCGAGGGTCTTGGTGGGGAACTGGGTCATGGAAGGTCTCCGGGGGAGGGTGCTGGCTCAAATCTCTTCTTGCTTCCCCCGCGGAAGCGGGGGTCCAGGGGCCGCATGAAATGACGATTGGTCTGCGACCCCTGGATCCCCGCTTTCGCGGGGAAGGCACGTTTGTCAGACGGGACCGGATAGGCTCTACCGGGCGCCGTTCTTTTCGCTCACTCGAACTCGATGATCTTCTCATCCACGGCCAGAGACGCGCCCTTGACGGCGTGGACTTTCTTCACCGTGCCGTCGGCCTCTGCCCGCAGGATGTTTTCCATCTTCATGGCTTCGACCACGGCCAGTTCCTGGCCGGCCTTCACCGCCTCGCCTTCCTTGACCGATACCGAGACCAGCAGGCCCGGCATGGGGGAGAGCAAGTATTTGGACATGTCGGGCGGCAGCTTCACCGGCATCAGTTCGGCAAAATCCGCCGCGCGCGGGGTCAGCACGTCCACCGTGAAGGCGAAGCCGCCATGGGTCAGAACCCAGGACGTACCCTTGCGATCCACCTGCACCGTCAGATAGGTGCCGCCGATGGTGCCCTGCCACAGGCTCTGGCCGATTTCCCAGTCGCCGACGACGAAATAGGCACCGCTGTCCAGCCGGACCTCGGTATCGCCACCGCAATTGCTGATATGGGCCTTGTGGTTCTGCCGTCCGGCCCGCGCCACCCAGTCGGGGCGGACATGGAAGGCGTGGCCCGCCATCTGGCCCGACACCATGGCATCACGCGTGGCAACCCGGTTGTGCAGCACCACAGCCAGCGCCAGCAGACGGTCGCGCACGGCATCATCCGGGGTCAGGCCATGGAACCCGTCGGGATATTCCTCCGCGATGAAGTTCGTGGTCAGGCGGCCGTCGCGGAAGCGCTGCTTCTGCATCAGCGAGGTGAGGAAGGAGATGTTATGGCCCACGCCGCGGATCTGGAACCCGTCCAGCGCATCGGCCATGGCATCGGTCGCCTGCCCACGCGTCGGCGCCCAGGTGATCAGCTTGGCGATCATGGGATCGTAATACATGCTGATCTCGCCGCCCTCATACACACCGGTATCGACACGGACGATGGAACCATCGGCGCGGCGGCCCTCTGCGGGCGGGCGGTAACGGGTGACACGGCCCGTGGAGGGCAGGAAGCCGCGGGTCGGCTCCTCCGCATAGACGCGCGCTTCCAGCGACCAGCCATTGATGCCGACATCATCCTGACGGATGGGCAGCTTCTCCCCGGCGGCAACCCGGATCATCAGTTCGACCAGATCCAGGCCGGTGATCATTTCCGTGACGGGATGTTCCACCTGCAACCGGGTGTTCATCTCCAGGAAATAGAAATTGCGGTCCTTGTCGACGATGAATTCCACGGTACCGGCGCTGCGATACTGCACCGCCTTGGCCAGCGCCACGGACTGTTCGCCCATGGCCTTGCGGGTCGCGGCGTCCAGGAAGGGCGAAGGGGCCTCCTCAATCACCTTCTGGTGACGGCGCTGAATGGAGCATTCACGCTCGTTCAGGTAGACGGCATTGCCATGCGCATCGGCCAGAAGCTGGATTTCGATATGGCGCGGCTCGGTGATGTATTTTTCGATGAAGACACGGTCATCGGCGAAGCTGCTTCGGGCCTCGTTGGTGGCCGACCGGAAGCCGTCGCGGGCTTCGGCATCGTTCCAGGCCACGCGCATGCCCTTGCCGCCGCCGCCGGCTGACGCCTTGATCATGACCGGATAGCCGATGTCGCGGGCGATGCGGACCGCTTCCTCATCATCCTTGATCACGCCCAGGTAACCGGGGACAGTGGAGACGCCGGCCGCCTTGGCCAGCTTCTTGCTCTCGATCTTGTCGCCCATGGCGCCGATGGCATGCACATCGGGGCCGATGAAGGTGATGCCGTTCTGCTTCAACGCCTCGCAGAAAGGCGCCTTTTCCGACAGGAAGCCATAGCCGGGATGCACGGCCTCGGCACCCGTCTTCTTGCAGGCCTCGATGATCTTGTCGGCGATCAGATAGGACTGGGCGGACGGGGCCGGGCCGATATGCACCGCCTCGTCCGCCATTTCCACATGCAGGGCGCCGGCATCGGCGTCGGAATAGACGGCCACGGTCTTGATGCCCATGCGGCGGGCGGTCTTGATGACGCGGCAAGCGATTTCGCCACGGTTGGCGATAAGGATTTTGTTGAACATGGGGCCGGTGACCTCGTGTCGGAGCGCGTGGAACGCGCGTCTTTCATGGTTCTCGCTGTTTCATTCCGTCATCCCGGCGAAAGCCGGGACCCAGGAGTCCCAAGCGCCGGCCTCTGACCCTGGGTCCCGGCTTGTCACCGGGATGACGGGAAAGAGTGGCGCCCGCGAGACATCACAGCGGCAGATTGTCGTGCTTCTTCCAGGGGTTCTGAAGCTGCTTGTTCTTCAGCATGGAAAGCGCCTTGCACAGGCGGCGGCGGGTGCCGTGGGGCATGATCACGTCGTCGATATAGCCACGGCTGGCCGCCACGAACGGATTGGCGAATTTCTGGCGGTATTCCTCCGTCCGCTCCTCAATCTTGGTCTGGTCACCGATATCGCCGCGGAAGATGATCTCCACCGCCCCCTTCGGTCCCATCACGGCAATTTCCGCCGTCGGCCAGGCGTAATTGACGTCGCCGCGCAGATGCTTGGACGCCATCACGTCATAGGCCCCGCCATAGGCCTTGCGGGTAATCACAGTCACCTTCGGCACGGTGGCCTCGGCATAGGCGAACAGCAGCTTGGCGCCATGCTTGATGATGCCGTTATATTCCTGGGCCGTGCCGGGCAGGAAGCCGGGCACGTCCACCAGCGTCACGATGGGGATGTTGAAGGCGTCGCAGAAGCGGACAAAGCGCGCGGCCTTGATGGCGCTGTCGATATCCAGGCAGCCGGCCAGCACCATGGGCTGGTTGGCGACAAAACCGACGGTCGATCCCTGCATGCGGGCAAAGCCGGTGATGATGTTCCGGGCGTAATCCGGCTGGATTTCGAAGAAATCGCCCTCATCCACGATCTTCAGGATCAATTCCTTCATATCGTAGGGCTTGTTGGGATTGGCCGGGACCAGAGTGTCCAGGCTCATCTCCTGACGGTCGGGCGCATCCGGCGTGGGGCGCGAGGGCGGCTTTTCCTGGTTCGACAGCGGCAGGAAATCCACCAGACGGCGGGTTTCCAGCAGGGCCTGCACGTCATTTTCGAAGGCCAGATCGGCCACACCGGACTTGGACGTGTGGGTCACCGCCCCGCCCAGTTCTTCGGCCGTCACCACCTCATGCGTCACCGTCTTCACCACATCGGGGCCGGTGACGAACATGTAGGAGCTGTCCTTCACCATGAAGATGAAGTCGGTCATGGCGGGGCTGTACACGGCACCGCCGGCGCAGGGGCCCATGATCAGGCTGATCTGCGGCACCACGCCGGACGCCAGCACATTGCGCTGGAACACTTCGGCATAGCCGCCGAGCGAGGCCACACCTTCCTGAATGCGGGCACCGCCGCTGTCATTCAGGCCGATGACGGGGGCGCCGACCTTCATGGCCTGATCCATGATCTTGCAGATCTTTTCGGCATGCGCTTCCGACAGGGAGCCGCCGAAGACCGTGAAATCCTGGCTGAAGACGAAGACCAGACGGCCATTGATGGTGCCGTGGCCGGTGACCACACCGTCGCCCGGCACCTTCTGCCCGTCCATACCAAAATCGTTGCACCGATGTTCGACGAACATGTCCCATTCTTCGAACGAGCCTTCGTCCAACAGGATCTCGATGCGCTCCCGCGCTGTCAGCTTGCCCTTGGAATGCTGGGCCGCGATGCGCTTGTAACCGCCGCCCTGACGGGCACCGGCCCGCTTCTCTTCCAACCTTATCAGCACGTCATGCATCGAATTCCGCCCCTTGGGAAAGGTTTATGGGAAGTTGGGCGGAGTTTGCAAATTTTGCCGCGCCGCGGATAGGCGTGGATGGGTGCATAAATGCGAACGCGCCACAGGCAAATTGCAAATTTTGCAAATTCGCAACATGCCCCTCCACAGCCCATACGCAACCCGTGGCATGGATCGCCCCGGGCGGATCCCCCATTGTCGCGACCAGGAGCGTGGGCCGCCATGGCGCACCCCGATTGACGGCAGGCCCACACCATCTCGGCGTATGGTGACTTCTCCTTTTGATTGCTCTGTAGACTATTGGGAGGACAATCATTAGAAATCGTCGTAGACCGTTTCCCATCGTTGCCGGTATGGTTGCGGTCGTCCGCAGGCCATCGGCAATCAGGGAGCCGTCATTGAAAAGCGAGAGCTTCCAATTCGGAGACTGGCAGATCGATGCACGCGCCTGCATGATCCGCCATTGCACGGAGCCGGTCGAAATACAGGTCGAGCCGCGTGCCATGGATGTGCTGTCGGCCCTGTGTCATCAGGCCGGCACCATCCTGAGTGCGGCGGATCTGTTGCATCTGTGCTGGGACGGGTTGGTCGTCGGCGAGAACCAGGTCCATAAGGCCATCACGCAGCTGCGCCGCGCCCTGCGCGACAGCGTCACCCAGCCGACCTATATCGAGAATATCCGCAAGCGCGGTTATCGCACCATCGCGCCCGTCACCTTCCCCCCCGGCCACAGCCTGGCGGGACCGGCGGAGGACTGGGCGCGGCAATCGCCCTATGTCGGCCTGACATCCTTCGACGCGGCCCATGCCGCGGTGTTTTTCGGTCGGGAAGCGGCGGTGGCGCGGCTGGTCACGGCCCTGTCCGGGCGGCTGGCGGCCGGGCGCCCCCTGCTGCTGGTGCTGGGGCCCAGCGGCAGCGGCAAGACCTCCCTGATCCAGGCGGGGCTGATGCCGGCCCTGCGGCGCGGCGCGGTGGCTGTGCCCATCCATGATGCGGTCGCCCTGGACCTGGGTGATGTCGGCGGATTGCCGCTGGCCACGGCCCTGGGCGGCGCGCTGCTAGATCTGTATTGGGACGATGCGCCGCTGTTCACGGGGCTGAGCGCGGAGGAGATTGGCGACCGGCTGACCGACGAGGGCGGGGAGCCCGCGACCTGTCTGCCCATGCCGGCCGATGCGGCGGATGGCCGCTTTGTCCTGTTCATCGACCGGCTGGAAGCGCTGTTCAGCACGCCCGGCGGCGGCAGCCTGCAACGCGCACAGTTCCTGACGGCGCTGGACCGGCTGGCCCGGTCCGGTTCCTTCATCGTCATCGCCGCCTGCCGCAACGATTTCTATCCCGACCTGGCGCGCGAACCCCTGCTGATGGAGGGCAAGGAGGCCGGCGGTCATTTCGATCTGGCCCCGCCCACCCGGACCGAGATCGCCCGCATGATCCGCCAGCCGGCCCAGATGGCCGGCCTCAGTTTCGGCGTGGATGCCGTCAGCGGGGAGCATCTGGACGATCTGCTGTGCGACGGGGTAGCCAACAATCCCGACGCCCTGCCCCTGCTGCAATATACGTTGCAGCAGCTGTACCTGCAGCGCAGCCCGGCCCGCGAACTGACCCTGGCCGCCTATCGCGCCCTGGGCGGCATTGATGGCGCCATCGGGCGCCGGGCCGACGCCATTCTGGAGCAGCTGCCGGCCGCGGCCCAGGCGACGCTACCGCACATCTTCTCCCTGATCGTGGCGGTGGGGGGCAGCGACGGGGCCGCCCGCGGCCTGCGCGCGCCCTGGTCGGCACTGCGCGACAGCGATGAAAGGCGGCTGGTCCAGACCTTTGTCGATGAACGCCTGTTCGTCAGCCTGGTGCATGGGGCGGAGCCCGTGTTCGGGGTGGCGCACGAAGCGCTGTTGCGGCAATGGCCGCGCGCCGTGGCCTGGATATCCGAACATCATCAGGCCCTGCGCATCCGCGCCCGGCTGGAGGGCGAGACCCAGCAATGGCTGACCGATGGCCGCCGGGCCGACCGGCTGCTGCGCAAGGGCCGGCCACTGGAAGAGGCGCTGGACCTGCTGCGGGCGCGCACCGTGCCCCTGTCGGCCGACGTGTCCGCCCTGATCAATGCCTCCTCCCGTCAGGCGCGCCGCGCCGACCGGCTGCGCCTGGGCGCGGTTGTCGGTTTCGCGCTGATCGCCCTGGTGGCCGTGGCCATGGGCTATCAGGCCCGCCGGGCCGAAAGCCAGGCCGCCCAACGCCGGGAGGAAGCCGAAGGGCTGGTCGATTTCATGCTGGGCGACCTGACCGAGAAATTGCAGCCATTGGCCAAGCTGGACCTGCTGGACGGGGTGGCGCAGAAGGCCATGGCCTATCTGACCGCCGAAGACCCCGGCCGCGTGCCAGGGCCCCTGCGGCTGCGGCAGGCGAAGGCGCTGTTGACACTGGCCGACGTGAACCGGTCACGGGGAAATGTGGATGCGGCGCTGACGGCGCTGGGCCGCGCGGAGAAGCTGCTGCAGGCCAATCTGGCCGAGGGGCCGGTGGATGGGGAGTTGCTGAAGTCGGCCGGGGCCGTGGCGTTCTGGTTCGGGCAGATTGCGCTGGATCGGGGGCAGTTGGACGAAGCCGGGAAACGATTTGAGCAATATCGGGATTTTGCCAAGCGGATGTTGGACCTGGCCCCACAAGAATTGGGTGGGAAACTGGAACTGTCCTACGCGCTGTCAAGCCTCGGCAGCCTGAAGCTGCGTCGCGATCAGGTGAGCGAGGCGGCGGCCGAATTTCAGCTGTCGCTGGACTTGAAGCGGCAGGTGATGAACCAGCGACCCGATGATCGCAGTCTGGCGGCAAGCATCGCCAACAGTCAGTCCTGGCTGGCCAGCGCCCGGGTGCAGGAAGGACGGCTGAATGACGCGGTCGCGCTCTATGGTGAGCAGCGGATGATTCTGGAATCACTGCGCCAGGCGCAACCGGAGGCGTTGGCCTGGTCCTATCAGCTGGCGCTGGCCTACAAGCTCGAAGCAAGCCTCCTGCTTGTGCGCGGGCAGGTTGGCGCGGCCATCGTCTCCGTGACCGATGGATTGGCGATTCTGGAAAAGTTGCTCTCCGTAGAGCCCGACAACCGCCTGTGGCTGCGCGAAGTGGCGGAACTGCGCGTCGTAGCGGCACGGCTTTACCTGTCGGTGAACCGCCTCGCCGATGCCAACCGTGAGATCAGCCAAGGTCTTGAACTGCTGGAGCGAACATTGTTGCCGCAGGCAGCACAGGCAAGCGACCTGCGCCGTGTCGCCGTCCAAGCGATGGTTCAACAGGCCGAAATTCGCATAAAGCAAAACATTCTGGTTGAAGCCGCCAGGATTTTGGCGCGCGCGGAACCCTTGGCGCGGCAGGTCCCACAGGACAAGCGCGGCATGGCGTTGGTCGCGAATGTCATGCTGGCGCGCTCAGCCATGGAACGCGCCCAAGGCAACGATGAAACGGCGATCGCCAGTTGCCGAGAGGTCGCCACATCGCTGGCCGATGTCGCCGTCAGAAGCAGCGACTACAGAATTCTGGACCCCTGGGTTCGCGCAAATCTTTGTGCGGGAACCCAAAATGCCGCCGCGCGCGGAATCAGCATCCTGGAGATGGCGGGATACAACGATGCCAGCTACCGGAATGCACTTGGCACACAGAAGGAGACCAGTAATGGAAACCAGTAAATCCGGCAAGAAAGCTTTCCCTGTGACGGTCAGCTGTGACTGGCTGCTCAACGGAGACAATGAGCGCACGCCGGCGCTCATTTATGAAAATCTGGATCTGGATCGCAAAATACCGCTGACAAAGGATTATGACGGCATCTGCTTTACCAAGAGCGAGCAGAGCCCGTTGAACTTCATATTCACCGGCGTGAACATCATTCCGACCGTGAAGGGAGACGTGATCTATCCTGATCTTAAGATTTCCACAGTGACGGGCGACAAGGTGGAGATCGAGGACGGGCAGATCAACATCGATCATGAGTCCGTCGGGAACATTGTGTTGTTCTTCATTCTGACGGCTCAGCCCGCAGCATCGGCCGAGGGGGCGGGGAAGCCAAAGGTTTACTACTCCTCGGACCCGGAGGTGATCAATACAGGCGTGATCGCGGATACCAGCGTGTGAGCAGAAGCGTCTGTCCATCTGTCACCCTTGGAGGATCGGCGGCAGCGCGGGTTCCCAGTCGCTGAGACGCTGACCCGGCACAGGTGTCAGGGGCAGGCATTGGATGCTACCAGGGGCGGACCCAAGGCCGGACAGGCCCAGGTCCGCCCCTTTTCATTTCCCCCGCCTCCGCAATTCTTCCGGAGTAATTCTCTATAAAATCAACGATTTATCTTCCGGAAGGATAACAGAAGGAAGAATTCTTCCGATCCCTGGCAGGGTCTGGCCATCGCCAACCAGCCAGGGATTTTCCCGCCATGTCCACCATGCTGACCCCCCGCGAACGCCAGGTGCTGACCCTGACCGGCCGCGGTCTGAAGGGGGCCGAGATTGCCGCCGAACTGGGGGTTTCCGAACTGACCATCCGCAAGCATCGGTCCGCCATCATGCGCAAGGCGGGACTGCGGTCCACGGCGCATCTGATCGCCTTTGCCGGGACCGGCACTGCGCCCGCGGCCGATGCCGCGCCGCTGTGCTGGGACCTTCTGCGCCCGCGGGAGGCGGAGGTGGTGCGCCATGTCGTGGCCGGACGCACCAGCAAGGAGATCGCGCGTCTGCTGGATATCAGCCCCCTGACCGTACAGAAACACCGGCAGCGGGCGCGCGAAAAGCTGGGCGTGCATACGGTGGGGGAGATGATCAGCCGGGGCCGCAGCCTGCCCGCCTGAAAGGAATTGCTGCGGCGGACCCGCTAGCCGGGTAAGGTCGGGCGGGAACGGATCTGCGGACAGGGGATGGAGAGCGCCGGGCATGACCGCCAAGATCTATGCAGGCGAACGGATACGCCGATTGCGGGAGACGCGCGGGATCAGCCAGGCGGCCCTGGCCGCGGCCGTGGGGCTTTCCACCTCCTACCTGAACCAGATCGAGAATAACCAGCGGCCGCTGTCGGCCGCCGCCGTCATCCGCCTGTCGGGCTATTTCACGGTCGAGCCCAGCCATTTCGCCGATGACAGCGACACGCGGCTTGCCTCTGAACTGCGGGAAGTATTGGGCGACCCGCTGTTTTCCGATGCGTCGGTGACCTTTGCCGGCATCCGCGACGCCGTGCGCGCCGCCCCCGGCATCATGGGCCAGTTCCTGAAGCTCTATCGCGCCTATCAGGGGCTGGACGAGGAATATAAGGCCCTGGTCGACAAGGTGGGGGGCGAGGAAGCGGTCAGCGGCCCCGCCGCCTTCCCCTATGATGAGGTGCGCGATTTCGTGCAGGCGCAGCGCAACCATTTCGAAACGCTGGACCATGCGGCCGAGGACCTGTTCGAGAACGGGCATTTTTCCAAGGACCGGCTGCTGGAACATCTGGGCCAGCATCTGGCCGACCGGCATGGCGTGACCATCCGGGTTTCCCCCATGCTGGTGCGCCACGACGTGCTGTGGCGCTATGATCCCGACGACAAGGAACTGCTGGTTTCCGAAGGCACGCCGCGCGAAAGCCGCACCTTCTTCGCCGCCCACCAGATCGCGCTCTTGGATTACGGGGTGGAGATCGAACGGCTGGTGGCCGGCGCCGGCCTGTCCAGTGTGGAGGCGCGGTCGATCCTGCGCGTCGGCCTGGCCAATTATTTCGCCGGTGCCCTGATCCTGCCCTATCGCCGCTTCCTGGCCGAGGCGCAGCGCATGCGCTATGACATCGACCGGCTGTCTGCCCATTTCAATGTCAGCTTCGAACAGGTCTGCCACCGCCTGTCGACCATGCAGCGGCCGGGCCTGCCGGGCGTGCCCTTCTATTTCGTGAAGGTGGACATGGCCGGCAATATCGCCAAACGGTCCAGCGCCACCCGGTTCCAGTTCGCCCGTTTCGGCGGCGCCTGCCCCCTGTGGAACGTGCATCAGGCCTTCGCCCAGCCGGGCCGCATCCTGGTGCAGCAGGCGCGCATGCCGGACGGGGCGACATATCTGTGCATCGCCCGCACCGTGGTGGCCAAAGGCAATTCGTACCTGTCGCGCCCGCGCGAGGCGGCGGTGGGTCTGGGCTGCGAAATCTCCTTCGCCGACCAGCTGGTCTATTCAGCCGGCCTGGATCTGCGCAATGCTGATGCGGCCGTGCCCATCGGGTCCAACTGCAAGGTCTGCGACCGCGAGGAATGCCGCCACCGCGCCTTCCCGCCCATCGGCAAGGCCCTGCGCGTCGATGCGCATGAACGACGCGTGGTGCCGTACAGCGTCAGTTGAGGGTAAACACGGTCAAACTGGCGCACACGCCCAAGCGGCGAATTGACGGTCAGTTGATGGAGACAGGGACAAGTTCCGACCACTCCCCCTTTTTGTCACGTCAAAATTGTTCTTGATATGTTCACCCTTCCATGGGTGTAATCGGGAGGTTTGCGCTACTTCTCTATCAAAAGATCAAGGGCCGGAAATGTCACTGTCAGCCTATGAAGTGCAGAAAGAACCCGCACCGCACTATTCTGACGACTTCCTGGGCAGCCTTCGTCAAGGCGAAGACTCACCTTGCGGTAAGTTCAAAGGCGGCTGGGGAGGCTGGGGTGAGCTTTTCCGCATGCTTCCCTCCGTCACCATCCCCCCCATAATCCTGGTGCCCATCGCGCCAATCCTCGTGGGGTTCTGGTGCACTGCCAACGAATTGCCCTATTTCGACGTGATGTCGGACATCGGCCAGAATTCAACTTACTTCACCACCATCATCATGGGCATGACCTTCCTGACAAGTCTGTGCCTGCTGTCGCCAGGATTCATGCGCATCTATGATGATTACACCGTCTATCGAAGCGGTCACTATAAGCGTCGCGACGACATGGAAAAGCTGCGCGACGCCCGCTGGGAAATGGCTTCGGTCATTGCACTTATCATTTATCTCAGCATCAATCTGTGGATTCTGAATTCGTCTTCGATCAGTCTCGGCGACCCCAGCGACGACAAATATCTTTATGCTGACCTTGCCTTTTTCGCCTGGGCGATGGGGCTCTGTTTTCTTCTTGTCATCCTCATCCGACGCCTCATGTCCTTCTCGGAAAGATGGCGCTTCGCCAAAGACACGGCCCTGCGCCGATTCCCGCCGAATGCGGAGCAAAGTGCCCCAAGGCGCATCTGGACCTGCTGTCAGCGACGCCGCTTCGCCGTGCGCGAATTCCTTGCCTATCTTGCCGGAAGGGTGGCCGTGATGCCGGTTCCGTCGAATCAGTCGACCAATGAAACCGCTCCGTCAGCGTCGGGCAGAACATCAGGTCGGAAGAAAGGGGCGGAGCCAGAGGCCTATGACATCGGTCTTATGGGTATCTTTAATATCGCGATGATCGATCTGACTGCACTTTCCTTCTTTACCACGATCGCTTTCAGCGCCATGTCCAGCATCATCGACAGGGATGCAGGCAATTCCACAGCAATCTTTTCCACAACAATCTTTGCAGAAGTCGCATTCCTGTTCATCCAGCCGTGGATCCCGTTCTCTCTTCTGATGATGTCCAAAGCATGGGCTGACAACAGATCAGCGAAAAGCGCAACCAAGGCTGTGGTGATGACGATTTTCGTCTTGCTCTTGGGGTTCCCCCGTGTACCTGCAATTATCGATAATCTCGGGCGGGGTCTTGGCTTTGCCGGTGACAGGCCTGTTTTCCTGCACCTGTCGCCTTCAGTGGCTTGCAGCAATCCTGTCCTGGTCGCAGAGCGGCCCGATTGCACCTCTTCGACGCCGGTCCGCTCGGTGGCCGTGCGCATCGGCTGGATGGGGCCAAGCCGCGCCATCATCCATCCCGGTGCAAAGCATGACAACGGTAACACGGTGGTGCTGGATCGAAAGGATGTTCTTTCTTATGAGGTCGTCCATATGAAAAAGCACGACCAATAGACGTCAATCGGACGGGGTACGCCCCCCCTTCAGCCACCGAGCACCACCCTCACGCCGCCGGGCGGGCCAGGGGCAGGACGGAGGTCAGCGTTTCGATCAGCTGGTTCAGCTTCACCGGCTTGGTCAGGAAGGCCTGCATCCCCGCTTCGCGGCATTGGCGGCGGATATCGGCCGACAGATTGGCCGTCAGCGCCACGATGGGCACACGGCCGGCGCGGCCCGGCAGGTTGCGGGCGCGCCGCGCCGCCTCCAGCCCGTCCATTTCCGGCATGGACAGATCCATGATGACGGCGTCCACGGGACGTGCTTCCAGGATGGACAGGGCGTCGATGCCGTTGCCGGCCTGCACCACCTGCGCCCCGCGGATTTCCAGCAGTTCCGTGGCCGCCTGCCGGTTCACGGCGTCATCTTCCACCAGCAGGATGACGGGCTTGCCTTCCAGGCCGGCCTGCCGGATGGCGCCGGGCGCAATATACGCCTCGTCCCCTTCCCGCTGCACGGCCAGCGGCGACAGTGGCAGGCAGAGCGTGAACTGGCTGCCCTGTTCCGGCCCGCTGTCCACGGTCAGAACGCCGCCCAGCATATCGGTCAGCGACCGGGCGATGGCCAGACCCAGACCCGCCCCGCCAAAGCGGCGCGAAATGGAATTGTCGGCCTGGCTGAACACATCGAAAATTCGGTCCAGCTTTTCCGGCGGGATGCCGATGCCGGTATCGATGACCTGAAACCGCACCCAATGGGCGCCATCGCCCACGCTGGCCTGCTGATCACCGGGGGCGTTCACGCGGTCGACACCCAGGGTGATATGGCCGCGTTCGGTGAATTTCACAGCATTGTCCAGCAGGCACATCAGGATCTGGCGCAGCCGCTTGGCATCGGTGACGACGCCCGACGGCACACCATCCCCCGTGCGCAGGCTGAGCACCAGCCCCTTGCGTTCCGCCCGCGGGCCGACCACGGCCAGCAATTCCCCCAGCAGCAGGCCCAGATCGACGGGACCGGACGCCACTTCCAGCCGCCCGGCCTCCAGCCGCGCCATGTCCAGCACATCATCAATCAGTGACAGCAGCGACCCGCTGGCATTGCCCATCACTTCCAGCAGGCGCACCTGGGCCGCGTTCAGATTATGGGTTTCCAGGATCTGCAGGCAGCCCTGGATGGCATTGATGGGGGTGCGGATCTCATGGCTGATCGTGGCCAGGAATTCCGACTTGGCCCGGTCGGCGGCGCGGGCCTGTTCAGCCACATGCTGGGCCGCGTGACGTTCGGCGGCTTGCTGACGCAACAGGCGCAGCAAGGTGGCGGCCACCCCGCCGGTGGCCACCGCCGACACGATGAAGGGCTGGACCAGCCACGACACCTGGCTGCCCAGCGTCGACGGATCAAAGGCGTCCAGCGGCCGGTTCACCATCACGTCGGTGACGAAGATGCCATTGACCAGGGCCGCGATTCCGAACGCCGCCATCAGCACCCCGTCGGCCAGGCTGCGCGGCCGCACGCCCCAGAGATGGTAGAGCGTGGCGATCAGCGCCGCCTGGATGAAGCTGCCATTCAGCACTTCCCGCAGGATCACGTCGTTGCGCGCCAGCGTGACCCCGGTCAGCGCCATCAGGGCCGCCAGCCCCGCCAGCCAGCGCCCCAGCCAGGGCCGCCGCCCGGCATAAAGCGCAGCACCATGCAGGAACAGCAGGAAGATGCCGTTGAACAGCGTGTCCGCCAGCAGCGCCAGCGCCCCCGTGGGCAGGGTGAAGGGCGGCCTGGCAAACCGGACCAGCGGCATCACCAGCAGGGCCATGGCAAAGGCCAGGGCCCAGGACAGCGCATAGCGTTCCCGCCGGCCATGCCACCAGATGACAGCCAGCAGCACCGACGCCCCCAGAAGGGGCGCGGCATTGACCGTTATCAGGGCGGCTTCAAGGTCCATGGGGCGATTCTGTACTGGGGCCGTAAACACAAGATTGATTTGCGGCGCCATCCTGCAACAACCGAACAGATTTCGCAATCACCAGCATATGGGCAATCTGTGATCGTTAACTACTGACGAAGATCACTTGTCGATTCTCTGTGTATAAATTCATTAACATGAATTTGAGGCTTTTTTATGGGATTGACTTGAATGCCGGCTCAAATAAGCGCCCATGATGATTGAAGTTGGACTTTGGGGCGCGCCGCACCCCATCCATGGTTCAAATGGATGGAGTGGTACGTCCAATGCGCTTCGTTGTGGCAAATATCGGGCTCTTGTGATTCAAAGGGGGGCTGTCCGACGGGTGTATGCCGTCGGCCGATGTGAACGTATATCCGGGGCGGATCATGAACAGGTTATTGCGCGGATTACTGATGGTTGCCGGCTTGTTGCTGTTGACAACATCGCCCGCCGCCGCATTCCGATTGATTCCAATCGAAATGGAGTTCGAGCCGACAGGCCGCGGCGCCACCCAGATTTTCCGGGTGGAAAATGACACAACCAATCCGATCGCCATCGAAATCCACATCACGGGCCGCAAAATGGGTCCGGACGGCGAGGATCTGCCGGCCGACCCGTCCGACGAATGGATCATCTTCCCCGAGCAGCTGGTGCTGGAGCCCGCGCAGAACCAGTCGGTGCGCGTGCAGTGGACAGGCGACGCCAAGCCCGAACGGGAACTGGCGTACCGACTGATTGCCGAACAACTGGACGTGGATATCGGGCAGGCCCCGGCGCAGCAGGGCGGCAAGGTGAAGTTGCTGGTCCAGTACAAGGCGTCGATCTATGTGACGCCGGCAGGATCCAAGGGCACCCTCTCCGTCGTCAGCGCCGGCCCGCACAAGCTGGTGGATGGCACGGTGATGGAGGTTCTGGTGCGCAATGACGGCACGGCCCACAAATTCCTGAAGGACCTGACCCTGACCGTGTCGGCCGGGGGCAAGTCCGTGACCATCCCCACCGACCGGCTGGGCGGCATGGCGGGGGAGAATATCCTGCCGGGCGTCACCCGCACCTTCCTGCTGCCCTGGCCGGACGAACTGCCGCAGGGTCCGGTCACGGCCAAGCTGAACCTGCCCTGACCTGATCCGTCCCATGCCCCGCCCCCGCCCCTCCCGTTACCGGCGCGCCGTGCGTCTGGCCCTGGCAGCGCCGCCGGCGCTGGCCGTGGCGCTGGTGCCGGCACGGCTGAGCGTGGGCGCAGAGGCGACGCCAGCGGCGGCCCCCGGCCCGGCACCAGCACCGGCACCAGGCCCCGCCAGGCCCACGGCGGACGAGCTGTTCAAGAAGGCCTTCGGACAGAAGAAGCCGGCGACCCGGACGCAGAAGGCCGACCTGCCTGTGTTCTTCGACGGGTATGAGATCGGTCAGGTGCCGGGTCAGGTGGCCCTGAACCCGATGGACACGATGGTCGACCTGACCAGGCTGGCCGACCTGCTGCGCCCGCTGGCCCAGGAAGAGCCGATCCGCGCCCTGCTGGCCCAGGCCGGCTCCGATGGACAGGCCGCCCCCGCCCGCATGGCCAAGACGGGCATCCAGCTGGCCTATGATGGCGGCGATCAGGTGGTGAAGGTCACCGTGCCCGCCGCAGCCCGCAAGCCGCGCGACCTGTCAGTGCTGGAACGCGGGGCAGCCGCCCGCACCTATACGATCATCCCGCAGGCCGACCTGTCGGCACAGATGAACATGCGGGCGGCCGTGGAATATCTGTCCACGCCTTCCGCCTTCGGTGAAAGCGGCCTGGGGCCCTTGTCGGTCTCGGCCGAACCCGCCATCAACTGGAAGGGCTGGGTGGTCGAGGGCGAGGTCTATTATCGCGAGGATGCCTATCACACCCTGTCGCGCGGCCCCGTGCGCGTCGTCCATGATTTCACCGACCTGGGCGTGCGTGCGCAGCTGGGCGACATTTCCATGGCGGTCATCAACAATCAGGTGGGCCGGGCCGTGGGCGGCCTGACCGTGGCCAAGAATTTCTCCATCCGGCCCTATGACCTGGTGCAGCCGGGCGGCAACCGGGAATTCATCCTGGAAAACCCGTCGGTGGTGGAGGTCATTGTCAATGGACGGCCCACCCGCACCTTCCGCCTGGAACCCGGCCCCTACAATCTCAACAATTTTCCCGGTGCGTCGGGCACCAATGATGTGCAGATCCGCATCACCGACGCCTATGGCCGCGAACAGACCATCGATTTCCCCTTCTTCTTCGACAGCCAGTTGCTGGCGGCGGGCGTGCAGGAATATGGCTATACGATCGGCCTGCCTTCCACCGTCAGCCGCGACCGCTATCATTACGACAAAGACAATCCGACCTTCTCCGGCTATCACCGGGTGGGCGTGACCGACAATTTCACCCTGGCGCTGGGCACCCAGATCGACACCAAGGAGACGACGGTCACGGCCGAAGCGCTCGTCGCCACGGGCTGGGGCACTTTCGGGCTGGAGCCGGCCGCCTATCTGCGGCGCAAGGACTGGGACAGCACCCAGACCGCGGCGGCGAAGAAGCAGGGCTATGCCGGCACCCTGCGCTACCGTTCCTATTCCAACGGCGCCTCGGTCCTGGACAACCAGTCGATCACGGCACAATTGAGCTGGTACGATCCCAATTACCGGTCCTTCGGCTCCACCTTCGTGAATGACACCAAGCTGGACGCATCGGCCCGCATCAGCCAGCCCTTGTTCGAGAACCTGACCGCCTCGCTGGGCGGGCGCTACCGCATGGTGCGCGGCGACAGCACGGTCGACAATTATTCGATCGATTTCGCGCTGCGCCGGCGCCTGTTCGAAACCGGCAATGTCGACCTGACCTTCAGCCATGGCAAGGACAGCCTGGGCGCCAAGGAGACGGGCGTCTATCTGTCCACCCGCTTCATCTTCGATGGCGGGCGGCAGAGTGCCGGCCTGAATGTCGACACCATCACCAAGCAGCAGCGCCTGGACTGGCGCTACAGTTCGCTCTACACCGTCAACGCCCTGTCGGGCGGGCTGGAACTGCTGAACGAGAAGGGGCGCGTCGGCGACCAGGTGCAGGGCAACCTGAATTATACGAACCAGCGGTTCGAAACACAGGTTCGCCACAGCGTCGTGCAGCGCGGGCTGAACGACGCCAACGGGGTGGAAAACCGCACCCAGCTGACGGCGGCCACCGCCCTGGTCTTTGCCGATGGGCATTATGGCGTGACGCGGCCCGTCACCAACAGTTTCGCCGTCATCGTCCCCCATCCGCGACTGAAGGGCATGGATGTTGGCGTCGACCCCGTCGATGACCGTTATGTGGCCGAAACGGATTGGCTGGGTGTGCCCATCGTGCCCAATATTTCCGCCTATCTGGTGCGGCCCATCCTGCTGGACGTGCCCGACGCGCCCGCCAACTACGATCTGGGCGACGACCGGCCCGCCGTGCAGCCGGGTTACAAGTCGGGCACCATCGTCACCATCGGCACCGATGCTATCGTCACCCTGGTCGGCAATCTGGTCCTGACCGATGGCAAGCCCGCGGCCCTGCTGTCGGGCACATTGCGGCCGGTGGGCATCAAGGATGCCAAGGACCTGGCCTTCTTCACCAACCGCGCCGGCCTGTTCCGCATCGACAGCGTGCGTCCGGGTGACTGGCTGCTGCTGGTCCATGGCGCAGAGACGGCCCCCATCCCCGTCAGCGTGGCCAAGGATGCCGAAGGCGAGGTCAAGCTGGGCCGGATGCCGGTGCAGATGAAGCCCTGAGGCGCCCTCCAACGCCGGGCCAGGGGCCGTGAAAATTGGCCGCTGGCTTCATTCAAGGTCCCTTGGCCTTCAGCAGCGCCTGCAGGTCTGGCCGGCGGTCGGCCCAGTCGGTGGCGCATTGATAGGCATGGCCCAGCGTGACCAGCGCCGCCTCCCGCCAGGGGGTTGACAGGATCTGCAAGGACAGGGGCAACCCGCCCGACGTGGCCCCGCAGGGCACGGCCAGGGCCGGCAGGTTCAGCCAGTTGGCGATGCGCACATAGCGGCTGAAGGGCAGTTTGCCTTCATCCACATCGGCCAGGGCCGGGGCCGGCACGGGCACGGTCGGCGTCAGCAGCGCGTCAAATTCCTGCGCCCAGGCATGGAACCGTGCCTGCTCCCGCGCCTGAATGACAAGAAGTCTGGATATTTCCGTATCCGGAACATCCTGGCCGCCGGACAGGCGACGCAGGACGCCCATATCCATTTCGGCACCGTAACGTTCTATCCGGCCCCGCCAATAGCCCCAGGCGCGCCCCGCCATCAGCAGGCCGGACGGTTCCACGCACGCCGCCGGATCAATGGCCGGCGCCGCCTCCACCAGCTTGGCGCCCAGCGTCTCCAGCTTGGCCAGGGCCGCCAGATAGGCGGCCCCCACCCGCCCGTCCACCCCGTCCAGAAACCGGTCGGGCAGCACGGCCAGGACCATGCCGCGCGGGCTGGCGGCCAGGGCCTCCGCCGCGTCGAACCGGGCCTGGCGCGCCAGTTTCGGGGAAGGCCTCACGGGCCCCGCGGCGGGATCGGCCAGAGCGGACAGCATATGGGCCACCCGTTCCACCGTCCGCGCCATGGGTCCGACCGTATCCAGTTCCGGACAAAGCGGCAGGCAGCCTGCCACGGGCACCCGGCCCAGGGTGGGTTTCAGCCCCGTGACATTGTTCAGGGCACCGGGGATGCGGATCGACCCGCCCGTGTCGCTGCCCAGGGCCGCATCGGCCAGCCCCGCCGCCACGGCCACCGCCGACCCGCTGGACGAACCACCGGGCACGCGCACCAAGGCCGCATCCCAGGGATTGCGTGGCGTGGCCGTGGCGCGGTTGACACCCCAGGTGCCGAAGGCCAGTTCCACCGTGTGGGTCTTGCCCAGCACCAGCATGCCGCAGGCGGCCAGGGAGGCCACGGCAGCCGCATCGGCCGCGGCGGCCCCGATGACGGGGGTGCGCGCCCCACCGCCCGTGGGCAGGTCGCGCACATCCAGCAGGTCCTTCACCGCCAGGGTCAGGCCGCACAGCGGGTGCGGTCCCGGTGCCGCCCTTTCCATCCGCCAGGCCCGTTCGCGCACCCATTCCGGTTCGACCAGGGCGAAGGCGTGCAGATGCGGATCGAACCGGGCGATCCGGGCCAGCGCGGTTTCGGCGATGGAAGCGAAGTCGGTCATGCAATATCCAGACAGCGGCGACAGGTGTTTCAAAGGCCTTCTATGATAGCTTCATGTGACATCAGGTCCATGGGTTTGCCGTCACGCGCATTTGCACCCTTGGTGCTGGCGCCCTCTTCCTGGCATTGTCATTGCATAAACTTTTGGTAGTACCTTCCCCTCTCTGTCGAGATGATCCCCATGCCCGCGTCCCCCCTGTTCCGGCTGTCCGCCCTGATCCCTGCCGTCCTGGCGCTGGGGCTCGCTGTGCCGACGGCCATGGCCACCAGCAGCAAGGACAGGTGCGATGTCTCCATCGACAAGCTGGACCGGATCGAGCCGACGGACGAGTACGACCCCTATGGCGGCAGCGCCATGAGCTATAACGAGATCGAGATCGAGCTGAACAAGGGGGCGGCCTGCGCCCTGCTGGTCGGTATCGATGACGGGCGCAACGGCAACCGCATCATGACCAGTTCCAAGGACCGGCTGGTCTATGACCTTTACAAGGACGGGCGGCTGAGCCAGCGGGTGGGCGATATCGGCGGCAACGAGTCCGCCATGTTCGCCCTGACCCTGACGGACAAGAACGACGAGGCCAGCCTGCAGTTCTTCTCCTATATCGAACCGGGGCAGCTGGTGGCCAAGGGCACCTATCTGGATCAGGTGACGGTCAATGTCTATGACGTCAGCACGGGCACGCCCGTCGGCCCCATCGCCACGCGCAGCGCGCAGGTGAAGACCAAGGTCCGGTCGGTGGTCAGCGCCAGCGTCATCGTCGATGGCGTGTCCCGTCCGCTCTATGGCAGCGTCGGCACGCTGGACATGGGCGACCTGACGCGGGGTGGGGCGGGACGGTTCGAACTGTCGGTCAGCGGCAACAGCGATTATTCGCTGTCGCTGCAATCGGAAAATGCCGGCAACCTGGTCTCTCCCGGCATCCAGGGTGGCATCGGCTACCGGCTCTATGTCAGCGGCCGGCAGGTGTCGCTGTCACGCGGCAGCACGGTCGACCTGGGCGGGGATGGCCGGTACGAGCTGCGGGTGGAAACCAATCCGGCAGGAGAGGCCCTGGCCGGCACCTACAGCGACAACTTGATCTTAACCATTTCGGCGGATTAATGTGGGATATCCCGGCAAAAGGCCGGGATTTGCCATCACGGGGCGGCCAGCCCGCCCGTGAAGCCCAGAACGGGTGGGGATTGCCATGCGCCTGTCATCATTCGCCGTGCTTCTTGCCCTGTCGCTGGCCAGCCTGCCCGGCAGCGCCGCCCTGGCCCAACAGGGCGCCCCGCAAGGATCGATCACCCTGCGCGCAACGGTTCCCGCCACCTGTGCCGTCACCCTGTCCGCCGACAGCGTCACCCTGAACCTGACCGCCGGCGTCACCAACCTACCCGTGGCCACGGTGGAGGAACGCTGCAACGCCGCCAACGGCTATCGGGTCAGCCTAGCGTCCGGCAATGGCGGCGCCCTGTCATCGGGCAGCGCCAGCATCGCCTACAGCATGCAGTACGGGGACAGCAGCAGCGGCAGCGGGACGCTGGCCGCCGACCGGGCCGCATCGGGCGCGTCGCGCCAGACGGTGCTGTCCGTCTCCGTCCCCGCCGGCACGGCCCGGCAGGCCGGCGACTACCAGGATACGGTGACGATCAGCATCGCCGCGAAGTGACCCGTTGGGAGAAAGACATCCGCATGCAGGCCCGCCCGCGCTTCCACCTGGCCTTTCCCGTCCATGACCTGGCCGCCGCCCGCGCCTTCTATGGCGGGCTGCTGGGCTGTCCGGAGGGGCGAAGCAGCCCGCAATGGGTGGATTTCGACCTGCATGGCCACCAGATCGTGGCGCATCTGTCGCCCGCGGAATGCCGGCCGGGCCATACCAGCCCCGTGGATGGCCACGCCGTGCCCGTCCGCCATTTCGGTCTGATCCTGGACTGGGACGACTGGCAAGCGCTCGCCGACCGGTTCCGTGCCGCCGGTCAGCATTTCATCATCGAACCCGGCATCCGCTTTCAGGGCAAGCCCGGGGAGCAGGCGACGATGTTCCTGCTGGACCCGTCCGGCAATGCCCTGGAATTCAAGGCCTTCCGGGACGAGGCGTCCATCTTCGCCACCTGACGCACGACGCCCGCCCGCGGAGGTGGTACCCCATCCCGGCCCCGTCGGGTCCCCCCATATGGTCTATGTCGCCGGGAGGGGAAGATTTCCGGAGCTTGCGCTTGGCGATGGAAACCACAAACGCTAATCTATGGGTTGACGTCCGGCGCATCGGATGGTCGGACGGCCCGCCCCGACAGGCGGCGGGTCAGGAGGCAAGCATGGCGGCTGGCGATGATGGACGGGGTTTGGGGACGATGATCAGGTTGACGCGCATCGGCGAGGCGCCGATCGAACATGACAAGGCGTCGACGATCGGCGTGGCCCCCGTCAGCGAGGTGGCGCTGTATGGCGACATCGCCCGCGTCATCGACCATATGCAGCGCCGCCTGCACGATGTGATCCGGGTGGAGCTGGGCCGCATCGGCGTGGATGATATCAGCCCGATGCAGGCGCTGATGCTGCTGAATATCGGGCATGACGAGCTGACGGTCCGCGACCTGATGGAACGCGGCTACTATCTGGGCTCCAATGCCAGCTATAATCTGAAGCATCTGGTCGAACAGGGTTATGTCGACCGCGGTGCATCGGCCCGTGACCGCCGCGCCGCCCGCCTGCGCCTGTCGGAAAAGGGTGAATGGCTGTGCGCGGAGATCGGCAAGCTGGAATCCCGCCAGTCGGAGCAGTTGCTGCGCAGCCCCGCCGACGCCCAGGATCTGGAAACGACGTACCGCATGCTGCGGCGTCTGGAACGTCTGTGGGGCGATGTCGTCCGCTATGACAGCCGCGGCCAGGATTGATCGATGATGATGACCCCGACTGCCGGGGACCCCACAACCCCGTTGCGCCCCATCCTCCGCGCCCGGTTGACCAGCAGCGATGTGGAGCGGCTGTTGAACCAGCCCGGTGCCCGGGCGCGTATCGAAACCATGACCAAGCTGGTCCTGGAGATGGAGGAAGGCGACCTGACGGCCGCTGAACAGCGGCTGGCGCTGGATGTGCTGCGCGCCTTCGCGACGGATGCGGAGATGGAGGTGCGGGCCGCCGTCGCCTGGCAGATCCATAACAGCCCCGTCCTGACCGGCGACATGGCCGAACGGCTGGCCCGCGACGTGGCGCAGGTGGCCGTGCCCATCCTGAAATATGTGGACGGCCTGCCCGAACAGCTGCTGCTGGAGATTGTGGCCGAACGTGACCCGCAGAAGCAGCTGGCCATCGCGGGCCGGCGCACCGTGTCGGAAGCCGTGTCGGCCGCCCTGGTGGAAACGGGCAATGTCCTGACCGTCGTCCATCTGCTGCGCAATCGCGGTGCCGCCGTGCGCGAGGCAACATTGAAACGCGCGGCGGAGCGGTTCGGCCAGTTCCGCATCGTGGCCGACAGCGTCGCCGCCCGGCCGGAAGTGACGCTGGCCGTGGTCGAACGCATGATCGCGCTGGTGTCCGAAGATGTGCGCCAGCAGTTGATCCGCGACCATAATATCGAACCCGCCCTGGCCAAGCGCCTGGCCGAAGGCGGACGGGAGGCGGCGACCTTGCGCGTGCTGCAACCGCTGCTGCTGTCGCGCGACGACGCGGAAATGGTGGCCAAGCATCTCTACCGCCAGGGCCGCCTGACGCCGCAGGTCCTGTTCCGGGCGCTGTGCGCGGGGGATCTGGAACTGTTCGTGGCCGGCATGGCAGCGCGCGCCAACATCACGCCGCAGGCGGCCGGGATCCTGGCCTGGGATGACGGCATCCTGGGACTGCATTGCCTGATGGATGCGGCCGCAATTCCGGGCGTCCTCACCTCTCCCTTCCGGACCGCACAGCAGGTGGCGCTGGAAACCGACTATGCCGGCGGCAACTGCACGCGTGAACGTTTCCAGCAGGTGGTGCTGGAAACACTCTATGACCGGTTCGCCGACACGGCGGAGCGGGAGGTGGACGAATTGCTGATGCAGATCGCCGACCAGCCCGGCATCGATATCGGTGGCGCCTTCAACCCCATGCGCGCCTGACACGCCCTTACCGTCCAGGCCGGAACCGTCAATCATGAAGCTGATCTGCTATCCGATCCAGGGCGAGGCCCCATTGATGCGCCCGGCGCCTGCCACGCGCACCTGGATGGACGAGACACCGCAGAGCTTCGCCTATCGCTGCCTGCCGCTGAACATCGCCAATGCTCATGGCTGGGAACTGCTCTGCCCGTCGGGTTTCTCCGCCGTCTGGAACGGGGAAACCCACACGAACGCCATCACCATCATCCCCGATCCGGGCACCACGGCCCCGGCGATCAGCCATTTCGGGTCGGGCGTGCTGACCTTCCATGTCCACGCCCTGTTCCGCACCGAACCGGGATGGAGCCTGATGGCGCAGGGACCGGTGAACAGCCCCAAGGATGCCATCGCCCCCCTGTCCGGCGTGATCGAGACGGACTGGGCGCCCTATACCTTCACCATGAACTGGAAATTCACGGGCGCGAACCGGCCCGTGCGATTCGAGAAAAACGAGCCGTTCTGTCATATTTTTCCCGTGCAACGGCGTTTCCTGGAAGGGGTGGAGCCGGAGATCCGCGCCCTGTCGGAGAACCCGGAATTGCAGCAGCGCTACAATGACTGGGCATCCGGGCGGCAGCGCTTCAACAGCGACCTGATGCAGCCCGGATCGGCCGCACAGGCGGAGAAATGGCAGAAAAGCTATTATCTGGGCCTCAATCCGGATGGGTCGGCCGGTGATCCGGACCATTTGATCAAGCTGCGCGCGCCCGGTTTCATCGATAGGCGGACGCCGGAATAAGCGCGATACAGCAGGCCTGCACCAACCGGAAGTCGTTGCCCCTCGTTTAGCCCCATAGTAACCTTCTTTTCTTCCCTGGATTGTGGGGCAATCCCGGGGGAATGGGGGCGGTGGCCAAAGTCTGGCTGCCACACGCTTGGGGTGGGCGAACAGCATGCACAGATACGCATCGACAGGTCCGTCACGCGCCCCTTGCGCCATCGGCAAGACCGATCCCCCACGGCATTCCCCGCGCGGTTGAGCATTCAGCCACGGACGCGCCGCGCCGTCACATTTCAAAAAATCCAATTGACAGATGCCGTGCACCGCCACGGCCAGCATGAATGGGACCTTCCGCCATGAGCACGATTACCGGCACCACGGGCGATGACAGCATCACCGGCGCGTTTGGCGACGACACGCTCTATGGCGGTGCCGGCAATGACAATCTGGATGGCGGGAATGGAGCGGATGACCTGCAAGGCGGTCTCGGCGACGACACGTTGAATGGCGGGTCGGGTGATGACACGCTGACCGGCGGCGATGGCAATGACAACTTGGTCGATCTCTATGGATCCAACCTGTTTGAAGGCGGTGCCGGCAACGATACAATTATGGGACAATATATGTCCTACGCTGGATCTGATTCCCCGAACACCATGCGGGGCGGCGATGGCGACGACAAAATAATTCCGGCCTTTGGCGATTCTGTTCAGGGCGGGGCCGGAAATGACGCAGTCGATATCTGGGCATATGGCGTGAGGGTCGATGCCGGCGACGGCAATGATGTCATCACAGTGATGGCAGATGCCGCCAGCATTACGGGGGGAAGTGGACAGGATACTTATATCCTGACCCCGTGGACATTCGGTTCTTCTGGGAACACGCCCAATGTGATTACCGATTTCACCGTCGGTTCGGGCGGCGACATCATCGACCTTACGGCGCTGCTGTCGGTCAGCAGCGATTACACAGGTGGCAACCCGTTCACTGCCGGCTATGCGCAGTTGGTGCAGAACGGGGCCGACACGTTGGTCATGTTCGATTTCGACGGGACCGGTACGGGCTACACTTCCTCCAGTCTCCTGCGGCTGCAAAATGTTACGGCCACCAGCCTGGACCCCACCAATTTCAGTCCCAATTACAATGCAACGGGGGGCACGGGCACGCCCGGCCTGTCGCTGACAGGAACGACGGGCAGTGACAGTCTGACAGGTCGGGCGGGCAATGATACTGTCCTTGGTCTGGATGGCAATGACACCCTGACCGGTGGGTACGCCAATGACAGCCTGGAAGGCGGATCGGGAAGCGACAGCCTGGCGGGCAATGCTGGCAACGACACGCTGGATGGCGGCGATGGCAGTGACACGCTGTACGATTATAGCGGCAACAACCTGCTGCTGGGCGGATCTGGTAATGATTTTCTATCCGGCGACGGCACGCTTCAGGGCGGCGCCGGCGATGACAGCATTAATGCCGGCGCCAGTAACGACACCCTGATCGGTGGCGACGGCGACGACACGCTATTGGGCAATTTCGGGACCGACCTGCTGGAGGGCGGGGCAGGCAACGATCTCCTGGCGGGAGATTATACAATATCGAGTAACACCGCCTTCTCCAACACCCTGCGCGGTGGCGATGGGGATGACCGTCTCTATGCTGCTTCCGGCGATCTGGCGGAAGGCGGCGCTGGTAATGACACGGTTTACGTTCTGGCCAGCGGGGTAACGGTCGATGCCGGTGGGGGCGATGACATCATCGTCCTGTCGGGCGCGCCTGCCACAATCACCGGCGGCAGTGGACAGGACAGCTATACGCTGAATTCGGGGATTGGCAATTATTCCGGGTCCTCCCCGGCACTGGTCATCGACTTCACGGCCGGTTCCGGTGGCGATGTAGTCGACCTGAACGGGGTGTTGGCAGAGGTGGCCGCTTACACGGGCGGTAATCCGTTCACCGCCGGCTATATGCAGCTGACGCAAAGCGGGACTGACACGCTGATCGTCTATGACCGCGACGGGGCCGGCACAGGCTATGCGGCCAAGACTTTGCTGCGCCTGCAGAATGTCACCGCCACCAGCCTGACCGCCGACAATTTCAGTCCTGGGTACAGCCCCACGGGGGGTACGGGCAACGCTGACCTGTCACTGACCGGAACAAGCGGTCCTGACAGTCTGACGGGTGGCGGTGGGCATGACACGCTGCTGGGCCTGGACGGCAACGACACGCTCTATGGCGGTGCCGGCAATGACAGCCTGGATGGCGGGTCTGGGAGTGACAGCCTGCAGGGCGCTCTCGGCAATGACACGCTGAATGGTGGTGCTGGCAATGACGCGCTGACCGACACCAGCGGCACCAACCTGCTGCTGGGCGGGTCCGGCGATGATCAGCTAATTGGCGCTGGCACCCTGCAGGGTGATGCCGGCAATGACAGCATCACCGGCAGCACCGGCAATGACACGCTGAGCGGTGGTGATGGCAATGATTCCCTGTACGGCGACGTCGGTATCGACCTGCTGGACGGTGGCGCCGGCAACGACTCGCTTTCCACGGACAATAACTATTTCTATTACGCGGGCAGTGTCAGCACCCTGAGAGGTGGCGATGGGGATGACCTTTTGCGGGCCAGCTACTACAGTTCTGTGGAAGGCGGCGCCGGCAACGACACAGTTTATATTCTGGGCGGCGGATCCGGCGGGCTGACAGTCGATGCCGGAGACGGCAACGACATCATTTCCCTGACGGGAGCGACCGTCACAATTACCGGCGGCAGCGGGCAGGACACTTATGTCTTGAGCTCGGGGAATGGTAGTATTTACCCTGCCTCCCCCACTGTGATCACCGACTTTGCCGCTGGCGCCGATGGCGACCGGATCGACCTGACTGGCCTGCTGACGGAAATCACCGCCTACACGGGCGGCAACCCTTTCACCGCCGGCTATCTGCTACTGCAGCAGAGCGGAACTGACACCCTGCTGATCTATGATCGCGACAGTATCGCCACAGGCAGTAACCCCAACACCCTGCTTCGGCTGCAGAATGTAAGCCCCACCGCCCTGACCGCCGCAAATTTCAGCCCGCAATTCGATCCAACGGCCTTCTCGGTCATGGGGACGGCAGGTGACGACAGCCTTACGGGTGGCACGGGCAACGATACGATTCAGGGCTTGGCCGGCAATGACACGCTGACAGACTTCAGCGGCAGCAACCTGCTGCAGGGCGGGTCCGGCAATGACTTCATTAATGGCATGGGTGAGCTCCGAGGGGATGTCGGCAACGACAGCATCGCTGGCAGCAATGGCAGCGACACCCTGATCGGTGGGGATGGCAATGACGCGCTGAGCGGCGGGGTCGGCAACGACACGCTGAGCGGCGGGGAGGGCAATGACACGCTGAGCGGTGGGGATGGTAATGACACACTGGGCGGCGGGGATGGTAATGACACGCTGAGCGGCGGGGATGGAAACGACTCGCTGAGCGGCGGAGCCGGCAACGACACCTTTGCCTACACCAACGATAGTGCCGTCGGCCCCGACACCATCAGCGATTTCGGCAGCGGTGATGAACTGTATTTTTACAATGGTGGCGGTCCTGTCACGCTCAATCCCTCAATCGGGCTGGGTACTGGCGGCATGGAACTTGGCGACGTGCGCATGCTGGCCGCGTCGGGTGGATCGACAATGCTGTATGTCAATGTCGGCAACACCGCTAACACCATCGCCATTAAGCTCACCGGCAGCTTCACCCCGTCTGACCTGAACGTCACCAATGAAGGGGCAGCAGCTTATATCCGCATCGGCACCGGCATCACGGGCAGTTCGACGACGGGCAACGACACCATCACCGGTACCGTCAGCGCCGACACGATCAGCGGCGGGCTCGGCAATGACACGCTTTATGGCGGCAGCGGCAATGATCGGCTGGATGGGGGCAGCGGCGCCAACCTTCTGTCCGGTGGGGCCGGTGACGATACGCTGGTCGGTGGTGGGACGTCCGACACGCTGCACGGCGGTGACGGCTATGACATCGTCATCCTGCCCGTCGCCTCGACCGTGGCTATCATCAGTTCCAACATCTGGGGCAAGGATAGCGGCAATTTTGAGGGCCCTTCCATCAATGCGCCCGGCACGTCGGGGTCGCCGTCCTATTCTCTCAGCGGGGTCGAGCAGGTCAGCTTCACCGACACGACCCTGTCCATCCTGTCGGGTACGACCGGCGCCGATGCCGTGACGCTGTCCGGCACGGGGCTGAACGTCATCAATCTGGGAGCCGGCAACGACACGCTGACCGGCAGCCTCAATGCCGATACCATCGCCGCAGGTCTCGGCGCCGACAGCATCCTGGCCGGAAGTGGCGACGATCTGATCCTGCCCGGCCGGCCGCAGGGCGACGTCATCGATGGTGGTGCCGGCAATGACACGCTGCAGTTCGGTTATCTCAGCGGGACCGGCGTCACGGTCACGGTCGGGTCCGGGACCATCACCGACAGTTCGGGCGGCTCGCTAAGCTTCAGCAATATCGAAACCATCTCCATCCAGGGCAACTATGCCGGCGCGAACAGCCTGACCGGCGGCAACACGCAGGACAGCCTGATCGGCGGCTCGCTGGCCGATCTGCTGATCGGCGGGTCCGGCAACGATACCCTGTTTGGCGACAATGGAAACGACACCATCTCGGGCGGTGCCGGCAATGACATGCTTTTCGGCGGCGACGGCAATGACAGCCTGAGCGCCGGTGACGGCAATGATGTACTGGATGCCGGGAATGGCAACGATACGCTGGATGGGGGCAGCGGCACCGACCTCGCCACCTTCCTCACTGTTGCCTCCACCGGTGCCGCAATCACCAAGAACAGCGATGGCAGCTTCACCATCAGCCATGCCAGCGGCACCGTCCAACTGTCTGGGGTGGAATCCGCCTTCTTCTCGGACACCACCATCGACCTGACGACCTTTGCCACCACGGGCACTACCGGCAATGATAGCATCACCGGCACGGTCGGCCCCGACACGATCAGTGGCCTAGCCGGCAACGACACGCTTTATGGCGGCAGCGGTAGTGATCGGCTGGATGGTGGGGCCGGAAACGACGTTGCCCAATACGTTTACAGCAACGGTACATTCCCCACGGGCCTATCGCTTGATTTCTCGAATTTTGTGTCGGGGGGCACATCCACCATTATCGATGGGTTCGCTGGTACCGACACACTGATCAGCATCGAAGCCATCTCCATTTTGGGATCAACAGGGAATGATACGATTACAGGCAGCCCCTTCGATGACACTTTGGCGGGTGGAAGCGGCCAGGACCTCGTGATTGGCGGAGATGGAAACGATGCCATCTATTTGACAAGCAATGGCGATACGATTTCTGGCGGTAATGGCAATGATTATCTTTATGTTGCCGGTAGTGGCACTGTCGATGGAGGCGCCGGCAATGATCTTATCGTTCTTCAGAGCATCCCGTCGGTTCTGATCGGCGGCGCGGGCCAGGACGCCTTCGTTTTTCTGTCGGCATCCAGCGACACCGGCGTCGCGCCCTACCGGATCAGCGATTTTACGGCCGGCGCGGGCGGTGACGTTCTGTATATCAGTGCCGTGCTGGAGATTGCGGACAGTTATGAAGGCGGTGACCCCATCGCCGCCGGCTATCTGCGCCTGTTCCAAAGCGGCACAGATACCTTGTTGCAGGTAGACAGAGATGGCAGCGGCTCTCTATATGATTTTTCAACAAAAATTATACTGGAAAATGTCAATGCCACCAACATGATGGCTACAAATGCCGTTTACATATTGCCACCAGAATCGATATTTCCTGGTCGTAATATATATTCAATTGATACAGCTTCCGGATCGTACGGGCCGGACACCATTACAGCCGGCTCCATCGATGTGATGCTTTATGGGGGTTATGGAGCCGATTCCATCGTTGGATGGTTTGGATCGGAATCTCTCTTTGGCGAAAGTGGGCCAGACACAATTGAAGGCCTTTACGGCTTGGACATTATTCATGGCGGTCCTGGCCGCGATACCGCCGTTTATCGTTTCACCAACGTCAGCACCGGTATCAATTTCACCGTCGTTGCCGCCGATAGCTTTGGCGACAGCGTCCAACCAGACGGCTCGGGCACATCTGACTACCTCTCTTCCATCGAAATCATCTCCGTCGTCGGCGGTTCCGGCAATGACACGATTACGGGCGACGCGCGGCCCAACATTCTGGAGGGTGCCGCCGGTAGAGACACCCTGATCGGCGGCGGCGGCAACGACATGCTGTCCGGCGGGGCCGGTAACGACACCTTTGCCTTCCGCAAGAACATCGCCGTAGGCACCGACACCATCACCGATTTCAGCAGTGGCGACGATCTCTATTTCTACAATGAGACCGGCACCGTCACACTCAATCCGTCCATCACGTCAGGCACGAGCAGCGGCGGCATGGCCGTCGGTGACGTTCGCATGCTGGCCGCGTCGGGTGGATCGACAACGCTCTATGTCAATGTCGGCGGCACAGCCGGCACCATCGCCATCAATCTGTCCGGCAGCTTCATCCCGTCGAACCTGGACGTCACCAATGATGGCACCGGTGCCCATATTCGCATCGGCACCGGCATTACCGGCAGCGCGACGACCGGCAACGACACCATCACCGGCACGGTCAGCGCCGACACGATCAGCGGCGGGCTCGGCAACGACACGCTTTATGGCGGCAGCGGCAATGACCGGCTGGACGGCGGCAGCGGCATCAACCTTCTGTCCGGTGGGGCCGGCGATGATACGCTGGTGGGGGCCGGCAGATCCGATACGCTGCATGGCGGCGAGGGTAACGATCTCGCCATTCTGCCCATCTCCTCCACCGGCGCCAACATCGACCACAGCGAGTGGGACCCCGAAAGCGGCAATATCTACGGCGTCAGCATTTATGCGCTCAACAATACGGGATCGCAGTCCTTTTACCTGAGCGGGGTGGAGCGGGCCGATTTCACCGACAGCAGCCTGCTGATCCTGACAGGTACGGCGGGCGCCGATGTCGTCACCCTGTCCAGCACCGGGTTGAGCGTCGTCAATCTGGGGCTTGGCAATGATACGCTGACCGGCAGCGCCAATGCCGACATGATCGCCGCCGGCCTTGGCGCCGACAGCATCATGGCGGGCGGCGGCAATGACCTGATCCTGCCGGGCCGGCCGCAGGGTGATGTCATTGATGGCGGGGCGGGCGATGATACGCTGGAAATCGGCTATTACACCGGCACCGGCATCTCCGTTTCGGTGGGGGCCGGCACCATCACCGACAGTTCCGGTGGCACGCTGACCTTCAGCAATATCGAATCCATCCGCATCAATGGACTTTACACCGGTCGCAACAGCCTGACCGGTGGCGATACCAATGACAGCCTGCAGGGCGGCAGCATGGCCGATCTGCTCATCGGCGGGTCCGGCAATGATTCACTCTATGGCGACAGCGGAAACGACACCTTGTCGGGTGGAGCCGGCGATGACAGGCTTTTCGGTGGGCTGCAGGGCGATGACAGCCTGATCGGTGGCGACGGCAATGATGTGCTGGTTGCCGGGAATGGTAATCAGACATTGGATGGTGGCAGCGGCACCGATATCGCCAGCTTCGCCGCCACCTACACCGCCACCGGCACCCCGATCGTCAAGAACAGCGATGGCGGCTTCACCATCACCCTGGCCAGCGGACAGGCCCGGCTGACCGGGGTAGAGTTCGTCGAATTCAGCAATACCACCATCAGCCTGACGACCTTCGCCACCACCGGCACCGCCGGCAATGACACGCTCACCGGCAGCGTCAGCGCCGATACGATCCGCGGGATGGACGGCAATGACCTGCTCTATGGCGGGTCAGGCAATGACAGTCTGGCCGGCGGGGCCGGGCTGGATACTTTGCAGGGCGATGCCGGCAATGACACGCTGGATGGCGGGGCCGATTACGACATTGCCCATTACATCTTCGCCAGCAATACCGGCGCCGTCAGTTTCACCGTGGCCGCAGCCGATAGCAGCGGCAACAGCAGCCAGGCCGATGGCCAGGGCGGCACCGATACCCTGATCGGCATCGAAGAGGTGCAGGTGGTGGGCGGTCAGGCGGCCGACACGCTGGTCGGTGACGCGCGCCGCAACTATCTGGACGGCAATGAGGGGGCGGACACGCTGACCGGCGGGGCCGGCAACGATACGTTCGCCTATGACATCAACAAGAACCACAGCGGTGTCGACCGCATCACCGATTTCAGCAGCGGCGACAATATCGTCTTCTTCCATGCCGAAGGGCAGGATGTGAACCTGTCGACGACCATCCTGAGCGGCGACAGCACAGGCAGCCTGGTCACGGGCGCCGTCATGGTCGGCGTCGCCACGGGCGGCATCACCAAGCTTTACATCCACACCAGCGGGTCGGCCGGCATCATCAGCATCGACCTGTCGGGCACCTATACGGCCGACATGCTGGCCGTGGACAACAGTGCCCAGTCCGCCCAGATCTATATCGCCGGCACCGGGTCAGGCAGCAGCGCCACCACCGGTGATGATTTCCTGACCGGCAGCAGCGGGGCCGACACGATCGACGCGCTGGCCGGCAACGACGTTGTGCTGGGCGGGGCGGGTGCCGACAGCCTGTTCGGCAATGCAGGCGACGATACGCTGGCCGGCGGCGCCGGCAATGACACGCTGAATGGCGGGTCGGGCCAGGACAGCGTGCGCTATGATTTCGCCGACCGAAGCAGCGGCATCAGCTTCACCATCGCCGCCCAGGACAGCAGCGGCAACAGCAGCCAGAGCGACGGCGATGGCGGTACCGACAGCCTGATCGGCATCGAGCAAGTGATGGTGTTCGGTACCAGCGGCGGCGACATCCTGATCGGCAATGCCAGCGGCAATATCCTGGCCGGCCATGAAGGGGCCGACACGCTGACCGGTGGCGGCGGCAACGACATCTTCGCCTTCGACATCGCGAAGAATAACGGCATCGACCGCATCAGTGATCTCGGGTCAGGCGACAGTCTTTATTTCTATCGCGACGATGAAGGCGACGTGAACCTGTCGACCACCATCCTGAGCGGCAACAGCACGGGCAACCTGACCGCCGGCCAGGTGATGGTCGGCACGGCCAGCGGCGGTGTCACCCGGATCTATGTCCATAACGGCTCCGGCATCACCAGCATCGACCTGTCCGGCAGCTATACGGCCAGCCAGTTCACCATCGACAACAGCAGCACCGCCGGGGTGATCCGGCTGACATCGGCGGAGGGTGCCACCGGCCTGTCGCTGACCGGCACGACGGGCCCAGACAACCTGACGGGTGGTGCAGGCAACGACACGATCCTGGGACAGGACGGCAATGACACGCTGGCCGGCGGCTTTGGCAATGATAGCCTGGATGGCGGGCCGGGCTATGACAA
>CALRTC020000016.1:0-130160 GCA_943371025.1 Hydrogenophaga intermedia
TGCCCCTTCACCGGCAGCATGTCGAACTGGTAGAGCGGGTCGGGCGCATCGCGGCGAAACACCTTGCCGATATTCCAGACCACGCCCTTGTCGGTGATGACATCGCCCACGCCCAGCCGGTCGAAAATCTCCAGCGAGCGTTTGGAAAAGCAGATGGCCTTGGACCCACCCGGAATGAAATCCAGCCGGTTCAGCACCAGGACCCGGTGCCCGCGCCGGCCCAGATCCAGCGCCATGGAAAGGCCGATGGGGCCGCCGCCGACAATGGTGATGGGGCTGTCGGCCTGACCCCGGGCCGGCCGGGGGCTGGCGCCGATGGGGCGCCAGACGGGGATGCTGTTTGCGGTCGCCATGGCGCTTACCCCTGCAGCTGGGCCCAGACGGCGCGGTCGCGGTCCATGGTCCAGATGCGCGGCCAGTCAATGCCGTCCATCTCGTCCCACAGGCGCTGCACATTGAAGGGCAGGCAATGTTCGAAGATGGGCCAATGGCCGAATTGCGGGGCCAGCGCCTTGTGTGTCGCCTCGAACGCCTGCCGCAGCGTGCCGCCCGCCGCATGCACGGGACCGACTTGGGTAATCATCCCGGTCAGGAAGCCGCGCGTCTGTTCGATGGCGGCATCCACGGCGTCGCGCCCGATGGCCACGGCCCCCCGCCCGCCCACCAGCTTGTCGGCACCAAACGCCTTCACCCGGTCCAGCGTGGCCGCCGCCCATTCCCTATGGAAGGCGTCGCCCGTGTAGAGTGCGGCCTGCGCCTCCACCAGATCGCCCGCGAACAGGGACCGGGACTGGCCGTGCCAGGCCACGATGTCGCCCGCCGTATGGCCGCGCCCGCAGAAGCGCAGCTCCAGCGTGCCGCGCGACCCGCCCAGATCGATCTCCACACCCTGATCGAACGACAGGTCGGGGAAGGTCAGGCCGGGGATCTCCTCGGCGCCTTTAAACAGGCGCGGCATGCGGCCCTGTTCGCTGTCCCAGTCGGCCTGGCCGCGTTCAAGGATCAGGCTGCGCGTGGGCGCGCTGGCCAGCACGATCTGCGCCTCGAAGCCAGCAGCGCCCAGGGCACGCACGGCATGATAATGGGTCAGCACCAGATAGCGCACGGGCTTGTCCGTGTGCTGGCGCAGCTTGGCCAGCCAGTCGCGCGCCGCCGACGGCGTGGCGCGGGCATCAATGGCGACCAGGAAATCCTCCCCCTCCACCGCGCCGACATTGGGGTCGCCCTCCGCCGTCAGGGCATAAACCCCGTCGGCCAGTACCTCCAGCGTCTCCTGCTTCTCCCCCAGATCGGCCGATGATGCGAATGCCTTGGCCATGGTGTTTCCTCGTTCTTAGTTGGCTGATCCGAACGATAGCGCTTCCCACCAAATCGCTTGTCACCGGAATGGATGACAGACCGGTCGGTCAATGATAGCCATAGGGAATGGATCGGCACCCCTGGAGCCCGCCGCCATGGTCAACCTGACGCCCGACCGGATTTCCGGCCTGATCGATGCCATCGGTAATGATGGGCTGGCGCCGCGCATGCTGGATGCCGCGCGGACCCTGCTGCCGGCGGTGGAGATTTTCGCCTATGCGGGGCGCGACGGGGCCGCCCCCCGCCCCCTGCTGTCGCACGGGCTGGACGGGCAGGCGCACGGCCGGGTCCGATCCTTTGCCAGCCATTTCCACATTGCCGATCCCGTACGCGACACGCGCGCCCGCACGCCCGCCGGCGGCAGCTTCGCCACGCGCGTGGCCACGGCGCAGATCGGGCGCGGCGATTACCGCTGGCACTGTTTTGAAAAGCCGGGATTCGCCGAAAAGCTCTGTTTCGGCTGGCGCGACGGCACGGATGATTATGTGCTCAGCTTCTATCTGACCGACCCGGCCCCGGCCGATCTGGGCGGGCTGGAAGGGTTCGGCAGCCTGTGCATGGGCGTGCTGCTGCGCCATGCCGCTGCCGGCCGGATGGCGGACCGGCCCCTGGCCGCACGGCTGGAAACACGCCTGGCCCGCACCTATCCCACCCTGACCCCGCGCGAACGCACCGTTTCGGCCCTGCTGCTGTCAGGCATGACCGTTGAACAGGCGGCCGCTGCCCTGGGCCTGTCCGTCAACAGCGTGGCCACCTACCGCCGCCGTGCCTGTGCCCGGCTGGGTATTGATGCGCTGGCGGCGATGCTGGATGGGATGGTCTGACGGGGGGCGTTGGGCAACGGTCGATCCCTCCCTCCCAAGCCCTGGCGGGCTTGGGAGGGGCAGGGCAGAAAAGCCCGTTCCTTACGGCAACAGCACGGCCGCCCCGCCGAAACGGCCGGCGCGCAGATCGTCCAGCGCCTCATTGGCGCGGATCAGCGGATAGGGGTGGGTGGACAGGCGCAGCGGCACCCGTGCCGCCAGCGCCATGAAATCCAGCCCGTCCTGACGTGTCAGGTTGGCGACCGACACGATTTCCCGCTCCCGCCACAACAGGCTGTAGGGGAAGGCGGGAATGTCGCTCATGTGGATGCCGGCGCAGACGACGCGCCCGCCCGGCCGCACGGCGGCCAGGGCCGCCGGCACCAGATCGCCCACAGGGGCGAACAGGATGGCGGCGTCCAGCGGCACGGGGCCCGGCCGGTCCGACGGTCCGGCCCAGTCCGCCCCCTGGGCCAGCGCGAACTGCGCCGCCGCCTGATCACCCGGCCGGACAAAGGCATGGACCGTGCGGCCTTCCGCCTTGGCCACCTGGGCGATGATATGGGCCGCCGCCCCGAAACCATAGAGGCCGAGCGTAGCGGCATCGCCGGCCTTGCGCAGGGCGCGATAGCCGATCAGCCCGGCACAGAGCAGCGGTGCCGCCTCCACATCGCTGTAGCCGTCGGGGATGGGCAGGCAATAGCGGGCATCGGCCAGCATGTGTCCGGCATAGCCGCCTTGCAGCGTATAGCCGGTAAAGCGCGCCTTCTCGCACAGGTTTTCCCGCCCCGCCCGACACTGGTCACACACCCCGCAGGTCCAGCCCAGCCAGGGCACGCCGACCCGGTCGCCCACCGCCATGCCGGTGACGCCGACGCCCAGGGCCGTCACCCGCCCCACCACCTCATGCCCCGGCACGATGGGCAGGGCGGCGTCGGGCAGGTCGCCATCCACGACATGCAGGTCGGTGCGGCAGACGCCGCAGGCGCAGACGCGCAGGGCCACCTGCCCGGGGCCGGGCACGGCTTCCGCCAGCCAGTGCAGCACCAGCGGCTGGCCAGTCCTGTCCAGGACCATGGCGGGATGGGTGGGGGTCATGCGCGCCCTCCGTCATATGTGTGGAAATGATATTTCCACCATGCGCCGGAACGGAAAACCCCGCGATGATCCAGGTCAAGCCACCTGTTGGGCCGATACATGCGGCCGGGCAGCGGACAGCGCGCCGATGATGTCGCGGGCGGCATAGGGTTTGGGCACGGCAATGGCGGATTGCCAGGCCGCACCCGTGTCATGCCCATGGCTGCCGGTCAGAACAACGGGCACCCGCCCCTCGGCCAGCAGCTCGGCCAGCCAGGAAGCCCGCTCCTCCAGCCCGTCACTATCGGCCAGAACCATGTCCAGACCGTCGGGCGACAGCAGGTCCGCGGGCGGGGCCATACCGTTGCTGGTGCCGATGATATGGCATCCAGCCGGCTCCAGGATGGCGCGCAGTTCCGCCAGCAGCAGCGCATCCTGTCCCACCAGCAGCAGCCGGCAGCCTTCCAGGGCGCGGGGGTCCGTCACGGCCGGCAGGTCGGTTGGATCGTCCAGGCCCACCGGGCCCATGGTCGGGCGCACGGCGCCGGGCAGGATCAGCGTAGCGCGCAGGCCCTGCGGCTGCCAGTCGAACCGGGCCTGCCCGCCCGGCCGACCCGCCACGGCCAGTTCCACCAGCCGCAGCCCGAAACTGGCCGTGGGCCGGCCCACCGCCGGTTCGGGCAGGTGCTCCTGCCAGAAAAGTTCCAGAACCCCGCCATTGCGCACCGACCAGGAGATGCCGACACTGCCGCCAACCCCGGCACAGGCACCGTGGCGATGGGCATTGTCGGCCAGTTCATAAAGGGCCAAAGCCAGATGCTGCACCGCGTCCGACGCCAGGGCGACGGGCGGTCCCGCCAGCCGGACCCGCCCGCCCGCCAGCGCGTCGCCACAGCCCGACAGGACGAAGGTCAGCAGCGGTTCCAGCGGCAGGCCGGCCCAGCCGGCGCGCGCCAGCAGCCCCACGGCGCCGGCCAGCGCCTCCACCCGTCCCTGCATGTCGACCAGCGGCGGGATGTCCGGACTGTCGGCCACGGCCAGACGCGTCACGGCCTGCATCAGGGCTGTCGCCTCCACGATGCGGCGGTCGCGCTCCCGCGACAATTCGCGTTCGCCCTGGTCGGCGGCCGACTGCTCGGTCACATCCTCGCCCGACAGCAGCATGGCGATGACGGTCCCGGCACTGTCGCGCAGCGCCGTGCTGCGCCAGGCGATCAGCCGCCGCGGTCCGTCCTGTCCCCTGACGCTGGCGCGGTAGCGGCTGGGAACATAGGGCATGCGGCGCAACCCGCCCTCCAGGTTCTTCACCATCTGCGCCCGGTCTTCCGGCGCCACCAGATCGGCCCATTCCAGCCCGATCAGACTGTCGACGGGACGGCGCAGGATCGCGGCCCCGGTGGAATTGATCGCCTGCACCCGCAGGTCGCGGCCGATGACGACCAGCATCACGCCCGCCGCCTCGAAATAGGATTGGGCGCGGTCGCGTTCCGCCCGCAGCTTGATCTCCGTCTGCTGCGCCGTCTCCCGCTCCCGCAGCAGGGCGTGGGCGGCCATGGTCTGCGGCTGCTTCAGCCCGCGCTCGATCACGGCCCGGAACAGGTACAGCGTGGCCGCCAATTTGAAGGCATGGCCGACACTGTTGGTGACGCCGTGAACATCGACATAGACGGTGAAGCACAGCTCCGACAGGAACTTGCAGATGCAGGCGGCGAAGATCCAGGTCCATACCTCCGGCGCACCCGCCGCCCGGCCGCGCCACAGCGCCGCCAGCGCCAGCCCCAGCGCGCCCATGACCAGGAATTCCAGCGCGATCTTGGTCGGCGTCAGGCCCTGCCCCTCGACATAGCAGGTGGGAAAGACGGGCCAGACCAGAATGCTGGCGATACCGGCCAGCGTGACCAGGGCCATGACGGCCGGGGTCAGCACGGGCGGCCAGACACGGGTCGGCCGGATCAGGATGGTCAGCAGGACGCCGGCATCGATGAGGCGCCCCAGAATCCAGAACTGCGTGGCGACATTCGCCTCGTTCACGGGCAGCAGCCCCATGCCCTTGTAGGACAGCATGTGCAGACCGTCGGCCACCGCCACCGACAGTCCGGCCAACCCCACCAGATAGACCCGGCCGTAACCGGTGAAATGGCGGGAGAACCAGGCGACCACGAAAATACAAAGGCAGACAAAAATGCAGAACGTCTCCACGGCCACATGCAGGACCAGGAAGTTCCATCTGGAAATGACCAGCGTGGAAATTAATATTGTCAGCAAAGTAATTGTGATGAAGCGGGAGATATCGGTACCAGACGGCCTGTTCTCTAAGGTCTGTGCCGGTCTGCCACGATCCGCGGATTTCATCGACTGCCGGTCCATGCGTGCCATATTTCCAACATGGAGACACCTTATAACCTTCTATTGAAAGCATTTTACATGAATTAGCGGCGATCGCCAGCACGTAAAAGTCGAGGTCACGCCCGGTCCAGCCACTGCGCGAACGCCGTCAGCGCCGCCCCGGGCAGGCGCGATTTCGGCCAGGTCAGCCAATAGCGGCCGGTCACGACCCGCGTGCTGAACGGCACGCACAGGCGGCCTTCGGCCACCTGGCGGGCAAACAGGGGCACGGGCGCCAGGGCCACGCCATGCCCCTGCATCGCCGCCTCTGCCATGATCCAGGAATTGTCAAAGACGGGACCGCGCACCGGCGGGCAGTCACAGCCGGCCGCCGCAAACCAGGCCGGCCATTCGCTGGCCCGGTACGACCGCAGCAGACGTTCACCGCACAGATCCGCCGGCTCCCGCAGCCGTGCGGCCAGTGCCGGAGTGCAGAGCGGGGCCAGCGGCGCCTCCAGCAGCGGATGCGCATCCATCCCATGCCAGGCGCCATCGCCAAAGCGGATGGCAGCATCCAGACCTTCGGCCTGCACATCGACGCGGTTATTATGCGTGGACAGCCGCAGGTCGATATAGGGATGCCCCGCCTGGAACGCGTCCAGCCGGGGCAGCAGCCAGCCGGCCATGAAGCTGCCCACCACGCCCACCGACAGCACCTCCGTCACGGGCCCGCCATCGAAGCGCAGCAGCAGGCCGGCAATGCGGTCGAAACTGTCGCGCAGGCCCGGTAACAGGGCCAGACCTTCATCCGTCAGGGCCAGGCCCCGCGGCAGCCGCCGGAACAGCTGCGCCCCCAGCCGGGCCTCCAGCGCCTTCACCTGATGGCTGATGGCCGCCTGGGTCACGCACAGTTCGTCCGCCGCCTTGGTGAAGGATAGGTGCCGGGCCGACGCCTCAAAGGCACGCAGGGCATTCAGCGGCAGATGCGGACGATTGGACATGGATTTTCCGGATTCTGATATTCAGTACATTAGATATTCTAATGCCAAACGCGATTTATCACAGTTTGATGCGGCCGGGACAGAAGGTTAGCGTGCCCCCCACAACAACGGAGACAGCCATGACCACCCGCCGCCAATTCCTTGGAACCACTGCCCTTCTGGCGTTTGCTGCCGGTGCCGTTCCAGCCTTTTCCAGCAGCGTCGCCCGACCCGCCCCGCGGTTCCAGGCCATTAGGGAGGATATCGCAGCGCTGGAACGGGCGCGGGGTGGCCGGCTGGGTGTGGCGCTGCTGGATCTGAGCAGCGGCGACCGCACGGGCTGGCGCGCCGATGAACGGTTCGCCATGTGCAGTACGTTCAAGTTCCTGCTGGCGGCCCATATCCTGGCCCGCGTCGATGCCGGTCAGGAACGCCTGGACCGGATGCTGCCTGTGACCAGGGCCGATATCCTGTCCTGGTCGCCCGTGACCGAACCGCGGGCGGGCGGGGAGATGAGCATCGCCGAACTGTGCCAGGCCATCATCATCCAGTCGGACAATGCCGGCGCCAACATCCTGATGGCCGCCAGCGGCGGGCCCGAGGCACTGACCGCCTTCCTGCGTGCCATCGGCGACCAGACGACGCGCATCGACCGCAATGAGCCGACGATGAACGATGTCCCGCCGGGAGAGGTGCGGGATACGACCACGCCCGACAGCATGCTGGACCTGATGCGCACGCTGCTGCTGGGCAAGGTCCTGTCGGACGCGTCGCGCCGGCAGCTCACCGACTGGCTGATCGACAACCGCACGGGCGGTACGCGGCTGCGCGCCGGGCTGCCGTCCGACTGGCGCATCGGCGACAAGACGGGCAGCGGTTCGACCATGACCAACGACATCGCCATCATCTGGCCGCCGGGTCGCGGGCCGCTGCTGCTGACCAGCTACTACTGGCATCCCGCCGGCACGGGCGAAACCCGCAATGCCACGCTGGCGGAACTGGCACGGGTGGTGACGAAGCGCATGGGCGGGGTGATCTGATGCCCACGCCACGGGATGGCGGCCAGCGACGCCTGAAGCAGCAGGGCTACAAACTGATGCTCAGCGACAGGCGCCATGACCGGCCGGACAGCGGCAGATATGCCCCGTCGCTTTCCACCTCCCAGCCATAGGTGTCGAACAGGTTGCGCACCTGGGCGCGCAGGCCCAGCGTCCGGTCGGCCAGGGGCAGGTCCCAGCGGCCGCCCAGATCGACCAGCGTATAGGCCGGCGCGTCCGCCCGGTTGTCCCCCCGCGCCGTGGTGGGGGCGCTGTGGTCGATGGTCAGGTCGACGGAAGCGCCATCCAGGAATTCCGGCGCATAATCCAGGCTGGCCTGCCATTGCAGGCGGGTCTGGCCCACGGGCCGGTATCCAATGGTGCCATCATCCACCTGCGGTCCGGCGACAATCGGGTCCAGCAGCACCCCGCCCAGCACCAGCGACAGGCCGGGCAACGGCTCCCCCGACAATGACGCTTCCAGCCCCCGGTGCCGCACCTGACCCAGGAAACGGTAGATGCCGTCTTCATCCACCCCGTCATAGGGGCGGCGCACATCGAACAGCGCCGTGGTCAGTCCCAGCGGACCCAGCGGCAGGCGCAGGCCCAGCTCACGCTGTGTCGTCCGCACCGCCGGCAGCACGGCGTTGCGGTTGACGGCCTGGACAGGCGCCGACCCGCTTTCCTCCAGCCCGCGTGTATAGCTGGCATAGGCCACCAGCCCGTCCGCAAAACGCCAGCCGACAGCGCCATTGTAAAGCCAGGGCGACGACCCGCCGCGTGCGATATTTCCATCTTCCAGGCGGGTGGATTTGCGGTAATCGGCCTTCTGCAGCCCCAGACCGACATCCAGCCGACCATCCCAGGCCAGGTTATAGGCCAGCCCCGCCATATATTGTTCGACATGGTCGCGTTCCTGCGCGCCATCGAAGGCAATTTCGGGCCGGGGCAGCACGGGCGGCGCGTCGATCGACCAGGGGAAGGGACCGGTTTCCACCTCCCCACCCTTGCGGCTGTGCGATGACAGGCCGCGGGTGGTCAGGCTGACCACATGGTCGGCGCGGTCCGTCTCCAGCGCATAGCGCAGCGACGCTTCGCCGGACAGGGCGGCATAGCGCGTGGCCGGCAGCAGCACATAGGTCATCTCCCCCACCCGCTGCTGCCCGTCGATGGCCAGCAGCGCGAAGGCGTCGTGGGGCAGGACCTGCACGGAGCGGAAAAGGCCCAGCCGCGCCGACAGGCGGGATGTCAGACCCGCATCCAGGATCACGCCCTGGTTCTGGGTTTCATAGGCCCAGTCGGCCCAGGGCCCCGACTGGTCGATGTCCCGGTCGACGCGCGGCGGCAGGGTGGCCCCGGTCGGGTAATAGGCGGGCACCACCTCTTCATCATGCATCTGGCTCCAGTCGGCGAACAGCGTGACGGAAAGCCGGTCCGACGGCTGCCAGCGGGGCACGATCCCGGCCGACCATGCAAGGCTGTCCCCGCCGAACGGGCCGTTATCGTCCGGCCGCACCCCCAGACCGAAGGCCAGGGACCAGTCCGCCCCCGCCGGGGCCAGCCCCGCATCCAGTTCCATAAAGGGCGACATCCGCCCATCCAGACCGACAGTCACGTTCCCGCCCGTGTCGTCCACGCGGCGCAGGCTGAGATCGGCGATGCCCGACGGGGCCGGAAACAGCAGCCCCACGGTATTCACCCCCACCCGGATGGCGGTGGCATCAATGACCCGGTCCGACAGATCACCCATCTGGCTGATGAACAGCCCCTCCAGCCGGACATTGCCGGCGCTGGACGGGTCGAAGCCGCGGACATTGCCGGCATCATAAAGCCCGATGGATTCGGTGCCAACGCGCAGACCGAAGGCGTCCGCGGCCTGCCGCACAACATTGTTGCCGGCCGCTTCCGTGGCCACCGCCACGGGGGATGCCAACATCACCACGAGGGCTGTGACTGTAGAAAAACGGTAAAAAGCCACATAACCGCCCTTGGACATGGGGTGAACCCTTATTATCGTTAACCATCACCGGCGCCGCCTCATATCACACACAAAATAGATGCGACAACGGATATATTGCAAATTCGGGCCCATCAGGAGCGCGACCTATGCGATTGGACAGTTTGCGGTGCGTGGGTGCGGGCGTAGATAGGGAACCCGGTGGGGCAAAAAGGGCCTGGAGACCGTCTTGACTGCTGATCGCAATGTCGCCAACAGGCTGACGACCGGCTATGTCATTGCCTTGACGCTGATCGCACTGCTGTCGGCCGGGGCGCATGTTCTGCTGGACAACGCCATCGCCGAACAGCGCGACGCCGCCACCATCATCAATGTCGCCGGCCGCCAGCGCATGCTGTCGCAGCGCATCGCCATGCTGGCCACGGATGTGCAGGCCGGCGACGAGACGGCGCGGCAGCCGCTGGGCGAGGCCATCGCCCTGATGCGCCGGTCGCAGGACGCGCTGGTCCATGGCGATGACCTGGGCATCAGTAACGGCCTGTCGGACGCGGCGCACGCCTATTATTTCGACGGCCCTGCCCCGCTGGACAATGCCGTCCGCAGTTTCCTGGCCAATGCAGAGGCGTTCGCCATGGGTGGGGAACCGGCGGCCCTGAGCCGCGTGCGCGATGGTGCGCACCGTACCCTGCTGCCGGCCCTGGACGGGGCCGTCTCCCTGTTCGAACAGGAGGCGAATGCCCGCACCCGATGGCTGCGCGAGGCGCAGCAGGTGGTGCTGGCCATCCTGCTGACGACCCTGCTGGCCGAAGCCATGTTCATCTTCCGACCCATGGTGGCACGCATCCGCCTTTATGCCGGAAAGCTGTTTGATCTGGCCACGCGGGACGGGCTGACAGGCCTTCCCAACCGCCGGCATCTGGTGGATAGCGGCGAGGCCGCCCTGATCCAGGCCCGGCGCGATGGTACGGAACTGTCCTGCCTGCTGGTCGATATCGACCATTTCAAGGCCATCAATGACAGCCACGGCCATGCCATGGGCGATGCCGTGCTGGTCCGCTTCGGCGAACTGGCCCTGGCGGCCCTGCGCCAGGGCGACATTGTCGGCCGTACCGGCGGAGAGGAATTCGCCGTCATCCTGCCCGGCGCGGGAGAAGCGGGGGCCCTGCTGGTGGCCGAAAAACTGCGCGCCATGCTGGAGGCTGACAAGTCCGTCGGCCTGCCGCACTTCACGGCTAGCATCGGCGCCACTACCCTGACCGGCAATGACCGCACCCTGTCCGACCTGCTGTCGCGCGCCGATGCCGCCCTTTATGTCGCCAAGGGCCTGGGCCGCAACCGCGTGCGCTTCCAACAGGGCGACGAGCCGGCACCGCCGCCCCAGATCGTCAGCGCGGCGTAATACCAGGTTGCGTTGAGCGCCCGGCGCATGCGGGCTGCATAAGGGTCAGCCAGCGCACATCATAGGTGACGGAGACGGGATGGTCCGTCTCCAGCGCCCGCATGGCCCGGCGCAGCACGGGCGCCGGCAGGCGGCTGGACGCGTAATCGGCGCCGATGCCGCGCAGCGACAGCAGGAAGTGGCGGGCATCGGCATGATGTTCGACAAAATCCTGCCGTTCCACCACCCCGCCCGGCCCCAGCCAGCGCGACAGCGTGGCCTGATCGGCATAGGCGGGACCGCCGGCCGATCCGCCGGCCATGGCCAGGGCCCGGCGCCATTCGGCAAAGGTACCCGGCCCCAGCGTCGCCACGGCCAGCACCCCGCCCGACCGCAGCATCTGCCGCCAGACCGACAGTGCCCGGCCGGCATCTGGAAACCATTGCAGGGCCAGGCTGGAACAGATCAGGTCGAAGGGCCCCCTGGCACCCGGCGCTTCCCCATCCATGCAAGCCACTGACAGGCGCGGATCACCCGACAGGCGCCGCCGGCAGGATGCGGCCATGGATGGCGCAATATCGGTGGCCAGCCAGGACCCGACCTGCGGCAGCCGGGCCAGCGCCGCCGCCGTCAACAGGCCCGTGCCGCAGCCGATTTCCAGCACCCGCGCACCATCGGGCAGCGACAGCGCCGACAGCCTGTCCGCCATGGTCTGGGCAATGCGCGCCTGCACGCGGGCTGAGGCGTCATAGCGGCCAGCGGCGGCGGCAAAGCGCCTAGCCACGGATGATTTATCGACCGGGTTCAGCATCGCGCCGCCAGGGTCAGCAGATGGTCGGCCACCAGCGCCGGGCAGCGCGCGGGCAGCGCATGCGACGCCCCGTCGATAAAGACCGGATCGGGGAAATCCGCCCGCGACTGGCCGGGTGGGACGATATTGTCATCATTTCCGCACAGGGCCGCAAAGGGGCTGGCAAAAACTCCGAATGCGGCGCGGGCATCAAGCGTGGACAGGATATCCAGCCCCGCCGCCAGGGCCGAAACAGGCCCTGGCAAAATCTCCGAATGGGGCAATCCGGCCCGGGCCTGGAAGTCGGCCAGCACCGTTGCGGGATCGGCCAGCAGCCGGCGACGCATCTGCACCAGGATACGCGGATGGGTGCCGGGCGCATGGTCGGGCGCGCTGGTGAAGCGGGTGAAGCCGTTCAGCGCCAGCAGCCCCGCCAGGGGCAGGCCAGAGGCCAGCAGCAGCGCCACGCCCAGCGAATGGCCGACGCCGATCAGGGGGCGGGTGATGGCGCCGGGGGATGGTTTCTCCCCTTCCTGCCTTCCCCGCGAAAGCGGGGATCCAGGGGCCGCAGGCGACCCGGCTTCGGTACCCTTGGCCCCCAGGCCCCCGCTTTCGCGGGGGAAGCATTCGGATGAATGCCACAAGGCCGACCTGATCCCCGCAACCGGGCCCGGCACCGCCGCCACCAGCGCCTCATAGGCCGGGTTCAGGTCCACCCGCACCATGTCCGCCGCATCCACGCCACGCGCGGCCAGCTCGGCGCACAGCCCGTCCCAGATGGCGGGCGTGCCGGCCCAGCCATGCACGAACAGGAAATGCGGCCGGGTCATCCGGGCAAGTCCATCCCCGGCGGCGGGAGGCAGGACAGCACCGTCAGCAGCTGCCCGACCGTATGATCGTCCAATGCGGCCGACAGTGACAGGCGCAGGCGGGCCGTACCCGCCGGCACCGTGGGCGGCCGGATGGCGACCGCCAGGAACCCCGCACTTTCCAGCAGCGATTGCAGGCCCAGGGCGGCCTGTTCCTCGCCGGCGATGACGGGGATGATCTGGGTGGTGCTGGCGGCCGTGTCATAGCCGGCGGCGCGCACGGCCATGCGCACGGCATCCGCCATGCTGGCCAGCCGCATGCGTTCCATGTCCAGCGACGGCATCACGTCCAGGGCGGCATCCAGCGCCCCCAGCACGGCGGGCGGCGGGGCGGTGGTATAGATGAAGCCGCCGCAGCGGTTGATCAGGAAATCGATCAGCAGGCGCGACCCGGCGACATAGGCCCCGAACCCGCCGAACGCCTTGCCCAGCGTGCCCATCAGCACCGGCACCCGGCCGGGGAAAAGCGCTGCCATCCCCCGCCCTTCCGGCCCCAGCACGCCGATGGCATGCGCCTCGTCCAGATAGACGGGCGCACCATAGCTGTCGGTCAGATCCAGCAGGGCGCCCAGATCGGTGGTGTCGCCATCCATGCTGAACACCGACTCGGTAACCACCAGCTTGGGGCTTGAAGAGGGCAGCTTCAGCAGATCTTCCAGATGGTTCAGGTCATTATGGCGGAAGCGCCGCGCTTTCTGGCCATTGCCGAAGGCGCCGGTCAGCAGGCTGGCATGGGCCAGCCGGTCGACCAGGATGTCCACATCCCCGCCCATCAGTTCGGCCAGCGCCGGCAGCAGCGTCGCATTGGCCTGGAAGCCCGTGCCGAACAGCAGGGCGGCTTCGGTGCCCAGGAAGGCGGCCAGCTTTTCTTCCACCGCCGCATGGGCCGTCAGGGTGCCGCAGATCAGGCGGGACGCGCCGCTGCCGGCCCCGAACCGGGCCGCATATTCGGCCGCGCGGTCGATGATGCCGGGGTCCTGCGCCAGCCCCAGATAATCGTTGGACGCCACATCGATCAGCGTGCGCCCATCGGGCAGGCGCAGGCGGATGCCGTCGCGATCATAGGCGCGCAGGCTGCGCAGCCGCCCTTCCATCTCCAGCACCGACAGCGCCTCCGCCGCCTGCTGGTCCAGCCATTGGGCCGGGCCATTCATGGCACGCCCCGCACTACAACGCGGGTGATCGCCCCCGTCAGCCGCATCACATCCTCCTCCGTCGCCGTGAAGGCCGGCGTAAGATACAGGATATCGCGGAATGGCCGAATCCAAACCCCCTCAGCCACCAAAAGTCGCTTCAGCGACCTCATGTCGCCGATCCTATCCATTTGCACCACGCCGATGGCCCCCAGCGTGCGCACATCCTTGACCCCTTTCAGCCCGCGGCAGGGCTCCAGCCCCGCCCGCAGCCAGCTGTTGATGGCGGCCACCTGTTGCAGACGCGGTTCCGTCTCGAACAGGTCAAGCGAGGCGTTCGCGACGGCACAGGCCAGGGCATTGCCCATATAGGTGGGCCCATGCATCAGCGCCGCCATCGGGTCGTCGGACCAGAAACCATCGAAGATGCGCGCGCGCGCGATGGTGGCTGACAGGGGCAGGGTTCCACCCGTCAGCGCCTTGGAGAGCGTGATGATGTCGGGCACCACGCCGGCCGCCTGACACGCGAACATCGTGCCCGTGCGGCCGAAGCCTGTGAAAATCTCATCAAAGATCAGCAGCGGCCCGAACCGGTCGGCCAGTTCGCGCAGGCGTTTCAGCACCACAGGTTCGTGCAGCACCATGCCGCCGGCGCCCTGCACCAGCGGTTCGACCAGGATGGCGGCGATGCCGTCCCCGTGCAGGCGCAGGAAGGCTTCCAGATCGGCCAGGCTTTCCTCGTCCCGCGGCAGGGGCCGGACATGATGTTCCGGCAGCAGCCCCGTGAACAGGGAATGCATCCCCTCTTCCGGGTCGCAGACGGCCATGGTGGCGATGGTGTCACCGTGATAGCCGCCATTGAAGGACAGGATCTTGGTGCGGCCGCGCTGTCCCTGGTTCAGCCAGAACTGGGTCGCCATCTTCATGGCAACCTCCACCGCGACCGACCCGCTTTCGGCGAAGAACACCCGCGTCAGGTCGCCCGGCAGCAGGTCGGCCAGCCGGCTGGCGAGCGTCAGGGCCGGTTCATGCGCCAGCCCGCCGAACATGACATGCGGCATCCGGGCCGCCTGTTCGCTCAGGGCCTGGCGCAGATGCGGGTGGTTGTAGCCGTGGCAGGCTGTCCACCAGCTGGCGATGCCGTCGATCAGCAACCGCCCGTCAGCCAGATGGATGCGGGTGCCGTCCGTCGCCACCACGGGCAGCGGCGGGTCGGCGTGCTTCATCTGGCTGTAAGGCAGCCAGATGTGCCGCATCCCCTCGTCAAGCCAGCCGGGCGACAGGCCGCCCATCAGGCTTCTTCCACCTCGACCTGCATCGACCGCAGGCCCAGCTTGTCGAACAGCCTGGCATCGCGTGCCTGGGCCGGGTTCGGCGTGGTCAGCAGCCGTTCGCCATAGAAGATGGAATTGGCGCCGGCCAGGAAGCACAGGGCCTGCATCTCGTCCGTCATGTCTTCGCGCCCCGCCGACAGGCGGACCATGCTGGCCGGCATGGTGATGCGGGCGACCGCGATGGTGCGGACGAATTCGATGGGATCGACGCTTTCCGCCTGATCCAGCGGCGTGCCTTCCACCTTGACCAGCAGGTTGATCGGCACGCTGTCGGGATGCTGCGGCAGGGTGGCCAGCGTGCGGATCAGGCCGATCCGGTCATCCCGCTTCTCACCCAGCCCCAGGATGCCGCCACAGCAGACATTGATGCCGGCATTGCGCACGGCATCCAGCGTGTTCAGCCGGTCCTGATAGGTGCGGGTGGTGATGATCTTGTCATAATGCTCGGGCGAGGTGTCCAGGTTGTGATTATAATAATCCAGCCCGGCATCCTTCAGCTTCAGCGCCTGGTCGGGGCGCAGCATGCCCAGGGTCACGCAGGTTTCCATGCCCATGGCCTTCACGCCCTCCACCATGGCGCAGACCGTCTCCAGGTCCTGATCCTTGGGCGAGCGCCAGGCGGCCCCCATGCAGAAGCGGGTGGCGCCCTGCTGCTTGGCGGCGCGCGCCTCGGCCAGCACCTTTTCCACCTGCATCAGCTTGGATGCCTTCAGGCCCGTGTCAAACTGCGCGCTCTGCGGGCAGTAATTGCAATCCTCCGGGCAGCCGCCGGTCTTGATCGACAGCAGCGTGGAGACCTGCACTTCGTTGGCATCGAAAAACTGCCGGTGAAGGGTCTGGGCTTGGAAGATCAGATCCATGAAGGGAAGGTTGAACAGGGCCTCCACCTCGGCATGGGTCCAATCGCTGCGGATCGGATTTCCCGCCTGGGCGGCGATGTCGGAAATGGCGGCGATGCTCATGTCTGTTCCCTTCTGGGTTATCGGCACGTTTCCCGGAATTGGTATAGAACCTGTCTTGCTGCCATGTCAGGACGGAAAAACAGGGATGACGCCATGGAGGGCGAATGCCTGGGTTGATCAAAAAAGGGGCGCCCCAAGCCAGGGTTCCCCTAGGGAAGGGGTTATGTTGGGATGACCGCGTTCTTTGTCACTGCCACCGGCACCGATATCGGCAAGACCTTTGTCGGGGCGGCCCTGCTGCGCCACTGGCGGATGGCGGGCGTCACCGCCGGCGCCTTCAAGCCGCTGGTCAGCGGCATCGACCCGGCCGATCCCACCGGCAGCGACCCGGCGGCCTTGCTGGCCGCCCTGGGTCGGGACCCGACGCCGGAAAATCTGGACGGCATCTCCCCCTGGCGATTTGCCGCACCGCTGGCCCCCAACATGGCGGCCCGGCTGGAGGGCAAGGTGGTGGACTATCCTTCTGTGCTGGCCGCCTGCCGCGACCGCATCGCCACCCATGACGGCATGCTGCTGGTCGAAGGCGTGGGCGGGGTGATGGCACCGATCACCGACGACCGCACCGTGCTGGACTGGATGGGGGATCTGGGCCTGCCGGTGCTGCTGGTGGCCGGCACCTATCTGGGGACCATCAGCCACATCCTGACGGCGCATGCCGCGCTGGCGGCCCGTAATCTGCGGGTTTCAGCCCTGGTGTTGAGCGAGACACCGGGCGGCACGGTCCCCGCCGCCGACACGATCGACACAGTGCGCCCCTTCCTGCCCGCAGGCCTGCCCATCCTGCACCTGCCCCGCCTGTCCGGCATGGAAGCGGCGGCCGGCCATACCGCCCTGACCACACTGGCCCGCATGCTGGCAGCCCCCGCATGACGCTGCCGCAGGTCCGGCAAGCGTCATTTCCGGCCATCCTAGCCCACCGGATATCTATCGTTTGGGGAAGGAATCCGGCCAACTTCCGATTACAAACGTATGGAACCCAAAAATGGCGGGATTTCGGGGGGCAGGCCTTGCGATTTAACAGGCAGATCAGCGAAAACGGGTTGGGCACCGGCATCATGGCCGGGCTGATCTGCGCCCTGGCCATCATGGTCGCGCTGACGACGATCATGGCCGGCGATGCAGAGCGCGCCGCCCGGATGGCCGACATGGAAATCCGCCTGCGTACGGTGGCCGTGCAGCGCGCCAACATGCTGACCCGGACGCTGGAGGACTGGCGGGCACAGGCCCGGTTCCTGTCGCTGGTGCCGTCGGTGGCGGGACTGACCCGCGCCGCCCTGAGCAATGGGATCGACCCCCAGGACAACAGCAGCGAAGCCAATCTGCGCCAGCGCCTGGAAGCCACCTTCACGGGTTTCATCGCCTCGCGCCCCGGCATCGTGCGCGTCGCCTATTTTCCAGCCCCCTATCCCGACCAGCCTGCCATTCATGTTGAAACCAGCGACAGCCGGTTGAATGATACCGATGCCGACCTGTTGCCCATCGCCCTACGTCAGGGGCGCGGCGTGGCCTATATTGCCGATATCGACCTGGCGCGGGCGGACGGCCAGGTGGTCTTGCCGCGCATGCCGCTGCTGCGCGTGGCCCTGCCCACCACGGGGGGCATGGACAAGCCGGCGGGCATGATCGCGCTGACCATCGACGCGCGGCGCAGCCTGGCCGATTTTGCGGCCGATCTGAACCCGTCCATGCGGCTTTTCCTGCTGAACGCCGAAGGGGATTTCCTGGTGCATCCCGACAGCACCCGGACCTTCGGCTGGGCGGTGGGACGGACGCAACGCTGGGCGGATCAGTTCCCGCAGCAGGCCGGCCAGCCTGCCGGCGCCATGGTCACTTACGACACGGCGGAAGGACCCATGCATGTCGTCCGCCAGCGGGTGGCCCTGGATGACAATGACCAGGGCCGGTACCTGACGGTGGCCGTCGGCATGTATGACAGCGCCATCGCCAGCAGCGTGCAGGCGACCCGGACCTGGGTCACCGCGGTGGGGTCGGGCATGACCGTCATCGTGCTGTTGCTGGGCATGGCCTGGCGCCGGTCTGTCCGCCGCGCCACCCAGCTGCGCCGGCGGGACGCCTGGCTTGGCGCCATCGTCAACAGCGCCGGAGAGGCGATCATCGGGCTGGACAATGACGGGCGCATCGCCAGTTGGAATCCGGCCGCCGTCCGGCTGTTCGGGATCGCACGGGAGCGGGCGCTGGGTCGGCTGACAACCGACCTGATCGTGCCGCCCACCCTGACCAGCGAAGAAGAAGGCATCCAGGCGCAGGCCGCGCAAGGCGGGGCCGTGCATAATTTCATCACCCGCCGCCATCAGGCCGACGGACGCCCCATCGACGTCTCCGTCTCCGTCGTGCCTGTCCGTGACGGGGACAGCGTGGCCGGGCGGGCCATGGTGATCCGCGACATCACCGAACAGCTGGCGTCAGAGAGCAGCATGCGGGCGCTGAACGCGCGCCTGGAACAGCAGGTCCGGGAACGGACCATGGAGATCGAAAGTCTGGCAGCCCTGCAGCAGGCCGTGCTGAACCATGCCGGATCGGCCATCATCGCGACCGACCGGTCGGGCACCATCACCCTGTTCAACCCGGCGGCGGAAGCTCTGCTGGGTTACAGCGCCGGCGAACTGGTGGGCAAGGCCACGCCCATGGTGCTGCACGATCCCGTCGAACTGACCGATCGGGCGCCCAGCCTGCGCGTGACGGACGAATTCCAGACGCAGAAGATCATCAGCCTGTTCATGGCCACCGACGGAACGCCGTCGGGTCGGGAATGGACCTATCTGCGTAAGGACGGGACGCGGGTGCCCGTGCTGCTGGTGGTGACGGTCCTGCGCGACGGTGCCGGCATCATCACCGGCTATCTGGGCATCGCCACCGACCTGTCGGCACAGAAGCAGACGGCGGAGCGGTTGCGTCAGGCGCTGGCGGCGGCAGAGACCGCCTCGCGCGCCAAGTCCGCCTTCCTGGCGAACATGAGCCACGAGATCCGCACCCCGCTGAACGGTATCATCGGGTCGGCCCATCTGCTGCTGGAAGAACGGCTGACCCAGCATCAGCACACGTTGATCGACAGCGTCCGCCGGGCCGCCGCGGCGCTGTCCACCATCGTCAATGATATCCTGGACTATTCGCGCATTGATGCCGGCCTGGTGTCGCTGCAGCCCGAACCCTTCCGCCTGTGCGACCCGGTGGATGCCATTGTCGATCTGTTCACGCCCGTGCTGCGGTCCCGTCGCGTGACGCTGGAGGTCACGCTGGCGCCCGACCTGCCCAGCCATGTCGTGGGGGACGCGGCCCGGATCCGGCAGATCCTGGACAATCTGGTCGGCAATGCCGTGAAATTCACCCATTCCGGTGTGATCGGCATCGACATCCGGTCGACGGGCCAGACGCCGGAGCGGGTCGGCCTGGCCATCACCGTCAGCGACACCGGCATCGGCATGAACGCCGAGCAGACGGCCCGTCTGTTCCAGCCTTTCAGCATCGGCGATGACAGCCACCATCGCCGTCACGGCGGTGCCGGCCTGGGTTTGGCCCTGACCCGGCGGCTGGTCGGCATGATGGGCGGATCCATCCATGTCGAAAGCCAGGAAGGTGCGGGCAGCCGCTTCGTCATCAATCTTTCCCTGCCCATCGCCGCTGCACCGGAGGTCCAGGTCTACGCCGCCCTGCCAGCCCCCGTGGCCACGGAAGGCGACAGCCCCCTGCCCGGTCTGGCCGGCGCCCATATCCTGCTGGCAGAAGATAATGAGCTGAACCAGATCGTGGCCCAGGGCTTCCTGGAGCGGGCCGGGGCCTTTGTCGATATTGTCGGCGACGGTGCTGCGGCCATCGCCGCCGTGGATCGGAAGGCCTACGACCTGATCCTGATGGATGTGCAGATGCCGGGCATGGACGGGCTGGAAGCGACCAGGGCCATCCGGTCCAGCCCGAAGGGCCAGAACATCCCGATCCTGGCCATGTCGGCCGCGACCGGTGAGGAAGACCTGAAGGCCTGCCGCCAGGCGGGCATGGATGACACGGTGGCCAAGCCCTTTGTGCCGGCCCTGTTCCTGTCCACCCTGCAGCGCTGGCTGTCGGACGGCGAAACACCGCCCGTGATGCCCGTGACGGACGGCGGCAACGGCACCATGCCGGACCCGATCGACGGCATCGACATGGAACAGGCCTGGGGGCGCGTCCTGGCCAACCGTCAGTTGCTGGAAACCATCCTGGACCAGTTCTTGGACCGGTTCGATGGCACCGCCGCGCGCATGCGTCAGCGTCTGCTGGAAGGACAGTGGGAACAGACGGCCCGCGCGGCGCACGAACTGCGCGGTGCTGCCGGCAATATCGCCGCCACCCGCGTCACCGCACTGGCAACCGACCTTGAACTGTCCATCCGCCGGCAGCAGGGCGGAAACCATGCGGAACTGCTGGACGCGCTGGAGTCGGCCCTCGTCTCCCTCTGTGCAGCCATCCGGGGCCGCAACAGGATCGAACCGGAAGCCGACCCAACGCCGGAAGCCGTGGAGCCGGTCGCCCTCGACCTGGAGGCGATCAGGGCGGCGCTGCGGTCGCGCAACCTTTCCGCCGTCGACATTATGGCAATGCAGCAAAAGCCATTGACCGAATGGCTGGGCGCCGACAAGGTGCAGGAATTGATCAGGCTTGTCGGGTCGTTGCGCTATGCGGAAGCACTGCGGCTGCTTGATGACAGTCCCACCCCCTAACTACCCCCGCTGATGGACAGTCCGCCCCTTCCCCATAGCAGCCCGCCGCCTGCGCGCATCCTGATCGTCGACGATGATGTCGGTACGATCCGGCTGCTGGCACAGGTCGTATCGGGATTCGGCGCTGTCGTCTTTGCCACCTGCGGTGAAGATGCGCTGGTGGCCGCGCGGGAGGAAAGCCCCGATCTGGTGCTTCTGGACGCGGAGATGGAGGGGATGGACGGGTTCGCCACCTGTTCAGCCCTGCGCCTGCTGCCGGAAATGGACGGGGTGCCCATCCTGTTCATCACCTCGCACAGCGACGCGGGCTCGGAGGTGCGGGCCCTGGAAGCGGGTGCCGTCGATTTCATCGCCAAGCCCTTCAACCCGCGTATCGTCGAAGCGCGGGTGCGCACGCACCTGACCCTGAAGCAGCGCAGCGACATGCTGCGCCGGCTGGCCACCATTGATGGCCTGACGAGCATTGCCAACCGGCGGCAGTTCGACCTGTCGCTGGCCCAGGAAGTGCGGCGGCTGGCCCGGGGCACGGCGCCGCTGTCGCTGGCCATGCTCGATGTCGACCATTTCAAGCTCTACAACGACCATTATGGCCATCAGGCCGGCGACGACTGCCTGCGGGCCGTCGCGACGGCGCTGTCAAACACGGTGCATCGCGCCGGCGATCTGGTCTCCCGCTTCGGGGGGGAGGAATTCGCAGTGCTGCTGCCCAGCTGCGATCAGGCCCATGCCTGCAAGGTGGGGGACATGCTGCGGCGGTCGGTGTCGGACCTGTCCCTGCCGCATGAAATCTGCCCCAGTGGCAGCGTGGTCACAGTCAGCGTCGGCATCGCCACGCTGATCCCGCCCCTGGCCGAACCGGAAGCGTGGGCCAGTGCCGCCATGGCGCTGGTCGGTGCCGCCGACCGCGCCTTGTACAAGGCCAAAAGCTCGGGCCGCAACTGCGTGGCCAGCGCCACCCCGCAGCTGCCCTTCGCCGCCCTGACGCTGGCCGCGTCGGCCTGACCCGGCCCGCGCCGCGCAACCGTTCCAATCAAGACGATCCGGGTCGCCAAAAGGGCACTGGTCAGCGGCCGCGACCGGCGCCATACCGGCGGCATCGGCATCTTCTTATGCGGGCGACCATGGCGGGCAAGGCCGGGACCACCATCCTTTATCTTCTGGGCGGCACCATCCTGGCCGTGGCGGGCAAGGCCGATCCGGCCGACAGCCGCGCCCTGTTGCAGGCAGCCGGCATCGATACCGATGGCTCCATCGCCATCCAGCCGCTGCGCAGCGTGGGCAGCCAGAACCTGACGGTCGCCGATATCCGCGGCATGGCCGCCGACATGCGCATCCAGGCGGCCACGGGCGTCGAGGCCTTTGTCGTGGTGCAGGGCACCGACACGATGGAGGAGACGGCCTTCCTCCTGTCCTTGCTGGCCCCACCGGAAGCCACCGTGGTGCTGACCGGTGCCATGCGCACGGCCGATGCGGCCGGGGCGGAAGGACCGGGCAATCTGCGCGACGCGCTGGTCACGGCCCGGTCGCTGGCCGGCCGCGTGCAGGGCACCTTCGTCTGCATGGCCGGCGAACTGCACGCCGCCCGGCTGGTGCGCAAGATGGATGCCGGCCGCATCGCCGCCTTCGACAGTCCGGGCTTCGGTCCCGTCGGGTCCGTCGTCACCGGCCGCGTGCGCCTGACCCAACAACCCCTGCCCGCCCCCGGCCCCTATCTCTGGGCCGATGGCAAGGACCGGGGGCCGCGCGTCGGCCTGCTGACCGTGACCCTGGATGCCGACCCGCTGCTGGTGGAACCGTTCCTGGCCCCGGCCTGGGACGGGCTGGTGGTGGAGGCGCTGGGGTCGGGCCATGTGCCCCAGGCGCTGGCCGCCCCGCTGCTGGCCGTGGCCGCGGCCAAGCCCGTGCTGCTGGTCAGCCGCTGCCCGCAGGGCGACACCGACCCGCAGGGCACCTATCAAGGAGTGGGCACGGCGGCCCATCTGCTGGCTGGCGGCCTGATCGATGGCGGCAGCCTGGACGGGCGCAAGGCGCGGCTGCTGCTGACCGTGCTGCTGGCCACCCACCGTGACCGGTTGCGCACCGAACTGGGTGCCTGGGCCGGGCTGGGCATGATGATGTGACGCCCTGACCTACCGCCCCGCCCCCGCAAACCCGATGGGATAGAGCGGGTCGTGGCTGTCATGCGGCAGGGCCGGCGATTGCGCCCGAACGGCCTCCATGCTGGACGGCAGCTCGAAGGGAAGCTTCCCCTTAGGCACCCCCTTGCCCGTCAGCGCATCGAACAGGGCCGCATCGGTGATGCCGAACCCGGCGATCAGCATGCCGGCCAGCGGCTTCAGCGACGTGACGATGGCCGGCCGGTCCATCTGCACCAGCACGATCACGCTCCCGCCGGCCTTCGCTGCTGCCTGCACGGCCGCCAACCCCGGATGGTCCGGCTTGAAGTCGATATCGCCTTCATGCTGGCTTTTGCCGAAGAAATGGTTGGGGTGGACCACCTGCCAGGGCGTGACCAGCCGCAGCAGCGAGACCACGCCCGGCCCCGGCCCGTCCACCACATCGAACCCCGCCGCCCGCGCCACAGCCGGATCGACCCCGTACAGATGCAGCTTCGCCCCCGGCCGCAGCGGTGCCGACCCCAGCCGGTTTTCCAGCACGACCAGCGACCGCACCTGCGCCGCGCGGCCAGCCGCCAGCTTGTCAGCAGCCCCCACGATGCGACCGGCGGCGACAGGATCGACAAAGGGGTTTTCAAACAGGCCCAGGCGGAATTTCAGTTCCATGATCCGTTCCACGGCCCGGTCCAGCACCGCCTCCTTCACCAGCCCCTGACGAACCACCGAAACGATGGGGGTGCCATCATCGACACCGCCGAACTGGTCGATGCCGGCCTCCAGCGCCTTGGCATAGCGCTCCGCCGCCGGCCGATCCTCCATGCCCCAGGAATTGCCGATATCGCGCGGCTGCTGTGGCGGGTTGCCCGTGCGGCAGCTTTCCGGACAGTCGCTGGTGATGGACCAGTCGGACAGAACCATGCCCTTGAACCCGTGCGTGCCGCGCAGCAGGCCCGTCAGCAACTCCTTGCTGAACCCGCCGCCCACGGGTTCCACGGGCTTGCCGTCCAGCACCAGCCCCTTCTGGATGGTATAGGTGGGCATGACCGCCGCCGCCCCGGCCGCGAAGGCGCCCAGCCAGGGCTTCACATGCAGGTCGAAATGCCCGGCTGTGAAGTCGGTGAAGCGGCCATAATAGTTGTGGGCATCGAACCCCTCGATCTCCGCGCCATAACCGGCCCAATGCTTGATGACCACGGCCACCCCGTCAGGGGCCAGATGGTCATCAGCGCCCTGCATGCCCTGGACATAGGCCGTGACCTGGGCTGCCACCCGGTCCGGGTCCTCGCCAAAGGTGCCGTTGATGCGCGGCCAGCGCGGCTCGGTGGCCAGATCGGCCTGCGGCGACAGGGCCATGGCAATGCCCACGGCCCGATATTCCGCCCGCACAATGGCCGCGAACTGCCGGGTCAGGGCCGGATCGTCGATGGCGCCCAGCCCGATGGGCTCCGGCCATTGCGAGAAACCGCTGACCGCGACCGAGGCACCTTCGGTTTCCTGAAAATGGCTGCGCGGATCGGAACTGATGGTCATGGGGATGCCCAGCCGACCGTCGGCCGCGATGGCCTGCAGCTTGTTGTTTTCCGCCGCGAAATCGGCCGGCTTGATGGCCATGCGGCTGATCATGCTGGTCACATGCCGGCCCAGGATCAGGGTGCGGGCGGCATCCAGGTCATAGGCGGGGCCGGGCGCCATCACCCCGCCGGGCACGGGGGCCGTGCCATGAGTGGCCGCACCCGCCTTCTCCTCCAGGCGCATCCGCGCCACCAGATCGGCGGCCCGCACCTCTGGCGACAGGCGCCAATCTTCATATCGGTTCAGGGTGCCGTCGCGGTTCAAATCGCGGAAGCTCAGGCCGTCGATGGTCAGCTTCGGCCCGTCCGCCGGCAGGACGGGGTTCGCCAGCGCCGTACCGGACAACAGCGACAGGGCAAGGAACGACAGGGCAAGAACGCGCATGGGACGGACCTTGGGCAGGGGCTTTCGGGTCCGTCCAGCATAAATGGAATCGTTTCCGTTTGCGCGGTTTGTGATGAGGCACCTTACGGTGCCAGCGTGCGCTTCGCCACCTTGGCGCTGCCGGTCAGCGTGGCAACCGCGGCCGACGGGCCCACCACCACCGTGTAGCGGCCGCCATCAATGCGCCAGCGCCGGGCCGCCTCATCGAAATGGGCCAGCAGGCGGGGATCGGCCTTCACCGTCACGCGGCGGCGCTCGCCGGGCTTCAGATCGACCTTGTCGAAACCGATCAGGCGCAGCAGCGGCGTGCCCCCGGCATCGGCCAGATAGACCTGGGGCGCGTCCTTGCCGGCACGGTCACCCTGGTTGATCACGTCGAAGCTGACGCTCAGCGTGTCGCCACCCTTCACCGACAGGTTCTCATACCCGAACCTGGTGTAGGACAGGCCATGGCCGAAGGGGAACAGCGGCGTCAGGCCCTTGGCCGCGAAGCGGCGGTAGCCGACATCGGACCCTTCCTCATAGACCACATCGAATTGCTGCTTTTTGGGCAGGCCCCAGCCCGGCAGGTCGCGGCGCGGATATTGGTCCAGGCTGACCGGGAAGGTCACGGGCAGGCGGCCGGACGGGTTGACCTTGCCGGTCAGCACATCGGCAATGGCTTCCCCGCCCTTCTGGCCGCTGTACCAGGCGGCGACGACGCCCCCCACCTTGTCCAGCCAGGGCATGGCGACGGGCCCGCCCGTCTGCAGCACGACGATGCTGTTGGGGTTGGCCGCGGCCACCGCCTGGATCAGCGCGTCCTGACCCTGCGGCAGCGACAGGTCATAGGCGTCCAGCGCTTCCGCCATCCATTGATTGGCGAAGACCAGGACCAGATCGGCCTTGGCCGCCAGGGCGGCGGCTTCGGCCGGATAACGCCCGTCGCCGAACATCACCTCCACCCCCGGCAGGGCGGCGCGCAGCGCCTTCAGCGGTGAGGAGGCGTGGAAAATCTGCCGCCCCCACATGGCCATGGGCCCGTCGCCGCCGATGGGCACGACCCGCGCATTGCCGCCGACCCCCGTCACCTGCGACGATCCCGCGCCCGACAGCACGCCGGCATCGGCATGGCCGCCAATGATGGCGATGCGCTTGACCGTGGGCGCGATGGGCAGCAGGCCCCTGGGGTTGGACAGCAGCACGATGCCTTCATCGGCCACCTGCTTGGCGATGGCGGCATGGGCGGCGGCATCGATGGCAGGCGTTGCGGGCTTTCCGTCAAACAGGCCGGCCGAGAACATCGACCGCAGGATACGCTGCGACATGTCGGACAGGCGGGCGGCCGGGATGGTGCCAGCCGCGACGGCCTGCTTCAGCGGCTCGCCCAGCCAGATTTGCTGGTCCAACTGTTCGCCCGACTGCTGGTCCAGGCCCTTGGCCGCATAGTCGGTGCCATGTACCGCACCCCAGTCCGACATGACCCAGCCCTTATAGCCCCAATCCCCCTTCAGCACCCCATTCAGCAGATGGTCATTGCCGCAGGAATAGGCGCCATTCACCAGATTATAGGCGCACATGACGGAACCGGGCTGGCCCTTCTCGATGGCGATCTGGAAGGCCAGCAGATCGCTTTCGCGGTGCGCCGCCTCTGCGATGATCGAATTGGCATAGAACCGGCCCGTCTCCTGCCCGTTCAGGCTGAAATGCTTGACGGTGGAGATGATGTTCTGGCTCTGGATACCCTTGATGCTTTCGCCCGCCAGCGTGCCGGCCAGCAGGGGATCTTCGCCCAGATATTCAAAGTTGCGGCCGTTGCGCGGGTCGCGCGCCAGATTGGCGCCACCGGCCAGCAGGACATTGAAGCCCTTGGCCGCCGCTTCGCGCGCGATCATGGCCCCGCCCTCATGCGCCAGCCTGGGGTTGAAACTGGCGGCCAGCGCCAGACCCGAGGGCAGGGCCGTGGCCGTATCGCCCGGCCGCACGTCGCCCGGATTGCTGATGCCCAGGCTGGCGTCGGTTTCCTTCAGCGCCGGGATGCCCAGCCGTGCGACGCCGGGGATGAAGCCCGCCCCGCCCACGGACCCGGCCGGGATCGGCGGCCCGCCGGGAAAGCTCAGCGCCATCGGCCCGTGCAGCAGGCCGACCCGTTCATCCAGGCTCAATTCCGCATCCAGCAGCCGTGCGCGTTCATCCGGCGACAAAGACGGGTTGCGCCACCCCTCCGCCGTCCGCGCCATGCCCGACAGGGCCATGGCCGAAACGAAAAGACCGGCCGCCAGGGCCGTGCGCAGCTTGCGTGACATGCTCATGCCTATCCCCGTTGATCAAATTCTTTGCCGCAGCTTGACGGGATGGGGACAACGATGTCACCGCCGGGAACCCATTTGTCCGTCTGGCGGTCAGGTCAGGGGGTGTTTCCGGTGAGGGCAAGCTGGGCGGAGCCTACAGCTACAACGCTTATGGCAATTCCCCGCAGGCGGGGCCGGGGGCCGGCTTTCCGCTTTACCGGGATACGGGTTCGATGCGGAAACGGCGTGTACCACACGCCGTTCCGGGCATACGATCCCAAGGATGGGAGGCGGATGCAGCGTGATCCCATCGGCATCAAGGATGGGCTGGACCGGTATGCCTACGTGAAGAACTCGCCGGTTAATGGGGGGATCCGAGCGGGTTGTGTGGAACGGGAACTCGAATAAGCGGAGCCGAGTCCGGACAGTGTCGAACGGCATTTGATAACAAAGAAGGGCACTGAAAGTAAGTCCTTTCCATGGGAAAGATGAGATAATATTCAACTCCCAAGCTGACAATTCCATCACAGGAAACGAAAATTTTGATAAATAGAATGAAAATGATATATTTCTTCAGAACATGCAGGCTTCACCTACGGCGAATTAATAATGCCATTAGTCAATACATTCATCTTTATTATATCTTTAAGAGATGCATTTATAAATACATTTCGCCATGATGATTTTCCTGCCAAGCCAATGGGTGTATTTCAAGTACGCTGCTACAAAAAGGAAAATAATGACTAGAACAAGATACTGCTCAAGATGCCAATTCGTTAGGTAGGGACTGGGTAGGGCCGAATTATCGCATTGCAAGCGATGGGCGAACTCTTGTAAGTAAGGATGGATTAAGGACGTACAGGTCACCAACTGCCAAAAATAGTCCTTATGCCACAGCCAGCGTTCAAACGAACTTTGAGCATCTTGAGATAATGAACGGGAATTCAAAAATATTTGGAAACGTTCATCTGGGCATCACGCCATGAAGGCAGTGATTAAGGAAATGTACTCGATTGAAATTCCTCATAGATTGGAGGATTATTATCCAGAAGATCATGAGAATTTCGGATTTTCTATACGTATAATGATTGGCTCTGACGCTGGAGATAGGAGCGAGTCTTTCGATATTTTTGTTTGCTCGCCAAAATGGGTCCGAGACAATAATTTTGTCAATGGCTGCACATGGGGGCGGCATGTACTTTTGATAAATACATATGACATTTCTCATATTAAGGGCGCCATCAGCTCGAAAGTATCGGCTTGCCTCGGGGATAATTGGCTGGAGATAGCCAGGCAATTGAACTTATTTGCTGCGTGGGAATTTGAAGATTATCAAGCTTTCGGGTGATTACAACGCCCGCCGCCAGCCGCTGTATGAGGAGATGCGGGCCGGCACCACGGCCGGTGTCCCCGCAGACGGCTCTGACGATCCTGTCGCCGACGGAGTGGGTCTATGACGATGTCGGGCGGGTTCGGGAGGAGATGCGGTCGTCGGACATGCCGGGCGGGGCCTGCAGCTACGACGCCTATGGGAATTCCCCGCAGGCAGGCACCGGGGGCCGGCTTTCCGCTATGCCGGGATGCCCGTTCGATGCGGAAACGAGCCTGTACCACACGCCCAACCGGGCGTACGATCAGCAGGACGGAAGGTAGATGCAGCTTGATCCGATCGGCATCAAGGATGGGCTGAACCGGTATGCTTATGTGAAGAACTCGCCGCTGATGGGGGTGAGTCCGATCCAAGACAGAAAGAGCTGGTGCCAGGGAGGATTCCCGGATACGTGGATCTCAATCTAATGGAGAAACCTCTGTCAATCCGTAAATAAAACGATAGATTCTGACCCAAAGACAGGGAACTAGACAATCTCTAGAATAGAGACCGTTTTACGCCTTGAAAATGAACAACCTATACTGGAAATGAGGGGTGTTAAATGAATATAAATGGGAAGTTTATAGGTTCTTCCTTCATTTATCTGGTCGTTATTTTGCAGTGTACTCCGAATATAAGAGCTGACAGCCAGACTGCGACTACCATAACGCATACCCTTAGCTCAAGTGAGGCAAAACGCTTGTCACGATTAGCTGCCGAAGGTGATCCTAAGGCAGCCTTTCGTTTGGGACTGGATGCCGAGGAGAGAGAAGCTCCTATTGAAGAACAAATATTCTGGATGCAAATAGCTCAGGAGAATGGCCACTCCTACGCAATGTCTGCGTTATCTGCAATGTATTATAGAATGGGAGGGGAGTTTGCATGCAGAAGATCCTTATATTGGCTTAATAAATTCCATGATGCAGAATTAGATAGAGACAAAAAATACGACGATATAGAGAAAACAAATAGAGAGAAATATGTAAATACCTCTGAAAAATGCAAGTAAATATCTAAAAACTTTACAATTAAAACATCTATTCTCTGATTAATTGGTCGTTATCGCGGACAGCGATACACTGGCAGGCGCCGCTCTGGAACGATCGATCCGGGTGACGGCGCCGTGGGCGACGGGAAGATGTCATGCCCCTCACAGGGCGCCCCCCTCCCACGACGGGCGTCAACAATGACTGTCCATATAATTCCGCAAATGAACAATGCGCCTTGAATAGAAATCCCGTAATCCCCGGCCTTAAAGACGCCTGACCAGGAAATGATCAATCCTGATTGTCCAATAGGCGGTCGATGCCCACACAGCGGATAAACCCGCAACCGGGTCTGACAGGTTTGCCTGCGATGCCCACTATTGCCTCCCAAAACAACTATCGCCGTTCAGGGCGTCACGAACGATACGGGGGTACGGATGGAATTGGGCATCGACAAGGTCGCACCCGCACAGGAAGCCACCCGCCAGTGGTTGGGGCGCACCCATCACCGTCTGCTGATCAACGGGGAATGGGTGGAACCGGCATCCGGCCGCTATATCCCCACCATCAACCCGGCGACAGGCGAAGTGATCGCCCAGATCGCGGCGGCCGATGAAGGCGATGTTGACCGCGCCGTGGCCGCGGCGCGTGCCGCCTTCAACGATCCGGCCTGGCGCAGCATGGTGCCCGCCGCCCGCGCCCGGCTGCTGTGGCGCATCGCCGAATTGATAGACGCGCATCTGGATGAGCTGTCGGAACTGGAAACCATCGACCAGGGCAAGGCCTTCTATGTCGGTCGGTGGGCAGAGATCCCGATGGCGGCGGAGCAGTTCCGCTTCTTCGCCGGCATGTGTACCAAGGTGACGGGCAGCACCATCCCGTCCAACATCACCTATCAACCGCCGGGCACGCGCATCCAGTCCTTCACCACCAAGGAACCGGTGGGTGTGGTGGCGGCCATCACGCCGTGGAATTCCCCGCTGATCATGCATGCCATGAAGCTGGCCCCGGCCCTGGCCGCCGGCTGCACGGTGGTGCTGAAGCCCGCGGAGGAAACCTCCCTGACCGCCCTGCGTCTGGCCGAACTGCTGGTGGAGGCCGGTGTGCCCGCGGGTGTGGTCAATGTGGTGACCGGCCTGGGCTCCGTCGTCGGTGCCGCGCTCTCTTCGCATCGGGATGTGGACAAGGTGGCCTTCACCGGCTCCACCGTCACGGGCCGCGCCATCCTGGACGGTGCCAAGGGCAATCTGAAGAAGGTGACGCTGGAACTGGGCGGCAAGTCGCCGGTCGTCATCATGCCCGATGCCGATCTGGACGCCGCCATTCCGGGTGCCGCCAACGCCATCTTCTTCAATGGCGGGCAGGTCTGCGTGGCGGGCTCGCGCCTTTATGTCCACCGCTCCATCTTTGACAAGGTGGTGGCGGGTCTGGCCGACATCGCCCGCAATATCCGCCTGGGCAATGGCCTGGACCCGCAGACCCAGATGGGCCCGCTGGTCAGCCGGCGACAGGCCGACCGGGTGAAGGCCTATATTGACGGGGCCGTGGCCGATGGCGCCACCATCGTCGCCGGCGGCCGGCAATTGGGCGAAACGGGCACCTTCATCGAACCCACCATCATCACCAATGCCGATCCCAAATCGCGCATCGTGTGTGAGGAGGTGTTCGGCCCCGTCGTCGTCGTCGCCCCGTTCGATGAGGTGGCCGAGGTTGTGGCCGCCGCCAACGACACGGAATTCGGTCTGGCCGCCAGTGTCTGGACCCGCGACCTGTCGGCCGCGCACCGCCTGTCGTCCGACATCCGGGCCGGCACCGTCTGGGTCAATTGCCATTCCTTCTGGGACGTGGCCCTGCCCATCGGCGGCTTCAAGCAATCGGGCTGGGGCCGCGAAAGCGGGGCCGGGGCCATCGATAACTACCTGGAACTGAAGACTGTCTGCATGGTGGTGTGACGGGGGGGGCCTCGCCCCTCGCGCCCTTCCCCGTCACCCCGGCGAAAGCCGGGACCCAGGGGCCACAGGACCAACCGCCGACGCGGGCATCGATCAAAGCTGCCGATAGGTCGGGCGCTTGGCCCCTGGGTCCCGGCTTTCGCCGGGATGACGGAAGAGAGCGGCGTTCCCCCCCCCCTCCCCCCAATCAACGCCGCGGCACCCGCCGGCGGCGAAGGAAGACCCGCGCCCCGCGGGCATCGCTGGCCGAAGGGCTGCCCTGACATGGATCGGGGATGGCCTGGGAATGCGCAGCGAGTATTCAGAACAGATGAAAAGGATGCTTCACGCCATGAGCCTTGTGACCAAGACCCGTCATACCCTGCTGCTGGCCACCGCCCTGACCGGGGTCGCCCTGCCGGCGCTGGCCGCCGATGCCCCCGCGATTGAGGAAATCATCGTCACCGCGCAGCGGCGCGAACAGTCCTTGCAGGTGACGCCCGTGGCCGTCACCGCCCTGACCGCCGATGCCCTGACCGACCAGGGGGTGGCCAGTTCCGAAGATCTGACCGCCGTCGTGCCCAACCTGATCCTGATGCCGGTGACGGCCAGCCGGTCGACGTTGCAGGTGGGCCTGCGCGGCGGGTCGGAACAGTCAGGCGGGCTGGTCACGTCTGAATCGGCCGTCGCCTTCTATGTCGATGATGTCTATCGCGGGCGTCTGGCCGGGTCCAACCTGGAACTGGCGGATGTGGAGCGGGTGGAAGTGCTGCGCGGGCCGCAGGGCACGCTTTATGGCCGCAATTCCTTCTCCGGCGCCATCAAGCTGGTGACCCGCACGCCGGGCCAGGATGAATGGGCCAATGTCGCCGCCGGCTTTGGCAATTATGGCGAAAAGCACGCGTCGGCCTCCTGGGGCGGCGACCTGATTGAGGATAGCCTGGGGGCATCGGTCTCCGTGCTCTACAAGGATGTGGACGGCTATGTCCACAATGTCGCCCGCAACGAGGATGTGTTCGGCCAGACCAACAAGGCCATCCGCGGCAAGCTGCATTTCTATGGGCATGAGGGGCTGAAGGCCACCCTGTCCGTCACCCGCACGGACGACAACAACGACGGCCCGGCCAACCTGATCCCCGTCACCTGGCCGGTCACGTACCCCACGCTGGCCGCCAATGCCCTGTCGACCAGCGATGCCATTCCGCGCGGCGGCTCGGCCTATACCAGCCTGTCCACGGCCAAGCCGGACGGCCATACCGAACAGACCACCGTCTCGCTGGATATCAGCGCGGAGCTGGGCGCCGTCACCGTGCGCTCCATTTCCGCCTTTGTCGGCACCGATGACGGCTTCACCTTCGACCTGTCGGGCGGCATCCGCAATGCCGACGGCACCTATCGCCCCAACGGCCTGGTCCGCGACGGGCAGAGCAGCACCGACCAGTACAGCCAGGAGCTTCAGTTCCAGGGCGACGGCTTTGACGGCAAGCTGAACTGGATCACCGGCCTTTATTATTTCCGCGAGGAAAGCCTGCAGGTGATGAAGGACCAGCTGGTGCTGGGTCAGTTCTTCACCATGTCCGTGCTGCCGCAGACCATCGACAGCACCACCGACAGCTATGCCGCCTTCGCCCAGGCCACCTATAACATCGACGACCGCCTGTCGCTGACCGGCGGCCTGCGTTACACCAAGGACAAGAAGAAACTGGATGGCACCATCCAGAACTACCTGCCCTTTGCCCCCGGCCCGGCCATCGCCCTGGTTTCCGTGCAGCGCGACCCCAGCTTTGATAGCTGGGCGCCCAAGGTGGGCGTGGATTACAAGCTGACCGACGATGTCTTTGCCTATGCCACGCTGTCCAAGGGCTTCAAGGCCGGCGGCTTCAACGGTCTGGCGGTGGCCAACCCGCTGGTCTTCGGCACCGTCTATGACCCGCAGAGCGTCTGGGCGTATGAGGGCGGGTTGAAGGCCACGGCGCTGGATGGAAGGTTGCGCGCCAATCTGGCCGTCTATCGCAATGTCCTGAACGATCTGCAACAGACCGAACAGGTCAGCGTCGGTTCCTACGCCATCAAGAATATCGGCAAGGCGCGGGTGAACGGGGCCGAACTGGAACTGACCTTCGTGCCGGTGGACGGGCTGAACCTGTTCGCCAATCTGGGCGTGATGGACGACAAGTTCCTGTCCAAGAACCCCCTGTCCGACGCCGCCGTGGCGGGCGCCAAGCACCTGCCCTTGGTCGCCCCTTGGTCGGTACAGACGGGGGCGTCCTATGACACCCCCGCCTTCTGGCAGGACCAGGCCAAGCTGCGCCTGACCGCCAGCTATCAGCATCAGGGCGATTATTACTCCACCGTCGCCAACCTGCTGAAGACCGACGCTGTCGGCCTGATCAACACCTCGGTCGCCTTGCTGTCGGAAAACGATACCTGGAGCCTGACGCTGTCGGGCAAGAACCTGACCGACAAGGAATATTTCACCACCGCCCCCAGCAGCAGCGCCATCGCCGTGGGCGAACCGCTGACCTGGACACTGACGGCGGGGTATAAGTTCTGAGGTTTGGGGTTGGGTTGAGGTTGGGCCCCCTTCGCCAGCGCGGGCGGAGGGGGATATCCACATCGGGCCGTCAGGTCATCGCGCCGGTCTCAACTGTGACCGACGAAATACACACCAACCAGCCGGCGCAGTTCCTCCTCCACACCAACGTCGCCGAGCGCGGTAAGCTGCGCGTGCAGGCTTTCGGCGATGCCGGAGAAACGCGACAGCATCACCGGATCAAAATGCTGCCCGGCACCATCGCGCAGAATGGTCATCGCCTTGTCGAAGGGGATCGGATCCTTATAAGGACGGCGGGAGGTCAGCGCGTCGAACACATCGGCGATGGCGAAGACCCGCGCCGCAGCCGGGATCGCTTCGCCAATCAATCCGGCGGGATAGCCGGTTCCGTCGAACTTCTCGTGGTGGCCCCCCACCACATCGGCCGCATCAGCCAGCCATTCCGACGAACGCAGGATGTCCAGCCCATGAGCGACGTGGGTCTTCATCAGCGCGAACTCGTCGGCGTCCAGCTTGCCGGGTTTCAGCAGGATGCGATCGGGGATGGCGATCTTGCCGACATCATGCAGGAAGGCCCCCTTGACCAGCCGCCGGATCGCGCTGGCGTCGAAATCCATCGCCTCGGCCAGACGGATGGCGAGGATGGTCACACGGTAATTGTGGGCATGGGTATCGCTGTCGCGCTTGGCGATGGCGCTGCCCAGCACGGTAAGAATCTCGATATTGGCATCGAGAAGCCGGTGCGACAGTCCCATGACGCCACGGTTGAAGGCGACGAAGATCGGTGACAGCACCAGCGCCGCTGCCAGTACCGACAAAGTGGAGACCGCGATAACCGTCACGGTGTTCTTGACGATTTCGTCCGAACGCTCGTGCGACAGGCGGTAGACGCTTTCGAAATAGCCGAGAAGCCGCCCCTTCGGGTCGGATAACGGTTCCAAGGTCTGGATGAAGATACTGCCATCCAAGTGGAACCGCTCGTACTGAAACTCACCGATATCCGGAAACTGGTGACGGCCCGCTTGCAGCCGCTCTTCCGCCCACTCGGCTCCCGGCGCCACATATTCGGCGACCTTGCGGCGGGTGCTGTCATAGACTTCCGCCACGACAAAGTCTCCATCTGCCGCCGCCCCTCCGGTTCCGATCCGACCGAGCATGAACTGCTGAAGCAGGTCGCCGATGCGCTGGTCATCGCCTTCTGTGGACAGGGCGTTGCGGGCGTCGGCAAGGAACGCCGCAGATTCGAGCTTGGCCAATCCGGAAACGCGGTCGTCCGCCATCTCCACATCAACAAGAAAGGCCGCAGTGCCCGCCAGCACGGCCAGGACCAGCGCGGCGACGGCAACGCGCAGCAGAATCGAGCGGTAGGTCGGCAGCCTCATATCCATCCTCTTATGGAAAGGACAGTTGGAACCGGGCACCCCCGCCCGGCCCGCCCAAGGCAGCAACCGCATCGCCAGCGGTCCGCACAATCGAAAGAAGCTCACACTCAGCGCACATCACCCCCTCCCGGACCACCCCGGGAGGATCGTACTGAAGCCTTCACAAAGCAACAATCAAGCTGCCTTTGGTTGATAAAGGTGACGTGGTCGGCGGCTCCGAAGGCCCCGGTGATGGATGCAGGATCGTGGCGTTATCAAGCCGCAGCACGGAACCCGCGCGGGACAGACGCCCCAAAAAAACGAAAGAAGGCGGGCGCCCCATCCGCATCCCGTCTTGCAATCTTAGTCGTTACAACATACGTTATCACAACAGGAAAGCCTGGAAGCCACCCCATGATAAAGAACACCGCAAAGCTCTCCCCGCGCGGCAATTCGCTGGCGGTGACGATTCCCAAGGACATGCTGGAGGCGGCGGGGCTTAACCAAGGGGATGAGCTGTCATTGCTGGTCCGCGATGACGGGGTCATTGAAATCCGGCATGCGGCCCCCGGAGAGGCAGCCCTGGACGCGGCGTTCGAGTGGAGTCTGGAACGGTATCCGGAGACCTATCGGGACCTCGCCAAGTGAGGGAATGGACCTGGATTCCACCGCATCTGGCCATCAACTGGCATGCGCGGCTGGTGGAACGGTTCGGGGGGATGCCAGGGGTGCGGGATATCGGCCTGCTGGAAGGCGCACTGGCCCGGCCGCGCAATCTAGTCGCCTATGGTGAATTGGTGACGACGGAGCGGCTGGCGGCCCTCTACGGGGTCGGTGTGTCGAAGGCGCATGCCTTCATCGATGGCAATAAACGCATCGCCTTTGCCGTCATGGTCGCCTTCCTGAAGGTCCATGGACGGCAATTGGACGTGGCCGAAGCGGAAGCCACGCGCGTGATGCTGGCCGTCGCCGCCGGCACGATGGACGAGGCGGCGCTGGAAGCCTGGATCGCCGCGAACTGCCGGAACGCGGGTTAAGCCCCCCTCCCCCCAAACGCAAAAAGCCGGCTGCCCCATCCGCACCCGGCTTTCCGCCCCGGCCCTGTTGGCGGGAGCCGCGCGCAGGGGTGGGAATTGGTAAGGTTGGTCAGCGTTTGCGCTGAGGCCATCGTTGCTTTCCGTCATCCTGGCTTCCGCGAATAGGCGCTAAGTTAACCCATTGCACCCTCCCTGCCTCCCCCGCGAAAGCGGGGGTCCAGGAGCCAAGGGCACCGAGCCGTGGTTCTTGGCGGCCCCTGGATCCCCGCTTTCGCGGGGAAGGCACCTTATTCCAAGGGACTAAGTCAGCGCCTGTGCGCAGAAACCCGGATGACGGGCAAGGAATGGGTAGTGAGGAAGACCCCTCACCCCGGCATGTGCCCTTCACTGTTGGCCAGGTACCAGCGCGCCAGTTCCTCGCGCGTCGGCCACCAGACGCCGTCCAGCGACTTGGCATATTCCAGGAACTCCCGCAGGCCGCGGATGCGGTGGGCGCGGCCGGTGACGTGGGGGTGCAGGCCCACATTCATCAAACGCGCCGTTTTCTCGCCTTCCTTGTGCAGCACCGACAATTCCTCGATCAGCGTGTCGCGGAAGGCATCGGTGGTCAGGTTGCGGCGGGTCAGCAGGGTGAAGTCGTTGATTTCGTTGGAATAGGGCACCGAGACCAACGGGCCGTTCTCCGTCTGGATCGGATAGGGCTGGTCGTCATTCATGATGTCGCAATAGAACAGGAAGCCCTGTTCGGCCAGGATGCCGGCCGTGTTCAGCGTTCCGCGCAGGGACGAGGACAGCCAACCCAGCGGCCGGCGGCCGACATGGCGTTCATACATCTCGATGGAGCGCAGGATCACGTCCCGTTCCTTCGCCGGGTCCTTGGCGAAGTTGGTCAAGAGCTCGCCCTGTTCGTAATTATGGGCCAGCAGCTCCCAGCCGCGTTCCAGACACGCATCCACCATGGCCTTGCGGCGTTCAAAGGTGACGGCGTTGGTGGTGCAGCTCGCCTTCACGCCCATCTCGTCGAACAGGTCGTAAAGCCGCCACAGGCCCACGCGCTGCCCATATTCACGCCAGGTGAAATTGGGAAAGTCCGGCGTGTCACCCGGCAGGACATCGGGAAGGATGGCCGGGCCGCCCGCATAATAGGGCTTGTCGGTATCCTTCGTCAGATCCCAGGTTTCCAGGTTGAAGGTCAGGATCAGGGCGACCTTCTTGCCGTCCGGCCAGCGCAGGGGCCCCCGCTTGGGCAAGGGCACGTAATCGTAGCTCAGCATCGATCAGAATTCCTCAAGCAGCCGGCCAAAGCCATAGACCTTGTCCTGGATGCCGTTGGCGCGCAAGGCATGCCAGTAGGTCGCCGTATTGATGGCGATCACGGGCTTGCCCAGCCACATTTCGGCAGCCGCCGCCAGCTTCACCATGGACAGATTGGTGCCCACCTGCAGGATGGCGTCGACATCGTCGCCGTCCAGCTGCTTCAGCGCGTTGCGCAGGGTGGGGGTGTCGGTCTTGGCGATCGAGGTCCAGGACGGGCAGCGCAGCGGGATGTCGCGCACCGTCTCATACCCGTAATCGGACAGGAAACGGCGGACCTGTTCGTTGGCGACCGGGTAATAGGGCGACACGAAGGCCACCTTCTTCACCCCGCCGTAAGCCGCGATGGCGGCGGCCAGCGCTTCCGACCCGGTCGACAGGTACAGGCCGCTGATCTCGCGGATCTGCTTGCGGAACTTGGCCGCGCCCTCGGCACCACCATAGAAGGTGATGGCCGACATGCCCATGACCAGATAATCCGGGTCACAGGTCATCACCGACTTCACGGCGTCGATGGTGTTGTCCGCGATCTGCTGCGTGCCGGCCAGGAACGTCTCGTCGCTGATGGCCTGGGCGTTGGGCACGATGATGCGGCTGTAATGGTTGGTCACCCCTGGCGGACGCATATCGTCGTAATCGGGCTGCACCGAGGTGTTGGTGCTGGGCCCCAACACGCCAAACAATTTACGCCAACCGCGGCTATCCTTCGCTTCGCTCTGCATGGGAACATCCTCTTGGCTGCTGGTGCGGGCGGTGCCGGGGGGCGGGGTGGGCTTGGCCGTCCTTCCCATGACGCTTACCGCCACCCTTTCCCGTCATCCCGGCGAAAGACCGATCGGCGCTGAGTGAAGTCGTTGACCCGCGTTCGCCATTCCTTTTCCCGTCATCCCGGCGAAAGCCGGGACCCAGGCGCAGAGCGGCGTCTGCCGCGATATGGGTCATATCGGCGCTGACCGCGCCTCACGCTGGGTCCCGGCTTTCGCCGGGATGACGGTAAGAGATGGCTAAACCCTCGTAACGAAACTGATATTTCAGCGCTTGTCGGCTTTCGCCGGGATGACGGGAAGAGGCTGCGGCATGCGTCAAGGAAAGCGACGAACAAACACACCCCCACCCTGTCACCCGATACCGCTTACGGATTGTTCACTCGATGGCCGCGGCATCGGCCAAGCTCTGGAACATTGCCTGCCGGAGCAGGAACTGACGGCGCTGTGCGGGGTCGTTGCGGATGGCCAGCAGCTCTTCACGGCGCTTTTCCTGGGCGCCGGCCTGACCTTCCTTCATCATTTCCATGGTCTGGATGGTCTGGGCCTGGACGAAGCTGCGGGCGGCACCCCGGCGCTGGCGGCTGAACTGGTCGAAGGTACCTTCGTTCTCGCCCTTCTTGACCACGTCCACCAGGCGCTTGCACAGGTTGATGGCGTCGTGAATGCCGCTGTTCATGCCGAAGCCGCCCAGCGGATTGTTGAGATGCGCGCTGTCGCCGACCAGGAAGGCGCGGCCGTTGCGGAAGCTTTCCGCCACGCGCTGATGCATGCGATAGATGGTGCGGTGATGGGTCTTGATCCCGGTCTTGCCGATCAGCCGCTGGAACACGCGGTCGCGGTTCTCATCCGACACCAGATCGGCGTCGGAACTTTCCGGCGTGGCCGGCAGCAGGATGCGCCAGACCGACGGCACGCGCAGCAGCACCAACCATTCTTCCGGATCGGCCACGTAATTCACGTAAGCCAGATTGGGGAAGTAATCTTCCAGCGGTTCGGCCGTGGACAGGCACAGGAACTTCTCCGGATAGGTGAAGCCTTCCAGCCCGATGCCCAGATATTTGCGGACCGTGGAATTGGCGCCATCGGCGGCAATGACGTAATCGGCCTTGATCTTTTCGATGGCGAACGGCGTTTCCACCGTCACTTCCACCCCATTCTCATCCTGGCTGAACCCGACCAGCCGGTTGGAGAAGCGGACCGTCGCCTTGGGATGCGTTTCCAGCTTGGCGGCCAGCGCGCGGGCCAGGTGGAACTGTTCGCATTGCAGGCGGAACGGGTAGCGGGTCATGTCCTCCAACTCGGTCAGGTCGAAATCGACGATCTGTCCCGTGCGGCGGTCGCGGTAATGATAGACGGGGGCCTTCAGACCCTTGTCCAGCAGGAAGGGCGTGATCTCCAGCTCGTCCAGCATTTCCAGCGTCGGCGGATGGAAGGTCGACGCACGCAGGTCATGGGCGCAGTCCGGCCCGGCTTCCAGCACCACCACCTCGATACCTTGAAGGGCCAGATAATAAGCCGCGACCGTGCCAACGGGGCCGGCGCCGGCGATCACCACCTGCGTACGGGTCATGGGGGAACCTTTCTTTATGATCTTATCGGTGAAGGTCAGTTCGTGGCTTTGCGCAGGTACGCGATCAGCGCGTCGCGGTCCGCCTGGTCCGGCAGGCCGATGAACGCCATGGTGGTGCCGGCGACCAGAGAGGTCGGGTGCGTCAGCCACACATCCAGGGTCTTTTCATCCCAGACGACGCCGCTGCTCTGCAGCGCTTCGGAATATTTGAAACCTTCGGCCTGGCCCGCCTTGCGCCCGAAGACGCCATGCAGGTTGGGGCCCACCTTGTTGGGCTTGCCCGCCGCCACCTCGTGGCAGGTACGGCAGCGCAGGAACAGCCGCTCGCCCTTGTCCGGGGCGGCCTGCGCCGATGCCGCCGGCACCAGGCCCGCCATGATCGCGCCCAAGGCCAGGGGAATGATGGCGCGCCCGACCGAACGGCGATTATTCTTCCTGACAACGGACTGGATCACTGCAAGCCTCCTGCATCGTACCCGGTATTGTTGCGCCCCCTGTTTCAGGTCGGGGCATGCTATGGGGTTATTTGACGGCCCGCCGAACGATTGGTCGACCCGTCGCGCCACATTTGGCCACAGGGTGGATAAACAGGGCGGGCGGGTTGGCGGGGACGACGGACCAACCCTATCGTTTTGTCACGACCTGCGGCTCGCAGCGTCGTGCACTACAGTTCCCGAAAACTGGCCGCGGGGCCGGGTAACCGACCCTGCGGTCTTTTCGTTTTCAGGTCCAGGACAGGAGAATTGACCGATATGCGCCGTCCCGCCCGTGCCGCCGCCGCCTCGCTTCTGCTGCTGACCGCACCGGCCCTGGCCGACGATGCCCAGGCGATCTATCAGAAACGCCTGTCCATCCTGATGGGTGGCGGGGCGCTGGAACAGATCTATGAACCGCGGGAGGCGGTGCCGGGGGCGGTGACGGTCTCTCCCCTGCCCGTGGCCGCCCCGGCAAAGCGGTCGATCAAGGACGACGCGCTGGGTACGGCCGAACGCTATGCCGCCGACAGCAAGGCCAGCGCCTTCATCGTCTGGCATGACGGGAAGATTCAGGCCGAACGCTATTTCGACGGCACCGATGCCGCCACGCCCCTGGCGTCCAAATCCCTGTCCAAGCCGATGACGGCGCTGGTCATCGGCCGGGCCTTGCAGATGGGTCTGATCCGCTCGCTGGATCAGCCGGTCGCCGATTTCGTGCCGGAATGGCGGGGCACGCCCAAGGAAGCCATGCGCATCCGCCATCTGCTGGACATGCGCACGGGCTTTCTGGAACAGGGGTTCAGCCCCGATCCGGCCCATCCCTGGAACCTGGCCTATCTGGGCCTGGACCATGGCGCCTATATCGTCAGTGATTACCCGCTGACCCATGAACCGGGCACACGCTACGGCTATTCCAACGCCACGTCGGAGATGGTGGCCCTGGTCATTGAACGCGCCACGGGCCGGCGTTATGCGGAATTTGTCGGCACCGAACTGCTGGCGCCGCTGGGTGCGCCGGGCGGAGAGGTCTGGATAAACCGGCCGGGCGGGCTGGCCCATTCCGGCTGCTGCATGATGGTGCCGGCACAGGTCTGGCTGCGCCTGGCGCTGCTGATGCTGCAGGAGGGGGAATTCAACGGCCGCCGACTGCTGCCCCGGGATTATGTCCGGCAGATGGTCACGGCCACGCCGCAAAATCCGCATTACGGGTTGGGCATCTGGGTGGCCGGCCCCTATGTCGAACGCCGCGGATTCGGCGCACCGGGCGCACCGGGGCCGGCCGTGCTGCATGCCGAGCCCTACCTGGACCGCGACCTTTACATGTTCGACGGCAATGGCAATCAGACGGTCCAGATCTCCCCCGCCACGGGGCTGATCATCCTGCGCCTGGGCCCCAACCCGCCCAAGGGCTTGGATTGGGACAATAGCCGCCTGCCCAACCTGCTGATCCGGGGCCTGAAAAAGCCGGTGACCTTGGCGCCGCAGGGGCGGTAAATCCGCCGTTCAGGGCAGCAGCGCTTCTACAATGGCAAGATGCCGGGGCTGGCCCGTGCGCTCATCCACGAAACTGTCGAAGTTGCCATCGATGCGCAGCAGCACATAGCCATGGATGGCCGAACAGAGGGCCACCACCCGGCTCATCGCGCTGACCCTGGGCGGATCGTCGAAATCCGCCAGTATCCGGGTCACCAGTTCGAAGATTCCGTCGGTCAGCGCCTTCAGCGCCGGATCATAGGCATCCAGCAAATCCTGCCGCCACATCAGGCGATAGCGGTTGGGATGGGCGATGCCATAGGCGTGGAACGCATCGATCAGGGCATATAGGCGTTCGCGCGGCGACGGCAGACCGTCCAGCCCCGCCGCCGCAACCACCTGCACCAATTCCCCGAATCCATGCGATGCGATGGCGGTCAGCAGGGCCCGCCGGTCGGGAAAATGGTTGACCGGGGCGGCATGCGACACGCCGGCGATGCGGGCGACAGCCCGGATCGTGACCGCCTCCACCCCCTCGGTATCCAGCAGGGTCAACCCCGCTTCGACCAGCGCCGTCTTCAGGGCGCCGTGATGATGTCCACGTTTCATCATTCCATATTGACAGCGTCAATCATGAAACGCAAATTGACACTGTCAATATCAAGGATCGGGGGTACCGGCCATCATGGTTCGTCTTGGCGCATTGATCCTGTTCATGCTGCCCGTCGGTGTTCTGGTTCCGATCCTGGAGATCGGGCCCACGCATGTGCTCAACCCGAACTGGCCGGGCCATGCCCGCCTGCATGAGGTCTGGCAATTGCTGGCCAATGCCATGCTGGCCGCACTGGCCATCTGGCTGGCGGCGTCGCGGGACCAGTTGCGTGTGGCCAGCCTGATCGGCCTGGCCATCAATGGCAGCTTCCTGGCCGCGGTGCTGCTGTCGCCGGCCTATGGCGGCACCATGCGCCACGGTGACGGCACGGAACTGGCGGTCGGCGGGATCAATCTGGCGGTGGTGGTCATGGCGGCCGGCACGACCGGCCTGCTGGCCCTGCTCCTGAACAGCAGGGGGGGCTGATCCATGGCCGACATGCTGTTTCTGCCCCTGCTGGTCATTCACATCGCCAGCGGTGCCATCGCCCTTCCGTCCGGCCTGTGCGCCATGGCCAGCCGCAAGGCCGGCACGGGGCTGCATGCCCGTGCCGGCCATGTCTTCTATCTTTCCATGTCTTCCATGGCGGCATCGGCCGCGATCCTGACCGCCTGGGAGCCCGATCGGCTGAGCCTGGGGGCCGCCATCTGGACCTTCTATCTGGTCCATAGCGCCCGCGACGCTGCGGTTGCGCGGACCGTTGCCATCGGTCCCGCCGCGCGCTGGTTTATGCCGGTGGGTCTGGCCGCCTTCATTCTGTTCGCGCAGGGCGGACTGATGGCAGAGGCGTCCCCGACCGGAGAATTCCAGGGCAGTGCCGCCACGGGGTATCTGGTCTTCGGCACGGCCGCGCTGTTGTCGCTGCTGTCCGACCTTTACCTGCGGCTGCGGGCACCCCGTCGCACGCCGCGCCAGCGCATCACCCGCCATCTCTGGCGAATGGTGATGGCCTATTTCCTGGCTGCCACCTCGCTGTTCCTGGGCCAGCAGGATGATGTCTTTCCCTTCATGGCCGGATCCCCGGTCCTGCTGCTGCCTTCGCTGCTGACGTTGCTGTTCCTGCTCTACTGGCTGGCCCGCGTCCGCTTCACCCGCAACTGGCTGGGCCATCGGACGGCCCACCAGCCCGGGGGCAACGCCCCCCAACCCCAAGAGGAAGCCCCATGATGGACTTGACCAAGGCCGGACGCTGGATCGGCGTCGCCATTCTTGCCGACTATGCGCTCAGCATCGGCTCCAACTTCTTTTTACAGCCGATGATCCGCACCGGCGAAGGGCCGATGGGTCTGTTTGCCGGCGCGGCCGCCCAGCCGGGCCTGATCGGCACCATCGTGCTGATGGGGATCATCTCCGGCCTGGTATCGCTGACCGTGGCGGCGCTGATGTGCCACTTGTCGCTGGCCCGGCCCTTCGCCTGGCTCGCCTTCCTGCTGCTGGCGCTGAAGGCCGCGTCGTTCGGCATGGGCGGAACGGAACTGGCCTCCTACCAGCTTTTCCGCAGCCTCGGGCAGGCCATGCTGTCCGCACCCGATGGCGGGCTGGCGCAACTGGCACAGCCGGTCTGGGTGCTGGTCAAGGAACAGCGCGACAGCATCCATTATCCCCATATGCTGCTGGGGGGCACCGGGGCCTTCTTGATGTATGTCATCCTGCTGCGCAGCAACTGGGTGCCGCGCTTGCTGTCCGTGGCCGGGCTGCTGGCCACGGCATCGCAGATGACCGGTGTGTTCACCGGCATCCTGGGCGCCGACGTCTCCTTCTACTTTCTGGCCCCGCTGGCGCTGGTGCAATTGCTGGCCGGCCTGTGGCTGGTGGCCCGCGGCTTCGCCGAGCGGCAGCCGGCCTGATACGGACGGCTGGAAATCTAAACCGATGGTCCAGATTTCCAGCCTGTCCCGGATAGCGGTTTCCCCCCGCATTAATTAATTGACCGTCTGGTCGGACTATTTTATCGTTGCCCCATCGAACAGCGAAGGGGCCATCCGATGTACACGACCGAGCTTCAGAAGCAGGCAGCCGTGACCAGCACCGAACCGGCCGAGCTGCTGGCCGCGTTCGAGGCGCGGGTGGCGGCGGATGAGTTCATTGAACCCAAGGACTGGATGCCCGAAGCCTATCGCCGCACCCTGGTCCGGCAGATGTCGCAGCATGCCCATTCCGAAGTGGTCGGCATGCTGCCCGAAGGCAACTGGATCACCCGCGCGCCGACGCTGCGCCGCAAGGCCGTGCTGCTGGCCAAGGTGCAGGATGAAGGCGGGCACGCGCTCTATCTTTATTCCGCGACCGAAACGCTGGGCGCGGCGCGTGACGATCTGATCGACGCGCTGCATAGCGGCCGGGCCAAATATTCGACCATCTTCAATTATCCGACGCTGAACTGGGCCGATATCGGTGCCATCGGCTGGCTGGTGGATGGGGCGGCCATCATGAATCAGGTGCCGCTGCAGCGCACCTCCTACGGTCCCTATGCCCGCGCCATGGTCCGCATCTGCAAGGAAGAAAGCTTCCACCAGCGCCAGGGCTATGAAAGCATCATGGCGCTGGCGCTCGGCACGCCCGAACAGAAGCGCATGGCCCAGGATGCCATGAACCGCTGGTGGTGGCCGTCGCTGATGATGTTCGGGCCGCCCGACGACAATTCGCCCAATTCGGCCCAGTCCATCCGCTGGCGCATCAAGCGCGAGACGAATGACCAGCTGCGCCAGAAATTCGTCGACATCACAGTGCCGCAGGCCGAAGCCATCGGCCTGACCGTGCCCGACCCGGACCTGAAATGGAACGAAGCGACGGGCCATTACAGCTTCGGTGCCATCGACTGGGAAGAATTCTACGCCGTCGTGCGCGGCGAAGGCCCCGTGGCCCGCGAACGCATGACCGCCCGGCGCAAGGCCTGGGACGACGGCGCCTGGGTCCGCGACGCGGCCACGGCGCACGCGGAAAAGACGCAGGCACGTCAGGCGGCGTGAGGAGGGGCACGACAATCTGCTCACTTTTCGGTTTTCCTCGCTTTTCCCGTCACCCCGGCGGAAGCCGGGGCCCAGCGTGAGGCGCGGTCAGCGCCGATAAGACTCATGTCGCGGCTGACGCCGCTCTGCGCTGGGTCCCGGCTTTCGCCGGGATGACGGAAAAAGGGAAGCGGTGAACATAGGCCAGCACGCCCCAACCCATACCCCAACAAAGGAACCCCAAATGTCCCAGCAATGGCCCCTGTGGGAAGTGTTCATCCGGTCCAAGAACGGCCTGTCGCACCGGCATGTCGGGTCGGTACATGGGGCGGACCCGGACATGGCGCTGCGCCATGCCCGCGATACCTATACCCGCCGCCTGGAAGGCGTCAGCCTGTGGGTGGTGCCGTCGGCCGCCATCACCGCGTCCGATCCGGCCCAGGCTGGGCCGCTGTTCGAACCGGCCGCCGACAAGGTCTATCGCCACCCGACCTTCTATCACGTCCCCGACCATATCAAGCATATCTGAGGCGCGGCTTCCCGCCCCCAACCGACAAGGCCCAACCCCATGTCCGATCAAGCCTTTTTCGACTATCTCCTGCGCCTTGGCGATGACAGCCTGGTTCTGGGCCAGCGGCTGGGGGAATGGTGCGGGCACGCGCCGACGCTGGAGATCGACCTGTCGCTGGCCAATGTCTCGCTCGACCTGATCGGGCAGGCCACGTACCTGCTGGGCCATGCCGGACAGGTGGAAGGCGCCGGGCGCGATGCCGACCGGCTGGCCTTCCTGCGTGACGGCTGGGATTTCCGCAATTGCCTGCTGGTCGAACAGCCCAATGGCGATTTCGCCCAGACCATGGCGCGGCAGTTCCTGTTTTCGACATATCAGCATCTGCTGTTCCAGGGTCTGGTGAACAGCCCCGATGCCCAGCTTTCCGCCATCGCCGCCAAGGCGGTGAAGGAAGTGGCCTATCATGCCGATCTGGCCGCCGGCTGGGTGATCCGCCTGGGCGACGGCACAGCGGAGAGCCACCAGCGCATGGTGGACGGGCTGGCCTGGATGGCCCGCTTCGTGGACGAACTGTTCGTCAGTGACGATCTGGAACAGGGGCTGGTGGCCCGCGGCCTGGCCGTGGACAGCGCCGCCCTGCGCCCTGCTTTTGAGGCCATCGTGGCGCCCGTGCTAAAACAGGCGACCTTGCCCGCCCTGCCGGCCCATCGCCCCGTCACGGGCGGCCGCCAGGGACGGCACAGCGAACATCTGGGCCATCTGCTGGCGCCGATGCAGTTCCTGCAACGCGCCTACCCCAACGCCACCTGGTGATGCCATGCCATCCCGTGTCGATCCCGAACAGGTGATGGCGGTTCTGGCCACCGTGCCGGACCCGGAAATCCCCGCTGTCTCCATCGTCGACCTGGGCATCGTGCGCGGGGTGGATGCGGACAGCGGCACCGTACACCTGACGCCCACCTATACCGGGTGCCCCGCCACCCTGGCGATCGAGGCGGCGGTGCGGCAGGCGCTGGCCGCGCAAGGCTGGAAGGATCTGAAGGTGGAAACCGTGCTGTCGCCGGCCTGGACCACCGACTGGATCAGCGACAGCGGCCGGGAAAAGCTGCGCGCATACGGTATTGCCCCGCCGCCCAAGGGGGCCGCCGCCAGCCGCCTGCGCGGTTGGGAAGCCCCCACGCCCTGCCCCCGCTGCGGTTCGGTCCGCACAGTGGAGGTCAGCCGCTTCGGCTCCACCCCCTGCAAGGCGCTGTGGCGCTGCCAGGACTGCCTGGAACCGTTCGACCGTTTCAAATGCCATTGAGCCGCCCCCAAGCGGCAACGCCATCCAGCCCCAGCGCGAGAGGCCCCATGTCCACCGGCTTCCATACCCTGACCATATCCGAGGTGCGGCGGGAAACGGCCGATGCCGTGTCCATCCGCTTTGCCGTTCCCGACGCCCTGAAGCCGGCCTTTGCCTTCCGGCCGGGGCAGCATCTGACGCTGCGCGCCGATCTGGACGGGCAGGATGTGCGCCGCAACTACTCGCTCTGCGCCGCGCCGCAGGAAGGCGAATTGCGGGTGGCCATCAAGAAGGTGGCGGGCGGCCTGTTCTCCACCTTCGCCAATGGTAATCTGGCCGCCGGCATGGCGATGGAGGTGATGCCACCGCACGGCGCCTTCACCTGGGATTTCAAACCCGGCAACGCCAGCCATTATGTCGGTTTCGCCGGCGGGTCGGGCATCACGCCCATCCTGTCGCTGCTGAAATCCGCCCTGATGACGGAGCCAGACAGTCGCTTCACCCTGCTGTATGGCAACCGCGACAGCGCCTCCATCATCTTCCTGGAGGAACTGGCGGGCCTGAAGGACCGCTACATGGACCGGCTGTCGCTGCTGCATGTGCTGGAGGATGAGGAGGAGGAGATCGACCTGTTCAACGGGCGGCTGGACGGGGCCAAGTGCCGCCGTCTGCTGGATGACGTCATCCCCGTCGATCAGGTCGCCGCGTTTTTCATCTGCGGGCCTGGCCCGATGATGGATGCGGTGGAACAGGCCCTGCTGGAACGCGGCGTGGCGCGCGACAGGGTCCTGCTGGAACGGTTCACCGTCGACCGGCCGGATGCGGCCGTGCAGGCCGTACAGGCCGCGCGCGCCGAACAGGCGGCCGGCGCCAAGGTCACCCTGATCCTGGACGGCCGCCGCCGCGCCATCACCTTTGATCCCGCCCTGGGCAATATCCTGGAAAATGCCCGCGCCGCCGGGCTGCCGGCACCCTATGCCTGCAAGGCCGGCGTCTGCGCCACCTGCCGGGGCAAGGTGGTCAGCGGCAAGGTGGAGATGGGCACCAATTACGGGCTGACGGAAGCCGAAGTGGCCGCCGGCTATATCCTGACCTGCCAGTCCGTGCCCGTGCCCGGCACCGATGTCGTGGTGGATTATGACGCCTGACGCTGCCCCGCCTTTGCTGCTGACCGCGGAACCGCGGCCGGGCGTGCGCCTGCTGCGGCTGAACCGGCCGGAACGGCGCAATGCCCTGGCCTCCCCGCTGCTGCTGGCCATTGCCGACGCACTGGATGACGCGGCAGGCGACGCGGATGTGCGCTGTGTCGTGCTGACCGGCAATGACAAGGTCTTTGCCGCCGGTGCCGATATCAAGGAGCTGGCGGCGTCGGGCCCCGACGATCCGCCGCACGGACCCCGGCAACAGGCCTGGGACCGTATCCGCGCCTTCCCCAAACCGCTGGTCGCGGCGGTGGAGGGATGGTGCCTGGGGGCGGGGCTGGAACTGCTGATGTGCTGCGACCTGTCGGTGGCGGGCAGCAGCGCCAAATTCGGCCAGCCGGAAACCAATCTGGGCATCATGCCCGGTGCCGGCGGCACGGCCACCCTGCCCCGGCTGGTGGGCCGGCATCTGGCCCTGCGTATGGTGCTGACGGGTGAACCGATCGACACCGCCCGCGCCGTCGATGCCGGGCTGGTGGGGGAGATGGTGCCCGATGGCGTGGCGCTGGATGCCGCCCTGGACCTGGCCGCCACCATCGCCACCCGTGCCCCCCTGGCGCTGGCCGCCGCCAAGGCCAGCATCCGCGCCGCCTTCGACCTGCCCCATACCGATCACCTGCACCTGGAGCGCCGGCATTTCCTGACGCTGCTGGGCACAGAGGACAAGGCGGAGGGCCTGGCCGCCTTCCTGGAAAAACGCCCGCCGCACTGGCGGGGAAACTGAAGGACACGCCCCATGAAGAAGCTGATCGCCCTTTACCGCCAGCCGGCCGATATCGATGCCTTCCTGAAGCATTATCACGACGTGCATCTGCCGCTGGTGGCGAAGACGCCGGGCCTGCTGCGGACGGAGATCAACCGCGTAACCGCCGCCCCGATGGGGGGTGAGCCGCCTTTTTTCCTGATTGCGGAGATGTATTTCGCCGACCAGGACAGCTTTGATACGGCCATGAAGTCGCCGGAAAACCGCGCCGCCGGCAAGGACCTGATGGGCTTCGCCCGCGACATCGTCACCCTGCTGGTAGCGGATGTGGACTGACGGCTGCTTCTGCCGCTGACACTGGCGGCGGCCCCCGACCGGCTGACGCCAGCCGGTCGGGGTGCCTTTGTCACGAAAGCTGCACCAGCTCCACCAGCGTGCCATCCGGGGCGCGCAGCGTGCCGGTCAGGCGGCCTTCGTAGAAGGGGCCGTCGCGGCGGACGGGCGGGGTGATCCAGTCGCCCTTGATCGCCGACAGGTCGCGGTGCAGCAGGGTGCAGAGCGCGATGCCCGGCGGCAATTGTCCTTCATGGCGGGGCCGGACCGTGGCCTCATCCGGCAACTGGTCCAGTTCCAGGAAGATGTCGCGTTCGTCCGTCATGGTGCACAGCGTGTGCTTGGTATCCATGGGCTGGCCGAACGCCTTGGAGATCATCGTATAGGGGATCTCCACGCTGCGGCCAAACGACAGACCCACCACGTCGCGGAACCATTCCAGGCTGCGTGTCAGGTCAGACGCCGCCATCACCAGAATGAACAGCTTGTCGATCAGGCTGGCCGCGCGCGGCAGATCCTGGTCGGGCAGATCGCCGTTGATCTGGGTCAGATAGACGATTTCCTGGTCCGGGCCCTTCACCTGCATGGGATATATCGTGGGCAGGCCGGGGATCTGCTTGGGCGGGCCGATGATCTCGAACGGGCTTTTCAGCATCCGCTCATTCACCGTCAGCACGTCCTGGACACAGATTTCCGCGGCCGCCCAGCCATAGGTGCGCAGCGGCACGTAATCGGGGACGGGATCGCCTTCGACAAAACGCAGGAAAACGGCCGCCCCGGAGGACGGCCGTAGAACCACATAGGTCTTTCCTGCACTGGCGGGGCATCCCCAGGCGGCGGCGAGGTCGGCGGGCAATCGCCCGCTTTCCACGTCGCTGTAATCCAGCCACTCCCTGTAGCGGGCGGCAGTCGCCGTCGGATCGGCGACCACCAGGGTCGCCGCGCGCAGCAGCTTCATTGCGCCAGTTCCTCCGCGATATCCTCGGAACTGTCATCGGTGGCGTTCAGGGCCTCGGCCTCCTGCTGCACGACGCGCAGCACGCGGGCGATGAATTCCTGGGTCCACAGGTTGCGCTCGGCCGCTTCCACCTTGGTGGGGGCGAAGGCTTCGATATCGGCCTTGCCCACGATGCCCTTGCTTTCCAGCAGCCGTTCCAGCGTGTCCAGGCGCTGGCGGGTCACCACCAGCTCGCCGGCCAGCGTCATGGCGATGGCCATGGCGCGCTCGGCCTCCCAGCTTTCCAGGAAGTGCGGGCGCTTGCCCGTGGGTTTGGCCGACGCAGCAGCCAGAGCCTTTTGGATCGTCATCACACCACCTCCTTGCGGGCACCAATCACATGCCAGGCGGCCTTGCGGCCGTAATCCTCGCCACTTTCCTCGGCGGCGTCGGGGAACACCTCCTTGTCGACCACGGCCGTCACGCCGCCATGGATCAGCTTGGCCTTGTCAAAGCCCGCCTCGTCCATCCAGGCATCCAGGTCGGCCTCGTGCATCTTCGTCCAGAAGGGCTCGGCGTTGTAGAACGCGTCCCAGTCGCGCATGGCCTGTTCGTACAGCGGCATGTCGGGCGTGTACTGGGGCTGTTCGACATGCAGCACGAAACCACCGGGCGCCAGCAGGCGATGGCTTTCCTTGAAGATGTTCTTCATGGAGCTGTAGCTGGTTTCGTGCAGGAACATGGTGGTCTGCACCCAGTCGAAGCTGCCATCGGCGAATTGCGGCAGGCTTTCGACATTGGCCTGGACGAAGGTGACATTGTTCACCCCCAGGGCCTTGGCGCGGGCCAGACCGTAGCGCAGCATGGGTGCGCCGACATCGACCGCCACCACTTCGGCATCCGGGAAGGCCTGGGCGATGGGCAGGACATTGTGACCAAGGCCGCAGCCCAGGTCGATGATGCGCTTGGGCTTGAAATCGGGCAGGTTGGTCTTGACCCACTTGGCCACAGCCTGGCCGCCACCGTCCGACAGACGGCCGATCTGGCCACCGGTGGTGGCGAACAGGCCGCTGTCATAGTTCGCGGCATTGGCCACATCGCCGGGGAAATATTCGGTGTGATAGGAACCGGGCATGCAGTGATGGTCGATGCCCTCGATATAGCGGGGCAGCTTCATCTTGGGGTCCAGCTTCAGGCGCGGATCGCCTTCGGTCAGGGCGGCGGCACGGGCAGCCAGTTCCTCGGCCTGACGCAGGGTGACCCAGCGGCCGGCCTGCTGACGGATCTCCATGGTGTTACGGCGCAAGGCCGACCAGAGCTGCCAGAACGGGTCCTTGGCCAGGGCCCGGCGGACCTGATGGCGGTTGGTGAAATGTGCTCCCGGGGCCACGCGGCTCTCGAACGCCGTCTTCACATGCGGCAGGACGCGGGTCGACAGGTGGCGGTTCATCTGCGCCACGAAATTATAGCGCTCCACCTCGTCATGCGTCAGCTCGGGGAACATGCCGTGACGGGCCACGACGCGATAGTCGGGCGGGCCGTCATAGGCGGCGCTGATCGCCGCGCTGTGGTCGGTCACGGGCTTACCTGAACCATCCATCTCGTCCTCCTGGGGGCTGTCTCGTGAAGTCTCCGGCGGGGCTTGCCGGTGCGGTCCGCCCCGTCTTTTCGAGTTCGACTGTAGGGTCGGTCGGCCCCGCCCGTCCCACATCCAGTTGTCATTCGGCACAAAGATCATTTGTGGATATTCACAATCCGGATTTGTGCCTTTCGCCAATCCGGTGATGGGGGCTGACCATGGGGTGGACATGCCCCATCCGGACCCGTGCCACACCGTCCGCCATGAAAGAAGCTGCCGCCCGGACCTTCTATCCAACGGGCCCGCACGGGCGATCAGGCCGCGGGTCGGATTTATTTGTCCGGACATATTGACAGGGGCGACATGACCGGTTTTCATGGGAACCGGTGGTGTCGTGCGATAGCGGGCGGGCCCTTTCGCGGGTGCGGCCCTTCAGCAACGGGAGGCGTGAGAGGTCATGGAACTTCTTGGTATGTATCTTGACGAACATCTGGTGCTGCGCTGGCTGCACATCATCGCCATGGCCTATTGGTTGGGCGGGGAATGGGGCGTGTTCAATTCCTCGCGCCTGCTGGTCGATGACAAGCTGTCGCTGGAAGAGCGCAAACGCCACATGGAATCGGCCTACCGCATCGACATCCTGCCGCGCACGGGCATCGTCTTCCTGCTGCCGCTGGGTCTGCATCTGGGCCACAATATGGGTGTGCAGCCGCTGGGTGGCGCCTGGCTGGTGGGCATGTGGATCTTCGTCGCCTTCTGGGTGGCGCTGGTGATCACGGCCTTCTTCAGCCGCAAGTCGCCGCACTATATGCTGCTGACCAAGGTGGATGAGAGCATCCGTTACGTCGTCATCCCGGCCCTGTTCTGCGTCAGCGTCTACAGCCTGATCTATGGCGAGCCGTTCAGCGCCGGCTGGTACGCCACCAAGACGACCATCTTCTCCGGCCTGCTGATCATCGGTCTGCTGCTGCGCTACATCATGCGCGACTGGATCGTCATCTTCAAACAGCTGGAAGCCGGCGGCCCCAAGGCCGAACTGGAAGGCAAGCTGAAGACGGCCATGTCGCTGGGCCGCAAGCTGGCCTATATCTACTGGGTCGGCATCATCACCAACGCCTTCCTGGGTGTGGTCAAGCCGTTCTGACCAAGGGACGGGGCGGGATATACGCCTTCCCGACTGCAGAAATGAAGAAGCCGCGATCCCCGCCGGGGTCGCGGCTTTTGTCTTTTCGGGTCGGGAAGACCAGGCCGCGGTAAAGCGGCATACCGATTGTGTGGTTTCCATATCACAGCGGCCGATCGTACGGATTTATTTCAGCCGGCCCGTGCAAGTGGGCCCTTGCAGGTTCTAAAGGTATATTATTATATCATTATCACATTGACCGCGGAGCGGACATCTCCAGCGGACCCAAGCCCGGCACAGATCGGGTTGGCGCCGAACAGACTTGGCATCAGTCATAACATGACCGCCGTCAATGGCGGTCCCGGACAGGAAGGTCTAACAACATGCAAAAGCACGCATTCAAGATGATGTGCGCGGCCACAGTCGCTTTCTCGGCGGTCCTGCCGGCCATGGCGCAGGACAAGGCCAAGGCCGGCGATGCCGGCGGCGCCCTGTTGGAAGAAATCATCGTCACAGCCCAGCGCCGCTCCGAAGCCGTCCAGGACGTGCCGATCGCCATCAGCGCCTTTTCCGCCGCTGAACTGGAACGCCGCCAGGTCACGGAGACGCTGGATCTGGTCAATACCGTGCCCAACCTGATCGGCGCCAACAATACCGGTGTTGGTTCGGCCAACCAGTATTATCTGCGCGCCCTTGGCAACACGGAATCGATTGCCACCTTCGATCCGCCCGTCGGCACCTATGTTGACGACATCTATGTCAGCCGCCAGAACGCCAATAATTTCGCCTTCTTCGATGTGGAGCGGATCGAGGTTCTGCGCGGGCCGCAGGGCACGCTGTTCGGCCGCAACACGACGGGCGGTGCCGTCAACGTGATCATGGCCAAGCCCAAGGATGCCCTGGGCGGCTATGTCGAGCTGGGCTACGGCAAGTATGACGAGAAGACGGCCCGCGCCTCCATCGACGTGCCTGTGTCGGAGACGGTGCTGACCAAGCTGTCGGCCTTCAAGCTGAAGAATGACGGCTGGGCCAAGAACCTGACCACGGGCGAAGACAATAATGCCGAGGACAGCACGGGCGTACGCGGTGCCGTGCGCTGGCTGGTCAGCGACAATGTCACCTGGGACATCTCGTCCGACTATATCAAGAGCAAGAATGACAGCCTGCTGAACACGATCGAGGGTGGCGACCGCGTCACCCGCACGGGCATCAGCCGCACCGGCGGCGCCTTCGTCGGCATCTTCAAGGGCGACAAGGCCAATTACGGCCTGGGCAACATGGTCCGCACCTGGACCCTGACGTCGAACATCCAGGTGGAGACGGAAGGCCCGACCATCAACATCATTTCCGGATATCGCGACCTGCATCAGGAATATCTGCTGGACTTCGCCAACATGGCCAAGACCACCGGCGGCTATGTCATCGCGCATGAAGGCGACAACGACCAGTTCAGCCAGGAAATCAAGGCCAACGGCTCGCTGTTCGCGGACAAGCTGGATTATGTGGTCGGCGCCTATTTCCTCTATGAGGATAATTACAGCGATTTCGCCGATTACCTGAACTACACGGCGCCGACCGTCACGGCCGACCGCACGCTGAAGAACACGGCCATGGCCAAGGCCGTCTACAGCCAGTTCGATTTCCATGCCACCGACAAGCTGACGGCCACGGCCGGCATCCGCTTCACGGAGGAAAAGAAGGAAATCAACATCTATCCCAACGGCAATCCCCGGACCGCGTCGAAGTTCAGTGTCGCCGACATGGCGGCCCTGGGCATCCCCACCGATCTGGTCTCCACCGTCTGGACCCCGCGCTTTGCCCTGGACTACAAGATCGATGAGGATGTGATGCTGTTCGCATCCGCCACGCGCGGCTTCAAGTCCGGTGGCTGGAACGCCCGCGGCACCTCCGCCGAGCTGATGCAGGCCTTCAGCCCGGAAAAGGTCTGGTCTTATGAAGGCGGTGTGCGGTCGGAATGGCTGAATGGCCGTCTGCGCGCCAACCTGAACGCCTTCTATACCGACGTTTCCGACTTCCAGATCCCCTCGGCCTTCCAGCAGGCCAGCGGCGCCATCGCCTTCATCACCGGCAACTATGCCGACATGGAAGTGAAGGGCCTGGAAGCCGAATTCACCTTCGTGCCGGTCGCCGGCCTGCATCTGAATGCCGCCCTGGGTCTGCAGGACAGCAAGTACAAGAGCCCGGCCGCGTCGGTTCTGACGCAGCAGGCGCAGTGCAAGTCCGGTGTCACGGCCCGTTGCGGCCAGGGCATCGTGACGCCGACCGGCGATATCGCCGAACCGGTGCGCAGCCCGGACATCACGCTGAACCTGTCGGCATCGTATGATTTCGACATCGGCGACTATGTCCTGACGCCGTCCGCCAGCCTGACCCATGTCGGCAATCACTGGGTCCAGACCAGCAACCTGCCGGTCACCTATGAGAACGGCTACACGGTCTATAGCGGCGGTCTGACCTTCGGCCCGACGGACGGTCCCTGGTCGGCCAGCGTCGACTGCTCCAACTGCACCAATGTTGCCTACAAGACGTCGTACCTGATCGCGACCTACTACAACCGTCCAGTCACCTGGAACGCCCGGTTGAAGTACAAGTTCTGATCAAGGAAGCCGTCACCGCCTTCCCATGCCGGGGGGCGGTGACGGCCGCTTGAACGGGGCTTGATCGGATGGAACTGCGCGATCTGGAATATTTCCTGGCCGTCGTCGATACGGGCAGCCTGACGCTGGCGGCCCGGCAGAAGGGGCTGAGCCAGCAGGCCCTGTCGAAAAGCCTGGCCCGGCTGGAGACGGAACTGGGCGTCATGCTGCTGGAACGCACGCCCAAAGGCGTGCGCGTCACCCGCATGGGCGAATCCCTGCTGACCCATGCGCGGTCGATCATGGGGGAGATGGGGCAGTTCCGCCGCGACCTGGACGTGGCGCTGGGCCGCAGCAGCACGCAACTGGCGCTGGGTGTCAGTCCGGCCGCGGCCGCCGGCATCGCGCGGCAGGCCATCCCGCGGTTGCAGCGCATCTTCCCGCGTCTGCATCTGCGGGTGGAAGCGGGTGTGGAACCCACCTTCGTGCGCATGCTGCTGGCCGGCGATATCGATCTGGCGCTGGCCACCAGTGCGGCCGCCAGCGACCCGCAGATTTCCTGCACCGTGCTGGGCCAGGAACGCTGGGTGGTGGCGGGGCGCAAGGAACATCCGCTGCTGATGGCGGCGACATCCCTGCCCGATCTGGCCGGCGCCGACTGGATCCACGGCCCCATGCCGGACGGGCTGGAAATTCGCGTCGATCGGCATTTCCAGGGGCTGGGCATGGACCCGATCCGGCCGCGCATCACCTCCTCCTCCATCCTGTTCGGCCTGTCCATCCTGACCAGCAGCAATCTTCTGGCCATCCTGCCCCGGTCCATGGTGGTGGATGCGCCAGGATTAATGGGCCGGGATCTGGCCGACGGGGCCTGGACGACGCCCCTGATGGTCATGCGCCGCCGCCGCGCCTCCGCTTCCACCTTCGAGACCAGCCTGATCGAGATCCTGACCGACGAGGCAAGGCGCCCGGACACCGTCTGGTGACAAAGGCGGGTTGTGGGAAAGGGTCTGTCGGTTGGGATCTGTCCAGGCTGTGGACAGATGCCAGAACCCGCATTGTGAGGCTTCGATCATGACCCAAATCCAACGCCATTTCGTGCAGGTCGACGGACGTCTGGTGCATTACCGGCGGGCCGGTTCCGGCCCGGTCCTGGTGGCCCTGCACCAGTCGCCGCGCGACGGGTCGGAGATGGAACCGCTGATGCGGGCCATGGCCCCGTTCGCCACCATCATCGCGCCCGACAATCCGGGTTTCGGCCTGTCCGATGCGCTGCCGGGCCTGCCCACGGACATGGACTCCTATGCCCATGCCATGGAACGGCTGCTGGTGGCCCTGGGCGTGGAACAGGCGGCCCTGTACGGGCTGCATACGGGCGGGGCCATCGCCACCCGGTTCGCCAGCCTGTATCCGGCGCGGGTCAGCGGTCTGGTCGTGGACGGGTTCGTCCTGTCGGAACCGGCGGAGCGGGCGGACCTTTTGGCCCATTACCTGCCGCCCTTCGTTGCCGCCTGGGACGCGGCACATCTGGCCTTCGCCTGGCACCGCATCCGCGACCAGGGCATCTATTTCCCCTGGTACCGGCGGGACGCATCGGCCCATCTGCACCGCCCGCCGCCCGATCCCGATCGCGTGCATCTGCAGATCATGGAATTCCTGCGGTCGGGCGATGCCCATCGCGGCGCCTATGGCGCGGCCCTGGGCTATGACAAGAAGCCCGACTTCGCGGCGCTGCGCGTGCCGGCGCTGCTGTTCTGCGCCCAGGATGATGTGCTGAAGGTCTATCTGGCCAAGCTGCCGCCCCTGCCCGACGGGGTGCAGGCGGGCACGGCGGCCGACCGGGCCGCGGCCTGGCCCGTCATCACCGATTTCCTGCGCCGGCACCTGCCGCAGACCCTGGCCCCGGCGGCCCCGGCTTTCGCGGCGCGCGGCGTGACCAACGGGATTGCCTGGCGTGCGGGCGGGCAAGGGACGCCCTTGCTGCTGCTGCATGATCTGGGCGGGGCGGGGGTGCTGCTGGACCCGCCGGCCGAAGGGGCCTGGCTGATCCCCGACCTGCCCGGCATGGGCGACAGCGACAGCGATGTGGATCCGGCCGATATCCCGGCCGTGGCCGACGCCGTGGCCGGCCTGCTGCGGGCCCGGGGCCTGTCGGGCGTGACGATCCGGGGCAACGGCTATGGTGCGCGTGTGGCGCTGCTGATGCTGCGCCGGCATCCCGAACTGGTGGCAGGGCTGGCCGGTGACCGGACGCTGATGCCGCGCCCGCTGTCGCTGGCCGTGGTGGAAGGCGGGGGGCATCTGCTGGCGGCGTGGCAGCAGGCCCGGGACCGATACCTGTTCGCCCCCGGTGGCGGGGTGCCGCCGGATGCGGCGCGCCTGCAGCTGGAAACCTTCTACTGGCTGCGCGCGGCCCCCATCCTGGACCGGGCCTGGCAGGCCGCTTCATCCTATCCGATGGGCGCGTCCAGCCTGTCGGGCCTGGATTGACCTGCTGCGGCGGGGAGCGCTGCTTCCCGCCGCAGCAGGTCAAACACCCGGCCGATGATATCCACGGCCGGCCCGTCATGGGGATGCAGGAAGGTGGCGAAGCCCGGTCGCGCGTTCACTTCCAGGATATGACAAGTGCCGGGCGCCGGCGGGGACAGGGGGGCAGACAGCATCACGTCCAGGGCGGCGATGCGCAGCCCCGGCACCGCGGCGAAGGCCCGGTGCATCAGCGTCAGATAGGCCGGATGGACCAGATCGAAGCCGCATCGGCTGACCCCGCCGAACTGGGTGTTGGAGACGGCCCCCACCTCCACCATCTGTCCCGGCGCCGGCACGCTGTCGCGCGTCAGCCCCGCCGCCGACAGCATGAAATCCAGGCCGAACTGGTCCGGTATCGGGTCCAGGCCCGGCTGATCCAGCGCCGTACGCCGTTCATTTTCCGCCCGCAGCAGGCGGCTGATGCTGTCCCGGCCATTGCCGGTGACATGGGGGCGTCGGCTGACCTTCACGCCCGCAATATCCGGGTCGACCAGGAAGAAGCGGTAGGCATCGCCGGGTGCCGTTTCCTCCACCAGCACCTTTGGATAATGGGTCAGGACCGCATCGATGGCGGCCGCGATATCGCCAGCCCGGCGCAGGCCGGGAAAGGTCAGATCCCCCAGCGAGCCCGCCTCCGGCTTCACGCAGACCAGGCCCGGCAGGTCGGCGGCGAAGATCAGCGCATCCTGCCGTCGGTCGCGGTGGAAGGCGGCGCCCGCCGGTATCGGCAGTCCTGCAGCCTGGAACAGCTCGCGCACCAGCTGCTTGCGGGCCGTGGGCACCGTGTGCCGGTTGATGGGAACGGGCGCGGTCGCCCCGGCGGGCAGAAGAAAGAAGGCGTGGGCGTTGTAGGCGAAGGTGTGGCCGTCCAGCACAAAGGTCAGCCAGGGCTGTTGCGGACGCCCGCCCGGCCAGCGCCGCGCGGGATGAGGCCGCCAGGCGATATTGTCGGCATCCAGCCGGCGGATCAGGCAGCGATCGGATTCCAGCGTCACACCACGGACAGGGATCATGCCGGCAGCTCCATGGCCAGGGCCTCCAGCGTCGCCGCGCCCGCGGCCAGCCCGTCATAATCCAGCACCAGAAACGGCGTGGCATCGGCCCAGGTGGCCAGGGCGCGGGCCATGCCGGTATCGCCCTGCCCGGCCAGTGTGGCCCCGGCCCCGGCCAGCGCCTGCAGACCCAGGGCGGAGGTCAGGCGTGTCAGGGTCGGTGCCTGGCCGGTCCGGCGGCGCAGCAGGATGATGGCGGCGGGCGGCCCCGCGCGGTCCGATACGGGACCCAGGGTCTGCGGGGCAAGGCCGGTCGTGCCGCCGCGCCGGTATGCCGGTTCGGGCAGGCCTGCCGGCAGCAGCGACCGCAGCAGGTCCCATCCCCCCGACCGCAGCCGCACCGTCACCGGCAGGCCGAACAGGTCGCCCCCGCGCGCGATGCCCACCGTGTCGTCGCTGAGCAGGGTGGCGCCGCGCAGCGTCAGGGCCGTCGCCAGACAGCTTTTGCCCCCGCCCGACGCGGCAGCCAGCAGCATCGGCCGCCCGCCGATAATCAGGCCCGCCGCATGGGCCACCAGCAGCGGGCGGTCGGGCAGCATGGCCAGTTCGACCAGACGCGCATAGACCAGACCGGCGACATGCAACGGGTTTTCCGCCACCTCCACCAGCGCGCCGTCGCTGTAAAGCGCGACGCCGTCGGGATGGGATCTCAGTTCCAGCAGATGCTGGCGGCGGCCCTTGTCCGCCGGCCGCAGGGGCAGCAGCCGCGGGCGCAGCCAGCGCAGCCCCGGCACATGGCAGACCAGGGCGATCCGCCGGTCACCGCAGGCGACCCGCAGACGCCAGCGGACGGGGGCGTCCGCCATCACCGGCGGCGCCCGCCCCGCGGCCGGATATGCGCTCAGGGGCGGTGTTGCCGGCTGTTCGCCATCGGTCAGGATCAGCAGGTCACGTCCATGCCGCAGCAACCGCCCACCCTGCAGCGGGACGGACACTGCGCTGCCGCTACCCATGGCGGCGGCGTCCCCGCTCACCCTTCATCGACCAGACGCATCATCAGATGGACGATGGGTGTCGTCACATCCTGCGGCGGGCCCTCCCAGGGGTAGTGATAGGGCAGAAGGCCGGGGCGCCCGTTGACTTCCAGCACGGCATGATTGTCCGCCGTGGCCGGTACTGTGGCATCGCCCACCACCATGTCGATGGAGCCGGCCAGCAGGCCGGGGATGGCCTTGAAGCCGCGCATGGCGCTGTCCAGGTAGCTGTCATGCAGGAGGCCGGGGATGGAGATGCTGTCCGCCCCCATGGCGCCGTTCGATGCCGGGTGCAGATAGACGCGCTGACCCGCCGCCGGCACGCTGTCATAGGTCATGCCCTGGCGGGCCAGCATGAAGTCCGCCGCGTGCCCGACGCGCAGGTCGTGATGGCCCACCACCTGCCGGCGCAGCCGTTCGGCGCGGTGCGCGGCGATCAGCTGCGTGACATTGGACTGGCCGTCGCCCAGGACGCTGGCGGGTCGCGACATCTTCACGCCCACGATCTGCCCGTCGACATAGATGAAGCGCCAGACCTGACCCGGCACCGACCGTTCGATCAGCACATCATCATAGTCGCGGATGACGGCGGCGATGGCGGTGGCCACGTCGTGCGCGCTGCGCAGACCGGGAAAGACCAGATCGCCCTGGCGGCCCTGGTTGGGCTTCACGCACAGTTCGACCGTCTGGTCGGCCGCATAGATCAGGGCTTCCGTCACCTGATCGCGGGTGAAGACGCGGCCGGCGGGCGTGGGCACATCCACCGCCGCCAGCAGGTCCTTGGTCAGCTGCTTGTCATCGACGATGCGGTGCGGCTCCGGCCCGTTCAGCAGCACGGCCGGTCCTTCCAGATGGCGCTGGCGCAGAATCTCCTGCCGGCGCATCCAGAACCGCTCCCCCCCGATATAAAGCCGCAGCCAGGGCGGCGGGGCGGGGCGCCGCCGGTACCGGTGCCGGGACGGGACCATGTCCCAGCGGATGCCCAGGCGCGTGGCGGCCAGCATCAGACAATAGGGATGCCCGTCCCGAACCAGATCCGGCGTGATGGTGTCCATTTCAGGTTTCGCTGGATGCTGCACGGACCCGGCGTGACGTCAGCAGCGCCGCCGTTGCCAACCCGGCAACACCTGTCGCCTTGGCCAGGGCCAGAAGCGCCTCGCGCCGCTCCCTCTGCTCCTGCGCGGTCAGTTCCGGTGCCTCGCCCAGGACCGACGGGGGCGGTATCCTGCTGTCCCTATTGCCCATGTTACACTTTCACTGATGGTGAATATTTAAGCACTCATATTACGCTACCTAAAGTATCACTGACAACAGGAGTATTCTTCCGTCACCGTCGGCATCGGTGCCTATCGGCGGTGTGCGCATGACTTACGGTGGCAGGAAAGACGGTCTGTTCCCGTCTTTCCCGCTGTTTCCAATCCGTCGCGCCGATGCCGGGCGGCGGTTCAGGCGGCCGGCCCGCAGCAGGCGCGGGCGGGGGCGGGGGCCGGATCTGGGGATCTGGCCGTGGAAGCCAGGCGTGGGTCGACAGCCGATTCGCCGCCGCCATAGGCAGCACTGCCGCCATAGGTATGGAAAACCTCCCACGGCACACCGGCCGGATCGGTGATCCAAGACTTCTGCGACCGGGCATAGCAGCACGTCGTGTGCCCTTCCTCCAGCACGGGGGCGTCGGCCCGGCGCAGGCGGGCATAGACCTCATTCAGTTCTTCGCCGCTGTCGACCTGGATGCCCAGATGTTCGACGCCGGCGGCCCGGCCGCGCGCGCTGATGGCGAAGTTCACGCGCGGGTCCTCCAGCATCCATTTGGCGTAATCGGCCTTGGCCACCGTTGGCTCAGCGGCGAACAGCGTGGAATAGAAGCGGGTGGCCGTGGCGATATTGTCAACGGCAACATGCAGGTGCAGACGTTTCATCTTCATTCTCCGGGTATGCCGACGCGCCGTCCGTCCGGGGCCGCAGATCCGCGGCCGACGCGTCAACGGCATGTTTTTTCCATGATTCGAGAATGATCGAAATGAAACGGGGCGTCAATAGACATTTCGATAGATTTCGAAATGTATCGGGACTTGCACAGCCCCCCGGATCGGCGGCACCCTGACGCAATCTTCCCGACCGGAGCCGTCCTGCCCCATGTCCGCCTATGTCATCACCCCGCCTGCCCCCGTGACCCTGGCCGTGGCCGGTACGCAGGCGCGCTTTCCCGTGGGCCGGCTGTTCTGTGTCGGGCGCAATTATGCAGCCCATGCGCGGGAGATGGGGGCCAGCGGGCGCGAACCGCCCTTCTTCTTCATGAAGCCGGCCAGCGCCGTGCTGCCGGGCGGCGGTTCCATGGATTATCCGCCCCTGACCAGCGACCTGCATCACGAGGTGGAGCTGGTTGTGGCGTTGGGTGAGGGCGGGTCGGTCTTCGGCTATGCGGTCGGGCTGGACCTGACGCGCCGCGACATCCAGGCGGCGGCCAAGAAGGACGGCAAGCCGTGGGAGATGGGCAAGGTCTTCGACCATGCCGCCCCGGTCGGCACGCTGGTGCCGGCCGCCGCCGTGCCCGACATCGACCGCGGCCGCATCGTGCTGACGGTCAATGGACAGGTCCGGCAGGAAGGCGACCTGTCGGAGATGATCTGGACCGTGCCGGAGATCATCGCCGAACTGTCGCGCCACCTGACCCTGCTGCCCGGCGACCTGATCTTTACTGGCACACCGTCCGGCGTCGGCCCCATCCAGCGCGGCGACCGGCTGCTGGGCACGGTCGACGGCGTGGGGGAACTGGCGGTGACACTGGGGTGACGGTGGGGTGATCCCCCATCTCAGCCCAGCCCCTTGATCCCGTCCAGCAGCAGGGTGACCGCCATGTCGGCCACCTGATCGGCCGACAGCACGCCATCGGGCCGGAACCAGGTGTGGGTCCAGTTGATCATGCCGAAGAACAGCATCGCCGCCGCCTTGCGCCGCGCGCCGTCGCAGGCCAGGGGCGGGTGCAGGTCGGCCAGGATGGCTTCCACCATGGCGATCAGCCGGCGCTGACCGGCCACGATTTCCGCCCGGGCCGCGTCGGGCAGATAGGACAGGTCATTCAGCAGCACCTTCTGCCGTGACGCCGCCCCGACATAAAGCCGCATGAAGGTCAGGGCCAGATGACGGATGCGGTCCGGCGCCGGACCCTTGCTGTCCGACACCTCCGCCGCGGCCGATGTCAATTGCTCGATATGCGAGGCCATGACCGCGTGAAGGATGTCCTCCTTCGACGGATAATAGTGATATATGAGGGACTTGGAGGTGTTACACGCGTCCGCCAGATCGGCGACGGAACTGCCCAGGAAGCCCTTGGCCGCGAACAGTTCCGCCGCCCGGTCGATGATGGCTTCCCGCCGCTGCTCATAATCGGCTGCCTGCTTGCGCGCCATGCCCGCCCGATGCCCCGTTTTTGAAAATCCGCTGGAACCGGTTTATCACAGAAGACCGGCCGGACGAGCCCCAAAACAGGAGTAAGTGCCTTGCCCTGCTATCGTTTTGACGGGTTGACGCCCGTGGTCGATCCCACCGCCTTCGTCCATCCCACGGCCGTGCTGATCGGCGATGTGGTCATCGGCCCCGGCTGCTATATCGGGCCGGGTGCGGCGCTGCGCGGGGACTTCGGCCGCATCATCGTCAAGGAAGGGGCCAATGTGCAGGATAATTGCGTCATGCACAGCTTTCCCGACGCGGCCGCCGTGGTGGAAAAGGACGGGCATATCGGGCACGGGGCCGTGCTGCATGGCTGCCGTATCGGGCGCAATGCGCTGGTGGGCATGAATGCCGTGGTCATGGACAATGCCGATATCGGCGAAGATGCGCTGGTGGCCGCCATGTCCTTCGTGAAGGCCGGCATGCAGGTGCCGCCGCGCACACTGGTCGCCGGACAGCCGGCCCGCGTGGTGCGCGAACTGAGCGACAAGGAAATCGCCTGGAAGTCCCAGGGCACGGCCGAATATCAGGACCTGACCCGCCGCTGCCATGCCACGCTGGTGGAGGTGGCGCCGCTCGGCGCCGAAGAAGAAGGCCGCCCCCGGCTGGGTGGCGGCCATGTCACCCTGGACAAGGCGAGGTAAGGGGGGCGGCGTTGACGCGGGTCGCCCTCACCCTCCCATCGGCTGGCGCCGACGGGCCCCGGTGCCTTATACCGATACCGGAAAGTTCCGACCTTTGGTCGGCACTTTCCGGCCCTGGTATTACACCCCCCAGGCGCCGGAAAACCCCTTCGGCAGCCCCGCGTCGGGCGTGAAACCATACAATTCCGTGTCGGGCAGCGCGTCCTTGACCACCTGGCGGACCGCCAGCAGCTTTTCCAGGTCGATGCCCGTCTCGTACCCCATGGCGGCCAGCATGAAGGCCAGATCCTCGGTCACGATATTGCCGGACGCACCAGGGGCAAACGGGCAGCCGCCGATGCCGCCCAGCGAACTGTCCAGGGTGGTGATGCCTTCGTCGAGCGCCGCCAGGGCATTGGCCAGGCCCAGGCCGCGTGTGTTGTGCAGATGCACGCCCGAACAGGCATGGTCGCCGACCACGCCGCGTACCGCACGGATCAGGCGTTTGACCTGGGCCGGGTTGGCATAGCCGGTGGTGTCGGACAGGCCGACCTCGTCACAGCCGGCCTTCATCAGCGCTTCGGCGATCTCCAGCACCTTGGATTCCGGCACCACCCCTTCCAGGGTGCAGCCAAACGCGGTCGACAACCCGCCTTCGAATTTCGGCCGGTTGCCTTCCGGCTGGGCCTTGATCAAAGCCGCGATGGCGGCCGTTTCGTCCAGCATCTGGGCATGGGTGCGGCGGACATTGCGCAGGCTGTGCGTTTCGCTGACTGACAGGGGGATGGTGATCTTGTGGGCGCCGGCCGCAATGGCAGCCTCTGCGCCCTTCAGATTGGGCACCAGCACGGCCACGGTCAGACCGGGGATGGTGCGGGCATAGGCCACAAGCTCGGCCGTGTCGGCCAGTTGCGGCAGGATCTTGGCCGGAACGAAGGACCCGACCTCAATCTCCCGCACACCCGCCGCCGCTTCGGCGGCGATCCAGGCCTTCTTGGCCTCGGTCGGCATGATCGGGCTGATGCTCTGCAGCCCGTCGCGGGGCCCGACCTCGGAAATTTCGATAAACGCACCGGCCATGGCTCAATCCTCCGCCTGTGCGACCAGACCGCGCGCCAGCAGATCGGCGATGCGGGCATGGTCGTAGCCCAGTTCGGCCAGAATCTGGCCCGTATGCTGGCCGGGCTTGGCCAGATCATGGATGATGGCCGGGCGCTGCCCATCGATTTCCACCGGCAGGGCCGGCAGGCGGATGGGCCGCTGATCGGAAGGCAGATGCAGTTCCAGCAACCCGCCCGATGCCTCCAGATGCGGATCTTCGAACAAATCTTCCGGCCGGTTGATGGGCGCGAACGGCAGGCCGATCTCTTCCAGTTTGGCCAGCAATTCGGCCTTGGTGAAGGTCCGGAACAGGTCCTGCACCACCGGGATGATGCGGTCGCGGGCCTGGACGCGGCCATTATTCTTGGCCAGCGTTTCGTCCGCCGCGAATTCATCCAGGCCGAAGGCCTTGCAGAAACCGACCCATTGCCCGTCAGTGACGACGCCGGCAAAGACCGTCTGTTCATCCTTGGTCTGGAACTGGTCATAGATGGCCCAGGCGGAGATGCGCACGGGCATGGGCCGGGCGGCCGTGCCCGTCACCACATACTGGGCCATATGCTGACCGACCAGGAACACGCAATTTTCGAACAGGGCCGACTTCACGGTCTGGCCGCGGCCCAGCGTACCGCGCTGGATCAGCGCTGCCAGCACGCCGATGACGCCGAACAGCCCGCCGATCACGTCGATGACCGAGGCGCCAGCACGCAAGGGGCGGCCCGGCGGCCCCGTCATATAGGCCAGGCCCCCCATCATCTGCGCCACCTCATCCAGGGCCGCGCGATGTTCATAGGGGCCGGACAGGAAGCCCTTGGCCGAACAATAGATCAGGCCGGGATTGCGCGCCTTCAGCGCTTCCTCCCCGAAACCCAGGGCATCCATGGCGCCGGGGCGGAAATTCTCGATCAGGACATCGGCCTTGTCGATCAATTCCAGCGCGATCTGCTTGCCTTCCGGCGATTTCAGATCGACCGACAGGCTGCGCTTGTTGCGGCCATACATGGGGAAGTAACCGGCGCCCGATCCCAGCAGGCGGCGGGTATTGTCGCCGCCGATCGGTTCCACCTTCACCACATCGGCGCCCAGGTCGCCCAGCACCATGCCCACGGTGGGGCCCATGACCATGTGGGTGAATTCCACCACCTTCAATCCGGCCAGCGGCAGGGCTTGGGTCTTGTCGTCCTGCGACATGTCGACAACCTCGAAGATCGGGTTCAGAAAAACAGCCAGGGCTGCCGGGCGCGATAGGCGCCCTCGAATGATTGGATGGCGGGCAGGCGCTTCAGCGTCATGCCGATGGCGTCCAGCCCTTCCAGCAGCATTTCCTTGTCCGCCGGGGGAATGGTGAAGGGCAGTTCCGTGCCGTCGGGCACACGCACGCTCTGCGCGGCCAGATCGATGGTCAGCACCTGCGGATCGGTCACTTTCGCCAACGCCGCCACGGCCGGTTCCGGCAGGACCAGCGGCAGGATGCCGTTGCGCACGCAATTGCCCTGGAAGATGGCGCCGAAGCTGGGGGCGATGACGCAGCGCACGCCATAGTCCTGCAGCGCCCAGACGGCATGTTCGCGGCTTGAGCCACAGCCGAAATTGGGCCCGGCCAGCAGGATCGGCGCCTTGCGGAAACCGGGGCGGTTCAGCACGAAATCCGGGTTTTCCACGCGGGCGGCCACATCGCTGTAGCGCCAGTCGGCGAACATGCCCTCCCCCAGCCCTTCCTTGGACACGCGCTTCATTTCGCGCGACGGGATGATGGCGTCGGTGTCGATATTGGGCCGGAACAGCGGGGCGGCGACGCCCGTCAGGCGGGTGAACTTTTCCATGGGATCAACCCTCCCCTTCCTGGCGGAACAAGGCGCGGACATCGGCGATATGGCCGGCAATGGCCGAGGCCGCGACGGTCACGGGGCTGGCCAGATGCGAGCGGGTGCCCGGACCCTGGCGGTTTTCGAAATTGCGGTTGGTGGAGGTGACGACACGCTCCCCCTTGCCGAAATGTTCCCCGCCCGCGAAGAAGCACATGGAACAGCCGCTTTCGCGCCATTCAAAGCCGGCGGCCATGAAGATCAGGTGCAGGCCCTCGGCCTCTGCCGCCGCCTTCACCTGCATGGAACCAGGCACGCAGATGGCGCGCACGCCCTTGGCCACCCGCCGGCCGTTCAGCACGGCGGCCGCGGCGCGCAGGTCGGACAGGCGGCTGTTGGTGCAGCTGCCGATGAAGGCGCCATCGATGGGCAGGCCGATCAGCGCCGTGCCCGGCGTCAGGCCCATATAATCCAGCGCCCGGCGCTGCGCCTGGGCCAATGCCGGATCGGCGGCCTGGGCCGGGTCGGGCACGGTGCCCGTCACCGGCAGCGCGTGCTGCGGGCTGGTGCCCCAGGTGACGGTGGGGGCGATGGCGGCCGCATCGATGATGATCTCCTTGTCGAAGACCGCATCTTCGTCGCTGACCAGCCCCTGCCAGTCGGCGACAGCCTTGTCCCAGAGATCGCCCGTCGGCGCAAAGGGGCGGCCATGGACCCAGTCGATGGTCTTGGCATCGGGCGCCACCAGCCCCGTCCAGGCGGCAAACTCCACCGCCATGTTGCACAAGGTCATGCGCGCTTCGATCGACAGGGCCGCCACGGTGGAGCCTGCGAATTCAATGGCATAGCCGGCCCCGCCGCCGGCACCATAGGCGGCGATCAGGTGCAGGATCATGTCCTTGGCGCCCACACCGGGGGCCAGAGCCCCCTCAAACCGCACACGCATGGTGCGCGGCCGCTTCACCACCAGCGTCTGCGTGGCCAGCGCATGGGCGGCCTCCGTCGACCCGATGCCCCAGGCCAGTGCCCCCAGCCCGCCTTGCGTGCAGGTATGGCTGTCGGGGCAGACCAGGGTGGCGCCGGGCAAGGCAATACCCTGTTCGGGCGACACGACATGCACGATGCCCTGACGGTTGTCGCCGATATCGAAGATGCGGATGCCGGCCTCTGTCGCCGCCGCGCGGGTTTCGCGGATGAAGGCCGTGCCGCCCGGCATCGTCGTCTCATCCGTGCGGCCGGGCAGCGTGTCGACAATATGGTCCATGCAGACAAAGGCGCGGTCGGGATGGCGCACGGCGCGGCCCTGTTCCTTCAGCCCCTTCAGCGCCATGGAACCCGTGCGCTCATGCAGCAGCACGCGGTCGATATAAAGCAGGTCCGTCCCGTCGCCCAGATCGGCGACGCGATGCCGGTCCCACAATTTCTCGACCAGTGACAGCCCCATTCCCCACATTCCTTTCGCTCGGGCGACAACCGACCCTTGCGGCCCCGGAACCCCTCCGGCCGCCGATATCGCCCATGAAATGATCTATTGTTATACCATTAGCATGCAGTTTCGAGCTTGTCACCCGCTTCACGCATCTTCCGACACCGCTGACAAAGGTGACGGGCGGCCCGTCTGGGCGATCAGGGCCTGACGACGGAAGAAGCGGGTGAACCCGTCCATCCCCATACGCGACGGTCCCACGCCGCTGTCACGGAAGCTCTGCTTGGGTGCCTCATGGAAAAGGGCCGTCAGGGCCGCGTCGTTCAGGCTGACGGCACCGGCCACCAGACGCCGCGCCACCGACGCCGCATGGTCCAGCGAGCCGGCGAAAACCGCAGCGGAAAGGCCATATTCGCTGTCATTGGCCAGGGTGATGGCCTGTTCCTCGCTGTCGAACGGCATGACCGGCAGCAGGGGGCCGAAACTTTCCTCCCGCATCACCGCCATGTCGTGCGTGACATCGACCAGCACGGTCGGGCGCAGCCACAGGCCGCCATGATCCTCCACCGTTCCCCCCGTCAGCACCCGGGCTCCCCGGGCCACGGCGTCGGCGATCTGATCTGCCAATATCTCCGCCTGTCGGGCAAAGATGATGGGGCCGATCTCCCCCTGGGTGATGTCCGGATGGTTCAGACGGACCTTTTCCGCCTGCCGGACCAGCCGACTCACGAATTCATCGAACAGCGGACGGGCGACATAGATACGTTCGATGGACTGGCAGGCCTGCCCCGTCGCCTGCACCGATCCGCGCAGGGCCGCCGTGACCGCGGCATCCAGATCGGCATCGGCCAGCACGATCAGCGGGTCCTTGCCGCCCAGTTCCAGAAAGGCGGGGATCAGACGGCCGGCCGCGCGCACCGCCACCTTGCGCCCTGTCGCCACCGACCCTGTGAAGCAGATGCAGTCGGCAACATCGATGACGGCCTGCCCCGTCTGCCCATCGCCCTGGACCAGGGCGATGACGTCGGACAGGCCCGCAGCGCGGATGGCCGCCGCCAGCGGTTCAGCAAAGCGCGGCGTCACCTCCGACGGCTTGATCAGCACGGCACAGCCGGCCAGCAGCGCCGGGATGGCATCGATCAGCGACAGGGTCAGCGGGAAGTTCCAGGGGCTGATCACGCCCACCAGCCCATAGGGCACCCAGTGCGGCGCATGCCGGATGGCGGGATTGGTCCGCCCCGGCACCCAGCCATCGGGCAGCAGGCCCGGCGTGGCCGCGCACCAGCCCAGGATCGATCCGCGCACGCCGTCCAGTTCCAGCCGCGCAATGCGCCGCCGCCCCGTATCGGTCTCCAGCGCCTGCACAATGGCGTCGGCATGGTCGCCTAGTACCGCCGCCAGCCGGCGCAGCGCCCCGGCCCGGCCGTCCAGCGGCAGCGACGCCCAGGCCGTCTGCCCCGCGCGCAGCCGGGCCGCCAGGGTCGCGACCTGCGCCGCATCCGCCGGTTCGATCCAATGATCGGTCAGACCGGTGCGGGGATTGCGGACGGCGATGGGCATCGGCGTTTCTCCTGGCCTCTGTTTGATATAAAGGTATATCATTAATCTGTTGCTGGCGAGATGCCAAACGGCCGCGCCCAGCCAAAAGCACGGAGGCTTCGGTGACCTTTTCCCCCTCCCCCTACATGGCGTTGGCGCTGCAGGTGGCCTGCCACGCCGTCAACCGCTGCCCGGACACCGCTTCGGCGCGGGCACGGATGAAGGCATCCATCGTCCGCATCCAGGATCAGATCCTGGCGTCCAAGCGCTTCATCGGGCCGGATGTGCGGCTGGTGGTGCTGCCGGAATATTTCCTGACGGGCTTTCCCATGGGGGAGCCGCCCTCCGTCTGGGCGGAAAAGGCGGCGCTGGAGATGGACGGGCCGGAATATGCGGCCTTGGGTGCGGCGGCACGGGCGGCCGACCTGTTCCTGGCCGGCAGTGCCTATGAACGCGACCCGCATTTCCCCGGCCTCTATTTCCAGACCAGTTTCGTGCTGGGACCGGACGGGGCGCTGGTCCTGCGCTATCGCCGCCTGATCTCCATGTTCGCGCCCAGCCCCTATGATGTCTGGGACCGCTATATCGATATCTATGGCCGGGACGCCATCTTCCCCGTGGCCGATACGGAGATCGGGCGGATATCCGCCATCGCGTCGGAGGAGATCCTGTATCCCGAAATCGCGCGGGCCCATGCGCTGCGCGGGGCGGAAATCTTCGTGCATTCCTCGTCCGAGGCCGGCAGCCCCCTGCCCACGCCCAAGAATATCGCCAAGCAGGCCCGCGCCATCGAGAATCTGGCCTATGTCGTCTCCGCCAATTCGGCCGGCATCGATGATATCGCCATCCCCGCCGCCTCCACCGATGCCGGGTCGAAGATCATCGATCACCGGGGGCTGGTCCTGGCCGAAGCCGGCTATGGCGAAAGCATGACGGCCGTGGCCAGCATCGACATCGCCGCCCTGCGCGCCTGGCGCCGGCGGCCGGGCATGGGCAACATGCCGGCCCGCCTGCCCCTGGCCCTGTTCGCCGATGCCTATGGGTCGGGGCAGGCACAGCGCCGCAACGGCATGCTGGGGCCGGATGGATCGGTGCTGCCGCCCGACGGTCCCGCCTTCTACCGCGAACGTCAGGCCCGCGTGATTGCGGCACTGGATGCGGCCGGCGTGATCTGACGCACTTTGCGCCCAGCCGTCGGGGGGCCATAGTGCGGGCTGATGCACAGCGCAGGAGCCGGCCCTTGACCTCTCCCTCGGCCCACGGTCACCACGACCATGGCGGGCATGACCATCATGACCACGGCCATCATGACCACGGCCATCATGATCATGGCGGCATGGGCGGGCCCCAAACCGAACTGATGGTGGCCATTGGTTGCGGCGTGACGATGGCGGCGGGCTATGGCGTGGAACATCTGCTGCCGGCGGCGCCGGTCTGGCTGTCCACCACCTTGTACGTCGCCGCCTTCGGGCAGGGCAGCTTCTTTACCCTTGGCGAAGCGTGGGAGAATCTGCGGCAGCGGCGGTTTGAGATCGATACGCTGATGCTGGCCGCCGCCGCCGGTGCCGCCAGCCTGGGCGCCTGGGCCGAAGGGGCGCTGCTGCTGTTCCTGTTCAGTCTGGGCCATGCCCTGGAACATCATGCGCTGGGCCGGGCCAAACAGGCCATCCGGGCGCTGGCAGAGCTGGCCCCGCGCACGGCCCTGCGCCGGGGCAGCGACGGGGTGGAGGAAGTGCCGGTGGAGGCGCTTGCCATCGGCGATCACGTCATCGTGAAGCCCGACAGCCGCCTGCCCGCCGACGGCTTCATCCTGGCCGGGAACGGCAGCATTGATCAGGCACCGGTGACGGGCGAAAGCCTGCCCGCCGACAAGGAACCGGTCCCCGATGCGCAAGCGGCGCGGGCCGACCCGTCGCGGCTGGACCAGCACCACCGCGCCTATGCCGGCACCATCAACGGCTCCACCCTGCTGGAGATCGAGGTGACGCGGACGGCGGCCGACAGCACCCTGTCGCGCATCATCCGCATGGTGGCAGCGGCCCAGACCCGCACGTCGGACACCCAGATTTTCACGCAAGCCTTTCAGCGCTGGTTCGTCCCGGCCGTGCTGGCCCTGGTCACGCTGCTGCTGTTCGCCTGGACTGTCATTGACGAGCCGTTCCGCGACAGTTTCTACCGCGCCATGGCCGTGCTGGTGGCAGCCAGCCCCTGTGCCCTGGCCATCGCCACACCCAGTGCAGTGCTGTCGGGCATCGCGCGGGCCGCGCGCGGCGGGGTGCTGGTCAAGGGCGGGGGGCCGCTGGAACTGCTGGGCGGCATCCGCACCTTCGCCTTTGACAAGACGGGCACCCTGACGGCGGGCCGCCCCCGCCTGACCGACCTGTGGGCCGCCCCCGGCGGGACGGAGGCGGAGCTGCTGGCCACGGCCGCCGCGGTGGAAGGGTCGAGCGACCATCCCCTGGCCCGCGCCATCACCCGCGACGCCATCTCCATGCTGGGTGCCGCCCCGCCCCCGGCCAGCGATCTGGTCAGCCTGACGGGCAAGGGGCTGATGGCCCGCGTCGATGGTGAACCTGTGCTGATCGGCAAGCCGGAACTGTTCGGCACCGACGGCATCGCGCCCCTGTCTGCCGCCATGCGTGAGGCGGCAGACCAGCTGCGCACCGCCGGCCGCACCGCCATGGCCGTGCGCAGGGGGGACCGCGATCTGGGCGTCATCGGCGTCATGGACAGCCCGCGCGCCGAAGCCGCCCCGACCCTGGCCCGGCTACGCGCCCTGGGGGTGGACCGTATCGTGATGATTTCCGGCGACAGCCGGCGCGTGGCCGAAGCGGTCGCCGCCCAGGTCGGCGTGACAGAGGCCTGGGGCGACCTTCTGCCCGATGACAAGGTGGCCGCCATCCGCAATCTGCGCGACCATGCCCCCGTGGCCATGGTGGGCGACGGTGTCAACGATGCGCCGGCCATGGCTGCGGCCAGCATCGGCATCGCCATGGGGGCCGCCGGGTCGGATGTGGCGCTGGAAGCGGCCGATGTGGCCCTGATGGCCGACGACCTGTCGCGCCTGCCCTTTGCCGTGGGGCTCAGCCGTCAGACCCGCGCCATCATCCGCCAGAACCTGTTCGTCAGCCTGGGTATGGTGACCTTCCTGGTGCCCGCCACGATATTCGGCCTGGGCATCGGGCCCGCCGTGGCCCTGCATGAAGGCTCGACCCTGCTGGTCGTCTTCAACGCCCTGCGGCTGCTGGCCTGGCGGGAGGAATAGCCGCCGAAGCGGTTTTCCAGTCAAAGGAAAGCCGCTCTAGCCCAGATGGCGCAGCGTCACCGGCTTCATGGCCAGATAGCCGGCGCGGTTGGGATGGACGGGGTCCACGCCCAGTTCAGGCTTCAGCGCCTTGTCGGCCCCGGCCAGCACGGGCCAGTAATCGATATAGGTGTGGCCCTGGGCCTTGCAGAAGCCGGCGATCCATTCATTCAGTGCCAGGATGCGCGGGGTGGGATCGCCCACGCTCAGGCGCCAGGGCACCTGATTGGCGGGCGGGACGGAGCCGATATAGACCTTGATCCTGGCGGCCTTGGCCAGCGTGGCCATGGCGGTCAGGTTGTCATGGGTGAAGTCCGGGTCATAGGGCCCGTCATTCTCACACAGATCATTGGTGCCGCCCAGGATATGGACGGCCCTGGGCTTCAGGGCCAGCACCTCGTCGGAAAAGCGCAGCAGCATCTGCGCCGTCACCTGCCCGGAAATGCCCCGGCCGATGAAGCCGTTTTCCGGAAAGAACGCCCCGTCATATTCCGGCCGCGCCCAGTTTTCCGTGATGCTGTCGCCCATGAACACCACCCGGCGCTGCTTCGCCGGCAATGCCGCGTCGGCCTTGTTGGCTTCCGCATATTTCCCCCGGTTCGCCCAATCGGCGGCCAGCGCCGGCAGGGCGGGCAGCAGCGGCAGGGTGGCGGCGGCGAAAAGGGTGCGGCGGGTGGGGTGCATGGGGGGTCCTGGCAGGGATGGGAGGGGGAGTATTCTCATTAATTGAAATTTCTTTTCCCGTCATCCCGGCGAAAGCCGGGACCCAGGGGCCACGGGATCAAACCTCAACGCTGCGTCGCTGGAAGCTGCTGAGAGGTAGGGCAACTGGCCCCTGGGTCCCGGCTTTCGCCGGGATGACGGGAGAGAGGGCGTTTCGGATGATGCCGACGCCCCCTCCCCCCCTGCCCTCACCGCTTCACCACGACTTCCTTGCCCTCATAGACAACGCTCTTGTCCCCCTTCACGCCGAAATCGGCGGCCTTGTCATTCTTGCCGTCGATCCAGCGGACCTGGATGGCGCGTTTCTCCACCATGCCGGGGAAATTCCCCTGGCGGGTGCCGATGGTCAACGTCCCGTCGGTCTGGTTCCAGGTGAAGGGAATGCGGGTGAACTGGCCCTGTTCATAGCCATAGGTGGTGCCTTCATCCTCGTACAGCTCGAAGGTCCCGTCGGCCCCGGCATAGACATTGATCAACAAGGTGCCGTCATCCTTGTCCGCCGTGGATTGCAGCGCCGCCCCGGTGGGGATGATGCTGCCTTCGCGCACGAACAGCGGGATGCGGGTCAGGGGGGCGTCGACCGTCACTTCCTGGCCGCCGGCCCGCTTCTCACCCGTGTAAAAATCCACCCAGTTGGCGCCGGCCGGCAGATAGACGGCCTTGGTGGTGGCGCCTTGGCTATAGACGGGTGCCACCAGGATGGACGGCCCGAACAGGTACTGCGTGCCCAGATCCTTCACCTTGGGATCGGCGGGGAAATCCTGCACCAGGGCGCGCATGATGGTGCCGTCCTTGTGCCAGGTATCGCCGGCCAAAGTGTAGATATAGGGCAGCAGCCGGTAACGCAGCTTGGTGTACCAGACCATGGAATTATAGATGTCCGACCCTTCCGGGGCGATGTTCCAGATCTCGCGCAGCGGGAACTGGCCATGGCTGCGGAACAGCGGGCTGAAGGCGCCGAACTGGAACCAGCGCAGGTTCAACTCCCGCCATTCGGCCTGATCGGCCGCGGCCATGGGCGTGGCCTCGAACCGCTTTTCCAGGGCGAAGCCGCCAATATCGGTGGTCCAGTTGGGCAGGCCCGACAGGCTGGTATTGATGCCGGCCGCGATCTGATGTTCCAGATCGACAAAGCGCGACACCACATCGCCCGACCAGACGGCCATGGCGTTGCGCTGCTGCCCGGCAAAGGCCGACCGGGTCAGGATGAAGGCGCGCTTGCCTCCATCGTCGCGCCGCTCGCCCTCATAGACGGCGGTCGTGTGGGCCAGCGGATAGGAATTGAAGTACGCCGCCCCCGGCCCCAGCACCGTCGGCCCGATGCGCAGCTTCACTTCCTCGATCGGCAGGTTGGAATGGACATCCGGTTCGGAATTGTCCAGCCACCAGGCATCGACATTCAGCACGTTCAGCTTGTCGCGCATCTGCCGCCAATAGATCTCCTTCGCCTCCTTGGCATAGGGATCGTAATGGGCGTTCAGATAGCCGTCGCCGATCCAGTCGCGTTCCCCCTTCTCCACATTGCGGCGATAGATATAGCCCTTGGCGTCCAGCTCCTTGTAATGGGCCGTCGTCGGATAGAATTTCGGCCAGACGGAGATCATGAAGCGGGCGTTCAGCTTGTGGACCTGATCCACCATGCCCTTGGGGTCGGGGAAACGCGCCTTGTCGAAATCATGGCTGCCCCAGCTATCCTCGGGCCAGTAGTTCCAGTCCAGGACGATATTGTCCAAGGGGATGCCGCGCTTGCGGAATTCCTTCACCGTATCGACAATTTCGTCCTGGGTCTTGTACCGCTCCCGGCTTTGCCAGAAACCATAGGCCCAGCGCGGCAGGATCACCGACTTGCCCGTCAACTCACGATAGCCCTTGATGACATCGTCGGTGCTGCTGCCGGCGACGACATAATAATCCTGGGCCTTGGTGGCTTCGGCCGACAGGGTCAGAGCGTGGCGTTCGTCGGCCGGCAGCGGGTCCTGATGCAGCAGGCCGATATAGCCGCCATCAGGCGTCCATTCCACGCGGATATCGTGGGCCGTGCCCGCCGTCAGCTCGACATCGAAATTATGGAACCAGGGGTTCCAGTTCTGGCGCCAGCGCTGGATCACCTCCTTGCCATCGACAAAGACGGTGGCGTAACCCGACGAATAAAGCTGGAACTTGTGGATACCGGCCTTGTCCGTGCTGATCTTGCCTTCCCAGGTCACCTTCTGGCCCGGCGTGTCGCGCGTCTTGTCGGGGCGGCGGTTGCCACCCACTTCGGCCGGCCAGTTCTGCAGGTCATCCAGGTTGCGCCAGTTGATGGCGGCTTCGCGCCTTGTCAGCTTGACAGCACCATCCTTGGCATAGGTGGCGGTCAGCGCCCCTTCCCTGCCCTCGGCATCGGTCAGCTTGAAGGACGCATTCAGGTCGGCATAATCATGCGGCACGCCGAAGCGGGTGATGGAATTATTGTCCCACAGCACACCGTAATTGCGGCTGGAAATCAGGAAGGGGACGGCAATGTCCATATTATGCTGGGCCAGACGCACATCCTCGCCATTCCAGTTCAGCACCCCGTTCTGGTGCTGGCCCAGGCCGTAAAAGGCCTCATCCGTGCCGGGATTGAAGCTCTGCACCACTTCCCAGTAATCCTGGTCCAGCACCTTCACCGGCTTCAGGCTGCCGCGGTCCTTTTCGGCCAGCAGCTCCTTGCCGTCCTTGTCCAGGAACCGCACCGTGCCGCGCAACAGGTCCAGTTCGGCACTGATGCGCGGGGCCTTCAGCCGGGCGACCTTGCCATCCACCACTTCCACGGTGAAGCCACTCTTGGCCGGCTGCGCCAGGGTCATCAGGCTGGCCGGGATGTCCAGGCTGTCGGTGGGCACGGCCGTGACACGGATGGTGCGGTCATTGATGAGTTGCAGGCGCAGCTTCCGGGCCGGGCCTGACGCCAGGGTGGCGACCAGACCATCTTCCGTCGGGGTCACGGTGGCGGGGGCCTGGGCGGTGGCGGTCGTGCCGGTCGTGGCCTTGCCGCCACCGTCACAGCCCGCCATCAGCAGCAAAGGCAGCAACGCCGCGCGGGCCAGCATCATGGAACGGAAAGTCATGTGTTTTGGTCTCCCTTACGCGGATGCTGTCGGCACCCGGATGTGCTGCACTGTCTTGAACATGTCCTGTTGCCCCGATGAGGGGCGGTATCACGGCAAACGCCCCACCAACAGTGCCTCCCCCGCGAAAGCGGGGGTCCAGGGGGGATAATCACAACGCATGGTGCCCCGTGGCCCCGGGACCCCCGCTTTCGCGGGGGAGGCAGGGAACTGGCACGATGACCCTCACCGCACCCGCGCCTTGTACGTCGCCAGCTTCACGCGCAGCAGGGGCGTGCGGTCGGTCAGGTTCAGGCCGTAATCGATCTGGTCGCCGTTCCACACCCGGTCGGCCACAAAGACGCCATCGATGAAGCGGCCTTCCTGAACGGTTTCGAACTGGGTGGCGCGGCCGTCCAGCGTGGTGTGGAAATCCACCCGCGCATGCATGCCGGTGACCAGATATTCATTCTCCCCCATCTCCACGATGACGGCCCCGCCCATGGGCGACGGGTTGCCGGGGGGCTTGCCCGTGCCGAACTGCGGCATGCCGTAGGAGATTTCCACCTTCCACGGGGCCTTGCCCAGGGTCAGGGTCTGGCTATGTTCGCTGTCGGGCTCCGACGCGCCCCAGACCTTACCCTTCAGGCTTTGCTGCGCGATCAGACCCGCGATGGGGGTGACGGCGCGATAGGCCAGCCGGAACAGGGCCAGCGTTTCCGGCGTCACCTTGTCCGCCCCCAGCGGGCCGTTGGAATAGCCCGTATAATCGAAGCCGAAGGGGCTGAACCCGATGCCCTGTTCGCCCAGCGTGGCGAACAGGTAACGGGCGTACAGCGGCTTGCTGCCCATCTCCGCCACCAGCAGCGGATTGTCGCGCCGGCCATATTGCTCCAGCGTTTTGGTATAGTTGGGATAGGCGTCCTGATAGATGTCAGGCGCCAGCAGGTCGATATGCGGGGCCGCCGCCTTCCAGATGTCCAGCACGTTCCAGGTCGGCCCGCCCGATGAATAGGTATAGGGGTCCTGGTCGTTGAACACGTCGCGCAGCGCCGCGTTCACATACAGGGGCAGGTCATATTCACGCCGCCCGGCTTCGGCCACCTGATCGACATAGCGGCCGATATGCCAGGCATGGAAGAACTCGTCCGCATCCTTGCCGAAGACCTGCGCCCAGGTGCCGGGCTGCTTCTTCATGGCCTTGACCAGATCGGCCGGGACGGGTCCACGGAACAGCTTTTCCGCGTCGGCCCCATGGTCGCGCACGGCACCATAGGTGCCGACCTCGTTCTCCACCTGCACCATGATCACGGTGCGCTGCGGGTCGGCCTGCTTCAGATGGCGCATGAAGGCGACAAAGGCCTTCTTGTCGGCTTCCAGTGTGGCCTTGGCATGCGGCGACAGGGAGTTGCGGACAATGCCCTTGCCCTCCACCACGCGCGGGAACCGGTCATTGTCCAGCTTCACCCACGCCGGGGCATAGGCCGGGCCGTTATTCTTCCAGGTCGCAAACCACAGCAGCACCAGCCGCACCTTGTTGGCCCGGGCCTGTTCCAGCAGCGTATCGACAAAGGAAAAATCGAAACGGCCTTCCACCGGTTCCACCTGTTCCCAGGCGATGGGCACCATGACCGTGTTGGCCCCCACCTCCGCCACCGCCGGCCAGACCTGGGGCAGGGCCGACGCGTAGTTCGAGGAATTATTGACCTGCGCCCCCAGCAGCAGGAAGGGCTTGCCATCCACCAGCAGGGCATGGCGACCGTCCTCCGTCACCATCCGGGGCATGGGCGCGTCGGCGGCCAGAACGGGGCCGGCAATCAGGGCCAGGCCGATCGCGGATGCTGCCAGCAGCGGGGAAAATCGGGGAAACGGCATCTCGGCTCCTTGGGTGAAGGGCGGATCAGGCCGCCATCGGCGCCTTGCAATGGCGGTTCAGGAAGTCACGGTGGGTCGGCATGGCGGCAACGGACGCGCGCACATAATCCAGGTTCTGCTGCAGGCGCCGGCGCATCTCCACCTCCGGCAGCACATCGGCCATGGGGTCATAGGCGACGGGGTCCACCCCCTGGCCCAGGAACACCGCCACCCAGGACGCTTCGGCGAACAGCTGTCCGTCGAAGCGCGCCACGCGCCCGCGCGACCGGAACAGGTCCATCTTGTGGCGCAGGCTGTCGGGCACGCCCATGGTCCGGCAGTAATTCCAGAAGTCGGAATCATCCCGCTGCGTGGCGTGGTAATGCAGGATCAGGAAGTCGCGGATATGTTCATATTCCTGTTCAGTCAGGCGGTTGAACTCATCGCGCGTCGCCTGGTCGCGAATATCGGTGGGCATCAGGGCCAGCAGGCGGAACAGGGCCATCTGGATCAGATGGATCGACGTGCTTTCCAGCGGTTCCAGGAAGCCGCTGGACAGGCCCACGGCCACGACATTGCGTTCCCACGCCCGTTCCCGCCGCCCGGCCGTGAAGCGCAGGGGCCGCGGATCGGCCAGCGCCTTGCCATCCAGATGGCCCAGCAGCAGGCCCGCCGCCTCCTCATCCCCCATGAAGGCGGATGAATAGACATGGCCGTTGCCGATGCGGTGCTGCAGCGGGATGCGCCATTGCCAGCCGGCCGTATGCGCCGTGGACCGTGTATAGGGCGTCACCGCCTCGGTCCCCTCGCACGGCACGGCCAGCGCGCGGTCGCAGGGCAGCCAGCGGCTCCAGTCCCGGAAGCCCACACCCAGCGTCTGGCCCAGCAGCAGCGAACGGAAGCCCGAACAGTCGATGAACAGGTCGCCTGTCACCGTGCTGCCATCGGCCAGGTCCAGGGTGGTGACATAGCCATCCTCTGCCCGCTGGCGTACGCCGGTGATGCGGCCATCGATCCTCACCACGCCCTTCTTCACCGCCAGTTCGCGCAGATATGCGGCGTAGAGCGAGGCGTCGAAATGATAGGCATAGGACAGAAGCGGGGCCGTCGCGGGCCCTTGCGGAATTTCGGGTGCAAACCGGCCGGCCTCTGCCGCGACAATGGCCGGACAGTAATCGCCGATGGGCGTGGGGTCGCCATGGGCCCGGGCGCGCAGCCAATATTGGTGGAAGGACACGGCGCTGATATTGGCGCCATAGCTGCCGAACGGGTGGATATAGCTGTGGGAGAGCTTGGTCCAGTTGCGGAACTCAATCCCCAGCTTGAAACTGCCCTGGGTGCGGGCCACGAAATCACGCTCGTCAATGCCCAGCATCTGGTTGAAGAACTGAATGGGGGGAATGGTGGCCTCGCCCACGCCAACCGTCCCGATCTCCGCCGATTCCACCAGCGTGATCCGGCCCAGCCGACCCTTGGTCGCCGTCACCAGCAGTGCAGCCGCCATCCATCCGGCGGTCCCGCCGCCGACAATGACAATGTCATGGGCCTTGCCCTGCATGATCCTTCCTCCCGCTGAACATGATGCGCACCTTGGCGGTGTCTTTTGCTGATGCCGTAGGTCGCGGGTGAGCGTCCGCGAACCCCGACATTGCCGGTGCCGTTGCCTGTCGGGGTTCGGCCTTGCCTCACCCGCGACCTACGGTACCGCAAACTGATACGCCCTCCCAAAAAAAGGACCCGGGCCGGCTTTACGCCGGCCCGGAGTTGCCAGCCATAAGGGAGGAGGCCGGGTTAGTAGGTGGCACGCAAAACGAAGGTGTAGCGGCGATCGGCATCCACCCAGTTATGCATGGTCAGCTTGCCGGGGAACCCGACCAGGATTTTGGTGCGGGAGTTGGAAATGTTGGCCGCTTCGACACCGGCCTTCAGATGCTCGTTGACCGTGTAGAAGGCGGACGCATCCAGCTGACCATAATCATCAGCCCACGCCGGGATGTTGATATTGGCCGCCGTCGTGGTCAGCAGATAGCGGTCACGCCAGTTCCAGGCCAGGCGCAATTCCACCGGATCGTAGGAATAAAGGGCCTGCAGGTTATAGGACCACTTCGACATGCCTTCCAGCGGCAGGTCGGTGCTGCCCTTGACGATGGCCAACTGGTTGGCGTCATAGGGGTTGACGGCGGCATTGCGCGTACCCTTGGCGTCGATATAGGTCAGGTTGCCCTGGAAGCCCAGACCCGACAGCAGGCCCGGCAGGAAGTCGTAGAACTGCGAATAGGCGATTTCAAAGCCCTTGATGGTGCCATGGCCAGCATTATAGGGCTGGTTAGTCAGGATCTTGTTGGTAACACCATTATTGGTGAAATCGACCGTCTGGAGCGTCGTAGTCACGAAGCCATAGACGTCCTTGTAGAAGGCTGCGCCGGTGATGCTGCCCGTCGGGGCGAAGTACCATTCCAGCGACATGTCATACTGGTTCGACCGGATGGGGGCCAAGTCCGGATTACCGGCAGAGCCCGTATACTGATAGATACAGTTGTTGTTACCACCGGACGAACCACCGGTTTGGCAGACGCCGCCGACAAGCTGACCCGCCGTGGCGCTGACATTGAAGGTGGGCGAAAGCTGCTGCAAGTCAGGACGGACGATGGAGCGACCGGCAGCCACACGCCACTGCAACTCGTCCGTCAGCTTCACGCGCATATTGAAGGTGGGCAGGAAGTAGTCATAGGTGCGCCCGCCTTCGAAATCGGTCCGGGTGCCGTTGAAGAAGGCCAAAATGTTGGCGGCCGTCCCCGTCCCCAGCTGCAGAGAGGAGGCGGACGGCACAATGCTGAGGCCGGTGCCACGCGTCTTGGTGTGGATATAGCGGACACCGACATTGCCGTCGACATCCTTGGCCTCGCCAAACAGGTTCACACTATTGGCGAAGCTGGTCATGGCATAGGCGGCAAATGTCTCTTCCGATTGACGGTTTACACCGCCGCCGCCGCCGGTCTGCGCCTCGTAATCGCCGTTGAACGGACGCCAGCCACCGCCCCAGCTCGGCTCCTTCTCTGTCGCCAGCACGGCCTTGGCCGCGTCGACATAGTTCTTGGCCAGCGTGCCGTCCGGCACCAGGAACACGCCCGGCTGCGTGATGGCACCGCGCATGAAATTGTTGCTGCCGTAGCTGACATAGGGAATCTTCGTCGACTTGTCCAAGGTGGACACGCCTTCGCCCGTCCAGGTCTGGCTGATCCAGCCCCAGTTATAGTTGCTGTCCCGCGTCGTGGCCTCGCGCTTGTTATGGCGCACGCCGAACCGGGCGGACGACAGCCAGTCATCGTCGAAGGTATATTCGGCGTCGAACCGTTCGGCCCACTGGTCCGCCTCGTTACGCTGATGGTTGTCCATCGCGGCGCTGTAGTAATAATTTGCCGGATTGGTGCGGTAGGCGTCGGCCACATTCATCGTGATCTTGGGCAGACCGCCCGTCAGGTCCAGCGTGGCCGCCGGCAGGGCGCTGTTGCCCGGCAGCGCGTCGAAGATGGTGAAGTCGATCGACTTGGTGGTCGACTTCACATATTGCACGTCGCCTTCAAACGACCAGGCGTCGGTCGGTGCGAACTTCACATTCAGCGACGCATCCTGCGTCACCGAATAACGGCGGTTCCAGCGGGCATCCAGCAGGTCGATGTCATGGGTCGTACCCGTACCGTCGGCCGCGTTGGAAATGGTGCCCTTCACGAAATAGCCGTTGGCATCATACTCGAAATTCGTGCCCTTGGCGGGGCCGTTGGCCGAACCGGTATTGACGCCGACCACATGTTCCAGCGCCGCCTGCTCGGCCGCGGAGCGCAGATATTGCAGCGTGATGTCCCAGCGATTGTCGGGGCGCCACTGCACCACACCGGCCAGACCGAAGCGCTCACGTTCGAAATCCAGGGTGCGGTAACCCCAGCCGTCGGGCACATAGACCGTCTTGCCCGACGCGACACCGGCGATGTAGTTCGACGCGCCCGGCGTGCCCGACCGTTCGCGGTAGGGATTGACAGAGAAAGTGTCGGCGCGGGTAGACAGCTTGCTGTCCGACACGTCGAACAGCACGCCGAATTCGCCCAGCTTGTTATGTTCCCAGCGGTCGCTGTACAGGGCAGAGAAGGACGGCTTGCCCTCCTTGCGCAGATCGGCATAGGAATAATCGACCGACGCGGCCAGGATGCGACCCTTGGCATCGAACGGGGTGCGCGTGCGCAGGTTCACCGTGCCGCCCAGGCCACCTTCCACGCGGTCGGCCGACGGGTTCTTATAGACATCGACGCCAGCCATCAGTTCGGGCGGCACGTCCTCGAAGCCCAGGGCGCGGCCATTGCGCGCGCCAAAGCTGTCGCGGCCGTTGAATTCGCCGCGCACCATGGACAGGCCGCGGATCTGCACGCCCGACCCTTCGACGGAAATGCGGTCGGCATCGCGGCCGTCGGCCGTGCGGCCGATGGTGATGCCGGGGATGCGCTGCAGCACTTCCGTCACCGACCGGTCCGGCAGGGCGCCGATATCGGTGGCCGTCACGCTGTCCACGATCTGGTTGGCATTCTGCTTGATCGCCTGGGCCGACTGCACCTGGGCGCGGATGCCCGTGACGATGATCTCTTCCAGCTGACCACCCTGGTCCGCCGTCTGGGCCATCGCGGTGGCCGGCAGCAAGGCCGCCAGCGCCAACATGGAAGCGCCACCCCACCGGACGGCCATCGTCGCCTTCACTTTATTCATCTGCAATCCCCCCGCATCTGCGTTTGTTTTCATGGGTCACTTACCGTTGGCCGGTTACCCGGCCGGTTCTTATGAACGGCCCCGCCGTCTCGCCTTGGGTCAGGGTCTGGGAAGGGCGGCCGGGCAGATGGCGTCGGACACGTCCGACACGATCCTGACCGTCGCCACGGAAAGACTGGCCTCAGCCGCCGTGGACAGGCTGACCGGATTGGCCACCGCCTTCAGGTCGGCACCCGCCTGCTTGAAACAGGTCATCCGGATCTTCAGGCTGCGCCACTGGCCCACCGGCCCGGCCGCCAGCACGGGCGCCAGATCCAGCGCCCCGCCATTGCCGACGGCAATACGCACCGGCCCCTTGGGCATGGCATCGACCCGCAGGTCCAGCAGCAGGGCACTGCCCATGGACAGGCGTTCCAGATCCAGGACAGGCCCGCCCGTCACCACCAGCGCCGCGTCCCCCTTGCCGGTCCAGGCCAGGGCGCGGCCCGCCCCCTGCAACCCGCCGGCATCGACGGGGCGCAGCGACAGGGCTTCACCCGCCTTGACCGTGCTGCCATCGTTTCCAACCGGCACCTCTGCCGCGCCCTGGCGCAGGGCCAGACGCCACGGGGCCGGGGTGCGCCCGCGCGTGAAATAGGTGTCAGTGTTGGCCGTGGCCGCAGAAACCCCGGATTCTTCGGAAAGCGGGCTGGACAGCGCTGTCACAACAGCCATGGAAGAAACATAGGACAGGCCGTATCCGACCGGAAACAGCGGGTCGTAGCCCGACTGTCCCTTGTTCAGCCGATATTGCGCGGCATTTTTCGGCCAGGAGAAGGAAAGCCGGCCCTGGAAATCGCGGCGCGGCTTGCCAGCGCTGTCACCAACCAGAACATCAGCCACGCCCCCGCCCTCTGATCCCGGCAGGAAGGCGGCGACAAAGGCGTCGGACGCATTGATCTCCGGGTTCACCCACAGCGGCCGGCCCGACAGGAATACCGCCACCACGGGAATGCCGCGCGCCTTCAGGCTTTTCAGCAGGGCCAGGTCGGTCTTGTCGCCCGGCTGATATTCCAGGGTCGGGATATCGCCCTGCCCCTCGGCATAGGGGTTTTCCCCGAACACGACCACCGCCGCATCGACCTTGTCCCTGGCCGCACCATCCACGGACAGGATGGCCTTGCCACCCTGGGCCGACAGCGCCTCGGCAAAGCCGGCATAGATCGACTGGGCGTTGGGGAAATCGCTGTTCTTGTTGCCCGTGCCTTGCCAGGACAGCGACCAGCCGCCGGACTGCCGGCCGATATCATCGGCCCCGGACCCGGCGATCATCACCTTGGCATTGCCCTTCAGCGGCAGGACACTGCCCTGATTCTTCAGCAGCACCAGCGATTTGGCCGCCGCCTCGCGCGCCAGCGCCCGGTGTTCGGCATTGCCGACGGCGCTGTCCTGGCCCTCAAACGGACGGGCCTGATCGAACAGGCCCAGCTTGACCTTCACGCGCAGGATGCGGCGCACGGCATCGTCGATGCGCGCCATGGGAATGGTGCCATCCTTGACCTGCGCCACGGTATTCTTGAACAGCGCCTTCCAGTCGTAAGGGGCCATCAGCATGTCGATGCCGGCCAGGATGGAGGCCGGGCAATTGTCATCCTTGCAGCCCGGCACCTGGCCATGGCCGTTCCAGTCGCTGATGATGAAGCCGTCAAAGCCCCATTTATCCTTCAGCACGCCATTCATCAGCGTGCCATTGCCATGCATCTTCACCCCGTTCCAGGAGGAGAAGCTGGTCATCACCGTCATGGCCCCGGCCTCGATGGCCGGCGGATATCCGGCCGCGTGGATGGCGATCAGCTCATCCTCCGACACTTCCGTATTGCCCTGGTCCATGCCGCCCGTGGTGCCGCCATCGCCCAGGAAATGCTTGGCCGATGCCGCCACATGGCCCTTCTGGACGGTGCTGTCGGGGCCGATGCGGCCCTGCAGCCCCTCCACCATGGCGCTGGCATAGCGGGCGACAATGGCCGGGTCTTCCGAATAGCCCTCGTACGTACGGCCCCAGCGATCGTCCTGCGGCACGGCCAGCGTGGGGGCAAAGGCCCAGTCAACCCCGGCCGCCGCCGTTTCCTTGGCCGTGGCGGCGCCGATGCGGCGGATCAGGTCGGGATCGTTGGCGGCGCCCAGACCGATATTGTGCGGAAACAGGGTGGCGCCGACGATGTTGGAATTGCCATGCACGGCATCGACCCCGAAGATCAGGGGGATCGGCTCATGCCCCGGCCGCTTTTCCAGGGCCACGGCACGCAGGGCGCGGGCGGTTTCCACCCAGGGGCCGATGGGCGAGCGGTCGGGCGCGTTGAACGGCGCGCTGTCGCCACCGGCCAGAACAGAGCCCAGCGGATATTGACGCAGATCGTCGGGCTTGATCGACGGCAGATCGGCCTGGATCATCTGGCCGACCTTTTCCTCCAGGCTCATGCGCGACAGGATGGCGGTGACGCGAGCTTCCGTGGCCGGGTCGGCCAGACGCTGGCCCTTGGCGGCGGGCCAGCGTGCGGGATGCGCGATGCCGGTCTTGCCATCCGATCCCGGCGGGATTGCGTTAGCGGTCGCATCGGCGGCCAGCGACGCCAGACCCAGGGCCGACATCAGCACGGCGCCGGCAGCGCCCATCAGAAGCGAATTGCGAATTCCCATCATGCGCCTTCCAAGGCAGCGCGCTCCACCGGCCGGCTCGCCGGACCCCAGAACAGCTGCATCCTCCCCCGAAATGCCCGCAGCCCAGGGCCGACATGGCAATTCTTGCTTGTTGGGCCAATGATACCGCTACCAACGGCGGGGCGCAAGGGTGTATAGATGATTTATCAGACAAATAGGATATGATGCGCACCGCGCACCGTAAAAATAGCAGAATCAACAAGTTATCAGGGAAGGAGATGGGCCGTGAGCCTGACGCGACGTGATTTGCTGCGCAGCATGCCCGCAGCAGGACTGGCAGCGGGACTGTCCGCCGCCCCTTCGGCCAGCACCGAAACCGCCTTGTTTCAGCCCAGCTGGGACAGCCTGGCCGCGGGTTACCGCACCCCGGACTGGTTCCGCAATGCCAAGCTGGGCCTATGGGCGCATTGGGGGCCGCAATGCGCAGCGGAGTTCGGCGACTGGTACGCGCGCCGGATCTATATGCAGGGCGATTCCGCCCATGCCCACCATATCGCCACCTATGGCCATCCCAGCGAACATGGCTTCATCGATGTCATCGGCACCTGGAAAGCGGAAAAATGGGACCCGCGCGACCTGATGGCGCGCTATGTGAAGGCCGGCGCCCGCTATTTCGTGGCCATGGCCCAGCATCACGACAATTTCGACAATTTCGACTCGCGCTTCCACCCCTGGAATTCCACGCGCCTGGGCCCCAAGAAGGATATTGTCGGCATCTGGGAGAAGCTGGCGCGCAGCAGCGGCCTGCGCTTCGGCGTTTCCAACCACGGCTCCCACGCCTGGCACTGGTATCAGGCCGCCTATTCCTATGATGCCGAAGGGCCCAAGGCCGGGGTCCGGTACGACGCCTATCACCTGACACGCGCCGACGGGGCCGGTAAATACTGGCAGGGGCTGGACCCGCAGGAGCTTTATACCGGCCGCATCATTCCCGCCGCCGACGGCTTCACCAGCGCCAAGGCCATGAAGGACTGGCAGGAGCGGGTGACGGGCGACTGGGTGGAGACCCCGCCCCCCGGCCGGCCGGATTTCGTCAAATCCTGGTATCTGCGTGCCGTCGACCTGATCGAGAAGTACCGCCCCGATCTGGTCTATTTCGACAATACCGCCCTGCCGCTGGGCCAGGCCGGGCTGGACATCACGGCGCATTACTACAATCAGAGCCGCCGCTGGCATGGCGGGGCCCTGGATGTGGTGGTCAATGGCAAGCGCCTGACCCAGCCGGAGCAGCGCCGCGCCATCGTGGAGGATCACGAGCGTACCTTTGTCGAGGATATCCTGCCCGAGCCCTGGCAGACCTGCACCTGCATCGGCGACTGGCATTATAACCGCCAGCTTTATCAGGATGGCGGCTATAAATCCCTGAAACAGGTGGTGCAGAGCCTGTCCGACATCGTGTCGAAAAATGGCAATCTGCTGCTCTCCATCCCCTTGCGCGGTAATGGCAGCCTGGACGATCTGGAAATCCGTTTCCTGGACGGTCTGGCCGCCTGGACCGCCACGAATGGAGAGGCGATCTTCGACACCCGCCCCTGGCGCCGCTATGGCGAAGGCCCGACCAAGCTGGACCGGGACGAGGCCAAGCGCGCCCCCTTCACCGCTGCCGATCTGCGCTTCACGGCCAAGGGCGACGCGCTTTACGCGCTGGCCATGGAATGGCCGGCGGACGGCCGCCTGACCATCACATCCCTGGCCGGCGAGGGCCATGGCGTGGTGGAGCGGGTGGACCTGCTGGGCCGCGACGGCAGCCCCCTGCCCTTCCGGCAAACCGCGCAGGGTGTGGAACTCACCCTGCCCGAACAACACAACACCACGCCCATGCTGGCCCTGCGCCTGCGCGGCCGCGGGCTGGTCTGACCCGGTCCGCCCTCCGCTTGCATCTATATCGTATAAATTATAATAATCGCCTTCCTGCGAACAGGAGAGAAACCCCATGCGTCGCCCCCTATCCGCCCTGATCCTGTCCGGGCTTTTGTCGGCCACGGCCCTGACCGCCACGGCGGAGCCGTTGACCCTGTCATCGCCGGCCGGCAATGTCGCTGTCACCCTGGACCAGGATGACCAGGGCCGCCTGACCTATGCCGTCAATTATGCCGGCACCGCCATCCTGTCCCCCTCCCCCCTGGGCCTGCGTCTGGCCGATACGGGACAATTGTCCGGCGGGCTGGCCATCACCGGCAACAGCCGGCGCAGCGTCGATCAGAATTACAGCCTGCCCGTGGGCAAGGTGTCGACAGCGCGCGACCATTTCAATGAAATCACCGTCAGCCTGACCGAACGTGACGGCGGCAAGGGCCGCAAGCTGGATGTCATCGTCCGCGCCTATGATGATGGCGTGGCCCTGCGCTACCGCCTGCCGGCCCAGCCGGCGCTGCCGGACCTGTTGCTGCGGGCGGAGCTGACATCCTTCAATTTCGCCGGCGATTTCGGCTGCTGGGGTCTGAACCTGGGCCATTATGGCAGCAGCCATGAAGGCGAATTCGACCCCGTGCAGGCCAGCCGCCTGCGCCCCCATAACCGGTATGAGGCGCCGCTGGTCTGTCGCACCGGCACCGACGGCCCCGCCTTCGCCCTGACCGAAGCCGATCTGCGCGATTATGCCGGCCTGTATCTGTCGGGCCAGGATGATGGCAGCCTGGGCGCGCAGGTGGTGCTGTCACCGCGCCTTGACGACCCGAAACTGGCCGTGCGCCGGCCCATCCCGGCCGACGGCGCCCTGTCGCCCTGGCGCGTCATCCTGCTGGCCCGCCATCCCGGCGCCCTGAATGAAAGCAATCTGATCACGGCGCTGAACCCGGAAACGTCGATCACGGATACCAGCTGGATCAAGCCGGGCAAGGCCGCCTGGGACTGGTGGAACGACTGGATCAAGCCCGGCAGCGGCAAAGTCCAGGCCAATGATGAGACCACCAAGTCCTTCATCGATTTCGCCGCCACCAATGGCTTGCCCTATATGCTGGTCGATGATGGCTGGTACCTGAATTCCGGCGGCGGCGGCACCGTGCTGCCCGGTGCCGACCTGATGCGCACGGCCCCCGGCTTCGACCTGCCGGCGCTGATCGCCTATGGCGCCAAGAAGAAGGTCGGCCTGTTCCTGTGGATGCACTGGCGGTCGCTGGATGAACGCATGGACGCGGTGATGGAACATTACGCCCGCCTGGGCGTGAAGGGCATCAAGGTCGATTTCATGGATCGCGACGATCAACAGATGGTGGATTATTACCACCGCCTGCTGTCCACCGCCGCAAAGCACCATCTGCTGGTCGATCTGCACGGCGCCTATCACCCCACGGGCCTGATCCGCACCTATCCGCATTACCTGACGCAGGAAGGCGTGCTGGGGGCGGAGTACAACAAATGGACCACGCGCATCACGGCCAGCCACAATGTCATGCTGGCCTATACCCGCCTGCTGACCGGCCCCATGGATTACACGCCCGGCGGCTTCCGCAACGTGAGCCCGGCCGATTTCAAGCCGCGCAATCACCTGCCCCTGGTGCAGACGACGCGCGCCCATGGTCTGGCGCAATATGTCGTCTATGACAGCCCGTTCGCCTGTGTCTCGGACAATCCCGACGCCTATCAGGGCCAGGATGGCCTGGACATCATCCGCGCCGTGCCCAGCAGTTGGGATGAGGTGCGGTTCCTGGGGGGCGAGGTCGGCGATTACATCGCGCTGGCCCGGCGCAAGGGCGATGAATGGTTCATCGGCGTCCTGAACAACGAAACCGCCCGCAAGATCGCCCTGCCGCTCACCCTGCCCGCCGGCCGCTACAAGGCGGAAATCGTCACTGACGGCCCCACCCCCACCAGCCTGTCGCGCCAATCCAGCACCCTGACAGCGGACGGCACCCTGTCGCTCGATCTGGCCGGATCGGGCGGGGCCGTCGTGCGGTTGAAGCCGGTGAAGTAACCCACCCTTCTCTTATCATCTCGGTCCTCCTCCCTCCCCCCTGTCTGACGCCAGACAGGGGGATTTTTTTGCGCAGCCCACGCCCGCGAAGCAGCAACCAGGTCGGCGACTGCCGGCCCGGCGCACATGCGCCGTAAGCCAAGGGCGCGGATGCGCCCGCCCGGCGCCTGAGGGGACAATCAATAAAGTTGACGCTTTTCCATCAACATGCCTTGACAAGCCCCCTGCCCTGCGGCACGCCTTCTTCCTGAGCTATCAGGGGAGTGCTGAGCCGTGGATGGGGAATTGCTGAAGGCCTATCGACGCAAGCGGGGCCTGTCGCAGGACGGTTTCGCGACCATGCTGAACGACAAGCTGGGCCGGTCCTATGACAAGGCCAAGGTCAGCCGCTGGGAAAATGGCAAGGAGCCGGTGCCCGAACCGGTGGAAAGCTTCATGCGCCGCGGCACCCGCACACGCGCCCGCATCATCGCCACCGCCAACCAGAAGGGCGGCCAGACCAAATCCTCCACGGCGCTGAATCTGGCCCACGCCTTCGCCATCCTGGGCAAGCGCGTGCTGCTGGTCGATGCCGATCCGCAGGCCAGCGTGACGCTCGCCGCCGGCGTGGATCTGGAGGCCTGCATGGCGTCGGGCAATGTTCTGTCCGCGGTGCTGGAGGAAAAGAAGACCCTGCGGGAGATCATCGTGTCGGTGGCCGGCATCGACGTGGCCCCCAGCGATATCTCCTTGGCGGAGTTCGAAGTCTCGGTCCTGTCCAAGCCGGGGCCGGAAAAGCGGCTGGCGCGGGCCTTGTCTGACGTCAGACAGGATTATGACGAGATCATCATCGACACGCCGCCGCATCTGGGCGTGCTGACCCGCAATGCCCTGGTGGCCGCTACCGACATCCTGATCCCCGTGGTCCCGGCCCCGCTGGACGTGCCGGGCGTGCCGCTGCTGCTGCGCACCATTGAACAGATCCGCATCTATGAGAACCCGGACCTGAATGTGCTGGGCATCCTGCCCAACCGGTTTGAGGCGAATACCTCGGTGCAGCAGGCGACCCTGCAGCAATTGCTGGCCACTTATAGCGGCACCGTCCGCGTGTTCGAGCCCATCCGCAAGACGACGGCCATGGACCAGGCCGTCTATAATGGCGTCATCGCCGTGCGGGCCCTGCCCAAGGACAGCCCCGTCGTTGTCGGTTACATGCGTTTGGCGGAGGAGATCAGCCATGAAGCTTAAGGCCAATCCCCGGAACCCGCTGACCCAGACGGTCAAGGTCTCCGCCACCGCCAGCGCGGCCGCCCAGGGAACCAGCGCGCATTTCCAGCGCAGCGCCGATTTCAGGCAGATGTTCGAGGTGGACCTGGACCGGCTGCACCCCCGCGCCGACCAGCCGCGCCGCCATTTCGACGATGGCGAATTGCAGGCGCTCGCCGCCAGCATCGCCGCGCGCGGCGTGCTGCAGCCCATCCTGGTGCGCAAGCGCGAGGCGGAGGAGGGGACCTATGAGATCGTGGCCGGCGAACGCCGCTGGCGCGCCAGCCGTCTGGCCGGCCGCGACCGCATCCGCGCCGTGACGGTGGAGGGCGACCCGGCCGAAATTGCGCTGATCGAGAATATCCAGCGCGTCGACCTGACCCCGCTGGAGGAGGCGAGGGGCATCGCCGCCCTGATGGAAACCCACGCCTACAGCCAGGGGCAGGTGGCCGAACTGCTGGGCCGCAGCCGCGTGCGCGTGAATGAAACCCTGCGCATCCTGTCCCTGCCGCCCGACCTGCTGTCGGCCATGGAAAAGAAGGGGGAGGTGCTGCCCCGCACCATCCTGCTGCAGATCGCGCGGGAGGAAGACCCGGCCGTGCAGCGCCGCCTGTGGGAACAGGCAGGGCAGGGGCTGGGCGAGAAGGCGCTGCGCGCCGCCCGGCCCGCCAAATCCCATTCGGAGGTTTCGCCAGCCCCCAGCAGCGACCGCCAGGCCGCCCGCGACTATCTGGCCCAACTGACCCGCGCCAGCCTGACCCTGCCGCCCGTGGCGCCCGTCCGCGCCGCCCTGTCCGACCCGCAGCGGGCACGCCTGCGGGAGTTGCGCGACCATCTGAATGCGGTGCTGGGGGAATAGGGCAGGGGGCGACCCGCGGAGAGCCGCTGTGGGCAAGGGGTGGAAAAGGCGGAGGGCAGGGTGAATCCGCCTTCCCCTTTTTATGAATCAATCCCACTGATAGTCATATGTGGTTTTCCAGTTGAAAACGTTTGACGATTCTATATTTATCGCGCATTTTATTCATTAACCATGTTTGTACCTGCCAAGTGGGGTGTGCGATGCTGCGCCTTCTATTTCTGCGGGTAGTGCTTTTCGTCTGCTTCCTGCCTCTCCTGTATCCGCCCGCCGCCCACGCCCAGCAGCTTCAGGTGGTGGAAGCCGTCTGTGCGCGTGACGTAAAGGATTTCCAGCCGGAAGGCGTCCTGCCCTGTGACAAGGTGCCGACGGGCATGTCGGTCGTGCTCTGGACACGGCTGCAGGGCGATAGCACCGCCTTGGAGGCGCTGGCAGCCGGAAGGCCGCTTTATATTGTCCATGGCTGGAAGCAGGGGACGCCCCCCTGGGGTGAGCAGCAGATCACCATGGCCAGATCGATCCAGGCCGGCCGTATCCAGCCGCCCGTGCTGGAGAAACTGCGGCTGGAGGTAGCGTCGCGAAACTATTTCGACTGGCGCACCTGGACACGGCGGGACCTGGGGCAAAGCGGCACCTACAGGGTCTGGATCGGCGATTTCAGGGACCAGCCCTATCCATGCGGCGCGGATCGGCCGGCCGGTTGCCAGCACGCGGTCAATTTCGTCTGGGGGGCACGATGACAGACTCGACAGCGGCCCCGGCACCGGTGGGTCGGGACCTGCATGCCCTTGAGCGAGAGGTACGGCAGCTGCTGGAATTCGCCGTTCGCCGGGCATCCGTGAAAATCGATGATGCGCTGATTGACAGCGTCATTGCCGCCTGCCGAAGGGTGGGGGAGGGTACGCCGGAGGTGGAGGCCGAACTCTGGCGGCAATATAATCAGTTGGCTGACATGATCAGCCCGGCCACACCCGAAACCGTCACCGATATCTGCCAGATGCAGGCCGATGCGGAAAGGCGGCCCGCCATCTGGCGCAAATGGTGGTGTGATCACCCGGTTCGCCGCCTTTTCGGCGCGGCCGTGCTGTGGGTCGCCATTTCCTTCGCGATGTTGCTGGCCACGCAGATCGTATCCCTGCTGCTGGACAATTCGCTGGAACGCATCACCATGGCGGAGAAAAACCTGACAGAAATCGATGACCGCTTGGCCACCGTCAGAAAGCTGATCAACGAAGCCGCTGAGACCGGCAGTGACAAGACAGGCCTGATGGAGCAGTTGCTGGAACAGAAGAACGACCTGCAAGCTAAGCGTACGGCACAGACGACTGTGGCCCAGGCGGCCCTGATCATGCTACCAGAGTCGAAAACTTGCGAAACTGGCCAGTTGACGGTCGATAAAGGCGACCCGTCGCATTTCTCCAATCGGCTGGCCTGTGTCCGGCATCAATCCACCATTCTGACAAACATCATCTCCCTGCTGCTGCTGCCGCTGCTTTATGGTTGGATGGGGGCCAATGTTTATATTCTGCGGCGGCTGCTGGCAGGCTTGGACAGTTGGAACATCAACACGCTGCTGGCGGCAAAATTCCGCCTCCGCCGCTATCTGGGCGCCCTGATCGGGGTGACTGTGGGGCTGGTCTATCAAACGGGTGCCGAACAATTCACCAGCGCCGGTATCAGTCTGGCCCTGTTCGCCTTCCTGTCCGGCTACAGTGTGGAATTCATCTTCTCCACGCTGGACAATGTCATCAACCGCGCCCGGTCCGCCCTGCCAGACTCCGCGCAGAAACCAGGCTCCCCCTGATCATTGCGGCCCAAAATCCTGACCGCTCTAGATTGAAGCATCCTCGGCCCGCCGTGACGCAAGCCGTTCTCGATCGGACAAATTCCAACGGCTCCCGCCCTGCCCCACGCTGCCCGACCCTGTGGTAAGGGGGCGTGCAGATATTCCTCCTGAATACATGTCAAGCGCAGGATATATTACCTAATCATAGCCGCAATAATAGATACTGTCCCATGTTCTCGCCTTTCGACCAGATAGTCGTCCTGCCTACGCTGCTATGGACATAGAAGCACCCTGGCTGAAACTCCGAATGGGGCTAGGGAACCGCCCCCTGGCCCAAACTCCGAATGGATTGGTCTCCCCCTGGCGCCAACTCCGAATCGTTGGCCTTGAAAGCCTTGGAAATGCTGGGAGTCGGGGCGGGCTGGCGAAAACTCCGAATGGGTGTAACAGGGTGGTGCGTTATGTTGCATGATGTTTCACCCGGCCCCCCAGGTCCGGACATAAAGGGACACAATTCCCCTGGCAAAATCTCCGAATGGCGCACGCTGGCACGGGGCCGATTCGGCATCGGGGCAGGGGGTCGCGGGCTGATCCGCGCTGCATCCTGGCTGCTTTACCCCTCCATTCCTGGCAAAAACTCCGAATGCATGGGCCCGACGGTTGGAAAAAACGCATCCGCTGTCCCTGGCCAAATCTCCGAATCCCTTGAAATCCCTGCCTTTCCTTTAGTTCCTTTGATTCCTAGTAAGATTCCTAAGGGCGGAATCGCCCAATCATTCCAATCCCTTACACCCCCCATTCCGGAGGTTTCGCCAGCCCCATCCGGAGGTTTTGCCAGGGGTGAACGGGAGGTTTCGCCAGACCTGAACGGGAGGTTTTGCCAGATGCCCCGAGGGGAATTCGGAGTTGCCGACCCCCCGCCTCCGACCTACAATCCGGCCATGGCAGCGAAACCACCCAGCCCGGGCACGACCCACCGCAAGACCCCCCTCACGCTCGTGAAGGCCACGGGGGCTGTGGAGATCAAGGCCGATGCCGACCTGACGCTGGCCGACCGCCGCCTGTTCAACCATTTGCTGGCCCATGCGTACGAGAATCTGGGCAAGGTGGAAAGCCATTCGATCGAGCTGGCCTCCATCCGCCGCTTCGCGGCAGAGGTGCGCGACGGCACGGCGGATGTGAACAATACCCGTCTGAAAGCCAGTATCGAGACCTTGCAGAAGGTGCTGTGCCAGTTCAACTATCTGCGCTCCGATGGCACGGCCGGCTGGGAAAGCTCGCAATTGCTGGGCCCCTGCCGGATCGAGGGGGGCACGCTGACCTACACGTTCCACACCTGGGTGTCGGAACGGCTGCGCGAACCGGCGCTTTATTCCTATCTGTCGCTGCGCATCATCTATGAGTTTGAAAGCAAATACGCGCTGACCCTGTACGAGGTGCTGAAGCGCTATGCCGACCGCAACGCGGCCGAACCCTATTGGCAGACCAAGGTGGACGAGCTGCGGGCCATCCTGGGCTGTGTCGACAAGCTGAAGGACTGGAAGGACCTGCGCAAATACGCGCTCGACCCGGCGCTGGAGGAGATTGGGCGGCTGGGCGAGTTCACCGCCACCCTGCATGAGATCCGCCAGGGCGGCGGGCGCGGCGGCGGGCGCGTGGTCGGCTGTGTCTTCCGCATCCACCGCAAGAATGCCGAGGATGCGGAACGCGCCGTGAAGGAGATCGGCAAGCCCAAGGCGCAGCGGCGGGGCGAGCGCAAGGCCGCCAAGGAGGATGGCGCCTTCGCCGTCAAGGCCGATGCCGCCCTGCGCTTCCTGGAAGGGGCAGACGTGGCCAAGCGCATGGAATGGGCGAAGCGGGCCGAACAGCTGGGCATGACCCTGCCGCCCGCCGCCACGGCCAAGGAGAACCTGAAAAAATGGGTTCCGGCCCTGGCCGAGGTGATTGTGGAGGAGGAACGGCTGCGTGTGCGGGCCGTGAAGGCGGCGGAAAAGGTCGAGGCATAGGCATTCATTGTGATCGCCCCGGCGTGGGCAGACAGAAGAAGGAACAGACGATATGGCAATCACTGGCATCGGCGGCCTGTTCATCCGCGCCCGCGACCCGCAGGCGCTGTCGGCCTGGTACAAGACGCATCTGGACATTGATGCCGGCGGCCTGTGGCGCCAGCAGGCCGGGCCGACCGTGTTCGTGCCCTTTCCCCAGGACAGCGATTATTTCGCCACCGACAAGCAATGGATGATCAATTTCCGGGTCGAGGGGCTGGACGCGCTGCTGACCACCCTGCAGGCCGCCGGGATTGAGGTGCTGACCGACCCGTCCTGGAACACCCCGGAAACCGGCCGCTTCGCCCGCATCCATGATCCCGACGGCAACGCCATTGAATTGTGGGAGCCGCCGGCGGATTGAGGGGGCGCCTGATATTGATGGTTGACGGCGATGGCCGAACGGCCGCTCGATACCAGTCAGGAAAGTGTTTCGGGAGACGCCGATGGACAGCCAGGAACAGGCCCATATCAAGGCGCTGTTGGATGCCTATACCAAGAAAGCCACGCAGTCGGCCAAGACTGCGCGCAAAACCTTGGTAAAGGAAGGTATCTATCTGAAGAACGGCAGCCTTTCACCCAATTATAGCCAGGAGCGCAAGTCGGCCTGATGGCGCGGGAAAGCCTGGAACTGTTGACGGTCGCCTATGCCTCCCTCAAGGCGACCCACGATACTGATCCGACGCTGGGTTCGCTGCCGACCAATCGCTCTGCCCATTCCAGGGACGAGGATTTGCTGCTTCGTTATCTGGACTGCGCCGTCATCCAACGCCTTCACGCGGCCATGGATGATGTCAGCGAACCCTTCGAGACAGTTCGGGGGCTGTTTACCGAAGGTGGACCGCTATTTCTGGGCAGCGGGTTTCAGGCCAAGACCCATGTCCAGATTGCCGTCCGTTTTCAACGCAACATCAAGGGCTATTTCCGGGTGCCGTCGGCGTCCTGAGCCATCCCCAGCAGCCATTCTCTGAACGCCACCAGCGGGCCATAGGCTTCCCGGTCGGCGGGGTAGACCAGATGGTAACCGCCGTCGGTCTCCAACTCCCCGCCGGGCAGGGAAGCCAGTTCGCCGGCGGCAAGCTCGTCCGCCACCAGGAAACTGGGCACCAGGGCGGCGCCCAGGCCGGCGACGGCGGCGCGGATGACCAGCAGGAACTGTTCAAAGACCAGCACGGGCTGATCGGCCCCGCGGACCACGCCGCGCGCGGCAAACCACTGGTCCCAATTGCCAGGACGGGTCTCCTGCATCAGCAGGGGCAGGCGGGCCAGATCGGCAGGCTGTGTCACCCCCTGCGCCCGGATCAGGCCGGGGGCGGCCACAGCGGCCAGTCTTTCGCCCATGAACCGATGCCCGATCAGGCCCGGGGCCACAGGCGGGGCGGCCAGAATGGCGGCGTCGATGCCTTCCGTGCGCGGGTCGAACGGGTGGACGCGGGTGGAGAAATTGATGGTGACGTCGCGGTGCCGGGCAAAGAAATCGCCCAGGCGCGGGATCAGCCAGCGCGCCCCGAAGGTGGGCAGGATGGCCAGATCCAGCGTGCCGCCGGCCCCGGCAAAGGCGATGGTGCGGGCCGTGGCATGACCCAGCCGCCCCAGCACGTCGCGCGCCTGATCGGCGAAATACTGCCCGGCTTGGGTCAGCAGCACCCGCTGCCGCCGCCTTGTGAACAGGGCCACGCCCAACTGCGCCTCCAGCTGTGCCACCTGCCGGCTGACCGCACCCTGGGTCTGGTGCAGCTCCGCCGCGGCCGCCGTGAAGGAGCCCAGCCGCGCCGCCGCTTCAAACGCGATCAGGGCGGCTGTGCTGGGGATCAGGCGGCGGGCGAACATGGGGGCTCCGGCTTGGATCATGCGGGTTCGTGCGGATATCCTGCCCGATGGCCCCGTAAACCACCATGGTTCATGATAAAGTCTCATCAAGTTCGTGAGGAAACATGGTTTGCGCCCGGTCTCTGCCCGGCGTATCCCTGAACCCGGTAACCACCGCGCCCGCGACGGGGAGAAGAGAGCATGGCTGAGCTGGCCGCCTTCCAATGGGATGACGCCTTTCTGTTGAACGACCAGTTGAGCGAGGAGGAGCGGCTGATCCGCGACAGCGCGCGGGCCTATGCCCAGGACAAGCTGCAACCCCGCGTGCGCGAAGCCTTTGCCAAGGAACAGACCGACCCCGCCATCTTCAAGGAGATGGGGGAGATGGGCCTGCTGGGCGTGACGGTGGCGCCGGAATATGGCGGGGCCGGCGTGGGTTATGTCGCCTATGGCTTGGTCGCGCGGGAGGTGGAGCGGGTGGATAGCGGTTATCGTTCGATGATGAGCGTGCAATCCTCCCTGGTCATGTACCCGATCGAGGCCTATGGCAGCGAGGCGCAGAAGCGTAAATACCTGCCCAAGCTGGCGTCGGGCGAATGGATCGGCTGTTTCGGCCTGACGGAGCCCGATGCCGGGTCTGACCCGGCCGGCATGCGCACCCGCGCGGAGAAGGTGGCCGACGGCTACCGCCTGACCGGGGCGAAGATGTGGATCACCAACGCCCCCATCGCCGATGTCTTTGTGGTCTGGGCCAAGTCGGACGCCCATGGCGGCGCCATCCGTGGCTTCGTCCTGGAAAAGGGCATGGCCGGCCTGTCGGCCCCCAAGATCGAAGGCAAGCTGAGCCTGCGCGCCTCGATCACGGGGGAGATCGTCATGGATGGGGTGGTGGTGCCGGAAGAGGCCTTGCTGCCCAACGTGTCGGGCCTGAAGGGGCCGTTCGGCTGTCTGAACCGGGCGCGCTATGGCATTTCCTGGGGCGCCATGGGGGCGGCGGAGGCCTGCTTCCATGCCGCCCGCAGCTACACGCTGGACCGCAAACAGTTCGGCAGGCCGCTAGCCGCCACGCAGCTGATCCAGAAGAAGCTGGCCGACATGCAGACGGAAATCACCCTGGGCCTGCAGGGCTCGCTTCGCGTCGGTCGCCTGTTCGAAGCGGGGCAGATGGCGCCGGAGATGATTTCGCTGATGAAGCGGAACAATTGCGGCAAGGCCCTGGACATTGCCCGCATGGCCCGCGACATGCACGGCGGCAACGGCATTTCCGGCGAATTCGACGTGATGCGCCACCTGATGAACCTGGAAACCGTCAATACCTATGAAGGTACCCACGATGTCCACGCCCTGATCCTGGGCCGCGCCATCACGGGGATTCAGGCGTTTTTTTGAATTTAAGTCGGTGAGCCCGTTCCCGTCATCCCGGCGAAAGCCGGGACCCAGGGGCCCAAGCCCGACCTATCGGCAGCTTCGTGGAGTAGGTTGATCCTGCGGCCCCTGGGTCCCGGCTTTCGCCGGGATGACGGAAGGGATTGCTTCAATCTCACCCCCCCCCACCGAAAGGCCCCCCATGCCCGCCCCCCTTTCCGGCATCCGCGTCCTTGACCTGTCCCGCATCCTGGCCGGGCCCTGGGCCACGCAGATGCTGGGGGATTTCGGGGCAGAGATCATCAAGGTGGAACGGCCGGGGGAGGGGGACGATACCCGCCGCTGGGGCCCGCCCTTTGTCGGCGGTGACGGTCCCGCCGCCTATTTCCTGACGGCCAACCGCAACAAGCGCTCCATCGCCGTGGATTTCACCAATCCGGCTGGTCAGGCCCTGATCCGCGATCTGGCGGCACAGTCCGATGTGCTGGTGGAAAATTACAAGGTCGGGGGGCTGGCCAAGTATGGTTTGGATTATGACAGTCTGGCCGCCATCAACCCGCGCCTGATCTATTGTTCCATCACCGGATTCGGCCAGGACGGACCCTATGCGCAGCGTCTGGGTTATGATTTCCTGATCCAGGGCATGGCTGGGCTGATGAATGTGACGGGACAGCCAGAGGGCGGGCCGACCAAGGTCGGCGTGGCGCTCGCCGACATCATCACCGGGCTGTATGCCGGCAATGCCATCCTGGCCGCCTTGCATCACCGGGAAAAGACGGGGCAGGGGCAGCGTATCGATATCGCGCTCTTGGACTGCATGCTGGCGGCCATGGCCAACCAGGCGCTGAATGTGCTGGTGTCAGGCCGCGATCCGCGGCGGCTGGGCAATGGACACCCGTCCATCGTGCCCTATGACACGTTCGCCGTGGGGGACGGTCATATCAATCTGGCCGTCGGCAATGACCGGCAGTTTCAGCGCCTGTGCGCCGTGCTGGGCGTGCCGGACCTGGGCACCGATCCGCGCTTTGCCACCAACAGCGCGCGTGTCGCCAACCGGGTGGAACTGACCCGCCTGCTGACCGATCGGCTGACCACGCAGCCCGCTGCCCATTGGCTGGCGGCGCTGGAGGCGGCGGACGTGCCGGCCGGGCCGTTGAACAGCCTGTCCGCCGCCTTTGCCGACCCGCAGGTCATCCATCGCGGCATGGCGCTGTCCATGCAACATCCGACGGCGGATAGGGTCCCCGGTGTGGCCAGCCCGGTGAAGTTCGGTGCCACGCCCGTGGTCGACAGCCAGGCCCCGCCCGACCTGGGGGCCGATACCGATGCCGTGCTGTCCCGCTTGTTGGGGCTGGATGCGGCCGGTATCCAGGCGCTGCGGGATGGCGGGGTGGTGGGGTAGGGAACAGGCGATGGGGGCAAAAACGCCCCCATGCCCGCGCGGTCTCAACGTTCCAGGCTGACCAGTTCGTACCAGGTCTGCATATAGCCGCCGACGCCGCCCTGCACGAACAGGCTGTCCTCGTCCTTGGTGACCCACAGATCATAGGCCGGGTGGGCGCCATCCTTGCTGACCATGCCGCCATCATCATCGGTGAAGCGGAAATGGCGGCATTCGAAGGTGCCGGCGGGCACCGTCACCGTCTCGTCCCCGACATAGGCGAGATTGATATGCGAGGCGACGGCCTGCGGCGGGGTGGCGCCGCGATGGTCCATGGATGGCAGAAAGACGCGCAGCGCCCGGCGGTGCGGACCCTGCGACAGATCCATGCAGCGGCTCATATAGGCGTCGCCGATGATCGGGTGCGTGCCGAACCCGTCATAATGACCGCCCGTCGGCAGCGTCTGCGACAGCCGACCGATGGAAGGACCATAGCTTTCGCATTCGATCTGGTCGGCGGTGAAGCGGAACATGCCCGCCCCCATGAACCGGTCGCCCACGGTCAGCCGGATCAGGCAATCCATCGGGCGGTCATTTTCATCCACCGAATAGATGACGTCGCGCAGCACCGTGGGGTTCGGCTCGTCGATCTCGCACTGGGCGCGGATGGTCAGCTTGCCGTCGGTATGACGCGTCATGGTGAAATATTCACGCCCGCGCTCCTGCCCATACCGTTCCGGCTTGCGCGAGGTATAGAGGATTTTGCCGCGGATTGTGCGATGCAGCATGAGTAAAACTCCTTCCTGTCCTGTCTTTATTCTGGTCCTGAGGCGGCCCGGATGGGGGCCGCCGATGCTCTGGTGACCGGCTGGCGGTCAGGTGGGGGTGGCCAGACCCAGCAGGGCGGCCCCCAGCAGCAGACCCCACAGGGTCACCACGACGGCCCGCGACCGGGCCAGCACGCCGGCGATGGCGGCATCGGTCTGCGGGGTGGCGCCTGTCTTCATCATCTGGGCATAGGGTGCGAACAGCGGCTTCAGCACGACGCGGATGATCAGGCCCAGGCCGATGGCCCCGGCCAGGATCAGCAGCTTGCCCGCGATGAACAAAGGCAGGCTGACCAGACCCAGCAGTCCGGCCAGACCCATGCCGGCGCAGCCGACCATGGCGGCGCTGCGCACCACCATGTCGGCCGTCTTCACGCCCGGCTTGGCACCATGGGTCAGATGGGTGGCCCAGGCCAGTCCCAGCCAGACCAGCGCCACGGCCCAGATGCCCGCCACCGCCGCCGCCGGCATGGCGCCCAGCCAGTCCTTGACATAGGCCAGGGTCAGACCCGTGGGCAGTGCCAGGATCAGGCAGGTGCGCGGGGCCATGTCGACATTGTTCAGGATGGTCAGCGCCATGGCCCGCTGTACCGGTGTGCGCTTGGGATCGGTGAGGATGGTGGAGGAATAGAACGACCCGATATCGCCGCCCAGCCAGTAGACGAAGACCAGCAGATGCAGCAGGGTCACCAGCGTCACGACCATCACCCGCCCCCATTTGATATAATGATCTATTTATAGATCATATTCAGAATGAGGAAAGCGATTTTCCGCAACCGCGCCGGAAAAGGGGTGCGGCTTGTCTGACGTCCGACAGGGAGGCCCTGCTAGACCCGTTCCAGCGCCAGGGCGATGCCCTGGCCCACGCCGATGCACATGGTGCAGAGCGCGCGGGCGGCGCCACGGCGGTGCAGTTCCTCCGTCGCGGTGATGACCAGCCGGGCGCCGGACATGCCCAGCGGATGACCCAGCGCGATGGCGCCGCCATTGGGGTTCACATGCTCCCCATCATCGGGCAGGCCCAACTGACGCAGCACGGCCAGACCTTGCGCGGCGAACGCCTCGTTCAGTTCCACCACATCGATATCGCCGATGGACAGGCCGAGGCGGTCCAGCAATGCCTTGCTGGCCGGGGCGGGGCCGATGCCCATGATGCGTGGCGGCACGCCGGCCGTGGCCAGGCCCAGGACGCGGGCGCGCGGGATCAGGCCATAGCGTTCGACGGCGGCGGCCGACGCCACGATCAGGGCGGCGGCCCCGTCATTGACGCCCGACGCATTGCCCGCCGTCACCGTGCCGCCCGGCCGCACGATGGGCTTCAGGGCCGACAGCGCCTCCAGGCTGGTGGCGCGGGGATGTTCGTCCTTGTCGACAATGGTGGGCGCGCCCTTGCGGGCTGGGATGGTGACAGGGGTGATCTCGGCCGCCAGGCGGCCATTGGCCTGGGCGATGGCGGTGCGTTCCTGGCTGCGCAGGGCGAATTCATCCTGATCAGCGCGGGAAATGCCGAAATCATCGGCCACGTTTTCCGCCGTCTCCGGCATGCTGTCGACGCCGAACTGCTTCTGCATCAGCGGGTTGACGAAGCGCCAGCCGATGGTCGTGTCGAAGATCCTGGCTTCGCGCGAAAAGGCGCTGTCGGCCTTGCCCTGGACGAAGGGGGCGCGGCTCATGCTTTCCACGCCGCCGGCAATGATCAGGTCGGCCTCTCCGGCCTTGATGGCGCGGGCGGCCATGCCCACGGCGTCCAGGCCCGATCCGCACAGCCGGTTGACGGACGTGCCCGGCACCCCTTCGCCCAGACCGGACAGAAGTGCGGCCATGCGGGCGACATTGCGGTTATCCTCGCCCGCCTGGTTGGCGCAGCCCAGGATGACATCGTCGATCCGCGCCTCGCGCAGCACGGGCAGGCGGTCCAGCAGGGTCCTCAAGGGGATGGCGGCCAGATCGTCGGCCCGCACGGGCGACAGAACGCCGGCATAGCGGCCAATGGGCGTGCGCAGCCCGTCGCAGATGAAGGCGTCGGCCATGCTCAATTCTCTCCTTCGATGACGGCGCCGCCGATGGTGCGCGACAGGCCCTGGAATTCCGCCACCACGCGCCCGTCGCCGGTGCGCACGCTGACAGTATAGACGCCGCTGCGCCCGGCCACGGCAGCCTCGCGGGCTTCCGCCACCAGCGTGTCGCCGCCATAGGCCGGCGCCAGATAGGCGATGGAGGCCTGCGCGCCCACCGACGCCTGGTTGCGGCTGTTGCAGGCATAGGCGAAGGCGGTGTCGGCCAGCGCGAAGATCATGCCGCCATGGGCCATGCCATGGCCGTTCAGCATGTCGGGCCGCAACTTCATCGACAGTTTGGAATAGCCTTCGCCGGCCTCCACGATCTCGATCCCCCAGGCGGGGCCGGTCCCTTCGCGCGACAGCATGGTTTCGGCGATGCGGCGGTGATCAAGGCTCATCAGTTCAGTCCTTCGCTGGGGCGGTACAGATCGTCGCCCGTTTCGCTGGCCAGATTGTCCAGGATGGCGCGCAGCCGCCCGGTCCCCACCTGTGCTGCCCAGGCCAGCGGTCCCTGCGGATGGTTGGCGCCATGGACCAGGGCGGCATCAATGCCATCGGCTGCCGCCACGCGGTCAACCACGGCATCCGCCGCACAATTGGCCAGCTGCGCCAACGTGCGCAGCACCAGCCCGCCCGGCCGGTCCGCCAGGATCAGCGCGCCTTTGCCCAGCGCCTGGGCGAAGCCGGCAAAGGCCGCCCGCGCGTCGATATCGTCATCGCGCGCCAGTGCGGCGACCAGGGTGGGGGTGCGGGCAAAGTCGCGGGCCATGTCCAGCAGGATGCGGGTGCTGCCATCATCGGCCGCCACGGCCTTCGCCGACCGCCCATCGCCCAGCCGGGCCAGGATGCCGTCGATCACCACGCTGTCGGGCGGCAGGGCCGTATCCGTCACCACCTCCAGCCCGGCCGCTTCCGCCAGGGTGCGCAGGTCCGTCAGGCCGGAGCCGAAACGCAGATGGCGGGGGGCCGGGGCGGGCGGTTCCAGCGGCGGGGCGGGCACCTGTCCCGCTTCATAGACCCCGCGTCCCGTCTTGCGGCCCAGATGGCCCGCATCGACCAGCGCCTTCTGGGCCGCCTGCGGCCGGAACCGCGTGCGGCCGGCATAGGCGCCGAAGATGGAGCTGGCGACGGCGTAATTGATGTCGTGCCCAATCAGATCGCCCAGTTCCAGCGGCCCCATGCGGAACCCGCCGGCCGATTTCAGCGCATGGTCGATGGCGGCCGCCGGCAGCCCGTCACCAAAGGCCAGGAAGCCTTCCGCGTAATAGGGCCGGGCCACGCGGTTGACGATGAAGCCCGGCACATCGGCCGCCGCCACCGGCACCTTGCCCCAGCGGCGCATCAGGTCGGTCAGCATCGGCACCAGGGCCGGGTCGCTGGCGCTGCCCGCCACCACCTCCACCAGCTTCATCACCGGGGCGGGGTTGAAGAAATGCAGGCCGACGAACCGTTCCGGCCGGTCCAGACTGGTGGCCAGGCCGGAGATGGGCAGGGACGAGGTGTTGGACGCGATCACCGCATCCGCGGCCAGAACCGCCTCCAGCCGCTTGAACAGCGACGCCTTGGCCGCCGTCTGTTCCAGGATGGCTTCCACCACCAGGGCGCATTGGGCCAGATCGGCGACATCGGTGGTCAGCGCGATGCGCGCCGTTACCGCGTCGGCCGCATCCGGCGTCAGCGTGCCGCGCTTCACCCGCCCGGCCAGCGACGCGGCGATGATGCCCCGTCCCCTTTCCAGCGCGTCCGCGCCGACATCAAGCAGCACCACACGGTGGCCGGCAGCCGCCGCAACCTCTGCGATGCCGGCGCCCATGGCGCCCGCACCGACAACGCCGACAGGCGTCGCTATGTCTGGGATGGTTCGCATAGCAGATAGGTAAGCGGCGGAATTAGGGCTTGTCAATAATAGACCGACCGGCCATTCTATTAATTATTCGCGGCGGGGCGGCCCGCCGGACTGGCTGGATGCATGCCCATGTTTGAGACCATCCTGTTCGATATCCAAGACGGTGTCGCGCGCCTGACGCTGAACCGTCCCGACCGGCTGAACAGCTTCACGGTGCAGATGCATGAAGAGGTGGCGACGGCCCTGGCCCAGGTGGAACAGGCCGATGCCGCGCGTGTACTGGTGCTGACCGGGGCGGGCCGCGGCTTCTGCGCGGGACAGGACCTGTCGGACCGGGCCGTGACGCCGGGGGCACAGGGCGTCGACCTCGGGGAATCACTGGAAAACCGTTACAACCCGCTGATCCGCCGGCTGACGGCGCTGCCCATGCCTGTCATCTGCGCCGTCAATGGCGTGGCGGCGGGGGCGGGGGCCAATATCGCGCTGGCCTGTGACATCGTCATCGCCGCGCGCTCGGCCAAGTTCATCCAGCCCTTCGCCAATATTGGCCTGCTGCCCGACAGCGGCGGTACCTGGACCCTGCCGCGCCATATCGGTCAGGCCCGCGCCCTGGGCCTGGCCCTGACGGGCATGCCGCTGCCGGCCGATCAGGCCAGGGAATGGGGCCTGATATGGGACGTGGCCGACGATGCCGATCTGGCGGCCAATGTCGCCACCCTGGCCGCCAAGCTGGCCCAGGCCCCGACACAGGGGCTGGCCCGCATCAAGCAGGCGATCCGCGCCGGCTGGACCCAGACGCTGGACCAGCAGCTGGACGCCGAACGCGACGGCCAGCGCGCCCTGGGTTTCACCGATGATTACCGGGAAGGTGTCGCCGCCTTCCTGGAAAAGCGTCCGCCGCATTTCACGGGGCGCTGACCGCCAAGAGTTTCCGGGAGGATCAAGACATGTCGCATTTGAGCAATTACGCGCTGGACCGCTGGTACAAGGCCGATGGCGGTCTGGTTTCCATCCCGTCGGCGCTGGACGGGTCGGTCGTGGCACAGACCAGCAGCCAGGGCCTGGATTTCGCCGCCATGCTGCACCATGCCCGCACCGTCGGCGGCCCCGCGCTGCGCGCGCTGACCTTTCATGAGCGCGCCCGCATCCTGAAGGGGCTGGCCGAGGCGATCAGCACCCGCAAGGAAGAGCTGTACGCCCTGGCCGCCCATACCGGCGCCACCCGCACCGACAATTGGGTCGATATCGAAGGCGGTGCTGGCACGCTCTACGCCTATTCCTCCAAGGGCCGGCGGGAACTGCCCAATGCCCGCATCCTGATCGATGGCGATGTCGAGGCGCTGTCCAAGCGCGGCAGCTTTATCGGCCAGCATGTCTATACGCCGCTGCAGGGTGTGGCCGTCCATATCAACGCCTTCAACTTCCCCGTCTGGGGCATGCTGGAAAAGCTGGCGCCGACGTTGCTGGCCGGCGTTCCTGCCATCGTCAAGCCGGCGACGGCCACGGCCTACGTCACCGAAGCCGCCTTCCGCATCATGATCGAAACGGGCCTGCTGCCCGCCGGTGCCCTGCAACTGATCGTGGGCTCCACGGGTGACCTGTTCGACCATCTGACGGGACAGGATGTCGTCTCCTTCACCGGGTCGGCCGAAACGGCGGCCAAGCTGCAGAACCATCCCGTCATTGCGCGCGAAGGCGTGCGCTTCGTGGCCGAACGCGACAGCCTGAACGCCGCCATCCTGGGCCCCGACGCCACCCCGGACAGCCCAGAATTCGCGCTGTTCGTGAAGGAGGTGACCCGCGAAATGACGGTGAAGGCCGGGCAGAAATGCACGGCCATCCGCCGCGCCCTGGTGCCGGCATCCCTGATCGATGCGGTACAGGAGGCGCTGATCGCCACCCTGTCCAAGGTGAAGGTCGGCAATCCGGCCAGCGAAGGCATCACCATGGGCGCCCTGGTCGGCCGCTCGCAACTGGCCGATGTGCGCGACAAGGTGGCGCTGCTGGCGCGCGAAGCCCGCATCGTCCATGGCGATGCCGGCCCCGTGGCCGGGGCGGACGAACGTGGCGCCTTCCTGGCGCCCGTGCTGCTGCGCTGTGACGATCCGGATGCCGCCGAACTGCTGCACGAGGTGGAGGCGTTCGGCCCCGTGGCCACGCTGATGCCCTATCGCGACATCGCCCATGCCGTGGCCATCGCCAACCGGGGCAAGGGTTCGCTCGCCCTGTCCATCGTCACCCATGATCCGGCGGTGGCGCAGGAACTGCTGCTGGGCGTGGGGTCCTTCCATGGCCGCATCCATTTCCTGAACCGCGACTGCGCCAAGGAGTCCACCGGTCACGGCTCGCCGCTGCCCGGTCTGGTGCATGGTGGTCCCGGCCGTGCCGGCGGGGGCGAGGAACTGGGCGGCATCCGCGGCGTGAAGCATTACATGCAGCGCACGGCCCTGCAGGGCTCACCCGACATGCTGTCGGCCCTGGTCGGGTCCTGGCTGCCGGGCACCAGCCGGCAGGAGGGGGAGCGCCATCCCTTCCGCCTGCGCTTTGGTGAATTGCCCATCGGCTATTCCATCAAGACCGCGTCGCGCACCATCAGCCTGGACGATATCGAACATTTCGCCCATTTCACGGGCGACACGTTCTATGCGCACATGGATGAGGAAGCGGCCAAGGCCAGCCCTATTTTCGGCGGGCGCGTGGCCCATGGCTATCTGATCCTGTCCTTTGCCGCCGGCCTGTTCGTCGATGCCCCGCCGGGCCCGGTGCTGGCCAATTACGGGCTGGAGAGCTTGCGCTTCATCAAGCCCGTGAAGCCCGGCGACAGCATCCAGGCCGTGCTGACCGCCAAGGAGAAAAGCGCCAAGAATGCCGAGATGGGCGAGGTGCGCTGGAACGTCTCCGTCACCAACCAGGATGGTGAACTGGTCGCCAATTACGACCTGCTGACCATGAACGCGATGTGAGGAACAGCCCCCACGGGAGCGGGGCTATCCCGCCCCGCAGGGGCCAAACAATTGCGTACTGATCGCCCTTGCCGCCTGTTCCATCAGCGGGCGCAAGGCGGCCAGCCGTTCTTGTGTCATCTTCGCCGCCCGCGCGCTGGCGGACAAGGCGGCGCAGACCCCGCCCTTGCCGTCATGGATGGGCACGGCCAGACAGCGCAGGCCGGCCAGGATTTCCTCATCATCCACGGCCCAGCCGCGCTGACGCACGGACAGCAGTTCGCTGCGCAGCAAGGCCGGTTCGGTGATGGTCTGCGGGGTCAGCGGCACGAAGCTGCCGGCCGCCAGATATTGTTCGCGCGCGCCTTCCGGCAGATGGGCCAGCAACACCTTGCCGATGCCCGAACAATAGGCTTCCAGCTGCATGCCTTCGGTGGAGAACAGCTTCTCCCGCCCGAAAGATTGCTTGACCAGATATGTGACCATCTCCCCGTCAAAGACGCCCAGATGCACGCTGGCCCGTGCCTGGCGGGCCAGATCGGCCACGATGGGCCGGCCCACGGCGATCAGCAGATCCTCCATGTGCAGGTCCGCCGTCAGCCGCAGCAGCGCCGTGCCCAGGCAGTAGCGCCCCCGGCCCAGCCGGATCAGATAGTTCTGATCGACCAGCACCTGGGCCAGCCGGTGCAGCGTGGACAGCGGCACCCCCAGCTCATCCGCCGCCGCCGCCAGCGAACAGACCCCCTGCCGCGCCACCAGCGGCAGCAGGGTCAGTGCCTTTTCCAGAAGGCCGGGGGTGGGGGGCATGGGACGGTTCCGTTTGTTCTGTCGCGGTTGAATGACCCCCTTTCCGTCATCCCGGCGAAAGCCGGGACCCAGGGGCCACAGGCTCAACCCTCAACACTGCGTCGATCAAAGCTGCCGATCGGTCGGGCGCTTGGCCCCTGGGTCCCGGCTTTCGCCGGGATGACGGGAGAGAGGATGGAGACTACCCCCCCAACCCTACCCCCAACTCCCATTCAATGGCAATTACCGGCCCCCACAAATTTGCCCCGGCCTGCAACCGCCCCTATCGTCCGTCCTGTCGGTCGCGGCGTCCGTCCGCCGACCGGACATTCGAGATGTGAAGGGAGGGCAGCGTGGGCAAGATCAAGGCTGCGATCATCGGGTCGGGCAATATCGGCACCGACCTGATGATCAAGATGGTCAAATATCCCAAAAACATGGAACTGGTGGCCGTTGTCGGCATCGATGCCGCATCCGAAGGGCTGGCGATGGCGCGCGACCGCGGCGTCACCACGACGCATGAAGGGCTGGCGGGCTTGCGCGCCCTGCCGGTGTACCCGGAGATCGACATCGTCTTCGACGCCACCTCGGCCTATGCGCACAAGGTGCATGACGCGGCGCTGCGCGCCGATGGCAAGAAGGTGATCGACCTGACGCCGGCCGCCATCGGCCCCTTTGTGGTGCCGCCGGTCAACCTGGAGACCAATCTGGGCGAGGGCAATGTCAATATGGTGACCTGCGGCGGGCAGGCGACCATCCCCATGGTTGCGGCCGTGTCCAGCGTCGCCAAGGTGCATTACGCGGAAATCATCGCCTCGGTGGCGTCTAAATCCGCCGGCCCCGGCACCCGCGCCAATATCGACGAATTCACGCGCACGACGGCCAACGCCATCGAAAAGGTGGGCGGGGCCACGCGCGGCAAGGCCATCATCATCCTGAACCCGGCCGAACCGCCCATGATCATGCGCGACACGGTCTTCACCCTGTCCGAAGGGGCGGATGAGGAAACGATCCGCGCCGCCGTGAAGGCCATGGTGGCCAAGGTCCAATCCTATGTGCCGGGCTACCGCCTGAAGCAGGAAGTGCAGTTCGAACGCTATGGCGACAATAACCGCCTGAAGATCCCCGGTCAGGGGGAGTTCACCGGCATCAAGACCTCCATCTTCCTGGAGGTGGAAGGGGCCGGCGACTATCTGGCCACATATTCCGGCAATCTGGACATCATGACGGCGGCAGCCAAGGCCACGGGCGACATGCTGGCGCTGAAGATCAGCGAACGGAGGAAGGCGGCATGACCAGCTTCAATCCCGTGACGGACAAGCTTTATATCCAGGACGTGACCCTGCGTGACGGCATGCATGCCATCCGCCACATGTACGGGCTGGACCATGTGAAGGCCATTGCCCAGGCGCTGGACCGCGCCGGCGTGGACGCGATCGAGGTGGCGCATGGCGACGGGCTGAACGGCGCCAGCTTCAATTACGGCTTCGGCGCCCATACCGATTGGGAATGGCTGGAGGCGGTGGCGTCCGTGCTGACCCGGTCGGTGCTGACCACCCTGATCCTGCCGGGCGTGGGCACGGCGGATGAGCTGCGCCGCGCCTATGATCTGGGCGTGCGCTCGGTGCGCGTGGCCACGCACTGCACGGAAGCCGACGTTTCGAAGCAGCATATCGGCATCGCCCGCGACCTGGGCATGGATGTGGCCGGCTTCCTGATGATGAGCCATATGGTCGAGCCGGAACGGCTGGCGGGTCAGGCCAGGCTGATGGAAAGCTATGGCGCGCAGTGCGTCTATGTCACCGACAGCGGCGGGGCGCTGGACATGGATGGGGTGCGCGACCGTCTGCGCGCCTATGACAAGGTGCTGAAGCCGGAAACGCAGCGCGGCATCCATGCCCACCATAATTTGTCGCTGGGCGTGGCCAATTCCCTGGTCGCGGCCCAGGAAGGGGCCGTGCGCATCGATGCCAGCCTGACCGGCATGGGGGCGGGGGCCGGCAATGCCCCCCTGGAAGTGTTCATCGCGGCGGCCGACCGCAAAGGCTGGAACCATGGCTGCGACGTCAACGCCCTGATGGATGCGGCGGAAGATCTGGTGCGGCCGCTGCAGGACCGGCCGGTGCGCGTGGACCGGGAGACCTTGGCGCTGGGTTATGCCGGGGTCTATTCCAGCTTCCTGCGCCATGCGGAAAAGGCGTCGGCCGAATATGGCATCGACACCCGCGCCATCCTGGTCGAACTGGGCCGCCGCAAGATGGTGGGCGGACAGGAAGACATGATCGTCGACGTGGCGCTGGACCTGCTGAAACAGGGCCAGGGCAAGGCGGCGTAAGGGATGGGGGCCGGGTCGGCTGATGCCGCCCCGGCCGACCCCTCATCCACGCTTGCCCAATTCCGCCAGCGCCTCGTCCAACCCGATGACATCGGCGTACTTGGCGTTCAGGTCGAACAGGTTGCTTTCATGCACCCGGGCGTCGCGGTCGCCCACGGCCTCGCGCACCACCAGCGGCACGAAGCCGTTCTGGCAGGCATCCAGCGCGGACGCGCGCACGCAGCCGGACGTGGACAGGCCGGAGATCAGCAGCGTGTCGATGCCGCTGGAGGTGAGCGTGGAGGCCAGCGAGGTGCCGAAAAAGGCGCTGGCATATTGCTTGGTGATGACCGGCTCACCATCAGCCGGGGTCAGGCCATCGGCGAACGCCGCCCAGTGCGGATGCAGGCCGCGTTCAAAACAGGACAGCGCCTTCACCTTGCGGAAGAAGACGCCGCCATCCACGCCGCCCGGCGTGTAGGCGACATTGGTGTGGAAGACCGGAATGCCGGCCTTGCGCGCGGCCCCCAGCAGGGTGACCGCCCCTTCCAGCGCCTTTTCCACCCCGGCATAGAGCGGGCAGGACTTATCCAGATAGGCATTCACGAAGTCGATGATCAGCAGGGCGGGGCGCTTGCCCCAGCCCAGCCGATTGCCGAACCCGGCTTGCGCATAGTCGGCATTCAGATCGATGGTCATGTCAGATGATCCCGGCTTCTTTCAATTCGTTCAGCCGGGCGTCATCCAGACCCAGAAGGCCGCCCAGCACATCCAAAGTATGCTCGCCCAGTTCGGGGCCGGGATGAACCACGCCGCCCGGCGTGTCCGACAGGCGGGGAGCGACATTCTGCATGGCCAATTGCCCGAAGGCCGGGTGCGCCACGCGGATGATGTTCTGCCGGGCCTTGAAATGCGGGTCTTCCATCATGTCGGGCGCGCGATAGATGCGGCCGGCCGGCACGCCGAACTTTTCCAGCAGTTCCGACAGGGGGGCGGCGTCGATGGTGCGGGTCCAGTCGGCGATCAGATCGTCCAGTTCCTGCTGCACGGCGCCGCGCGCCGAATGGGTGGCATAGCGCGGATCGGTCGCCAGTTCCGGGCGGCCCATGGCGTCGGCCAGCCGCTTGAACACCGTGTCCTGGTTGGCGGCGATCAGCAGCATCAGCCCGTCGCGCGTGGGATAGACATTGCTGGGCGCGACATTGGGCAGGATGGGGCCGGTGCGTTCGCGGATATAGCCGGTCTGGTCATATTCGCTGACCAGGCTTTCCATCATGGCCAGCACGGCCTCATAAATGGCGCTGTCCACCACCTGGCCGCGGCCCGTGCGTTCGCGCGCATGGATGGCCATCAGCGTGCCGAGTGCTGCATAGGTGGCGGCCAGGCTGTCGCCGATGGAAATGCCCATGCGCGAGGGGGCCGTGGACGGGTCACCCACGACATAGCGCAGGCCGCCCATGGCTTCCCCGATGGAGCCATAACCGGCCTGCGATGAATAGGGGCCGGTCTGTCCGAAGCCCGTGACGCGCACCATCACCAGCCTGGGATTGATCTTGGACAGGACATCATAGCCCAGGCCCCAGCGTTCCATGGTACCGGGGCGGAAATTCTCGATCAGGATGTCGGATTGGGCCACCAGATCGCGCACGATCTGCTGTGCCGCCTTTTCGCGCAGGTTGAGGGTCACCGACTTCTTGTTGCGGGCGACGACGGGCCACCAGAGCGACTTGCCATGCGGCTTTTCCCGGCCCCATTCGCGCATCGGGTCGCCGCTGCCGGGCTGTTCCAGCTTGATCACTTCGGCCCCGAAATCGGCCAGCAGCTGACCGCAGAAAGGGCCGGCCAGCAACTGGCCCATCTCGATCACGCGCAGGTCCGTCAGGGGGCCCTGGCGCTTTGCCACCGTGCCTGCGCCGTCCTTGGCTTCGATGCCCTGGTCCGTCACCGTCTTCTCCCGATCAATGTATACATATGTTTCGCGTGGCGCGCCGGTGGCCGATTTGGGCAATCCGGCTGGAATGCCGCCAAAGCATGCACATATTAAGGGGTGATGGCAAGAGGCGGAGCGCGCCGTTCTGGCAATTCAAAGCCTCTTGTCAGGTCTGCTTCTGGCGTGGTTGTATACATTTAAGGATGGCGGCGACCGGAGTGGCGGGTGCTGCCTGCGCGCCGGAACAAGGATAGAGAGCCGATGCTTTCCCAGGTCCAGATCGTCGAGGTCAGCCCCCGCGACGGCTTGCAGAATGAAGCCACGCCCGTGACCACCGATCAGAAGGTGGAACTGATCAACCGCGCCATCGCGGCCGGCGCCAAGCGGATTGAGGTGACCAGCTTCGTCAACCCCAAGCGCGTGCCGCAGATGGCCGATGCCGAAGCCGTTCTGGCGGCCCTGCCCAAGGATAACGATGTCTCCTATATCGGCCTGGCCCTGAACGGGCGGGGTTTCGACCGGGCGCTGGCGGCTGGCGTGGGGGAAGTGAATTACGTCCTGGTCGCGTCCGACACTTTCTCCCGGCGCAATAATGGCGCGCCCACGCTGGAAACGCTGGGGGGCTGGGCCGAAGTGGCAGCCGCCGCCCGTGCCGCGAAGATTCCAACCAGCGTCACCATCGGCGCCTCCTTCGGTTGCCCGTTTGAAGGCGAAGTGCCGGTGGCGCGCGTGGTGGAGGTGGCGTGCCGTGCGGCCGAGCATGGCGTGGATGAGATCGCGCTGGCCGACACGATCGGCGTGGCCAGCCCGGCCGATGTGGTGGAACGGTTCCGCGCCGTGGCCGAGGCCCTGCCCGGCATCCGCCTGCGCGCGCATTTCCACAATACCCGCAATACCGGCATCGCCAATGCCTATGCCGCCGTGTCGGTGGGTGTGGGCGTGCTGGACAGTTCGCTGGGCGGCATTGGCGGCTGTCCCTTCGCGCCGGCCGCCACGGGCAATATCCCCACCGAAGATCTGGTCTATATGCTGAACCGCATGAAGATCGATACGGGCATCGACCTGGCCGCTGCCATCGATGCCGCCAGATGGCTGGAAGGGATCATCGGCCGCACCAACCCGGCCATGCTGGGCCGGGCCGGCATCTTCCCGCCGGCCGTTAGAAAGGAATAGCGGCGGGAAAAATCCACGCCGCGTGAAAAAGCAAAAGAACATTCGGGAACAGGAGTTTTAGAATGGCCTACAGGCTTGGCGTGGACGTAGGCGGGACCTTCACGGACCTGCTGCTGATCGAGGATGAGACGGGTGAAACCTTCCGCGACAAGGTACCGTCCACCCCGCATGACCCTTCCGTCGCCGTCGTCACCGGCACCCTGAAAATCTGCGCCAAGGCGGGCATCGACCCGAAGGATGTGCAGCTTTTCATGCATGGCACCACGGTCGCCACCAACACCGTGCTGACCAGCACAGGCGCGCGGGTGGGGCTGGTGACGACGGATGGCTACCGTCAGGTGCTGCATATCGCGCGCAGCTTCGTGCCGGGCGGTCTGGCCGGCTGGATCGTCTGGAACAAGCCGCCGCTGACGGCACCCCTGGAATGCACGGTGGAGGTGCCGGAACGCATCGGCGCCGATGGCTCGATCGTCCGGCCCCTGGATGAAGCCGCCCTGCGCGCCGCCCTGGAAAAGCTGAAGGGGGAGGGGATCGAGGCCCTGACCATCGCCTTCATCAACGCCTATCGCAATGACGCGCATGAGGTGCGGGCCGGCGAGATCGCGCGGGAGGTCTTCCCCGACCTGCCCGTGTCGCTGTCATCCGAAGTGCTGCCGGAGATGCAGGAATATGAACGCGCCCTGACCACGGTCGCCAATTCCTATGTCCGCCCGCGCGTCGCCAACTATGTGCGCAACCTGAAGGCCGAATTGAACAAGGCCGGCATGAACGGGCAGATGAACCTGCTGCGCTCCGACGCCGGTCTGATGAGCTTTGAAAAGGCCCAGGACCATCCCGTCAACCTGTTGATGAGCGGGCCTGCCGGCGGTGTGGCCGGCGCGCTGTGGGTTTGCGGCAAGTCGGGCTTCAGGAACCTGCTGACTGTGGATGTCGGCGGTACCTCCACCGACGTGGCCCTGATCGAAAATGGTCAGCCGCGCCTGGCGCGGGAAACCGAATGCGGTGACCTGAAGGTGCGCGCCACCTCTCTGGATATCCGCACGGTGGGGGCCGGCGGCGGCTCCATCGCCTTTGTGCCGGATCTGACCAAGGCGCTGCGCGTCGGCCCGGCATCGGCCGGTGCCGTGCCCGGCCCCGTCTGCTATTCCCGCGGTGGCGACAAGCCCACCGTCACCGACGCCAATGTCGTGCTGGGCTATCTGCCCGAAGAATTGCTGGGCGGCACCATGCGGCTGGACCGGCCGGCCGCGGCGGCTTCCGTGCAGAACATCGCCGACACGCTGGGCATCGGTCTGGCGGCCGCCGCCAACGGCATCTATTCCATCGCCAACGAGACGATGATGGGCGCCCTGCGCCTGATCTCCGTCCAGCAAGGGTACGACCCGCGTGATTTCGCGCTGGTGGCCTTTGGCGGGGCGGGGCCGCTGCATGCCAATGCGCTGGGCAAGCTGCTGGGCAGCTGGCCCGTCATCGTGCCGCCCAGCCCCGGCGTGCTCTGCGCCTTTGGCGACGCCACCACGCGCCTGCGCGCCGAACGCGCCAAGTCCGTGGGCAAGATTTTCGCCGACGTGACCAATGGCGATGTCGCCGGCCTGCTGGCCGACCTGCGCGCCGCCGTGGCCCGCGAACTGCTGGCCGAAGGCGTGGCGGAGGCCGATCAGGAAATCACCTTTGAGGCCGGGGTGCGCTATTCCGGTCAGGCGTTCGAGGTGTCATTGCCCGTGGCGCTGGACGGGTTCGCCGAGGGCGGGCTGGAGGCGCTGGCGGCATCCTTTGACAAGGAGCATGAGCGGCTGTTCACCTTCTGCCTGGACAGCGACCGCGAGCTGGTGACCGTGCGCGCCACGGCGCTCGGCAAGGCGTCCGCCATCCGTCTGGAAAAGCTGCCGCGCGGCGATGGCAACCCGGCCGCGGCCAAGGTGCGTGACCATGCGATCTGGGCCGATGGGGCCGAACATCCGGCCGTCATTTACGATCGGGCCAAGCTGAAGGCCGGGGATTTCATCAAAGGTCCCGCCATCATCTGCGAAATGGACAGCACGACGGTGCTGCTGCCCGACCATGGGGCGGAGGTTGACGATTACGGGCTGATCCTGATCCGCCCGCTCGCCACCGCCTGACGACACTTCTGGAAAGAGGGACAGACCCATGGTTGCCACGATCATCGAAACCAATCCCACCCCGTTCCAGAAGGTCGCCATCGACCCGATCACGCTGGACATCATTGAAAACGCCCTGCGCAATGCGCGCGCCGAAATGGATGCCACCCTGTTTCGCACGGCCATGTCGCCCGGCATCCGCGAACAGGGCGACGCCTTCCCCCTGATTGCCAACAACGAAGGCAAGATGGTGGTGGGGCAGTTCGGCTCCTTCCTGGGCGGCTTCCTGAAGAACTACAAGGGCACGATCGAGGAAGGGGACGTCATCTGGCTGTCCGACCCCTATTCGGTGGAAGGCGCCATCAGCCATCTGAATGACTGGCTTGTGATCCTGCCCGTGTTCAAGGATGGCAAGCTGGTCGCCTGGACCTGCCATTTCGGCCATCAGACCGATGTCGGCGGCAAGGTGCCGGGCAGCCTGCCCACCGATGCCACCAGCATCTTCCAGGAAGGCATCCGCATCCCGCCCGTGAAGCTGTACCGCAAGGGCGTGCTGAACGAGGATCTGCTGGAACTGGTGCTGAACAATACCCGCACGCGGGATTGGTGCCGGTCGGACCTGAACGCCATCATCGCGTCCTGCCGCATCGCCGCCCGCCGCGTGACGGAACTGTGCAGCCGTTTCGGGACCGAGACGTTCGTTTCCGCGACGGGAGAGTTGCTGGAGCGCAACAAACGCGCCATGGCCAAGCTGATCGAAACCTCGATCAGTGAGGAGAAGGTCAGCTTTGAGGATTATATCTGCGACGATGGCCGCGGCTATGGTCCCTACAAGCTGCGCGCCACCATGTGGCGGGAGGGGGAGAAGGTCATTCTGGACTGGGAAGGCACCTCGCCCCAGTCGGAAAGCTCCATCAATTTCTACCTGAACGAAAACATGCTGAAGATGTTCTTCGGCATCTACATGATCATGGTCTTCGACCCGCAGATCCTGTTCAATGACGGCTTCTATGATCTGGTGGAAACGCGCATCCCGGAAGGATCGCTGCTGAAGCCGAAATATCCCGCCGCCCTGTCCTGCCGCACCCATGGCATCGGCCGCGTGTTCGACGTGCTGGGGGCCTTGCTGGGCCAGCGCACGCCGGAATTCCTGAACGCGGCCGGCTTCTCCTCCTCCCCGCATCTGATGCTGTCGGGCAGCTATCGTGGGTCGGGCAAGTACTATCAGCTTTTCCAGATCGGTTTCGGCGGCATTCCGGGCCGGCCCTTCGGCGACGGGCCGGACGGGCATTCGCTGTGGCCCAATTTCACCAATGTGCCCAACGAGTTCCTGGAAGCCTATTTCCCGCTGCGCATTGAGCGGTATGAGACCATCCCCGACAGCGGGGGCCCTGGCCTGCATCGCGGCGGCAATGGCGTGCGCATCGCCTATCGCTTCCTGGAACCGGGCGCCATCGCCATCCATGATGACCGCTGGTTCACCTATCCCTGGGGGGTGAATGGCGGGGAGCCGGGCTGGCGGTCGCGCCGTGTGCTGATCCGCGCCGATGGGACGGAGAAGGTGCTGGCCGCCAAGATCGACGATATCCAGGTCCGCCCCGGCGACCTGCTGATCTTCGACACCTGGGGCGGCGGCGGCTGGGGCGACCCGCTGGCCCGTGACCCGTCCCTGGTGGCGGCCGACGTCAAGCGCGGGCTGGTCACGGCGGACGGTGCCAAGCGCTATGGCGTCATCCTGGCCGCGGACGGGTCGGTGGACAGCTTTGCCACCGACAGCCTGCGCGCCAGCCTGCGCAAGGTCCGCGGTGAGACAGGCCTGTTCAATTTCGGCGGCAGCATCGAGGAGTTGCGCGAACGCTGCGTGGCCGATACGGGGCTGCCGGCGCCTGTTGACCCGTCGCAGCAGGAAAGTGTTCGGGCCGCGTGATACCAATACCGGCTGACCTGCCACCTGAGCTTGCGCAGACAATCAGGCGCCTGCGCAAGCTCAGTCGGTGGGCAAGCATGGGTGCGATTGCGGTCAGGCCGGCTTGGACGCGGCCTTCAGCTGGTCGGCCCCAGCCCAGATGCGGCCACCGATGCCGGTGCCGATGGCCGCGACCGACGGCGTGACCACCACCCTTCCATAAAGACCGCAGCGGAAATAGGGATCACCGCTCATCAGCGTGTCGACATCGGCGCGGTCGGCCGCCTTCAGGATGAACATGGAGCCGACAAAGCCCTTGCCGTCATCGGTGCGCATCGGACCCGCCACGATATAGCGGGTCCAGTTGGCTTCCATATGGGACAGGTGGCCCTGCATGAACTCGTCACGCAAGGCCAGCGCCTTGGCCGCATCGTCAATGTCATAGGCCAGGACCAGGAAGGTCGGGCTGTCGATGCGGGGGACCTGGGGGGGATAGGTAGGCAGATCGTTCATCTTGGGCCTCACAGATCCAGGACCATCTTGCCGAAATTGCCGCCATCCATCAGGCGGACCAGGGCGGCCGGCGCGCCTTCCAGGCCGGCAATATGTTCTTCGCGCACCACCACCTTGCCATCGCGCACCAGCGGGGCCACGCGCTTGCGGAAGCCGGCCAGCTCATTCCAGTAATCATAGACCACCAGCCCTTCCATGGTGGCGCGGAACTTGATCAGCGGCACCAGGTTGGGGCCGGGCAGGGGGGTGGCGGCCTTGTACTGTTCCATCACGCCCACCAGCACGACGCGGGCATTCAGCGCCAGCTGCGGCAGGACACCTTCCAGGATGCGGCCGCCGACGCCGTCATAATAGCAGTCGATGCCGTCGGGGCAGGCCTTGCCCAGGGCGGCGACCCAGTCCGGGTCGCGATGGTCGATGCAATCGTCAAAGCCCAGCACGTCCTTGGCATAGGCGCATTTCTGCGGCCCGCCGGCAATGCCCACGACGCGGGCCCCCATGCGCTTGGCCAGCTGCCCGGCCGTGGCGCCCACGGGGCCCGTGGCGGCCGACACCACGAAGGTGTCGCCGGGAATGGGCTTCAGCACGCGCACCGTGCCGGCCCAGGCCGTCAGGCCCGGCATGCCCAGCACGCCCAGCAGCGCCGTGGCCGGCACGCCGTCCAGCAGGCTGATCTTCTGCGCGGCGGTGGACAGCGGCCCCTGTGGCACACCGGCCGGCGGCACGTCCAGCACGGCGAATTTCTGCCAGCCGGCGCGGCAGGTGACGCGGTCGCCCACGGCGTAATCCGCATGGTGGCTTTCAATGATGGTGGCCACCGCCTCGCCCGGCACCACGGCGTCCAGCGAGACGCCGCCCGACAGGTGGCGGCCGCGCAGGGCGCTGGCGATATAGGGGTCCAGCGAGACATGATCGACACGCACCAGCACCTGTCCCGGTCCCGGAACGGGCATCGGCGCCTCTTCCAGGCGGAAATCCTCCAACACGGGGACAAGGCCGACCGGACGGGCCAGCACGATGCGCTGATTCATGGAAAAGGTCCTTTGTTTGTGCGCGACAACAGGCTTGCAATTGGTATAATGATATACCATTCATTCCAGGCAAGCGCTATTCCCATTTCCATCGTCTGGCGGAGGAATCCCGGCATGTCCACGCGCATCATCGCCCTGTTCAACCTGAAGCCCGGCGTCGATCGCGCCGCCTATGAGGAATGGGCGCGCACCGTCGATCTTCCCACGGTCAATGGTCTGGCTTCCATCCAGGAATTCACCGTCTTCCGCTCCGCCGGCCTGCTGGGCAGCGATGCCGCCCCGCCCTACCAGTATATCGAGATCGTGGACGTGGCCGACATGGACCAGTTCGGAAAGGATATCGCGACGGAGACGATGGGCAAGATCGCCGCGCATTTCCAGTCCATCGCCGATGTCACCTTCATCCTGACCGAAAAGCTGGGCTGAGGGGGCGTCGCCATGGCTGAAGGCAAGCGTTTCGCGGGCAAGGTTGCCGTCGTCACGGGATCGGGCCGGGCCAAGGGGCTGGGCGAGGCCATTGCCCGCCGGCTGGCGGCCGATGGCGCGTCGGTCGTGCTGTCCGATATCGGCAAGTCGGCCGACGCCGCCACGCCCGACAGCATGATCGGTGGCCTGTCGGAGATGCAGCAGCTGGCCGCCAGTATCACCGCCGATACCGGCGCGCGGGTGGAGACCTTCACCTGCGACGTGCGCGATCTGGCCCAGATGCGGGCCATGGCCGCCTTTGCCGTGGAAAAGCTGGGCGGGCTGGACATCTGGGTCAATAATGCCGGCATCGGCTATATCATGAAGCCGCTGCTGGAACTGGAAGCGGCCGAATGGCAGGCCGTCATCGACGTGAACCTGACCGGCTGCTTCAACGGCATCAAGGCCGCAGCGGAAGTGATGGTGCCGGCGGCCAAGGGCGGGCGCATCATCAATATCGCCAGCCAGGCCGCCAAGTCGGGCTTTCCGTTCGCCGCCGGCTATTGTTCGTCCAAGCATGGTCTGGTCGGGCTGGTGCGCTCCACGGCCATCGAGCTGGGCCGCCACCAGATCACGGTCAACAATGTCTGCCCCAACCATGTGACCACGGGCCTGGGCGCCTGGCAGAATGAATATTTCAGCCAGAAGCTGGGCCTGTCGCTGGACGCCTATCTGGAAGGGATGAAGAACCGCATCCCCATGGGCCGCCCCGGCGTTCCCGAGGACACCGCCAACGCCGTCGCCTTCCTCTGCTCCGACGATGCCCGCTATATCACGGCGGAAAGCATGAATGTGTCGGGCGGCGAGGAGCCGCATTGAGGGGGGCTTTCCCCTGACGCTGTCGATTTCACTTTTCTCCCGTCATCCCGGCGAAAGCCGGGACCCAGGATCATAGGATCAACCGAAGACGCAGCTTCGATCAAAGCTGCTGAAAGGTCGGGCGTTTGGCCCCTGGGTCCCGGCTTGCGCCGGGATGACGGGAGGATGGCTTCTTTCACCCCCACCCCCCGGAGTTCCCGCCCATGTCCGCACCCGCCGATTTCACCTGGCCCAATGGCGCGAAGCTGGCCCTGTCCATCGTTGTGAATGTGGAGGAGGGGGCCGAGCATAATATCCGCGACGGCGACAAGGGGCCGGAGCCGCTGGACGAACTGTCGGTGCATGTGGCCAAGCCCATCCGCATCCACGGCAATGAAAGCAATTACCAGTACGGCATCAAGGCCGGCGCCCCGCGCGTCCTGCGCCTGCTGAAGGAATATGGGGTGGAGGGGACCTTCACCGCCGCATCCGTCGCCCTGGAACGCGCGCCGCATCTGGCGGCCGAGATCGTGGCCCAGGGGCATGAGATCTGCTGCCACGGCCATCGCTGGACCCACCAGTTCTGGATGAAGGAAGACCGGGAGCGGCAGTTCATCCGCGATGGCTTGCAGTCCATCGAGACGACCACCGGCACGCGGCCCATCGGCTGGCTGTCGCGCTATCTGCATACCGACGTCACCCGCCGGCTGCTGGCGGAAGAGGGCGTCTTCTATCATATGGATGATTATTCCGACGATTTCCCCTTCTGGGATCAGGTCCAGATGGAAGACGGCACGACCAGGCCCATGGTCATCATGCCCTATGCCATCGACAGCAACGACATGAAGTTCTGGCTGGCCCCGGCGCTCACCCCGCGCGACTGGACCCAGTACGCCATCGACAGTTTCGACTGGCTGTACCGGGAAGCGCAGCAGGAAGGCGCCCGGATGATGAGCCTGGGCCTGCATCTGCGCATCATCGGCCGCCCCGGCCGCATCGGCGCCTTCCAGGCCTTCCTGGATCATGTGAAGCGCCACCCCGACGTCTGGGTCACCAGCCGCGCCAACATCGCCAAGGCCTTTGCGGCTTCCGTGCCGGCGCCGGTTTGAGGGGGGGGGCTCCCGCGGGTCCTTCACACACACTCTATCTCTATCCTCGTCACCCCGGTGACAAGCCGGGGCACTACCTTCGCCCCCTGGAATAAGGTGCCTTCCCCGCGAAAGCGGGGATCCAGGGGCCACCGGAAACCACGCGTCGGTGCCCTTGGCCCCTGGATCCCCGCTTTCGCGGGGAAGGCAGGGAGGGGGGCCTAAGCGAACCGCATCCCCCGTCACCGGGGTCACGGTGGCTGCCCTACCGTCCCCCCAAAAACAATCCACCGCTTCCCCACCCCGCCCCTTGACGGGGTTTTCTTTTGCCCTAATATGTCCGGACAAATAGATTTCGAGGATCGCCATGGCGGAACGCTCTTTGTTGTTCGTGCCCGGTTCCAAGCCCGACCGGTTCGGCAAGGCGCTGGCTGCCGGGGCTGACATCACCTGTATCGATCTTGAAGATTCGGTGGCGCCCGAGGGCAAGGCGGCGGCCCGTGCCGCGGCCCTGTCCTTCATTGCCGAACAGGGGGCGCCGGCCGGCCTGTGGCTGCGCATCAATCCGGTGCGCAGTGCCGTGGGTCTGGCCGATCTGCTGGCGGTGCTGGACAGTGCCGCCGGCCCCACGACCCTGATGCTGCCCAAGCTGTCGGACCCGGCCGATCTGGCCCTGGTGGATGAGGTTGTGGGCGAAAGGCCGCTGCGGCTGGTGCCGCTGATCGAAACGGCCGCCGGTCTGCGCAACGCCGCCGCCATCGCCAAGGGCCCCCGCGTTTCCGCCATCCTGTTCGGCGCCGTCGATCTGTCGGCCGAACTGGGCTGCACGCTGGATTGGGAACCGCTGCTCTATGCCCGCTCCACCCTGGTCGCGGCGGCGGCCGAAGGGGGCATCGGCCTGCTGGATGTGCCGTCCATCGATGTGGCCGACCTGGAGGGCTTGCGGGCCAGCACGGCGCGGTCAAAGGCGCTGGGCTTTACGGGCCGCGCCTGCATCCACCCGTCGCAGGTGCCCGTGGTGAACGAGGTCTACACGCCGACGGTGGCCGAGATTACCCGCGCAAACCGCGTGGTGGACGCGTTCGCAGCCGCCAGGGGCGGGGTGGCCCTGCTGGACGGCAAACTGATCGAATTGCCCGTGGTGCGGGCGGCCCGGCGCGTGCTGGCCGCCGCCGGGGTCTGATGAAGGGACAAGGTAAAATGGTGCAGAACTGGAAGGAAGTCGGCCCGAACCGCTATCGCGAGACGTTCGGCCGCTATTTCGAGGATTTCCATGTCGGTGACATCTATGAGCACCGCCCCGGCAAGACCGTCACCGAATATGACAACCACCTGTTCACGCTGCTGACGCTGAACACGCATCCGATGCATTTCGATGCGGAATTCGCCAAGGCGTCCGAGTTCAAGCAGAACCTGGTGGTCAGCCCCTATACGCTGGCGCTGCTGATCGGCATGAGCGTCACCGACGTGTCCCAGAAGGCCATCGCCAATCTGGGCATGGACGAGGTGAAGTTCAGCGCCCCCGTCTTCCATGGCGACACGCTTTATGGCGAAAGCGAAGTGCTGGCCAAGCGCGTGTCGGAAAAGCGCCCCAACCAGGGCATCGTCACCATCCGCACCATCGGCAAGAACCAGAACGGCGTCACCGTCTGTTCGTTCAAGCGCAACATGCTGATCCCCTTCCGTGGCCATGCCGTGGAAGACCGGGTCGAAAATTACTGATCCCAGCCGGAGCCAGAGACCATGAGCACGCCCCACCCCGGCATCCACGCCGATGATGAAGCCGCCATCCTGGACAGCATTGAACGCTGGCTGGCCCGCGAAGTCCGCCCCGTGGCAGAAAAGCTGGAACATGACGACATCTACCCGATCCAGCTGGTCGAGCAGATGAAGGAACTGGGCCTGTTCGGCGCTACCATCAGCCCGGAATTTGGCGGGCTGGGGCTGCCGGCATCCACCTATACCCGCATCGTCGCCCTGATCTCTGAGACCTGGATGTCGCTGACCGGCATCTTCAACAGCCATATCATGATGGCCACGGTGGTGGAGAAATTCGGGACCCAGGCCCAGAAGGAATATTGGCTGCCCAAGTTCTGCGCCGGTGAAATCCGTGGCGGTCTGGGCCTGACGGAGGCCGATGCCGGCACCGATTTGCAGGCCATCCGCACCCGCGCCACCCGCACCGATCGCGGCACCTATATCGTCAACGGCACCAAGACCTGGATTTCCAACGGGATTGAGGGCGGGGCCGTGGCCCTGCTGGTCAAGACCGACCCCGAGGCGCAGCCGCGTCACAAGGGCATGTCCATGCTGATCGCGCCCAAGGTCGACCCCGATACGGGCAAGCGGCATGAAGGCTTCCGCACCGGCAAGAAGCTGGAAAAGCTGGGCTATAAGGGCATCGACAGCGCCGAGCTGATCTTCGAGGATTACGAGCTGGATGCCGAGCGGCACCTGGTCGGCGGGATCGAGGGCAAGGGCTTCCTGATGGCCGTGGGCGGCCTGGAACTGGGACGCATCAATGTCGCCTCGCGCGCTGTCGGCATCGCGCGGCGGGCCTTGAAGGAAAGCGTGGCCTATGCCCAGACCCGCCGCACCTTCGGCAAGCCCATTGGCGAACACCAGGCCATCCAGTTGAAGCTGGGCGAGATGGCGACCAAGGTCCGCGCGGCCGAACTGCTGGTCCAGGACGCGGCCGCCGCCTATGACCGGGGCGACCGCTGCGACATGGAAGCCGGCATGGCCAAATATTTCGCGTCCGAAACCGGCGTGGAGGTCACGCTGGAGGCCATGCGCATCTTCGGCGGCTATGGCTATTCCAAGGAATACCCGATCGAGCGCCTGTACCGCGACGCGCCGCTGATGTGCATCGGCGAAGGGACGAACGAGATGCAGCGCATCATCATCGCCAAGCAGATGATTGCGCGTCATCCGGTGTAATCCCCCCTCCCGTCATCCCGGCGAAAGCCGGGACCCAGCGTGAGGCGCGGTCAGCGCCGACATGAGTCTTGTCGCGGCAGACGCCGCTCTACGCTGGGTCCCGGCTTTCGCCGGGATGACGGGGAAAAGTGTCTGCTGCTGATGTTTGCCCCAACGGAGACCCCCGTCCATGACCCGTCCCCTTTCCGGCATCCGCGTCGTCGCGGTGGAGCAATATGGCGCCGGGCCCTATGGCAGCATGCTGCTGGCCGATCTGGGCGCCACGGTGATCAAGGTGGAAAACGCCGCCACGGGCGGGGATGTCTCCCGTTCCACGGGGCCGCATTTCCTGGGTGAACAGGACAGCCAGTTCTTCCAGACCTTTTCCAAGGGCAAACAGTCGGCCAGCATCGACCTGAAGACCGCCGAGGGCCGCGCCGCCTTCAACGAGTTGCTGAAGGGCGCCGATGCGCTGATCAACAATCTGCGCGGCGACCAGCCCAAGAAGCTGGGCCTGACCTATGACGCGGTGAAGGCGATCAACCCGCGTCTGGTCTGCGCGCACCTGTCGGCCTATGGCCGTGGCAACAGCCGGGAGACCTGGCCCGGTTACGATTACCTGATGCAGGCCGAAGCCGGCTTCATGGCCCTGTCGGGGGAGCCGGATGCGCCGCCGACGCGGCTGGGCGTGTCCATGGTCGATTTCATGACCGGCACCATGATGGCGTTCGGCACCGTGTCGGCCATCCTGGGCGCCAAGGCTACCGGTGTGGGCTGTGACGTGGATGTCGCCCTGTTCGACACGGCGCTGCATCAGCTGTCCTACCCCGCCACCTGGTATCTGAACGCGGGCGACCAGATCACGCGCCTGCCGCGCGGCGCGCACCCGTCCATCGCCCCCAGCCAGTCCTTCAAGACCAAGGATGGCTGGGCCATGCTGATGTGCCAGACGCCGAAATTCTGGGAGGAATTCTGCCGCCGCGCGGGCCGGGCCGACCTTCTGGACCGGGCGGAATTCAAGGATATCCCCGCCCGCCGCGTGAACAGGCAGCTTCTGTCCGACACGCTGGATGAGGTGCTGTCCACCCGGACGACGGCGGAATGGCTGGAAATCCTGGGCGGGCATGTGCCGTTCGCCCCCATCACCAGCTTGGATCAGGCGCTGGACAATCCGTTCGTGGCGGAGATCGGGATGGTGGAGACGGTCGATCATCCGGATGCCAGGGACGGCACCTTGCGGCTTCTGTCCTCGCCCATCCGTATCAATGGTCAACGGCCCAAGGGCGTCCGCGCGCCCAAGCTGGGGGAGATGGGGGAATGAAGCTGGAGGGGATCAAGGTTCTGGACCTGTCGGCCTTCCTGCCGGGTCCGCACATGACCATGATGATGGCCGACCACGGCGCCGACGTCATCATCGTCGAACCCGCCAATGGCACGGGCGAACCGACGCGGGAGATCGGGCAGAAGACGAAGGACGGGGTCACCGTCTGGTTCCGCAACATCGGCCGCGGCAAGCGCTCTGTCGCGCTGAACCTGAAGGACCCGGCCGATCACGCCATCTTTATGGATCTGGCGCGGGAAGCCGATGTGGTGGTGGAGGCATTCCGCCCTGGCGTGGTCACCCGGCTGGGCGTGGATTATGACGCCATCCGCGCCATCAATCCGGGTGTGGTCTATTGCTCCATCTCCGCCTTCGGCCAGTCGGGCAAATATGCGCACAAGCCCGCCCATGACATGACGGTGCAGGCGCTGGCAGGGCTGGTGGATTTCAACCGTGGCCTGACGGATGACAAGCCGGCCAGCCCCAACATGCCCGTGGCCGACATGGCCGCCAGCCTGATGGCCTTTTCCGGCGTGCTGATGGCGCTGCTGCGCCGGGCGACGACGGGCAAGGGCGATTATGTCGACCTGTCCATGTTCGACGCCGCACTCGCCTGGACGCCCAATGTCACCGGCCCGGTCTTTGCCGAAGATCGCCATCCGCCGGTCAAGGATATGCGCAGCTTTGGCGGGTCGGCCATGTACCATATCTATGAAACGGCCGATGCCCGTTTCCTGGTGCTGGGCGGGTCGGAGATCAAGTTTGCCGAAAACCTGCTGACGGCGCTCGGCCGGCCGGACCTGCTGCCGTTTGCCAAGAAGCAACCGGGCCCGGATCAGGAACCGCTGCGTGCCTTCTTCAAACAGACCTTCGCCACGCGCAGCCTGTCCGACTGGCAGGACTTCCTGCGCGGGGTCGATTGCTGCTGGGCCCCCGTGCGCAGCCTGAAGGACGCGTTCGATGATCCGTTCGTGGCCGAACGCGGCATGGTCCTGACCGATGCGGAAGGCTACCGCCATATCGGCGTGCCCATCCGCTTTGCCGAGGAGCCGGCCCAACCCCGCTTCGACCTGCCCGCCTTCGGGGACAAGTCCGCGCGCTGGCGGTAGGCTATCTGACCTTGAAATATAGGTCAAATGAACCTAATCTCTCTTGCAACCGCAGGAGGGATGAATGGACCTTGCCCTGGATCGGCCGCCCGCCCCCGACCGGAACGCCGTCGCCTTGAAGGCCTATGATCGCATCGTTCAGCATTGGGGCCTGACCCTGGCCGAGGCGGCGGCGCTGGCTGACATGTCGGACAGCACCTGGAAACGGGCGCGCAAGCCCGGCTATGCGGCCAGCCTGACCCATGATCAGATACTGCGGCTCAGTGCCGTCATCGGCATCTACAAGGCCTTGTCCCTTTATTTCGGGGAGGAGATCGCGGCCCGCTGGATGACCCTGCCCAATCAGGGGCCGCTGTTTGACGGTGCCCGGCCTGTCGACACCATGATCCAGGATGGGTTGCCGCAGTTCCTGCAGGTGCGCGCCTATCTGGACGCGCTGCGGGGTGGCGCGTGAGGATCGTTTCCATTGCCGACCGCGGTCTGGTCCGGCTGATCCCTGCCACCTATCACAAGCCGCCCAGCCTGCGCGGTCTGGTTGATAGCGAGGCGGAGATGGCGGTCCTGGCGGAGATTGAGGGGCTGACCAGTGCCCGTTTGCAGGCCGAACGCGGGCGCAACCTGCATGTCGATCGGCGTGAACTGGCCTGGGCGCGGCGGCGGCACGATCTGGCCGTCTATGGCCAAAGCCATGTGAACGCCGCCTTCACCTATACCCGCAAGGGCGGCAACCGCTTCAATGATGAAGGGCGCGGCGCCTGGTATTGCAGTTGGGATCTGCTGACCTCGGTGGCGGAGGTGGCGTTCCATCGCACGCGCGAACTGTCCTATATCGGCATCTACCGCGACCGGGCGCGCTATGTCGAACTGCTGGCCGATTTCATCGGTGACTTTCCCGACATCACGGATGATCCCGACCACTCGGCGCTGCATCCCGACCCGGCTGCCGGCTATGCCGCGGGGCAGGCGCTGGCCCGGACCTTGCGCGGCGACGGTCATCGGGGGCTGGTCTATGGCAGCGTCCGCCAGCCGGGCGGGCGCTGCCTTGTCGCCTTTGAACCCGCCGCTGTGCAGAATGTCCGACCGGGGGCCAGTTGGGACCTGTGCTGGGACGGCACGCCGGACTATTCGGTCAGCGGGGTGTAGACTTTCACTCCAGCGCCGCCGCCACGGCCAGGACCACGCCCGCATCGCGGCCGATGACCTGCACCGACAAGGGCAGCCCGTCCGGCGACAGGCCGGCGGGCACGGAAACGGCCGGGCAGCCGATGAAATCGGCCAGTGCGGTGAAATCGGCCTGGTTGGCGGGCACCGGCTGGTCAAAGGCAAAGGCCGTCTGCGGGGCCGTGGGCAGCAGCACCGCATCCACCCGCGACAGCCAGTCCAGCCCCGCCAGCCGGATTTCATCCAGCCCCTGGTACGCGGCGGCAACCTTGGTGGCCGGCTGCTTGGCCCCCCAGCGCAGCAGGGACAGGAATTCCGGGGAGAAGCCGTCATCACCCTGCGCCAGCTGGGCGGCGTGGGCGTTCATCCCCTCCACCTCCGACACCAGCAGGCCCAGGCGGCGGGCCTGACCGGGCTGGTAATGGGCCATGTCGGCGTCGCTGGCCACCATGCCGGCCGACAGCAGACGGGCGGCGGCATTGTCGCGGGCGGCCCAGATATATTCGGGTGCCTCCACCCGCGACCGCCAGTCGGGTGCCGCCAGCCGCAGGCCGGACAGGCTGGCCGGACACGGGGCGAAGCCGGTGCCGGCATGGGCCGCGACCAGGGCGCAATCTGCCACCGTCCAGCCATGCACGCCGACATGGTCCAGCGTCGTCGACAGCGGGACCACGCCATTAATGCTGATGGCGCGGCGGGCGGGTTTGTACCCGGCCAGGCCGCAATAGGCGCTGGGAATGCGCACCGATCCCATCGTGTCGGACCCCAGGGCCGCCGCTGCCAGTCCGGCCGCGACACAGGCCGCCGATCCGCC